>NZ_CANLBS010000017.1 GCF_947488945.1 uncultured Streptomyces sp.
GAAACGCCGCTCACCGGTCGCGTCGGGCACAAACTTCACAGGGACAACGATCCTCAAGCTCACGCCGGCTCTCCTACCTGGGGGTCTTTGGTAACGCCGAGATTATGGCACTCAGTACCCTCTGTAAAGGTACGTGGTGTCATATGAGGGCTCGCGGTGCTACCTTGCGCGGCATGACGGATGAGCGCAGGCCGGCGAAGAAGGTCCCCATGAGAGAGGTGCTCGCCTCCGCGGCGTTCGAACTCTTCGTGGAGAAGGGCTTCGAGCGGACCACGGTGGACGACATCGTGGCCCGTGCGGGGGTCGGGCGGCGTTCGTTCTTCCGCTACTTCCCCTCGAAGGAGGACGTGGTCTTCCCCGACCACGAGAGCTGCCTGGCCGAGACCACCGCCTTCCTGGAGGCCGCGGACGGCCGTGATCCGGTCGCTGACGTCTGCGCGGCCGCCCGGATCGTGCTCGGGATGTACGCGGCCAAGCCCGAGTTCTCCGTGCGGCGCTACCTGCTGACCCGGGAGGTGCCCGGCCTGCGGACCTACGAACTCTCCTTCGTCCGGCGGTACGAGAAGACCTACGGCGATCATCTCAGGCGCTCCTACCGGGAGTTGCCGGACGGCGCGTTGCGGGCCGAGGTGATCGCCGCCTCCGTGGTGGCCGCGCACAACAACGGGCTGCGGCTGTGGCTGCGCTCGGGCGGCAAGGGCGACGCCGAGTCCGCCGTCGAGCAAGGGCTGGCCCTCGTGCGGGAGATGTGGAGCGCACCGCCCCCGGGCTCTGCGTCCCCGGGTGCCGCGTCCCCGGCTGCCCCGTCCTCGGGCGCTACGGCCCCGGGTGCCGCGGTCCCGTCCTCGCCGGGCGCACCCTGCGCGTACTGCGGGGAGGGCGGAGAGGGTGTCGACCGGGACGTGATCGTCATGGTCGCGCAGCGCGGGACGCCGATGTGGCGCGTCGTGCAGCAGATAGAAGCCGCCGTCGGCGAAAGCTGAGCAAATAACCGGCACTCAGTGTCTTTACCGTTCGACACTCAGTGCCATACGGTAGTTCTGCGCCGATGAGCGAGGTGTGGCGCAACTGAGCCGAGCGCCAAGGGGGTCGCGACATGTTCCAGACGGCAAGTAACACCGCAACCGCACAGCACGGGACCGACGACGAGCGCGGTCTGCTCTACCAGCGCTGCCGCTGGTGCGGCACCGCGTCCTTCCGGCGCCTGCTCTGTCCGGTGTGCGCGTCGAGCGACTTCACCCCCGAGCGCAGCACGGGCGACGGAGTGGTCGTGCGCACCTCGGTCGTGCACCGCTACACCCAGGACGCCCGCAACGAGTCGCTGGTGCGGTTCCCCGAGGGCTTCGTCTTCCGCTGCCGCGTCGTGGGCGCCGCCCCGCACCTGGTGGAGGCCGGGGCGCGGGTCCGTCCCGTGCCGGCGGACGAGGCGGACACCGGGGACGTGGTCCTCGAACTCTGCGAGCCGCCCGCCCGCCGCGACTGGTACTGAGCCGGGCGGGCGGGAGCGATCACGGGGCCGGCCTCGGGCGACGGGCCGGTCAGGAGAGCCGCTTGAGCATCTCCTGCGCCAACGGGGCCGAGGACGCCGGATTCTGACCGGTGATCAGGTTGCGGTCGGTGACCACGTACGGGGCCCACGGGTCGGTCTCCCGGAAGTCCGTGCCGATCTCCACCAGGCGGTCCTGGAGCAGCCACTTGGCCTTGTCCGCGAGCCCGGCCTGTGTCTCCTCCGCGTTGGTGAAGCCGGTCAGCCGGTAGCCGGCGAAGGCGGGAGTGCCGTCCGGCCGCACGGCGGCCAGCAGGGCCGCCGGCGCGTGGCAGACGACGCCGAGGGGCTTGCCCGAGTCCAGCGCCTCCACCAGCAGGGCGCCCGAGACCGGATCGACCGCCAGGTCCTCCATGGGGCCGTGTCCGCCGGGGTAGAACACCGCGTCGAAGTCCTCCAGCTCCACGTCCTCCAGCCGCACCGGCTCCCGCAGCTCCGTCATCGCCTCCAGCGTCGCGGCCACCCGGTCCGCCCCCTCCTGGCCGCCGTTCGCCCCGGGCGCCAGGCTGCCCCGGTCCACCGTCGGCTCGACGCCGCCGGGGGTCGCCACCACGACCTGGTGACCCGCTCCCTTGAACGCCTCGTACGGGGCGGCGGCCTCCTCCGCCCAGAAACCGGTCGGGTGCTTGGTGCCGTCTGCCAGCGTCCAGAAGTCGGCGCCGGTCATCACGAACAGAATCTTTGCCATGTCGCACATCTCCTGAGCAGGCGGTCACTGACCCATCGACCGTAGGACGGATCACCCGTCCAGCGCCAATGCGCGCCCCGTCGTACGGGGACGCCGGGCGCGTGCCGGTACGGCAGTACGCCCCACCGGACGCGGCACCCCGCCCCACAGACCCCGCTCCCGCACACGCACACGCCGCCGGGGAAAACGCCTTGCCCGTCGCGCTTCCGCCGTGCCACAGTGGCCCGCGCCTCCGCCCCCGGAGCGCGCACACCGTCCCAGGCAGAGGAACGAAGTCCATGGTTGCGGCGCCCCTCAGCGGCCGCCGTCGGTCCTGAGCCTCCCGCTTCCCCGAAGCGGCAGGCCCGGTGCGTCCCGCCCGTCGTCGCGCGGCGGGACCGGCAGTGAACCGTCCGTCACCGTACGGCGGCCCCACGACGCGGTGCTCACCCGCACCGCCGCCCTCCCCCCGCGCGGGGGGAGCGGTCCGACATGCCCGCGTGCCCACCCGCCGGTCCGGCGGGGGTACGTCCATCCGTCTTCCCGTGAGGTCACCACCACCGTGGACACCATCGTCCAGCGTTTCGCCGTCACCCATCTCCGCCGCCGGCCCGAAGCCGTCGAGACCGGAGGCTTCGTCGCCGGGTTCGACCCCGCCACCACCAGCCCCCACCTGAACTACGCCACCCCGCTGCCCGGCGCCGAGCCGACCCCGGCCGACGTGCGGGCCCTGATCGACGCGTTCCGGTCCCGGGGCCTGCTGCCCCGGCTCGAATTCGCCCCCGCGGCGGCGCCCGGCGCCGAACGGGCCCTGCGGGACGCCGGTTTCACCACCGAGGCCGAGCACACCTACCTCCTGTGCACCCCGGCCGCCCTGGTCGTGCCGCCCGGCCCGGAGGCCGGTGGCCCGGCGGTCGAAGCACCGTACGGCGACGAGGACTTCCGCGCGATCGACGCCGCGCTCGGTGAGGCGTTCGGCGGGGTGTTCGCCCCGTCGCCCGAAGGGGCCGCGCGGCTGCGGCGGACCGAGGACGGCGGCGGTGCGGTGCGCTTCGTCCGTGCCCCGGACGGCTCCTGCGCCGGGGGCGCGTCCTGCTCCGCCCCCGCCGTCGGCACCTGCGAGCTCGCCGGGGTCGGCACCCGCCCCGCCTTCCGCGGCCGGGGTATCGCGGCAGCCGTCACCGCCGCACTGACCGGAGCCATGTTCGATCGGGGAGCGGAATCCGTCTGGCTGGAGTACGGCGGCGACGGCTCCCGCCGCGTCTACGAGCGGGTGGGCTTCCGTACCGGGGGAACCCGGCTGTACCTCTCCCTGGCACCCGCACCCACCGGCTGACGGAACCGGGCGGGCGGCGGGGGCGGGCGGCGCGGGGGCGGGCCGCGCCCCTCCGTTCGCCCAGAGTTCCGCCGCCCGCACCCGCCGGTTCTCCGGGCCCCCGCCACCGGCCCGGGGCGCCGTGCAAAAGTGGACGCATGATCGATGACTTCCTCGCCGCCCTCGTGCGGGACGCCGGCCCCGCCCACCGCACCGCCTCCCCGCAGGCGTCCGCACCGGAGACGGACGGCCCGCTCGCGCGGGTCGGGGCGGCGGTCCGCGCCGCGGCGGCCGCCGAGATCATGCCCCGGTTCCGTCAGCTCGCCGACAGCGACATCGTGCAGAAGAACGGCCCGCACGACCTGGTCACCACCGCCGACCGGCTCGCCGAGGAGCATCTCACCGCCGCCCTGACGAAGCTGCTGCCCGGTTCCGTCGTCGTCGGCGAGGAGGCGGTGCACGCCGATCCGTCGGTGTACGAGGCGCTGACCGGCGACGCGCCCGTGTGGATCGTGGACCCCGTCGACGGGACCCGCCAGTTCGTGCGCGGCGAGACCGGTTTCTGCACCCTGGTGGCGCTGGCCCACCGGGGCGAGTTGCTCGCCTCGTGGACGTACGCCGCCGCCCTCGACGTCATGGCGGTCGCCGTACGCGGCTGCGGCGCCACCGTCGACGGAGCGCCGATACGGTCCGGCTCGCCCGCCCCCGGCGCGGTGCTGCGCGTCGCCATGTCCCACCCCGACTACACCGACGAGGCCCAGAAGCGGGCGCTGCTCGGTCTGCGAACCGAGGGGATCGACGCCCGCCCGTGCGGATCGGCCGGACTCGAATACCTCGCCGTGGCCCGGGGCCACCTCGACGCCCTCGCCTTCAACTGGGAGTACGCCTGGGACCACGCGGCGGGGCTGCTGCTGGTCGCCGAGGCGGGCGGCACCCACGCCACGCTGTCCGGCGCCCCGTTCCGCCTGGCCGGCGGCAACGACCTGCCGTTCGTGATCGGCCGGGACACGGCGACCGTCGAGACCGTCCTCACCGCCCTGCGCACCGGAGCCTGAGACCACGCGGCGCGTCGGCGCCCGAGGCCGTGCCGCGCACAGGTGCCTGAGGCCCCGCCGCGCACCGTCGCCCGAGACCCCGCCGCGCGCCCGTGCCCGAGGCCGTGCCGCGCGCCCGCGCCCGAAACGCCCCGCGCGCCCACGCCCTGGATCACGGAACGTCCGGGGGCTCAGCGGCCCAACGCCGCCCGCACCTCGCGCACCAGGTCGCCCGCCGCGCGTACCGACGCCGTGTCCAGACCGCGCAGGCACGCCCCCGCCCGCTCCGCGAACCCCGGGGGAGCGTCCGGCAGGGCCGCGGCGGCGGCCAGGGCGCCCTTCTCGTTGAGGCACCAGACCCGGTGGTGGGCGTGCAGCGCCTGCGCCAGCACGCCGAACGCCCGGGACAGGCACAGAGACACGTGGAGGGTGTCGCCGCGGGGCGCCGACTTCTCGGCCGACGCGACCGAGAACTCCGCCTCCCACGAGGCGTCCACCAGCGCACGGCGCAACGCCTCGGGATAGTGCAGGGTTTCCGCCCGCAGCGCCGCCAACTCCCCTTCGGGGTCCGCCAGTACCCGACCGAGCGCCACTTCGCCCGGATAGCACGGCGACCAGAATCCGAGGGGGTGGCCCGGCTGGACGCCCACCTCGTACCGCCCCCGCCGGCAGTCCGCCCACACCGCCCGCACCCGGTCCAGGTCGCGCAGGATCAGGTCCACCGCGACACCGTCGATCCGCAGCCACGCACCGCCGTCGACCCACGGTCCCCAGCCGCCCGGACCCGTCACCTCGGCCGGTGAACCCTGCGCCCGTGCCGCCACGGCGGCGAGCGCTCCGAGGTCGAGCGGGCGCCGGTAGTAGACGCCCAGGTCCCAGTCCGACTCGGGGCGGTGGGCGCCGCGTGCGCGGCTGCCGCCCAGGGCGACGGCGCGGACCCCGGGGACGGAGGCCAAGCGCGCCGAGAGGTCCGCGATGTCGGGCTCGGAGGGGGGCCGGGTCATGCGGCGGAGACTACCCGCCGGTCCGCCGCCGGCGCGGACGAATATCCTGTGCCCCTTGCCGGTCGCCCGACGAAGGAGTCCCAGGATGCCGTCGATGCTCGATGCCGTCGTGGTGGGGGCGGGCCCCAACGGACTGACCGCCGCCGCCGAACTGGCCCGCCGGGGCTGCGCCGTGGAGGTGTTCGAGGCCGCCGACACCGTCGGCGGCGGGGCTCGCACGCAGGAGCTGACGCTGCCCGGCTTCCGCCACGACCCGTGCTCGGCCGTGCATCCGCTGGGCATCGGTTCCCCGGCGTTCGCCGACATGCCGCTCGCCCGGCACGGCCTGCAATGGCTCCAGCCCGAACTCGCCCTCGCCCACCCGTTCCCCGACGGCACCGCCGCCGTGCTGAACCGGGGCGTGGGGGAGACCGCGATGTCCCTCGGACCGCGCGACGCCGGTGCGTACCGCAGGCTGGTCGCCCCCTACGTGGGCCACTGGGAGACCCTCGCGCAGGACTTCCTGCGCACGCCCTGGCTCGGCCTGCCCCGCGACCCGTACCGCTGGGTCCGGTTCGGACTCGACGCCCTGCAACCCGCCACCCTCCTGTCCCGCCGCTTCCGGGACGAGAAGGCACGGGCCCTGATGGCGGGCCTCGCCGCCCACGCCATCGCCCCCACCAGCGGCATCGCCACCGGCGGCATCGCCCTGCTCTTCGCGCTCGCCGCGCACGCCAAGGGCTGGCCGGTGCCGCGCGGCGGCTCGCAGGCCATCGCCGACGCCCTCGCCTCGTACCTGCGCGAGCAGGGCGGCACGATCCGTACCGGCGTCGAGGTCAAGCGCCTGGACGAACTGCCGCCCGCCCGCGCGTACGTCTTCGACACCTCGCCGACCGCCCTCGCCCGCATCGCCGGACTCGGCGACGCCTACCGGGGCTACCGCTACGGCGCCGCCGCGTTCAAGATCGACTACGCGCTCTCCGGACCGGTGCCCTGGACCTCGCCGGAGGCGCGCCGCGCAGGGACCGTGCACGTCGGGCCGACGGCACCGGAGATCGACGCCGCGCTGCGCGCCGCCGTCGAGGGCCGTGACCCCGACGTCCCCTTCCTCATCACCGCCCAGCCCAGCCTGATCGACCCGTCCCGCGCCCCGGAGGGCCGTCACGTCTTCTGGGTGTACGGGCACGTGCCGGCGGGCTGGGAGGGCGACGCCACCGAGGTCATCGAGCGCCAGCTCGAACGGTTCGCCCCCGGCTTCCGCGACCTGGTGCTGGCCCGCGCCGTCTCCGGCCCGCCGCAGCTCGCCGCGCACAACGCCAACTACGTCGGCGGCGACATCGCCTGCGGCGCGTTCGCCGGGCTCCAGACCGTCGTCCGCCCGGCCCTGGCCCGCGTCCCGTACGCCACCGCGCACCCCGCGGTCTTCCTCTGCTCGTCCGCCACCCCGCCCGGCCCCGGCGTCCACGGCATGCCGGGCCACCACGCCGCCCGCGCCGTCTGGCGCCGCCTGCGCGCGGAGGCGTGACCGGGCACGGGGCGCAGGGGGCGGTGTGCCGGGCGCGGGGTGCCGAGTGGCTCCGAGAGGCGGAGCAGGGACCGCGGTGCGCGCCGGAGCATGAGCGGGCGTGCCGGGAGAGCTACGCACCGGCGCGCTCCGGAGGGCTACGCACCGGCGCGCTCCGGAGGGCTACGCACCGGCGCGCTCCGGAGCACGCGGGGGACCGTTGAGGTGCGGGGCGCGCCGGGGGCCCCGGTCCGCCGACCCCCATGTCGGATTCTCGCCAGCTTCCACTTCCGCGGTGACCGATGCTTGGAGCATGCACACCGACACCGAGCGCTGCGTGCGGGCCGTCCAGTCGAAGGACGCCCGCTTCGACGGCTGGTTCTTCACGGCGGTACTGACCACCCGCATCTACTGCCGCCCGAGCTGTCCCGTGGTGCCGCCCAAGGTGCGGAACATGACGTTCTACCCCAGCGCCGCAGCCTGCCAGCAGGCCGGTTTCCGGGCGTGCAAGCGCTGCCGGCCGGACACCAGCCCCGGCTCGCCCGAGTGGAACGCCCGCGCCGACTCCGTCGCCCGCGCCATGCGGCTGATCCAGGACGGCGTCGTCGACCGCGAGGGAGTCCCCGGACTCGCGGCCCGGCTCGGCTACTCCGCCCGGCAGGTCGAACGCCAGCTCCTCGCCGAGGTCGGCGCGGGACCCCTGGCGCTGGCCCGCGCCCAGCGCGCCCAGACCGCCCGGGTGCTGATCGAGACGACCGCCCTGCCCCTGGCGGAGGTGGCCTTCGCGGCCGGCTTCGCCTCCGTCCGGACCTTCAACGACACCGTCCGCGAGGTCTTCGCCCTCGCCCCCGGCGAGCTGCGCGCCCGCGCGGGCCGCGGACCGCAGGCGCCCGCCGCCCCGGGCGTGATCACACTGCGACTGCCGTACCGGGCGCCGCTCAACCCCAGCAACCTCTTCGGCCATCTCGCCGCTACCGCCGTCCCCGGCGTGGAGGAGTGGCGGGACGGCGCGTACCGGCGCACCCTCACCCTGCCGCACGGCCACGGCATCGTGGCGCTCTCCCCGCGCGACGACCACATCGCCTGCCGGCTCCAGCTCACCGACCCGCGCGACCTCACCCTCGCCATCAGCCGCTGCCGCCGCCTGCTCGACCTGGACGCCGACCCGGTCGCGGTCGACGCCCAGCTCCGCTCGGACCCGCTGCTCGCCCCCCTGGTGGACGAGGGACCCGGCCGCCGCGTCCCCCGCACGGTCGACGGCGCCGAGTTCGCCGTGCGCGCGGTGCTCGGCCAGCAGGTCTCCACGGCCGCCGCCCGTACCCACGCCGCCCGGTTGGTCACCGCGCACGGGGTCCCCGTCGAGGACCCCGAGGGCGGTCTGACCCACCTTTTCCCGACCGCCGAGGCACTGGCCGGTCTCGACCCCGACGCGCTCGCGCTCCCGCGCAGCCGCCGGACCACCCTGACCACGCTCGTCGGGGCGCTCGCGGACGGCTCGCTGCGGCTCGACGCCGACTCCGACTGGGAGCGGTCCCGTGCGGAACTCTCCGCGCTCCCCGGCTTCGGCCCGTGGACCGTCGAGGTGATCGCGATGCGGGCGCTCGGCGACCCGGACGCCTTCTGCGCCACCGACCTCGGCATCCGCCGCGCCGCCGAGCGGCTCGGTCTGCCCGCCACCCCGGCCGCGCTCATCACGCGGGCGAGCCGCTGGCGCCCCTGGCGCGCCTACGCGGTCCAGTACCTGTGGACCGTCGACGGCCACCCCATCAACCAGCTTCCCGCCTGACCCGCCCGAACCGGAGGAACGACCGGACATGACCAGCACCCGCGTCACCGCCCCGCGCACCGACGTCGCACCCACCGTCGCCCCGCCCAGCACCGCCCCGCGCACCGACGTGGCGCACACCGTCGTCGACAGCCCCTACGGTCCGCTGACCCTCGTGGCGACCGGCGGAGTGCTCAGCGCCGTCTACATGGCCGAGCACCGCCACCGCCCGCCGCAGGAGACCTTCGGCGATCCGGACGAGCGCCCGTTCGCCGAGGCGGTCCGCCAGCTGAACGCCTACTTCGCGGGCGAGCTCCGGGAGTTCGACCTGCCGCTGCACATGGCCGGCACACCCTTCCAGCGACTGGTCTGGGAGGAGCTGCGGCGCATCCCCTACGGCACCACCCGCTCCTACGGCGAACTCGCCGACCGCCTGGGCCGCCCCGGCGCGTCCCGCGCGGTGGGGCTCGCCAACGGCCGCAACCCGATCTCGATCATCGTCCCCTGCCACCGCGTCATCGGAGCCTCCGGCAGTCTCACCGGCTACGCGGGCGGACTCGAACGCAAGCAGCGCCTGCTGGCGTTCGAGAGCGGCGGCACGGTGCCGGTCGCGCCGGCGGCGCTGTTCTGACGCCGTGCCGCCGTACGGCGGGACCGCCGTGCCGCCGGTTCGTGCCCGCCGTCCCGGTGCGTACGGCGCGGGCGCAGGTCAGTCCGCGTCGGGCGACTGTCCGCCGCTCGGGGCGGTGCGTCGTCCGCGTCGGGCCGATGGTCCGCCCGGACGTAGCTCCCGGGGAGCAGCTCGCGGACCGGGACGGACCGGAGGCGTTCCCCGGAGCCGGCGGCGCGTGATCCGGGTCGGGGCGGCCGGCGAGCCGTAGCCGTGCCGCCGGCCGTGCCCCGGGGGCTCGCGTCCCGGACCGGCCCGTCGAAGGGAACGGCGGCGCGCACGGCGGCAGACCGTACGCCCACCGCCCCGCCCGCCGCCGCCCGCCGGGTCGAGGCACTGCGCCGCTCACCCCGTGAAGATCTCCACCAGCGTCCAGAGCGCCAGGCCGAGCATGCAGATCCCGCCGATCCGCTGCACCGTCTTCAGCGGCACCCGCTTCGCGATGAACCGCCCGGCGAGCAGCGCCAGCGCCGAGACCGACATCAGGGCGGCGGCGGAGCCGATGGCCGTCGACCAGGCGCCGTTGCTCGCGGCGAGGTTGGCGGTGGTGATCTGGGTGAGGTCGCCCCACTCGCTGATGAAGACCGCCATGAACGCGGTCGCGTACACCGGCCAGAACCCGGTGACGGTCTTGACCTCGTCCTCTTCCTCCTCGTCGTCACCGCCCGAGCGCAGCAGCATGAACGCGCCGAACGCGAACAGTGCGGCGGAGACCAGCTTCACGATCCAGTCGGGCAGCAGGCCGAGCAGCCCGCCCGCGCCGACCGCGATCGCGACATGGACGATGAACGCCGAAGAGGTGCCGAACCAGACGTACAGCGGTTTCATCCGCGTGCCCATCGCCAGGGACGCGAACATCGTCTTGTCCGGCAGTTCGGCGAGGAAGATGAGCCCGAAGGCGGTGAGGATCGCCAGGGGGTCGAGGTGCATTCCGGGTGGCTTTCTGTTGGGAGCCGGGCCCCGGGCCTTCGCGAAGCGCCGCACGGGCTGTTCCGGAGGACCACTCGGCCCGGCATGACCGTGTACGCCCGCAGGACACGGGCGCGTCATACCTGACCGAAGGTCTCGCCCGCCCGGGACCAATGATCCACGGGCCCGGCCACCGGGAACCGCGAGGTTCCAGTGTGTCGACGACCGGTTTGCGGGGCTACTCCCCTTCGCGCCCCCTACGGTACCCCACCGCCCCCGGCGCTCGTGCGGGTGTTCGGGGTGCCGGTGCGGTCGGTAGAGTCGCCCGGTGATCGCCGACCCCACCACCGCAAGCGCCCCCGCATGAGCCGCCGCCCCCGCAAGCCCGGAACCGGGCCCGGCACCCCCCGGCCCACCGTCAGCGTCTGCCGGGGGTGCTGCTGCGGCACCCCGAAGATCCCCGGCGTCGACCACGCGGGGCAGCTCACCCGGCTCCGGGCGGCGGTGGACGGGCGGGCCACCGTACGGGCCGTCGAGTGCCTGGACGCCTGCGACCAGGGCAACGTCTTCGTGGTGCAGCCCTCCGCCGAGGGACGCCGGGCGGGCGGACGGCCGGTCTGGTTCGGCCTGGTCAACGACCCCGACGCGGTCTCCGACATCGCCCGCTGGGCGGCCGAGGGCGGTCCGGGGATCGCGGACCGGCCGGACATCCTCGACCTGTACGTCTTCCGTCCCTCGCGCCGCCTCCAGGCCGAACTGGAGGACTGACCGGCCGCGGCGGCGGCCCCCGCGCTACGCCCCCGCGCCCGCCAGCTCCTTCAGCAGCGTCGGCAGCGCCGTGCCGATCGGCTCGCGCACGACCTCGTCGGCCAGCGCGTCGTACGGCGTCGGCTCCGCGTTCACCACCAGGAGCCGGGCGCCGTGCTCCACGGCGAGCCCGGCCAGCGAGGCGGCCGGTTCCACCTGGAGCGTCGTGCCGACCGCGACGAACACCTGGCACGCCTTGGCGACACCCACCGCCAGGGCCAGCACCTCGGGGTCCAGTCGCTCGCCGAACATCACCGTCGCGGCCTTCAGCACCCCGCCGCAGACCGTGCACGCCGGGTCGTCCTCGCCCGCCCCGACCCGGCGCAGCGCGTCGGCCATCGTCCCCCGTGCGTGGCAGCGGGTGCAGGTCGTGCCGTGGGCCGTGCCGTGCAGCTCGACCACCTTGCGGGCGGAGAGCCCGGCCGCCTGGTGGAGGCCGTCGACGTTCTGGGTGAGCACCCGCACCGGGGTCCCGGACCGCTCCAGTTCGGCCACCGCCCGGTGGGCGGCGTTCGGTTGCGCGCGCAGGGCGGCGGTGTCACGGCGCATCCGCCAGGACCGGCGGCGGATCTCCGGGTCCCGCATGTAGTGCTCGTACGTGACGAGCTTCTGCGCCTCCGGGTCCTGCCGCCACAGGCCGCGCGGACCCCGGTAGTCGGGGATGCCGGAGTCCGTGGAGACGCCGGCGCCACTGAGGATCGCGACGAGTGCCATGCGCCGAGGCTACGGAGTGGCAGCCGTCCGCCGCGACCGGATTCCGCTGCGACCGGATTCCGGCGGGGCGGCCGGCGCACGGGCCTCAGCCCCCCACCGGCGCGCCGTCCTCCAGCTCGGCGGTGCCCGCACCGGTGTCCAGTACCTCCAGGGCCGTCTTCACCCGCGAACCCAGCGCACCGGGCAGATGGCTGCCGAGGTCCGCGCGGTCGACGAGCTTCCACGACAGCAGCTCCTCCTCCTGGAGGCGGATCGCGGCGAACTGATCATCCGTCAGCACCCCGCCGTCGTACAGGTACGCGACGATCGGCGGCCGGCCCGGCCCGCGCACCCAGTCCACCACGAGCAGCCGGCCGGGGCCCAGGTCGAGGCCGATCTCCTCCGCCGTCTCACGACGGGCCCCCTGGCGCGGCCCCTCGCCGGTGTCCGATTCGACGGTGCCGCCGGGCAGCGCCCACCCGTCGCGGTAGTTGGGCTCGACCAGCAGGACGCGGCCCCGGTCGTCACGGAAGAGGCAGGCGGCGCCCGCGAGGACGCGGGGGAGGCCCGCGATGTACGCGGTGTATTCGTCGGTCGAGGTCACCGCAGCAGCCTAGATGTAACGACCCGCAGGGTTGTTGACGCGACTGACAGATGGTCGGCGATGCGGTGCAGCGTGGCACCGGTGGTGGTCGTAGGTACGGAGCAACTCCACCAGGACCTCGGTGGCCTCCGCCGTCGGGGATGTTGCCGAGCTTCTTGATGTCGACGTGTACCAGTTTCGCCGGGACACTCGTGCTCGAAACGGCGCATGACCTGACCGGTGTGCTGGTCAGGACTGGACGGCCGGCTTCAGGACGTTCTGGCACCACCGGCGGAAGTCGGTGGCAGTGGCCGAGGCCGGGTCGCGGGGTTCGGCGTCGTAGATGCCGTTGTTCTGCGCGTTGATCATGTCGGCCATGTCCTGGGCCAGCGAAGGGCTAGCGCCGCGCTGCACCATCTGGGCCTGGAACTCCGCGAGAGGCACCTGCTGGTAGCGCACCGTGCGGCCCAGGGTCTCGGAGATGATCTCGGCCATGGCGTCGGGGGTCAGACCGTCGGGGCTGACCAGAGGTACGCGGGCCTGACCGTTCCACGTGGTGTCCAGCAGAAGGCCTGCCGCGACGGCGGCCACGTCCTGGGTGGCGACGGTCAGCAACGGCCGGTCCGCGATGTTCGCCATGGAGAACACCCCTTGATCCGAGATCGGCTGGGTCTGGTGGAGGACGTTCTCCATGAAGAACGGCAGCGCCAGCGCCCGGTACTGGACGCCGGTGCTCTCGATCAGCTCGTCCATGCCGAGCGCGGCCGACAGAAGTCCCGCCACGCCGTCGTAGCCGTGCTTGTGCCCCAGGGAGGTGACGTGCACCATCCGCACGCCCCGGCTCGCGGCTTCCCGGGCTGCGGCCCGGGTGAAGTCCAGGTAGTAGCTCCCGGCGGGGCCGGCGTCCCGGAAGGCGGCCGGGGGCACGAGCCAGAACAGGCTGTCAGCGCCCTGCAGTGCCTTCGCGATCGTGTCCGCGTCGGCGTGTGAGCCCTCCACCACCTCCACCTGCGCGCGCACGTGCTCCGGGAGGCGGGAGGAATCGCGGGCGATCACCCGCACCGGCTCGCCGCTGGACAGAACCCGGTCCAGGACCTGTCGGCCGATGTCACCGGTCGGCGTAGTGATAACGATCATGAGTGCCTCCATGTGTGCGGTCGGCAGCCACTCCCAGTGGGGGTGCCGGCGGTCGCTTTCGAGTGAACCTCCCGCAACGGTGCGGGTGAAGGACCACCTTGGTTGCTATTGATACCCTGGCGGTATGAATGATCTGGAGGTGCGGCAGCTTCGCTACTTCGTCGCGGTCGCGGAGGAACTGCACTTCGGGCGAGCCGCCGGCCGGCTGGGCATGGCGCAGCCCCCGCTGTCCCGCACGATCCGCGACCTCGAACGACAGCTCGGCGTGACGCTGTTTGAGCGGACCACGCGGCAGGTGAGACTCACCAGCGCCGGAGAGGTCCTGCTGCGCGACGCCAGAACTGCCCTGGAGGCGGTCACCGCCGCCGCCCACCGGGCGCAGCACGCGGGCAGCGCCTCGCCCCGGCTGCGGATCGCCCTCAAGGCCGACATCGACGGCGGCCTGCTGCCGCGGATCCTGAACGCCTACGGCACCGACCCCACAGCTTTGCCCCACGAACTGGTCCTCGGAGGGCTCGGCGACCAACCCCAGGCGCTGCGCGACGGCCTCGCCGACGTGGCACTTGTGCTCCGCCCCGTGGACGACCGAGGGCTGGACAGCGAACCGCTGCTGACCGAGCCGGTCCTGGTCGCGGTGGCCGCCACCGACCCGCTGGCCGCCCGTACCCAACTGTGCCTGGCCGACCTGGCCGGCCGGAACCTCCCCGACGGCGCGCCGGCCGACGACGGCCGAACCGCGCCGTCCCCGTCCCGGGCAACAGGACAAGCCTCCAACTTGTCGGAGATCTTCAGCCTCGTCGAGACGGGCAGCACCGTCTTCTTCGCGCCCGCCTCAGTCGCCCGACGCAACCCGCGCCCCGGGGTTGCCTACCGGCCGGTCAGTGACCTGCCGAACTGCACACTCGCCGTTGCCTGGCCCCAGGAAGCCCGCTCCCCCGCCGTCGCCGCCTTCGTACGCGCCGCTTGTGCCACCGCGGCCACGTATGAGGCACAAGCGGACACCCGCATGCAGAGCACGACCGCCTGAGCGCCGACACCGTCGACGCGAACACCGGGGCGGGTGGGCCCACAACAGTAAGTCGGATCGTAGGCCTGCGACAGGCAATCGAGTCGCCTCCCGTTGTCAACAACACTTGTGGTCAACACACCCAGACCTGCGGTGTTCGGCGCGGTCCGCCCTTCGGGACCCATGGGCAGCGGGCAGGTCGTACGGATAGGGTCGGGGCGGCGCGACTGCCTGTTCGAAAGCAAGGGATACAAGGTGGCGGACGGAGCAGAGATGGAGACCGCGCGCGTGCTGGTGGCGGCGGACAAGTTCAAGGGCTCGTTGACGGCCGTACAGGTCGCCGAGCGGGTGACGGCCGGGCTCCGGCGGGTCGTCCCCACGGCCGTGGTGGAGGCCCTGCCGGTCGCCGACGGCGGCGACGGCACGGTGGCCGCCGCGGTGGCGGCCGGGTTCGAGCGGCGCACCGCGCGGGTCACCGGCCCGCTCGGCACACCGGTGACCGCCGCGTACGCGGTGCGCGGGACGACCGCGGTGGTGGAGATGGCGGAGGCCTCCGGCCTCCAGCACCTGCCGGCCGGCGAGTTCGCCCCGCTCACCGCGACGACGTACGGCTCGGGCGAACTGCTGACCGCCGCACTCGACGCGGGGGCCCGCACCGTGGTCTTCGGGGTCGGCGGCAGTGCCACGACCGACGGCGGCGCGGGCATGCTGGCCGCGCTCGGGGCCCGCTTCCTGGACGCCGACGGCAAGCCCGTCGGCCCCGGCGGCGGGGGACTGGCGGAGCTGGCCGAGGCCGACCTGTCCGGTCTCGACCCGCGCGTCGCCGGGGTGGACCTGATCCTCGCGAGCGACGTGGACAACCCGCTGACCGGGCCGAAGGGCGCCCCCGAGGTGTACGGGCGGCAGAAGGGGGCGACCGAGGACGACATCGCGGTCCTCGACGCGGCCCTGACCCGCTACGCGTCGTTCCTCGGCGCCGGACAGGCCGCGCTGCCCGGCGCGGGCGCGGCGGGCGGCATCGGTTACGGGGCCCTGGTCGGTCTCGGCGCCCGGTTCCGGCCCGGCATCGAGGTCATGCTCGACGTCCTCGGCTTCGCCCCGGCCCTCGCCCGCGCCTCCCTCGTCATCACCGGCGAGGGCTCGCTGGACGCGCAGACCCTGCACGGCAAGGCCCCGGCGGGCGTCGCCGCGGCGGCCCGCGAAGCCGGGGTGCCGACGGTCGCGGTCTGCGGCCGACTGGCCCTCACGCAGCAGGACCTGGACGGTGCGGGCATCCGCCGCGCGTACGCCCTCACGGCCCTGGAGCCGGACCCGGCGGTCTGCATGGCGGAGGCAGGCCCCCTGCTGGAACGCGTCGCGGAGTCGATCGCCCGCGACTTCCTCACCGGGGACGCGGCGCAGACCGGCTGACAACCCCGCCTCCGGAACGGACGGCCGCCGGATCCACCACGGTCCGGCGGCCGTCCGCGTGTCCGGAGGCGGTGCCCGGGCGCGCCCGCCTTCGGACCGAGCCCGGTGGGGCGCACCCGATCGGGACGTCCCAGTGCGTTCGGTACGGGTACGCGCGTCCGCCGGAACGCGCCTGCGGGCAGGCCCTCAGGCGGACGCCCCCGCCGCCAGGAATCCGTCGAGCGTCTCCCGGCTCCCGCGCGGCAGTCCGGCGTCCGCGACCCGCTGGTCCGGCAGGCGGGCGATCGCCTCGCGCAGGCCGGCGGCGAGCTCCGGCACCGCCTCCCAGGCAGATGCGGGGAGCCGTGTTGTGGCGAGCAGCAGGTCCCCCGCGTAGAAGGTGGCGTCGAGCAGGGGGTCCTCGACCAGCAGCCGTACCGCGAGCGGCAGGACGAACGGCAGGGCCACGGCCTGGCTGACGAGCATCCGCAGGTCCCCGGGGCCCAACTCCCGCAGCGGGACCTGCCGCAGCGCGTGCACCCGGCGCACCAGTGTCGTCGCGCCGTCGCCCGGCGGGTCCCAGCGGGGCGTGTCCAGTTCGTCCAGCGAGCGGTCGGGATGCAGCAGACGGTCCATGGAGCCATGATCCCCGCCGACCCGCCGACCCGCCGACCCGCCGACCCGCCGACCCGCCGACCCGCCGACCCGCCGACCCGCCGACCCGCCGACCCGGCCCCCTCCTCACGCCCCCGGTTCCGCCCCCTCGGGCACCTCCTCGGCGCCCGCCCCCGGCACCAGCCGCAACGCGTCCAGGGCCAGGGTCAGCTCCATCAGTTCGCGCGGCCGGGACAGGGCCCGTGAGGTGAGGCGTTCCAGGCGGCGCAGGCGGTTGAGCACCGTGTTGCGGTGGCAGTAGAGCTGCGCCGCCGCGAGCCCCGCGGAACCCCCGCAGTCGATCCAGGCCTCCAACGTCATCAGCAGCAGGGTCCGTTCGGCCGGGGACAGTGCCAGGACCGGGCCGAACACCTCCTCGACGAGCCGTGCCGACAGCTCCGGCTGGCAGACCATCAGGGCCGCCGGCAGCCGTTCGTCCAGCCGGGCTATCTCGGCCGTGCCGGGGGCGCAGGTCAGCAGCGCAACCTCCGCCAGCCGGCGTGCCGGGGCGAGCCCGGACAGGCCCTCCGCGACCGGCCCGACCCCGCCGGGCCCCGTGCCGCCGGCCCGCAGCAGTGCGGTCAGCTCGTCCAGCGAGCGGTCTCCCAGCGCCACCACCCCGGTCTCCCGGTCGACCTCGGCCCGCCAGAAGAACCGCAGCCCGTCCGGCGCACCGGCCCCCGGCAGCGGACCCCCGGCATCCGACCCGGCATCCGACCCGGCACCGGCCCGGTCGCCGACCCCGCCGACTCCGTCCCCGCCGGGCCCCCTCCGCTCCGGACCGGCGCCGCTGCCGCCGGACTCCTCGCCCGCCGTCAGCACCACCACCGCGTACCGCCCGTGCTCGGGCAGGTCCAGGGCCGTCGCGGCGCGCCGTGCCAGGCCGGGTACGTCGCTGCCCGTCAGCAGGGCGTCGAGCAGGGCCCGGGACCGTTCGTCACCCCACCCCATCGGGCGCCCCCGTTCCGCCGGCCGGTCGGCCGGACGTCGCTGGTGAGGATGCCACCGGCGGCAAGGGCCACGACCGCCGCGGCCGCGCCTCTGTGCCGGTGCACAACGGGCCCGATGCCTCGCTGGTCGCCCGCATCGAGTCGACCGCCCGCCGTGGACGGGCCCCCCGCCCCGGTGTTGGTCTGTGGCACCACGACGTACCGCACCACCCCGCGCCGCGGCAGACCCGCGGCGTCCGCGGCGGCCGGCACGGAGTGCGTCACCATCCCGTCGCGCCGCCTCATCCGCGGTGGCGCACGGAGTTCCGGCGCCGGGCCGTTCCCCGGAGCGGCGCACCGGAGCACGACGACCTCGCACAGACACGAACAGCACAGACACGCACAGCACGTACACGCACAGCACGCATACGAACAGTCGGAAGGAGGAGGACGCATGGCAACGCTGGAGATCCGCGCACTGTCCGTGGGCTACGGCCCGGTACGGGCCCTGCGCGACGTCTCGGTCGACGTGCCGGCCGGGGCGATCACCGCCGTACTCGGCGGCAACGGCGCGGGCAAGACCACTCTGCTGCGGGCCGTGTCGCGGACCCTCGGCTTCCACCGCGGGACGGCCACCGGATCGGTCCACTTCGACGGGCAGCCCCTCGACGGGCTGCGGCCCGCCCAGGTGGTCGCCGCCGGAGTGGTGCAAGTCCCCGAAGGGCGGCAGGTGTTCGCCCGGATGACGGTGGCCGACAATCTGCGGGCCGGCGCACTCGGGGCACGCGGCGGGCGCCGCGGCACGGGTGCGGCGCTGAACCGGGTCCACGAACTCTTCCCGGTGCTCGCCGAGCGCGCGCACCAGCGGGCCGGGCTCCTGTCCGGCGGCGAGCAGCAGATGCTGGCCATGGGGCGGGCCCTAATGGCCGGCCCCCGGCTGCTGCTGCTCGACGAGCCGTCGCTCGGGCTCGCACCGCTGATGGCGGCCAGGATCGCCGAGACGATCCAGGAGATCAACGCGGCCGGCACCTCCGTGATGCTGGTCGAGCAGAACGCCGCCATCGCCCTGCGCCTCGCGTCCACGGCCTACGTGCTCGACGTGGGCGAGGTCGCCCTCGGCGGCCCCGCCGACGAACTGGCCGCCACCGACGAGGTGCGCCGCCGCTACCTCGGTGTGGTCGACGAGACCGCGGCCGAGGACGCCGACGCCGCGGCCGGCTCCTCCCGCACCCTGAGCAGGTGGTCCGCGTGACGACCGCGCCCGCCACCGCCGAGGCGCCCGTGGACACCCCGCAGGCGCTCGCCGTACGGGACGTGACGGTCCGCTTCGCCGGGCTCACCGCCCTCGACGCGATCTCGTTCACCGTCGAACCGGGCAGCGTGCACGCCGTCATCGGTCCCAACGGCGCCGGCAAGTCCACCACCTTCAACGTGCTCTCCGGCGTCTACCGCGCCGCGTCGGGCAGCGTCCGTCTCGGCGCCACCGAGCTGACCGGGCTGCCGCCGCACAAGATCGCCGCCCTGGGAGTGGCCCGCACCTTCCAGAATCTGGCGCTGCCCCCGCACGCCACGGTGGCCGAGAGCCTGCTGCTCGGCCGCCACCGGCTGATGCGCACCGGATTCGTCGGCGCCGGACTCCGGCTGCCGTCGGCCGTGCGCGAGGAGCGCAGGCACCTCGAACGGGTACGGGAGATCGCCTCGTTCATCGGTCTGGAGCACGAACTGCACCGGCCGGCCGGCACCCTCCCGTACGGCGCGCAGAAGCTCGTGGAGCTCGGCCGGGCCCTGTGCATGGAGCCGCAGGTGCTGCTGCTGGACGAGCCGGTCGCCGGCATGACCGCCGACGAACGGCGCCGCACGGCGGCCGTCGTCGCGGGCGTCCGGGACAGCCTCGGCATCTCGATCGTGCTCGTCGAGCACGACATGGGCGTGGTCATGCGGCTCGCGGACGCGGTGACCGTACTCGACTTCGGACGCAGGATCGCGGGCGGCACCCCCGCAGAGGTCCAGAACGACCCGGCCGTCGTCCGGGCCTACTTGGGGGAACAGGAATGACCACCTTCATCGAACTCCTCCTCGGCGGACTGTCCATCGGCTCGGTGTACGCGCTGATCGCCCTCGGCTTCGTCGTCATCTTCAAGGCGACCGAGGTGGTCAACTTCGCCCACGCCTCGCTGCTGCTCGCCGGCGGGTACGTCACCGCCGTGCTCCACGACGACATCGGCTTCTGGCCGGCGCTCGGCGTGGGCATCGCGGGGGCCGCGGTCGTCGGGTCGGCCGTCGAGTTCCTGGTGATGCGCCGCTACCGGGGCAGCGACCAGAGCGTCCTCGCCATCGTCACCATCGGCGTCGACATCCTGCTGACCACCGAGATCACCCGCCGGATGGGCACCGACGTGCTGGCGCTCGGCGACCCGTGGGGCAACGACGTCGTCACCATCGGCGGCGTCACCCTCGCCGAGACCCGCATCGCCGCGTTCCTCGCCGCGGGCCTCCTCATCACCGCGTTCCTGCTCGCGTTCCGCTTCACCTCGTGGGGCGTGTCGATGCGGGCCGCCGCCGAGAACCCGCAGACGGCGGCGCTGATGGGGATCAAGCTCGGCCGGGTGTCGCTGTCGGCGTGGGCGGTCGCCGGTGCGCTGGCCGCGGTGGCCGCGCTCTTCCTGACCGTCTTCCCCACGCCCGGACTCGAACGGGCCACCTCGCTCGCCGCGCTCAAGGCGTTCCCCGCGGCGATCCTCGGCGGCCTCGACTCGACCACGGGCGCCCTCGCCGGCGGACTCATCGTCGGCGTCACCGAGTCCCTCGCCACCGGATACCAGAGTGACCTCTCCTTCCTCGGCCGGGGCATCGGCGACCTGGCGCCCTACCTGGTGATGGTCGTGGTCCTCCTCATCCGGCCCGCCGGACTCTTCGGCACGAAGGAGCTGGCCCGTGTCTGAGACCACCACCGAAGCGGCGGCCGCCCCGCTGCCCACGGCCGCCGCACCGCCGGCGCCCGGCACGTTCGGCGAACGGCTGCGCCGCCCGCGCAGCTGGCTCTGGCTCGCCGGCTCCGTCCTGCTGATGGTCCTGCCGTTCTACCTGGACCGCTTCTGGCTCCAGGCCGGCCTGTTCGCGATGGCCGCCGCGATCGGCGCGATCGGCCTCAACCTGCTGACCGGGTCCACCGGCCAGCTCTCCATGGGGCACGCCTTCTTCCTCGCCGTCGGCGCGTACGGCTACTGCGTCCTGGCGGGGGAGTCCAGCACCGAGAACGGGCACACCCTCAGCGGTCTCGGGCTCCCGTCCTGGCTCGCGGCGGTCCTCGCCGTGCTGCTGGCGGGGGCGGCGGGCGGGCTGTTCAGCCCCATCGCCAGCCGGCTGCGGGGCGCCTACCTCGGCATCGCGACCCTCGCGCTGATCTTCATCGGCCAGCACCTGCTGTTCAACGCGAGCTCGCTCACCGGCGGCTTCAACGGCCGCTCGGTGCCGCCGCTCTCGCTGTTCGGGATCACCTTCGACGACACCGAACTCGTCGTCGCCGCGGTGCCGTTCCACTCCTCGGAGAAGCTCTGGTACCTGGCGCTCGCCGCCCTGCTGGCCAGCGCCCTGTTCGCCCGCGGGGTGCTGCGGTCCCGGCCGGGGCGGGCACTGAACGCCATCCGGGACCACCGGATCGCGGCCGGCGTCATGGGCGTCCCGGTGGCCCGCTACCGGGCGGGCGTCTTCGTCCTGTCCTCGATGTACGCGGGCCTGGCCGGCGTCCTGCTGGCCCTCGTGTTCCAGCGGACCGTGCCGGAGTACTTCGGCATGGTCCTGTCCCTCGAATACCTCGCCATGATCGTCATCGGCGGGCTCGGCTCCGTCGCGGGAGCGGTCGTCGGCGCCGCCTTCGTCTCCCTGCTCCCGCAGGTGCTCACGCATTACAGCGACTCCCTCCCGCTCGTCTCCGCCCCCGGTACGGGCGGACTCGCACCGGGTGAGGCGTCCCGCTATCTGTACGGCGCCGCGGTCGTCGCGGTGGTCCTGTTCCTGCCCGGCGGCCTTACGCGTCCGAAGAATCCAGGGGAGAAGAAATGAACAAGCGTGTGCTCGGAGCCGTAGTGACGGTTCTCGCCCTCACCCTCGTGGGGTGCAGCGGCAAAGCGTCCGAGGACAAGGGGGACGCGACGGACAAGAGCGGTCTGAAGACCGGTCAGGGCGTCACGGACTCCACCATCACCCTCGGCTCGCTCACCGACATGACCGGTGTGTACGCCTCGCTCGGCAAGAGCGTCACCCAGGCCCAGCAGCTGTGGGTCAAGGAGACCAACGCGGCCGGCGGCATCTGCGACCGGAAGATCGAGCTGACGGTCCGCGACCACGGCTACGACCCGCAGAAGGCCGTCGCCGCCTACACCGAGCTGGCCCCGGAGGTGCTCGGGTTCACCCAGTTCATCGGTTCCCCGTTCGTCGCGGCGGTCGAGCAGCGCATCGACGGCCAGGACAAGGGGATCGTGCTGCCCCAGGCGTGGTCGGCGAGCCTGCTGGGCTCCCCGTACATCCGGGTCATCGGCGCCACCTACGACGTGGAGACGATCAACCTGGTCGACTACCTCCTGACCGAGAAGCGGATCGCCAAGGGCGACAAGATCGGTCAGGTGTACTTCGAGGGCGACTACGGCGAGAACGCCCTGGCCGGCGCGAAGTACGCGGCCGAGCAGGCGGGCCTGACCCTCGTCGAGCAGAAGATCAAGCCGACCGACAACGACATGACCGCCCAGGTCGCCGCCCTGAAGCAGGCCGGCGTCAAGGCGATCATCATCAGCGCCGGTCCCCGCCAGGCGGCCTCGCTGGTCGGGGTCGCCGCCGCCACCGGGTTCAACGTCCCGGTCGTCGGCAACAACTCCGCCTACGCCCCGCAGCTCCTGGCCACCCAGGCCGGCCCCGCGCTGCTGAAGGACTACTACATCGCCGCCTCCACCCTGCCCATCGGCGACGCCGGCCCCGGCCCGTCGAAGCTGGCGAAGGCGTACGCGGCGCAGTACCCGAAGGACGGCCTCGACAACGGCGTCATCGCGGGCTACAACGCGGCCTCGGTCTTCGGCGAGGCGCTGAAGAAGGCGTGCGAGTCCAAGGACCTCACCCGTGAGGGGGTCGACAAGGCGCTGCTGACCATCACGGACTTCGGCAGCGACTTCGGCATCTCGCACGACTTCTCCGACCCGAAGGCGCCCTCCACCAAGCAGAGCGTCATCATGAAGCCCGACGCGAAGGCGCCCGGTGGCCTCAAGGTGGTCCGCCCGGCGACGATCGCCCCGGCGGCCGAGTCGTACACCGTGAAGTAGCTCCGGCGCACGGCGAGGGGGCGGGCCCGCCGGGCCCGCCCCCTTCCCGTACCCCGACCGTTCCCCGACGGACGGTTGATCACCGGGCCGCCGCCGGGTAGGACTGCCCCATGACCACACTCGGAGCCGTCTTCCGCCCCCAACTCCCGCCCGAGCGCCTGCGCGGCCTGGCCCTGGCGGCCGAGGACGCCGGCCTGGAGGAGCTCTGGCTCTGGGAGGACTGCTTCCTGGAGAGCGGCATCGCCACCGCCTCCGCCGCCCTCGCCTGGACCCGCGAGCTGCGGGTCGGCGTCGGACTGCTGCCCGTACCGCTGCGCAACGTCGCGCTGACCGCGATGGAGGCGGCCACCCTGCACCGCCTCTTCCCCGGCCGCGCCCTGCTCGGCGTCGGACACGGCGTACAGGACTGGATGGGCCAGGTCGGCGCCCGCGCCGAGTCCCCGGTGACGCTGCTGCGCGAGTACCTCCAGGCGCTGCGGGCCCTGCTGCGCGGCGAGACCGTCACCACCGACGGCCGCTACGTCCGCCTCGACCGGGTCGCCCTCGACTGGCCGCCCACCGCCCCGGCCCCCGTCTACGCGGGCGCCGTCGGTCCGCGGTCGGTGCGGCTCACCGGCGAAGCAGCGGACGGCACGGTCCTCGACGCGGGGGTGTCCGCGGACGGGGTGCGCCGGGCCCGTGAGCTGATCGAGGAGGGCCGCGCCGCCGCCGGCCGCACCGGCCCGCACCCCGTCGTCGTGTACGTCCACGCGGCGACCGGACCCGGCGCCGACGCCCGGCTCGCCGCCGAGCTGAAGCGTTCGGGGGCCGCCGGACGGGCCCTGGGCGCGGCGGGCGGGGCGGAGAGGGTCGCCGCCGAGGTGCGGCGGCTGGCGGAGGCCGGGGCGGACACCGTGGTCCTCCAGCCGACCGCCGACGAACCCGACCCCGAGGGCTTCGTACGCTTCGTCGCCGAGCGGGTGCGCCCCCTGGTGCCCTGAGCCCGTCCCCGGCATCCGCGCGGGGGCGTACCTCTGTACCGGGCCGTACGCCCTGCCGGACGCAGGCCCTGGTCGTACGATCGGCGTATGGCTCCCTGCCCCCACCTGAACGAAGCGGACGCCGAAACCGTCCCGCTGCCGCCCGTCGACGCCTGCGGCGAGTGCGTCGCGCTGGGGCGCACCGACTGGGTGCATCTGCGGCTCTGCCTCGGCTGCGGCAAGGTGGCCTGCTGCGACAGCTCGCCGATGCAGCACGCCACCGCCCACTTCACGGAGACCGGCCACCCCGTCATGCGCTCCTTCGAGCAGGGCGAGGACTGGCGCTGGTGCTTCGTGCACAGTCTGCTCGGCTGACGCCCGCCCGCCGGACCGTCGCTCCCGCCGCCCGGAAGGCACCGTTCCGGGCGCGTGCGGCCGGCCCGGCCGAAGACCCGCCGGGCCCCGCCCGCGCCCCGCCACGCACGGAGGGCCCGGACGCTTTGTGCGTCCGGGCCCTCCTTGTGTCACGTACCGCTACGGCAACTGCGCCGCACGCGCCTCACGCCGGTTGCCGCGGAAGGTGTTCACCCGCCGGGCGGTCGCGAAGAGCGGGATCACCGCGCCGAGCACGACCTGGAGCGCGCAGCCGGTCTGCAGCAGGAGCTGGCCGCCCGGGGCGTCGAACGCCCAGGCGACGAGCAGCCCCATCGCGGCCACGATCCAGCTCAGCATCGCCACCGCGAGGACGCCCCGCGGCTTGGGGTACTCGACCCGGCTGACCATGAGCCACGCCACGCCGACGATGGCCAGCAGCGTGGGCACGAAGGGCAGCTCCAGCAGCACGATCGAGACGACCGTCAGCGCTCCGAAGGGGCTCGGCATGCCCTGGAACATGCCGTCCTTCAGCGTCACGCACGAGAACCGGGCGAGTCTGAGCACCACCGCCAGCAGCACCACGATCGCCGCCAGCGCGGAGACCCGCTGGTGGGCGTCGTCCGCGACCATCCCGTAGACGAGGACGAAGTACGCCGGCGCCAGGCCGAAGCTGATCAGGTCGGAGAGGTTGTCCAGCTCCGCGCCCATCGGCGACGACCGCAGCTTGCGCGCGACCAGTCCGTCGAAAAGGTCGAAGACCGCGGCCATCAGCATGAGGATGACCGCGGTGGCCGCCGAGTGACGGGCCATGCCCGACTCGTCGCTCCCCGTGAGGTGCGGGATGAGGATGCCCGTGGTGGTGAAGTACACCGCCATGAACCCGCAGGTCGCGTTGCCGAGGGTCAGCGTGTCCGCTATCGACAGACGCATCGAGAGCGGCATGTCCTGCGTGCCGTCCTCGTCGTTCTCCTCGGCTTCCGGGACCCATCCCGCCTTGGTATCGCGATCAATCACGGTCAATTCGAGTCACCCCCGCGGTAGTGGCCTGACCGACCTCGACCGCGACATCGATCCCCTCCGGGAGGTAGATGTCGACGCGGGAACCGAAGCGGATCAGGCCCAGACGCTCGCCCTGCTCGAGTTTCGTGCCCTGCGGGACGTAGGGCACGATGCGACGGGCGACGGCCCCGGCGATCTGCACCATCTCGATGTCGCCGAGCTCGGTGTCGAAGTGCCAGACGACGCGCTCGTTGTTCTCGCTCTCCTTGTTGAACGCCGGCACGAAACCGCCGGGGACGTGCTCGACCGACGTCACGGTGCCGGCCAGCGGCGCGCGGTTGACGTGGACGTTCAGCGGGCTCATGAAGATCGCGACGCGGGTGCGCCCGTCCTTCCACGGCATGATGCTCTGCACCACGCCGTCGGCCGGAGAGATGATCCGGCCCCGGGTGATCTCGCGCTCGGGGTCGCGGAAGAACCACAGCATGCCCGCCGCGAGCGCGGTGGTGGGCACGGCCACGGCGGCCCAGCGTCCGGACTTGCGGGCCCGGGCGAGGCTGATGGCCGCGGTGGCGACGGTCGGCAGGAGCCACGGCGATGCTCCGCGGGCGATGCGGACCGCGCCGCGGGATGCGGAGTTGGGGCTGTCGGGCATGGATGACCTTCGTAGCGGATGATGCCGCGCTGGCAACGGGGGACGGCGGCTTTCCGGCGATGCTATCGGGTGGTGACGGCAACTGGGCAAGCCAGCAGCCGAGTCGGACAGCTGAAAGGCACCGGACGAGGCTGACCAGGTGTGATCTTCTTCGCGGCCAAAACGCCTCGAAAAGGACAATCAGCCCTGCACGCGGTACTCCTCCAGCAGCCGTCGGCCGATGATCATTTTCTGGATCTCGGCGGTACCTTCACCGATCAGCAGCATCGGCGCCTCGCGGTACAGGCGCTCGATCTCGTACTCCTTGGAGAAGCCGTAACCGCCGTGGATACGGAAGGCGTCCTCGACGACTTCCTTGCAGTACTCGGAGGCGAGGTACTTCGCCATCCCTGCCTCCAGGTCGTTCCGTTCCCCGGAGTCCTTTTTGCGGGCCGCGTTTACCATCATCGCATGGGCCGCTTCGACCTTGGTGGCCATTTCGGCCAGTTTGAACTGGATCGCCTGGTGCTGGGCGATCGGCTTGCCGAAGGTGTGCCGCTGCTGCGCGTAGGAGACGCCCAGCTCGAAGGCGCGTTGCGCCACGCCACAGCCGCGCGCGGCCACGTTCACGCGCCCGACCTCGACGCCGTCCATCATCTGGTAAAAACCGCGCCCGGTGGTGCCGCCGAGGACCCGATTGGCCGGAATGCGTAGTCCGTCCATGATCAGCTCGGTGGTGTCGACCCCCTTGTAGCCCATCTTGTCGATCTTGCCGGGGATGGTGAGGCCCGGACGCACCTCGCCGAAGCCGGCCTCCTTCTCCACGAGGAAGGTCGTCATCGACTTGTGCGGCGCGGTCCCCTCGGGGTGTCCTTCGTCACTCCGGCACAGGACCGCCACCAGGGTGGAGGTGCCGCCGTTGGTCAGCCACATCTTCTGGCCGTTCAGGACGTACTCGTCGCCGTCCCTCACACCCTTCGACGTGATGGCCGACACGTCCGAGCCGAGCCCCGGCTCCGACATCGAGAACGCGCCCCGCACCTCGCCCAGCGCCATCCGCGGCAGGAAGGCGTCCTTCTGCTCCTGCGTGCCGTGCTGCTTGAGCATGTACGCCACGATGAAGTGCGTGTTGATGATCCCCGACACGCTCATCCAGCCGCGCGCGATCTCCTCCACGCACAGCGCGTAGGTGAGCAGCGACTCGCCCAGGCCCCCGTACTCCTCGGGGATCATGAGCCCGAACAGGCCCAGTTCCTTGAGCCCTTCGACGATCTCCGTCGGATACTCGTCGCGGTGCTCCAACCCGGTCGCGACCGGGATGATCTCCTTGTCGACGAAGTCCCGCACGGTGGACAGGATTTCCTGCTGGACGTCGTTCAGACCTGCGGTCCGGGCGAGTCGCGTCATGGCTGCTTCTCCTGGGCTTGTGGCGTCAGTTGGCGGGCGTCGGGCGGCCGGGCTGCTCGCCGCCGCGTTCCTTCACGTACGTCTCGGTGGGGACCATCACCTTGCGGCGGAAGACGCAGACGACGGTGCCGTCCTGCTTGTAGCCCCTGGTCTCGACGTGGACGATCCCGCGGTCGCTCTTGGACTTGGAGGGCGTCTTGCCGAGGACGGTGGTCTCGCCGTAGAGGGTGTCGCCGTGGAAGGTCGGCGCGACGTGCCGCAGCGACTCGACCTCCAGGTTGGCGATCGCCTTGCCGGAGACGTCCGCCACCGACATGCCGAGCAGCAGCGAGTAGACGTAGTTGCCGACGACGACGTTCTTGCCGAAGTCGGTCGTACCGCCGGCGTAGTTGGCGTCCATGTGCAGCGGGTGGTGGTTCATCGTGAGCAGGCAGAACAGGTGGTCGTCGTACTCGGTGACCGTCTTGCCGGGCCAGTGCTTGTAGACCGCGCCGACCTCGAACTCCTCGTAGGTGCGTCCGAACTGCATGGTCAGGCCTCCGGGGCTTCGAACTTGGAGGTGCGCCGCATGCCGGCGGCGCGTCCCTTGCCGGCGATGACCAGGGCCATCTTGCGGCTGGCCTCGTCGATCATCTCGTCGCCGAGCATCGCGGAGCCCTTCTTGCCGCCCTCCTCGGAGGTGCACCACTCGTACGCGTCGAGGATCAGCTCGGCGTGGTCGTAGTCCTCCTGCGAGGGCGAGAACACCTCGTTGGCGGCGTCGACCTGTCCGGGGTGCAGCACCCACTTGCCGTCGAAGCCGAGGGCGGCGGCGCGGCCGGCCACCTCGCGGTAGGCGTCCACGTCGCGGATCTGCAGGAAGGGGCCGTCGATGGCCTGCAGGTCGTGGGTGCGGGCCGCCATCAGGATGCGCATCAGGATGTAGTGGTAGGCGTCCGCGCCGTAACCGGGCGGCTGCTGGCCGACCACCAGGGTCTTCATGTTGATGGACGCCATGAAGTCGGCCGGGCCGAAGATCAGCGTCTCCAGCCGGGGCGAGGCGGCGGCGATGGCGTCGATGTTCACCAGGCCCTTGGCGTTCTCGATCTGCGCCTCGATGCCGATCCGGCCGACCTCCAGGCCCACCGTCTTCTCGATCTGGGTCAGCAGCAGGTCCAGGGCGACGACCTGCTCGGCGTCCTGCACCTTTGGCAGCATGATGCAGTCGAGGTTCTGCCCGGCGCCCTCGACGACCGTGATCACGTCCCGGTAGGTCCAGTGCGTGGTCCAGTCGTTGACCCGCACCACGCGGGTCTTGCCCGTCCAGTCACCGGTGTTCAGCGCCTCCACGATGGTGTGCCGGGCGCCCTCCTTGGCGAGCGGCGCGCAGGCGTCCTCCAGGTCGAGGAAGACCTGGTCCGCGGGGAGGCCCTGGGCCTTCTCCAGGAAGCGCGGGTTCGAGCCGGGGACGGCCAGACAGGAGCGGCGCGGGCGCAGCCGGTTCACGGGCGTGGGCGTGGTCATGCGGGGACCTCCAGAGGTTCGAGCTTGTTGGCTTTCCGGATCTCGTCGACGATACGGCCGATGATCTCGGTGATGCCGAAGTCCTTCGGGGTGAAGACGGCGGCGACGCCCGCCGAGACGAGGGCCGCGGCGTCGGCGGGCGGGATGATCCCGCCCGCGATCAGCGGGATGTCGGACGCGCCCGCCTCGCGCAGCCGGTGCAGTACGTCCGGCACCAGCGCGGCGTGCGAGCCGGAGAGGATGGACAGGCCGACGCAGTGCACGTCCTCGGCGAGGGCCGCCGACACGATCTGCTCCGGCGTCAGCCTGATCCCCTGGTACACCACTTCGAAGCCGGCGTCGCGGGCCCGTACGGCGATCTGCTCGGCGCCGTTGGAGTGCCCGTCGAGCCCCGGCTTGCCGACCAGCAGCCGCAGCCGGCCGACGCCCAGGTCGTCCGCGGTCCTGGCGGCCTTCTCGCGCACCGCGGCCAGCGGGCTGCCGGCCTCGGCGGCGACGGCCACCGGGGCGGACGAGACGCCGGTCGGCGCCCGGTACTCGCCGAACACGTCCCGCAGCGCCCAGGACCACTCGCCGGTGGTGACGCCCGCGCGGGCGCACTCCACGGTGGCCTCCATGAGGTTGCCGGTGCCCGCCGCGGTCTTCTTCAGCGCGGCCAGCGCCCGGCCGGCCCGGTCCTCGTCGCGGTGGTCGCGCCACTCGTGCAGGGCCGCGACCACCCGTGCCTCGTTGGCCGGGTCGACCGTCATGATCGCGCCGTCCAGGTCCGCGGTGAGCGGGCTCGGCTCGGTCGACTCGTAGACGTTGACGCCGACGATCTTCTCCTCGCCGTTCTCGATCCGGGCCCGGCGGGCGGCGTGCGAGGAGACCAGCTCCGACTTGAGGTAGCCGGACTCGACGGCGGCCATCGCGCCGCCCATCTGCTGGATCCGGTCGATCTCCGCCAGCGACTCCTCGACCAGGGCGTCCACCTTGGCCTCGACGACGTGCGACCCGGCGAAGATGTCCTCGTACTCCAGCAGGTCGCTCTCGTGCGCCAGCACCTGCTGGATGCGCAGCGACCACTGCTGGTCCCAGGGGCGGGGCAGGCCCAGGGCCTCGTTCCAGGCGGGCAGCTGCACCGCGCGGGCGCGGGCGTCCTTGGAGAGGGTGACGGCCAGCATCTCCAGGACGATGCGCTGGACGTTGTTCTCCGGCTGCGCCTCGGTCAGGCCCAGCGAGTTGACCTGGACGCCGTAGCGGAACCGCCGCTGCCGGGGGTCGGCGATCCCGTACCGCTCGCGGGTGATCCGGTCCCAGATGCGGCCGAAGGCGCGCATCTTGCACATCTCCTCGATGAAGCGGACGCCCGCGTTCACGAAGAACGAGATGCGGGCGACGACCGCGCCGAAGGCGTCCTCGGGGACCTGTCCCGAGTCGCGCACCGCGTCGAGGACGGCGATCGCCGTCGACATGGCGTACGCGATCTCCTGCACCGGTGTGGCCCCGGCCTCCTGCAGGTGGTAGCTGCAGATGTTGATCGGGTTCCACTTGGGGATGCGGTTGACCGTGTACGTGATCATGTCGGTGGTCAGCCGCAGCGAGGGCACCGGCGGGAAGACGTGCGTCCCGCGCGAGAGGTACTCCTTGACGATGTCGTTCTGCGTCGTCCCCTGGAGTTTGCCGGGGTCGGCGCCCTGTTCCTCGGCGACCACCTGGTAGAGCGCCAGCAGCCACATGGCGGTGGCGTTGATGGTCATCGAGGTGTTCATCTGCTCCAGCGGGATGTCCTGGAACAGCCGGCGCATGTCACCGAGGTGAGAGACCGGGACCCCGACCCGGCCCACCTCGCCGCGGGCGAGGACGTGGTCGGGGTCGTAGCCGGTCTGGGTGGGCAGGTCGAAGGCGACCGACAGTCCGGTCTGGCCCTTGGCGAGGTTGCGCCGGTACAGCTCGTTGGACGCCTCGGCCGTGGAATGGCCGGCGTACGTCCGCATGAGCCACGGGCGGTCCTTGCGGCGTTCCGTCATCGGGTGTCCTCAGACGTTCCGGTCGGAGCGGGCGGGCTGCTCGGCGGGTGTGTCGCGGAACAGGTTGATCGCGTCCAGGTGCTTGGCGCGCAGCTCCTCGTCGCGCACCCCGAGGCCCTCGCGGGGGGCCAGCGCCAGCACGCCGACCTTGCCCTGGTGGAGGTTGCGGTGCACGTCGTAGGCGGCCTGCCCGGTGTCCTCCAGGGAGTAGACCTTGGAGAGCGTCGGGTGGATCTTGCCCTTGGCCACCAGCCGGTTCGCCTCCCACGCCTCGCGGTAGTTGGCGAAGTGCGAGCCGACGATCCGCTTGAGCGACATCCACAGGTAGCGGTTGTCGTACTCGTGGGTGTAGCCGGAGGTCGAGGCGCAGGTGACGATGGTGCCGCCCTTGCGGGTCACGTAGACCGAGGCGCCGAAGGTCTCGCGGCCGGGGTGCTCGAAGACGATGTCGACGTCCTCGCCGCCGGTCAGCTCGCGGATGCGCTTGCCGAACCGCTTCCACTCGCGCGGGTCCTGGGTGTTCTCGTCCTTCCAGAACCGGTAGCCCTCGGCGTTGCGGTCGATGATCGCCTCGGCGCCCATCTTCCGGCAGATCTCCGCCTTCTGGTCGCTGGAGACGACGCAGATCGGGTTGGCGCCGCCGGCCAGCGCGAACTGGGTGGCGTACGAGCCGAGTCCGCCGCTGGCGCCCCAGATCAGCACGTTGTCGCCCTGCTTCATGCCGGCGCCGTTGCGGGAGACGAGCTGGCGGTAGGCGGTGGAGTTGACCAGGCCGGGCGCCGCCGCCTCCTCCCAGCTCAGGTGGCCAGGCTTGGGCATGAGCTGGTTGGACTTGACGAGCGCGATCTCGGCGAGCCCGCCGAAGTTGGTCTCGAAGCCCCAGATGCGCTGCTCGGGGTCGAGCATCGTGTCGTTGTGGCCGTCCGAGGACTCCAGCTCGACGGAGAGGCAGTGCGCGACGACCTCGTCGCCGGGCTTCCAGGCGTTGACGCCTGGGCCGGTGCGCAGCACGACGCCGGCCAGGTCGGAGCCGATGACGTGGTACGGCAGGTCGTGACGCCGGGTCAGCTCGCTGAGCCGCCCGTACCGCTCCAGGAAGCCGAAGGTGGAGACCGGCTCGAAGATGGAGGTCCAGACGGAGTTGTAGTTCACCGAGCTGGCCATCACGGCGACCAGGGCCTCGCCCGGACCGAGTTCGGGCACCGGGACCTCGTCCAGGTGCATCGACTCGCGCGGGTCCTTGTCGCGGGTGGCGCGCCCGGCGAACATCTCCGCCTCGTCCTTGTGCACGGTGATCGCGCGGTAGGACTCGGGCAGGGGCAGCGCCGCGAAATCTGCGGCGGTGCTGTCCTGCGATTGGATCGCGTCCAGGATTTCCTTCACGGTGATGCCTCCGGCGGGTGGTGTCTCCCCTGCTCGGACGGGACGGGAGCAGAGGACGCGTGTGAGGGAACGCTTCGGTGGACCCTGCGGGCAGGGTGCGGTGCTGACTGGAGGTGTGCCGTCGGTTCGGCGGTGGTGCGGGTGGCGCTGCTCGGTGGAGCGAAGGTGCCTGTGACGCAGGCAGTCCGGGCGCGCACGCACGTGGCTTGCGGGGACAGCCGGCGTACGAGAGATGCCAGTACGCCGGCCGCCCGGACTGGTTTCAACGTATGGCACTGCGTGACACCTGACAAGGCACCGAGTGCCAACAATTTCTCTCAGTTGTCATCCTGGCGGCACGCATGAGCAACACGATGGGTGGTGCGTACCGCTTCGTCCGGTAGGTGAGGCGTCACGGCGTGATGCGGTACACGTACGGCGTCGTCGTCGTGAGCGCCGTGAAGCCGAGCCGGAGCAGGATCGGCGCCGAGTCCGCCGTGGCGTCCACCTGGAGGTACCGGTATCCGCGCGCCGCAGCGATCGCGGCCCGGTGGGCCACCAGCGCCCGGTAGACGCCCCGCCCACGCCACCGCGGCGCGGTCCCGCCGCCCCACAGCCCGGCGAAACCGGTGCCCGGCAGCAGCTCCATCCGCGCCGCGGACACCGGCTCCCCGTCCGCCAGCGCCACCACCCCCACGAACTCCTCGGGCGCCTCGTCGAGCCGCGCCAGCATCCGGTGCAGCAGCCTCCCCGGGTCCTCGCCGAACGCGGCCCGGTGCGCGGCGGCCATCAGCCGCACCCCGGCGGCGTCCCGCACCTCGCGCACCTCGATCCCCGCGGGCGCCGCCACCGCCGTCGACAGCCGCTCCACCGGCGCCACCAGCACGGTCTCGGACGGCTCCGGCACGAACCCGGCCTCCCGCAGCCGGTCCGCCAGAGCGGCCGGCCGGTCGTGACCGTAGAGCTTCCACTCGAACAGGTCGTGGCCGAGCGCGGTGTAGTGCGCCACCTGGGCCGCCACCGCCGCTTCGGCGCCCGGTGCGTCCAGTGCCGGGTCCGACCAGACGACGCCGTTCCAGTCGTCGGCCGTCCCGGTCTGCCGCACCACCGGCCCGGCGCGCTCCACCCGGACCCCGGGGCCGTCGGGCCGGGCGTGTTCGCGCAGCACGCGGTCGAACAGGGCGAGGAGTTCCGTGGAAGAGGGCATGCGGGCACCCCAGCACGCCGGCCCCGCTCCCACCAGTGGTTTTCCGCCGTGCCGGGCATCGGCCGGGTGTTCCGGGGCAGACGCCCCTCAGTAGTTGATCTTGCTGGGACACACACCGGGGAGGGGCATCGCCATGCCGGGACGCATACGCGGGCACGGACGGCGCGGGGAGTTCAGCCTCCGCCGCACGACGGTCGGCTTCGCACTGGTCGCCCTGCTGCTCTGGGGCGGCGGACTGATGCTGCGGACCGCCTGGGAGGGCGCGGGCCGCCACCCGTACGCCGTCGTCGGCGCGGTGCTGATCGCGGCCGGGACGGCCACGGCACTGCTGCGCCGCAGGCGCCGCCGGGTCACCGCCGCCCGGCTCGCCGCCGCGGTCACCGAGGCCGCCGAGGAACTGGTCGACGACGCGCTCGCCGAACTGGACGCGGAACGCGCCGCGACGGCCGCGACCGTCCCCGACCCGGCCCCGCTCCCCGCCCCGGTCGACTGGGGGGCCATGGACCCGTACGCCTTCGAGGAGGCCGTCGCCGAACTGTGCCGGCGCGACGGCTGCGCGGACGCCGAAGTGGTCGGCGGCGCGGGCGACCTGGGCGCCGACGTGCTCGCCACCGCCCCCGACGGCCGCCGCGTCGTCGTCCAGTGCAAGCGCTACGGCCCCGACAACAAGGTCGGTTCGCAGGAACTCCAGCGCTTCGGCGGCACCTGCTACGCGGTGCACGGCGCCGACGCCGCGATCGTCGTCTCCACCGGCGACTACACCGCGCCCGCCCTGGAGTACGCGCAGGCGTGCGGCATCGTCTGCGTCGGCCTGGACGACCTCACCCGCTGGGGCGAGGGAGCGGCCCCGCCGCCCTGGGAGCAGCCGTCGGGCGACCCGCTCGGCGACCCGGCGGACGGCCCGGCCGCCGACCGGGTGGCGACCTGACCGGCAAAGGGGCCCGCGGCGGTCGTCAGCGGACCTTGAGCGCCTGCTGGATGGTCCGCATGACCTCGTCCAGCGGGGCGTCGGTACGGGCCACCGCGACCAGCACCTCGCCGTCCCCCGTCACCGAGGCGGCGGGGCCCTTGGACGCGTCCGTCCCGGCGACGCGCCCCGCGCCGATGCCGGTGCCGAAGGTGTCCCGCACGATCGCGAACGCGTGGTCGAGCTGCGTCATCACGTCACCGCGGCCGTCGGCCCGCAGCCAGCGCCGCAGCACGTGGTTGTGCGCGGTGACCACGGCGGACGCCGCCACCTCCGCCAGCAGCGGGTCGTCATTGCCGACCTCGTGGTCCCGCTCGTCGAAGTGGCCCAGCAGATAGCGCGTGAACAGTCGCTCGTAACGGGCCACCGAGGCGATCTCGGCCTCCCGGAGCGTCGGCACCTCACGGGTCAGCTTGTAACGCGCCACCGAGACCGCCGGCTTGGCCGCGTACATCTTCATGACTTCCTTGATGCCGCGGCACACCGTGTCCAGCGGGTGCTCGTGCGCCGGGGCCGCGTTGAGCACCTCCTCCGCCCTGACCAGGGTGTCGTCGTGGTCCGGGAAGATCGCCTCCTCCTTGGAGCGGAAGTGGCGGAAGAACGTCCTGCGGGCCACGCCCGCGGCCCCCGCGATCTCGTCGACCGTGGTCGCCTCGTACCCCTTGGCGGCGAACAGCTCCATGGCCGCGGCGGCCAGCTCCCGGCGGATCTTGAGCCGTTGCGCGGCGGCGCGACCGCTCGCCGTACTCTCCGGGGCATCGGACGCTGCGGGGGTGGCACGGGGTGCCTTGGCGGGCTGGGGCATGGTGTGAACGTACTGCATCGGCGCCGGTGGACGCGCCTGAGGGGGCGGGCCGCCCGCCGGCTCCAGCAGCCCGCCCCAGGCACCCGACGGGTCAGCGTCGGGCATATTCGCGGAAGCCGCGCCCCGTCTTGCGGCCCAGGCAGCCGGCCGCGACCAGGTGCTCCAGCAACGGCGCCGGGGCCAGCCCCGGATCGCGGAACTCCGCGTGCAGCACCTTCTCGATCGCCAGCGACACGTCCAGCCCCACCACGTCCAGCAGCTCGAACGGGCCCATCGGATAACCGCCGCCCAGCTTCATCGCGGCGTCGATGTCGTCCAGCGAGGCGTAGTGCTCCTCCACCATCTTGATCGCGTTGTTGAGGTACGGGAACAGCAGCGCGTTGACGATGAACCCGGCCCGGTCCCCGCAGTCCACCGGGTGCTTGCGGATTCTCGCGCACACCTCGCGGACGGTGGCGTGCACGTCGTCCGCCGTCAGCACCGTCCGGACCACCTCGACCAGCTTCATGGCGGGCGCCGGGTTGAAGAAGTGCATCCCGACCACGTCCTGCGGACGCGAGGTGGCCCGCGCCACCGCCACCACCGGCAGCGAGGAGGTGGTGGTCGCCAGCACCGCGCCCGGCTTGCAGACCTTGTCGAGCGTCCCGAACAACTGCTGCTTGACCAGCAGGTCCTCGGCGACCGCCTCCACCGCGAGATCCACCTCGGCGAACGCGTCGAGCGAACCGGCCGCGGTGACCCGCGCCAGCGCCCCGTCCCGCGCCTCCCCGGTCATGCGTCCCTTGGCGACCGAACGGTCCAGCGACTTCGCGATCCGCGCCTTCGCGGCGTCCGCCTTCTCCTGGCTGCGCGCGGCCAGCACCACGTCGATGCCCGCCTTGGCGAACACCTCCGCGATGCCGGAGGCCATCGTCCCGGAACCCGCCACCCCGACCGATCCCACCGGCCGCCCGGCGACCGCGCCCGCGCCCCCGCCGTCCACCGGCGTCAGCGCGTCCGGCACCACGTGGGAGCTGCCCGGCGCGGCGTAGGTGTAGAACCCCCGCCCGGTCTTGCGGCCGGTCAGCCCGGCCTCGCTGAGCTGCTTGAGGACGGGGGCGGGCGCGTGCAGCCGGTCGTGCGAGGCCGCGTACATGGCCTCCAGGACCGTACGGGCCGTGTCCACGCCGATCAGGTCGAGCAGCGCCAGCGGGCCCATGGGCAGGCCGCAGCCCAGCCGCATCGCCGCGTCGATGTCCTCGCGGGACGCGTAGTTCGCCTCGTACATCGCGGCGGCCTGGTTGAGGTAGCCGAACAGCAGTCCGTCGGCGACGAACCCCGGACGGTCACCGACGGCGACCGGCTCCTTGCCCAGCTCGCGCGCCAGCCGGGTCACCGCCTCGACGGCCGGCGGCGCGGTGAGCACCGAGGACACCACCTCGACCAGCTTCATGGCCGGCGCCGGATTGAAGAAGTGCAGGCCCAGCACCCGCTCCGGGTGCTGCGACTCGGCAGCCAGCCGGGTCACCGACAGCGCGTTGGTGCCCGTCGCCACGATCGCGGTGGGCGCGACGACCGCGTCCAGCTCGCGCACGACCTGCTGCTTGACCTCGTACGACTCCGGCACGACCTCGATGACGAGCTCGGCCTCGGAGGCCGCGCGCACGTCGGTGAAGGTCCGGAAGCGGGACAGGATGTCGCCGCGCTCCTTCTCGGTGAGCCGGCCGCGCTCCACGCCGCGGGCGGTGGACGCTTCGAGGGCGGCGACGGCCTGCCGCCCCGCCGCTTCGTCGATGTCGATGCCGATGACCTCGCGGCCGGCCCGGGCCAGGACCTCGGCGATGCCGGTTCCCATGGTGCCGAGGCCGACGACGGCGATGGTGGTGAGCGGGGTGTCCATCACGGGACTCCAGGGTGAGTGACGACTGTGAAAGAGCACGACTGTGCACGAGCACGACTACGGCAAGAGCACGACTGCCGGAGCGCGGCTGCGAGAGCGCCGACCGTGAACGGGCACGGCCGTGGATCGGGCCGCGACCGCACGGGGTACGACGCGTTCCCGGCGCGAACGTGCGCGGGGGACACGGGCGTTGCGTGTGTCGTGGTGCACGGGGGCCGGGCCGCGCGGTGAGCGCGCTCCGGCCTGGAACGTGACGGACCCTGTCCCGGATCGCGTCTCACGATGCTGCCGAACCGACGAGCACTCCGGATGGCTGCGTCACCAGGCCACCGAAGCCTGCGGGGAGTTGCCCCGCTCACATGAGAGTAACCGGCCAGTAACGAGCGCGCCAGCCCTGCCCCGTTGTGCCGTGGACCACAGGGGCCCGGCCCGCCGCGGCCGTGTCCCCGCCGCCGCCCCTCACCGAAGGCCCGGAAGCAGCCCGCACGTTCCGTGTGCGCGCATACGCTGAGCGTCATGAGTGCAGCCCCGACTGAAGAACGACCTCCCGGACCGCAGGACCGGACGACACCGGTGGAGGACGAGGAACTGCGGTCGCTCGTCGACCGGTTGCGGGCCGAGGCGGCCGCCGCCGGCCAGGCCGAGGCGTACGAGATCTTCGCCGCCTCGCACGACCCGGACGTACTGGCCCGCGGACTCACCGAGCCGGGCCGCCCGCTCTGGGCGCGGGAGAGCGCCGCATTCCGCCTCGGCCGCGCGGGCGACCCGCGCGCCTTCGAGGCCCTGGTGCTGCTGCTGAACCACCGCGACCCGGAACGCCGCGTCTCGGCGGCCCACGCCCTGGAACGGCTGGGCGACCCCCGCACCCCGCGCGCCGCCGCCGCCCTCGCCACCAACACCCTGCGCACCGCCTACGCCGTCCACCCGGTGCGGTTGCTCACCGCGCTCCGGGCCCCCGAGTCCGCGCCCGCCCTGATCCGCACCCTGGAAGGGCTGCTCGGCCCCGACGGGCCGCACTGGCGCGTGGCACTCGCCTGCGTCGATGGGCTCGGCACGCTCGGCGACCCGTCCGCCCGGCCGGTCCTCACCGCCGCGCTCGCCCACCCGAGGCTGGGAGGGGCGGCGGCGAGGGCGCTCAGCCTGCTGCCCGCACGGTGAGCTGCGCCGACCCGGATCGCCGCGATCCGGTCGCAGTCCTCGACGGCCACGTCCCGCAGCCGCGCCGCGGGGGCCGGGACGGAGTTCCTCGCCGGTCAGTCATGCCGGACATCCTGACGCACCGGGGAGGAGCGCCAGGAGGCGCGGGCGGGGACGGGAAACGCCGCTCTCCGGGTGCGGCTCAGCCCCGGAACCCCAGCAGGCCGTGCAGCGCGGCTCCGCGCGCGGTGGAGTCCGAGCCGCGCAGCGCCTTGTGCGCGGTGCGCGGCCGCGGCTCCGGCTGGGCGGCGCAGACCGCGTCGGGACGGCCCGCCGAACCGCCGCGCGGCACCGTGCCGCGCGCCAGGTAGTCGGCGAGGTGCCGGTCCAGGCAGGCGCTGCCGCTGAGGGTGATGCCGTGGTTGCCGCCGCCCTCCTCCACGACCAGCGCGGACCCCTTCAGCTTGCGGTGCAGCGAGACCGCGCCCTCGTAGGGCGTGGCGGCGTCGTCGGTCGCCTGGAACAACAGGGCGGGCGGAATACGGTCGTTGGTGACCCGGACCGGGGTGCGCGGCTCCACCGGCCAGGTCGCGCACGGCGCGTTGTACCACGTGTTGTTCCACGTCATGAACGGTGCCTTGCGGTGCACCGCCCAGGCGTCGTTGCGCCAGGTGTTCCACCGGCGCGGCCACTCGGCGTCCCGGCACTGGACCGCCGCGTACACCGCGTACCCGTTGGCGCCGTCCGCGTCGACCGCGCCCAGGCTGTCGTAGGCGGCCGTCAGCACCGTGTCGTCGCCGTCGTGCACGAACGCCGCGAACGCCTCGGCGAGGGCGGGCCAGTAGCCGTCGTAGTACCCGCCGGGCATGAAGGTGTCCTCCAGCTCGGCGGCCCCCACCCGTCCGTCCGCCGGGTGCGCGGCCAACGCGGCACGCATCGCGTACCAGGACCGCTCGACGGCCGCCGGGTCGCCGCCGAGACCGTACGCGGCGTCGTGCCGGGCGACCCACGCCGCGAACGCCTTGTGCCGGGCGTCGAAGGCCTGGTCCTGGGCGAGGTTGTCCTCGTACCAGACGCCGGTCGGATCGACGACGGAGTCCAGCACCAGCCGCCGCACCCGGTCCGGATGCAGCTTCGCGTAGACCGCGCCGAGGTACGTCCCGTAGGAGTAGCCGAAGTAGTTGACGCGCTCCGCGCCGAGCGCCCGCCGGATCACGTCCAGGTCCTCGGCTGCGCTCGGCGTGTCCAGGTACGGCAACAGGTCGCCGTACTTCGCCCCGCAGGCGCCGGCGAAGGCTGCCGCCCGGTCCCGGTTGGCGAGTTCGACGGCGTACGAGGTGGGCACGGAGTCCGGACGCGGCGGCGCGAAGTGGTCGGGCACGCAGTCCAGCCGGGGCGTGGACCGGCCGACGCCGCGAGGGTCGAAGCCGATGACGTCGTACTGCGCGGCCACCTCGGCCGGCAGCGCGGAGGCGACGAACCCGGCCATCCCGAGACCGCTGCCGCCCGGCCCGCCGGGGTTGACCAGCAGCGGACCCTGATACGTCTTCGAGGTGTGCGGGACGCGGGTCAGGGCGAGGGTGATCCGCCGCCCGGCCGGGTCGGCGTGGTCCAGCGGGGTGGAGACGGTGGCGCACTGGAGCGTCGGCCGGGCCTTGGTGGCGCAGGACGTCCAGGCGACGGCGGAGGGAGCCTTCGCGCCGGACCGCCCGGCGGCCGGCGCGGGGGCCGCGGCCACCAACCCGGCGACGGCGGCGCTGACGGAGACGGCGGCCAGGGTCGCGGTACGGCGGGTGAGGACGGCGCGACCGGCGCGACCGGGGGCGCCGTCGGTCGGTCGGGGCGTCCTGGACGAAGCGGCGAAGTGCGGGGCGAGGCGCGGCATGGGGCCTTCCGGGGCGTGGGACGGCGGGGCGACGGCAGGGGGACGGCGTGGCGGACGGACCGCGGTGGCGCGGCCCCCGGCCGCATGCTCTCCGGCTTCCCGCCCGGAAACGCGCCTTCCGCCCGAATTCGCCCGGTCGGGTCACCTGGACGGCGGAGGGGACGGGGCGGATGGGGCTGACGGGGGTGGGGGCGGGCAGAGAGGCTCGGAGTTCCCGCAGGGTGCCGCGGCCGTGCGGGGATCGTGCCCGGGCGATCATCGCGATCGGTGGGGCAGCCCCGTGGCGGACGGCGGATCGTGCCCGCCCTCCCCGGTCGCCGGCGAAAGGGGCCCTACTCGCGCTCGGCGGGCCGTGAGAGGCTGCAAGCCACGCCCGTGTCGAGGGTGGGCGCGGCCGGGACGCATGAGTCGCCCGCGAAGCGCCTGCGGACGTTGACGGCAGGGGCCCGCCGGCGCACCGCGCCCGCGGGAAGAGCCGTCCGGCGGGGGCCGGGCGCGGGGGAGGAGCGCGGAAATGCCGTTGGAGTTCGGGCTGTGGCGGGTGGACGACGACAGGCCGAAGCGGGTCGCGACGCGACCGATGGCACTGGAGTCCCGGCTGGAGGACCTCATCGAGGCCGATCCGGACATCCTGGGCAAACGCCTTCTTCTGATCGGCCGACAAGTACCCACCGACCACGGCAAGTTCATCGACCTGCTCGGCATCGATGCCGAGGGTGGCCTGCACGTCCTGGAACTGAAGCGGAGCCGCACGCCGCGGGAGGTCGTCGCCCAACTGCTCGACTACGGTTCCTGGGTCCAGGGCCTCGGTAACGAGGATGTACGGGAGAAGTACGCCGCGTACGCCCGTGCGCGCGGGCTCGCCGAGGAACTGGACGAGGCTTTCGCCCTGCGTTTCGGGGGCGGCCCGCCCGACGTCCTCAACAGCACCCATACCCTCACCGTCGTCGCGAGCGAGGTCGACGCGGCGACCGAACGCATCGTCACCTACCTCGCCTCGGGCTACCAGGTTCCGCTGAACGTCCTCTTCTTCCGCCACTTCGAGGAGGACGGACGTTCCTACCTCGCCCGCACCTGGCTGATCGACGACGTCGAGGCGGTGGCGCCCGCGGGGCCGCAGGGACGTGGGAAGCAGGAACCGTGGAACGGCAAGGACTGGTACGTCTCCTTCGGCGCGGAGCCGGGCGGCCGTGCCTGGGACGACGCCCGCCGGTACGGCTTCGTATCGGCCGGCGGGGGCGACTGGTTCTCCCGGACGCTGCGCTCCCTTCCCGTGGGCGCAAGGGTGTTCACCCACATCCCGAAAACCGGGTACGTGGGCGTCGGCACGGTTGCCGGCGAGGCGCTTCCCTTCCAGGACGCCGTCCTGAACGTCGACGGCGAGAGCCGTCGGACGACCGACCTCCCCCTGAAGGGCGACTACCGGTCCGGCACGGGTGCGCCGGACGCCGAAGACCGGGAGGACCGTCGTGAATGGGTCGTGCCGGTGGAGTGGGAAGCGGCTGTACCGGAGGGGAAGGCTCTGTGGCGGACCGGCTTCTTCGCCAACCAGAACTCCGCGTGCAAGCTCCGTGCCCGCTTCACGATCGACGAAGTCTCCCGCCACTTCGGCATCGGGTGACGACCCTGGCGACCGGGTTCCGCGCGATGTCACGGCACGGCGCGCAACCGCACGGTCCGCGTCCGGACCCCCTCGACGGCTCCGTGCTTTCTCCCGGGCGCGTTGCCCGCGACCGCCCGACGAAGGGACACCCATCGATGCGCGTTCTCCTGATCGGGCCGCCCGGAGCCGGCAAAGGCACGCAGGCGGTGCGTCTGGCCGGGGAACTGTCGGTCCCGCACATCTCCACCGGCGACTTGTTCCGCGATCACATCGGACGGGGCGCCGGGCTCGGACGGGTGGCCCGGCGCTCCGTCCGGGCCGGTCTGCTGGTGCCGGACGAGGTCACCAACGGGATGGTCGAGGAGCGGCTGGCCCGCCCGGACGTCGCGCGCGGATTCCTGCTGGACGGATTCCCCCGCAACGGAGCCCAGCGCCAGGCGCTGGACGGCATGCTGGCCGCCTCCGGGACGCGTCTGGACGCGGTGCTCGACCTGGAGATCCCGGAGGCGGACGTGGTCGGCCGGATCGCGGGACGGCGGCTGTGCCGCCGGGACCGGGCGCACATCTTCCACGTCGAGCACGCCCCGCCCGCCGTGGCGGGAGTCTGCGACGTCTGCGGCGGCGCGTTGTACCAGCGCGACGACGACCGCGAGGAGACCGTCCGTGACCGGCTGAAGGTCCACCGCGACGAGACGGCCCCGGTCGTCGGCCACTACCGGGCGCTGGGCCTGGTCACGTCGATCCCGGCCCTCGGCGGGGTCGACGAGGTGCTGGACCGCGCGCTGGCCGCCCTCGGCCGGGGCGGGGCGAAGCCCTGATCCCACCGCCGGGGCCGCAGGGCGGCCGACCCGCACACCCTCCCCGCCCGCAGCGTCCGCTCACAGCAAGGTGAGTTGGGTGGGGCCGGGTTCCGGTTCCGGTGCGGTCTCCGGGGTGGCGGGGGCGATCTTGCGGGCGGTGCGGCGCGCGGGCGGGCCGATGCCGAACTCGGCCGCGAGTTCGTGCACCTGGCGGGTGATCCGGCGCTGGTACCAGGTCGGCGCGTACGCCCCGCCCGCGTACATCCGCTCGTACCGGGGGACGAGGTGCGGGTGGTGGCGGCCGAGCCACTCCATGAACCACTCGCGGGCGCCCGGCCGCAGGTGGAGGGCGAGCGGGGTCACCGAGGTGGCCCCGGACTCCGCGACGGCCCGGACGGTGGCGCGCAACTCCTCGGGGCCGTCCCCGAGGAACGGGATGACGGGAGCCATCAGCACCGCGCAGTCGATGCCCGCGGCGGTCAGCGTGCGGATGGCGTCCAGCCGGCGCGCGGGGGAGGGGGTGCCCGGTTCGACCGTGCGCCACAGCGACTGGTCGGTGAAGCCGACGGACAGGGACACCCCGACGTCGGTCACCTCGGCCGCCTGCCGCAACAGGTCCAGGTCGCGGAGGATCAGCGTGCCCTTGGTCAGGATCGAGAACGGGTTGGCGTGGTCCCGCAGGGCGGCGATGATCCCCGGCATGAGGCGGTAGCGGCCCTCCGCGCGCTGGTAACAGTCGACGTTGGTGCCCATCGCGATGTGTGCGCCGTGCCACGAGCCCGACGCGAGGTGCCGCTCCAGCAGCTCCACGGCGTTGGTCTTGACGACGATCTGCGAGTCGAAGCCGAGGCCGGTGTCGAGGTCGAGATAGCTGTGCGTCTTGCGGGCGAAGCAGTACACACAGGCGTGCGAACAGCCTCGGTACGGGTTGAGCGTCCACTCGAACGGCATCCGGGACGCGCCCGGCACCCGGTTCACGATCGAACGGGCCCGGACCTCGTGGAAGGTGATCCCCCGGAATTCGGGAGTGTCGAAGGTGCGCGTGGTCACCGCGTCCGCGGCGAAGAGCGCGCTGTCGCCGGCCGGCGAACCCTTCTCGGCCAGATTGTCCCAGCGCATGGAGCCTCCTCGGTTGCACTGCGCCCCAGAATAGAACAACTGTTCCCATGATCGTGCGAATGGTGCGTACGCGGCCACGGGCGCGGGGGAGCGAACCGCGCGAAGTGCCGTGCGCAGCCCGCGAAAGCGCGCACGAAGACGCCCGTGAAGACACCCGCGACATCGTGTGCGGCGGGAGGGCGCCGCGGGGGTCGCGCGGCCCCGGTCTGCGGGTCCGCGGCAGTCCGGAACCGGCCAACCTCGCGTCCGGGCAGGACCCGCAGGACCCGACTCTGCGGCGAAGGGAGGGTGGACGGCGCACATCAACGGCCGGAAGGGCGCGTATACCGGCAGGCCCCGATTTTGAGCGGCCGTGTCCGGGATGGTTGGCTCACACCGCCCCCTCATCGAACGAGTGCTGGAGGAACAGCCATGGCGCAGGTCGAGGCCACGACAGAGCGGATCATCGCGGCGGACGCGGAGACGGTGTTCGACGCGCTGGCCGACTACAAGGACGTCCGGGGCAAGGTGCTGCCCGGCCACTTCAGCGAGTACGAGGTCCGGGAGGGCGGGGACGGCGAGGGCACTCTCGTGCACTGGAAGCTCCAGGCCACCAGCAAGCGGGTGCGCGACTGCCTGCTGGAGGTCACCGAGCCGAGCGACGGCCAGCTCGTCGAACGCGACCGCAACTCCTCGATGGTCACCACCTGGATCGTGACCCCGGCCGGCGAGGGCAAGTCCAAGGCCGTGGTCACCACCGTCTGGGACGGCGCCGGCGGCATCGGCGGCTTCTTCGAGCGGACCTTCGCGCCCAAGGGCCTCGGGCGGATCTACGACGAGCTGCTGCAGAACCTGGCCACCGAGGTCGAGAAGTAGGCCGACGGAGCGGCGCGGGCGGTAACCGCCGACAACCGGCGACAACCGCCGGCGAAGCAGCCCGCCGGAAGCGTGACCCGGCGGGCCGGTCGCCGTTGTGCGGCGTGGGCCCCTCGGGGGCGGTGGCGTGCGGTCCCGGCCGAGCCTGACGGGGCGTCACCGCCCAGTTGCCTTACCCGTCGGCCGCCGCCGCTGTCGCCCCCGTCCTGCCTCCACCGCCTCCACCGCCTCCGCAATCGCCCCCGCCGCCCTCGCCCTCGCCTGGAACCGAACCCACCCCTCGCCCCCTGAACCCCGCCCCGCCCCGCCCCGCCCCGCGTGCCTCGTGCCGCCGGGCGACAGGCGGGGTGATCGTCGAGCCGTCAGCTCCGCACCGCGACCGCCTCACCGGAACGAGTGGTTTTCCCGGACGACCGGTGGCGAGCCGCAGGCGCTCCGACCGGCGCATACGCCTCCGAGTGCGCGGTGCGCGCCCCCTCATGGTGTTTGCCCCGCCTCACTCGCAGGTGCGAGAAATGGGCGGCGCAGGTGCGACGAGGGGAGCGCGAGGTGGTGGGTGGGATCACTCTGGTGAAGGACGGACCCGAGGACCCGGACGCGGAGTACCAGCCGGGGGCCGTCCCGGCCCTCCTCCCCGACGACACGCCGACCGAGCCGCTGCCCGTCGTCCCGGGCGACGGCGGACCCGGCAAACCGCCGGCCGGGACGCCGGCGACCGGCGACGAGGCGATCAGCCCGGCGCGGGTCCGGATGGTCTTCTTCGGGCTGATGCTCACGCTGCTGCTGGCGGCCCTCGACCAGATGATCGTGGCCACCGCGCTGCCGAAGATCGTCGGTGAGCTGCACGGCCTGGAGAAGATGTCCTGGGCGGTGACCGCCTATCTGCTGGCCTCCACCATCGTCCTGCCCGTCTACGGCAAGCTCGGCGACCTCTTCGGCCGCAAGGGCGTCTTCCAGTTCGCCATCGTGGTGTTCGTCATCGGCTCCGCGCTGGCCGGCTGGTCCCGGACGATGGACGAGCTGATCGCCTTCCGGGCCGTGCAGGGCGTCGGCGGCGGCGGCCTCATGATCGGCGTGCAGGCGATCATCGCGGACATCGTGCCGCCCCGGCAGCGCGGCCGCTTCATGGGGCTGATCGGCGCGGTGTTCGGGCTCGCGTCCGTCGCCGGACCGCTGCTCGGCGGCTTCTTCACCGACCACGCGTCCTGGCGCTGGTGCTTCTACATCAACGTGCCGTTCGGCATCGTGACGATGGCGGTCATCGCCCTGGTGCTGAAGCTGCCGCGCCCCACCGCCCGGCCCCGGCTCGACGTGCTCGGCGCCGTACTGCTCGCGTCCGCCTCCACCTGCCTGGTGCTGCTGACCAGTTGGGGCGGCACGGAGTACGCCTGGGGCTCGCGCACGATCGTCGGGCTCGGTGTCGGCGCGGTCGTGACGACGCTGCTCTTCCTGCTCGTCGAGCACCGCGCGCAGGAGCCCATCATCCCGCTGCGGCTGTTCCGCGACTCCGTCTTCAACGTGACCGGCCTGGTGGGCGCGGTGATCGGGGTCGCGCTCTTCGGGGCCGCCAGCTACCTGCCCACGTACCTCCAGATGGTCGACGGCGCCACCGCCACCGAGTCCGGGCTGCTGATGCTCCCGATGATGGGCGGCATCGTCGGCGCGTCCGTCGTCTCCGGGCAGATGATCTCCAAGTCCGGCCGCTACCGGGCCCATCCGATCGTCGGCGGCGCGGTCTCCGCCGTCGGCATGTGGCTGCTCTCCCGGCTGGACAGCGACACCTCCCGGCTGGAGTACAGCCTCGGCCAGGCGGTGCTCGGCGTCGGCATCGGCCTCGTCATGCCGGTCCTGGTGCTGGCGGTGCAGAACTCGGTGCGTCCCTCCGACCTCGGCACCGCCACCAGCGCCAACAACTACTTCCGGCAGATCGGCGGCAGCGTCGGGGCCGCCATCTTCGGCACGCTCTTCGCCGGACGCCTCGCGGACGCCCTGGAGGTGCGGCTCCCCACCGGCGCGGGACTGCCCGACCCCGCGTCGCTCACCCCGGACCTGGTCCGCTCGCTGGAGCCCGCGCTGCGCGACGCCTACATCCAGGCGTACGTGGACGCGATGCCGCGGATCTTCCTGTACCTGGTGCCGGTCCTCCTCGCCGGCCTCGTCCTCGCCTTCTTCCTCAAGGAGAAACCGCTGGTGTCCCACCACAGCCCCGAGACCGCCGCCGAGCCCTCGCCCATCCCCGTCGCCCGGGTCGCCGCCGCGCCCGCGCAGCCCGTCCCCGCCACCGGCGGCGTCCCCGTCCGCGGATACGTCCAGCACCCCGACGCCACCAAGGTGGCGCGGGCCGCGCTCACCCTCATCGACGTGCAGGGCCGGCAGGTCGGACGCGGCGCCAGCGGCGACGACGGCGGGTACGCGCTGAGCGCGCCCGGCTCCGGTTCGTACGTGCTGATCGCCGCGGCCGGCGGGCACCAGCCCCAGGCCGTGAGCGTCACCGTCGGCGAACGTCCCGTCGAACTCGACGTGGTGCTCGGCGGCGCGGGCCGGCTCGCCGGCACCGTCCTGACCGCCGAGGGCGTGCCGGTCCGCGAGGCGGCCGTCACCCTCACCGACGTACGCGGCGAGGTCGTCGCCTCCACCCGTACGGGGCGTGAGGGCGGGTACGTCATCGGGGAACTGGTGGCCGGCGAGTACACCCTCGCGGCCAGCGCCCCCGCCTTCCGGCCCGCCGCCCTGCCGGTGAGCGTGCAGGCGGCCCGGGAGACCCGGCAGGACATCGAGCTCGCGGGCGGCGCGGTGCTGCGCGGCGTGGTGCGGGCCCCCGGCGGCCGGCCGGTCGAGGACGCCCGGGTCACCCTGCTGGACGCGGCCGGCAACGTGGTCGACACCCTGCGGACCGGTCCCGAGGGGACGTTCCGGTTCGTCGACCTGTCGTCCGGCGAGTACACCGTGATCGCGGCCGGCTACCCGCCGGTCGCCACGGTCCTCCAGGTCGCCGGCGGGGGCCGCACCGAGCGCGACCTCCAGCTCGGCCACGAGGACTGAGGACGCGCGCCCCCGCCGACGGGCCCGGCCCTCCCGTCCCGTCGCGGGCGGGCCCGTCCGGGTGGGACGGCGGGGTGCGCTTCCGCTCCACGCCTCAGTAGGCGGTGCTGAGTTCCCAGAACCGGAAGACGGTCGAGGTGTCCAGGCAGTTCTGCAGGCCCCGGACGTTCTCGTGGGCGACCGCGTACTGCTTTCCCTGCCAGAGCGGCAGAATGGGCAGTTGCTGGGCCACGATGTCCTGCAGTTTCATGTACTGCTGGCGCGTGCTGGCGCGATCCGTCATGGACGAGGTCCGCGGGATGATCCGGTCGACTATCTCCGCGTTGTCGTAATTGTTCGACAGGACGTTGCCCTCGCCGAAGAAGGGCTGGGTGAAGTTGTCCGGGTCGGGGTAGTCCGGCACCCAGCCCTTGACGTAGACGCCGTACGTGCCTTCGGCGATGCCCTTCTCGTACTCGTCGAAGGGGACGGACTTCATGCGGGCGTCGAAGAGCCCGCTGTCGTTCAGCTGATCGGCGATGGCGCGCAGTTCGTCGTCGGTGGCGGGCCCGTACCGGCTCGGGGTGGACCAGAGGGTCAGTTTCACCTTGTCCGTCACGCCGGCCTCCCGCAGCACCGCCTTCGCCCGTTCCGGCTTCGGGCTGTCCCCGTAGGTGTCGAAGAAGGAGGTGCCGTGGCCGGTGATGCCGACCGGGATGACCGAGTAGAGCGGCGCCGCCGTGGACTGGTAGACCTCGCTGACCAGGGAGTAGCGGTCGACGAGGTAGGCGATGGCCTTCCGGACGGCGAGGTTGCCGACGACCGGGTCGTCGACGTTGAAGACCATGTGCTGGACTTCGGCGCTGTTGCCCTGGATCACCTCGATGCCCCCCTTCTCGGTGGTGGACGAGGTGTCCAGGGCCGCTATCGCCTTGGCGCTGAGGCCGCGGTAGGCGATGTCGACGTCGCCCTTCTCCAGCGCCGACTGGAGGGCCTGCTGGTCACCCCGGAAGAGCTCCAGGGTCACGCCGGAGTTCTTCACCTCGGCGGTTCCGCGATAGCCCGGGTAGACCGAGAAGACGGCTTTCCCCTTGTCGATGGAGTTCAGCTCGTAGGGGCCCGAACCGATCGCCTTGCCGCCTTCGAGCAGGCTGTCCTCGGGGTACACCTGGCGGTCCACTATGGAACCGCCGCCTGAGGCGATCTTGCTGGGGAACGTCGCGTCGGGCACCTTGAGGCGGAAGACGACGGTCTTGTCGTCCGGGGTGCTGATCGACGCGATCGTGGAGAGCAGCGGCGCGGGGCCCGCCGGGTCGTTGATCCGGATCGTCCGGTCGAAGGAGTACTTGACGTCCGCCGACGTCAGGCTGTTGCCGTTGCTGAACTCCAGCCCGTCGCGCAAGGTGCAGGTGTACGTCTTGCTGCCGTCGGAGAACCTGCACTCCTCGGCAGCCTCGGGCACGGGGGTGGACGCTCCGGGCGGAAAGCTCAGCAGGGACTGGAAGACGTTGTTGAACAGCAGCCAGGACCCCGGGTCGTATCCCGAGGCGGGATCCGTGGCGAGGATGTCGTCGGACATCCCGACGACCATCCTGCCCTCGGAGCCCTGGGGGCTGCAGGCCGTCGATAACATCGCTGCCAGTACCCCGGCGATCAGGGGGGCCGGCCGCCTCGTACGCACCTTCACAGAACGTTCCTCATGCTCTCGGCCGGCCGTGTGGGGGGTGTCCCCGAAGAACCGGATCAGGTCGGAAACGACGGCGAACACCGCGACCGGCGGACTGCCCGGACCCGGTGTCCGCCAGAAACTCCTCCATAATGACTGACCATCAAATGCAGGTTGGTGGACTGCAGTTGGCGGGTCGATATCCATCTCGTGATGATGTCGGCAATCTACTTGTCCACCGCGATCCGCGCGGTCACATCGCGCGAAAAGATCTCCGTCCGGCAGTGCGCGAACCCAGCGGACTCAACGCTGTGACCTGGTCTGTCCGCATACCTCGGCGATTTGCCCCTTCAAGTCGGACGCGTCGTACCTCGGTACAACCTGTCGGTCTATACGAACAGATGGAGGGCCCCGCGATAAACGCCTGACAGCCCTGTGGGAGCGCAATCGAGTTGCCCGAAGATTCCGGGTGGGACGGGAATGTCCTCGTCCGGGACGGCAGTCGATTTCTGCTTTCCGAGGCCGGCGTCGTCCGGCGCCACGACCGGAACCGGCCCCGTGGCCGGCGCCCTCAGGGGCCGATGTGGCTGCGGACGTCCCCCGACCGGGCGACGGGTCCGCGGCGATGCTGCGGGCAAGGCTTTCCGGGGCCATGAGCGGGGCCAGGAGCGGGGCCAGGAGTGGGCGCCCGACGAGTTGGCTAGGCCGAACGCTCCCGCATCAGCGACATCAGCGCCTTCGCCCCCGGGCTCATCGACCGGGCCGGGGGCAGCACCACCACGCTCTCGTAGACCACCGGGCGGACGTCCGGCGGGCCGGTGAGCTCATGGGTGGTGAGGCCGGCGGCCTCCGGCTTGCGGGAGAAGTGCCTCGGTACCACCGCGATGCCCAGCCCTTCGTGCACCAGCTCCAGCAGGCTGTGCACGTCGTTCACCTCGAAGGCCACCGTGCGCACCGCTCCGGCCGCCGAGAACGCCGCGTCCGCCGCCCGCCGGGGGCCCCAGTCCGGGTGGAAGTCGATGAAGCGTTCGCCGGCCAGCCGCTCCCACGTCAGCCGCGGCGCGGCGCCGAACCGGTGGCCGGGCCCGCACAGCACCACCATCTCCTCGGTGGCCAGCGGCCTCAGCTCCCCGTGCCACTCCGCGGGGCCGACCGTCGCGGCGAACGCCAGATCCAGCCGGCCGCTCGCCACCCCGTCGAGCAGCCGGGTCGTGCCCTCCTGGCGCAGCCGGATCTCCATGTGCGGGTGCGCGTGGTGGAACGCCGCCAGCAGCCGGGCCGGGCCGACGCCCGCCACGCACTGCTCCGCCCCCACCGTCAGGGTCCCGCGCAGCAGCCCCCGTACGGCGTCCACCGCGTCCCGCGCCGCTCGGGACGCGGCCAGCGTGCGGACCGCCTCCACCAGCAGCGCCCGGCCCGCCTCCGTCAGCCGCACCGAACGGGTGGTACGGCTGAACAGCGGGGTCCGCAGCTCCTGTTCCAGCGCCCGTACCGACGCCGACAGGCCCGACTGGGAGACCGCGAGGCGCTCCGCGGCCCGGGTGAAATGCTGCTCCTCGGCGACCGCGACGAAGTGTTCCAACTGGCGCAATTCCATGATTGAACACCTTAGGCGATGAATCCATGCGGAATTTCCCGTTGGACCACTGGATTATTCTCCGCCAGCCTGGAGGGCGGGCGCACCGGACCCGGCGCGCCCGCGCACACCGGCCCTCGACCCGCGGAGCCCCGCATGTACCTTCCGTCCGCCGACCGCTACTCCGCCATGCCCTACCGGCGCACCGGGCGCAGCGGCCTGCTGCTCCCCGCCCTCTCCCTCGGCCTGTGGCACAACTTCGGCGGCGACCGCACGCCCGACGAGCAGGGCCGCATCCTGCGCCGGGCGTTCGACCTCGGCGTCACCCACTTCGACCTGGCCAACAACTACGGCCCGCCGCCCGGCTCCGCCGAGCTGACGCTCGGCCGAGCGCTGAAGACGGACTTCGCCGCGCTGCGGGACGAGCTGGTCATCTCCACCAAGGCCGGCTACCGCATGGGCGAGGGCCCGTACGGCGAGTGGGGCTCGCGCAAGACACTGCTCTCCTCGCTCGACGCCAGCCTGGGCCGGCTCGGCCTCGATCACGTCGACATCTTCTACTCGCACCGGCCCGACCCCGAGACGCCGCTGGAGGAGACCATGGGCGCGCTGGACGCGGCGGTCCGCTCCGGCAAGGCGCTGTACGTCGGCGTCTCCAACTACTCGCCCGAGCAGACCCGTGAGGCGGCCCGCATCCTCAAGGGGCTCGGGACCCCGCTCCTCATCCACCAGCCGCGCTACTCGATGCTCGACCGCTGGGTCGAGGACGGCCTGCTGGACACCCTGGACGAGCTGGGCACCGGCTCCATCGCCTACTCGCCGCTGGCCCAGGGCATGCTCTCCGACCGCTACCTGGACGGCATCCCGGAGGGCTCGCGGGCGGCCGGGTCCAGCCCGTTCCTCAGCGCCGACGCGGTCACCCCCGAGCTGGTGGAGCGGCTGCGCGCGCTGAACGAGGTGGCCGCCGGGCGCGGCCAGTCGCTCGCCCAGCTCGCCCTCGCCTGGGTGCTGCGCGGCGGCCGGGTCACCTCCGCCCTGGTCGGCGCGAGCAGCGTCGGGCAGTTGGAGAACAGTGTGGCGGCGGCCGAGAAGCTGGACTTCGACCAGGCCGAGCTGGACCGGATCGAGGAGCTGCTGAAGGGCATCGGCGGCTGAGACCGGGGGAGGGGACCGGCGGCTGCTCCACCCCGGCCGCCGGTGACCCGGTCCCGTCAGAGCCAGCCGTTGCGCCGGAAGCCGCGGTGGATGACGAAGCACGCGACGGCCATCAGCCCGAGCGCCGCCGGGTAGCCGTACGTCCACCGCAGCTCGGGCATGTGCGCGAAGTTCATCCCGTACACGCCGCAGACCATGGTGGGGACGGCGATGATCGCGGCCCAGGCGGTGATCCTGCGCATGTCCTCGTTCTGGGCCACCGTCACCTGGGCGAGATGGGCCTGGAAGACCGAGTCGAGCAGCGCGTCGTACCCGGCTATCTGTTCCGTCGTGCGGGTCAGGTGCTCGGCGACGTCGGGGAAGTACGGCCGGACGCCGTCGTCCACACATGCGGACCTGCGGGTGGCGAGGACGTGCAGGGGACGGTCGAGCGGAAGCACCGCCCGCTTGAACTCGGTGAGTTCGCGCTTGAGCTGGTAGATCCGGCCCGCGTCCTCACGCTGCGGCCGCCCGGCGAAGACGGAGGTCTCCACCGCCTCCACGTCGAGCTGTATCGCGTCGGCCACCCGCAGGTAGTCGTCGACCACCTGGTCGGCGACCGCGTGCAGCACGGCGGCCGGGCCCCGGGCCAGCCGTACCGGGTCGGCCTCCAGCGCCTCCCGCAGCGGCCCGAGCGAACCGTGGCCGCCGTGCCGGACGGTGATGACGAAGTCCGGGCCGGTGAGGACGACGAGTTCGCCGGTGTCCACCACCTCGCTGGTCTCCGTCAGCCGTTCGTGCTCCACGTACAGGCAGGTCTTGAAGACCGAGAGGAGCACGCCGTCGTACTCCTCCGTCCTGGGCCGCTGCCGGCCGTGTCCCGCAGCCTCCACGGCCAGCGGGTGCAGCCCGAACTCTCCGGCCAGTGAGAGTAGTTCGTCGTTCGAGGGCTCGTGCAGGCCCAGCCAGACGAATCCCCGCCCGGCGGCGCGCACTCCGCGCAGTGCGTCTCCCGCCGACGGGGGGCCGAAGCGGCGGACCCCGTCCACGTACGTCACACAGTTGACGACCGAGCTGCCCAGCGGGGAACGCGCCGGGTGGCTGAGATCGATCTTGCGGTGGATCACCCGGCTCACGGCCCGGCGGATGGTGCGGATCATCGGCACGGCGGTGCCCCCTCCACATGTCGGATGCGCGGGCCAGTGTGTCACCGGACGGCTCGCGACACGCGGGGCCGCCGTGCCGTCGCCCGGCGGCCCGAGTGTCCTCACGGCCAAACGCCCCGCCTTGTGCTGGCATGTCCCGGGGACGCCTTCGGCCCGCGCGGGCGGCCCGTCCGCCCGCCCGACCCGAGGAGACACCCGTGGCGCAGCACCCGACCGACCCGTCCGAGCAGTCCCGGAGCTGCGACGTCCTCGTCGTCGGGGCCGGTCTCGCCGGTCTCGCCTGCGCCGCCGACCTGGGGGCGGCCGGACTCTCGGTGCGGCTGCTCGAAGGGTCCGACGCGGTGGGCGGGCGGATGCGGACCGACCGGCGGGACGGGTTCCTGCTGGACCGCGGCTTCCAGGTGCTCAACACCTCGTACCCGCAGATCAAGCGGCGGGTGGACCTGCGGGCGCTGCGGGCCAGGCCGTTCACGCCCGGCGTCCTGGTACGGACCCCGGGCGGCACCGAGCGGTTCACCGATCCCACCCGTGCGCCGGGGTCGGCCGGGGACCTGCTGCCGGGCCGGCTCGCGTCGGCGCGGGACCTGCTGGCCCTCGGGGTGCTGACGGGCCGGGACCTGCTGGGCCCGGTCGGCGCGCTCAAGCGGCGGCCGGACCGCACCACGCTCACCGAACTGGCCGACGCCGGAATCTCGGAAGAGCTCGTGGAGAAGCTGTTCCGGCCGTTCCTGTCCGGTGTCTTCCTGGAGGACGAGCTGGAGACCTCCTCGCGCTTCTTCCACCTGGTCTGGCGGAGCATGCTGCGCGGCACCTCCTGCCTCCCGGCCGACGGCATCGGCGCCGTACCCGCCCAGCTCGCCGCCGGACTGCCGCCGGGCGTGCTCCGTCTGGACAGCCCGGTGCGGGAGGTCACCGACGACGGGGTGCTCGGCGAGGACGGCACGGAGTGGGCCGCGCCGGCCGTCGTGGTCGCCACCGACGCCTCCGCCGCCGCCCGGCTGCTGCCCGGCCTCGCGGTGCCGCCGACCAGGACGGTGACGACGTACTACCACGCGTCCGGCGTACCGCCGCTGCGCGAAGGGGTGCTGATGGTGGACACCGCGGGCCGCTTCCTCAACACCTGCGTGCTGTCGGAGGTCACCCCCACCTGCGCCCCGGCCGGCCGGGCCCTCGTCTCCACCTCCGTGCTCGGCGCCGACCGGCCCGGACGTGAGGCGGAGCTGCGGACCCACCTCTCCGAGGCGTACGGGGTGGGCACCGACGACTGGGAGCCGGTCGCCGCGTACACCGTCGAGGGCGCGCTGCCCGCGATGCCCGCGCCCTGGCCGCTGAGCCGCACCTCCCGGACGGGGGCCGGGCGTTACGTCTGCGGCGACCACCGGGCCACCGGCTCGGTGCAGGGCGCCCTCGCCTCCGGGACCCGGGCCGCCCGCGAGGTGCTGGCGGACGTCGCCGCCCGGAGGTGAGCGGGGCCGGTCCCGGCCGTCCGTAACGGGCCCGCGCCCGTTGGGACGGGTATGCGCCGATTCCCCCCGAGGCGGCGGAGTGCCGGGCGCGCCGGGATGCTTGTATGGGCCCCGGGAAATCCGGTCCGCCTCCCCGGGGGCGGCGTCGGCGCGGCACGTCCTGAGGCGTGCGGAAGGCGAGGGGCTCGTGGCACGAGGGAACGGCGGAACCGCGTGAAGATCTTGATCAGTGCCGACATGGAGGGCGCCACCGGGGTCACCTGGCCCGCGGACGTCCTGCCGGGAACCCCGCAGTGGGAGCGGTGCCGCGCCCTGTTCACCTCCGACGTGAACGCGGCGGCGCTCGGCTTCCTCGACGGCGGCGCGGACGAGGTCCTGGTCAACGAGGCCCACTGGACCATGCGGAACCTGCTGCTGGAACGGATGGACGACCGGGTCCAGATGCTGACCGGGAAGCACAAGTCGCTCTCCATGGTCGAGGGCATCCAGTACGGGGACGTCGACGGCGTCGCCTTCGTCGGCTACCACACCGGGGCGGGCGCCGAGGGGGTGCTCGCGCACACCTATCTCGCCAACTCCATCACCGGCGTCTGGCTCGACGGCGAGCGGGCGAGTGAAGGACTGCTGAACGCGCACGTCGCCGCCGAGTTCGGGGTGCCCGTCGTCCTCGTCACGGGTGACGATCTGACCTGCGTGGACGCCGAGGGGTACGCGCCCGGCGCCCGGAAGGTCGCCGTCAAGGACCACGTCTCGCGTTACGCGGCGGTCTGCCGCACCCCGGCCCGCACCGCCGCCGACATCCGCGCCGCAGCGTCGCGGGCCACCGCGCTGGCCGTCCGGCACGCTCCGGTCACCGGGAAGTCCTGCACCGTGGAACTGGAGTTCGACGCCGAGCACCTGGCCGCCGCCGCCACCGTCGTCCCCGGCGTGGAGCGGTCCGGCGAGCGGCGCGTCGCGTACACCAGCGCGACGATGTACGAGGGCATCCGCACGTTCAAGGCCGTCACGACCATCGTGTCGGCCGCAGTGGAGGAACAGTATGGCTGAGGCACGCATCCCCGGCGGCGCACCCGACCCGGCGGCCGCGCCCGCCCCGGCCGGCGCGCCCGCCCCGGGTCCCGCCGACGCGACCGGGGGCCTCGACGCGACCGCGCTGGACGAGGCGGTGGCCTTCACCTCGGACCTGATCCGGATCGACACCACCAACCGGGGCGGCGGCGACTGCCGGGAACGCCCCGCCGCCGAGTACGTCGCCGAACGGCTCGCCGCCGCCGGCCTCGAACCGACGCTGCTGGAACGCACCCCCGGCCGTACCAACGTCGTCGCGCGCATCGCCGGCACCGATCCCGCCGCCGACGCCCTGCTCGTCCACGGTCACCTCGACGTGGTGCCGGCCGAGGCCGCCGACTGGACCGTCCACCCGTTCTCCGGCGAGGTCCGCGACGGGGTCGTCTGGGGCCGCGGCGCCATCGACATGAAGAACATGGACGCGATGATCCTCGCCGTGGTCCGCGCCTGGGCGCGGGCCGGCGTCCGGCCGCGCCGCGACATCGTGCTCGCGTTCACCGCCGACGAGGAGGCCAGCGCCGACGACGGATCGGGCTTCCTCGCCGACCGCCACGCCGCTCTCTTCGAGGGCTGCACCGAGGGCGTCAGCGAGTCCGGCGCCTTCACCTTCCACGCGGGCGACGGCCTCTCGCTCTACCCCATCGCGGCGGGCGAACGCGGCACCGGCTGGCTGAAGCTGACCGCCGAGGGCAAGGCGGGCCACGGCTCCAAGGTCAACCCCAGCAACGCCGTCACCCGGCTCGCCGCCGCCGTCTCCCGCATCGGCGCCCACGAGTGGCCGGTGCGGCTCACCCCGACCGTCCGCGCCGCACTCACCGAACTCGCCGCCCTGCACGGCTTCGACGCCGATCTCGACGCCCCCGGCTTCGACGTCGACGAGCTGCTCGCCAAGCTCGGTCCCTCGGCCGCACTGGTCGCGCCCACCGTCCGCAACAGCAGCAACCCGACGATGCTGGAAGCCGGTTACAAGGTCAACGTCATCCCCGGCCACGCCACCGCCTTCATCGACGGCCGGACCGTCCCCGGCGGCGAGGAGGAGTTCCGCGCCACCCTCGACCGGCTGACCGGTCCCGGCGTCAACTGGGAGTACCACCACCGCGAGGTGGCGCTCCAGGCGCCCGTCGACAGCCCCACCTTCGCCAAGATGCGCGCCGCGGTCGAACGGTTCGACCCCGGCGCGCACGCCGTCCCGTACTCCATGTCGGGCGGCACCGACGCCAAACAGTTCTCCCGGCTGGGCATCACCGGCTACGGCTTCTCGCCGCTGAAACTGCCCGTCGGATTCGACTACCAGGCGCTCTTCCACGGCGTCGACGAACGCGTCCCCGTCGAGGCCCTGCACTTCGGCGCCCGCGTCCTCGACCACTACCTGCGCACCGCCTGACCCGTACGGGGGATCACCAGCATGGCCGACACCGAACGCACCCGCCCGGAGCCCGCCCCCTACGGGACGTGGCCCTCCCCGATCGACGCGGCCCTGGCCGCCTCGCACGACGGCCGCCCCGAATACGTGGGGACCGTCGGCGACGAGGTGTGGTGGACCGAGCCCCGGCCCGCCGAAGGCGGCCGCCGGTCGCTGGTGCGGCGGCGCGCCGACGGCGCGACCGAGGACGTGCTGCCGGCGCCGTGGAACCCGCGCAGCCGCGTCATCGAGTACGGTGGGCAGCCGTGGGCCGCCGCGCCCCGCGCCGAGGGCGGGCCCCTGGTCGTCTTCGTCCACTTCGACGACCAGCGGCTGTACGCGTGCGCCCCCGACCAGGACCGCGAACCGTGGCCGCTCACCCCGGTCTCCGGCACCGGCGGCGGACTGCGCTGGGTGGACCCGCAGTTCCACCCCGGCCGGGACGAAGTCTGGTGCGTCCTGGAGGAGTTCACCGGCGAGGGCCCCACCGACGTCCGCCGGGTGATCGCCGCGGTGCCGCTCGACGGATCGGCCGCCGAGGACCGTTGCGCGGTGCGCGAACTCTCCGACGATCGGCACCGGTTCGTCACCGGACCGCGCCTGTCCCACGACGGCGGCCGGGCCGCCTGGATCGCCTGGGACCACCCGCGGATGCCCTGGGACGGCACCCAGGTGATGCTCGCCGAGATCACCGACGGGGGAACCTTCACCGGCATCCGCCCGCTCGTCGGCGGCACCGACGAGTCGGTCTGCCAGATCGAGTGGGACCGCGACGGCTCGCTGCTCTTCGTCTCCGACATCGGCGACTGGTGGGAACTCCAGCGCATCCGCCCCGACGCCGCACCCGGAGCCGTCGTCCCCAGCAGTGGGCTGTGCCGGGGCCGCGGCGAGGAGTTCGGCGGGCCGCTCTGGAAGATCGGCCTGCGCTGGTTCCGGCTGCTCGACAACGGACTCGTCGCCGTGCTGCACGGCAAGGGCTCCCCCCGCCTCGGCGTCCTCGACCCGGAGACCGGCGAACTCGTCGACGCGGCCGGACCCTGGACCGCCTGGGCGGAGACCCTGGCGGTGCGGGGGGACCGGGTCGTCGGCGTGGCCGCGAGCCCGTACACCGGCTACGAGGTCGTCGAACTCGACACCGCCACCGGCCACACCCGCGTCCTCGGCCCGCCCCACCGGGACCCCGTCGATCCCGCTCACTACCCGAAACCGCAGGAACGGGTCTTCACCGGCCCCGACGGCCGGGACATCCACGCGCACGTCTACGCGCCCCGCAACCCCGGGGCCACCGCCCCCGACGGCGAACTCCCGCCGTACGTGGTCTGGGCGCACGGCGGCCCCACCGGGCACGCCCCGCTCGTGCTCGACCTGGAGATCGCCTACTTCACCTCGCGCGGGATCGGGGTCGCCGAGGTCAACTACGGCGGGTCCACCGGATACGGCCGCCGGTACCGCGAACGCCTGCGCGGCGCGTGGGGGGTCGTCGACGTCGAGGACTGCGCCGCCGTCGCCACCGCCCTCGCCGACTCCGGCGAGGCCGACCGCGACCGCCTCGCCATCCGGGGCGGCAGCGCCGGGGGCTGGACCACCGCCGCGTCGCTGACCGGCACCGACGTCTACGCCTGCGGCTCCATCAGCTACCCCATCCTCGACCTGGAGGGCTGGAACGGCGAGGAGACCCACGACTTCGAGTCGCAGTACCTGGAATCGCTGATCGGCCCCTTCGCCGAGGTGCCCGAGCGCTACCGCGAGCGGTCCCCGATCAACCGGACCGACCGGCTGCGGGTGCCGTTCCTGCTGCTCCAGGGGCTGGACGACGTGATCTGCCCGCCCGCGCAGTGCGAGCGGTTCCTCACCGCGATCGAGGGACGCGGCATCCCGCACGCCTACCTCGCCTTCGAGGGCGAGAGCCACGGATTCCGCCGCGCGAGCACCCTCGTGCGCGCGCTGGAGGCCGAACTCTCCCTGTACGCGCAGACCTTCGGCTTCGCACGCACCGACGTCCCGGTGCTGGAGCTGCGCCCGTGAGCCCGGCGCCCGCCGGGCCCGACCCGCGCCCGCTCGCCCGTGCCGCCCGGCTGCGGCCCGGCGCCCGGGTCGCCGTGGTCGCGCCCAGCGGCCCCGTCCCCGCCGAGCGGCTCGACGCGGGTCTCGACCTGCTGCGCGGCTGGGACCTCGACCCGGTCGTCGCCCCGCACGTCCTCGACGCCCACCCCCGCCTCGGCCACCTCGCCGGGACGGACGCCGACCGTGCCCGCGACCTCCAGGACGCCTGGCTCGACCCGTCCGTGGACGCCGTGCTCTGCGCCCGGGGCGGGTACGGGGCGCACCGCATGGTCGACCTGCTGGACTGGGCGGCGATCCGGGCGGCCGGCCCCAAGGCGTTCGTCGGGTACAGCGACATCACCGTGCTGCACGAGGCGTTCGCCCTGCGCGCGGGGTTCTCCACCCTGCACGGCCCGATGATCGCCACCGAGGCGTTCCTCAAGGACGCGGTCACCCAGGACTCGCTGCGCACCACCCTGTTCGACCCCGGCAGCGCGACCACGATCGGCCTGGACACCGCGACGGCGCTGGTGCCGGGCCGGGCCCGCGGCATCACGTACGGCGGCTGTGTCAGCCTGCTCGCCGCCGACCTCGGGACCCCCGGCGCCCGCACGTCCGCGCGCGGCGGGCTGCTGGTCGTCGAGGACGTGGGGGAGGAGCCCTACCGGATCGACGGCATCCTCACCCGGCTGCTGCGGTCCGGGGCCCTCGACGGGGTGGCCGGGGTGGCCTGCGGGTCGTGGGAGAAGTGCGGACCGTACGACGGGGTCCGCGCGGTACTCGCCGACCGCCTCGCCCCGCTCGGTGTGCCGGTCGTCGAGGAGCTCGGCTTCGGGCACGGCCCCACCTCGCTCACCGTCCCCCTCGGACTCCCGGCCGTCCTCGACGCCCCGGCCGACGGCGGCCGGGGCACTCTCCAGTACGAGGTACCGGCGCTGGTGTGACCTCCGGGCGGGCCCCGCCCGCACGGGGCGCGGGTGGGCACACTCCGGCCCACCCGCGCGTTTCCGTGTGCTTCCCGCCCGGTGGCGGGTTCTCGCCGGACGGGAGTCCGGTCGTAGGCTCCTCGGATGGATCATGATCATGTGGCGCAGGGCGAGCGGGTCGCGCTGCGCCGCTACCGCCCCGAGGACGAGGCCGAGTTCACCGCACGTGTGCGGGAGAGCCGCGCCCTGCACCGGCCCTGGCTGTTCCCGCCCGAGGACGCGGCCGGCTACGCCGCCCAGCTCGCCCGATTCCGTGACGACCCCGCCCGCGAGGGGTTCCTGGTCTGCGAACGCGCGGCGGGCGGAGCCCTCGCCGGATTCGTGCACATCAACAACATCGTGGCCGGGGCCTTCCGCTGCGGCGCACTCGGCTACGGCGCGTTCGCGCACGCGGCAGGGCGCGGCCTCATGGGCGAGGCGCTGCGGCTCGTCGTCCGCCACGCCTTCGGCCCGCTGGGGCTGCACCGGCTGGAGGCCAACATCCAGCCCGGCAACGCCCCCTCGATCGCGCTGGTCCGGCGGGCCGGATTCCGGCTGGAGGGGTTCTCGCCCGACTTCCTGCACATCGACGGAGCGTGGCGCGACCATGAGCGCTGGGCGATCACCGCGGAGACGACCTGAACCGGCCGGACCGTCCCTCCGGGGGCGCGGCGTCCGGCCGGTGATTGCCCGCAGCGGGCCGGGGGAAGACGTGGCACATGCGTACAGATCACAAGGAAGCACCTGTTCTGGAGGCCCTCGCCGCGTACCGGGACTCGGGCCATCTGGCGTTCTCGCCGCCCGGCCACAAACAGGCACGCGGCGCCGATCCTCAGGTGCGGGCGGTGCTCGGGGACGCGGTCTTCCACGGTGACGTCCTGGCCAGCGGCGGCCTGGACGACCGCAAGACCCGCAACCACATCCTGCTGCGTGCCGAACGGCTGATGGCCGATGCCGTCCACGCCGACCACACCTTCTTCTCGACCTGCGGCAGCTCTCTCTCCGTCAAGGCCGCGATGCTCACGGTCGCGGCCCCGCACCAGAAGCTCCTGGTGGGGCGTGACGCCCACAAGTCGGTGATCGCCGGGCTCGTCCTGTGCGGCATCGAACCGGTGTGGATCGAACCGCAGTGGGACGCCGAACGCGGTCTGGCCCACGCCCCCGCGCCCGAGGAGTACGAACGCGCCTTCGAGGCGCACCCCGACGCGCGCGGCGCCCTGGTCACCAGCCCCACCCCCTACGGCGCGGCCGCCGACCTCCGGGCGATCGCCGAGGTCTGCCACCGCCGCTCCCGCCCGCTGATCGTCGACGAGGCGTGGGGAGCGCACCTGCCCTTCCACCCCGACCTGCCCACCTGGGCCATGGACGCGGGCGCCGACATCTGCGTCACCAGCATCCACAAGATGGGCAGCGGCCTCGAACAGGGCTCGGTCTTCCACCTCCAGGGCGACCTGATCGACCCCGTCACCCTGGCCTCACGGGCCGACCTGCTGGGCACCACCAGCCCGTCGACCCTGCTCTACGCCGGCATCGACGGCTGGCGCCGCCAGATGGTGCTCGACGGCCACGCGTTGATCTCGCACGCCCTGAGGCTCGCCGCCTCGGTCCGCCAGGAGATCGAACAGATCGACGGCATGCACGTGAACGACGCCGACGACTTCTGCGGGCCCGGCCGGGCCACCGAGTTCGACCCGCTGCCCGTCGTCGTGGACCTCTCCGGTCTCGGCATCACCGGCTACCAGGCCGCCGACTGGCTGCGCGAGCGTCACCGTCTCGACATGCACCTGTCCGACCACCGGCGCATCAACGCGCAGATCACCCACGCCGACGACTCCACCACCACCAGCCGCCTGATCGCCGGACTGCGGGACCTCGCCCGCCACGCCGGGGACCTGCCCCCCGCACCGCGAGTGGTCGTCCCCGATCCCTCCGACCTGCGGCTGCAGCAGGCCCGACTGCCGCGAGACGCGTTCTTCGCCGAGACCGAGGACGTGCCGGTGGGCGAGGCCGAGGGCCGGATCGCCGCCGAGATGGTGACCCCGTATCCGCCGGGCATCCCGGTCGTCCTGCCCGGCGAACGCCTCACCGCGCCAGTGCTGGAATACCTCCGCTCGGGGGTGCGCGCGGGCATGAACCTGCCCGACGCGGCGGACGTCGAGCTGAACACCGTCCGGGTGTGCGTGGACGGCGACGAGGACTGAGGGACGGCGGAGCGGACTCGGGGCCGGCGCGGGGGCGGTCCCGGCGCGGAATCACTCGATCGGGCGCAATCGGTCCGCCGGAGACCTCCCGCCCCGTACCCCGGGACAGACTCGGGTGCGAGCACCGCACGAGACCGGCCGACCGGCCGGGTCCGGGGCGGTCGACGCGGTACGGGGGGAACACGCCGTGACACACGACGACGCGCGCGGGGGCGGACCGGCCGGGGACGCCGTGGCCCTGGCGGCCGGGCTGGCGGACATCGCCGTCACCACGCTGGGCAGCGCGGTGAGCGGGCTGACCGGGCTGCTGCGCCGGGCCGATCTGGGTGAACTGCTGGCCGAAGGCCGCCAGGACACCGAGGCGCGCGGCCGGTTGCTGCTCGGGCGGTACGTGGGCGTGCCCCCGGCCCACCTGGAGATCCTGGCCCGTTCCGTCCTCGCGGACGGCCGGCTCGGGGGCGGCGCGGGTGACTGACCAGGCGGAGCACGCCGCCCTGAAGGCCCGCGTCGACCGGGTGCTCGACGAGTTCGTCACCGCGGAGGCACAGGCGCTGGCGGACGTGGACGCCTCGCTGGGGCCGGTCGCCGAGCAGTTGCACGCCGCGACGGAGCACGGCAAACGGATCCGGGCGGCCTTCTGCTACTGGGGCTGGCGCGGGGCGGGCCAACCGGACGGTGAGGCCCTGCTGCGTGCGGCCTGCGCGGTCGAGCTGGTCCACGCGGCCGCCGTCGTCCACGACGACCTGATCGACCGCAGCCGCTCCCGGCACGGCCGTCCCACCGCGCACGTCGCCCTGCGCGCCGCCTTCACCCACGGCCCCCGGCCGAAGGCGGGCGCCCGCGCGCTGGCGCTGCTCACGGGCAACCTGCTGATGTCGATGGCCGGCCAGATGTTCACCGCCTCCGGCCTGCCCGGCGCCTACCTGGGCCGGGCCAGGCCGCTGTGGGCGGTCATGGCCCGTGAGCTGGTGGCGGGGGAGTGCCTGGAGATCCTGCGGGTCGGGGCCGAACCCGACCCGGCGGCCTCGGTCAAGGTGATCCGGTACAAGACGGCCAAGTACACCGTCGAACACCCGCTGCACCTGGGCGGCCTGCTGGCGGGCGCGCCGCCGGCGCTGCTCGCCGCGTACACCGGCTTCGGGGTGCCGTTGGGGGAGGCGTTCCAGCTCCGTGACGACCTGCTGGGCCTGTTCGGCGATCCGCAGCGCACGGGGAAGGACCCCGCCGACGACGTGGCGGGGAACCGGCCCACCGCGCTGATGGCGCACGCCCTGCGGTTCGCCGCCGAGGAGGAGCGCCGCGAGCTGCGGGCCCTCCTCGGCGGTGGCCGGCCCGACGAGGGTCAGGTCGAGCGGGTGCGGGAGATCGCCCGGAGCACCGGGGCCGTCGCCCGCGTCGAGGACATGATCGCGGCCCGGTCGCGGGCCGCCCACGAGGCGCTGGACGACGCCTGCCTGACCCCGGAGGCGCGCCGCGCGCTGTCCGGCCTGGCCGCCTTCGCCACCGCCCGCCACCACTGACCCGCGCCTCCCGATCCCGTGCCTCCCGGCCCTCCCGTACACCGGTCCCGCGCATCCGGACCTCCGCGTATCCCGGACCCGGCGCGTATCCCGGCCCTCCAGCCCGGCCCCGCCCATCCCGACCGACGAGTTCCGTATCCAGGGAGCAACGCCCATGTCCTACACCTCCGCGTCCATGGACGCGCTGCGCACCGCCGGGGACGAACTGGCCGACGCCACCGTGGCGACGCTGTTCGAGCGCGGCGAAGTGGGCACCTTCAACACCCTGATGCGGTACGTCTCCACGGCTGGTCAGGAACTCCCCGACGGACTGCCCGAGGTGGCGCGGGAGTACCTGCACGAGACCGGCGCGCCACCCTCCTGGGTGGACTGGTCCGAGATGGAGCGGGCCCGGCTCTTCTTCGTCGACAACAACGTGCACATCTCCACCGCGCTCTCCTTCGCGGCGATGCCCGCCTGCTACGTCGTGCCGCACATCGCGAAACTGCTGTCGGCCACCCACTCGCTGAAGTACCCCTCCAAGCGCATGGCGGAGACCGGGCAGTTCACCGTGTACCTGATGCGGCCCGACGCCTTCGAAGCCGGCAGCCGGTTCATCCCCGCCGCCCAGAAGGTCCGGCTGCTGCACGCCTCCATCCGCCACCACCTGAAACGGGAGGGGCGCTGGGACGTGGCTGCCGACGGCACGCCGATCTGCCAGGAGGACATGATGGGCGGGCAGATGATGTTCTCCGTCCAGGTCCTCGACGCGCTGCACCGCCTCGGCGTCCACATGAGCAACGAGGGCGCCGACGCCTACTACTACGCCTGGCGGGTCGTGGGGGCCATGCTCGGCGTCGACCAGGACCGGGCGCCCGCCGACCTCACGGCCGCCCGGCGGTTCTCGGACCTGTACATGACCCGGCACATGGGCCCGAGCGAAGAAGGCGTGCAGCTCACCCGCCAGCTGATCGACCTGTACGAGGAGGTGGTGCCGGGCACCCTGCTCGATCCCGTCGTGGGCGCCCTCGTCCGCTACCTGGTCGGCGACACGTGCGCCGACTGGCTGGGCGTGCCCCGCAGTCCCTGGGACACGGCGGTCAGGGCGGCCCCCGCCCTGTTGAACGTGCTGGAGACCATCGAGGACAGTTCCCCCCTCGGCGCGTGGGCGCTGGACCGCCTCGGAGACCTCACCACGCGCTTCGAACTCAGTTCGCTCACCCGCGGACGCGTGATGCACTACGCGATTCCGGAGCACCTGAAGGGCGACTTCGGGATCGACAACTCCGTGCCGCCGAAGAACCGTTGGACCCCGCCCCCGGCCACCGTCGGATGAACGCACGCCTTCGCTGCCGGTCCACCGCCTCAGCGGGTGCGCTCCAGCAGGGCGAACGGACTGGTGTCCAGACGGTCCAGCAGGTCGGCCACGTCGTCGTACACCGCCGCCGCACCCGCCTCGACGAGGTCCGAGCGGGGGATGCCGCCGCCGAGCACGGCGACGGAGGTCACCCCCGCCATGCCCGCGGCCTCCATGTCCCAGACGGTGTCGCCGACGAAGACCGCCTCGGCGGCGTCGGCGCCCGCCAGTTCCAGGGCGTGGGCCACCGGGTCGGGAGCGGGCTTGCCGGCCTCGACGTCGTCGGCGCTCGCGGTGGCCGCGATGACGTCGTCCGCGTCGACGGCCCCGCGCAGCGCGTCGAGTTCGGGGCCGGTGGCCGAGGTCGCCAGGACGATCGTCCAGCCGCGCCGGGCGAGCGCCCGCAGCAGGTCGGCGGCCCGGTCGAAGGCGGGGAGCCGGTCGAACCAGGTGCCGTAGAGCGTCGAGTGCGCGGCGCTGATCGCGTCGTCCTGCCCGGCGTCCCGGCCGGGGCCGAGGAGCCGGGAGATCAGGTCCCCGCCGCCGAGCCCCACCGCCCGGTGGATGTCGTGCATGGGGACGTGGTGTCCCGCCTGGCGGAACGCCTCCCACCACGCCACGACGTGCAGATGGTTCGTGTCGGCGAGGGTGCCGTCCACGTCGAAGATCGCCGCGCGTGCCATCCGTACCTCCCTGTGACCGGGCCCGGCTACCGGGCCGAGTACCGTCTCGCGCCCCGGCGGATGCGGCGCACGGCCGTGCCGTGCCGGGCCGTGCGGGGCGCGGCCCGCACGGTCCGGCGGCGCGGGTTGCCGCCGCTCAGCCCGCGCTCGGGGCGAGCGCCGCCTCGATCTCGCGCAGGAAGTCCGGCAGGTCGTCCGGGGTGCGCGAGGTGATGAGCGTGGAGGAGCCGGTGTCGTCGCTCACCACGGACTTGTCGACCCAGGTGCCGCCGGCGTTCTGGATGTCGGTGCGCAGCGAGGCGTACGACGTCAGGGTGCGGCCCTCGGTGAGGCCCGTCTCGACGAGCAGCCAGGGGCCGTGGCAGATGGCCGCGACCGGGCGGGCGGCGGACGAGAAGGCCCGCACGATCCTTTGGGCGTCGTCCTGGAGGCGCAGGGTGTCGGCGTTGAGCGTGCCGCCGGGGACCAGCAGCAGGTCGTAGGAGTCGGGGTCGACTTCGGGGAGCGTCAGGTCCGGCTGGACCGTCGCGCCCGGGTCCTTGTCGCCGACCAGTGTCCGGATGTCGTCCGTGGTCACCGCCGCGACGGTGACCGCCGCGCCCTTGTCGCGCAGGTGCTTCACCGGCACGACGAGTTCGTCCTGCTCGACGCCGTAGTTGGTGACGATCGCGAGTACGCGGCGGCCTTCGAATGTCTTCTCGGCCATGGGCCTTCCTTTCATCGCGTCGTGGAACGCGGGCCGGCGCGGCGTGGGCCCGTCGGCGCGTGTCCCCGTCTGTCGTCGTCCACTGTCCAGCCTTGCACGGCCGGGGCGGGGGACGCCAAAGGGGCGCATACCCCATGATCGGAAATTCGCACCTCGGCGAACGGGCGTATTTAGGGCATAACGTGCACCATGGGAAGAGCGGGGTGGTCATGCCCCGTACGCCGTACCGGAGGAAGCAGTGAGCAGGACCAGGAACATCGTCCAGGCCAAAGCCCGTCGGCTCAAAGGGATGATCAAGGAATCGGACGGGATCGCCCTCGGTGACGAGCGGCTGAGGACGGAGGGCCGGCGCGAGAAGGAAGCGGCACTGGCCCAGGAGCGCCGGGCCCGCGAGGGGGCGCCCCGCCCCGGACGCCCCCGCCGCCCGGAACACGCGCCCGGCGCCTGAGGGCGGTCGGGCCGGGCCCGCGGGGCGTCAGCCGGGTCCCCGGCGCCCCTTCCGGTTGATCTTCATCGTGTCCATGTCGGTCACGGTCGACCGCAACGGGCCGTGTCCGTAGCCCCTCCCGCGCAGGGTGGTCTCCACCCGGTCCTCGGCGAGGGCGCCGGCCATCTCGTCGCCGTCCTCGGAGTCCGAGACGACGACGTGGCGGAAGCTGAAGTGCTTCAGCGTCGCGTCGTAGGTGAACGACCCCTGTTCGGTGAACTGCATCGCGGTGAGCCCGTGGTCGGCCACCTCCGCCAGCAACCGGCCCCGCGCCTCGTCCGTGAGTCCGTCGAACGTCCCCCGCACGATCACCCGGTAGGTGTGCCGCGTCCCCATCGTGCCCGCCTTCCCGTGCGCGTGCCTCGCACGCCCCGCGCGTACTTCTGCCGTTCCCCCGACGGCGACCGCCGCCGACCGCCCAGGTTACGACGTGGGTGGCGGCGATCACGCGGAATATCGTGGCCGTCGGCTCCGGAGCGAACGGGCGGGCCGGGCCGCGCGGCCGGTGGTCAGGTGAGCGCGTTGCGGTCCACGTACTCGAAGACGGAGCCGTCCGGGTGGAGTGCGATCAGGTTCCGGCCGGCGGGGGTGGGCACGGGTCCCGCCACGATCCGGGCGCCGGCCCGGGTGAGCGCGGTGAGGGCGTCGTCCACGTCCTTCACGGCGATGGTCGCCGACACCTTGCGCAACACCTCCAGCTCGGACTCCGGGCCGCTCATCAGAAGGAAGCAGGCGATCGCGGCGACCGACACCCCGCCGCGCTCGAAGCGCAGCGCCCGGACGCCGGTGAGGTCCTCGTAGAAGGCCACCGCGGCCTCCAGGTCGTCGACGCAGATGCGCAGTGTGGTGCCGAGAATGTCCATGTCCACGAGGGTAGTTGCCGCCTGCGCCGTGTGTGATCTGTTCCGGGCGGACGGTCCGTGCGCGAGCGCGGTCCGTCCGCGGCGCGGTCAGGCCCGGCAGAGGATTTCGCCGTGCGGCACCATGAACCAGCCGTCCTCCTGCCGCCCCCAGTCGCGCCAGGCGTCGGCGATCGCCTCCAACTGCCCGGTGGTGGCGTGCCCGCCGCCGACGGCGATCCCGGCGTAGGAGGAGGCGGTCGTGCGCTCCGCCCACAGTCCGGACCACCATTGCCGGGTGTCCGGCGTGGCGTAGCACCAGGTGGACGCGCCGGGCGTGACGTCGGTGAAGCCGGCCTCGCGGGCCCAGGAGAGCAGCCGTCGGCCCGCGTCCGGCTCCCCGCCGTTGCCGCGGGCCACCCGCCGGTAGAGGTCCAGCCACCCTTCCATGCCCGGTACCTCCGGGTACCAGGTCATCGCGGCGAAGTCGCTGTCGCGCACCGCGACCACGCCGCCCGGCCGGCAGACCCGGCGCATCTCGCGCAGCGCCCGGACCGGATCGCCGAGGTGCTGGAGCACCTGGTGGGCGTGGACGACGTCGAAGGAGTCGTCGGGGAAGTCCAGCTCGTGCACGTCGGCGACGGCGAACGCCAGGTTGGTCAGGCCCCGTTCGGCCGCCGCCGCGGCCGCCCGGTCCAGGATCTCGCGGTGGGTCTCGACGGCCGTCACCACGCCGGGGGCCACCCGCGCCGCCAGGTCCGCGGTGATGGTGCCCGGCCCGCACCCCACGTCCAGCACCGACAGGCCGGGCCGGAGTTCGTCCAGCAGGTACCCGGCCGAGTTCTCCGCGGTGCGCCAGGTGTGGGAGCGGAGCACGGACTCGTGGTGCCCGTGGGTGTAGACGGCGGAATCCTTCGGCATGACCGGATCTCCTTGTTTCCAGGCGCTCTTGTGAGCACACCCGTCACGCTACGCCCGGATGTCGCATGATGAGATCCGTGTTTTGACATGTGAGACGCGCCTGCCGTGGGCGCGGCCCCTCAGGAAGACATCGGGCAGTAGACGGTCAGCGCCTCGGGAAGCTTGTCGATCACCAACTCCGAGTCCGCGTGCGCCACTTCGCCGTCATAGGCGTACGGGGTGCCCTGCGGCAGTCCGGCGATCCGGATGCGCTTGCGGCGCTCCGCGGCGTGGGCGGGCGAGCGGGTGATCGGCCCGGAGATCGCCGCGGCCAGCAGCCGCAGCGCGGGCCCCCGGCCGCCGTGCACCACCCGTACGTCCAGCAGGCCGTCGGCCAGGTTGTGCCGCCGGCCCGGTGCGGGACCCACCCGGCGGAACAGCCCGTTGCCGACGAACAGCAGCCACAACGGGCGCCGTTCGCCCTGGAGTTCCGCCTCCAGGGGGCGTTCTCCGCGCAGTACCTTCGCCGCGGCCAGCACCCCGGCGGGCCAGCCGCCGATGCGGGGCGCCCACTGCTCGCGGATCGACACCAGCTCCGGGTAGACGCCCAGGCTGAAGGCGTTGAGGAAGTACCCGGGCGCGCCGGAGGCTCCTGCGGGGCCGGGCCGGAAACGGCCGACGTCGACGCGCACCGCGGCCCCGCCCTTGAGCGCCAGGACCGTGTCGTGCACCGTCTCGATCCCCAGGTCGTACGCGAAGTGGTTGAGCGTCCCGCCCGGGAAGACCGCCAGCGGCACCTCGTGCGTCGCCGCCACCGAAGCCGCCAGGTTGACCGTGCCGTCCCCGCCGCAGACGCCCAGCACCTCGCCCTGCTCCACCGCCTCCTCCATCGCGGCCGGCAGGTCGGACGGAGCACACTCCATGATCACCGCGAGCGGCAGCACGTCCCGGATCAGCGAAGCCGTCGCGGCGGCCGAACCGGAGTTCCGGTTGACCACCACGACCAGCCCCGCGCCCTCCGGCAGCGCGGGCGCCTCGGCGGGAGGCCGGCCGGGAGCGGGCAACTGCCCGCGCGTGGGCACCACCCCGCGCAGGGCGAAGGCGGCGCCCACGCCGAGCGCCGCGCCCGCCAGCACGTCGCTCGGATAGTGCACTCCCGTGTAGACGCGGGAGGCGGCGACGGCCAGCGCCACCGGCGCGACCGCCGCGCCCCACCCCTTCGACTCCAGGGCCACGCCGGTCGCGAACGCGGCGGCGGACGCGGCGTGCCCGGACGGGAACGACGTGGTGACCGGCTGCCGCTTCAGCTGCCGTATCACCGGCACCATGTCGAGCACCGGCCGGTCCCGGCGCACCGCACCCTTGCCGACGGTGTTGATGGCGACCGAGGCCACCGCGAGCGACGCCACGCCGCGCAGCGCGGCCCGCCGGGCCCGCGCGCTGCCGCCCAGGGTGGCCATGCCCGCGGCGGCGCCGAACCACAGCAGCCCGTGATTGGCGCTGCGGCTCAGCCGGGGCAGGACCGGGTCGGCGCCCGGCCAGTGCCGCTCGGCGACGGTCTGGAACGCCGACAGGTCGCGGCTCTGCAACCAGCCGCGCATCCGGGTGGGAGAGGTGAGGGAACGGGGTACACGGCGTGACGACATGGCTCAGCGGATACCCCAGGAACGCCCGATGAACCAGCAGGCGCGCCGGGACGCGTGTCGCACCGCCCCCGTCGGCCCCGCCCGGAAACGCCCCCAGCCGGGGCATACCGGCTCCGCGGCCTTCGTCACGGTCATTGCCCGCCGGACGGCACCGGCGCTAGCCTCTGTTCGTCATACCGGCTGACGATCGAAGTTTCGAACAGCTCCGGTTCCGGGCCGGCCGGAACGGGCCGTACGGCGTGCCTGCGGCGAACGACGCACAAGGGGTGGGGAAACATGGGGCGACTCGTCCCTGCGGTGACCAGGGCGCTGGACGTGCTCGAACTCTTCCTGGAGGGCGACGGGACGCTGTCCGCACCCGAGGTCACCCGCCGACTGGAACTGCCGCGCACCACCGTCCACGAACTGCTGACCACCCTCGCGGCCCGCTCCTACCTGGTCACGGTTCCCGGCCAGCCCGGACGCTACCGTCTCGGGGTCCGCACCTACCAGCTCGGCAGCCGGTACGCCGAACAGCTCGACCTGGCCGCCGAAGGGCTCCAGGTCGCCCGCGAGGTCGCCGAGACGTGCGGCGAGACGGTGCACGTGGCGATCCTGGAGGACGCCGACGTCATCTACATCGCCAAGGTGGACTCCACCCACGCGGTCCGGATGGTGTCCGCCGCCGGCCGCAGGCTGCCCGCCCACTGCACCTCCGTCGGCAAGCTGCTGCTCGCCGCGCTGCCCGAGGCCGAACTCGAAGCCCGGCTCCGGGGCCGCGAGCTGGAGGCCATGACGGAGAACAGCATCACCGGCACCGAGGAGCTGCGCGCCGCGCTGGCCGAGATCCGGGAGCGGGGGATCGCCGTCGAGCACCGCGAGTCCAACCCCGACGTGTCCTGCGTCGCCGCCCCGGTGCGGGACCGCTCCGACCGGATCGTCGCCGCTCTCTCGGTCTCCGTGCCGATGAGCCGCTGGAGCGAGGAGCGCGAGGACGAACTGGCCCGCCTCGCCGCCAAGGGCGCCGACGCCCTCTCGGGGCGGCTCGGCCACCACGGGGGGCAGGCATGAGCGCCACCGCGATCGAGGTCGCGATACGGGCGGAGGCCGAACTCGGCGAAGGCCCCACCTGGGACGCCGCCACCGGACGGCTGCTCTGGGTCGACATCCTCGCCTCCCGCGTCCACACCTACGACCCCGCCGCCCCCGAGGGGCCGGGCCGCACCGAACTCGTCGCCCCGCAGCACGTGGGCGCGGCCAAGCCCCGTGCGGGCGGCGGACTCGTCGTCAACCTCCGTGACGGGATCGGGCTGTACGACGCGGCGGGCGCCTTCCGCTGGCTGGTCCAGGACCCGGTGCCGGGCCGGCGCGCCAACGACGCGGCCGTCGCCCCCGACGGGGCGCTGTGGGCCGGCACCATGCGCTACGACGGGGCGGAGGGCGGCGGCAGCCTCTCCCGCGTGGCACCGGACGGGACCGTCACCCGGGTCGCCACCGTGACCTGTGGAAACGGCACCGGCTGGAGCCCGGACGGACGGCTGATGTACCACATAGACACCCCCACCCGGCGGATCGACGTCTACGACGTGGACGGCGAACACGTCCGGAACCGCAGGCCGTTCGCCACCGTGGAACCGGGCGCCGGCCTCCCCGACGGACTCACCGTCGACGCCGACGGCTGCGTCTGGGTGGCCCTCTGGCAGGGCTCGGCGCTCCGCCGCTACACCCCCGGCGGCGCCCTGGACCGCGTGATCGGGCTGCCGGTGTTCCAGCCGACCGCCTGCGCGTTCGGCGGCCCCGGACTGCGCGACCTCTACGTCACCACCGCCCGCACCGGCCTGCGCGACCCGCAACCGCCCGCCGGTTCGGTACTGGTGCTCCCCGACGCGGGGGCCGGGCTCCCCACGCCCGCGTTCGCCGGCTGACCCCGCCGCGCCCCGGCCCGGACGGACCGCCTCCGGGCCGGTCCGTCCGGGCGGGCAGCCGCGCCGAAACCTCCGTATAAAGGCTCTGGGGGCGGCACGGCGACGACACGGGGGACGGCGGTCGGACGAGGAGGCACCGGTGGACCGGACCGAGCAGGGCCACCGGGGCGGTGCGCGCCAGGACCGCGGACCCGTCCGGTACGGCCCGCCCGCCCTGGACCCGGGGCTCCCCGTCCTGCCCCGCCTGGCCGGCCGGCTCGCCGCCGCCGCCCACGACCTCCACCCCGAGCCGCCGGGCGGCGGACCCGAGCTCCGCGGAGCGGCCTGCGGCTACTTCGCCCGCCGGGGCCTGCGCGGCGGCCCCGCACTGATCGCGGCGGCCCCCGGCGCGCAGCCCCTGCTGCTGGCCCTGATGGCCGCGCACGGCGGCGACGTCCTGATGCCCCGGCCCTGCCCCGCCACCTGGATGCCGCAGTCCCGGCTGCTCGGCCGGCCGTTCTACCACGTGCCCACACCCGCCGAGTGCGGCGGCGTCCCCGACCCCTACGCCCTGCTGGAGACGGTCCGCCGGGTCCGGGCGGAGGGCGGCCGGCCGCGCCTGCTGGTGCTCTCCGTCGCCGACGACCCGACCGCCACCGTCGCCCCGCCCGAGCTGGTCCGCGAGGCGTGCGAGGCGGCTGTCGGCGAGGGCCTGCACATCGTCAGCGACGAGACCTGGCGCGACACCGTGCACCGGTCGCGCGACACCGTGCTGATCGGCCCCGGCGACCTGTGCCCCGACGACGTCACCGTCCTCACCGACCTCGCCGGCTCGCTCACGCCCGCCGCCTGGCCGGTGGCGGTCGCCCGTTTCCCCGACACCGACCGGGCCGCGGCGCGCCACGCCCGCACCCTCGACGTGCTCACCGCCCTCGGCGCGCTCGTGGCCGTGCCGGTCGCCCGCGCCGCGACCGAGGCGCTCGGCGAGCCGGAGGACGTGGTCGCACGGGTCCGGCGGTCCGCGCTGCTCCAGGGGACCCTGGCGTCCGCAGCCCACCGGGCGGTGCTCGGCGCCGGGGCGCTGGCCAGGCCCCCGCAGGCCGGCCGCCACCTCTACGCCGACCTCGGACCGCTCCGCACCCGGCTGGCGACCCGCGGGGTGACGGACTCCATGGAACTGGAGGAGTACCTCGGCCGGCGGCTCGGCGCCCCCGCGCCGGGCGGGCACCGGTTCGGCGACGAACTGGGGGCGCTGCGGGTCCGCCTCGGCACCGCGCCGCTCTCCGGGGCGACCCCCGAGGAGCAGGAGGCCGCCCTCACCGCCGCGGAGCCCCTGGAATTGCCGCACGTCGCGGCGGCGCTGAGCATGTTCGCGAGCGCCTTCGACGAACTCCGATGACAGGAGCCTCCCGATGACCGAGCAGTCCGGGGGTACGAACGCCGCCGCGCGGGCCCCCCTGCCGTCCGGACCCGACGCCCGGCCCCTGCCGGGCGCGGACCCCGGAGCGCGCCCGCCGCAGGACCCGCGGGTGTGGCCCCGGTCGTTCGCCGACCGGCTCACCGCACCGCTGCCCGGTGTCCGGGCCATGGCCCGGCTGGTACGGGAACGCTCCCTGCGGCCCGGCGCCGAAGGGCTGCGCGGCATCAGCCGGCTGCCCTACGCGCCCGCGCCGCTGCCCCGCACCAACGCCCCGACCGTCACCTGGGCCGGTCACGCGAGCTGGGTGGTACGGCTCGGCGGCCTGACGGTGCTCACCGATCCCGTCTGGTCCCGGCGCATCGTCGGCACGCCCGCCAGGATCACCCCGGTGGGCGTGCGCTGGGAGGACCTTCCGCCGGTCGACGCGGTCGTCATCAGCCACAACCACTTCGACCACCTCGACGCACCGACCCTGCGCAGGCTGCCCCGGGACACCCCGCTGTTCGTCCCTGCCGGGCTCGGCCGCTGGTGCCGCCGCCGGGGGTTCACGCGGGTCACCGAGCTGGACTGGTGGGAGGGGGCGGAGCTCGGCGGCGTCCGCTTCGACTTCGTCCCCGCCCACCACTGGTCCAAGCGGACCCTGTTCGACACCTGCCGGTCCCTGTGGGGCGGCTGGGTGCTGACCGACGTGCGGGGCACCGGGCGGCGGATCTACTTCGCCGGCGACACCGGGTACGGCCACTGGTTCGCGGAGATCGGCCGCCGCCACCCCGGCGTCGACCTGGCGTTGCTGCCGATCGGCGCGTACGACCCCCGGTGGTGGCTCTCCGACGTCCACACCGACCCGGAGGAGGCGGTGCAGGCGTACGAGGACCTCGGCGCGCGGGCCATGGCGCCGATGCACTGGGCGACGTTCCTGCTGTCCGCCGAACCGGTGCTGGAACCGCTCAGCCGGCTGCGCACCGCGTGGAAGCGGGCCGGACACCCGCGCGAGAACCTGTGGGACCTGCCGGTCGGCGGCTCCCGCGAGGTGTGACCCCGCTCCGCGCGGTCAGCCCCAGACACGCTCCGCGTAGTGCGCGAAGTTGCGGCCGAGCACCTTCTCGATGCGTTCGGAGCCCCACCCCTCGCGCTCCAGCAGGCCGATCAGCTTGCGGAACTGGTCGACGCCGCGCAGGTCCACCACGAAGGGATAGGTGTCGGCGCGCTCGCCGGCCGCGCCGACCCCGGCGGCCTGCCGCTCCGCCACGTGCTGGGCGAGCTTCTCCCGGTAGGCGTCCAGGTCGTCGACGGCCGTCACCGGTCCGTCGGTGCCGATGCCGACGGCGTCCTCCCCGCAGACGTTCACCGCGTGCACCAGGTGCGCCACGACGTCGTCGGCGGTGGCGTGGCCGGTGACGTTCAGGAAGGGCATGAAGTACACGCCGACGAAGCCGCCGCGCGAGGCGACCAGCCGCAGCTCTTCGTCCGTCTTGTTGCGGGGCAGGTCGGTCACGGCACGGCAGCCCGTGTGGTTGATCGACACCGGCACGGAGGAGATCCGGGCCGCTTCCAGACAGGTGTTCTCGCCGCTGTGCGAGAGGTCGACCATCATCCGGCTCTCGTTGACCGCCTCGACCACCTCCCGGCCGAACGGCGTCAGCCCCCGGTTCTCCGGGGCCATCGACCCGTCGCCCAGGTGGTTGGCCTGGTTGTACGTCAGCTGGAAGACGCGCACCCCGCGCCGCTGGAACTCCGCGATCCGCCCGAGGTCGTCGCCGACGGCCACGCCGTTCTGGAAGCCGTAGATCACACCGACACGGTCCTCGTCGCGCGCCCGGTACAGGTCCGCGGCGGTGCGGACGTGCAGCAGGTCGTGCGGGCGGGAGCGGATCAGCTCGTCCCAGACGCCGATCTCGTGCAGGGTGTGCGCGTAGGGCTCCAGGTCGCCCATCACATAGCCCAGGGTGATGTTGACCGCGTGCACGCCGGAGGCGCGCGCGTCCGCGACGGCCCGGTCGTCGATCGCCATCTGGTCGATGCCCTGAAGGAGCCCGCCCGCGCTCTCGGCCGCCTCGGCGGCGTTCGGGTTCTCCAGCCCGCCCAGGGCGTTGACGATCAGCATGCCGTCCCGGGGCCGCCGTGCGGGGGCGGCCGGGGCCGGCTGCGTCTGCGTGGTCCGTACCGTCATCGGGGTCCGGTTCCTTCCCGGTCGGCGGACGCGGGGGTGAAGTCCGCCCGGTCCAGGGGGAGTCCGCGCTTGACCACCAGGGTGATGTCGCGCAGATTGCGGATGTCGGCCAGCGGGTCGCTGCCGAGCACCACGAAGTTGGCGAGTTTGCCGTCGGCGACGGTGCCCATGGAGTCCGCCGCCCCGATGGCGAGCGCGCCGCCCAGCGTCGCCGCCCGGATCGCCCGGGAGGCGGGCAGGCCGCAGCGCTCGACCAGGAACACCAACTCGTCGTGCAGCGAGGGGAACGCCTCGCCCGGCGCGCTCTCGTAGTCGGTGCCGGTGGAGATCTCCACCCCGGCCCGGTACGCCTGTGCGGTGAGCGCCGCCGACAACTCGGCGTTGGCGCGGGCGCGTTCCTTCTCCTGCGGGGTGTCGGCGTCCTGGGCCAGCCAGTCCCACAGGGCGTTGGTGGCGTCGAGGACGGTGCCGCGCTCCCGCATCCGGGTGAACAGCGCCGCCATCTCCGGGTCGTCTCCGGACGCGAACCGGGCGTGGTCCACCGGCGGCTTGTCCTGGTAGCTGGTCAGCGCCCGGCCGGCGAACTCGTGCACCAGCAGGTGGACGTGCGAGACGACGTCCACCCCGGCGTCCACCACCTCGCCCGGCGAGGCGGGGAAGACGGCGGCGTGCGCCCAGACGCCGAGGCCCTGCCGGTGCGCCTCGGCGGTCAGGGCGGCCACCGTGGCCCCCGGCAGGTCGGCGTAGATCTTGATCGCGGTGGCGTAGGTGCCCCGGGCGACGGCGATCGCCAGCGGCAGGTCGGTCTCCTCCGTGATGGCCTGCATCCACGGCACGTGTCCGGGGACCGCGCCCTGCGAGACCTGCCAGGTGCGCGGGTCGACGAAGAAGCCGGGACCGGCGGTCAGCGCCGCGTAGTGGATGTCGGGGCCGGGGATCTCGCCGACCAGGGTCGCCCGCGCCAGGTCGGAGACGTGCCGCAGGTCGTCCGCCATGTCGCGGATCGCGGTCACGCCGCCGTAGACCTGGCGGCGCAGCACGGCCTCGGCGACCGGACGGTTCGGCGGGGTGGCGAGGTGCTGGTGCGAGTCGATCAGGCCGGGTACGACGTACGAGCCCCGGAGGTCGACGATCCGTGCCTCGGAGAGCACGGACACCGGGATCTCGCCGTCCGGCGCGACCGTCCTGACGCGGTCGCCGTCCACCACGACCGAGACGCCGGACCGGGCCGGGCCGCCGGTGCCGTCGATCAGGGTGGCGCTCCGGTACAGCACGACCGTGCCCTCCGCCGGGGCGGCGAACGGAGTCGGGGCGGGGAGATCCTCGTGAGCCATCGGGTCACACCTTTCCGTGCCCGCGCTGCGACCGGACACCAACAAGAGAATTACATCTGCTGTAACATCTGTTACGGCAGTCGGAACATACGCTACCGTGCGGGTACGACGTCGGGTAAGGGAAGCGGGTGGTCGGGTTGGCGAGATCGGCGAGTTCGGCGGTCGACAAGGCGCTGGATCTGGTCGAGGCGGTCTCGCGCGCCGACCGGCCGCTCCGGCTCAGCGAGGTCGCCGACGCGGTCGGACTGCACCGCCCCACCGCCTACCGGGTCCTCGCCGACCTGGTGCGCCGGGGCTGGGTGCTGCGCACCGGGGACCACTACCTGCCGGGGGCGGCGGCGCTGCGGCTGTCCCGGACCGCGGCCGCGCGCTCGCTGGCCACCCTCTCCCGCCCGGCCCTGGAGGAACTCGCCGCGCGGACCGGGATGATGGCCAACCTCCAAGTGCTCGAACACGACCGGTCCCGGGTGATCGACGTGGTCCGGCCGGCCCGCCTGGAGATGATCAGCCTGCTCGGCGACCAGGCCCTGCCCGTGCACCGGTTCGCCGGACCGCTGGCCCTGGTCGCCGCCCTGGAGCCCGCGGCGCGCGGCCCGTACCTGCGTCCGGCGGAGGCGGACGGCCACCCGATGACCGGTCCCGACGGGCTGCTCGCGGACCTGGAGCGGGTCGCCCGCACCGGCTTCGCGGTGGAGCGCGGACGCAACGAGGCGCTGGTCGCCTCCGTCAGCCGGGCGGTGGTGCCCGAGCCGGGGAGGCCGCTGTGCGCGCTGACCGTCGTCGGGCCCGACGCGGAGTTCGGCGAGGACGCACTGGTGGAACTGCGCGCGGCGCTCGCCGCGGCGACGGACGCCGTCGCCACCGCCCTCGGCGTGCCCGCCGCCCCGGACGACGAACCGACCACGACGGACACGCCCGTCCCGGAGGGGGATTGAGCCGCATGCTGGTACTCGACGCCGAACGGACCCGGGCCTGTCTCGACCCGGACCGGCTGGCAGAAGCGCTGACCACCGCCCTGGTGTCCGTCGCGCGGGGTACCGCGTCCGCGCCGCCCCGGGTGGCCGCCGAGGCCCCGGCCGGGCTGCTCGGCGTGATGCCGGCCCACGTCCCCGGCCTCGGCCTGGCCGCGAAGCTGGTCTCCGTCTTCGCCGACCCGGCGCACCCCGGTCGCAGCACCCACTGGGGCGTGGTCGTCCTGTTCGACGAGCAGGACGGCCGGCCGCTCGCCGTGATGGACGCCGAGGCGGTCACCGCCGTGCGTACCGCCGCCACCGCCACGCTGGCCCTGCGCGCCCTCGGCCCGGCCGAGCCGCGCCGGATCGCCGTCATCGGCACGGGGGTCCAGGCCGGCGCTCAACTCGACCTGCTGGCACGGTACTTCGCGGACACTCCGGTCGTCGTCGGCGGCCGGGACCCGGCGCGGGCCGGTGCGCTCGCCGCGCGCCACCCGCGGGCGGCCGCGGCCGGCGTCGAGGAGGCGGTGCGGGGCGCCGACGCGGTGCTCTGCTGCACCGGCGCCCGCACCCCGGTGCTGCACCGCACCTGGCTGGCCGACGGCGCCCACGTCGGCTCGGTCGGCGGCTCCCACGGCCCCGAACTCGACCCGGCCACCGTCCGGGACGGCTCGCTGTTCGTGGAGTGGCCCGGCGCCGTCACCGCCCCGCTCCCGGCCGGCGCCCACGAACTCCAGGGCCTGCCGCCCGGCCGGGCGACCACCCTCGGTGCGGTCCTCGACGGCGCCCACCCCGGCCGCCGCGCCTCCGGCGAGCTGACCGTCTTCAAGTCCACCGGCCACGCCGCCCTCGACGTCGCCGCCGCGTCCGTCGTGTACCGCGCGGCGCTGGAGGGGGAGGGGGCCGTGCTGTCCTGAAGGCGGGGACGGCGGCCGGAAGGCGAAGAGAGGGTTGCTGCTACCGGTCCCGCGCCGACGCGAGATGGCGTCGAAGTGAACGGTGCGCAAGGGGAGTTCATCGTTCCGGGGAACGGAATTCGCGCTTCCGACCCGCGGCGCTCATAAGTTTTCTCCGCTCAGTGATCTTGTGTCGAGGGTGGGGGAGTGCGACGGATGCGGTTCGGTGCCGGAAGACGTGGGAGAACGGGCAGGGGGGTGGCGCTCGGCGTGGGCGTCGCCCTGGCGGCGGGGCTGCTGCAGATGGGAGCGCTCCCGCAGGCCGTGGCGGCCGGCCCGCAGCCCGCCGCGCGGGCCGTGCAGTCCCCGACGGCCCCGGCGGAGGGACCCGGTGCCATGGCGGCGGCCTCCGAGGACGAGGCGTTCGCCGCGGCGGCCCGGACCGGCCGGAAGGTCGAGGTGGCCTCCCTGCGGGGGGAGAGCAGCGAGGTCTGGGCCACCCCTGAAGGCGACCTGGAGGCGCGGGAGTACCTGCGCCCGGTGCGGACCCGGATCGACGGCGAGTGGCGGCCGATCGACACGGATCTCGCCCCGTCCGGCGACGGGATGGTCGCTCCCGGCGCCGCCACCGTCGGTCTCGGGTTCTCCGGCGGCGGCGAGAAGGTTCCGCTCGTGCGCATGGAGCGGGCCGGGCGGACGCTGGAGCTCGCGTGGCCCGGCGCCGTCCCCGCGCCCCTGCTTGACGCGAGCATGGCAACATATGCGGACATCCTGCCGGACGTCGACCTGCGGCTCACCGCGCTCGTCGACGGTTTCACGCAGCTGCTCGTGGTCAAGTCGGCCGAGGCCGCACGGAGTCCGGAACTCGCCGCGCTGCGGCTGCGGCTCAGCGCCGACGGCATGGCGGTCGAGGAGACCGCCACCGGCGGCCTGCGGGCGGTCGACGAGGGCGCGGGCGGTGTCGTCTTCGAAGCGCCGACCCCGGTGATGTGGGACTCCAGCGGCGGCGGCCAGGCCGCCGAGGGCGCCGAAGGCGCGTCCACGGCCTCCCTCGCCCGGACGGCGACCGCCGCGGAGCCCGCGGCCGGCGCCGAGGACCCGGCCGCCGGAGAGTCCGGCCGCCTGGAGCAGGTCGGCGTGGACATCGCCGGGGACGGCGCCGAACTGGTCCTCACCCCCGACCACGACCTGCTGACCGGATCCGGCACCGTCTACCCCGTCTACATCGACCCCCAGTGGTATTCCCCGAAGGCCACCTCCTGGACCATGGCGTCCAGGTACTGGGCGAGTTCCCCGCAGTGGAAGTTCAACGGCGAATCGGACGCGGGCCTCGGCTACTGCGGCTGGGCCTACTGCGCGCCCTACGACGTGAAGCGGCTCTTCTACCAGATCCCGACCACCAGGTTCGCCGGCCGGACCATCCTCTCCGCCGAGTTCGTCGTCCGCGAGACCTACGCGGCCTCCTGCGACAACCGCGAAGTGCAGATCTGGCGCACCAAGGGCATCAACTCCTCCACCACCTGGAACAGCCAGAACGCCTCCGGCTTCTGGGCCGACCATCTGCAGACCCGCAGCTTCGCCCACGGATACGACGGCTGCGCCGCGGCCGACGCCGAGTTCGACGTCAAGTCCGCGGTGGCACAGGCCGCGGCCGCCAAGTGGTCGCAGATCACCTTCGGGCTGCGGGCCACCAGCGAAGACGACCGCTACACCTGGAAGCGGTTCTCCGACGACGCCTACCTGCGCGTGCGGTACAACCGCGCCCCCGACAAGATCAAGCTGTCGCAGCTCACCATGAGCCCCGGCGGACCGTGCGTGGCCTCGGACAAGATGGTCCGCATCCGCTCCACCGCGACGGTCCGCGCCAACAACGTCACCGACCCCGACGGGGACACCGTCTCCGTGCAGTTCCAGGCGTCCTGGGACTCGGGCGACGGAGCCGGGTGGAAGGCCCGCTACACCTCGGCCCGCACCACCGCCAAGAAGAGCGGGTCGGACTTCTCCCTGGTGCTGCCCGGCAGCATCCCCAAGAACAGGCACGTCGACTGGCACGTCCGCTCCTACGACGGAGCGCAGTGGTCGGCGTGGAGCTACACGGGCGCCCACGGCTGCCACTTCATGTACGACACGTCCGTGCCCGTCGGCCCGGTGATCGACTCCGCCCAGTACGGGGAGTCCGATCCCGACCATCCCGACGACCCCTGGTGGGACGGTGTCGGTAGGTACGGCACCTTCTCCGTGGACACCACGTCCACCGACGTCACCAAGTACTGGTTCGGCGTCAACGCGGCGCCCAGCAGCGCCCACACGCTCACCACCACGGGCGGCGGGCTCAAGACGATGACCTTCATGCCGACCAGGCCCGGCGTCAACTTCATCACCGCGCAGGCCTTCGACGCCGCCGGCAACGGCTCGGAACCCACCACGTACACCTTCCGCGTCCGCTCCGGCCAGCCCGACCGGCTGACCTGGCAGATGGACGAGCAGGCGGGGGCGACCGCCGTGGCCGGAGCGGGCGGCGCCTGGCCGGCCGCGCTGCACGGAGCCACGCCCGGCGGCGCCGGCGTGTCCGGCAAGGCCCTCGGCTTCGACGGCGTCGACGACTGGGCAGCCAGCGATTCGCCCGTACTCAACACCGGCAAGAGCTTCTCGGTGTCCCTGTGGGCCAAGCTCCCCGGCACCGATCCGGGCCGCCCGGTCATCGCGCTGTCCCAGTCCGGCCAGAACAACAGCGGCTACGAGATCTACTACTCCTCCGCCCTGGGCGGCTGGGTGTTCCTGCGGCACTCGGACGACGCCGCCTCCGGAAGCACCTCCACCCGGGCCGTCCAGCCGCCCTGTGCCACCGGTGACACCGCCTGCACCACCGCCCGGCTGGGGCAGTGGACCCACCTCGTCGGGGTCTTCGACAACCCCAACCACCTGCTCAAGCTGTACGTGAACGGCAAGCTGGCCGGCACCGCCCCGTACACCAACCCCTGGGACGCGCGGGGCGGAACCCTGATGGGTGCGGCACGCCACTGGGGTGAACTCGCCAACTTCTTCCCCGGCACCCTCGACGACGTCCAGCTCTTCGACTACCAGCTCACCGACCCGCAGGCCGCCCGGCTCGCGACCGGGCAGCCGGCGAACACGGGCCGTCCGGCCAAGCTGGTCCTGCCCCTGGACGAGGAGGCGGGAGCCACCGAGGTGACCGGCCGCGGCCAGGCGGCCGACGCGACGCTGAAGGGCGGCGCCGTCACCGGAACCACCGGGGTGAGCGGACGGGCGGTGACCTTCGACGGCGTCGACGACCACGCCACCACCGGCCGCCCCCTGCTGGACACCTTCCAGAGCTTCGCGGTCTCCACCTGGGTGCGGCTACCGAAGGACAAACCGGCCAGAGCGATGACCGTGGCGTCACAACTCGGCTCCGTGCGACGCAATTTCGAGCTGTACCACTCCTCCGCCCTCGGCGGCTGGGTGTTCTCCCGGACCGACGCCGACACGGCCGACGCCGCCATCGTCCGCGCCACCCAGACCGCCTGTCCCGAGAACACCAACTGCGCCGCGGGCCGGTTCGGCGAGTGGAACCACGTCGTGGGCGTCTACGACGCCGACGCCGGCAGACTGCTGCTCTACGTCAACGGCGTGCTGCAGGCCAGCACCGCCTTCACCGCCCGTCTGTCGTCCGAGGGGCCGCTCACCATCGGCAGCGGCCTCGACCCGAACGGCACGGTCACCAGCCCGCTCAAGGGCGACACCGACGACGTACGGCTGTACGACCGCGCCGTCTCCGGCGACGAGGTCCGCCAGCTGTTCAAGCAGCGTCCCCAGGTGGGCTCCCGCTGGAAGTTCGAGTCGGCCGCCGGCACCCCGCCGGCCACCCCCGACGCGTCGGCGGCGGGCGCCGGGATGACCCTCTACAACGGGGCCGCCACCGGATCGGGCTGGGTGGACGGCGGCCTCACCCTGGACGGCGTCAACGACTACGCGGCCACCGCCACCGGCGTGCCCACGGTCGACACCGGCGCCAGCTTCACCGTCAGCGCCTTCGTCCAGGCCGCCGCCCAGCCCACCGGGAACGTCACCCTGCTCAGCGCGCCCGGCACCACCAGGAGCGCCCTCGCCGTCCGGTACGTGCCCGGCGCGGCGGCGGACGGCGACCCCGGACGCTGGCGCATCGAGACCGCCGACGCCGACAAGGCCGACGCCCTCACCACCCAGGTCGACAACGGTCAGTTCTTCACCGTCCAGGAATGGACCCACCTCGCGGTCGTCTACGACGGCTTCGCCCGCGAACTGCAGCTCTACGTCAACGGCGAACTGCAGGACGTGGCGTGCGCGGACACCGACGAGAACGGCGAGCCGGACGTGTCCGGCTGCACCGACACCGACTCCTCCGGTGAGGACGTCGTGACGTTCAAGGCCACGCAGAACCTCCAGCTCGGCCGCGCGAAGACAGGTGCGAGCACCTGGGGCGAGTACTTCCCCGGCACCGTGTCCGACCTCTGGACCTTCCAGGGGGCTCTCACGCCCACCCAGATCAGCCATCTCGCCGTCGGCATGCCCGGCGTGGAGACCGCCGTGCCCAGCGGCGACTGACCCCGTCCGCCCGCCGGACCACCCGCACCCGCCGCCCGACAGGCGGCGGGCGCGGGCCCGGCCCGCCCGCACCGCCACGCCACCCAGTCCGAGGCACCCGGCACCGCGCTCGGGGGACCACGAGGGATGACCATGAGACCCGGACCACGAAGTACCTTCCGCCTGCCGCAGGCCCTGCGGCGCAGAATCGCCCTGGCCACCGCCTCCGTCCTGACGGCCGGCCTGCTCCAGGGGATGGCCGCCCCGGCGGTCGCCGAGGCCTGGCGCACACCCGAACTGCCCGCCGCCGAGAAACCGCTGCCCGGCGGCCCCGCCGGCGGGGCCGTGGCCCGCAAGGTCACGAAGGGCCCCCGCACCCCGCAGCGGCCTCCGGCCACCGCCTGGCCCGAGGCCGGCTCGGCGACCGTCGAACTGCCGCCGGCCGGGAGGGGAACGGCGAAGTCCGCCCTCCGGGCCGGGAAGCTCCCCCTCACCCTCGGCACCCGGGCCGAGGACGGGGAGCACGCGGCCACCGGCGAAGTCGCCGCGCGCGTGCTCGACCGCGCCTTCGCCGACGAGGCCGGAGTGGACGGACCCGTCTTCACCCTCCGGGCCGGCCGCGCGCAGGACGCCGGCACGGTCCGGGCCGGGATCGACTACTCCTCCTTCGCCGACGCCTACGGCGGCGGTTACGCGAGCCGGCTGACACTGGTCCGGCTGCCCGCCTGCGTGCTGACCAGCCCCCAGGAGGCCCGCTGCCGCACGGCCGAACCGGTCGAGACGGTCAACGACGGCGAACGGCGGACGCTCACCGCCGACGCCGTCCCCCTGAGCGCCTCCTCGGCCACCGTCCTCGCCGCCGTCGCGGACACCGGCGGCGGACTGGGCGACTACAAGGCGACGTCCCTGGCCGCCTCCGCCACCTGGAGCACCGACCTCAACAGCGGTTCCTTCGGCTGGTCCTACCCGATGGCGGTGCCCCAGGTCCCCGGCGGACTCGTCCCGAACCTCGCCCTCTCCTACTCCTCCGGCTCGGTCGACGGCCGCACCGGCAACACCAACAACCAGTCCTCCTGGGTCGGAGACGGATTCGACCTCTCGCCCGGCTTCATCGAGCGCCGCTACAAGAGCTGCTCCGACGACGACGTCGAGAACGCCGACGGCAACACCCCCGGCGACCTCTGCTGGGGCTACGACAACGCGGTCCTCCAGCTCAACGGCACCGGCGGCGAACTGGTGCCCGCGGGCACCGACTCCTGGAAGCTGAAGACCGACGACGGCACCCGGATCGACCGGCTGCGCGGCACCGCCACCGACGTCCGCTCCAACGGCGCCCGCGACGACGAGTACTGGCGCGTCACCACCCCCGACGGCACCCGGTACTTCTTCGGCTACAACCGGCTGCCCGGCTGGGCCAGTGGCAAGGAGACCACCGACTCCACCTGGACCACGCCCGTCTTCGGCGACGACACCGGCGAACCCTGCCACGCCTCCGCGTTCGCCGACTCCTGGTGCCAGCAGGGCTACCGCTGGAACCTCGACTACGTGGTGGACACCCACGGCAACGCCGCCGCCTACTACTACGACAAGGAGGCCAACTCCTACGGCCGCAACCTCAAGGCGGCCGACGACACCCCCTACGTCCGCGGCGGCACCCTGGACCGCATCGAGTACGGCCTGCGGTCCACCAGCGTCTACTCGGCCCAGGCCCTCGCCAAGGTCGACTTCACCAGCTCCGAGCGCTGCCTCCCGGCCACCGGCACCACCTGCGCCGACATCACCAAGGACGCCTTCGCCTGGTACGACACCCCCTGGGACCTGAACTGCACGGCGGGCACCGACTGCGACGACGGCCGCTTCTCCCCGGCGTTCTTCACCCGCAAGCGGCTCACCGGCGTCACCACCGAGGTCCTCGCCGCCGGCGCGTACGCCAAGGTCGACGGCTGGACGCTCGGCCACCGCTGGGGCCAGGCCGACGTCGACTACCAACTCCTGCTCGACTCCGTCCAGCGCACCGGCCACGACGGCACGGCCTCCGTCACCCTGCCGAAGGTCACCTTCGCCTACACCCAGCTCGCCAACCGGCTCGACGAGACCGGTGACGGCTTCGCGCCCTTCATCAAGGCACGGCTCTCCGGCATCGCCGACGAGTCCGGCGGCCAGCTCGACGTCGGCTACTCCGCCCCCGCCTGCGCCGCGGGCGCGACGCCCGTCCCGGAGACCAACACCACCCGCTGCTTCCCGCAGTACATCGGCGGCAGCTCCACCGACGACCCGGTGCGGCAGTGGTTCAACAAGTACGTCGTGGCCACCGTCACCGCCACCGACCGCACCGGCGGCTCCCCGGACCAGGTCACCATGTACGACTACCTGGACGGCGCTGCCTGGCACTACGACGACACCGACGGCATGACCCAGGAGAAGTTCAAGACCTGGTCCGACTGGCGCGGCTACGGCCACGTACGCGTGCGCACCGGCGGTCAGGGCGGTGCCGCGGCCATGCGGACCCAGGCCGACACCTACTTCCTGCGGGGCATGGACGGCGACCGGAAGAACACCGCCGGCGGCACCAAGAGCGTCAGCGTCACCCTCGGAACCGGGGAGGGCGACGCCCTCGCCGACCACTCCTCGTCCGCCGGCTTCGCCTACAAGACGGTCACCTACTCCGGGTCCGGAGGCAAGGTCCTCGGCAAGACGGTGAGCCGGCCCTGGCACAGGGAGACCGCGAAGAAGGTCCGGGACTGGGGTACCGTCACCGCCGATCTCTCCGGCACCGAGAACACCCGGACCTGGACCTCCCTGGACGACGGCGCCGGCGCCGCGTGGCGGACCACGTCCACCAGCAACGCCTTCGACGCGGCCACCGGCCAGGTCACCCGTACCGACGACGCCGGCGACACCGCGACCGCCGCCGACGACCAGTGCACGCGCACCACCTACGCGGCCGGCAGCGCCGTCGTCGCCACGCCCGTCCGCGTCGAGACGGTGGCCAAGGCCTGCGACGCCGCCACGGTGGACCGGCCCGCCGACGTCGTCTCCGACACCCGCACGGCCTACGACGGCGGCGCCTACGGCGCCGCGGCGAGCAAGGGCGACGCCACCCGCGTCGCCAAGCTGAAGAAGTACGACGGCACCACCGCCGTCTACCTGGAGTCCGGCTCCACCTACGACGTCTACGGGCGGACGCTCACCAGCACCGACCTGACCGCCGACGTCACGGTCACCTCCGCGGGCACGCTGACGCGTACCGCACGCGGCGACGGCCGGACCACCACCACCGCGTACACGCCCACCACGGGCCTCGCCACCGGCTCGACCGTCACCAACCCGCCCGTCGTCCCCGGCGACAGCACCACCGCGACGACCGCCTCGCAGACCTTCGAACCCCTGCGCGGCCTGCCGCTGACCGCGACGGACACCAACGGCAAGGTCACCTCCTACGCCTACGACCCGCTGGGCCGCGCCACCAAGGTGTGGCTGCCCGACCGGACCACCACCCAGGTCCCGAGCTACGAGTTCACCTACACCGTCGCCGACGGCAAGGCGGTCGCCGTCGGCACCAGGACCATCGGCAACGACGGTGCCCAGGTGACCTCGTACGTCCTCTACGACGGCTTCCTGCGCGCCCGCCAGACCCAGGCGCCGGGACCCGGGGACGGCACCCTGCTCACCGACACCTTCTACGACGAACGCGGCCTGACGGCCAAGGAGTTCGCCCCCTACTACACGGACACCACCGCCCCGTCCACCACGCTCTTCCGGCTGGACGACGCGCTCGCCGTCGAGACCCAGACCTGGTACGCCTACGACGGCCTCGGGCGCCCGACGGAACAACGCCGGGTCGCCGGCAACGGCGACGGCGGCAAGGTCCTCGGCGTGACCAGAACGATCTACGGCGGGGACCGGACCACCGTGATCCCGCCGGTGGGCGGCACCGCCACCACCACCGTCACCGACGCCCGCGGCAACACCACCGAACTGCGCACGCTCCACGCGCGCGACGCGGACGCCGCCTACGACACGACGGCCTACGCCTACTCGCAGCGCGGTGAGATGACCAGCACCACCGACCCGGCGGGCAACGCCTGGACCTGGACCTACGACCCCCTGGGCCGTCTCACCGACACCACCGACCCCGACAAGGGGGCCACGCACCACACCTACGACGACCGCGGGCTGCTCTCCACCTCCAAGGACGCCCGCAACACCGTCCTCGCGCACGTGTACGACGGTCAGGGCCGCGAGACCGAGCTGCGCGAGGGATCCAGCACCGGCACCCTGCGGGCCAAGTGGGTCTACGACACCGTCAGCGGGGCCAAGGGCCACCTCGCCGAGTCGATCCGCTACAGCGGCGGCCAGGCGTACAGCACCAAGGTGCTGGCCTACGACCGGCTCTACCGGCCGCTGCGCACCTCGGTCACCGTCCCCGCCACCGAAGGCGCGCTGGCCGGCACCTACCTGTCCGCCACCACGTACAAGGCGTCCGGCCTGGTCGAGGGCGTCGGATACCCCAAGGCCGGATCGCTGGCGGCCACCACCACGGCCTACACGTACGAGGACGACACGCTCCGCCCGATCGCGGTCAGCGGCCCGCAGAACCTCAGCGCCGGCACCTCCTACAGCTACACCGGCAAGCCGCTGCAGTACACCTTCTCCGCGAGCGGCGGGAAGGCGACGTACGAGACCAACAGCTACCAGTGGGGCACCCAGCGGCTGGCGACCTCCCGGGTCGACCGGCAGGACGTCGCCGGCACCGACCAGGCCAACACCTACACCTACGACGAGGCCGGAAACGTCCTGTCCGTCTCGGACACCTCCCGCTCCGGCACCGACAACCAGTGCTTCGCCCACGACTACCTGGGCCGCACGACCGAGGCGTGGACGCAGTCCACGGCCGTCTGCGCGACCGCACCCAGCACCGCCGTCCTCGGCGGCCCCGCCCCCTACTGGGACTCCTACACCTACGACGTGGTCGGCAACCGGCTCACCGAGACCGGACACGCCACCGGGGCCGGCGCCGACAGCCTGCGGACCTACCACTACCCGCAGCCCGGCTCGCACCGCCTGTCCTCGGTGGACACCGAGACCGGCACGGTGAAGTCCACCGACAGCTTCGGCTACGACGAGACAGGCGACACCAAGACCCGCCTCCTCGGAAACGGCACCTCCCAGACCCTCGACTGGGACGCCGAGGGCCACCTGGCCAAGGTCACCGAGCCGGTGGAGGGCGGCACCGCCAAGGTCACGGAGTACCTGTACGACACCGACGGCAACCGGCTGATCGGGCGCAGCCCCACGGAGACCACCCTCTACCTCGGCACCACCGAGATCACGCTGGCCAAGGGCGGCACGACGGCCAAGGGCACCCGGTACTTCGACCTCGGCGGCGGCCATCAGGCGGTCCAGACCGACGACGGCAGGATCACCTTCACCCTGGCCGACCACCACGGCACCGCCCAACTGGCCGTCGACGCCGCCGGCCAGGCGCTCACCCAGCGGCGCACCAAGCCCTTCGGTGGCACCCGCGGCACCGGACCCGCGAACTGGCCCGGTACCAGGGGCTTCGTCGGCGGGACCACCGACGCCTCCACCGGGCTCACCCATCTCGGCGCCCGTGAGTACGACCCGGCCACGGGACGGTTCCTGTCGGTCGACCCGCTGTTCACCGCCGACGACCCGCAGCAGATGCACGGCTACACCTACGCCGCCAACAACCCGGTGACCCATTCCGACCCGGCGGGCACGGAGATCGGCTCCCGGCCCAACTCCTGCCAGTACAGCCTCGCCAACTGCGACAAGAAGACCCAGGAGGCGGTCGGCTACGACCCGAAGACCGGCACGACCGACTACCGCCGCGGCACCGACTACAAGAAGCAGCAGAAGTCGAAGAAGGTCTGGGTCGCCGACAACACCCCGGTGACCAACGACATCGACAAGCTGTCCGACTACTGGGCCAGCGCGATGGACGGGGAGTTCACCGACGACTTCTGGTACAACCCGGTCTACGAGTCGGCCGACGAGGGCTCCGCCTGCTACGGACGCGAGGGCTGCCGCCAGGCGTACCTCTACGTGCTGCACGGCGGGAACGACGTGGAGAAGGCCAAGGAGATCGCGGCCACCTACTGCGCCCACCAGCCGAAGACCTGCGCGGAGAAGGCCAAGGAGGTCGCCCGCGGCAAGGTGATCGAGGACTTCGTCAACACGGCCTTCGTCGCGTACCTCGGCGTCGGCGCGAGCAGGGAGGCGATCCCCTGCAACAGCTTCGTGCCGGGCACCGCGGTCCTCATGGCCGACGGCACCAGCAAGCCCATCGAGGACATCGAGACCGGGGACCAGGTCCTGGCCACCGACCCGGAGACCGGTCGCACCGAAGCCCGCACGGTCACCGCCGAGATCACCGGCGAGGGCCGTAAGCACCTGGTACGGATCACCCTCTCCGTCGAGGGGGCGCAGAACGACGGGGCGGACAAGGGCGCTGCTCGTACCGTCTCGGTGACCGCGACCGAGGGCCACCCGTTCTGGGTCCCGGAACTGAAGACGTGGCTCGACGCCGGCGACCTCACGACCGGCGAGCACCTGAGGACCCGCCGGGGCGACCTGCTCCGCATCGAGTCCCTCGAAAGGTGGACCGCGGCGGCCACCGTTCACAACCTGACCGTGGCCGAACTGCACACGTATTATGTGCTGGCCGGTCAGGAACCGGTCCTCGTCCACAATGCTGGAGGGTTCACCCAGGGTTCCAAGGACCCACTGAACTTCGGCAGCAGATACACCGGGCGGGTCGACAGATTCGACATCGGCGGCACTTCCGACTTCGAGGTGCACGTGTACCACAAGGGCAAGGAAGTCGGCATCTTCGGCAGCAACGGGTGGTTCTCCAAGCACGGGAAGGGCACTGACGTCGAAGTGCCGCGGAACGTCTACAACAACCTCAAGGGGCTGGCGGTGGAGGAGATGAGGCGAGACCGCCGCATCGGTCCCAAGGGAACGCAGAACATCAAGGGCGACAGCTGGATGCGCCCGCGCATCACCGGCGGTGGTTGCTGATGCAGTACGTACGTGTGGAACCGCTGCCGGACCGTTACGGTTTCCATCTGGACCCGGGCGACTATCTGGAGGCACTACCGGAGATCTCCGCCGGTCTTCCCCCCGGTGCCGCCACGTACGCCTGCGATCCCGGGCACTACGATTTCCGGAGTTCCCGGTGCGTCAAGGACCTGGAGTGGACCAGGACGGTCCTTGCCGACGAGCAAACGGTGATCTCTCTGGAGCTGGCTCTGTCGGCGAACGAATGGAAGCACGACAGCGGGCTGCGTCTGCGCTACACAGATGTGCGGTCCTTCCGGACCGACGCGGAGGAGTCGGACGGCACGATGCCCCGCCTGGGTGCCCTGCAGCTCGACGAGGTGCTCCCGCACCCGGCGGGCATGTCCCACGAGATCTCCTTCACCTGCGGCTCCATCCACATCGTGGCGGCCGATCTGGTCGCCGTGTGGGAGTGAACGCCGGTCCGGTGACCGGATGAGCGGGTCTCGACCCGCCACCCGCACGTGCCGCAGGGCCCGTACCCCACGTGGGGTACGGGCCCTGCGGCACGTGCGGGTGCGGCAGCCGCCGGGCGGGCCCAGCCGCGGGCGGCCCCGCCGCTACTTCGGTGTGAGTACGGGGGTCTCCGGCAGGCCCGCGGCGCCCTCGCAGCCGAGTTCCTTCACCACCGAGAGCGCGCCGGCGTGGAGGATCTCCAGATTGGCCGCACGGATCTCGGGAGTGTCGGCCGCATCGCTCTTGTTGGTGAAACTCCCGTAGACGCGCAGGGGGTCCGTGCTCGAACCCTTCAGCTCGGGACTCACGCAGGCGAGGTAGATCGACGCCCCCGCGCCCCTGGCCTCGGACCTCTTGCCCATCGTGTACGCCTGCGTGCCGGGCGCGGTGCTCGGATCCTCCAGGTCCTGCGGTGCGTACATGGAGAAGGTGATGTCCGCCGCGTCGCGCGGTCTGCCGCCCTTGCGGCTGAACTCGCACAGGTCCCCGCCCGCGGCCGAGCGGTGCCCGGACTCGTATCCGCGTGTCAGGGCCTCCACGACCTTGTCCGTGCCGTCGCCCTTGTCGAAGAACTCGGTGGTCCCGGTGACCGTCTCCAGTTTCTTCGCCAAGGCGCCTTCGAACAGGCCGCCGCACACCTCGTCGGCGCCGACGTAGGCGGTCGCCCCGTCCTCCTTGCCCGCCGTGTCCTCCGAGCCGCAGGCCACCAGCCCGGCCCCCAGCGCCACGACCAGCCCCGCAGCGGCAGTCACGCGTCCTGCCCGCACCCGTCCCACGATCCTCATCCCTCCACCCGTACCCATATGTGCCTCGTCAGCCGGTTTCCGGAGCCCTGCCCTGCTGGTTCTCCCGGTCGTTTCCGGTCGAATAGCCGAGCCTCATGGATTCCTTCATGTCCTGGCGGAACTCGCTGTCCTTGTCCGTCGTGTTGCTCGCCAGGAACTCCTCCATCGGCGCTTCGGCCATGGACTCCCCGGAACGGTAGATCCGGTTCCATTCCTGTTCCGTCAGCTCCTCGGCCTTCTCCTTGCTGGCGTCGACCGAGTTGTCCGACATGTCTCCGATGAACTGTCCGATGACCTGCTCGGCCGCGCCGCTGGCGGTGTCCGTCGCCAAGGGGATGAGAACGGCGGCGGTGCCGACCGCGGCCGTGGCGGGCAGGAAGGCGACACCGGCGGCGACACCCGCCACCGCACCGAACTCCACCCACCCCGAGCGCTTGGCGACCGCTTTCTCGTAGTCCTCGTGGGTCTTCATGTTGTCGGCCTGGACCTGGTCGGCGCGGGACTGGTCGAGCATGCCCTGGACCTCCGCGCCCACGTGCACCGTCGACCGGGCCCCGCCCTTGTCGATCACCCCGTCGGGACCGACCTGCCCTTCCAGCACGCTGCGGGTGTAGACCTGCTCCGCCGTCGAGAGCGTCGCATAGGCGTCCGGGTGCTGGCCCATGGCGCTGAGGAACCCGCGGGCGACACTCCGGCCCTCTTCGTCGTCCTCGAAGTCGATGTGGCCCTCCGGGTTCTTCCCGGGGGCGAACACGCTGTCCGTACCGCCCTTGTCCAGAGCCCAGTTGATGTCGTCGATGTAGCCGGCGCCCATGGTCCCCAGGCTGTCGGCCAGCGCCTCCTGCTGCTTGAGCAGGCCCGCGTCTGCCCCGTACTTCTCCATGACCTGCTGCATGACACCCGCGTTGTCGGCGTCGCGCACCACACTGCCGTCCGGATGCCCCGCGGGATAGCCCAGCGTCGCCGCCTCCAGGGCGTGCCCCAGGGCGTCGGGCATGTGGTTGAGCGACCCCTTGAGCTCGTCCTCGTCGAGCGAGTTGACGTCGCCGAAGGACTCCCACTTCTCGTTGCCGAAGAAGTCGAGGTAGTTGTCGATCCCCTTGCCGAGGTCGGCCGTCGCCCCGCGGTTGACGGTGCCGTCCTCGTTGTACGCCGTCGGGGCGTCGCTGAAGAACTTCTTCGCCGCCTCCGGGCTGTTGCCGAGCGCCTCCAGCATGGCGGTGGTCGGGTCGTAGCCCGCGCCGTTCACGCCCGAGGGGTTGAACGGGTTCTTGAACGGGCTGTTCACCACCTTGTTGTCGGCGAACATGTACGGGTCCTTCTGGTGGAGCTGCGCCACGTGTTCGGCGATCGGGTTGAGGAACTTCGCGTCGTAGTTCCCGTACCGCATGATCCCACCGAGCAACTGGTAGCCGTAGGGCCCGTTGTAGTCGTGTTTGGTCAGCGGGATGCGCTCCGTGCCCATCTTCCGCAGCTCCGGGCCCCACTTGTCGGCGAAGTCCTTGTCGTGCGAGGCGGTGGCGAGGTTCAGACCCAGGTTCTTCTGGAGCTGCTGGACGTCTTCGAGCCGCTGCTTGTCGACCTTGCCGTAGTCGTACGTGTCGGTGGAGAGCTGGCCGAAGAACGCGAGCGACTTCTCCGGGCCGAGCTTCTCGTAGAAGTTCTTGGAGAACTCCACCGAACCGCTGTTGTCCTTGAGCAGTTCGTTGAGCTGCTGGAGTTCGGTGTGCGTGATGTCGCGGCCCTTGGAGGCCAGTTCGGCGGCGCGGGCGGCCTCCTCCTGGTCCAGCTTCGTGTAGGTCGGGGCCTGGAAGTCCTTGCGGTCGGTGACGTTCTTCTCCAGGGCGTTCTTGAAGGAGACGTCGGTGTCGTTGCAGTTGTCGACGACGAGGTCGATCCTCTTCTGCCACGACTCGATGTTCTCCCGCTCCTGCCGCAGGAGATCGCTGTAATCGGGGTCGTGCCGAGCGGTGTTGTTCTCGGACAGCGGGTGCCGCGCGGTGACCTTGCCCTTGCCGTCCACGTGGACGCCGGCGGCGGGCCCCTCGTGGTCGCGGATCGCGATCAGGTCGTCCTTGGCCGCCTTGATGGCCGCGTGACCCTCTTCGAGGATCTGCTTCACACCCTTGGCCTCGGCGGCGGCGTCCGCGAACTCCTTGGCGGTCTTGCCGATGAACGCCCGGGTGACGCCCGCGTTGACGCCCTCCCAGTCGGCCTTGTCCGCTCTGGCCTTCATCCCGTCGGAGGCGTCGGCGGCCAGCGTGTCCAGCTTCCCCGCCATGTCCGACCAGCTGTCGGCCGCGGTCTTCAGTTTCCCCACCGGGGCGTCGACTATGTCCTCGAACTTCAGCATGCGCGTGCTCCCCCGAGCGCTAGTTCATGTATTCCGTGAGCTTGGAGATCGGTGCCAGATCTCCCTGGACCTTCAGTTCGTCCTTCGCGTGCTGGGCCTTGGAGTAGTCGAGGTGGTTCGAGATCTGCGCGCAGGAGTCCACCAGCGTCTTGAGATGGGTCTGCCAGAAGTCGTGCACCTTCAACACCGCCGAGCCGCACGCGAAGTTCCCGTTGGTCAGCGCGATCGCCGCGTCGAACGTGGACGGGCGGGCGAGGTCGCCCTCCTTCGAGAGCCGCGTCCGCAGGGCGTAGGCGTCGTTCCCGATGGCGCCGAGATCGTCCCGGTTGACCACCAGGTCGCCGCTCCCGCCGCCCCCGCCTCCGTCGGCCGGAACGCTGTTGATCTGCATGGCGGTCCGCTGGGCAGCCGCCGCACGCAGCTCGGCCCACTCCTGTTCGAACGTCATCCATTCCCCCAAGTCCACCCGGGCCGACCGCTTCGCCCGTCCGCTCGCGGCCGTCGACCGGGTCACCGTATCGCTTGTCGCTCCGGGGCCGAACGTGCGGCCGAGGGGAGAGCGCACGAACGGGACGGACGAAAGCGGCGGAGTGCGGGGATTCCGGCCGGACCCCCCGCGGGGCGGGACAGCCCCGGCACCGGAGGCGCCGCATTCCGGCCCGGGAACGCGTGAGCGGGCAGCCGGTCCGGCCGCCCCGCTTCCGGACCGGGGGCGTCAGCCGGGGAAGCGATCCCGCACCCGGCGCCACAGCGCCGGTACCCCGCTGATCAGCAGCGCGATCCCCACCGCCGCCACCACGCCCTGCCACGGCTCCGGGAACAGGGAACCGCCGAGGATGCCGATGAGCTGGTACGTGGCCGCCCAGGCCAGGCAGGCCGGCACATCCCCCCGGACGAACCGGGCGAGCGGCATCCTGCCCAGCAGGCAGGCGAGCATCACGGGGATGCGGCCGGCCGGGATCAGCCGGGAGAGCACCAGAACCGCCACTCCGTGCTCGTCCAGCTTCTTGCGCGCCTGCTCCAGCTTGTCGGGAGCGGCCCGGTCGGTGATCGCCTTCAGCCAGCGCGATCCGTGCTCGGAGTCCACCCCGCGCTCCCCGAGCCAGTACAGGCAGACGTCCCCCAGGAACGCGGCCGCCGACGCCACCGCGAACACCCACAGCAGGGCGAGCGGAGACGGCCCGTGGAAGGCGACGACGGCCGCGGAACTGACCAGCGCCCCCGTCGGCACCACGGGTATCAGCGAGCCGAGGGCGACCAGGGCGAACAACGACGGATATCCGATGGCCTGCTGCGCCGAGGCGGTCGGCAACTGCCGCATGACCTCCTGGATCACCGGCCGACCTCCGGGCGGACCCGTTCTCCGTGCCCGAGCAGATGCACCGCCACCTTCGGGGCGAGCCGCGCCGCGTGCCGGACGAACTCCTCGCCCGGCGCGTGGAACTCGTGCGGGCGCACCCCGTCCAGCCCGATCGGCCAGTACGTGCCGTAGTGCACGGGCACCGCGGAGTACGGCTCCAGCAGCGTCAGAGCCTCCGCGGCACGGGTCGCGTCGAGGTGGTCCTCGCCCAGGTGCGGCCCCCAGCCGCCGACCGGCAGCAGCGCCACGTCGACCGGGCCCACCGCCTTCGCCATGTCGTCGAAGAGGCCGGTGTCCCCGGCGAAGTACGTGCGCGCCTCGCCCTCGACCACGTAACCGAGCGCGGGAACGCGGTGCGGGCCGACCGGGAGCCGCCGACCGTCGTGCCGGGCCGGCACCGCCCGTACGGTCAGCGCGCCCACCCGCAGCTCGTCGCCGGGCGCCACCTCGGCGATCCGCAGGTGCCGCAGCCTGCGCACCAGCCGGAGCCCCGGCACCGCGGCGACCGCGCCGCGCGGCACGATCAGCCGGGTGCCGGGGGCGAGCCGGGCCAGCGACGGCACGTGCAGGTGGTCGGAGTGCAGATGGGACAGCAGCACCACGTCGGCGACCGCCGCCCCCGGCGGAGGCACCGCGCCGCGCCGCCGCCGCAGGTGCGCGAAGCGCCGGGCGAACAGCGGGTCGGTGAGCACCCGGACACCGGAGTCCTCCACCGTGCAGGTGGCATGACCCCACCAGGTGACCTCCACGGGCACGTCCGCCTCCTCGTTCGATCCTCGATGACGCCGGCCGTCCCCCGGGGAACACCGGTCGGGCGGTCTTCGGCGGGACCGGTGCCCGGCCGCGCCGCCGCTACGAGCCTACGGGCTTGTCTGCCCGCGCCGGCGGGGCCCATGCCCGGCCTTCTTCCCACGTCCGGACGGTTGCGGGGCGGCCGGCGCGGCTGTGGGAAGCTGGGGGCGGGCCGTGAACGGCCGGCCCGGACGTGAGATGGAGCAGGAGTGGGCGGCGGTCGATGGCGCAGGACGGGCGCGACCGTGCTGCGCGTGGTGGCGGTGTGGATGGTCTCGACCGTCACGATGCTGATCCTGGCGGGCATCCTGCCCGACTTCCAGCTCCAGTCCGACGACGGTGACACCATCACCCGGACCGCCTTCACGGCGGCCTGGGGCGCGGGCGCGTTCGGCCTGCTGTCGGCGCTGGTCTGGCCCGTCCTCGTCCGGTCGCTGCTCGTCGTCCCGGCCCTGGTGCTCGGCGCCCTGGTCTTCTTCCTCAACGGCTCGCTGCTGCTGATCGCGCTCTGGCTCATCCCGGCCGACCGGGGCGCCGCCAACCCGGAGAACGCGGTCGTCGTCGCGGCCGTCATGTCCGCCGTCGCCTCCGCCGTCTCCACCGCGCTGGCCGTCCGCGACGACGACGCCTACCGCCGCCGGCTCTCCCGGCTCGCCGACCGCAGGCGCCGCCGGGGCGCCCTCGGCTCCTCGGACCGGGACGGCCCGCCCGGCACGGTCTTCATCCAGCTCGACGGCGTCGGCCACGAGGTGCTGCGCGAGGCGGCGGCCGACGGGCTGATGCCGACGGTCGCCGGCTGGCTGGCCGACACCTCCGGGCACCGGCTCACCCCCTGGCGCACCGACTGGTCCAGCCAGACCGGCGCCAGCCAGCTCGCCCTGCTGCACGGTTCCAACCACGACGTGCCCGCCTTCCGCTGGTACGAGAAGGAGACCGGCACCGTCATGGTCTCCAGCCGTCCCGCCAGCGCGCTGGAACTCCAGCGCAGGGCCATCGCCCGCACCCACGACGGGGGCCTGCTCAGCTACGACGGAGCGAGCCGCGGCAACCTCTTCAGCGGTGGCGCCGACCAGCTCGCCCTGGTCCTGTCCATGGCGGCCAGACGGGGCAAGGGCAGCCGTTCCCGCGCGGGGTACTTCGCGTACTTCTCCGACCCCGCCAACGCCGTGCGGACCGCGCTCTCCTTCGTCGCGGAGGTCGGACGCGAGATCGCCGAGTCGACCCGGTCGAGGCTGCGGAAGGAGACGCCCCGCATCAAGCGCGGCGGGCTCTACCCCTTCATCCGGGCGTTCGCCACCGTCGTCGAGCGCGACGTGGTCGTCGCGGCCGTCATCGGCGACATGTTCGCCGGACGCACCGCCGTCTACGCCGACCTCGTCGCCTACGACGAGGTCGCCCACCACTCGGGTCCGCGCAGCCGCGACGCGCAGAAGGTGCTCGCCCGGCTCGACCGGTCCCTGGCGCTGATCGCCAAAATCGCCGACCACACCCCGCGCACCTACCGCATCGTCATCCTCTCCGACCACGGCCAGAGCCCCGGCGAGACCTTCGAGGGGCGTTACGGGCTGACGCTGAAGGACCTGGTGCGGGCGGGCTGCGGGCTGCCGGTACCGCGCCGGGCCCTGCGCACCCACAGTGCCTCCGAGGCCCGCGACGCGGTGCGCATCGCGCTGCACCGGCCGGTCGCCGACCGGGAGGCCGAGCACCCCGTCCAGACCTCCGACCCGGTGGTGCTGGCCTCGGGCAACCTCGGTCTGCTGTCCTTCCCGGACATCGAGGGACGGGCCTCGCGCGAGCAGATCGACCTCCGCCACCCGGCACTGCTCGGCACCCTCGCCAACCACCCGGGCATCGGCTTCCTGCTGGTGCGCAGCGAGGCGCACGGCTCGCTCGTGCTGGGCGCCGGCGGGGTCGAGGTCCCGATCGCCGAGCTGACGGACGACGAGGGGCCGCTGCGGGGCTTCGGGCCGGGCGCCGCGTCCGCGGTCCGCCGCACCGACACGTTCCCGCACGTCGCCGACGTGATGGTGAACTCGATGTACGACCCCGAAACGGGCACCGTGCACGCCTTCGAGGAGCAGATCGGCTCGCACGGCGGCCTGGGCGGCGAACAGGCCGGACCCTTCCTGCTGTGGCCGCGCGGCCTCGCCGACCCGCTGGACGTCGTCGCCGCGGAACGCGCGGACGGCGCGATCCCGGCGGGGGACGGGCTGATCGGCGCGGAGGCGGTGCACCGGGTACTGGCGCACTGGCTGCGGGAGCAGTCCGGGCCCCAGGTGCCGGTGCGGGCCGGGGGGTCCACCGGGATGACGCTCGCGGACGAACCGTTCCCCGACGGCCCTCCCGCCACCGCTGCCGCCACCGCTGCCGCTCGCGCCGCCTCCGGGGCCGACGCGGAGGCCTCGGCCGCGGAGCCCTGGGGCGGCTTGCCCGCCCCGCCGCCCGCCGCCGGGGCCGCCCCGGACGTGGACGCGGTGGTCGAACTGCTGCCGGGGGCCGAGCCCGCGGACGGGGCCGGGGAGGCCGGCCGCGGACCGGCGGCGGACGACGAGGAGCCGGTCCGGCGTACGCGCGGCTGACCGGACGGACGTTCTCGGCAGACGGCGGCTCCGCGGCGACGGTGGTTCCGTGGCCCACGCCTGCTCCGCGGCCGGCGGTGGCCGCGGGGTCCCTCACGCCGAGTCGCGCACCACCAGCGACGGGCGGAACACCACCGAGGGGGCCGGGGAGCCGGCCGCGCCGATCTGGCGGAGCAGCAACCGGGCCATCTCCGCCGCCATCTCCTCCACCGGCTGCCGCACCGTCGTCAGCGGCGGGTCGCAGGCCAGTGCCGCGCTGCTGTCGTCGAACCCGACCACCGCCACGTCCGTCGGCACGTCCCGCCCGGCCCGCAGCAGCACCGGCATCGCGCCGAGCGCCATCAGGTCCGAGGCGATGAACACCGCGTCCAGCTCCGGCCGGTCGCCCAGCAGCCGCTTCATCGCGAGGGCGCCGCCGGCGTGGGTGAAGTCGCCCTCCGCGCACGCCACGTCGGTGATCCCGTGCGCCGCCAGCGCGTCCACGAACCCGGCCAGCCGCACCTGGCCCGCCGGGCTGTCCTGCGGCCCGGCCACCGTGGCGAAGCTCCGCCGCCCCAGCGACACCAGGTGATCGGCGGCCAGCCGGGCCCCGGTGAGCTGGTCGGCCTCCACATACGTCAGCGGATTGGGGTACGGCGCACGGCCCGCGAGCACCGCCGGCAGCCGGGCCTCGTCCAGCAGCCGGGGCAGCGGGTCGTCCGCGAGCGAGGTCAGCAGCACCACCCCGTCCACGTGCCCCTGCCGCAGGTAGGACAGCAACTGGCCGCGCGACTCCTCGTCGTCGGCGAGCATCAGCACCAACTGGATCCCGGCCGGGCGCAGTACGTCGAGCAGGCCGCTCACCACCCGCCCGAAATACGGGTCGGAGAAGATCCGGCCGGCGAACGACCCGTCCGAAGGGCTGTGCCGGCGTTCGGAGACCACCAGCGCCACGGAGTCGGTGCGCCGGGTCACCAGCGACCTGGCGGCCCGGTTGGGCACGTAGCCCGTCGCCGCGACCGCCTCCCGCACCACCTCGCGCAGCGCCGGGTCGACGGTCGTCGCGCCGTTGATGACGCGGGAGACCGTGGCGCGGGAGACCCCGGCCACCGCCGCCACGTCCTCCAGGGTGGCGGGGCGCGCGGGCGGTGAGACATCGGCAGGCATGGAGCCTTTATACCGGTCCTGAACGGAAGATCGAATGACAGTACGCATATCGCCGCCCCGCGCCCCTCGCCCCTCGTACGCAGGTCACGGGGGCCGCACGGGCCGGCCGGGCGGCGGGGTGCGCCGGCCGGCCCGTGCGTGTCGGAGGCGTTCCCCCGGTTCCGCACGGCGGGGGCGGGCCGGGTCCTGCCCGGCCGACCCGTTCACCGTACGGTCAGGAGGCGCGCTCCGAGGCGAAGTTGGCGCTGATGCGGCGGTGCAGGTACTCCGCCGCGGTCAGCGGCGGATAGGTCCCGCCGGGGCTCTCGATCAGCACGTCGCCGTTGGCCTGGGCGAAGAACGCCAGGCTGTACCGGGCGCCCTGGTACTCGTCCGGGGCCGGATTGCGCACCCGGTGGAAGTTGGACGGCAGCCGGTCGTCGCTCCAACGCATCAGCATGTCACCGATGTTGCAGGTGATGACGTCCGCCGACGGCACCACCGGCGTCCACTCCTGCGCCTCGGCCTCCTTCCCCGGGCAGACCTGGAGGCCGCCCTGCCCCTCCTGCTGGAACAGCAGGGTGAGGCAGTCGAAGTCGGTGTGCGCGCCCGCCCGCCAGGTTTCCGTGCCGCCCCGCGCCTCCTGAGGTACGGCGAAGTAGTGGAGCAGCCGCAGGGTGCTCCGGTAGGTGTCGGCCGAGGGGTCGTGGGCCCGGTCGAAGAAGCCCTCGGGGAAGCCCAGCCGGTCGGCGAAGCAGGACAGCACCCGCATCGCCACCTCCCTGCAGCGCGCCTCGAACCCCAGCATGGTGGCGCGGAACCCGTCCAGCTCCTCGTCGGTGGGCCAGAGCCCTTCCATGTGGGGGCGGGTCACCTGGTACGACTCCTTGGTGTCCGGCACCCCGGTCGAAGGACGCACCTGACTGCGGCTCTCCCAGCCGGAGTTGGTGCCCTTGCGCAGGGAGTAGCGGGACTTGACGTCCTCCGGGAGCGCGAAGAACGCCTCCGCGGCGGCGAACGCCGCGTCCACCTCGTCCTGTCCGATGCCGTGGTGGTGGATCTGGAAGAAACCGATCTCCGTGGCGGCGTCCCAGAGTTCCCCGGTGATCTCGCTCCTGCGCCGGTCGAAGTCGGAGAGGTCGATGCGGCGGATCTCCCGGCCGGACACCTCGGTGCCGGCGCCGCCCATGCGGCTCTCGCGGTCGAGTTCGGCGAGGCCGGGGCCGTCGGCGGGGGAGTGGGGCAGTGGTGTGTTCACAGCGGCAGTGCTCCGTTCGGAGGTCACTCGTATCGGCCGTCGGGATGCAGTCACCGCCCCTGCACCCCCACCGGGCCCCGGGACGTAGGTCCCTGGAGGCTCCGGCCACGATCCTTCGTGGGCTGGCACGCTCGGCGTGCGCGATGCCCCGAGCCTCCCGCCGCCGTGTTGCGGTCCCGTGGCGTTCCGCGTACACGCGGGTTACGGGACCCACGACCCGCCGGGGCCGCGGGCGCCGGCACCCGTTCCGTCCGTCCCGTCCGGCTCGTCCGGGGGACTGTCAGTGGGGGGAGGCAGGATGGTGGCCATGACGAACCCAGACGTTGTGCTCGCCGACGAAGCCGCCTACGCCGCCGCCGTGGAGGAGGCCACCCGTGCCGCCGCGGCCTACTACGCCTCGGGCGACAGCGCTCTCGACGACGACGCGTACGACCGTCTGGCGCGCGGCATCGCGGCGTACGAGCGGGAGCACCCGCAGGAGGTGCTGGCCGGGTCGCCCACCGGCAAGGTGGCCGGCGGAGCCGCCGTCGGCGACGTGCCGCACACCGTGCCCATGCTGTCGCTGGACAACGTCTTCTCCGACGAGCAGTTCGCCACCTGGACCGCCTCCCTGGAGCGCCGCATCGGCAGACCGGTCACGGCGTGGAGCGTGGAGCCCAAGCTGGACGGACTGGCCGTCGCCGCCCGGTACCGCGAAGGGCGGCTGGAGCAGTTGATCACCCGCGGCGACGGCACCGCGGGGGAGGACGTCTCGCACGCCATCGGCACCCTCGTGGGCCTTCCCGACCGGCTCACCGAGCCCGTCACCTTCGAGGTGCGGGGCGAGATCCTGATGACCGAGGCCCAGTTCGAACAGGCGAACACCCTGCGCACCGGGCACGGCGGCGCGCCCTTCGTGAACCCGCGCAACGGCGCCGCCGGCACCCTGCGCGCCAAGGACCGCCCGTACCGCGTCGAGATGACCTTCTTCGCCTACGGGGCGCTTCCGCTGCCCGACGCGCCGGGGGCGACGGCCCCGCCCGCCGGACTCCCGCACAGCGAGGTCCTGGCGTACGTCGCCGGGCTGGGCGTGCACACCGCCGCGACCACCGCCGTCGCCCCCCGCACCGTCGCCTCCGTCGACGAGGTGACCGCGCGCGTCGCGGAGATAGCGGCGCTGCGCGCGTCGCTTCCGTTCGGCATCGACGGCATCGTGGTGAAGGCCGATCTCGCCGCCGACCAGGCCGAGGCGGGCTCCGGCACCCGCGCCCCGCGCTGGGCGATCGCCTACAAACTGCCCGCCGTGGAGAAGATCACCCGGCTGCTGGCCGTCGAGTGGAACGTCGGCCGCACCGGCATCATCGCTCCGCGTGCGGTGCTGGAGCCGGTGGAGATCGACGGTTCCACCGTCGGATACGCCACGCTCCACAACCCCGCCGACATCACCCGCCGTGATCTGCGCATCGGCGACCAGGTGATGGTCTACAAGGCCGGAGACATCATCCCGCGCGTCGAGGCGCCCGCCGTGCACCTGCGCACGGGCGAGGAGAAGCCGATCGTGTTCCCCGAGGTCTGCCCCCAGTGCGGCTCGGAGATCGACGCCGGCGAGCAGCGGTGGCGCTGTGTCCGGGGCCGCGACTGCCGGGTGGTCGCCTCCGTGGCGTACGCGGCGGGCCGCGACCAGCTCGACATCGAGGGCCTGGGCGCCACCCGGGTCGTCCAGCTCGTGGACGCCGGTCTGGTCGCCGACTTCGCTGACCTGTTCACCCTGGAGCGGGAGCAGTTGCTGACCCTGGACCGGATGGGGGAGACCTCGACGGACAAGCTGCTGGCCGCCATCGACACCGCCCGGACCCGCCCGCTCTCCCGCGTCTTCTGCGCGCTCGGTGTACGCGGCACCGGCCGGTCCATGTCCCGGCGCATCGCCCGGCACTTCGCCTCCATGGACCGGATCGTGGCGGCCGACACCGAGGCGTTGCAGCGGGTCGACGGGATCGGCACCGAGAAGGCGTCCGCCGTCGTCGCCGAGCTGGCGGAGCTGGCCCCGCTCATCGGGAAGCTGGAGCGCGCCGGGGTCAACATGACGGAGCCGGGCGCCACCCCGCCGCCGGAGCCCGGCACGGAGCCGGAGGCGGCCGAGGCGGACGGCGCGGACGGCGCCGCGGACGGGAGCGCCGCGGAAGGCCTCCCGCTCGGCGGCATGACGGTGGTGGTGACCGGCGCGATGACCGGCCCGCTGGAGAAGCTGTCGCGCAACGAGATGAACGAGCTGATCGAGCGGGCCGGCGGCAAGGCCTCCTCCAGCGTCTCCCGGCGCACCAGCCTGCTGGTCGCCGGCGAGAAGGCGGGCTCCAAGCGCACCAAGGCCGAGGAGCTCGGGGTGAGGATTTCCGGACCGGACGAATTCGCCGCGCTGATAGCGGAGTTCGTGGAGGCGTAGCCCGCACGGCCGCGCGGGCGTGGCGGCGTGGAGCGCCTGCTGCTCGTCTGTGACGCCGCACGCACGGTCCGGCACGCGCTCTTCCCGGTCACCGGCATCCCGGCGGCGGTGGACGCGGCCCTGCGGCCGGGGCGGGCCCTCGCCACGGCCTGACGGTCCGGGGAGCGGGCGCGACCCGGCCGCGGGACCCCGCCTCCGGGTGCTCGCGGGCGGCCGGCCGGGTGCGGCGCCGGTGCCGGGTGGTGTGCCGGGTCGTGTCGGGCGTGACAGGGGTTCGACCCGACCCGTAACGTCGGTCGCCGCCCGACGGCGGGCGCAGTCCCGCCGTCCACCCGCAGGACGCGCCGAAGAGGAGCCGCACCATGCCCGCCGCACCGCTCACCCCGTCCGAGATCTCCGGCCGACTGGAGAAGCTGGCCGGATGGACGTACGAGGACGACCGCCTCGCCCGCACCTACCGGCTGCCCTCCCATGTCGCCGCCGCCGCGCTGACCATGCATGTGGCGTCGATCCAGCAGGAGTTGAACCACCACTCCGACATGACCCTGGGCTACTCCACGGTGTCCCTCACGGTGCACTCCCACGACGCGGGCGGCAAGGTCACGGACAAGGACTTCGCCCTGGCCGCCCGCGTGGAGGCGGTGGCGCCCGCCCACGGCGCGGAGTGAAAGGCGTCGCCGGCCGGGCAGGGATCAGTAATCGGATGAACTATCCGCTTGTGTTAGCCTCTCTCTCGGAACGAAACGGATAGATAATCCGATTCTCTGGATGGGGGGACCTTCATGTCCAAGACAGCCGTGGTCACGGCCGGCACCGGAGGCATAGGCCTGGAGACGGCGCTCGGGCTCGCCGGGGCCGGGTTCGCGGTCACCGTGGTCGGGCGGGACGCCGACCGGGGAGGCAGGGCGGTCGCGCGGATCAACGCGACGCGGCCGGCGCGTCCCGCACGGTTCCTGGCCGCCGACCTCGCCTCGCTCGACCAGGTCCGGACGCTGGCCGACAGCATCGCCGCCGGTCACGCCGGATCGGGGGAACCGCTCACGGTGCTGGTCAACAACGTGGGCGCCATGTTCGCCGAGCGGCGGTACGTGGACGGCGTCGAGGCGTCCTTCGTCGTCAACCACCTCTCGCCGTACCTGCTCACCGAACTGCTGCTGCCCACGCTCGCCGCCGGGCCGTCCAGCCGGATCGTGAACGTGACCTCTGCCGCGGTCACCGTTGCCAAGCGGGTCTTCGACGCCGCGGAACCACCGGGCGGCTACTACGGCTTCCACTGGTACGGGCGCGCCAAGCTCGCCCACCTCGCCCACACGCTCGACCTCGCCGAACGGCTGGACGGCACGGGCGTCTCCGTCTTCGCCGCCGATCCCGGAGGCGCCGCCACCGACATGACCAACGGCACCATGGCCGACCCGAGGATCGTCTCCCCGCAGCTGCGGTTGCTGTGGCCCTGGGTGCGCCGCCGGTTCGAGCGCTCCACGGCCGGCCCGGCCTCCGTGGCGGCCAGACCCTCGATCACCGCCGCCACCGACCAGGCGCTGGCCGGTCGGACCGGTCTCGTCATCGGCCCTCAGGCGCACCCCGTCGCCCCGTTCCGTGCGGCGACCGACCCCCGCCTCGTGAAGGCGGTACGCCTGCTCAGTGAAACCCACGCGCCCACGGCGACCGGAACCGGCGGCTGAGCACCTCCGGCGGGCTTCCCGGTCGCGGGCCGCGCACGCGGTCGGCGTCGCCCGGCTCGCGCTCCCGGGAAGCCCGCCGGGGAACGCCCGCCCCCGGCGAGCGCCCGAGAAGGCCGCATATGATGGCCGGCGAGCCTGTGAACCATGACGAGCACCTGGACCTCCTTCTGTGACGACCCCACCGCTGCGCAAGGACGCCGTCCGCAACTGGGAGCGGATCGTCGCCGTCGCCCGGGACCTGGTCGACCAGGGCACCGCACTACAGCTCAACGACGTCGCACGCCGGGCCGGCCTCGGAGTCGCCACGGTCTACCGGAACTTCGCCACCCCCGAGGCCCTGCTGGAGACCGTCGCCGCTCCCTGCCTGGAGGGCCTGGCCGCACAGGGCGAGCGGGCCTTGGCGGACCCCGACCCCTGGCGGGCGCTGACCGGCTTCCTCACCCATGTCCTCGAAGCGCAGCTCCACGACGCGGCGCTGCCTCCCGTCGCCGCCGCGCCCGAGGACACCCTGCCGCGTACCACGGCACTCAAAGCGTCACTGACATCGGTCGGCACCACACTCCTCGGCCGGGCCCGTGACGCCGGAGTCGTCCGTCCCGGTCTCGCCGCCGCCGACCTGGTCCCCCTGATGTGCGGCATCGCCCACGCGGTGAACGTCCACGGCGGCACCCCCGGCCACCGGACCGAGACCGGCCACCGCTACCTCGCCACCCTGCTCGAAGGCGTACGTCCCCCGACGCCGCACGCCTGAACCCCGCGTGCGGCCGCGCCGTCAACGGGACGACGAGGCCGCACGCGGTTCGTCCGTCCGCCCGCCCCGTACGGCGACGGCTCCCCGCCGCCGGAGCGGTGGGGAGCCGTGAGGAGGGCCGTGAGGGGTGCCGGGCGGGGTCAGCCGCCGACGTTGAACTCGGCCGGGTTCGGGCCGGTGCGCTTGCCCTCGTCCAGGGCGGCGAACGCCTTGAGGTCGTCGGCGTCCAGCTCGAAGTCGAAGACGTCGATGTTCTCCTTGATCCGCGACGGGGTCACGGACTTGGGGATGACGACGTTCCCCGTCTGCAGGTGCCAGCGCAGTACCGCCTGGGCGGGCGTGCGGCCGTGCTTCTGCGCGACGGCGACGACGGTCGGGACCTCCAGGAGGCCCTTGCCCGAGCCCAGCGGCGACCACGCCTCGGTGGCGATGCCGTGCTCGGCGTGGAAGGCGCGCGACTCGGCCTGCTGGAGCTGCGGGTGCAGCTCGATCTGGTTGAGCGCCGGGACCACGGAGGTCTCGCCGATCAGCCGCTCCAGGTGCTCCGGCAGGAAGTTCGACACGCCGATGGCCTTGGCGCGGCCGTCCGCGTAGATCTTCTCGAACGCCTTGTACGAGTCGACGTACGTGCCCTTGGCCGGCATCGGCCAGTGGATCAGGTACAGGTCGACCTGCTCGAGACCCAGCTTGTCGAGCGAGGCGTCGAAGGCGCGCAGCGTCGCGTCGTACCCCTGGTCGGCGTTCCAGAGCTTCGTGGTGACGAAGAGTTCGTCGCGCGCGACGCCGGAGGCGGCGATCGCCTTGCCCGTGCCGGCCTCGTTCCCGTAGATCGCGGCGGTGTCGATGGACCGGTACCCGGCCTCGATCGCGGTGGCGACCGCCTTCTCCGCCTCGTCGTCCGGCACCTGCCAGACGCCGAAACCGAGCTGCGGCATGTCGAGGCCGTTGTTGAGGGTGAGAGAGGGGACCTGGCTCACGAGCTGTCGATCCTTACGTCGGGGGGTTGGTACTCGGGATACCAACGATCGGGACCGGAGATCCATTCCCGCAACCGCCGGTTCCACCCTCCCGTCACACCAACGGCTCCCGCCGCCCGACCGTCGCGCCGCCGACGGGGAGGGCCTCAGCCGTAGAGGGCGTCCACCTCGACCGCGTACGCCGACTCGATCGCCTTCCGCTTCAGCTTCAGCGAGGGGGTCAGCAGTCCGCGTTCCTCGGTGAAGCGGTGGGCCAGGATGCGGAAGGTCCGGATGGACTCGGCCTGCGAGACCGCCGTGTTGGCCGCCACGACCGCCCGCCGGACCTCCATCTCCAGATCGGGGTCGCGCACCAGCTCGACCGGCTTCAGCTGGGGCCTGCCCTGCATGGTCAGCCAGTGCTCGACGGCCTCCTGGTCGAGCGTCACCAGCGCGGCGATGTAGGGGCGGTCGTTGCCGACGACGATGCACTGGGCGACCAGCGGGTGGGCCCGGACGCGCTCCTCCAGGCCGGCCGGCGACACGCTCTTGCCGCTGGAGGTCACCAGGATCTCCTTCTTGCGGCCGGTGATCGTCAGATAGCCGTCCTCGTCGAGCGATCCGATGTCGCCGGTGGCCAGCCATCCGTCCCGTACGGTGGCGGCGGTCGCCTGCGGGTCGCCGAGGTATCCGGCGAAGACGTTCGGGCCGTGCACCCACACCTCGCCGTCCTCCGCTATGTGCACGGTGGTACCGGGGACCGGCTGGCCGACCGAGCCGTAGCGGATGCGGTCCGGGGGGTTGCCCGTGGTGGCGGCGCTGGTCTCGGTGAGGCCGTACCCCTCGAAGATGTCGACCCCGCTGCCGCCGAAGAACAGGCCGAGCCGTCGCTCCATCGCGGACCCGCCGGACATGGCGTACCGGATCCGGCCGCCCATGGCGTCGCGCAGCTTCTTGTAGACCAGCTTGTCGAAGACCTGGTGCTGGAGCCGCAGCCCGGCCGACGGGCCGGGCCCGTTGTCGAAGGCGCGTTCCTCCACCGCCTCCGCGTACCGGACGGCGATCTCCACCGCCTTGTCGAACGCGGCGAGTCTGCCCTCGGCCTCGGCCTTGCGCCGGGCGCCGTGGAAGAGCTTCTCGAAGATGTACGGGACGGCGAGGATGAACGTCGGCCGGAACGTCACCAGGTCGGGCATGAGGGCGTTCGCCGAGAGGCTCGGCTGGTGGCCCACCTTCACCCGGTTGCGGAGCGCGGCGACCTCCACCATGCGGCCGAACACGTGCGCCAGCGGGAGGAAGAGCAGGGTGGAGGGTTCGTCGCCGGGCTTCGAGCGGAAGATCGGCTCCCACCGTCTCGCCATGGTGTCGCCCTCGAACATCAGGTTGGCGTGGGTGATCAGGCAGCCCTTCGGCGGACCGGTGGTGCCCGAGGTGTACACGACGGTCGCCACCGAGTCGGGCGTCACCGCGCGCCGGTGCCGGTGCACCACCTCGTCGTCGATCCGGGTGCCCGCCTCCGTCAGCTCCTCGACCGCGCCCGCGTCGAGCTGCCACAGCCGGTGCAGCCGGGGCAGCCGGTCGATCACCGAGGCGACCGTCATGGCGTGGTCCTCGTGTTCCACCAGCACGGCGGAGACCTCGGCGTCGTGCAGCATCCAGAGCACCTGCTCGGCCGAGGACGTGGGGTACACCGGCACCGACTGGGCCCCCAGCGACCAGAGCGCGAAGTCGAACAGCGTCCACTCGTAGCGGGTACGGGACATCAGCGCGACCCGGTCGCCGAACCGCACCCCGTGCGCGATCAGCCCTTTGGCGAGGGCCAGCACCTCGTCCCGGAAGGCGGTCGTGGTGACGTCGTGCCACCGGCCGTCCTCGTCCTTGCGCGCGAACGAGGCCCGGTGCGGGTCCTCCTGGGCGTGCTCGAACACGGCGTCGGCAAGACCCCCGGCCTGGGGCGCGGCCGCGATGGGTGGGACGGTGAACTCGCGCAATGACCTGCTCCTTACGGCGCTCCGCACAGCGCCGCGACGCTACCCCAACGGACGCCCTCGCGGGAGGGGAACGGATGGCCGGAAACCCCTCCATCCGTACAGGTCAAGCGGGTAAATCCGGCCAGAAGGGCAAGGCTCGGGCACGCATCCGACCTCGGAGTAAGCGCATCGGGTGGAAATCTCCACCGAATCTGTGCAGATCGTGCCGTCGACGGGCCGCTCGCATACGCCGTGCGTCGGCGCGACGCGTCCGGGAATGGCCTTTTCTCGCCGTGGCGACGTGGTCACGGACGGGGCGGAGGGGGCCGCGGGGGCGGACCGCCGCAGCCCTTTCCGCCCCCCGGACCTGCTTCCGGACCCGCCCACGGGCCCGCTCCCGGACCCGCCCGCGGCCTCTCGCCCTCCGGGGCCCTCACCCCGTTCCGCCGCGCCCCGTGAACCCCCGGTGCAGCCGGTCGCCGCCCGCCAGGATCGCCGCCGCCAGGGCGTCCGCGGCGGGCTGCGAGGAGGTGCGGCGGCGGTCGTGCAGCAGGACGAAGTCGACGTCCCCCAGCTCCGGCAGCCCGGCCCGCGCCGGGGCGGGCAGCGCCGTCAGCCCCGGCGGTACCAGCCCCCGGGTGTGCGCCATCACGCCCAGCCCGGCCCGCGCCGCCGCGACCAGTCCGCTCAGGCTGGTGCTGGTGCAGGCGACCCGCCAGGACCGGCCGTGCTCCTCCAGCACCTCCAGGGCCCGCGCGCGGGTGATGCCGGGGCGGGGGAAGAGGATCAGCGGAACCGGGCGGTCCGGGTCGATCCGCAGCCGGGGCGCGCCGATCCATACGAGTGCGTCCCGCCAGACCAGTTCGCCGTGGGTGTCGTCGGTCCGCCGCTTGGCGAGCACCAGGTCCAGCCGCCCCGCCGCCAGCTGCCGGTGCAGCGTCCCGGACAGCTCCACGGTCAGCTCCAGCTCGACCTCGGGGTGGTCGGTGCGGAACGCCTCCAGGATCTCCGGCAGCCGGGTCAGCACGAAGTCCTCGGAGGCGCCGAAGCGGAGCCGGCCGCTCAGCCGGGTCCCGCTGAAGAAGGCGGTGGCCCGCTCGTGCGCCCCGAGAATCGTCCGGGCGAAGCCGAGCATCGCCTCGCCGTCCTCGGTGAGCGCCACCCGGTGGGTGTCCCGGGCGAAGAGCTGCCGGCCGGTCGCCGCCTCCAGCCGCCGCACGTGCTGGCTCACCGTGGACTGCCGCACCCCGAGGCGCCTCGCCGCCTGGGTGAAGCTCAGCGTCTGGGCGACGGCCAGGAACGTGCGGAGCTGCGCGGGGTCGTACATGGGCCGAGGTTATCGTGATCCGTGATGACAGTGAGTGTGGTGTACGGGATTCCCGATCGACGCGATCACGAGCAAGATGGGCAAGGCACGCACCGTCCCGGCGGACGACGGCACGGACCCGACCGGTTCCGCGGCCCCGCACGAGACCCCCGAGAGAACCGTGGAGCCCATGAACCGCCGCGCCACCCGCCTCCTGTCCCGGCTGCCGGTCGACGGCTACGTCCTGGCCCTGCTCGGGACGGTCGGCGTCGCGGCCCTGCTGCCCGCGTCGGGAGCCGGGGCCACGGTGGCCGACGGCGCCTCCACCGGGGCCGTCGCCTTCCTCTTCTTCCTCTACGGCGCCCGGCTCTCGACCGCCGAGGCACTGGACGGGCTGCGCCACTGGCGCCTCCACCTCACGGTGCTGGCCTGCACCTTCGTGGTCTTCCCGCTGCTCGGGCTGGCGAGCGGAGGGCTCGTCCCGTACGTGCTGACCCCGCAGCTCCAGGCCGGGTTCCTCTTCCTCTGCCTGGTCCCGTCCACGATCCAGTCCTCGATCGCCTTCACCTCGATCGCGCGCGGCAACGTCCCGGCGGCGATCTGCGCGGGTTCCTTCTCCAGCATCGCGGGGATCTTCCTCACGCCGCTTCTGGCGGCCCTGCTGCTCGGCGGCTCCGGCGCCGGGTTCTCCGCGGACTCACTGCTGAAGATCGCCTTCCAGCTCCTCGTCCCGTTCCTCGCGGGACAGCTGCTGCGCCGGTGGCTCGCGCCGTTCCTCGTCCGGCACAAGAAGGTACTCGGCCGCGTCGACCGGGGCTCGATCCTGCTCGTCGTCTACGCCGCCTTCAGTGAGGGCATGGTCGCCGGGGTCTGGCACCAGGTCACCCCGCTCCGGCTGGGCGCCCTGCTCGCCGCGGAGGCGGTGCTGCTGGCCCTGATGCTCACGCTGAGCTGGTACGGCGCCAAGCGGCTCGGGTTCGGCCGGGCGGACCGGATCGCGATCCAGTTCGCCGGCTCCAAGAAGAGCCTGGCGGCCGGTCTGCCGATGGCCACGGTCCTGTTCGGCGCGCACGCGAGCCTCGCCGTGCTGCCGCTCATGCTCTTCCACCAGATGCAGCTCATGGTCTGCGCGGTCCTCGCCAAGCGGCGTTCGCGCGACCCGGAGGAGCCGCCGACCGGGGCGGGAGCCGAAGCGGGGGCGGGCGCGCCGGAGCGGCGGGCCGTGTCCGTGGGCTGACCCGGCCGCGCCCCGGCCGCCCGGCCGGAACGAGGTCCGTCACGGACCGCACACGCCCGGCCCGCGCGACGAAGGCGGGCGCGAGGAAGGCCGGGCTTGCGACGGAGGCCGGACGCGACGGAGGCCGGAAGGGTCCGGCCGGCGCAGGGGGTGCTCCCCGCCGGGCTCCTGATCCGTGCAGCGGGCGGCGCCTCAGCTTCCCGGGACCGGGTCCTCCAGGGCGATGCGGTGCTCTCCCGCGTACACGTTCATGGACGGACCCCGCAGGAAGCCGACGAGGGTCAGTCCGGTCTCGGCCGCCAGGTCGACGGCGAGGGAGGAGGGCGCGGAGACCGCGGCCAGCATCGGAATGCCCGCCATCACCGCCTTCTGCGCCAGTTCGAACGAGGCCCGGCCCGACACCAGCAGGATCGACCGCGACAGCGGCAGCCGGTGGTCGGTCAGGGCGCGCCCCACCAGCTTGTCGACCGCGTTGTGCCGGCCCACGTCCTCCCGCACGTCGACCAGCTCGCCCTCCTCGGAGAAGAGGGCCGCCGCGTGCAGGCCGCCCGTCCGGTCGAAGACCCGCTGCGCCGCCCGCAGCTTGTCGGGCAGCGCCGACAGCAGCTCCGGTGCGACCCGCAGCGCGGGGGAGTCCGCCACCGGGTGGCGGGTGGTCGTCCGCACCGCGTCGAGACTGGCCTTGCCGCACAGGCCGCACGACGAGGTGGTGTAGACGTTGCGTTCGAGAGTGATGTCGGGGACGACGACGCCCGGCGCCAGCTTCACGTCCACCACGTTGTACGTGTTCACGCCGTCCGCCGTCGCCCCGGCGCAGTACACGATCGACTGGACCTCGTCGCCGGACCCCAGGACGCCCTCGCTCACCAGGAACCCGGCCGCGAGCGCGAAGTCGTCGCCGGGGGTGCGCATGGTGATGGCGAGCGGCTTGCCGTCGAGACGGATCTCCAGCGGCTCCTCGGCGACCAGGGTGTCCGCGCGGGCGGAGACCGCCCCGTCCCTGATCCTGATGGTGCGCCGACGCTCCGTGACCCGTCCCATATGGCTCAGACCCGATTCTGTACGTGTTGGAAGCCGAAGCGGCCCTTGATGCAGAGGTTGCCGTGGTTCACCGGGTTGTCGTGCGGCGAGGTGACCTCGACCCTCTCATTGTCCTGCACATGGAGGGTGACGTTGCATCCGACTCCGCGGTAGGCGCACTCCGTCCGGGCGCACGCGTCCCGTGCTGCAGGAGACGCACGCCGACGGGGGCGCCTGTTGTCAATGCTCCAACCAGCGGCACGGTTCTCTGTCGGATCACATGCCGTCGTACCCGTCGGTAGCGACCAAGACTGGATCGTTCCTGCCTTAACCCGACGAGGGGACCCCGTACATGACCGGCTCACGCATCGTGGCGCTCGGCCACTACCAGCCCGCCCAGGTGCTGACCAACGACGATCTCGCGGCGATGGTCGACACCAGCGACGAGTGGATCACCAGCCGCGTCGGCATCAAGACCCGTCATGTCGGCGGCCCCGGGGAGCCGGTGGACGAGATGGCGGCGCACGCCGCGGCCAAGGCGCTGGCCGCCGCGGGACTCCAGGCCGGCGACATCGACCTGGTCCTGGTCGCCACCTCGACCGCGATCGACCGCTCGCCCAGCATGTCCGCGCGGGTCGCGGCACGGCTCGGCATGGGGTCACCCGCGGTGATGGACATCAACGTCGTCTGCTCCGGCTTCACCCACGCGCTGGCCACTGCGGACCACGCGATCCGGGCCGGTGCGGCGACCCGTGCCCTGGTGATCGGCGCCGACAAGATGGCCGACATCGCGGACTGGACCGACCGCACCACCTGCGTGCTGCTGGGCGACGGTGCCGGGGCCGCCGTGGTCGTCGCCGAGCCGGAGGGGACCACGGCCCCCGGCATCGGGCCGGTGCTCTGGGGTTCCGTGCCGGAGATGGGCAACGCGGTGCGCATCGAGGGGACCCCGCCGCGCTTCGCGCAGGAGGGGCAGTCGGTCTACCGCTGGGCCACCACCACCCTGCCGCCGATCGCGCGCCAGGTGTGCGAGAAGGCGGGCGTCGCCCCGGAGGAGCTCGGGGCGGTGGTGCTGCACCAGGCCAATCTCCGGATCATCGAACCCGTCGCCCGCAAGATCGGCGCGGTCAACGCCGTCGTCGCCCGGGACGTGGTGGATTCGGGCAACACCTCGGCCGCCTCGATCCCGATGGCGCTCTCCAAGCTGGTCGAGCGCGGAGAGGTGGACAGCGGCGCCCTCGCCCTGCTCTTCGGCTTCGGCGGGAACCTCTCGTACGCCGGCCAGGTGGTCCGCTGCCCCTGAACAGGCCGCCCGGCCGCCCGAAGGCGGAGAAGACGGGCGTCGCGGCCCGCGGAGGGGCTGCCTTCGGGCGTCCGCACGGCGCCGGGCCCGGCTCCCGTGGTGCCCGAGGCGCGCGCAAGGTTCCCGGGCGCGCGGGTCGTTGGCATTTCCCCGCACCGGACTCCTCTTTGTCCTTGAAGTGGAAAAAGAGGAGGCGGATTCCTGCGCAACTTCTTCCCCCTCCGGCAAAGCGCTGCTACGTTCCCCAACGAAGCCCGACGGACAGGCCGATGTGGCGGGGAGGGACGCGTGAGACGTATGACGGCACGACCCGCGAATGCGCATCAGGCCCGGCTGCTCACGCTGTTGCGCGACGGAGGCCCGCATTCGCGGGCGCAGTTGGGGGACCTGGTCGATCTCTCCCGCTCGAAGCTCGCGGTGGAGGTCGACCGGCTGCTGGAGACCGGACTCGTGGTGGCCGACGGCCTCGCCGCCTCGCGCGGCGGACGGCGGTCCCACAACATCAGGCTCGCCCCCGAACTCCGTTTCCTGGGCGTGGACATCGGCGCCACCTCGATCGACGTGGCCGTCACCAACGCGGAACTGGAGGTGCTGGGACACCTCAACCATCCGATGGACGTGCGTGAGGGACCGGTCGCCGTCTTCGAGCAGGTGCTCGCGATGGCGGCCAAGCTCCGCGCCTCCGGGCTCGCCGAGGGGTTCGACGGGGCGGGCATCGGCGTGCCCGGTCCGGTCCGCTTCCCCGAGGGCGTGCCGGTCGCCCCGCCGATCATGCCCGGCTGGGACGGCTTCCCGGTCCGCGAGGCGCTCAGCCAGGACCTCGGCTGCCCGGTCATGGTCGACAACGACGTGAACCTGATGGCCATGGGGGAGCAGCACGCGGGCGTCGCCCGTTCCGCGGGCGACTTCCTCTGCGTCAAGATCGGCACGGGCGTCGGCTGCGGGATCGTGGTCGGCGGCCAGGTCTACCGGGGCGCCACCGGCAGCGCCGGCGACATCGGGCACATCCAGGTGGAGCCGGACGGACGCCCCTGCGCCTGCGGCAACCGGGGCTGTCTGGAGGCCCACTTCAGCGGCGCCACCCTCGCCCAGGACGCCAAGGCGGCCGCGCGGGCCGGGGACTCCGCCGAACTCGCCGACCGGCTGGCGGCGTCCGGGCGGCTCACCGCCGTGGACGTGGCCGCGGCCGCGGTGGCGGGGGACACCGTGGCGCTCGACCTGATCCGCGAGGGCGGGGCCCGCGTCGGCCAGGTCATCGCGGGGCTCGTCAGCTTCTTCAACCCCGGCCTGGTGGTGATCGGCGGAGGCGTGACCGGACTCGGGCACACCCTGCTGGCCAGCGTGCGGACCCAGGTCTACCGCAAGTCCCTGCCGCTGGCCACCGGCAATCTGCCGATCGTGCTGGGCGAGCTGGGCCCCGTCGCCGGGGTCATCGGCGCCGCCCGCCTCATCAGCGACCACCTGTTCTCCCCGGCCTGAGCCGGGGCGCGGCGGGCCACACCGCCCGCCGCACACGTCACACCCGCACCACCCGTACGACCAGCGCCACGCGTGCCACCTGCACCACTAGTTCCACCGTCCCACCAGCGTCACCCGCCCCACCCGTCCGGCCCGCACCGCCCGCGAGACACGTACCACCGCGAGACACGTAGACCGTCGTCCACCGCACCGTCGTCCACCGCACAGCGCGTCCGCACCACCGGCGGCCGGCCCGTCGCCGCACCCGCCGCACCCGAGCCGCCAGCACCCGAGCCGCCCGCACCCGCAAGGCCCGTACGCACCGGGCCCGTTCCCGTGATCCGTACCGCCCCCGCCCCACCCCGCACCGCCCTGCGTCGACACACCGCGCGGCGGCGGCTCCGGCCGCCCCGCACCGGGGAACGGCACCGCCGCCCCGCGCATCCGCCCACCGGCCGCACCCGTCGAGGGGATCCGTCGTGGAACCCGAACCACCGCTGCTCACCATGTCCGGCATCACCAAGTCCTTCCCCGGCGTACGCGCCCTGGACGGCGTGGACCTGGAGGTCCGGGCCGGCGAGGTGCACTGCCTGCTCGGCCAGAACGGCGCGGGCAAGTCCACCCTCATCAAGGTGCTCGCCGGAGCCCACCAGCCCGACGGCGGGCAGATCACCTGGCGCGGCGAACCCGTGGCGCTGAAATCGCCCATCGCCGCCATGCGCCTGGGCATCGCCACCATCTACCAGGAACTCGACCTGGTGGCCGGGCTGTCCGTCGCCGAGAACGTCTTCCTCGGCCGCGAGCACACCACCGCCCGGTTCGTCGTCCGCCCCGGCGCCGGCCGCTCGGCCGCCGCCGCACTGCTGCGCCGGCTCGGCCACCCGGAGATCGACCCGGCCCGCGAGGTCGGCGAACTCTCCGCCGCCCAGCAGCAGATCGTCTCGATGGCCCGCGCCCTCTCGCACGACGCACGGCTGATCGTGATGGACGAGCCGTCGGCCGCGCTCGACCCCGACGAGGTCGACAACCTCTTCCGGGTGGTGGCCGCGCTCACCGCGGACGGCGTCGCCGTCGTCTACATCTCGCACCGCCTGGAGGAGATCCGCCGGATCGGCGACCGGGTCACGGTGCTCAAGGACGGCCGGGCCGTCGCCGTCGGGCTGCCCGCCAAGTCGACCCCGACCAAGGACGTGGTGGCGATGATGACCGGCCGCAACGTCGAGTACGTCTTCCCGCCCCGGCCGGACACCCCGTCCGTACGGCGGGACGCGCCCGTCCTGACCGTCCGGGGGCTCTCCCGGCCGGGCGAGTTCGACCCGCTCGACCTGGAACTGCGGCCCGGCGAGATCGTCGGCCTCGCCGGTCTCGTCGGCTCCGGCCGCTCCGAGATCCTGGAGACGATCTACGGCGCGCGGACGCCCGGCACCGGCACCGTGGCCGTCGGCGGCCGGGAACTGCGCACCGGCAGCGTGCGCGCGGCGGTCGCCGCCGGCATCGGCCTCGCGCCCGAGGAACGCAAGGCGCAGGCGCTGCTGATGACGGAGTCGGTGACCCGCAACGTCTCCGTCTCCAGCCTCTCCCGCTTCTCCCGGGCCGGCTGGCTGGACCGCTCCGGCGAACGCGCCGCGGCCCGCGCCGCCACCCGCGAGCTGTCGATGCGCCCCGACGACCCGGACACCGCGGTCCGCACGCTGTCCGGCGGCAACCAGCAGAAGGCCGTCCTCGCCCGCTGGCTGCTGCGCGGCTGCCGGGTCCTGCTGCTCGACGAGCCGACCCGCGGCGTCGACGTGGGCGCCCGCGCCGAGCTCTACGCCGTGATCCGGCGGCTCGCCGACGACGGCCTCGCCGTCCTCCTCGTCTCCAGCGAGGTGCCCGAGGTGCTGGGGCTCGCCGACCGCGTGCTGGTGCTGCGCGAGGGCCGCGTCGTGCACCGCGCCGACGCGGCGGACCTCGACGAACACCGCGTACTCGACCTCGTGATGGAAGGGAGCCCGACGTCATGACCCAGCCCCTCTCGCCGGCGCAGCACGACGGGCCGGACCCGGCGACCGCGCCCGGACCGGTCCCCGCCCGGCCCCGGAAGAACGGCGACGGCCGCCGCGCCGCACTCCGCCTCGACGTGCGCACCCTGTCGCTGCTCGGCGTCCTCGCCGCCCTCGTCCTGGTGGGCGGGATCACCGAACCCGACGCCTTCCTGGACACCGGCAACCTCCAACTGATCCTGACCCAGGCGTCGGTGATCGGCGTGGTGACCGTCGGCGCCACCTTCGTCATCACCAGCGGCGGCATCGACCTGTCGGTCGGCGCGATGGTGGCCCTGGCGTCCGTGTGGGCGACCACCCTCGCCACCCAGGAGTACGGCCTGTGGGGCATGCTCTTCACCGCCGTCGTCGTCGGACTGGGCGCCGGCCTCGTCAACGGGGTGCTGATCGCCTACGGCGGCATGGTGCCGTTCATCGCGACCCTCGCCATGATGGTGTCGGCGCGCGGCCTGGCCCTCCAGCTCACCGACGGCAAGACCCAGATCGTGACCGTGGACTCCGTGCTCGACCTCGGGCTGCCCGACTCCTACGTCCTGGGCGTCCCGCCGCTGGTCATCATGTTCGCCGTGGTCACGGTGGTGGGCTGGCTCGTCTTCAACCGCACCACCTTCGGCCGCCGCACGGTCGCCGTCGGAGGCAACGCGGAGGCGGCGCGACTGGCCGGCATCGACGTCCGCAGGCAGCGGCTGTACCTGTACCTGCTCTCCGGGGCCTGCTGCGGCATCGCCGCCTTCATGCTGGTCGTCCTGTCCGGCTCGGGGCAGAACACCAACGGCAACCTCTACGAGCTCGACGCCATCGCCGCCGCGATCATCGGCGGCACGCTCCTCAGCGGCGGGCGCGGCACGATCATCGGCTCCGTCCTCGGTGTCCTCGTCTTCACCATCATCACCAACATCTTCGCGCTGAACAACCTGCAGAGCGACGTCCAGCAGATCGCCAAGGGCGCGATCATCGTCGCCGCCGTGCTGGTCCAGCGCCGCACCCTCCGCAACGGCGAGACCTGAGCCGCGGAGCCCGGCACCTCCCCGCACGCACGTCCCTCGTGAGCCGCCGTCCCGTACGCCCCACCCGGAAGAAGGGTTCGACCGTCATGCCAGAGACCAGTCGCAGAAACCTGCTGTTCGGCACCGCAGCCGTCTCGGCCGGAGCGTTCCTCACCGCCTGCACCAGCAACGAGCCCAAGAGCGAGAACACCGCGCGGAGCGAGCAGCCCGCGGCGAGCGACGACAAGCCCGGCACCCCCGTCACGATCGGCTTCGCCGGGCCGCAGGCCGACCACGGGTGGCTGAACGCCATCAACGTGCAGGCCGCCGAGCGGGCGAAGAAGTACTCCGAGGTGACCATGGAGGTCACCGAGGGCTCCAACGACACCGCCGCGCAGATCGGCCAGGTCAAGACCCTCATCAACAAGAAGGTCGACGTCCTGGTGGTGCTGCCCGCCGACGGCAAGGCGCTCACCCAGGTCGGACTGGAGGCCATGAAGGCGGGCATCCCCGTCATCAACCTGGACCGCGTCTTCGCCTCCCCGCAGGCCTACCGCTGCTGGGTCGGCGGCGACAACTACGGCATGGGCCTCAACGCCGGGCACTACATCGGCGAGCAGCTCAAGGACAAGGCGTCCGCCAAGGTCGTGGAACTGGCCGGCATCGACAACCTCGAACTCACCAAGCAGCGCAGCCAGGGCTTCGCCGACGCTTTGAAGAACTACCCCAACATCAAGCTGGTGGCCCGCCAGGCCGCCGACTTCACGGTCGAGTCCGGCCAGGCGAAGATGGCCCAACTGCTCCAGGCGCAGAAGCAGTTCGACGCGCTGTGGAACCACGACGACGACCAGGGCGTGGGCGCGCTGCGCGCCATCCAGCAAGCCGGCCGTGACGAGTTCATCATGGTCGGCGGCGCCGGCGCGAAGTCCGCGATGGACGCCATCAAGGCGGGCGACAGCGTGCTCAAGGCGACCGTCCTCTACCCGCCGACCATGGCCGCCTCCGCCATCGACCTGGCCCGCGCGCTCGGCCAGAACAAGGGCGTCGGAGGGCTCGCCGAGATGGAGATCCCGACCTCGCTCACCCTGTACTCCGCCGTCGTCACGAAGGACAACGTCGACCAGTACCTGCCGACCGGCTTCAGCTGACCGGGCCCGCCCCGCGGGCCGTCCCGCGGGGCCGGCACCGCCGCACCGTACGAACCGACGAGGAGGAAGTCCGCATGGCCCTCAGTGAAGAGACGGAGCAGGACACCGCGGCGCCACCGGGCAGCCCACCGGCGACGCTCGGGATCGGCATGGTCGGATACGCGTTCATGGGCGCCGCCCACTCCCAGGGGTGGCGCACCGCCGGACACGTCTTCGACCTGCCGGCCCGGCCGGCTCTCGCCGCGATCTGCGGACGCGACCGGGCGGCGGTCGACGCCGCCGCCGCCCGGCACGGCTGGGCCGCCGCGGAGACCGACTGGCGGGCGCTGATCGCCCGCGACGACGTCGACCTGGTCGACATCTGCACCCCCGGCGACAGCCACGCGGAGATCGCGATCGCCGCGCTGGAGGCGGGCAAGCACGTGCTGTGCGAGAAACCGCTCGCCAACACCGTCGCCGAGGCCGAGGCGATGGCCGAGGCGGCCGAACGCGCCGCCGCACGCGGGCAGGTGGCGCTCGTCGGCTTCAACTACCGCAAGCTGCCCGCCATCGCGTACGCCCGCTCGCTGATCGCCGCCGACCGGCTGGGCGCGCTGCGCCACGTGCGGGCCGCCTACCTCCAGGACTGGCTGGTCGACCCGGCGTCCCCGCTGACCTGGCGGCTGGACCGCGACCGGGCCGGCTCCGGGGCGCTCGGCGACCTCGGCGCGCACCTCGTGGACCTCGCCCAGTATCTGGCGGGGGAGCCGCTGGTGGGGGTCTCCGCGGTGACCGAGACGTTCGTGCGCGAACGCCCGCTGCTCGCCGGGCCGGTGAGCGGACTCGGCGGCGCCGCGGACGCGACCGGGCGAGGCGCGGTCACCGTGGACGACGCGGCCCTGTTCACCGGGCGGCTCGCCTCCGGAGCACTGGCATCCTTCGAGACGACCCGGATGGCGGCAGGCCGCAAGAACGCGCTGCGGCTGGAGATCAACGGGGAGCTGGGTTCGCTCGCCTTCGACCTGGAGCGGCTCAACGAGCTCCAGTTCCACGACCACACCGAGCCCGCCACCACCTCGGGCTTCCGGCGGATCCTGGTCACCGAGCCGGAGCACCCCTACCTGGAGGCGTGGTGGCCGCCGGGCCACGGCCTCGGATACGAGCACACCTTCGTCCACCAGGCCCGCGACGTGGTGCACACGGTCGTCGGGGGCGCCCGCCCCTCGCCGTCCTTCGCCGACGGCCTCCAGGTGCAGCGGGTGCTCGCGGCCGTGGAGGAGAGCGCGGCGAAGAACTCGGTCCACACCCCCGTCCTGTCGTAGGAGGTCCGCCCATGCCCCGCCCCTTCACCCTGTTCACCGGCCAGTGGGCCGACCTGCCGCTGGAGGAGGTCTGCCGCCTGGCCCGCGACTTCGGTTACGACGGGCTCGAACTCGCCTGCTGGGGAGACCACTTCGAGGTCGACAAGGCGCTCGCCGATCCCGGCTACCTGGCCGGCCGGCACGCGCTGCTGGAGAAGTACGGTCTGCGGTGCCACGCCATCTCCAACCACCTGGTCGGACAGGCCGTCTGCGACGACCCGATCGACGAGCGCCACCAGGGCATCCTGCCCGCCCGCATCTGGGGCGACGGGGAGCCGGAAGGGGTGCGCCGACGGGCCGCCGAGGAGATCAAGGACACCGCGCGGGCCGCCGCCGCGTTCGGCGTCCGTACGGTGATCGGCTTCACCGGCTCGTCGATCTGGCACCTGGTGGCGATGTTCCCGCCGGTCCCGCCGCACATGATCGAGCGGGGGTACCAGGACTTCGCCGACCGCTGGAACCCGATCCTGGACGTCTTCGACGCCGAGGGGGTGCGGTTCGCACACGAGGTCCACCCCAGCGAGATCGCGTACGACTACTGGACCACCCACCGGGCCCTCGAAGCGGTGGACCACCGGCCCGCCTTCGGGCTGAACTTCGACCCCAGCCACTTCGTCTGGCAGGACCTCGACCCGGTCGGCTTCCTCTACGACTTCCGCGACCGGATCTACCACGTCGACTGCAAGGAGGCCCGCAAGCGCCTCGACGGCCGCAACGGCCGGCTCGGCTCGCACCTGCCCTGGGGCGACCCGCGGCGCGGCTGGGACTTCGTCTCGGCCGGCCACGGCGACGTGCCCTGGGAGGACGTGTTCCGGATGCTCCGTTCCATCGGCTACGACGGGCCCGTGTCCGTCGAGTGGGAGGACGCGGGCATGGACCGGCTGCACGGCGCGCCGGAGGCACTGGCCTCGTTGCGGAAGTTCGACTTCGACCCGCCCGCCGCCTCGTTCGACGCGGCGTTCGGCGGCGGCGACTGACCCACCCGGCCCTGCGGCGCCGGGGGGCTCCGCGACGGACGCCCCCCGGCCGCTCCGCCCTGCCCCGCGCCGTCCCGCACGGCTTTGTCCTGGCGCCGGCGAAAGGCGTACGCATCCGTGCGCAAGGCCTTTCCGTCCCGGACGAACGCGGCTACCGTCCGACAGGTGACGGGTGCCGACATGTACACGACATAAATGTGTCGGCACCCCCACGCCGGCACCTCTCCACGGCGCGGCAGTCCCCGCGCGGCACGGCACCACCCGCCCGCACAACCGGCCCCTCCCGGAGGACACTCGTGCACAGAGAAGGAAAACGGCTGCGACCCCGCAAAGCGCTCGCTCTCCTCACCGGCGGACTGCTCGCCGCGGCGACGCTCACCCTCGGCTCCGCGCCCACCGCCGCCGCGCACCCCGACCACCCGCCGGCCGAGGCCGCCGCGGGCGAGGTCCAGCAGGTCACCCTCGCCAAGGGCGCCGCCGAGACCGGCGAACCCATGTCGCTCGCCGTCCTCCCGGACCGCAGCGTGCTGCACACCTCCCGCAGCGGGGAACTGCGCATCACCGACAGCGCCGGCAACACCCGCGTCTCCGGCACCCTCCCCGTCTACACCCACGACGAGGAAGGGCTCCAGGGCGTCGGCGTCGACCCGGACTTCGCGGAGAACCGGGCGATCTACCTCTTCTACGCGCCCCCGCTGGACACCCCCGCCGGCGACGCCCCGGAGACCGGCACCGCCGCCGACTTCGCCCCCTTCGACGGGGTGAACCGGCTCTCCCGCTTCACCCTCGCCGAGGACGGCACGCTGGACCTCGCCAGCGAGAAGAAGGTCCTGGACGTCGCCACCTCGCGCGGCATCTGCTGCCACGTCGGCGGCGACATCGACTTCGACGCCGACGGCAACCTCTACCTGTCGACCGGCGACGACTCCAACCCCTTCGCCTCCGACGGATTCACCCCGATCGACGGCCGCGCCGACCGCAACCCCGCCTTCGACGCCCGCCGCACCTCCGGCAACACCAACGACCTGCGCGGCAAGATCCTGCGCATCAAGGTCGCCGACGACGGTTCGTACACCGTCCCGGACGGCAACCTCTTCGCCCCCGGCACCGACAAGACCCGTCCCGAGATCTACGCGATGGGCTTCCGCAACCCGTTCCGGTTCAGCGTCGACAAGGCCACCGGCATCGTCTACGTCGGTGACTACGGCCCCGACGCCGGAGCCGCGGACCCCGCCCGCGGACCCGCCGGACAGGTCGAGTTCGCCCGGGTGACCCAGGCCGGCAACTTCGGCTGGCCGTTCTGCACCGGGGACAACGACCCCTATGTCGCCTACGACTTCGCCACCGCCACCTCCGGCGAGCCGTTCGACTGCGCGGCCCCGAAGAACGAGTCCCCGCACAACACCGGGCTGGTCGACCTGCCGCCCGCCCGGGCCGCGTGGATCCCGTACGACGGCGCGTCCGTCCCCGAGTTCGGCACCGGCTCCGAGTCCCCGATGGGCGGACCCGTCTACCACTACGACGCCGGCCTCGACTCACCCGTGAAGTTCCCCGAGGAGTGGGACGGCGACTTCTTCGCCGGGGAGTTCGGCCGCCAGTGGATCAAGCGCGTCTCCCAGGACGCCGACGGCGCGGTCACCGCGATCGAGGACGTCCCGTGGAGCGGCACCCAGATCATGGACATGGCCTTCGGCCCGGACGGCGCCCTCTACGTCCTCGACTACGGCCTCTCCTGGTTCGGCGGCGACGAGCACTCCGCGCTCTACCGCATCGAGAACGCCACCGACGGCCGCTCACCCATCGCCGAGGCGTCCGCGAACAAGACCTCCGGCACCGCCCCGCTCAAGGTGAAGTTCTCCTCGGCCGGCACCGCCGACGGTGACGGCGACGCCCTCACCTACTCCTGGGACTTCGGCGACGGCGGCACCTCGACCGCCGCCGACCCCACGTACACGTACAAGAAGAACGGCACCTACACCGCCACCGTCACCGCGACCGACCCGGACGGACGCACCGGATCGGCCAGCGTGCACGTGACCGTCGGCAACACCGCGCCCACCGTCGTCCTGGAGACCCCCGTCGACGGACAGCTCTTCGAGTTCGGCGACGCGGTGCCCTTCAAGGTCACCGTCACCGACCCCGAGGACGGCACGATCGACTGCTCGAAGGTCGAGGTCAAGTTCACCCTCGGCCACGACAGCCACGGCCACGACATCACCACCGCACACGGCTGCGAAGGCACCGTCAAGACCGCCATGGAGGGCGGCCACGACCCCAACGCCAACATCTACGGCGGCGTCTCCGCCTCGTACACCGACGGCGGCGGCGGTGGCCAGGCCACGCTGACCGGCCGCGACCAGGCCCAGCTCCAGCCCCGCCACCGGCAGGCCGAGCACTTCGGCGCCTCCTCCGGCGTGAACATCATGGACAAGGCGAGCGCCCACGGCGGCAAGACCGTCGGCGACATCCACGACGGCGACTGGATCTCCTTCTCCCCGTACGTCCTCGACAAGACCACCCGGCTCACCGCCCGCGTCTCCTCGGCCGGAGCCGGCGGCTTCCTCGAAGTACGCGCCGGATCGGCCCGCGGCAAGCTCCTCGGCTCCGCCGCCGTCCCGGTGACCGGCAGCTGGGACACCTTCCAGGACGTCGACGTACCCCTGCGCGGCGCCCCGAAGAAGCAGAGCGACCTCGTCCTCGTCTTCAAGGGCGCGAGCGGCGCGCTCTACGACGTCGACGACTTCGAGATCTCCAGCTCCGCGCCCGACAAGAACGCCAAGCGCGTCCTCGTCTTCTCCAAGACCGCGGGCTTCCGCCACGACTCCATCCCCGAGGGCATCGCCGCCCTGAAGGAACTCGGCGCCGAGGCCGGCATCACCGTCGACGCCACCGAGACCGCCGCCCAGTTCACCACCGCCAACCTCGCCCGCTACGACGCCGTCGCCTTCCTCTCCACCACCGGCGACGTCCTCGACGCCGACCAGCAGAAGGCCTTCGAGAACTACGTCGGCAGCGGCGGCGGCTACCTCGGCATCCACGCCGCGGCCGACACCGAATACGACTGGGAGTTCTACGGCGGCCTCGTCGGCGCCCACTTCGACTCCCACCCGCAGATCCAGCCCGCGACCGTGCGCGTCGAGGACCACGACCACCCGGCCACCGCCCACCTGGACGACGCCTGGGAGCGCACCGACGAGTGGTACAACTACCGCTCCAACCCGCGCGGTGAGGCCAAGGTGCTCGCCACCCTCGACGAGACCACCTACACCGGCGGCACGATGAAGGGCGACCACCCGATCTCCTGGTGCAAGAACTACGGCGGCGGCCGCTCCTTCTACACCGGCCTCGGCCACACCAAGGAGTCCTACGCCGAGCCCGCCTTCCGCGGCCACGTCCTCGGGGGTCTGCGCTACGCCACCGGACAGGTCAAGGCCGACTGCGAGCCCGACACCGGCTACCGGCCGCTCTTCAACGGCACCACCCTCGAAGGCTGGAAGCAGGCCGGGCCCGGCACCTTCGACGTCGTCGACGGCGAACTCCGCTCCAAGGGCGGCATGGGCCTGCTCACCTACCAGGCCAAGGAACTGCACTCCTACTCGCTGAAGCTCGACTGGAAACTCGAAGGCGACGACAACTCCGGCGTCTTCGTCGGCTTCCCCGAGTCGGACGACCCCTGGTCCGCGGTGAACAACGGCTACGAGGTCCAGATCGACGCCACCGACGCCCCCGACCGCACCACCGGCGCCGTCTACACCTTCAAGTCGGCCGACCTCAAGGCCCGCGACCGCGTCCTGCGGCCGCCCGGCCAGTGGAACAACTACGAGATCCGCGTCCAGGGCGAACGCCTGCGGGTCTTCCTCAACGGGGTGAAGATCAACGACTTCACCAACACCGACCCCGCCCGCTCCCTCAGCGACGGCTACATCGGACTCCAGAACCACGGGGCCGACGACCAGGCGTCCTTCCGCGACATCCAGCTGAAGGAACTCCCGCCGCAGTAGCCCGCCCGGCGGGCGGGACGCCCCCGCCCGCCGGGCCCCGCGCCACCCCTCCCGGCCACCGTGTCCGCCGCCCCGCCCGCACGCCCCACCGCGGGCGGCCGGGGCGGCGCCACGGCGCCCGGCCGCCCGACCCTTCCCCTCGCACACCCACCGCTCCGGCCCGCCGGAGCCCCCGCCAGGGAGGCAGCCCGTGTCCGCACAAGCGTCACGCACCGGAGTCTGGTTCATCGGAGCACGCGGCTCCGTCGCCACCACCGCGACCGCGGGCTGCGCCGCCGTCGCGGCCGGACTCCATCCGGCCACGGGACTCGTCACCGAGACCCCGCCGTTCGCCGGGGCCGGACTGCCACCGCTCGCCTCACTCGTGTTCGGCGGCCACGACGTCACCGACTGCCCGTTGCCCAAGCAGGCCGAGGCGCTCGCCGCCGGCAACGTCCTGCCGCACGGCCTTCCCTCCGCCGTCCACGCCGAACTCGCCGCCGCAGACGCCGAGATACGCCCCGGCGGCCCCTTCCCCGGCGACACCCGCACCGACGAGGAACTCATCACCGGGTTCGCCGCCGACCTCACCGCCTTCACCGCCCGGCACGGACTCGCCCGGACCGTCGTCGTCAACGTGGCCTCCACCGAACCGGCGCCCGACCCGGACGCCGACCGGCTGCCCGCCAGTTCCCTCTACGCCGCCGCCGCCCTGAGGGCCGGCTGCCCCTACGCCAACTTCACCCCCTCCACCGGACTGCGCGCCCCGGCCCTGCGCGACGCCGTGGCGGAAGCCGCACTGCCCCATGCGGGCCGGGACGGCAAGACCGGGCAGACGCTGCTGCGCTCCGTGCTCGCCCCGATGTTCCTGCAGCGCGCGCTGCCGGTGCGCGCCTGGTCCGGCACCAACCTGCTCGGTGGCGGCGACGGGGCGGCGCTCGCCGACCCGGCCGCCGCCGCGGCCAAGAACGCCGGCAAGGAACGCGTGCTCGCGGACAGCCTCGGCATGGTCCCCGAGGGCCAGGTCCACATCGACGACGTCCCGGCCATGGGGGACTGGAAGACGGCCTGGGACCACATCGCCTTCGACGGGTTCCTCGGCTCCCGCATGGTCCTCCAGACCATCTGGCAGGGCTGCGACTCCGCCCTCGCCGCCCCGCTCGTCCTCGACCTCGCCCGGCTGCTCGCCCGCGCCGACGCCGCCGGACTGACCGGCCCCCGGCCGGAACTGGGCTTCTACTTCAAGGACCCGGACGGCGGTCCGGCCGGCCTCGCCGAACAGTTCGGAGCCCTGCTGGACTTCGCCGAGCGACTGCGGGAGCAGGCGTGAGCCGCCCCGGCCCCGCACCGCTGCGCCCGCTGAACGGCGCCGCCGCCCCGGCGGACGCCCCCACGAACGGCCTGCCCGGTGCGCGCGGGACTGCGCCCGCACCGGGCAGGTCCCCGGCCGGCACCCGGCCCGGCCCCGCCCCGGTGCTCCCGCCCGCTCCCGCCGCGGACGCCACGGCCGCGCCCCGCCGCGCGCGGGGCCGGGCACGGGCCCGCGCCTGGGCCGAACTCCTACGGGTTTCCGCCCTGTCCACGGTCGTGGGCGACGCGCTCGCCGGCGCCACCGCCGTGGGCGCGCGCCCCGGCCGGGGCACCGCCGCGGCCGTCGGCGCGTCCCTGTGCCTCTACGAGGCCGGGATGGCGCTCAACGACTGGGCCGACCGCACCGAGGACGCCGTGGACCGCCCGCACCGGCCGCTGCCGTCCGGCCGGATCGCCCCCCGCGAGGCGCTGGCCGCGGCCGGCCTGCTCACCGCCGGCGGCCTGGCCCTCGCCGCCCGCGCCGGCCGCCCCGCCCTGGCGGTGGCGGGCGGACTCGCCGCCACCGTCTGGGCGTACGACCTCCGGCTGAAGCACACCCCCGCCGGGCCCGCCGCCATGGCCGCCGCCCGCACCCTGGACGTCCTGCTGGGGGCGACCGCGACCGGCGGACGCACCGCCCCCGTTCGGGCCGCCGTGCCCGCCTCCGCGGCCCTCGGCCTGCACACCTGGGCCGTCACCACCGTCTCCCGGCACGAGACGCGGGGAGGCTCGACCACCGCCCCGCTCGCCGCCCTCGCCACCGCCACCGCCCTCGCCACCGCCCTGGCCCGCCCGGACCGCCGCCCCGCCGAGGGCGCCCCCCAGGCCCCCCGGGGCGGCCGCTCCCCGCTGCTGCCCGCCCTGTGCGCCCTCCCGTACCTGCGCACCGCGGGCCGCCCGCTGCTGCACGCCGCCCTCAACCCCTCCCCGGAGCTCACCCAGCGGGCGGTCGGCGGCGGCATCCGGGCGATGATCCCGCTCCAGGCGGCGCTCGCCGCCCGCGCCGGAGCCCCGGCGGTCGCACTCGGCGTACTGGCACTCGCGCCGCTCGCCCGCGCCCTCGCCAGGAAGGTGAACCCCACATGACCCTCGCTCTCGGCTACGGCACCAACGGACTGACCGACCTCCGGTTGGACGACGCCCTGGAACTCCTCGCCGACCTCGGCTACGACGGCGTCGGACTCACCCTCGACCACATGCACCTCGACCCGTTCGGCCCCGACCTGCCGGGCCGCACCCGCCGGGTCGCGCGCCGGCTGGAGCGCCTCGGGCTCCGCGTCACCGTGGAGACCGGCGCCCGCTACGTCCTCGACCCCCGCCGCAAGCACGGCCCCTCGCTCCTCGACCCCGACCCGGCGGCCCGCGCCGCCCGGGTCCGGCTGCTGGTACGGGCCGTCCGGACCGGCGCCGCGCTCGGCGCGCACGCCGTTCACCTCTTCAGCGGGGTCCTGCCGCCCGGCACCGACCCGGGGGCGGCGTGGAAGCGGCTGACCGAAGCCCTCGCCCCGGTGCTGGCCGCCGCCCGGCGCACCGGGGTGCGCCTCGCCGTGGAGCCCGAACCCGGCCACCTGGTCGGCGCGCTGGCCGACTTCCACCGGCTGCGCGCCCTCCTCGGCGACCCGCCCGAGCTGGGACTCACCCTCGACCTCGGCCACTGCCAGTGCCTGGAGCCGCAGTCGCCCGCCGACTGCGTACGGGCCGCCGCACCCTGGCTGGCCCACGTGCAGATCGAGGACATGCGCCGGGGTGTCCACGAGCACCTGCCGTTCGGGGAGGGCGAGATCGACTTCCCGCCCGTGCTCGACGCGCTCGCCGGGGTCGGTTACGAGGGCCTCACCGTGGTCGAGCTGCCCCGCCACTCGCACGCCGGACCCGAACTGGCCCGCACCTCCCTCGACTTCCTCCGCGCCGTCTCCCGTACAGCCGTCTCCCGTACAGCCGTCTCCAGCACCGCCGCTTCCCGGACCGCCGCGACCGTGGAGGGACGGGCATGACGCAGACGACCACCCGCGACACCCTCGACCGGAGCCTCCCCGGCGCCGCCCGCGCCTGGCTCGACGAGGCCCTGGACGAGGCCGCCCGCGTCGCCGACCGCCCCGCGGCCCGCCCCGCCGCCCCGCCCGCCCCCTGGGAGCTGCGGTTCGCCGCCGCAGGCCGCGTCTGCGGAGCAGGACACGCCGACGCCGTCCGGGTACTCCTGCTCGCCGAGGCGCGCGCGGACGCGTCCACGCTGACCCGGCTCTACGAGCGGGGGACCGCAGCAGAACGCCGGGCCGTCCTGCTCGCCCTGCCCGAACTGGACTTCGGCGGGACGGCGTTGGTGCTGGTCGAGGACGCCCTGCGCACCAACGACACCCGGCTGGTCTCGGCCGCCGTCGGCCCGTACGCCGCCGCCCGCCTCGACCCGCACGCCTGGCGCCACGCCGTCCTCAAGTGCCTGTTCACCGGGGTGCCGGTCGCCGACGTCGCCCGGCTCGCCGAGCGGGCCGCCGGTGACGCCGAACTGGCCCGCATGCTGCGGGACTTCGCCGCCGAGCGGACCGCCGCCGGCCGCCCCGTACCCGCCGACCTGCACACCGTGCTCCGGCACGCCGACCCGTCGTCGCCCTCCGCCACCGAGGAGTCCTGATGCGCATCTTCGACCCGCACATCCACATGACCTCGCGGACCACCGACGACTACCGGGCGATGTACGACTCCGGGGTCCGGGCCCTGGTGGAGCCCTCGTTCTGGCTGGGCCAGCCCCGCACCTCGCCCGACAGCTTCTTCGACTACTTCGACGCGCTCCTCGGCTGGGAGCCGTTCCGCGCCTCCCAGTACGGCATCGCCCACCACTGCACCCTCGCCCTCAACCCGAAGGAGGCGAACGACCCCCGCTGCACCCCCGTCCTCGACGAACTGCCCCGCTACCTCGTCAAGGACGGAGTCGTCGCCGTCGGCGAGATCGGCTACGACTCCATGACCCCGGCCGAGGACACCGCCCTCGCCGCCCAGCTCGAACTCGCCGCCGCGCACGGCCTGCCCGCCCTCGTGCACACCCCGCACCGCGACAAGCTCAACGGTCTGCGGCGGACCATCGACGTCGTCCGCGAATCCGGCCTCGCTCCCGAACTGGTCCTGCTCGACCACCTCAACGAGACCACCGTGGACGAGGCGCTGGACAGCGGCTGCTGGGCCGGCTTCTCCCTCTACCCCGACACCAAGATGGACGAGGACCGGATGGTCAGCGTCCTCAAGAACCACGGACCCGAGCGCATCCTCGTCAACTCCGCAGCCGACTGGGGCAAGAGCGACCCGCTGAAGACCCGCAAGGTCGCCGACGCCCTGCTCGCCGCCGGATTCTCCGAGGACGACGTCGACCGCGTCCTGTGGCGCAACCCGGTCGCGTTCTACGGCCAGAGCGGCAGGCTCCAGCTCGACGTCACCGCGCCCGGCACACTGCACGAGGGCAACTCCATCCTCCGGGGCGGGGAATAGCGCCGTGCGCTTCCGCCACCCCGACGGCTCGACCGTCCACCTCGCCTACTGCACCAACGTCCACCCCGCCGAGACCCTCGACGGCGTCCGCGCCCAGCTCCGCGAACACTGCGAACCGGTCCGCAGACGGCTCGGCCGGGACCGCCTCGGCATCGGCCTCTGGCTCGCCCGGGACGCGGCCCGCGCCCTGTCCACCGACCCCGCGGCCCTGCGCGCCCTGCGCGCCGAACTCGACCGCTGCGGCCTCGAAGTCGTCACCCTGAACGGCTTCCCGTACGAGGGGTTCGGCGCCGACGAGGTCAAGTACCGGGTCTACCGCCCCGACTGGACCGACCCCGCCCGGCTCTCCCACACCACCGACCTCGCCCGGCTGCTCGCCGCCCTCGTCCCCGACGACGTCACCGAAGGCACCATCTCCACCCTCCCGTTCGCCTGGCGCACCCCCTACGACCAGGACCCCGAGGCGGCCCCGGCGGCCCGCCGCGCCTTCACCACCCTGGCCGGCCGGCTCGACGCGCTCGCCGAGACCACCGGCAAGTCCATCAGGATCGGCGTCGAACCCGAACCCGGCTGCACCGTCGAGACCACCGCCGACGCCCTCGCCCCGCTCACCGCGATCGGCCATCCGCGCATCGGCCTCTGCCTCGACACCTGCCACCTCGCCACCTCCTTCGAGGACCCCGGCACCGCCCTCGACGCGCTCGCCGCCGCCGGCGTCCCGGTGGTGAAGGCCCAGCTCTCCGCCGCCCTGCACGCGGAACACCCGCACCTCCCCGAGGTCCGGTCCGCACTCGCGGCGTTCGCCGAACCCCGCTTCCTGCACCAGACCCGCACCCGCACCGCCGCCGGACTGCGCGGCGCCGACGACCTCGCCGAAGCACTCGCCCCCGGCTCCCCGCTCCCCGACGGCACCCCGTGGCGGGCCCACTTCCACGTCCCCCTGCACGCCCCGCCCGAGCCGCCGCTCACCTCCACCCTGCCGGTGCTGCGGGCCGCACTCGCCCGCCTGGTCGGCGGACCGGCGCCGCTCACCCGGCACCTGGAGGTCGAGACGTACACCTGGCAGGCGCTTCCCGAGGCGCTGAGGCCGCGCAGCCGCAGCCGGCTCGCCGAGGGCATCGCCGCCGAACTCACGCTCGCCCGCGATCTGCTGACCGACCTCGGTCTGAAGGAGCTGCCGTGACCACCCCCGAACCGGCCACCGGTCCCGTCCCGCTGCTCGTCCTCGACGTCGTCGGCCTCACCCCCCGGCTCCTCGACCACATGCCCCGGCTGCGGGCCCTCGGCGAGACGGGCGGGCGCGAGGCGCTCTCGACCGTGCTGCCGGCCGTCACCTGCGCCGCCCAGTCCACCTTCCTCACCGGCACCACGCCCGACGAACACGGCATCGTCGCCAACGGCTGGTACTTCCGGGAACTCGGCGACGTCCTGCTGTGGCGGCAGCACAACGGACTCGTCGCCGGCGACAAGCTCTGGGACGCCGCCCGCCGCGCCCACCCCGGCTACACCGTCGCCAACATCTGCTGGTGGTACGCGATGGGCGCCGACACCGACTGGACGGTCACCCCCCGCCCGGTCTACTACGCCGACGGCCGCAAGGAACCCGACTGCTACACCCGGCCGCCCGCCCTGCACGACGAACTCACCGCGAAATTCGGGACGTTCCCCCTCTTCCACTTCTGGGGGCCCGGCGCGGACCTGGTCTCCTCGCAGTGGATCATCGACGCCACCCGCCACCTGCTCGCCACTCGCGCCCCCGACCTCGCCCTGGCCTACGTCCCCCATCTCGACTACGACCTCCAGCGGTTCGGCCCCGACGACCCCCGCGCCCACCGCGCCGCCGCCGAACTCGACGAAGCGCTCGGCCCGTTGCTCGACCACGCCCGCGCCCAGGGCCGCACCGTCGTGGCGCTGTCCGAATACGGCATCACCCGCGCCGACCGGCCCGTCGACATCAACCGCGCGCTGCGCCGGGCCGGGCTGCTGGAGGTGCACACCCAGGACGGGATGGAGTACCTCGACCCGATGACGTCGCGCGCGTTCGCCGTCGCCGACCACCAGATCGCCCACGTCTACGTACGCCGCCCCGAGGACCTGGAGGCCGCCCGCGCAGCCCTCGCGGACCTGCCCGGCATCGCCGAACTCCTCGGCGACGAAGGCAAGAAGGCCCACCACCTCGACCACCCGCGCTCCGGCGAACTCGTCGCCGTCGCCGAACCCGGTGCCTGGTTCACCTACTACTACTGGCTCGACGACGCCCGCGCCCCCGACTTCGCGCAGCTCGTCGAGATCCACCGCAAGCCCGGTTACGACCCCGTCGAACTCTTCATGGACCCCCAGGACCCCTACGTCCGCGTCAAGGCCGCCGGAGCCGTCGCCCGCAAGAAGCTCGGCATGCGCTACCGGATGGCGGTCGTCCCGCTCGACCCCTCGCCCATCCGCGGCAGCCACGGCCGCCTCCCCGACCACGACGACGAGGGCCCCGTCATCCTCTGCTCCGCACCCGGCGCCCTCACCGGCCGGGTCGCCGCCACCGAGGTCAAGGCCCTCCTGTTGCGCCTGGCCGGCCTCGACCAGCCCTTCTCCGACCAGGAAGACAGCTCCCCGCACCCCACCGAAGGAGTACGCCCATGAGCCGCCGCACCCCTGCGGACGCCGAACTCGCCCACCGCCTCGGCCGCCGCTCCCTGCTCGGCGTGGCGGCCGGCGCCGCCGCCGCCGCCCTCGTCGGGGCCGCCGCGCCCACCGCCGCCGCCCTCGGCAAGGGCCGCGGCGCCCCGCTGCTGCCGCCCGGCCGGCTCGGCATCCAGCTCTACACCCTGCGCGACAAGGTGGCGACCCTCGGTTTCGACAAGGTCTTCGCGGAACTGGAGACGTACGGCTACGACGAGGTCGAGTACGCCGGCTACACCCAGGGCTCGGCCGGTGACATCACCCTCGCCCAGCTCAAGCGCATCACCCGGGACCACGGGCTGACCGGCATCGGCAGCCACGTCGGCTACTGGTCCGACGACGACCCGAACGCCTACACCTTCGCCCAGAACCTCACCAAGGTCCTCGACGACGCCCAGGCGCTCGGCCTCAAGCACATCGGCACCGCGTCCGGCCCGTTCCGCTACGGCTCCACCGTCGACGCCTGGAAGCGGGCCGCCGACGACTTCAACACCTACGGCGCGGCGGCCCGCAAACGGGGCATGAAGTTCTACCAGCACAACCACGCCGAGGAGTTCTCCTTCGCCACCGACCGCCCCGACGTCCGCCTCTACGACGTGCTGCTCGCCGAGACCGACCCCGACCTCGTCCACCTGGAGATGGACATCTACTGGGCCTACGTCGCCCAGCACCGGTTCGGCAGGCGCGCCGACGGCACCCCCGCCCCCTTCGACCCGCTGGCCTACGTACTGAAGCAGCCCGACCGCTACCCGCTCTTCCACGTCAAGGACGGCGAACGCGACATCGCCGAGCGCGACGGTTACCGGATGGTCGACGTCGGGGACGGCGACATCGACTACCGCCGCTTCCTGACCGCCGTCGGCCAGACCCGTGGCGGCCGGCGGGACCACCACTGGCAGGTGGAGCACGACGCGCCGATCGTCGACTCCCTCGTGACCGCCCGCCGCTCCGCCGCCCATCTGCACGGCCTGCGCGCCCGGGGCTGCTGACCCGGCGCCGCACACCGGAAACCGACCGGCCCTCCCCGCGCCGGCGGGGAGGGCCGGTCGGTTTCACGCGGTGCGCACGGTCAGGGGGCGCTCCTCGTCGGAGCTTCCCGCCGTCCCCGCCTTCCCGCCTTCCCCGCCGTCCCCGTCGTTCCTGCTGGTCCGCGCGACCCGCCCCTGCGCCGTCCGGCCCGCCGGACCCCGCCCGGCGACCGCCGGTGTCCGTGTCGGCACGTTGCGTACGCGCGCCCGCCCGCGAACCGCGTCCGGCACCCGTACAGGCCGACGAGACCGCACTGACCACCCGATATGCAGGTGAGAGGCGCTCCGAACCCCTGGTATTGTTTTCCACGTCGGAACGGGCGCGGCCCGTGAGACAGACACCTTGTCCGGGTGGCGGAATGGCAGACGCGCTAGCTTGAGGTGCTAGTGCCCTTTATCGGGCGTGGGGGTTCAAGTCCCCCCTCGGACACCAACCAGGGTCGACCGACCGAACAGAGCCGGTCAAAGCGAGAGTTCGTCGCTTTGACCGGCTCTGTTGTTGTGTCCGGCGTACGGGAGGCCGGCTGCGGTTCGCGTGTTCGGTAGGGATACCGACGGATCGGCTGGGCTGGGATCCGGGCCTGTGTGCCCCGTGTCCTCCGGTCGGGACTCCCGGGGACTCGTCACGTCGAGGTCGTCACGTGCCGCGGTCTCGTGGCGGGGCCGGCGGATCGTGCCACCTCTGAAGACATCACCTCGCTCGCAGTGCAGCTTCGTCCCGCCCCGTTGTCACCGACGCAGGAGACCGCCGCGTTGGCCGCCCCGGCCGTGAGTGGAGGAGGCCAAGTGTCTCGGGTCGGCGGCGAGGACCGGGAGGTCAGAGGAAGGTGACGACAATGGGACCTGAGGGCCTGATACGGAGGTGATCCCGCCGGGGCTGAGGCAGTCGAGCAGGTCGGTCGCGATGGCCAGAGTCGTGCGGCCGGCGGTGTCGCCGACCAAGACACCGGAAATCACGGTGCCCACGGTGGTGAGCACTGTCTGACCACCGGGCTTGAGATCGAGAGTGCGGGTATGTCGGACCGTGCTGCTGGAGCCGTCGTTCCAGTTGTGGACGGTGTTGTAGGCGCCGGGGCTCCCCCCGACGCATGACAACGGATCGGTGCCTCGGAACGATCCGGTCCCCCGGCGATGGAAGGAGAGGGGTGCCCACGCCGTCGCAGGCCGCGCCGGCTCCCAGCCCCACGGCTCGGGCGGCGGTCGCATCCGACGAACGAGGTGTCAGCCGGTCGGATGGTCGGCGTTGCCGACCTCTGCGGTGACTCGGCGCAGTTCGTCGGCGGCTTCGTCTCGCCGAGGATTGTTCAGCCCGACGAGGGTGCGGTGGGCCGCGGTCAACACCGTGCGGGCCTCGTCGTGACGGTCGAGGTGGCGCAGGGTGATGCCGAGGTCGAGGCGGACGGGTTCGCTCCAGGCAGGCATCCGCCCTGCCTCCCAGTGGGCCAGGGCGGCACGCAACGAGGCTTCCGCCTGGTCCCATCGCCCCAGGGCCATGAGGTCGCTGCCGAGGTTGTGGCGGGTCTGTGCCAGGTAGGAGGTGATGAGGTCGTGGGGCGTCCCCGGTACTCCGGCGAGGCAGAGAGCTTCGCTGCGCCGGTGGATGACCAGGGCCTCGTCCGCACGATTGGCGTAGCGCAGGTGCTGGCCCAGGGTATTGAGGATGGTGAGTTCGGCGAGGCGGACTTGCGGGTCCGTGTGGTTCCTGACGTGGGTGGCTGCTTCGTGCAGCCGGACGATGGACTCGTCGGTCCGTCCGAGCCGGCGGAGTGCTCCTGCCTCGTAGCCCAGGGCCCATCCCGCCTGGAGCTGGTCCGCGGCCTCGTACGCCGCGGCCAGGGCGGCCCGTGCGGCGGCCAGGGCGGCGGGGTAGTCGTGGAGGCAGAAGTTGTGGGCCCAGGCGAGGTAGTTGAGGTGGACGGCCTCGTCGCGCCTGCTGCCGAGCGCGCGGGCGGAGTCGACGGCCCGCTGGAACACCTCCGCCCACAGCTCCCAGTGCGCGGTCACGTCGGAGAACCAGTGCATCGCTTCCGCGGCGTCGACGACCTGCCGGTGCCGGCCTGCCGCCTGGGCCTGGCCCAGGGCCGCGAGCCACTGGGCCCGTTCGGCTTCCAGCCAGATCCGGGCCTGCTCGCGGTCGGTGGGCGCGGTGGCCGGGTCGGGGTCGCCTTCCGGCGCGTCCTGGTGGCGGTCGGCATCGAAGCGCAGTGCGGCGGCGGTGGCCCGGCGCAGGGTCCAGCGGGCGGCCCGTTCCTCGGCAGCGGCGACCTGGGCGGGATCGTCGTCCTCGGCCAGTTGTTCGGTGGCGAACAGGCGCAGGAGGTCGTGGAAGCGGTAGCGGTCGGCGGTGGGATGGGGCTGGAGCAGTCCGGCGTCGGCCAGCCGTTCGAGGCAGCGCGTGGCCTGGCGTGGGGGTACGCCTGCCAGGAGTGCTGCGGTGGCGGGGCTGAAGTCGGGGCCGCAGGCGAGTGAGGCGCGGCGGAAGACCGTGCGGGCGGCCGGGCCGAGCTGCCGGTAGGACAAAGTGAAGGCGGACCGGATCCGCAGGGAGCCTGCCTGAAGGGTGTCCAGGCGGTCCCCGTGAGCGGTGAGCTGGGTGACGAGTTTCGCCAGGGTCTCGCCGGGCCGGGCGGCCAGGCGCTGGGCGGCGATGCGCACTGCCAAGGGCAAGTACCCACAGAGTTCTGCGAGGTCGCGGGCGGCCTGTGTCTCCCGCTCGACCCGCTCCGGCCCGATGACGCGGGTGAGAAGTTCGACCGCGTCCTCGCGGCGCAGCAGCGCCAGTTCCGTGCGGTGGACGGCTTCCAGGCCGGCCAGCGAGCGGCGGCTGGTGACCACGGTCAGACAGGCGCCGTGGCCGGGCAGCAGAGGGCGGACCTGGTCCTCGTCGGCGGCGTTGTCCAGAAGGAGCAGCACCCGGCGCTCGCGCAGCACCGAGCGCAGCAGACCGCTGCGCTCGTCGGTGGCGGCCGGGACGGCGGTCTCGGCCACCCCGAGCGCATGGAGGAGGCGGGCGAGCACCTCGCGCGGCGGTACGGGCTTCGGGTCCATGCCGCGCAGGTCGACGGCGTACTGCCCGTCCGGGAAACGCGGCGCCAGAGCATGGGCGGCGTGCACGGCGAGGGCGGTCTTGCCCAGCCCGGGCTGCCCGCAGATCACGGCGACCGGCGGTCGGGCGGGATCGAGGCGCTCGGCCAGGACCCGCAGTCCGGCCAGGGCGGGGCCGCGGGCGGTGAAGTCACCCAGATCGCGGGGCAACGCCAGCCCGTGCCCAGCCGCCGACCCCGTGCCCGGCACTTTCCCCGCCGCCGACCGGGGCCCCGCTCCGCCGACGGTCCGCGGACGACCCGACCGGGCGGCGTCCTCCAGCTCCTGGGCCACGACGCCATCCACGCGCAAGGCCGCCACCAACGCTTCCACCGTGCGCTGCCGCGGCCCCCGCGTCCGCCCGCGTTCCATGTCCGACAGCGCCCGCACACTGATCCCCGCCCGCTGCGCCAGCCCTTCCTGGCTGATGCCCGCGCCCGTGCGCAAGGCGTGCAGCCGCTCGCCGAACCCGTTGTCGCTCACAGCTGTGGTCCCCCTGGTCTGCGTGGCCCGGCCGGGACGGCGTACCTACTGGTAGTACTCACCGGCAGAAGTATGCGGGCCGCTCCATCCACCGGTCGAACTTCCTGGTCCCCCCGGCCCGCACCGGATGGGATGAGGCGTGTCGGGCGCGGTCCTGAGGGTTCTCGTGCCGGAGAAGCCGCCAGGGCGCGGCATGCGCGCAAACGCGCCTCACGTCACGCAGGGCGCCGTGTCGGCCACCCGGCAGCGGGCGCCCGACCACCTACGCATCCAACCGGTTGCCGCGTGCCTGTTCGGTTGCGCGGCGACTTCTAACCAAGGCCCCTTCACATGCGCATATCACGATTTTCAGCTGGTTCCGGTCGACGTCCGGGTCGCCGCTCAGGCATGGCTGTCCGCCGGTGGGACCTGTGGGCATTGGCGGCGAGTTCCTTGATGGCCCTCGGCGTGGGGCTCGCTTCCGCATCGAACACGTCGCAGCACCGATGGGGACTTGCCGCTGCTGCCGCCTATGCCTGTGCCGCGCTGGCGTCGCTGGGCTCCCGTGCACGGTGGTCCCGTTCGGTGGCTCTGATCTGCGTCGTAGGCGCGCTGGCGGTTCCGCTGGTGTGGCTGACGGCCGTGGGCCTGCAGCAGATGGAGGTCGGCGTCGTGGAACGGTCCGCCCAGCACTTCCAGGAGACCGGCACCCCTTACCTCTCGCATCCGGTCGCGGTGCGCGACTTCAACCCCTACCTCCCCGGCATGGCCCTCTTCGGCCTCCCCCACGCGCTGTTCGGTGCGGGAGTGTTCTCCAGCGCCCGTCTGTGGAACCTGGCCGGGTTCGCCGCCGCGCTGGCCGCTGCCGTGGGCGTGCTGGTCAAGGGCCGGCCGCACGCCGGACGAACGGTGGTGACGGGGGCTGCGTGGATCGCGGCCTGCCCCGTGGTGGCGCTGCCGCTGGCCATAGGCGGGGTTGATCCCGTGGTCGTGGCCTTCGTTCTCCTGGCTCTGGCATACGCGCACCGGGGCCGTTCCGTGGGTGCGGGGCTGGCACTGGGAGCGGCAGCCATGCTGAAGTGGACCGCGTGGCCGGCCATTCCAGTCGTCGTCGTCCTCCTTGCTGCGTCCAAGGGATCACGCGCGGCCAGGACAGCGGCTGCGGTGGCGGTCGCACTGGCGGCGCTGGTGGTCGTACCGCCGCTCCTGGCCGATCCGCGGGCCTTCCTCGACAACGCGGTGCTCTACCCGTTCGGGCTGAGCGATACGGCCTCGACCGCCGCCAGCCCGCTCCTGGGCGCCCTTTTGTCTGCCCTGTTGCCGCACGGCAAGACCGTCGCCGTCGCGCTCATAGGCGTCGGAGCCATCGCTGTGGCACTCTCGCTCATCGTGCAGCCGCCCACGACCACGGCGGCTGCCGCCCACCGGCTCGCGCTCGGACTCACCATCGCCATCCTGCTGTCGCCGGCAACCCGCATCGGCTACGCCGTCTACCCCCTCACCCTCCTGATCTGGGCCCGCTGCACCACCCTGGCCGGGCCGCAACCCGGTCCAGCGACGGCGCAGGGCCAGGGGACCGGCAGCCCAGTACCGCGCCCGGCCGTGGAGCGGCTCTGAGACCGGCCGGAGCCGCCCGCCGACTGCGGGGAGGGAGACCAGCTCGGGCCGCCGGACGCTCCGTGGTGGCAGCCGCCCGTCCGCCGTGCCCGGCCTCGCCCCGGACCCGCCTGCGCGGGTCAGGCGTCCGCGTGCGCGGGCGGCTGTTCGGGGCGGTCGGAGTCCTGCAGTTCGGCGAGGAGTGCGCTCTGGCCGGCGAGCAGCTCGGTCAGGATGCGGCGGGCGGCGCGCAGCAGTTCGGCGACGTCGCCGCCGGCCAGGGCGTAGCTGACGGTCGAGCCCTCGCGGATGGAGACCACGATCCCGGAGCGGCGCAGTACCGCGAGCTGCTGCGAGAGGCTGGACGGCTCGATGTCGATGTCCTGGAGCAGGTCGCGCACGGGGACCGGCCCGTTCTGGAGGAGTTCGAGGACGCGGATGCGCACGGGGTGCCCGAGCATACGGAAGAACTCTGCTTTGGCCTGGTAGAGGGGCACCTGCACGGGCTCGCTCACTCCCTGACTCGGATCGGGCTGACTGGTCGGGGTGCGGCGGCCTCACCCGCCGCACCCCGGGCGTGCTGTGTGCATCCTCCCAGGTCAGGGCCGTCGAATCCGATCAGTTGACTGGATGCGGATGTGGGCAGTTGAAGAAGTCTTCAAGTTGAAGTCAAAGAAAAAGGCCTGCGGCTCAGACCTCCAACTGCTCCTCGGTGCGCTTGAGGTGGTGGCGCGCCATGGCCAGGTTCGACCTCTCCTTGTCCAGGACGAGATAGATGAACAGGCCGTTGCCGCCGCGGCCGGAAACCGGGCGGATCAGGTGGTACTGGCCGCCGAGGGTGATGAGGATGTCCTCGATCCGGTCCTGGATGCCGAGCATCTCCATCGTGCGCATCTTGGCGCGGATCACGTCGGTGTTGCCGGCCGCGGCGACGGTCAGGTCCAGGTCCTTGTCGCCGCCGAGGGTGCCGAGGGCCATGCCGCTGGTCCAGTCGACGACGGCGGCGCCCCGCGCGCCCTCGATGTCGGTCAGCAGGCTCTTGAGAGACACTTCCACGCTGGTCACGGATTCTCCTTGTCGCGAGGGAGGGCGGGTTCTCCAGCCCCCGACGCGCACCCTAGGCACTCCGCGTACCCCGCGTCCGGCACATGCCGGAAGTGGCGGAAAGAGGCCTCCCGCCCGTCCCCGGCACGGCCGGCGCACGTCGGCCCCGCAGCCGCAGCCGCAGCCGCAGCGACAGGGCCTGGCGGTCGGCGTACGGTGCGACGCCCGCCCGCGTCAGGGAAGTTCGGCCGGACGCGGCGGGGCGCCGACCGGCAACGCGGACGCGGCGGCTCCCCTCGACTCCGGTACCACCGCCGCGGCGGCCGCCTCGTCCGGCGGCGCGGTCCGTTGCTTCGGGACCGCCGGGCACAAGGTGCGCGGCCCGGGCACCACCGCGTAGTCGGAGCCGAGGAAGTCGGGCGTCAGCTCGCCGGGGTCGTCGCCGAGCGCGAGGCGTACGGCGGCCCACGGCACGTTCAGCCCGCACTGGGCGAGTTGGTGGAGGCCGCCCGACGGGCGGGTGTTGACGTCCATCAGGACGGGTTCGCCCGCGTACATGCGGAACTGGATGTTCGTCAGCCAGTGCAGCCCGAACGACCGGGCCACCAGCCGGGCCGGCCCGATCCACGCGGGGTCGACGGTGAACCCGCGCCGACGCCCGTTCTTCGTCCGCCCCACCGCCATCCGCACCTCCCCGTCGGGGCCGGTCAGGCAGTCGACGGACACCTCCGGCTCGTCCAGCCGCGGCATCACCAGCCAGTCGACGGACCGCTCGGTGCGCCGCAGAGCCCCGGTGACCAGTTCCAGCGGCACGTACGGGCTCGGGAACCCGGTCAGGTGCAGCATGGAGAACGGCGCCCGGGTGATGACCCGGAACCCGACCCCGCCCTCGCCGGTGGTCGGCTTGAAACACGCCTTGCCGCCCGCCGCCTCGATGGCGTCCACCGCGGCCAGCAACTGCTCCTCGTCGCGCACCCGCCACCACGGCGGCACCGGGGCGCCGACCCGTTCCACCGTCTCGTACGCCACGGCCTTGTTCGCGAAGAGGGCCGTCGCCTCGGCGGGCGGGGCGAGCAGAGTCGTCCCGAGGGCCGCGAAGTCGTCCCGGTGCGCCGCCAGCACCGCCTGGTGCAGGACCGGCACGAACACGTCGAAGCCGCGCCGCGCACACTGGTCCAGGGCGTACTCGACGTATCCGGCGGGCGACAGGTTCTCCGGCTCCGGGGCCGCGGTGTCGGCGGCGGCCAGCACCGGGGAATCCGGGTCGCCGTGCGTGGCGTGGATCTCGACCGGACGGCCCTGCGGATTGCGCCGCAGCTGATCCATGAAGAACACGTTCTCCGCGTACGTGCGGTTGAGCCAGACGCGTACGGGAGAGACCATGCAGGCCGCCTTACGGGGTCGCGGACACGGCGGGGCAGGGCCGCACCCGGGGGTGACGAGGGGGAGTGGACACCTACCGCGTGCCGCGGCGCCGAGCCGCGGGCGGAAGTGCTGGGGCGATCCTAGGCCGCGCGAAGCCCCCCTTCTGCTACGTGCGTGTTACGGATTCCGGCACCGCCCCCACCTTCCTCCGGGCTCGTTCCCGCGCCCCGCGATGTCCGCCCGGAACCGCTGGTCCGGAAGGGTGTCGTCACGCGATGCGGTCGGTCCGTCACGGGGCCGGGGGCGGCGGGGACGGCCGGAGCCGTGAACGGCCCGAAACCTGTTGGACATGCTCCGAGCGGCGGAGCTTCCTACCCTCGAAGGACGCGCGTCACCGCGAAGGGGCGCCCGGACCCGCAGCCAGCGGTGAGCGTACGCACCCGACAGGAGGCGAACCGGTGACCGAAGTGACCGAAGCCCCGGCCCCTGAACCGCGCCCGCGCCCGACCCGCACCGGGCGCAGGCGCCCCGGCCCCGACGCGGAGCCCGCCGAGCCCGCCGAGCCCGTGGTGCGGCTGCGCCACCACACCGTGCACGGCTACCGCCGGGCGTACCGGATAGCCGGGCAGGGACCCGCGCTCCTGCTCATCCACGGTATCGGCGACTCCTCCGCCACCTGGGAGAACGTGATCCCGGCGCTGGCCCGCCACCACACCGTCATCGCCCCCGACCTGCTCGGCCACGGGGCGTCCGACAAGCCCCGCGCCGACTACTCGGTCGCCGCGTACGCCAACGGGATGCGGGACCTCCTCGGCGTCCTCGGCATCGACCACGTGACCCTGGTCGGGCACTCCCTCGGCGGCGGCGTCGCGATGCAGTTCGCCTACCAGTTCCCCGACCGCACCGACCGCCTGATCCTGGTGAGCGCCGGTGGCGTCGGCCAGGAGGTCACCCCGCTGCTCCGCGCCGCCTCGCTGCCCGGAGCGGACCTGATGCTGCACTCGCTGCGGCTGCCGGGGATGCGCGCCCAGGTGGGCCTCCTCAGCCGCGCGGTCCAGTTGCTCGGCACGGACCTCGGCCAGGACGCCGCGGAATTCCTCAACGTGGTGGACGGCCTGCCCGACGCCACCGCGCGGAGCGCCTTCATCAGCACCCTGCGCTCGGTGGTCGACTGGCGCGGCCAGATCGTCACCATGCTCGACCGCTGCTACCTCACCGCGGGCATGCCGACCCTGCTGCTCTGGGGCTCCCGCGACAGCGTGATCCCGGTCCGGCACGCGTACGGCGCCCACGCCGCCATGCCCGGCAGCCGCCTGGAGGTCTTCGACGGCGCCGGCCACTTCCCCTTCCACACCGACCCGCAGCGATTCCTCAGCGTCGTCGAGGAGTTCGTCGCCACCACCGCACCCGCCGACTGGAGCCAGGAACGCTGGCGCGACCTCCTGCGCGCCGGCCGCCCCGGCACCACCCCCCACCTCCCGGAAGCCGCCCCGCACCACCGGGCCGTCCAGCGCGAACTGCGGGACGCGAGCGAGCGGAGCGCCACGTAGGCGAGGGGACGGACGCCATGCCTCGGGACGTGCGCGGGCCGAGTGCGCCCCGCCGTTGGGCACGTCGGTGCGTCGTTTTCCGGTCAAGCGACGAGGACGGCCCGCGTGTCGGGGTGCAGGGCTCTCGAACGCCGTAGCTGGATCGGGTGGGTCCTGCCCCCTTGGGCCATGGGCTCATGTCCGCACATGTGCCCGCAGGGGGGCCGAGAACCCAGCAGAGGTACCCCGGTCTCGAGTCGGTACCCCTGTTCGACCGTCCGCCGTGCACGGCCGGATCTTCCGCACCCTTGTGGGAGTGTGATGGAGTGTCCGCCATCAGGCCCTAAAGTAGGCGGAGTTGTGTTGAAGGGCATCGGGGGACGACAGAGTGACCACTGCTTTGAGGACGGATACCACCACCCTTGTACTGGTCGCCGGATATGCCGGTTCCGGCAAGTCGGAGGCGGGCAAGCTGTTGGCTTCCGCGACCGGCTGGGCATTGCTCGACAAGGATACGATCAGCCGCCCCATGACCGAGCGCCTACTGATCGCGCTCGGCGGGGATCCGGACGACCGGCACAGCCCGTCGTATCTGGAGCATGCCAGGCCCTTGGAATACGAGTGCTTGATGAAGGCCGTGTGGGAGAACGTGGAGTGCGGAACGTCTGTCGTTGCCGTCGCGCCGTTTCTCACGGAAAGCTCCGATCCTCGGTGGGCGGCGCGAGTTTCGCGGCGCTGCGTCAGGTCCGGTGCCCGCATGGCCACGATCTGGGTGGACAGCGACCTGGAGTCCATGCGCGACCGGCTGATCTCGAGGAACGCTTCTCGGGACACCTGGAAGCTCACCCATTGGCATGCTTACACCGCCGGACTCGATCTGGATCTGCGGCCGGTACTTCCGCATCACCTCATCGACAATCGCATCGGCGCTTCTCGGCCACTGGCGGAGCAGGTCGAATCCGTGGCACAGGTTCTTCGGACCGTATCGTGACCGCCGTCGTACTGTACGGACCGCCTGCAGCAGGCAAGGACACCGTCACTGCAGCGCTCTGCTCCCTTGACCCTCGCTTCGAACTACTCGTCAAGTTGAAGCAGGGGGCGGGTCGGTCATCCGGCTACCGGTTCGTCGAAGCGGACGAACTGGATGCCCTCCGGCGGCAGGGGCGCATTGTCGTGGAGACCCGCCGCTACGGAAACGTCTATGCCGTGGACCGGCAGACGCTGAACGAGGCCCGACAGCGCCAGGCTGTCCCGATCACCCATATCGGGAATGTTGCAGACATGCGGCGTCTGCTGGTCGGGACGCCCGGGACCTCTTGGTTACGCGTCCTCCTCTGGACCCCGAGGAGCGAATGCGAGAGGCGTTCTCGCGCCCGCGGTGACACGGATACGGCGGCTCGTCTCACAGCGTGGGACCAGACGGCCGAGGACGTGCTCGCTGCCGACATACATGATCTGTTCGATGTGGTGATTCGGACAGACCGCACAGATCCGGCGACAGCGGCCAAGAGGATCATTGCACTGGTCGGGAGTCACCACGGGGCGCTACAGCACGAGGAAGTCATGACCGCTCTAGCTCTCTTCCCGCCGGACGGAAATCGCTCATGACTGCCGTTCCCCTCTGTTGTGGGGGACCGCGTTCACTCATCCTTCTGTTCCAGTCGTATGGGTTTCCGGGGTACTGATGGGCGTCGCGCGCACATTGGAAGAGCTGGCGAGAATCGGTCGCCAGCGAACCGTCAACGATCGCAGTGTGCATCTGCGGCACGAAGAGATTGCTACCGACCTCCTGCTGGACACGGTCTCGGCGGACCAAGTCTCCCTCGAACGGCTGAGCGTGGACGGGGCGCTCACCGTTCGGTCGTGCCACATCGATGAACTCGTCATCGACCACGTGGAGGCCGATGCGATACTCATCGTCAATGCGCGCATCGGCCGACTGACCGTACGCAACGCCGCGGCCGGTTGCGAAGTGACGGTCACCGATTCCTCATTGGACTTCATCGCTCTGCACTCATGTGGCGCCACTCGGCTCGAACGTCTCCGTGTGGAGGAGGTGATCCAAGTAAACGCGTTGCGCGGCCTCCTGCGTATCGCCAATACCCGTGTCGCCGCACTGACGATTCGGAGCCAGGCGACCGGTGGCCGGCTCGGCAGACCGCGAGTGATTCTGCGCGGGGTGCGGGCACGGGAAGACGTCACCTTCGACGATCTCTGGTTGTCTGCCATCGACATCGACGATGTCGAGACCCGCGAACTCTCCCTCCGGCGTGTGCGGCTGGACGAACCCCTGTGCGCGAACGAACTCCGCTGCAGCGAGACGATGCGTGTCAACGGACTCGTCCTTCCCGCAGAGAACAGCACGATCAGCAACAGCTCCATCAGAGGCCCGGTGGAATTGAGGAACCTGGAACTGGGCGAGGAAAGCGGTGAGGGATCGGCGGTGGCCCGGCTCGGCCTGCACAATACGACAGTGATGTCGCTCTCTTCCTCGTCGGAATCGCCGTCGGTGGTCAGTCTGCACGGCTCCTCGGTGACCGGCACACTGGGTATTCCGAACGGCGGTTCCCGATACAACCTCGACAGTTCGTCCAGCGTCGGGGACATGGAGCTGGCCGGGCACGTCTTCCGCAACAGAAGCCAGGTCAGCGGCTTCCTGAACCGCACGTTCACCGAGGTGACGGGCGTGACCATCGAGTCGGTTCGGTCGGCATTGGCCAAGAGGAATCGGAACAGCGAGGTGGACGAGCTCTACTTCCTGGCCCGACAGCGTGAGGCCTCGGCCCGACCGCCAATACGGAGAACCGTGGAGCGGGTGATCCTCGGCGGAGTCCTCGGCTGGGGAGTCCGCGCACGTAACCCCGCGCGTGTCCTCGGGCTGTGCGTTCTAGTGACGGGAATCGTCCTTCACCTGGCCGGCGCGCTGCGCGATCCGGGCCGCGGGCTCACCGACGTGACGGCCATGGGTAAGAGCTTGGTGCTGGCCCTGGCGCTGTGGTTGAACGTAGGCACCGGACTGCCGTCGGAGCTGAAGACGGCAGAGTGGTCGGCGATCGCGGTCTCGCTCACCGCCGCCGGCATGCTCTTCACCACCCTCATCGTGGGGATGGTCATACGCAAGCTGGTGCGCTGACCTCGGGATCCCATCGGTGGCACAGTGGCTCCATGGACACGAGTGCAGAGGCCGCACAAGGCGTTCCCACGAGTCCGGCCGCCATCTACGGGTTGCGTGGCAAATCGTTCGTGGTCACCGGAGGAAGCCGAGGTTTGGGGCTCGCCACCACACGCCTTCTCGTAGCCGAGGGAGCCTCAGTGGCGATCTGCGGCAGAAACCCGGAGAGCCTCGACAGCGTCGCCACACGCTTGTACGAGGAGTTCGGCGTCCGGGTACTGACAGAAGCGGTGGACGTATTGGCCGAGGGGCAGTTGGAAGACTTCACCCGGCGCGCGGGCGAGACCCTGGGCGGACTCGATGGTCTGGTTGCGAACGTCGGCGGCAAACGTGGTGGCGCCCTTCTTGATTCCACGCGTGCGGACTGGGAAGAGACCTGGGAACTGAACACCGGTCACGCGGTACGCGCTATCCGGTCCGGCCTGGCCAGCCTTCGTGAAGGCAGCTCCGTGGTTCTGGTCGCTTCCGTTTCGGGCTGGAAACCTCGCTTCCCCGCGCAGTATGGAGCGGCCAAGGCGTCGGAGATCTACCTCGCGAGTGCTCTGTGCCAGGAACTCGCTCCTTACCGGATCCGGGTCAACACGGTCAGCCCCGGTTCGATCCTGCTTCCGGGGAAGAGCTGGGACCGCCTGCGTCTGCGCGACCCGGAGGCGTTTGAGGCGTACGCGGCACGGAACCCCAGCGGGCGCCTGCTGAACCCGGACGAGGTAGCCCAGGTCATCGCATTCCTGCTCTCTCCGGTGTCCGGGGCGGTGAACGGCGCGCATGTCCCTGCCGACGGTGGACAGCCACAGGCAGGGCTCGGCGGTGCGCCGGTCCGCCCCGGAGGGCGCAACTGACCCGCGGGCAAGGGGCGGTCGGATCCCGTGGCTGCCCCGGAGGCCTTCTCCGGCCGACTGCGTAGCACAGTTGCGGCGAGGGCTGGCTCAGCCCTCGATGGGCTTCCGGATCGCCGCGATGTCGAACTGGAGGCGGAGCCGCTCGCTGACCATCGCGCCGCCTTCGGCGAGGCGGGCGTTGTAGGTGAGACCCCAGTCCGAGCGGTTGATGGTGGTGGTGCCGTCGAAGCCGACGCGCTCGTAGCCGAACGGGTCGGTGACGTGGCCGATGTAGGTGAGGTCGAGGTCGACCGGGTTGGTGACGTCCCTGATGGTGAGGTCACCGGTCATGCGGTAGACGTCCTTGGACAGCAGCCGTACCGAGGTGCTTGTGAAGATCATCCGCGGATACTTCCGGGCGTCCAGGAACTCACGTCCCACGAGATGCGCGTCGCGCTGCTCCACTCCGGTGTCCACGCTGGCGGTGGCGAGGGCGATCTCGGCGCGCGAGCGGGAGGGGTTGCTGCCGTCGAAGACGAGGCGGCTCTCGTACTCCAGGAACGAACCCCGCACGGTCGTCACCATGGCGTGCCGCACGGAGAATCCGATCCTGCTGTGCGCCGGATCGATCATCCACTCCCCGGTAAGAGCCGCCAGCTCGGGGTCCGGCAGTACGGCGGCCGGGGGCGCGACCGCCGTGCCGGCGTCCGCCGAGCGTCGGGGTGTGGAGTTGCGGCTGAAAAGGTTCATGGAACATGTTGCTACCTGTGCGTGAGCGGTGCTGGCAAGTCGTGCACGAGAAATCCGAACATCTCCACACAAACCTTCACAGCGCGAGTGATCTACGGTGCGAGAGCGATGACGGCAAGTCACCATGAGTGTGACGTCTCCCTTCCCGGTCAGGACATGCGGAGCGGGAGCGGAGGGAAGAGTGGAGTCGTGGCCGACCGTCCCTCTCGGCTCCTCTTACCCCGACTTCGACCAGGAACGCGCTGGGCCCGCCCGTTCAGGACACGATCGCGACGCACCGGAACCCGAGCCCTGTGAACGCGTGCGTCGTGCCGACCTGCACCGTGTTTGGGCCCGCGGACGCGTCACCGCGCAGCCGCGCCGCGCGGATGCCGGCCGCCCCTCAGCTGCTCCCCGGCTCTGTCGCAGTCTTCTTGGAGCGGGCGCTGACGCCGGTCTTGCCCGGCGCGGACCCACTGTCCAGCCATCCACGCACCCTCGCGGCGAGCGCATCGGGTTCCGCGTCCTGTGAAGCCCCGGAGAATGTCTCCGGCCCATCGCCGTGAAGGGCTGAACGCCAGGGGAGCAACGTCTCGTTGCGAGCGTCGTCCGCCGACTGTTCGAAAAGCCGGCCGACGAGCCGGGCGGTGGGCCGGCTCAGGAACCCGTGCGTGGAGCGGTAGTTCTTGCGCATCTTCGTCGTCCGGCCGCCGGCCCTGGTGTCGATGGCCTTCAGGCTGACCTTCGTGTCGGAGATGCGCCGGCAAGGCCGCTTGACATGAACAGGCCCTTCGGTCGGCCCGGTGTGGCGGCTCGCAGCATCCGCCACCGGGCGGGGTGCGGGTCCAGCGTCTCGTCCACGATCACGTGCCGGCAAGCGGGCCACCGTTGATATCGCCCCCCTGATCCAGAATGATCACCGCCCAGTTGTGGTAGCCGAAGCGCTGTGGCGCACACACACGACACCGAGCAGGGAAGGCATGAGCGTCGGAAAGATGTCCGGCAGAGCGAAAGCGCTTTGCGTGGTGGTGATTTTGACGCTTGTCGGAGCGGGCTTCTACGCGTGGCTGTCCCGCTCCCGCGGAGACGAGGACAGCGCGCTGAAGGCCCCCGCCAGGCCGTGCTGGCACGGTGCGCCGGACGGGGCCACGCTGCAGAAGCTCCTCGGTCCAGGTGACAGGCTTCTGCACCAAAAGGATGAATTCCGGGTGATGAAGGACCACTTTCCGAGCCACTGCCAGTACGAGGCGCAGGCCGAAGGAGTGCTGGACACCGTTCTGGATGTCGACGTTGCGTGGAACGACGACGCACTTCCGACAAATGAGCTGCCCACGTCCGACGCGCAGGGGGACGAGCCCAGGACTCCATGGGACGCCGGAGTCCTCGCGTACTACCTGAGGGCGTCTCAAGTGGTGTTCTTCGAGTGTGTTCCCGACTTGTCGGCGGATGCGCCCGCTTATATGAAGCGTGACAAATACATTGAGGTTGATGTCCTGGCGCGGCCGATGAAGGGGGCCGGCCTGTCTGCGCTCGAAGCACGGAAGGTAGGCCTGGACGCCGTGCTGCAGGTGGCCCGTGACGTAGCGAAAAAGGCGGGTTGCAAGAACGACACCAACCTTCCGGACTCGCTGCCTTCCGTGAGCAATCCCAATTGGCCTGGATTCAATCGCTGAATTTCAGCCGACTGCCGCAGGCGCACTGAAGGGGGTGTTCAACCCGGGCGGAACACCGCCTTCGTGAACGTGCGGCCCAGCTCGCCGCGGCCTGCGCGCGTATCTGGCGCGCTGAGGCTGCCGATCCGCGGGGTGCTCGCGCACGTCCTCCTCGCCGCAGAGCGCGCAGACGAGCACACCCGTCCCTCGCCCGATGCCCTTGTGGCGTACAACTCCCGGTTCACTGCCGCGTGCCCGCGCCGGTTGGCGAAGACCAGGTGGTCGGCTTCATTTTACTCCAAAACGCTCTGAGTTTGGGCTCGTTGGCAGGGTGCGCGATCTGGTGGAGGGGATGCGCGGACCTGGTCGCGCGACGCTCAGGAGGCTGTGGGGTTGCCGGCGGTGTCCGCGCTGGTGGAGGGGCGGGACCGGGCGGACAGTCGCGGACCTGTGCGTCGTCGGGCCGGTCCGTGGCGTGTCGCCGCGCAGGCGGTCCTCAGGAAACCATGCGCTCGATGGCATGTGCGAATGACCTGTAACCGGTTTTCACGGCTTCCGAAGAGCGTGCATGCGGCATCAGAATGGCCGGAAGGTGTGCGACGCGCCACATGCGATACGTTGTGCGATCCGATCCGGATTCATGAATTCCGGCCACGGTGCATGCCCGCTGAATCGCTTCGAGAATCAGATGGGACGTGGATTCTGCGGGTTGCCCGCCGGCAACGGCTGCGCCGATCAACGCATGCATGAAGGCGACCAGTTGCAGGTCGCCTCCCGCGCTCAGCATCCGGCGAATGTCTTGAGGAATCCCCATGTTCGGAGAGTATTCGTCGATTCCTCCGGACCACAGGAGTAGAGATGGCGCAGTCACCTTGTGGTCGGAGTGCCAGCCCAACTCGTCCACGAGTGCCATCGTTGATTCATGGAATGTGCCGATCGCCTGTACGAGGTGCAGGATTCGCCGCACGTCGTTCTGGTTTCGGATGATGAAGTTTTTGACGGAGACGCGTTCGAGTGGCACGCTCTCCAGGGAGGCGGCCACTGCTCCGATCTCGACGATCCCCCCGAGAGGGCCGAAGATTCCACGGGCCAATGACGTTTCCGGTACTCCAGTCTCGCTATTCATTTCCATATCCCTGAAGAACGTTCATGAAGTGCTGAGAGGCGTTGTTGCGGCGGGGAAGCGGCATTTTTTAAAGAGCGGCAATACGTTGTCGGCGGAATGGCGAAGTGCTCTCGCAAGTCTCCCGCAGGTCCTTCGTTGAGCCACAGCCCATCGTCCCTCCTGGGCCGGTGCATTGGGTAGTGGCGCGAGTGATCCTCTTTCATGTGAATAGTCGCAGTTCGGTAGCGTGTGGACGGCTTGGATGAAGGTGCCGAGGTGGCGGGTGGAGCATCTGGCTCGCCGGAGCAGTCGCCAGGCTCTCAGTTGCGCGAAGGCGCGCTCTCCAAGGGCTCCGGGTTGGGCTGGCCGACCACCAGGACGAGATCGAGCTGCATTTCCTGCCCCCGTACTCACCCGAGCTCAACCCGGACGAGCTCGTCGACGCCGACCTCAAACGCAGCCTGCCCCACACCCACCGGGCCAGGAACCGGGCCGAACTCGCCGCCGAGACCCGCAGATTCTTCCACCGCCGACAACGCCAACCCCACATCTTCACCGGCTACTTCAAAGCCTTGCCAGGAGGGCTGTCGGCTGAGAGGAAGCAAGCACTCTCCAGGTGAACGAGCGCATCGTGCCGTGGCCGCTTGCCCGAGCTCTTGTCGGCGGTGCCGCGGGGTCGCGTAGGCGCCCGCAAAATGGCTGGTCACGGGAGTGGTCTGTGCAGGACTCTGTGGGTATGCCTCGACGTCTCATGTTCGTGCAGTTGAAGACTGGTTACACCACCGACCGCGGACCCTCGTGGATCGGGTGGGTGGACTTCTCGAAGACCTGGAGTACTGCGTACTTCCGCGGGAGGACACTGCGCCGGGCAGGGGGGATGTTCGATGCGAACTTCTACGACGTGCAGACCGACGAGGAGTTCTGGGTCTCCGGGCCGAAGCGGGACCGCACGGACACCCGCTACGGCCCCTCCGACCCTGAAATCGATCCGGAAGCCGTCGACACCTATCGCGCCTTCCTGGAGGGCGCATCTCTGCCGGGCCGGGAAAACGGCTGACCTCGCGCCCTTGCGAGCGGGGTGTCCGGGTCTTGATCAAATAAGCGGAGAGTGCTCCTGACCTGCAACGATGGGACTTGTCTAGGGTCCTGTCAGCTGCACGGAAAGAAGCACTCTCCAGGTGAAGAAGCGTGTCGGGTCATACCCGCGGATCCGCATCGAGGGCGGCGGCCGGGCGGTGGTCTCGCAGGCCGGGAGCGTGCTGCTGGTCGAGATCGTCCGCAAAGCGGGCCTGGACACCGCGATATCGGCGGCGTTGGCGCCGTGGCGGAAGGCGAGGGCCGTCCATGATCCCGGGAAGGTTCTGCTGGACGTGGCGTTGGCGGTCGCGTCGGGCGGGGACTGCCTGGCGGATGTCGGCCTGCTGCGGGCGGAGCCGGCTGTGTTCGGGCCGGTGGCCTCGGACCCGACGGTCTCCCGTCTCGTCGGCACTCTCGCCGCCTCCGGTGAGAAGGCTCTGGCGGCGATCCGTGCCGCGCGGGCCGAAGCCCGCGCTCGTGTCTGGGAGTTGGCCGGCGCCGGGGCACCCGATGCCGGCGGGACGGTGACCGTGGACCTCGACGGGGTGCTGGTTCTCGCGCACTCCGACAAGGAGGACGCCGCACCCACCTGGAAGCGGACCTACGGCCACCACCCGCTGATGGGGTTCGTCGACCACGGACCGGGCGGCACCGGCGAACCGGTCGCGGCCCTGCTCAGACCGGGCAACGCGGGATCGAACACCGCCGCCGACCACATCACCGCCGCCCGACTGGCCCTGGCCCAGCTGCCGAAGTCCTACCGGCGCGGGCGCCGGACCCTGATCCGCACCGACTCAGCCGGCGGCACCCACACCTTCGTCGCCTGGCTCGCAAAGCCGGGCCGGTGGCTGTCCTACTCCGTCGGCATGACCGTCACCGAGCAGATCCACAGCCACGTCCTGAAGGTCCCGGCCTCGGCCTGGACGCCGGCCGTCGAGACCGGCGGCCAAGTCCGCGATGGCGCCTGGGTTGCCGAACTCGCCGGCGACGTCCTTCACGGCTGGCCCAAGGGCATGCGGCTCATCGTCCGGAAGGAACGCCCGCACCCGGGCGCTCAGTTGAGGATCACCGACGCCGACGGCATGCGGCTGACGTGCTTCGCCACCAACACCGTCGGCCTCCCGATCTCCGAGCTCGAGCTCCGTCACCGACTGCGGGCCCGGGCCGAGGACCGCATCCGGGCCGCCCGCGCCACCGGCCTGCGCAACCTGCCCCTGCACACCACCGCGGAGAACCGGATCTGGCTGGAGATCGTGCAAACCGCCCTCGACCTACTGGCCTGGATGCCGATGCTCGCCCTGACCGGCCAGGCCCGCCTCTGGGAACCCCGCCGCCTACGGCTCCGCCTGTTCACCACGGCCGGACAACTCGTCACCACCAGCCGCCGCCGAATCCTCCGCCTCGCCCGCCACTGGCCCTGGACCGGCGTGATCACCGACGCACTCGAACGGCTCGCACTCCTGCCGAACCCCGGCTGACCAGCAATTTTGCCGCCCCTACGACAGCAACCCGAAACCGGAGCAGTGGAACCCGGCGCCACCCCGAGACGACACTCGGGCCCCCGGCCTGCCCACCCTCAGCCCACCACACGAAAACGGCCCACCAACTCCGTCGGCGGACCGTCATGAAACTTCGAGGCTAGAGATTGTGTGGTCCTGGAATCGGGCAAGGTGGCTTGCCACGCTTGGCATCGACTCCGCGTCGCTTGACAGGACGATGCAGAATTTGCTGAGCGTGATCCCTTCGGGCCGTTTGATGTAAGACCATTGTTTACCGGCTCGGTACAGGACCTTGAAGAATTCCTCGCGAGCGGCGTGATCCTCGGAAAGTGCACGTTCGGCTGATTCGATGATCAGAATGTGGTAGTCCGATGAGAGTCATTGGAGGTCTCGAAGGCAATCGTAGAGAGCATGCCAGTTCCATCCGAAATAGTCGGGGAATTTCAGTGTCTCCCAGAATTTCTCAAAAGCCGACGACTCGTCAGGCATGTCTTCGCCGTTGAGGCGTGCCACGTAAACGCTGCCCGATGAGGGCAGGAGTTGATCAAAATTCAGGCCGGCGCCTGGTGCGACGATGTGCAGCCATGGGGCGACATGGATCGCCTGTGTTTCGTCTCTCATTAGTGCACCCATTCAGGGCTTCTGCTTTTCCATGTCCCGAAGGACCTGCATCGACTCTGCTTGGTGCCATCCGCCTCGATACGGCGGGCGAGTCTGCCCTCGACCGTCCATTCCAGACGCGTGACGGCTCCCAGCGGACCGGTGATCGCAACGGGCCCCCCGAAGGCGTCACGCTCGTAGTGTGTGACTTCCCTCAGTGGATCGGTGAGCAGCGCCTGCTTGAAGCAACCGAGCCTTTGTCACCGGGTGTTGCGGACCCGGCGGTGCTCGTACAGCAGCCAGGAGACATGCTCGACGAGCCCGTGCGGGACGTCGAGCATGGAAGGATACGGAACCAACAGGGCCCCTCAGGTCGCCGGTGTGAGGAGTGGGATCACCACGCCTACGGCGAAGGGCCCTGCCTCGTCGCCACACCCGCTGAGCAGACCATTTCATTCCTGCGCCACAGGATGAAAACGAAACATGATGGAAGAACTGGAGAAGGTGGATCAGGGTGACCAGGTCGGCTGTCGGATGTGCGTTGTTCGTGGCTGCCTCGCTGCTTGCTGCCGGTTGCTCCGGTGGGGAATCCAGGCGGGAAGAAGCTCCCAAGGGGTGGGCCGTCTGCAACGAATTCCTCGGCGTCGAGAGCATCAATGCCTTGGATGAACAGATGGGTGAAGGGGTTCTGCGAATCGAGAATCAACTCGTTTCCGTGGATGACACCGGGAGGTGGATGGCGTCCATGGCTCGGTCCTGGGAGCCGGGCAGCACAGCTCATTGGTCGAATCGGAACAAGCCCTGTGCGATCGCTCTTGAGGGCACGAGGCAGGAGTTCGTCTCGGAGGTGGGCTGGTCCGTTTCGTCCTTCGCGGACCTGAAGTCCGTCCGGGAGCCGCGAGGTTGGCGCAGTGTGGGCGGAGATGTCTTCACCTACGAGGAGGCTGACGGGAGGACGCTGGTGGCAGCGTTTCCCTGCGAGGTGCCGGATGCGGGCGAGCAGCAGGAAGCCGGCCTTCCGATGGAGGTGAGAGTCAGCGGGAGGGCGATCCCCGGCTTCAAGGATCACTTGAGGGGCACGTTGGCCTCCGCTCTCGCCCGAACGATGAGCGGCGCGTTGGGGTGCGTCAACGCGCCGCTCATTCCTGAGGAGTTGTAGCCCTCGCCGTCACCCCGAGGGGCGGTTCAGCGCTCAACGGGTACGTGGTGGTGCGGGTCGGCCTTCGCAGCGAGGTGTGAGGCGGGCCGGGCAGTGCCACAGGTCGCCCGGCCCTTCAGCCCCACGCGACCCAGCAGTAGACGCCGTGATCCTGGTGCCGGGCGCTGCTGACGAGACCGGCCGGCTCACGCACGATCGCCTCCGCGATCTGCGTGTCGATGGCCTCGCCGTCCTCCGCGCGCAGCTGAGCCCATGAGGCGGCGATGTCCCGCAACCTGGAGTGCCCGGCGTCCGCGAGTGCAGTGGACAGGCGAGGCGAGATCGCGAAGACGACGCACCTGTCGTTGTGTACTCGGGATCGTGTTCACGCAGGGTCTTGAGCAGCCCCGGCGCCCGGTCGGCCAGCAGTCGCACGACCGCGGTGGTATAGGCGTGGGCGGTGGCGACGGATATGCCGAAGCCGGCGGCGATCTGGGCGAGGGTGTCGTGCTTGCGCAGGTAGACGAGAGCGACCAAGGCCCGCTGGTGCGGCGGAAGGTTGCAGCGTCGGTCGCCCTCACGGGTGACGATGAGCATCGTGACCCACTCGACCAGCGCATGCGGCAGGTCGAGTGCGGCAGGATAGGGAACCAACAGGGTTCCTGGACCGGCAGGTTGAGACTTCGAACACCTCACCCAACGGCACGGGAGCCCTGTCCGTTGCGGGCACCGAGGCCATCACCCGATCGGTGGCCCCGCTGAAAACGCTCAACCAGAAAATAATCGACGGAATCGCCAGCACCAATCCCGGCGCGGACAGAGGAGCGGTGGCAGCCAAGTGGACCGGCCGAGGTCTACTCGCCGCCGACGTCGGGTTCGGCGTGTACGCGGTGGTCGAGGCTCCTGAGGGCGAGAAGGTCCGGAGCGCGGCCCGGGAGACCGGAAGCGTCGCCGGTGGCTGGGCCGGTGCCGCCTACGGTGCCACGACCGGTGCCACGATCGGAGCCGCGGTCGGCAGCTTCATTCCCGGGGCCGGAACGGTCGTGGGAGGCGCCGTCGGCGGTGTCGTCGGCGGTGTCGTCGGCGGATTCGCCGGGAGTAGGCTCGGCCGGAAGACCGGAGATGTCCTGGGAGGGTTGTTCTAGCCAGTGACCGAACAGTCACCGGAGACCGTGGTGCCCGCCCTCGTGACGGGCACCACGGGTGTCTCCTACGCGGAAGTCGAGGACGGTTCCTTGCGGCAGGTGTCTCCCCTGCAGGGCCCTGGCGTCCTCACCGGGGCGCAGCCCACGTGGGCTGCTCGTCATGGGCGCGGACTCAGCGTCCGAGTCTCCGTGGAGTCGGCCGACGTGCCCCTCGTCACCGGCGAGAACGCCTCCTCGCTGCGGCCGCTCCCCCCGCTTCCGCGGGCCGGGCGCCCCGCACGGCTCCGTGCCGTGTGCGACGACGGCACCACTCTCGCGGACGTCCCCGAGGACCGCCCCCCCGCCGACAGACTGGACGAGGCGGTCCTGTACGCCCTCCCCTGGCAAGCGTCCACCTGGCAGGCGGTCGAGGTGCCGGAGACGTTCCGGCTGCGGCGACCCGTGGGCACGGAGGGCTCGGCCGTCCTCCTGGCGGGCACGATCGGAACGCCGCCGCTGCGGCGCACCCCCGAACGCGCGGCGCTGTTCACCCTCGACCTGGCGGCGAACACCCTCACCGCGAGACCGTTGCCCTCGGTAAGACCTCGCCGTGGACTGCTCGATCGGCTCGTACGGATCTCCGCCGACCCGGCCCACACCGATCTCTTTGGCGGAGCCACCCGTCGGAACATGCTGGTCGTCGGATCCACTTTCACCCACCAGACGCTGACCTATCCGGAGACCGATTTCACGATCCTGCACGCCATCGATCTCCAGCACGACTCCTGGTCGACCGTGCGGCTCAGGGCCGAGGAGTTGGTGACCGCCTGGCACGTGAACGAGGAACGCACCGCCTATGCGCTCAGCAGCCGCCCCGACCTGTGGAGCTGCTCCCCGAACGGCCGGTGGCGGCGCACTCCGCTGCGCCGAGGTCTCGCCCGGCTGCTCGCCGAGCCGGCCGAGGAGCTCCGGCTCTCCTCAGGGCGCGTCACGGAGGACCGGGTGCTGCTCACCGTGAGCAGAACCGTTGTGGCTTGCGCACTCGACGGAACAGGGCTGGAAGTGCTCTACCGGTTCGCCAACAACGTGACCGACGTCGTCTGCCTGTGACCGGCGTTCGAACGCCGCGTCTCACCACGGCAGGCGTGGCCTGCGCTCTCCGGGGCGCCGGCCACGCCTACCCGGCTGGGCCAGGGTCCGACCGTTCGCGCGGTTCGCATCATTGGGGAGCGACAACAGGTATCAGATGTCAGCGCGTTTCCTTTCTGGGGACGCAGAGCCTCTGAGATACATCACCCTTGCCGCGGGAGTCGATACCGGCCCGCTATTTCGCATGCCTGAATTCCCTTGCGCTCATAAATTTCACAACATGTTGATCACGTAACCTTTTCCGAAGATCCCGTGAATGCCAGTATGTCGCTGCCACATCTCAACTGCATTGCATTCAAAGAGCGTTTTCAGCGGGGCCACCGATCGGGTGATGGCCTCGGTGCCCGCAACGGACAGGGCTCCCGTGCCGTTGGGTGAGGTGTTCGAAGTCTCAACCTGCCGGTCCAGGAACCCTGTTGGTTCCCTATCCTGCCGCACTCGACCTGCCGCATGCGCTGGTCGAGTGGGTCACGATGCTCATCGTCACCCGTGAGGGCGACCGACGCTGCAACCTTCCGCCGCACCAGCGGGCCTTGGTCGCTCTCGTCTACCTGCGCAAGCACGACACCCTCGCCCAGATCGCCGCCGGCTTCGGCATATCCGTCGCCACCGCCCACGCCTATACCACCGCGGTCGTGCGACTGCTGGCCGACCGGGCGCCGGGGCTGCTCAAGACCCTGCGTGAACACGATCCCGAGTACGTGCTCCTGGACGGCACCCTCAGTGAGTGCGACCGACTGGGCGACGGACGCGCCGACTACTCGCACAAGCACCGCCGCCACGGCGTGAACGTGCAGGTCGTCACCGATCCCGACGGCAGGCTGCTGTGGATCTCGCCGGCACTGCCGGGCCGAGCCCACGACCTGACCGCAGCCCGCACCCACCGCATCCGGATCTGCGAACGCCAGGGCGTCCCGATCGTCGCCGACCGCGCCTACATCGGCGCGGGCCCCTGGGTCACCACCGCCATCCGACGCCCGCCCAACGGTGAACTCACCCAGACCGAACGGACGCTGAACCGCGCACTCGCCCACGCCCGCGCTCCCGTCGAACGAGGCGTCGCCCGGCTGAAGTCCTGGCGGATCTTCCGCCGAAGCCGCTGCAGCCCGAACCGGATGACGGTCATCGCCAAAGCGGTCCTCACCCTGGAGAGGCAACGCTGAAAACGCTCACTGCCTCCTCGGGATCGAAGTTGCCGAAGGAGAGCGACTCGAATGTCCGTCCCGGCCCGGTCTGGAGGGTCAGAACCGCTGACGTGTCGTCCGGCGCCACGAAGAACTTCACGATGATGCTCACCCGGGCATCAGCCGGGCTGCCCACACCCGTGATCGGCCGGACAAGCTCCAGCGCTCCGCGCGGACGGATCTCGACGATGGCATCGCCGAAACGCTCGGCCTGCGTTGCGAATACGCTGGCGACGCCAGGGTCGGACGAGGTTGGCGTGATGCCGTGCCGCTGGACGCCGGGGCTGCCCTCGAAGCCCCTGGTGGTTCCTCGGAAGAGGTGCGGAAGGCACGGTGACAGGCCGATCTGGTCGGTCCAGACGTGCGGATCGGCGGTCGTCCGGGGCGGCAATCGAGGGGCAGGCCCGTGCCGCTGCCGGGTGGCGTCGGTCCTCGGTGGGACGGCGACAACCCCCCGCCCCCACCCGTCATCCCGATCCATGCCCAAAGCCTCACCCAACCTCCCTATAGTGGGGGCGCGTTGATCGTATTGGCCGCAACGCGCGAAGCCGTGTCCCTGGAGTCCGTACGATGACGAGCACCTCCTTACCCGCAGCCGCCACGTCCGGAGGCGGCTGCCCCGCGCACCTCTCCACCGCCCCCGTGCAGCTCGGCGGGGGCGCGCTCCAGGCCGAACCTCGGGCCCTGTACCGGAAGATGCGGCACGAGTACGGGTCCGTGGTACCCGTGGAGCTCCCCGGAGGGGTTCCCGCCTGGCTGGTCGTCGGGTACCGGGAGCTGCACCGGGTCATGGGCGACGGCGAGCTCTTCCCTCGGGACGTCGGGCTGTGGAACCAGTGGGAGCGCATTCCCGAGGACTGGCCGCTGCTCCCCATGGTCGGCCGGCCCATGCCATCCATCTACTTCACCGCGGGCGCCGAACACCGCCGGCACGCGGCGATGGTGGTGCCCGCGCTGGAGGCGGCGGACCCGCTGGAGATCCGGGAGCACTGCGAGCAGCTCGCCGACCGGCTCGTCGACGACGTCTGCACCCGGGGCGCCGCCGACCTGGTCGCCGACTTCGCCGAGCCGCTGCCCGTCCTCGTCCTGGCCCGGCTCGTCGGCTTCCCCGACGCCGAAGGCAGGGACATCGCCCGGGTCCTGAAGGACCTCGCGGACGGGGGGCCCGGCGCCCAGGAGGCGCACGGCCGGTTCGGTGAGCACATGCGGAGGCTGGTGGAGGCCAAGCGGGCCACCCCCGGCGACGACATCACCTCCCGCATGCTCGCCGATCCGGAGCCCTTCACGGATGAGGAGTACGCCCTCGACCTGATGGCCATCACCGCGGCCGGGCACCTCACCACCGCCGACTGGATCAGCAACTCGCTGCGTCTGATGCTGACCGAGGACCAGTTCGCCGACTCCCTGGCGGGCGGCCGGCGCAGCGTCGGCGACGCGATGAACGAGGTCCTCTGGGAGGAGAGCCCGACCCAGATCCTGGCCGGCCGCTGGGCGGCCCGCGACACGCGGCTCGGAGGCCGGACCATCCGTGCCGGGGACATGCTGCTGCTCGGCCTGGGCGCCGCCAACACCGACCCGCTGATCCGTCAGGACGCGCTGCCGGGCGGCGTGGGGCAACGGGCGGGCAACGGGGCGCACCTGGCGTTCAGCCACGGGGAATACCGCTGCCCCTTCCCGGCGCAGGAGATCGCGGAGACCATCGCACGGACCGCCATCGAGGTCATCCTCGACCGGCTGCCCGACCTCGAACTCGCCGTGCCCGTCCAGGATCTCGTCCGTCGGCCGTCCGCCTTCCTGTGCGGGACGAACGCGCTCCCGGTCCGTTTCACGCCCGCGCCCATGACAGGAGACCAGCTGTGAACTGCCCGTACGCCACCGTGGTCGTCGATCCGCTGGTCCAGGATCTCGACGGTGAGACCGAACGGCTCCGCGCGTTCTCTCCGCTCGCGCGCGTCGAGCTCCTCGGGGTCCCCGCGTGGGCGATCACCGGGCACGCCGAGGCCCGTCGGCTCCTCGTCGACCCGCGGCTGGTGAAGGACCTGGACGCCTGGGGCCTGTGGCGCAGCGGTGAGGTGACCCACGCCTGGCCGCTCATCGGCATGATCGACGCGGGGCGTTCCATGTTCACCGTGGACGGCGAGGAGCACCGCAGGCTGCGGACGAAGACCTCCCAGGCGCTCACCCCGCGCCGCCTGGAGGCGATCCGCCCCGAGATCGAGCGGTTCACCGCAGAGCTGCTGGACGCGCTCGCCGAGCAGGGCGCGGACGGCGTCGTGGACCTCAAGTCCGTGTTCGCCCAGCCGCTGCCGATGCGCGTGGTCGGTCTGCTGATGGGCGTGGACGAGGCGCTGCACCCCATGCTGACCCGGCAGTACAAGGCGTTCTTCTCCATGCTCACCCCGCAGGAGGAACGTCTCGCTCTGCTTGCCGAACTCGACGTCTTCTACGCCGAGTTGGTGCGGGGGAAGACCGCCCGCCCGACCGACGACCTGACCAGCGCGCTGATCCTCGCGGACGAGGGCGGGAAGCCGCTCACCGAGGAGGAGGTGGTCGGCAACCTCAAGGCGATGGTGGCGGCGGGGCACGAGACCACGATCGGGCTCATCCTCAACGCCGTGCGTGCGCTGCTCGCCCATCCCGACCAGTTGCGCAAGGTGCTGGACGGTGAGATCCCGTGGGAGACGGTGATCGAGGAGACCCTGCGCTGGGACACGCCCACCACCCACCTGCTGATGCGGTTCGCGACCGAGGACATCGAGGTCGGTGACCACGTGATCGCGGAGGGGGAGGGCGTGGTGATCTCCTACCGGGCCATCGGCCGCGACACCACCCACCACGGGGAGGACGCCGACGCCTTCGACGTCACCCGGCCGACCCCGATCCGGCACATGACCTTCGGCCACGGCCCGCACATCTGTCCCGGAGCGGCGCTGTCCCGGATCGAGGCCGGCATCGCCCTGCCCGCCCTGTTCGGGCGCTTTCCCGGTCTGCGACTCGCGATCGCCGACGACGAGATCCGCAAGCTGCCGGTCATGACCCAGAACGACATGGAGGCGTTCCCCGTACTGCTCCACGGCTGACCGGGCGCTCCGACCCGGCGGGCACCCCGCCCGCGGCGCTCCCACCCGCGGGTACCTGGCCCGCGGTGCTCCCATCCGCGGGCGCCCCGCCCGCGGCGCGGGCGGCCGGCACCGGGCGTACTCTTCGCGGCAACCTTTTCGTCGTCGGTGGCGACTGGAGGACGGAGCCCCACATCCTCCGCCCCCGACCGAAACGGATCACGTCATGGCTGTGAATCGACGACGTACGGCTCTTCGTCCCGGACCGCGCCGGGTGGTGACACTGGGGGTGAGCGCAGTGCTGGCTGCGGGCGCGCTCCAGGCGACCGGGTCGGCCTCGGCCGCCGCGGTGGCGACCACGCTCACCGTCGCCAAGGACGGCAGCGGGCAGTACACGACGGTGCAGGCCGCGGTGAACGCGGTCCCGGCGGGCAACACGGCACGGGTGGTCGTCCTCATCAAGCCGGGAACCTACCGCGAGTTGGTGAAGATCCCCTCCACCAAGCAGAACGTCACCCTGCAGGGCAGCGGTACCAGCCGAAACGACACGGTCATCGTCTACGGCAACGCCTCCGGCACGCAGAAACCCGACGGGTCGGGTACGTACGGGACCAGTGGCAGCGCGACCCTCGCGGCTGAAGCAAACGGCTTCCAGGCCCGCAACCTCACCATCGCCAACGACTTCGACGAGGCCGCGCACCAGAACATGAGCGGCCTTCAGGCGGTCGCGCTGCGTACCGCCGCCGACAAGGTCGTCCTCGACTCCGTCGTCGTCACCGGCGACCAGGACACCCTGCTGCTGGACACCGCCTCCAAGACGACGCTCGGGCGCGTCTGGATGACCAACTCCTATGTCGTCGGCAACGTCGACTTCATCTTCGGCCGGGCCACCGCGGTGATCGACAAGTCGGTCATCACGCTGAAGAAGCGCTGGGACGGCAGTTCGGCCGGCTACATCACGGCGCCCAGCACCGCCGCCGGACGCAAGGGCTTCCTGATCACCGGCTCGACCGTCAACGGCGATGTCTCCGCCGCCTCCTTTTACCTCGGCCGGCCGTGGCACGCGGGCGGCGACGCGACGCTCGACCCGATGGCCACCTTCCGCGGTACGACGCTCAGTTCGGCCGTCAAAGCCGCCCCGTGGACGGACATGAGCGGCTTCTCCTGGAAGGACGACCGGTTCGCGGAGTACCGCAACACCGGTCCCGGTGCCGGTTCCGCGAGCGGCGACCGCCCCCAGCTCTCGGACGCGCAGGCCGCGGAGCAGGAGACCGCCGACTGGCTGGCAGACTGGACGCCTTCGGCTTCCTGACCGGGATGTCGCTCCCGGACGAGATCGGTGGAGTCGAAGCGCTTCGACTGCCCTCAAAGGCAGTGTTCACAGCACCCTGGACAGTGTTTTACGTCGAAGTCTAGGCTCCACTCTGTTGGTGATGATGGTGCAAGTAGGGGCGCGAAGGAGAGCTCGACACCGCCGTGTCGAAGCGCTTCACCTCTTTCGTGGACACCTTTTTCAGGGGAGAAGTCGAATGGTCACGCTTGCCGAGGTCGCCCAGCACGCCGGAGTCTCCGCCAGCACGGTGAGCTACGTCCTCAGCGGGAAACGGTCGATCTCCGCCTCCACCAAGGAGCGCGTCGAACTCAGCATCCAGACGCTGGGCTACCACCCCAACGCGGGCGCCCGCGCCCTGGCGAGCAGCCGGTCCAACATCATCGCCCTCATGGTGCCGTTGCGGACCGACATGTACGTCCCGGTGATGATGGAGATCGCCATCGCCGTCGCCACCGCCGCCCGCACCCACGGGTACGACGTGCTGCTGCTCACCGGTGAGGAGGGCCCGGCCGGGGTGCGCCGCATCGCGGGGAGTTCCCTCGCGGACGCCGTGATCCTGATGGACGTGGAACTGCACGACGAACGCCTGCCGATCCTGCGGGAGAGCGACCGGGCCGCCGTGCTGATCGGTCTGCCCGCCGACACGACCGGACTGACCTGCGTGGACCTGGACTTCGAGGCCACCGGAGCGCTCTGCGTCCAGCACCTGACCGACCTCGGACACCGCGAGATCGCCCTCATCGGCGAGGCGCCCGCCGTGTACGAACGGCACACCGGGTTCGCCGAGCGCACGGTCGACGGGGTACGGGCCAGGGCCGCGGAGACGGGTGTCACCGTGCTGCACCGGCCGTGCGAGGGCGGGTACGCCGCCATGGCCCGGACGCTCGCCCGCATCTTCGACGAGCGGCCCGGCACCACGGGGTTCATCGTGCAGAACGAGGCCGCCGTCGAGCCGCTGCTCAACCTCCTCCAGCAGCAGGGCCGGGCGGTCCCGGAGGACGTGTCCGTCGTCGCGGTCTGCCCCGAGCAGGTGGCGGTGCAGGCATCCGTCCGGCTCACCTCCGTGGCCATCCCCGCCCAGGAGATGGGCCGTCGCGCGGTGGAACAGGTCATGGCGACGCTCACCGGCCGCATCACCGGCGAAGTGGAGCTGCTGGCACCCGAGTTGACCGTACGGGAGAGCACCGGGCCGGCGCCGTCGGCCTGAGGCCGCCGCCCCGCCCCCGCCACCCCCGCCCCGCCCCGCCCCTCCGGACTCAGCCCCCGCCGCGTCCCGCCGCCACCGCCTCGCCCGTTTCCGTCCGGTAGTAGAGGACCGAGCGGCCGGCGCGGCGGCGGCCGATGAGGCCGGCGTCGAGCAGTACGCGCAGATGGCGGCCGACCGAACCGAGCCCCTGGCCGGTCAGCGCCACCAGGTGGGTGGTGCTCTTCGGGGTGCCGAGCAGGACCAGCACGCGGGCCCGCGCGGTGCCGAGCAGCGCGCCGAGCGCCTCCGGTACGGCCACGGCGCCGCCCTGGTCGGCGAGGGTGCCCGAGCAGGGGTAGACGATCGCGTAGCGGTGCGGGGCGTGCCAGCTCACCCACCCGTGGCCGGGGGTGACCGGTACGAACAGCAGCCGTGCGCCGACGATGTCGCGCGGCGGATTGGCGCGGGTGTTGATCTGGAGGCGGCTGTCTCCGAGCCACTGCCTGCCCCGCCCCATGCCCTCCAGCGCCGCCGCCCACCCGTCACGCCCCCCTCTGGCGGCGCGCGCGACGATGTCGGCCTCGATGACTCCGCGGCGGCGCGGCCAGGAGGGCGCGACCGTCCGTTCCCACACCCATTCGAGCAGCGCCGCCGCCCGTTCCGGCAGGTCGTCGCGGTGCAGAACGGCGGGCAGCGGCCCGCCGAGGGAGGCGAGCAGATCGCTGCGGGCCGCCTCCGGCCGGGTGTCGCGTACGCCGGCCACTTCGGTGGGGAAGCCGCCGGGACCGTCCTCGCCGGTCGGCGTGGGCGTCAGGAAGTCCGCTGTCCAGGTGCGGCCCAGCGCGGCCCGGATCAGCGGGGCGGTCACCGGGTCCTCGGCCAACCGTGCCCGGTAGGCGGGAAGATGGTCGTCCAGCCAGGCCCGCTCGCCGGGGTGCGGCGCGGTTCCCCTGTGCAGGGTCTTGAGCGCTCCGACGGTCTCCGCCAGCGGCGACACCGCGAACCGGCTGTCCGCCAACGTGTCGGCGTCCACCTGCCACCAGCCCATGCCGCCCGCCTCCCCCGCGCCGACGTCGTTTCGCGCCGCCGCGAAACATTAACCGCCGCGCCCCGCCCCGGCCGACACTCCCGCCATGCGTACCTACCGGGAACTCTTCCGCGTACCTGAGTTCACCCCCCTCTTCGCCGCCGCCTGCGCGGGTGTGGCCGGCCGCACCCTGAGCGGACTGGCCCTCGGCACCCTGGTCTACGGGGAGACCGGGTCCCCGCTCTCGTCCGCGCTCGCCATGTTCGCCCCGTCGCTCGCCCAGGTGCTCGGCGCGGCGACCCTGCTGTCGGCCGCCGACCGGCTCCCGCCCCGCGCCGCGCTGACCGGCCTGGCACTACTGACCTGCGCCGCCACCGCGCTCCTCGCCCTGCCCGGCTTCCCGCTGTGGGCGGCCTTCGCCGTGCTGCTGTCCCTGGGCGTGGTGTCCGCGCCCGCCGGCGGGGTGCGGTACGGGTTGCTGAACGAGGTCCTCGCCCAGCATGGCTATCTGCTCGGCCGCTCGCTGCTCAACATGTCCACCGGGCTCATGCAGATCGCCGGATACGGGACGGGAGCGGTGCTGCTGGTCGTGCTGTCGCCGCGAGGGGCGCTGCTCGTCGCGGCGGCGCTGCACCTGGCCGCCGCGCTCACCGCGCGGTACGGGCTGCTGTGCCGCCCGCCCCGCGCGTCGGGCCGGCTCTCCGTCGCCGCGACGTGGCGGATCAACCGGCTGCTCTGGGCGTCGCCGCCCCGCCGGTACGTCTTCCTCGCCCTGTGGGTGCCCAACGGCCTGATCGTGGGGTGCGAGTCGCTGTTCGTCCCCTACGCGCCCCGGCACGCGGGGCTGCTCTTCGCGTGTGCCGCGCTCGGCATGCTGGCGGGGGACGTGCTGACCGGCCGGTTCCTGCCGCCCCGGTGGCGGGCGCGGCTCGCGGCGCCGATGCGGCTGCTCCTCGCCGTCCCGTACCTGCTCTTCGCGTACGGGCCGCCGTTGCCCGTCGCCGCGGCGGCCGTCGTGCTGGCCTCCGTGGGGTACGCGGCGAGTCTGCTGCTCCAGGAGCGACTGCTCGCCCTCACCCCGGAGCGCCGGACCGGACAGGCGCTCGGTCTGCACTCGTCCGGGACGACGGCCGTGCAGGGGGCGGGCGCGGCGCTGGCGGGCGGTGTCGCCCAGTACACCTCGCCGACCGCGGCGATGGCCGTGATGGCGGTGCTCTCCGTCGCCGTCACCCTGGTGCTGGCCCCGGGGCTGCGACCTGCGGCCGGGGTTCCGGCGGGCGGGGCCGCCGGCGCGGAAGCGGCCGGGGAGCAGGACGCGCCGGCGCGGTAGGCGCGGGACGCGAAGGCGCGTGGGTGCAGGCAGTGGCGCGAAGGCGCGGGGGCGCAGGCGGTGGCGCGGGGACCGGTCCTCACCCGGAGGTCCGGGCCCCCGCGCCGCTCCCGTCAGCCGGAGGAGACGCTGAAGGAGTTCGTCCGGAAGTCCATCCCGCCCGCCGACGAGGTGATCTCGTAGCCGAACTGGACGTCACCGATGGTCTCGTCGCCCCACCAGCCCTTGGTGTCCTTGATCCACTTCAGGATCGGCAGCACGTTGACGGTGCCGGCGGACGAGTCCGAGGTGCGGAGGAACGAGAAGACCTGGTTGGCGCCGTTGTCGCCCTTGTAGACGGCCCAGGTGTGGCCGCCGAGCGTCACCGTCCCCTGCGAGGTGCCGAGGGGGCCGACCGCGCCGTTGTAGTTGACCCAGAGCATCACCTCGTAGTCGTAGTCGGTGTCCCAGATGTCGTACGAGGTGTTGTACGCCCCGCCGGACGGCACGGTGACGTTGTAGCTGCTGGTCAGCGACGTCAGCGAGGAGAGCGGCTTGTTCACGATCTTCTTGGCGTTGGGGTAGGACTTGATGCCGCCGGTGTTCGGGTGGTCGGCCCAGACGCCCCAGTTGCTGGAGGAGTTGGCCCAGATGGACTGGGTTCCGGCGCCGGAGCCCCAGATGTTGTTGTAGAGGATGTAGTTGTCGGAGGTGGTGTAGTTGCCCCACTGGTCCGACGAGGACCAGATCGCCGCGTGGGCGGGGGCGGCGGCGAAGCCGATCAGCGCGGCGACGGCCGCGGCCGGTGCCACGACGAGACGGGTGAGGGCAGGTCGTGCCGGGGATGACGCCATGGTGTCCCTTTCCATGGTGGGGGGAGTGTCGCTACCGCGGTCTCAGGGTGAGGACGCGGTCCACGCCGGCCGTCAGGACGAGCGGCTCCTGCGGGCGGCCGGCGGAGTCCGGGGTGGGGGGAGCGGGTGCGGGGGCCTGCGGGCCGGCGGGTTCCGCGCCACCGGCCTCGTGCACGGTCAGCCCCGGCCCGGTGCGTACGTCGATCCGGGCGTCCCGGTCCGGGCGGAGCACGGCGGTCGCCCCGTCCGGCGACCAGGTCAGGTCGACGCGCGCGCCGAACCGGGTACGCACACCGGTCAGTTCGCCGTACGGGTGGAGGGGCGCGGCGGCGGTCGGCAGCAGTACCAGGCGGTCCGGGGCGGACTGGACGAGGCTCTCCAGGACGAGGGCGGGCAGCGCGTGCGCGGCGTCGGCGTTGTAGACGTCCCGGCCCGGATAGTGCGCGCTCATCAGCGAGTCGTGGAAGTAGTCGCCCCCCAGCACCGACGCCAGCGCTGCCGACGCGCGTACGCCGTCCCTCAGGCGGGCCGCGATCAGGCCGTGGTGCAGATGGCCGTGGGCGGAGCCGTTCTCCGGTCCGCGCAGGGCGAGCGCCCGGTGCGCGGCCTCGGCGAGCTCCGGCGTGTCGTACGGATTGATCTCCGTCAGCGGCCACACCGCGTACAGATGGCTCAGATGCCGGTGGTCGTAGGTGTCGCGCAGTCCGGGCCAGGCCCACTCGGCGAGGGCGCCGTCCTCGTTGACCCGGTGGGAGGGGAGCCGGTCGGCCAGGGCCCGCCGGCGTCGGGCCGTGGACGTGCCGGGGCGGAGCGCAGCGGCGGTGGTGAGGGCGTGGCGGGCCGCGGTGATGTCCATGGCGGCGTTGAGCGTGCCCCAGCTCGCGTTCTCCGGACGGTTCTCCGGCGAGTACGAGGGGACGATGACCAGGGTGCCGTCCGGTGTGGAACGGGTGAGGAAGTCCTCGTAGAAGAGCGCCGTCTCGTCCAGGGCGGAGATCAGCTCCGACGGGAACTCGCCTGTCGTGTCGGCCTGTTCGAGCAGCGGGGCCAGCAGCCAGTCCGCGCCCGCCGTCCACAGGTGCAGCGGGTAGGCGCGCTGGAAGTGCCGGGTGTGGCCGCCGGCGCCGTCGGTGTGGGAGGGCGCCACGATGCCGCGGGCGCCGAACAGCGCGCGGGCGTTGTCCCGCCAGTCCGCCAACTGGCCCATGATGAGCCGGGCGTGGGCCTCCATGACCTCGGTGAGGCCGGCGGCCGGTGCGCAGGCCACCTGGAGGTTCAGGTTGGCGTTGGTGGTGAACGCCCCCGACCAGGCGGTGTCCCACTCCCCGGTCCAGATGCCGGGCAGCCGGGGCGGCAGCAGCCCGGAGGAGGACAGGAGGTGGTAGCGGCCCGCCGCGAAGAGCCGCTCCAGCAGGGCGGGGCTCGACGGGCGGCGCAGCAGCTCGCTGCCGGGCAGTGCCCCGAGGCTGTCCTCGGCGTCCGGCAGTCGCAACGCGACCCGTTCGAACGCGGCCCGCTGCGGGGGGAGATGGCGGGCCATGAGCGACTCGTAGTCGCCCTCGGGCAGGGTGACCGGCCGTGTCGCCCCCGCGTCGTCCGCGTCCCTGCGGACCCGCGTCAGCAGCAGCAGGGACGCGGCGCCCGTCACCCGGACCCCGTCCCCCGACACGGTGACCGTGCCTGTCTCGGCACGCAGCCGGGTGGTGCCGGTGTACGAGGCGGTGCTGCCCGGATAGCCGACGCGCAGGGTGAGCAGCGCGCCGTCCGGGGTCAGCTCGGTGGAACGCGTGACCGCGAGGTCGGCGGGCGCGCCGGGCAGCGCGTGGTCCAGGACGAACTGGGCCACCGGGCCGGGTGCGGTGACGTGCTGCACGATCACGTCGTCCGGCCGGGAGACGAAGACCCGGCTGCGCCAGGCCCCGCGGGCGGCGCCCGCCTGGCCGGAACCGAACTCCACCCACCTGCGGTAGCCGCTTCCCTGATCCCGGACTGCGACGTCGTCGCCGCCCGGCTCCGGGGGCCCGCCGCGCAGCCGGGTTTGGAACGCGGGGTGGAACGGCTGGACCCACAGCATCGGGTACGCGGCCCCGAAGCGCTCCGCCGCCGCGGTGTCACCGGCCAGCAACGCGTCCTGCAACGCTCCCAGTTCGTCCGCCAGCTCGGGCGGTCGCGCGTGCTCGCTGCCGTTGGGGCGCACCAGGGTGTGGTGGGTGACGACGACCCGGTCGTCGGCCGGATCTCCGTACACCATCGCCCCGTGGCTGCCGTTGCCGCTGAGGAACGCGTCCTCCCACCGGGCGGCCGGGCGCGGCTCCCAGGTCCCGCCGGCGTTGCCGAAGGCGCCCCGGCCCCCGCCGCCCCCGCCCGGCCGACCGCCGTTCACGCCGCGCCGTCCAGGGGGCGGAGCGCGACGACGCCGTACCGGCCCAGTTCCACGCGTCCCGAGGTCTTGGCGCCGGTCAGCAGGTCGAGGTGGTCGCCGGCCGGCAGCTCCACGGAGACCGGCCCGGTGCCGTGGTGGAGGAGGAAGAGCACCGGGCCCCGGCGCACCGCCTCGACGCCGGCGGGCAGTCCTTCCAGCACCGGCCGCACGCCCGCGCCGGCGGTGATCCGGGCCAGCAGGGCGGCCAGCGACGCCGGTTCCGGGAGGGTGGAGACGTACCAGGCGGTGCCGTTGCGGAGCACCGCGGGGAGCCCGTCCAGTTCGCCGCCCCGGTAGGCGGCGACGGTCTCGGCGCCGTCCTCGGCCTCCAGCTCCTCCGACCAGAGCAGCCCTTCGAACGCCTCCGTCCCGCCGGTCCCGCCGCACTCCACCGTCGCGTCCGCGTCTAGCGGCCACCACTCGTGGACCGCGCGGATGCCGAACAGGGCGCGCAGCCGTGCGTCCATGCCGCCGGGCCGGATGCGGTTCTCCCGGTCCGCGACGCCGGTGAAGAAGCCGCAGACCAGGGTCCCGCCCCCGGCGGCGTACGCCACCAGGTTGTCGATCGCCGCGTCCGACAGCAGATGGAGCTGGGGGACGACGACCACGCGGTACCCGGACAGGTCGCCCTCCGGGCGGGCGAACGCCGTGGTGACGCCGTTCTCCCACAGCCCCCGGTGCCAGGCCCGCACCACCTCGGGGTAGTCGACGAGCGTCGAGGGGCGGCCGGCCTGACCGCTCGCCCACCAGGCGTCCCAGTCGTGCAGCACCGCCACCCCGGCCGCCACCGGGGCGCCCTCCACCGCCTCGCCCAGTTCGGCGAGTTCGGCGCCGATGCGGGCGATCTCGCGGAACCCGCGGCTGTGTTCACCCGCGTGCGGGACCATCGCGGAGTGGAACTTCTCCGCCCCCTGGCGGGACTGGCGCCACTGGAAGTAGCAGACGGCGTCCGCGCCGCGGGCGACCGACTGGAGCGACCAGAGGCGGTTCAGCCCGGCGGGCTTGGGGCGGTTCACGGGACGCCAGTTGACGGCGCCCGCCGCCTGCTCCATCAGCATCCACGGGCCGCCCGCCTGCGAGCGGGTCATGTCGCCGAGCATCGCGTTGTACTGGCCGCCCCACGGGTCCTGCGGGTCGGGGTAGACGTCGACGGAGACGATGTCCTCGTGCTCCGCCCACGCCCAGGCGTCCTGCCCGGACCACAGCGGCATGAAGTTGGTGGTGACCGGGACGCCGGGGGTGTGCCGGGCGACGATGTCGCGCTCGGCGCGGTAGCACTCCAGCAGCGCGTCCGAGGTGAACCGCCGGAAGTCAAGCACCTGCGCCGGGTTGTGCAGGTACTGGGCCTTGCGGGGCGGCAGGATCTCCTCCCAGTCCGCGTATCCCTGGCTCCAGAACGCCGTGCCCCACGCCTCGTTGAGGGCGTCGAGGGTGGTGTGGCGTTCGATGAGCCAGCGCCGGAAGTGGGCGGCCGTCTCGTCGCAGTAACAGGAGGTGCAGTACTCGTTGTTGATGTGCCAGACGGTGAGTGCGGGGTGGTCGGCGTACCGGGCGGCGAGGTCCTCGGTGAGGGCCGCCGCGTACCGCCGGTAGACCGGGGAGCTGGCGCAGAAGTGCTGGCGCGAGCCGTACCAGACGACCGAGCCGTCCTCGGCGCGCGGCAGCGTCTGCGGGTGGAGCGCGCCCATCCACGGCGGCGGCGACGAGGTGGGGGTGGCGAGCACCACCCCGATGCCGGCCCCGTGCATCAGGTCCATCACCCGGTCGAGCCAGCCGAAGTCGCGTATGCCCGGACGGGGTTCGATGCGGGCCCAGGAGAACACCCCCACGGTGACGGTGTTCACCCCGGCCTCACGCATCAGCCGGACGTCCTCGGCCCACACCTCCTCGGGCCACTGCTCGGGGTTGTAGTCGCCGCCGAAGAGGATGCGGCCGGCGGTGGCGTCGTGCAGGGACGGCATGGAGTTCTCGTTCCTCACTCAGGGTCCGCGTACTGGATGCCCCGGCCGTTGGTGCCCAGGTACACCCGGCCGTGGACACGGGGATCGCCGGTGATGGTCTCGCCGGTCCACCCCCACTGGTGGGCGTCGTCGTTGATCCGCACCCAGGTGGCGCCGGCGTCGTCGGAGCGCAGCACCGCCACCCCGTCGTGGGTGGCGGACACCCGCCCGGTCTGGAAGACCGCCGGGTAGCCGGAGCCCCCGCGGCCCGGGGCGGCCTTGCCGAAGCCCAGCGCGTGCGACTCCTGGCAGCCCGCGACGGGGGCGAAGGCGTCCCCGCCGTCCGTGGACCGGTGCAGCCCGCCGGTCTTCGCCGACAGCCAGAGGTCGCCCCGGCGGCCCGGTGCCGCGACCATCGCGAACTGGACGTCCCCCGACGGCAGCCCGCCGGACACCTCGGTGAAGGTGGCGCCCGCGTCGGTCGAGCGGTGCACGGTGCCGGTCCGGGTGTCGTACGCGTAGAAGCGCGCCGGATCGACGGGGTCGGCGACCGGTTCGGCGCCCGCCGGGCAGGTCGGGACCTCGGCCCAGCTCGCCCCGCCGTCGGTGGACCGCTGGGCGGGGTAGGGGGTGCCGTCCCAGTGGACGAAGGACCAGACCAGCACCGTGCCGTCGGCGTTCACCGCGATCGGACCGGGTGCGGACGGCGCGATCTCCGGCTGGGCGGCGAACGGCCGCCAGCTCCGGCCGCCGTCCTCGGAGAACGCCCCGGCCGACTGCGAGCCGGACGGCCAGCCGGTGCGCACGACGTAGGAGGGGCGCCGGGCGGCCAGGGCCAGACCGGTCGCCGTGCCGAACACCGGACCGGTCGCCATGCCGCGCGAGGGGGAGGCGGTCAGCGACTCGTGGAACATCACGCCGATGTCGCCGAGTCCGCTCAGCAGGGCGGCACCGCCCCGGTCCGGCGGGGCCAGCAGCTGGCGCACCGAGGACTCCTCAAGCCCGCGGATCCGGGGCGCCCAGTGCGTCAGGTCGCGGGTGCCGTAGATCGTCGCGCCCGTCCCGAAGAGCAGGTTCCGGGAGTCGAAGGGGTCCAGGGCCACGGCCTGGATCCACCAGCCGAACTTCGCCTCGCCGCCCCAGCGCAGGTACGGCGTCTCCGACACGTCGAGCACCGCGGTGTCCTTGAGGGAGGTCCACGTCGCGCCGTCGTCGGTGGTGCGGAAGAGGGTGTCGACGGGGCCCCAGCGGTTGTTGGTGGAGACCACGGCCGTCCCCGGCCGCCGGGCGTCCACGGCGACACCGCCGTAGCCGAACGCGTCGCCGTCCGCCGGGACGAGGGGGGTGACGTCGCTCCACGCACCGGTGACCGTGTCCAGCCGGTGCACCGCGCCGGCGCTCTGGTTGTTGGGGCCGGGCCCGTTCGCGTACGTCACCCACAGGGCGCGCGACCCCGCGTCGTACGCCGCCCGGACGGGGAACGCGGTCGCGCCCGCGGCGGGCGGCTGACCGGGGACGGCCTCCCAGCCGCCGGACGGGGTGGTGCGCAGCAGGGAGGTGGTGCCGTCGCCCCAGCCCGCGTAGACCGTCCGGCCGGCGGCGACCAGCAGGGTGACGCCCTGGCCGGCCGGGTCGGGGGTGACCGGGAAGCCGGTGACGGGCGCCCAGGTCGCGCCCCGGTCGGTGGAGCGCAGCAGCCCGTCGTGGCGGGTGCCGAGCCAGAGCGTGGAGCTGTCGCGCGGGTCGACCAGCAGCCTCTCCCCGGCGCCGCGCCCGTCCTCGTTCGCCCCGAGCCGCACCGTCAGGTCCGCCCGTTTCCAGGTCCTGCCCCGGTCCTCGGACCGCAGCACCGCGCCGGGGGACGCCCAGGACTGGGCGTACGTGCCGAGCGCCAGGTACAGCCGGTCCGGGTGGGAGGGGTCGACGGCCATCGCCTCGACGCCCAGCAGGTTCCAGTCGTCCCAGCCGAGATGGTCGGTGAGCGCCGTCCAGCGGGCCGTGCGGTCGTCCCACCGGTAGGCGCCGCCGATGTCGGTCCGGGCGTAGGCCAGGCCCTTGACGGACGGGTGGAACAGGATGCCGGTGACGAAGCCGGTACCGCCGATCGCCGCGGTCCGCCACCGGTGCGGCTCGGTGGTGGCCGGCCGCCGGGCGGCGACGGCGGGGGACCCCGAGGGGACCACCGCCGCCGCCGCGGCGACCGCCGCGGCGGCGCCGAGCACCGTGCGGCGCGCCGGTGTGGACCGGGCCCGGTCCGGGGGAGCGGAGTCGGGCCCGGGGAACGGGGCGGACGAAACGCGCATGGGGAACACACCTTCCGGATGGGGGAGTTGCCGGGCCGTGCCGTTCTCGGGAGCCGTGCTGTTCTCGGGAGCCGTGGCGTGCGGGAGAGCCGGGGCGTGCGGGGCGTCCGTCCCGTACGGGTGCGCGGGGGCGGGGGTCAGCCCTTGACCGCGCCGGTGAGCATGCCCTCCTTGAAGTGCTTCTGGACGAAGGGCGACAGGACCGCGACCGGGATCAGCGCCAGCACCATGACCGCCATCTGGATGGCGAGCGGCGACAGGTGCCCGGTGTTGATCACCTGGGTGAGCCCGGTGGGCCGCTCCTGCTTCAGCACCAGTTGGTTCATCACGTTCTGCAGCGGCAGCATCTGCGGATCGCTGATGTAGATCGAGGCGTTGAACCAGGCGCTCCAGTACCCCACCGCGTAGAACAGGGTGATGACGGCGATGACCGCGCGGGACAGCGGCATGACGATCTGCCACAGGATGCGGAAGTCGCCGGCGCCGTCGAGCCGGGCGCTCTCGATGAGCTCCTGGGCGGTGCTCATGAAGAAGGCCCGCAGCACCAGGATGTTGAAGACGTTCAGCGCGCTCGGCAGGATCAGCGCCAGGTACGAGTCGGTGAGACCGAGCCCCTGCACCACCAGGTAGGTGGGGATGAGTCCGGCGCCGAAGAACATCGTGGCGAGCATGAACACCAGCAGCGGCCGGTGCAGCACCGAACCGGTCCGGGACAGGCCGTAGGCGCACAGCACCGAGACGGTCATGCTGAACAGGGTCCCGACGACCGTCACGCCGATGCTGATCAGGGTGGCCCGGGTGACCTGGCCCCCGCCCAGCAGTTCCTGGTACGCGACGAAGGTGACGCCGCGCGGGATCACCACCAGGCCGCCGGTCTCGGTGATGGTCTTCACCGAGGAGAGGCTGGTGACGACCACGACCCAGAGCGGGAAGAGGACGGCCAGGCACACCAGCACCAGGACCACGCCCTTGGAGGCGAGGCCCGCCTTCGACGGCTCCTCCTCCCACACCGGTCGGAGCCGACCGCGGGTGCCGGGCTTCACCCCGGCGATGCCGGTGAGCCCGGAGAGCAGGCTGCTCACTTCTTGTACACCCCCTGCTCGCCCATGAGATGGGCGACCTTGTTGGCCCCGAGGACCAGCAGCAGACCGAAGATTCCCTTGACGATGCCGACGGCCGCCGCATAGCTGAACCCGCCGTTGGTGATGCCGACGTTCCAGACGTAGGTGTCGAGCACCTCGGAGGCGCCGGGGCCCACCGCGGTGCGCTGGAGCAGGATCTGCTCGAAGCCCACGGTCAGCGCGTTGCCGACCTGGAGCACCAGCAGCAGGGCCACCACCGGGCGCAGGGCGGGCAGCGTGATGTGCCACATCCGGCGCCAGCGGTTCGCGCCGTCCATCGCGCTCGCCTCGTACAGGTCCGGGCTGACCGAGGCCAGCGCGGCGAGGAAGACGATGACGCCCCAGCCGGCGTCCTTCCAGATCATCTCGAAGGTGATCAGGAACTTGAACAGGCCCGGGTTCGTCATCAGGTCGAAGCCCTCGTGGCCGTGCTCCCGCAGCGTCTGCGCGATGAGTCCCGCGCCGCCGAACATCTGCTGGAAGACGGTGACGACGAGCACCCAGGAGAAGAAGTGCGGCAGGTAGAGGATGGCCTGCGCGACCGCCCGCACCCGGGGGCGCACGAAGCTGTTGACGAACAGCGCCAGCAGGATCGGTACCGGGAAGAACAGGGTGAGCTGGATCAGGAAGATCACCAGCGTGTTCCGCAGCGCCGACCAGAACAAGCGGTCGTTCGCCATCTCCTGGAACCACTCGAACCCGACCCACGGGCTCTGCGCGATCGCCTGGAAGGCGTTGTCCGCGATGTAGGGGTCGTAGTCCTGGAAGGCGACCACGTTGCCCGCGAGCGGGACGTAGGCGAAGACCAGGAGCAGCAGCATCGCCGGCAGGGTCATCAGCAGCAGGGTGCGGTCCCGGCGCAGCCGGTGCCGCAGCGGCATGCCCTTGGCAGCCGTGCGGCGCCCGGCCGCCTTCGTCCGGACCGGCGGCGTCGCCGACTCCCGCGTGCGCCGGTCCTCGGTGCTCAGTGCCATGTCAGGAGGCCGACTCACCGGTCTCGTCGAGCAGCTTCTTGTACCAGTCGCGCAGGGCGTCGCCGCCCTTGGACTTCCAGTCGGACACCGCCTGCTGCATGTCGCCGACCTTCCTGCGGCCGCGCACGATGTCCTTCTCCAGGTCCTCGAACTGGGCGTTCAGCTCGGTGTAGCGGGTGGGTTCCTGGATCTGCATGCCGAAGAAGAGCGGCTTCCTCAGGTGCGCGCCCTGGCGCTGCTGCCACTCGATGACGCCCTTGGCGACGTCCGGGTGGTCGGGGTAGGCGCGGAAGGGGGCGGGGCTGGCGACGTACTCGTAGGTGGCGAAGACCTCGTTGTTGCCCTGCTCGGTCTTGGTGAGGACGCCGTCCTTCAGGGTGTGGTGGGTGCCTTCCAGGCCGTACGCCTTGAGCCGCTGCTCCTTCGAGCCGTACGGGGCGGCCGTGTAGTTGGCGAGCGCGAGGACGTCCTCGACCGTCTTCTTGTCGGCCTTCTTGTTGACGAAGCACCAGATGTTTGAGGGGGCGGCCTCGTAGATGACCGGGTCGCCGCCGTCGTGGGCGAAGAAGTCGATCGCACCCATCCGGAAGTCCGGGTTGTCCAGCCGCTGCACGGTGGTGGCCGCGTACCAGTCGGAGATGTCGGCGTTGTACATCATGACGTTGCCCGCGGAGAAGGTGGTGCGCATGTCACCGGTCTCGGCCTTGGCGTCCGGGTGCACGAATCCGGCCGAGTACAGCGAGCGCGACCACTCCAGCGCTTCCAGGTACTCGTCGGTCTCGTAGCGGTTGACCAGCTTGCCGTCGACGAGCTGCCAGTAGTACGGCTTCTCCGGCAGCACCCCGAAGAACACGAACGACGACCAGGTCATGTCGCTGCACGCCCAGACCTTGCTCTTGGGGGCGTTGATCTCCTTGCAGAGGTCGAAGAACTCCTGGGTGGTGGTGGGGACCTCCCAGCCCTTCTCCTCGAAGAGGTCCGCGCGGTAGAAGGGCGTGATGTTCGGGGTCGACTCCGCGGGCATCGGCAGGCCGCGCAGCTTGCCGGCGAAGACGGCGCGCTGCCAGGCGCCGGTGGGAATGGCCGCCAGGTTCGGGTACGCCTTCACCTTGTCGCCGGAGAGGTACGGGCCGAGGTCCGCGAACTTGTTGGCGATGGCGCTCGGGATCTTGCCGCCCAGCTCCCAGCCGGGGACGACCACGGCGTCCGGGATGCTGGAGGAGGCCAGCACCGCGCCGAGCTTCTGGCCGTAGACGTTGCCGTCCTGGTTCTGCCACTTGACGGAGACGCCGGCCGCCTCGTCCATCGCCTTCCAGTACGGGTTGCCCTCGCCCGGGGAGGTGCCCCACAGCGGCGCCATGATCGTCAGCTCGCCGCCCTTGCCGAGCTTCTTCGGCACCGAGACGGCCAGCTGGTCGGCGGGGAGGGCGGTGGTGAAGCCGTCGGCCGAGCCGTTCTTGCCGGGGATGTCCGGGGTGACGGCCTTCGAGGGCACGTAGGACGGCAGGACGTCCTTCAGCTTCTTGCCGGTGGTGGTGCCCTCGTTCTTCGACCCGCCGGAACCGCCGCCGCAGGCCGCGAGGAGCGGTATCCCGCCGCCCACGACGGCCGCGGCGACGGCGGTGGAGGCGAGGAAGCCTCTCCGGCTCGGGGCGGAGGGGGAGTTCGGCGTCATTGCGTCAACCCTTCGTGGTGCACCAGGACGATCCGTCGGCGGCGTGCCGTTCGGTTCCTCGGTCTGAGGTGGGCGTTACCGTCCGAGCCGGCGGCACGGCGCCGGCCGAGACGAAGCGGCCGACTCCCGTGTCCGATGGGCGGGTTGTCGAAGCGCTTCGATGTTGCAGCGAGGTTAAGTGAACCCTTCCACTCGCACAAGAGTCCGTTTCGAACTTCCTGCCGCGTGTTTCCCACGGGTTTCTCCTGGACGTAAACGTGCATAGGGCAAGCGCTTGTTGCCGCTCTTGACACCCTCGGGGTGGGACCCGGAGCATCGAAGCGCTTCGAAGATCCGAACTTGTCCCACTGCCCTAGGGGAACCGCACGTGACGGACCATCCGCTGCCCTTCCGCGACCCGAACCTGTCCTTCGAGCGGCGCGTCGACGACCTCCTGCGACGGCTCACGCCGGACGAACGGATCGCGATGCTGCACCAGTTCGCCCCGGCCGTGGAGAGACTCGGCCTGGCCGCGTTCCGCACCGGCCAGGAGGCCCTGCACGGCGTCGCCTGGATGGGCGGCGCCACCGTCTTCCCGCAGGCGGTCGGACTCGGCGCGACGTGGAACGACGAACTGGTCCGCCGGATCGGCGAGGCCGTCGGCGACGAGGTCCGCGCCAAGCGGGCACTCGACGACCGGGTCGGCCTCAACGTGTGGTCCCCGACGGTCAACCTGCTGCGCCACCCGCTGTGGGGCCGCAACGAGGAGGGGTACGCGGAGGACCCCGCGCTGACCTCCGCCATCGCCGTCGCCTACACCCGCGGCCTGCGCGGCGACGACCCGCGCTACTGGCGCACCGCCCCCGTCCTCAAGCACTGGCTCGCCCACAACAACGAGACCGACCGCGACACCGCCTCCTCCTCGGTCCGGCCCCGCGTCCTGCACGAGTACGACCTCAGGGCGTTCCGCTCCGCGGTCCGCGCCGGGGCCGTCGCCGGGGTGATGCCCGCCTACAACCTCGTCAACGGCCGCCCCAACCACGTGTCGCCGCTGCTGGAAAGGGAGTTGAGGAGCTGGACCGACCAGCCGCTGGTGGTCTGCTCGGACGCCGGAGCCCCGAGCAACCTGGTCGACTCCGAGCACTACTTCGACACCTACGAGGAGGCCACCGCTGCCGCGCTCAAGGCCGGCGTGGACAGCTTCACCGACCACGGCACCGACTCCTCGGTCATGACCGGGCGCGTCCGCGACGCCCTCGCCAAGGGGCTCCTCGACCCCGAGGACGTGGACACCGCGGTGCGTCGGCTGCTCTCCATGCGGTTCGCGCTGGGGGAGTTCGACCCCGCACTCGACCCGTACGCCGGGCCCGCCCCGTTCGACACCGAGGAGCACCGGGCCCTCGCCCTGGAGGCCGCCGAACAGGCCGTGGTGCTGCTGAAGAACGACGGTCTGCTGCCGCTGGCCCCGGAACCCGGCCGGAAGATCGCCGTGGTCGGACTGCTCGCCGACGCCTGCAAACTCGACTGGTACAGCGGCACACTGCTGCACCGCTCCACCCCGCTCGACGGACTGCGCGCCCGCTTCGGGGCGGACCAGGTGGTCTTCGCCGAGGGAGCCGACCGCGTCCTGCTGACCTGCGAGGGCGGCGCCCTCCGGGTGCCGGAGGCCCCCGCCGCCCCGGACGCGGCGACCGCGACCGCCGCGGACGGCGCGCTCGACCCGGCCCTGCTCACCGGCCGCACCGACCTCCCGCCGCTCGACGTCGCGCCCGTGGGCACCGAGTTCGCCCTGGTCGACTGGGGCGAGGGCGTGCTCACCCTCCGTACGGCACAGGGGCGTTACCTCTCCGTCGCGGACGACGGACACGTCAGGGCGTCGGCGGACGAACCCGGTGGCTGGGTCGTCCAGGAGACGTTCCGGCTGGAGTCGGTGGAGGGACACGACGGCGGCTACCGCCTTCTGCACATCGGTACGGGTGGGTACGTCTGTGTCGCCGCCGACGGCGCGAAGGTTGCCGAGGAGGGCGAAAAACTTGCCCGGGACCGTGCGACCGTCTTCGGAGTCGACACCGTGGAGCGCGGCGAGGACGCCGTCGCCCGCGCCGCCGCCGTCGCCCACACCGTCGTCGTGGTGGCCGGGAACGACCCGCACATCAACGGCCGGGAGACCGAGGACCGCACCACCCTCGCCCTCCCGCCGCACCAGGACCGCCTCTGGCGCGCCGCCCACGCCGCGAACCCGCGCACCGTCCTGGCGCTCACCTCCGCCTACCCCTACGCGGTGCCCGAGGCGGACGAGGCGCTCCCCGCGCTGCTGTGGACCGCCCACGGCGGCCAGGCCGCCGGCGCCGCGCTGGCCCGGATCCTGGCCGGCGACGTCTCACCCGGCGGCCGCCTCCCGCAGACCTGGTACGGCTCCGACGCCGATCTGCCGGACCTGCTGGACTACGACGTGATCGGCTCCCGGCAGACCTACCAGTACTTCCCCGGCCAGGCCCTCTACCCGTTCGGGCACGGCCTGTCGTACGGCGCCTTCGTCCACTCCGGCCTGACCGTCGCACGCGACGGCGACACCGTGCGCGCCGCGCTGACCGTCACCGCCACCGGGGACACCACCGCCGACGAGGTCGCCCAGCTCTACGTACGGCGCACCGGCCCCGGCGCCGAGCGGCTCCCGCTGCGCAAGCTCGTCGCGCACCGCAGGGTACGGCTCGCCCCCGGGGAGGAGCGGCGGCTCGACTTCGCGGTGCCCTTCGAGGAGCTGGGCCACTGGGACGTGGCGCACGGCCGCTGGACCGTCGAACCCGGCACGTACGAGTTCCTGGCCGGCGCCTCCAGCGCGGACGTCCGGCTCACCGCGACCCTCACCGTCGACGGCGAGCCCGCCGGACCGCGCCCCGTGCGGGAACGCGGCCTGGAGGCCGCCGACTACGACGAGCAGCACGGCACCGCCCTCGTCGACCGCGCGAAGACCGACGGCGACGCGGTCGCCGCCGCCGGACCGGAGGGCGGCCGGCTGCTCTTCGAGCGCTGCGCCTTCGGCACCGGTACCCGCACCGTCACCGCGACCGTCTCCGGCGAGGGCACGCTCGCACTGACCGCCGGGGGAGCGACCGCGGTGCTGACCGTGGCCGACGCCGGGGGCCCGTACGCGTACACCACCGTGACCGGGGAGTTCGCCGCGGAGGGCGAGCGGGACCTCGCGGTCCAGCTCACCGGCTCGGTGCGCCTGGCGCGGCTCGCCTTCGACGGCGGCCCGGCCGGAGCCGGCCGATGACCCCGCCGCGCGGCCTGTCCGCGACCCGCCGCACCCCCTCCGGCCGGGCCGGGTCCCGCCCCGGCCGTGCCGCCCTCTGCGAGGAGTCCCGATGAAGTTCACCGACGGCTTCTGGCTGATGCGCGAAGGGGTCCACGCCTCCTACGCCACCGAGGTCCGCGACCTGAGCGTGGAGGCCGACCGGTTCACCGCGTACGCCTCGGTCAAACGCGTCGCCGACCGGGGCGACACCCTCAACACGCCGCTGATCACCGTCGAGTGCTTCTCCCCGGCGGAAGGCGTCATCGGCGTCCGCGCCACCCACCACGCCGGGAAGGTGCGGCGCGGACCGGACTTCGCGCTCGCCCCGGCCGCGGCGGGCGCGCGCACCCGCAGGGACGGCTCGGTCACCGAACTCACCAGCGGACCACTGACGTTGCGGATGGACGGCGACGGGCCGTGGGGGATCACCTTCCACGACGCGGACGGCGAGCGGATCACCGGCGTCGACCGCAAGGGCACCGCCTTCGCCACCGCCCCCGACGGCACGCACCACATGATCGCCCAACTCGCGCTGGCCGTAGGCGAGAACGTCTACGGACTCGGCGAACGCTTCACCCCGTTCGTCAGGAACGGCCAGACCGTCGAGATCTGGCAGGCGGACGGCGGCACCAGCAGCGAGCAGGCCTACAAGAACGTCCCGTTCTACCTCTCCTCGCGCGGCTACGGCGTCTTCGTCAACCACCCCGGCAAGGTCTCCTTCGAGATCGGCTCCGAATCGGTCGGCCAGGTCCAGTTCAGCGTCGAGGACCAGACGATGGAGTACTACGTCGTCGCCGGACCCACCCCCAAGGAGGTGCTGGCCCGCTACACCGCGCTCACCGGCCGCCCCGCGCTGCCCCCGGCCTGGTCGTTCGGCCTCTGGCTCACCACGTCCTTCTGCACCTCCTACGACGAGGACACCGTCACCTCGTTCGTGGAGGGCATGGCCGAGCGGGACATCCCGCTCTCCGTCTTCCACTTCGACTGCTTCTGGATGCGCGAGTACCAGTGGTCGGACTTCGCCTGGGACCCCGAGGTCTTCCCCGACCCGGCCGGCATGCTCGCCCGGCTCAAGGAGCGGGGCCTGCGGATCAGCATGTGGATCAACCCGTACATCGCCCAGAAGTCCCCGCTCTTCGCGGAGGGCGCCGCACGCGGATTCCTGGTGCGGCGGCCCGGCGGGGACGTCTGGCAGTGGGACCTCTGGCAGCCCGGGATGGCCCTGGTCGACTTCACCGACCCGGACGCCCGCGCCTGGTACGCCGACAAGCTGCGGGTCCTGCTCGACCAGGGCGTCGACTGCTTCAAGACCGACTTCGGCGAGCGCATCCCCACCGACGTCGTCTGGCACGACGGCTCCGACCCCGAGCGGATGCACAACTACTACGCCCAGCTCTACAACCGGACCGTCTTCGAACTGCTGGAGAAGGAGCGCGGCGCCGGCGAGGCGGTCCTGTTCGCCCGCTCGGCGACCGCGGGCGGCCAGCAGTACCCGGTCCACTGGGGCGGCGACTGCTTCGCCTCCTTCGGCGCGATGGCGGAGTCGCTGCGCGGCGGCCTGTCGCTGTCGCTGTCCGGCTTCGGCTTCTGGAGCCACGACATCGGCGGCTTCGAGGGCACCCCCGACCCGGCGGTCTTCAAGCGCTGGCTCGCCTTCGGCCTGCTCTCCTCGCACAGCCGTCTGCACGGCAACGTCTCCTACCGGGTGCCGTGGGAGTTCGGCGACGAGGCGGTCGACGTGACCAGGAAGTTCACCCTCCTCAAGCACCGCCTGATGCCCTACCTCTACGGTGCGGCGGTCGAGGCCCACCGCACCGGCGTCCCGATGATGCGCCCCATGCTGCTGGAGTTCCCGAAGGACCCCGCGACCCGCACCCTGGACCGGCAGTACATGCTCGGCCCGGACCTGCTGGTCGCCCCCGTCTTCACCGAGGACGGGCGGGTCGAGTACTACGTCCCCGAGGGCGCCTGGACCCACCTGCTCACCGGCGAGACGGTCACCGGACCGGCCTGGCGCCACGAGACCCACGGCTTCGACAGCCTGCCGCTGCTCGTCCGGCCCGGCGCGGTGCTGCCCTGGGGCGAGGACGACCAGCGCCCCGACGGGGACTGGCTCGGCGGCCTCACCCTGCGCTGCTACCCCGGAGGCCCGGCGGACGGCGCGGCCGTCACGGTCACCGTCCCCGGCCCCACCGGCACACCAGCCGCCTCCTACCGCGTCCTGCGCGACGCCGACGGGCTGCGGGTGGAGGCGGAGGGAACCGACCGCCCCTACCGGGTGTGCGACGAGCGGTCCGGCGCGTCCGCCGAAGGGACGGGCGCACTGACCGTGCCGGTCCGGGAGGCGGAGGTCCCGCCCTCTCCGTGAGAGACAGGGGAAGGGACCGGCCGCGGCACGGCCCCTTCCCCTTCGACGGGAGCGGTGGCGGGCCGTGGGCCGGCGTGCCCGCCGCCGCATCCGCGGCGCCGCTCAGTCGCGGCCGGCACCCGTTCCCGCCCCGTCCGCCCCGCCCCCCGACCGCCGTGCCGGGACGCCGAGGGCGAGCAGCGCGGTGTCGTCGTCCACGCCCGCGCCCAGCTCCGCCAGGAGTCTCTGCAACGCGGTGATCGCCGCCCGCGCGCCCGCCGGGGCGAGGGCGGCGGTGAGGGCCAGCAGCGCCTCGTCGCCGTAGCGGTCGCTGCCCGACGCGTCCCGGGTCTCCGTACGGGCCTCGGTGAGCCCGTCGGTGTAGAGCAGCACGGTGTCCCCCGGCCGCAGGCGGACCGTGGTGGTGGCGATCTCGGCCTCCGGGAACGCCCCGATGAGCTGGCCGCCCGGGGTCGGCAGCCGGCGCGCGGTCCCGTCGGCGCTCAGCAGGATCGCCGGAGGATGCCCGCCGGACGCCAGCGTCAGCCGTACGTCGCCGCCGTCGCCTTCGGGGGCCACCACCCCGAACAGCACCGTGCAGAAACGCGGCTCGGTGTCGTGGTACTCCCTGGTCAGGACCGTGTTCAGGTTGGTGAGCACGGCGGCCGGGTCACCGTCGTAGACCGCCGCGGCGCGCAGGGTGTAGCGCACCAGCGAGGTCACGGCGGCGGCCTCCGCGCCCTTGCCGCGCACGTCCCCGAGGAACAGCCCCCACGCCCCGCCGGCCAGCGGGAACAGGTCGTAGAAGTCACCGCCCACCTCGTCGACGGAGGCGATGTGGTAGTGGGCGGCCACTTCCAGGCACTCGGGGGCGCTCAGCACCGGTGGCAGCAGGGTGCGCTGCAGGGTCGTCGTCAGCCGCTGGAGCCGTGCCCGCTCGCGTTCGGTGGCGAGGAACGCCGCCTCGGTCTCCCGGCGGGCCCGCTCGGCCTCCCCGTGGGCCCGCTCCGCCTCCAGGCGGGCGTCCTCCGCCTCCTGCCGCGCGCGCAGCAGCTCCGTCTCGTAGGCCCGTCGGTCGTGCGCGTCGAAGAGCGTCGTTCGGATCAGCAGCGGCCGGCCCTCGCCGTCCGACTTGACCGTGGAGGTGACGAGCACCGGCAGCCGGGTGCCGTCCGCCGCCTTCAGCTCCAGCGCGATGCCGCCGATCTCGCCCTGCATGCCGAGCAGCGGCGCGAAATGCGTCTCGTAGTACAGGCGCCCACCGACCGTGAGCAGGTCGGCGAAGGTACTGCGGCCCACCAGCTCCTCCCGGTCGCGGCCCAGCCACCCCAGCAGGGTGTTGTTGACCTTGGCGATCCGGCCGTCCAGGAAGGTGGACAGGTAGCCGCACGGCGCGTTCTCGTACAGGTCCTCGGCGCTGTCCGCCAGAAGGGCCGACAGCCGGTCCGGGGCCTTGGCGGCCCCGGGGTCGGCACCGGGCCGCTCCTCGTCCCCGTCCCCCGCGGCCGTCACGAGCGGGCCCGGACGAACGCGGCGATCGTCGCGGCGGTGGGGCCGGGGGAGCTGAGCTGCGGACAGTGGCCCGTGGAGTCGAGGACCACCAGCTCGCTGCCGGGGATCGCCGCGTGCACGTACGCGCCGACCTCCGGCGGGGCGATCGCGTCCACCGCGGACTGCACCACGAGGGTGGGCACCCCGACCTGCGCCAGGTCCGCGCGGTTGTCCGAGCGGAACGTGGTGCGGGCGAAGACACGGGCGATGGCGGGGTCGGTGCGGCAGAAGCTGTTCGTCAGCTCCTCGCCCAGCTCGGGGCGGTCCGGAGTGCCCATGATGACCGGCGCCATCGCCCCGGACCAGCCGAGATAGTTCGCGTCCAGGGAGTCCAGCAGTTCGTCGATGTCCTCGGAGCTGAAGCCGCCCCGGTAGCCGGTCGCGGGCTCGTCGACGTACCGGGGCGAGGGCGTCAGCAGGATCAGCCCGGCGAACAGGCCGGGCTCCCGCACGGCGGCCAGCACCCCGGCCATCGAGCTCACCGAGTGCCCCACGAAGAACACCGGACCGAGGTCCAGCTCCCGGCAGATCCGACCCACGTCGTCCGCGTAACCGTCCAGCGTGGAGTACCGCTCCTCGCTCCACGCGGACACGTCCGAACGCCCGGAGCCCACATGGTCGAACAGGACGACCTTGAACTCCTCCGCGAGGACCGGGGCGACCAGCCGCCACAGATGCTGGTCACAGCCGAAGCCGTGGGCGAGCACCACCACGGGACCGTCGTCCTGACCGGTCACCACCACATGGTTCCTGCTCACCACGCCCATAGCCGCCAGTTTCGCACCACCGGCCCCACCCTCTCCACAGGACGGGCGGAAACCAAGATCGACGACGGCGGCCGGGGCGCGGCTCCCCGGCTGCGCGCCCGGCCGCCGGCGTCAGACGGTGGCCCGCGCCCGTACGGTCGCCATCACGTCGCGGTCCGGCTGGAGGGTCAGCGACGGCACCGGCAGGATCTCGCCCGGCTCGATCTCCAGGTCGAAGCGGCGCGCCAGCACCGCCAGGATCAGCACCGCCTCCACCATCGCGAACCGGGTGCCGAGGCACCCCCGCGGACCGCCGCCGAACGGGAACCAGGCGTACTCCGCGATCGTGTCCCCGTTCTCCGCGTCCCACCGCTCGGGCCGGAACTCCTCCGGCTCCGGGAACCACCGGGCGTCCCGCTGGGTCGCCCACTGGCTCGACCACACCCGGGTGCCCTCCGGCACCGGCCGCCCCCCGAGCGTCGCCCCCTCCTTGGCGACACCGGTGACCAGCCAGATCGTCGGATAGAGCCGCAGCGTCTCCTTCACCACCGCCTGGGTGTACGGCAGCCGCGCGTAGTCGTCGAAGCCCGGTTCCCGGTCGCCCAGCACCGCGTCCAGCTCCGCCGTCAGCGCCGCCCGGGCCTCCGGCGTGCGCGACAGCAGGTACCACGCCCACACCAGCGTGGAGCTGGTCGTCTCGTGCCCGCCGATGTAGAGGGTGACCGTCTCGTCCCGGATCTCCTGGTCGCTGAGCCGCTCGCCCTTCTCGTCGACGGCGGTGAGCAGTCGGCTGAGCAGGTCCGGCCGGTCCTCGCCGCCGTCCCGGTGACGCGCCACGACCCGGCCCACCTCGGCGTCGATCACGGCGGCGGCCTTCTTGATCCTGGCCCGGCCCGGCGTCGGCACCCAGTCGGGCAGCACCGCGCCGAGTCCGCTGAACTCCTTGCCGATCTCCTGCTGGGCCACGTCCATCGCCCGGCCCATCGACGCGGCGTCGGCCGGGGTGTCCACACCGAAGATCGTGCGGACCGCGATGTTCTGCGTCAGCGCGGACATCTCCCGCTTGATGTCGACGCGCCGGCCGTCCTGCCACGCGTCGGCGACCTCCACCGCGCACGCCGCCATCGTCGCCGCGTACGACTTCACCTGCTTCGGGCGCACCGACGGCTGTACCAGCGACCGCTTCCGCCGCCAGTCGTGCCCGCGCGCCACGACGACCCCCTCGCCCATCACGGTACGGAAGGCGATGCCCAGCCTCGGCTGGTCGTAGGTGCGTTCGGTCTCGGCGAGCAACTCGCCTATGCAGGAGGGGTCGGAGACGAACAGGCAGCGGTTGCGCCCGAACTTCCAGCGCACCACGTCCCCGTGGGAGCGCAGCCGCTCGAAGAAGGCCAGCGGGTCCTTGCCGAACTGCGGCAGGGACCCGAGGAACGGCAGCCCGCGGGGCCCCTGCACGGGCTCCGGCCCGAGCTTCGCGCCGCCTCCGGCGGAGCCGCTCCCCGCGCCGCCCCCGACGCCGTGTTCCGTGCCGTTCTCGGTGGACATGTACACCGCTCCGCTCTCTGTCGTCGCACCGCACGACCGGTACGCCCCGAATCACCCCGCACGCCCCCGAGTTCAGCCCATCGGCCTTACGGAATACGTGAGTTGCCGAGAGTAGCCGCTCCGGGATCATGTTTCGAACGGGGGTGCGGGCGGCACTCCGACGCGTCAGGCGGCGCGCGCCTCCGCCGGATCCGGCGAGTCCGGCGCGAGCCCGGTGCGGTCCCGGCGCAGCGGCCCGGACGACAGACCCAGCAGGCCGACGCCGACGAGCGCGACCGCGCAGCCGACGGTCACCCCGGTCGGCCCGCCGGTGTCCGCCAGCGCGCCGAGCAGGTTGTTCATGACCAGCAGCGCGAGGCTCTGTACGAGTACGAGCACGGCCTGCACGCGCGACAGGTGGCTCTGCGGGGTCGCCGTGAGCAGGAGCGGGGCGATGTGCGCGGCGAACATCCCGTTCCCCACGCCGACGACCACGGCGGCGGCCGTCGCGGCCGCCGTGCCGGGCGCGAGGGCGAGGCCGAGGACCCCCAGTCCGGACAGCGCCAGCGCGGCCGCCGACAGGAGTCCCGGCCGGCCCATCGGCCCGCGCTTCACGACGAAGGCGGTCACGGCCACCATGCCCGCGCCCTGCGCGCCGATCAGCAGTCCGGCCGCTCCCGCGCCCCACTGTTCCTGGCGGGCGAGGAGCGGGAGGAGCAGCGGAGTGACGGGCAGCAGGAGACCGGCCGCCGCGCCGGTGAGGCAGAGCCCCGGACGCAGCACGGGGTGCCGGAACGCGATGCGCACACCGTCCACGGCCTCTTTGGCGAGCCCGGATCGCCCCGGCGGCGGCACCTGGCGTCGGGGCCGTACCACCAGCAGCACCGCCAGCGTGAGGGCGAAGGTGAGGGCGTTGACCAGGGCGGCGCCGGCCAGGCCCGCAAGGCCGACCAGCACACCGCCGAGCGGTCCGCCGCCCATGTTGACGACCTGTCCGCCCATCTGACGGAGCGACAGGGCCCGTGGCAGATGCTCGTCATCGACCAGGCGTCGGGGCATGGACCCGGAGGCGGGCAGGTAGAACGCGTCGACGACGCCCACCGCGACGCCCGCCGTGATGAGCAGCAGGGGCGGAGCCCCCAGGTGGTAGGCGGCCGCGGCCAGTGCGAGCGAGAAGACCAGCATGGTCGCGTCGCCCCACACGAGCACCCGGCGCGCGCTGAACCGGTCGGCGACCGCGCCGCCGACGAGCAGCAGCAGGACGCGGGGGAGCGTGATGGCGCTCAGCGTCAGACCGGCCACCGTACCGCCGTGCTCACTGGCGGCCCAGCCGAGGGCGAAGTAGAAGACCGCGTTGCCCGCCAGGGACACCAGGATCCCGGACAGCCACAGCAGATACGACCGGGGCAGCCCGCCCCCGCTCCGTGTTCCGGCGGCCGGTGGGTCCGGCGCGGTGGCGGCGTTCGTGGTGCTGGAATCCGAGAGGTGCGCGTCGGACGCCGACACGGAACACCCCTCCTGTCGGTCGGTTCGGCCGTGGTCGTCGGTCACGGCACGCAGACTGTCACGCGGCACTGACAGTCGGCCCTTGTCACGCGGCACTGGCAGCCGGGCCGCCGCGGCCCCGGTGTCCGACCCCTTCGGCTCCGGCACCGGCCCCTCGCGCCGGGGGCGGGGCCCGGTGTCCCGCGCGCCGACGCCGCCGAAGACGGGTCGCCCGGCCCGCGGGACGAGGGCCGGGCGGAGGAGCGGCGGAGGAGTGTCACCGTCCGCGGGGACGGAGCCGGCGGGGGCCGGTGGCCGGGGGACCGGTGTCGGGTGGGGTCACAACCCCACGATGAGCTGGATGCACACGATCTTGACCAGGATGCTCAGCGCGAAGAGCGTCGAGTAGCCGTTGTTGACGCGGCTGTCCGAGACGCGGCTGTTGGCGTACGCGGTGATGGCGGGGTTGCCGACGTAACCCGCGAGCAGACCCATGGTGCGTTCGCGGCTCTGGCCGAGCAGCTTGCAGACAAGGACCATGAGCGTGTAGCTGACGACGGCGCCGATCACCAGGACCGCGACCAGCTTCAGCCCGAACAGGGAGAAGGCGTGCTCCCGGAACGAGTACCCGGCCGAGAGCCCCACCGCCGCGAGGAAGAGCAGTAGCCCGAGCTGGCGGAGCGTGAGGTTGGCGCGGGTCGGCAGCGTCCAGACCAGGGGGCCGGTGCGGCGGCGCCAGCCGAGGATCATGCCCATCACCAGGGGGCCGGCGCCGGTGCCGAGGGCGAGCGTGGTGGACCCGAGGGTGAGCGACGGGATGCCGATGAGGAAGCCGAGGGCGAGCCCGAGCCCGAGGCTGACCGCGCTCACCTCGCTGACCTTGGCCTCGGTGTCACCGAGGTACTGGGTGACCTCGACGGTCTCCTCGCGCGGCATGACCACCCGCACCCGGTCGTCGAGCTGCAGCACGAGGTCGTCGTGGGCCAGCATGTCGAGGTCGCCGCGGCGCACCCGGCTGACCAGCGCCCCGAACCGCTGGTCGAGACCGAGTTCGGCGACGCTGCGGCCCGCGAGGTCGGGGTTGGTGAGCAGGATCCGCCGGTAGTCGACGACGGACCGGTCGTCCAGCAGGTGTACGGGCGCGAGGGAGCCGAGCGCCTCGATCGCGTCGGCGACGTCCGAGTCGCCGCCGACCACGACGACCTGGTCGCCGGCGCGCAGACGGTCGACGCCGTGGGCCACCTCGGTCGGCCGGCCGCCCGCCGGCCGCAGCGCGCTCGCCAGCAGCCGTCCTTCGGCGACGCCCGGCACGTCCGCCCACAGAACGTCCCGCGTCACCTGGACCGTGCGGGTGACGAGCGTGGACGGCAGACCGGAGCCGGGGTCGCGGCGGGCGGTCCAGTGGCGGCGGGCCGCGATGGCGGCGACGAACATGATGGTGATGACGACGGCGAGGGGATAACCGATGGCGTACCCGACGGCCGGCTGGTTCGGGTCGTCGGACGCCGCCTGGGCCGCGGCGAGGCCCGGCGTGGTGGTGCCGATGCCGGCGTAGCCGCCCGCGAGGTACGGGCCGCTGATCCCGAACCCGCCCTTGCCCACCACGCCGACCACCACCGCGGTGATCACCAGCGCCACGATCGCGCCGATCATCACGGGCAGCTGGCCGCGGAGTTCACGGAAGAAGGCGGGCCCGGACTCCAGTCCCACGGTGTACACGTACAGGGCGAGGCCGAGGGCCGAGATGCCGGCGGGCACGGCGGCCGCGATGTCCTTGTCGAGCGCGCCCACGAGGAGCCCTACGAAGAGGACACCGGCCGCGCCGAGCCGGACCGGGCCGAACCGGACCATGCCGAACAGGGCGCCGACCGTGATGACGGAGAACACCGTGACCCAAGGATTGTCGGCGAAGAATTGCCACACCGGCGCTGCCTCCTCCGGAGAGTCGAGCGGACTGGCTTGCAGGCGCTCAGCTTCGGCCAGGTGGCCGAGACCCGCCAGTCGGCCGGACGCCGCCCGGGGGAGGCGGCACCGGCGTCCCCATCCCCCGGAACGCCGGACGCCGCCGCCTCGTGGCAGAGGCGGCGGCGTCCTGGTGAAGAGGTACGGGCTGCGGGGTGCGGGCCGGGGCCGGCGGGCGTCGCCGGGAGCCCGCCCCCGCGGGGTCAGATCCCCGGACCCGCTCCCGGCCCCGGCCGGCGGCCGGAGCCGCGGGTCAGGGAGTAGCCGAAGACGCCGGCCAGCGCGGCCAGGACGCCGCCGGCCGCGGTCCACAGCCAGCGGTCGGTCCACCAGCCGGAGGACCAGCCGTCGTCCGGCTCCGCCCCGAGCGTGACCCGGGGCCGATCCGACCCGTCGTCCGGGGTTTCCCCTCCGTCGGAGGTCGTGGCCGAGGCGCCGCCGTCCACCGGGGCCGGCCCGCTCACCGCGGACACGCCCGGCACCAGCGGTTCGGCGAGCATGCCGTCCACGTCGTACGCGCCGCCCGAGTCGGTGGAGGTGACCTCCAGCTCGGCCCCGACGGGCAGACCGAGATCGGTCTCCTTCAGGTCGAGCACGGTGAGGCGTACGTAGTAGCTTCCGGCCAGCGGGTCGTTCGCCCACGGCTCGGACCAGGCGCGCACGGTCCGCAGCACGCAGTCCAGCCGGACGGTGGCCGCGTCGGCCGCCGCCTTCACCGTCTGGTGGCCGTACATGCAGGCCTGGCGGCGGCGCAGACCGTCGTACACGTCGATCTGCCAGGTGGACCCGCCCTGCCGGGCGGTCTCCGTGGGCAGGGTGACCGTGGCGCGGACCGTGGGCCGCTGCCCGGCGTCGGCCGGGAAGACCCAGTAGAGGTAGTCGCCGGCCGATGCCTGGGCGGTGCCGCGCTGCTCCTGCTGGAGCGGGGTGGCGGTGCGGAAGGTGGTGCCCGCCTCGGTCGGCCCGGAGTCCTCCGACGGGGTCGCGGAGGACGACGGGTCGTCGGCGGACGCCGCGCCCGCCGGGACGAGCAGGGCGAAGCCGGTGACGAGAGCCGCGGTCAGAACACGGCCGAAGCGGACGCGCCTCAGGTGGTCGCGCATCAGTTGGTCCTCCAGACGGCGACGCGCCAGCGGGATATCCAGCCGAACAGGATGCCGAACAGCAGCCCGGTCAGGGCCAGCGCGCCGAGCAGCCACCAGCCGCGGCCGAGGCCGAAGGCGGCCACGTCGGACGCCTCGTCTGGCGCGTCGACCAGGTCCACGGTCAGCTCGACCGGCATGCCGGGGGTGGTCTTGACGTTCGCGGGGGCGGAGAAGGAGTGGGAGAGCTGGAGGCAGACGGTCTCGGCCGCCGCCTCCGTGCCTTCGTCGTCCTCGGCCTCCGCCTTCGGGTAGCGCAGGCCGGTCGAGATCGCGTCGGTCCGGCCGGTGCCGGACTCCGAGCCGCGGACGATCTCCCGCCCGTGCACGGTCACCGCCCGCAGCAGCACGCCGTAGTCGTTGTTGACGGCGCGGTCGGCCGCGACGCTCACCGAGGCGCGCAGCTCCTGGCCGGGCTTCACGTCGACGCGGTACCAGCGGTGCTGGCCGAAGGTCTCCCGGTCGGTGTAGAGGCCTGGCTTCAGCTCGGGGGCGGCGGAGCAGCTCCCGGCGCCCTCGGTCGCCACCGGGGTGACGACGGGCTCGGCGGCCCGGTCCACGAGCTGCTTCACGCGGTGGGTCAGCTCGTCCTTGTGCTGCACGGCGGTGTAGGTGCCGCCGGTCGCCTCGGCGATGCAGGTGAGCTGCTGGCGGATCTTGGCGTTGGGGACCAGCCCCAGGGTGTCGATGACCAGGTGCACACCGCGGGCCGCGATGTCGCGGGCCACCTCGCACGGGTCGAGCGGGCCGCAGGTGTCCTCGCCGTCGGTGATGAGGACGATCCTGCGGGTGCCGTCGCCGCCGTCGAGGTCGTCGGCCGCGCCCAGCAGGGCGGGGCCGATCGGGGTCCAGCCGGTGGGGGCCAGGGTGGCGACGGCGGTCTTCGCCTCGGTCCGGTCGAGCGGGCCGACCGGGTAGAGCTGCCGGGTGTCCTTGCAGCCGACCTTGCGGTCGTCGCCGGGATAGTCGGCGCCCAGGGTGCGGATGCCGAGCTGCACCCCCTCGGGAACGGCGTCGAGGGTGTCGTTGAACGCCTGCTTCGCCGCGCTCATCCGGGATTCCCCGTCGATGTCACGGGCCCGCATCGAGCCGCTGACGTCCAGGACGAGTTCGACCTTGGGCGAGGTGGCGGTGGAGGGTTCGTCGGCCGCGGCGGGGACGGCGGTGCCGAGCCCGGCGGCCAGGGTGGCCAGCGCCAGACACACCCCGGCCCTCAGCCGTTTTCTTATGATCATCGCCGGATCCTATTGAACAACGGTTCGCATCCCAAACCCGCTGCACGAGAACCCGGTTCGCCTCCCGGCGCGGGCGGATCAGCCGCCCAGCAAGGGGCCCGACGCCCGGTCCAGAACCGATCCGATCCGTTCCCAAGCGGCCATGTCACGTTCCACCGCCGTCAGTTGACGGGTGGCATGCCGGCGCTCCTCCTCGCGGTCGTTCCATCCGCCCGCGACCGCCACCGGGTCGCCGCCGCCCGCCGCGGAGGCGGCCAGCGCCGCCGCGCCGAGCGCGACCAGTTCGCCGTCGCCGGGCACGATCAGCGGCCGTCCGGACAGGCGCCGCACCGTCTCGGTCCAGACCGCCCCGCGTGCGCCGCCGCCGATCATCCGGATCGGGCGGGCGGCGACCTCCGGGTCGGCCGGGTCCAGGCCGCACGCCCGGAGCAGTTCGTCCAGGGCGCGCAGCACGGTGTACGCGGCTCCCTCGTAGGCGGCGCCGAGGATCTGCTGCGGGGTGGTGTCGTGGCGCAGTCCGGTCATCAGACCGGCCGCCAGCGGCAGGTCCGGGGTGCGTTCGCCGTCCAGGTACGGCAGCAGCACGGTCTCGCCGCCGGGGACGGCGTCGTCGCGGTGCAGCCCGAGCAGGGAGGCCACCTTGTCCACCGCGAGCGTGCAGTTCAGGGTGCAGGCCAGGGGGAGGTAGGTGCCGTCGGCGGCGGCGAAGCCGGAGAGCGCCGCGGTGGCGGGCCGGGTGCGCGAGGCGGCGAAGACCGTCCCGGAGGTGCCGAGGCTGAGCACCGGCTGGTCGAGCAGTCCGGCGCCGCCCAGGCCGAGCCCGACGGCGGCGCCCATGTTGTCGCCGGTGCCGGCCGCCACCGCGATGCCGGCCGGGAGGCCCAGCTCCTCGGCGGCGGACGCGGTCAGCGAGCCGATCCGGGTCCCGCCGGTCGGTGCGACCTCGGGGAGCAGCCCCGCGTCGAGCCCGATCAGGTCCAGCAGACCGGTGTCGTACGCGCCGGTGGCGGTGGAGTACCAGCACGTGCCGGAGGCGTCGCCCGGGTCGGTGGCGGCGACGCCGGAGAGGCGCTCGGTGAGGAAGTCGTGCGGGAGCCGGACGCCGGCCGCGGCTTCGGCGCTCGCCGGGTCGTTCTCCCGGAGCCACTGCCACTTGGTCGCCGTCATCGAGGCGACCGGGACCGTGCCGGTGCGCGCGGTCCACGCGTCCGGCCCGCCCAGCGCGGCGGTGAGGGCCGCGGCCTGCGGGGCGGAGCGGGTGTCGTTCCACAGCATCGCCGGCCGGACCGGGCGGCCCGCCCGGTCCAGGACCACCAGACCGTGCTGCTGGCCGGCGACCGCGATGCCGCTCACCGAAGCGGCGGTGACGCCCGACTCCTTCAGCCCGGAGGCCACCGCGTCGCGGAGCGCGCGCCACCAGGTCTCGGGGTCCGTCTCCCGGGCCCCGCCCTCGCCGGTGACCTCGTGCGGGGCGCGGCCGACGGCCAGCACCTCGCCCGTGGCGAGGTCGACGAAGGCCGCCTTGGTGGACTGGGTGGAACTGTCCACGCCGATGACGACGGTACGCGGCGGCATGGCTGCCTCTTCTCGTGATGCGGGTGCGGTGAGGGTGCGGGCGGGCCCGGCCCGAGGGCCGGAGCGGGGGGCGCCGGGGCGCCTCCCGTGACGCAATCCTATTTGGTCGCGCGTCGAACAAATTACGCCATCCCGACGGCCCGGAACAGAGGCGCGCGTCACGTCCGTGCGTCCGACGGGTTTCCTCCACCGCCGAGTGCGTGCATGATTAGTCATGACAGTGAACAAATTAGGGCCCGTGCGGAACCGGGCCCGACGCATGCGAAGGCGGTCGGACGATGACGGAACGCTTCACGCCCACTCCGGAAGACAAGTTCACCTTCGGTCTGTGGACCGTGGGCTGGCGCGGGAACGACCCCTTCGGTGAGCCGACCCGGCCCGCGCTGGACCCGGTGGAGTCGGTGGAGCGGCTGGCGGAGCTGGGTGCGTACGGGGTGACGTTCCACGACGACGACCTGATCCCGTTCGGGTCGTCGGAGGGTGAGCGGGCGCGGCACGTGGCGCGGTTCCGCGAGGCACTGGACCGGACGGGTCTGACGGTGCCGATGGCGACGACGAACCTGTTCACGCACCCGGTGTTCAAGGACGGCGGTTTCACCTCCAACGACCGTGAGGTGCGGCGGTTCGCGCTGCGGAAGGTGATCCGCAACATCGATCTGGCCGCCGAGCTCGGTGCGCGGACGTATGTCGCGTGGGGCGGGCGCGAGGGTGCGGAGTCGGGTGCGGCCAAGGACGTGCGGGTCGCGCTGGACCGGATGAAGGA
>NZ_CANLBS010000018.1 GCF_947488945.1 uncultured Streptomyces sp.
CTCGATCCGCGCCCACTGCGCGTCAGTCAACGGCACAACCAGACCAACGATCGGATGATCTGAACGAAACGGCCTAGCGCCAAGGTCTCGGCGACTGGGCTCCGCCCGACGCCGAGTAGAACCGAAAGGGCACCGTTAGCCGAGGGAGTTCCCTGGGACTTCCAGCCCCACCAACCAGCAGGGGCGTGAAACAACTCGTGGCAGGTCACCGCTGGCTGGTCTCTTCCGGGACATCTGAGAGCTCTCTGGAAGAGCACCGCCGGTCCCCTCCTGCACTGCACGAATACAGGGCAGGAGGGGACTCGTTGGGCACCCCTGGGACTTTTCCGGGACTTTCCGGACACTGGTCAGCGCATCACGTCCCACAACACGTCCGGCGGTCATGGGGGGACGTTCCCGCGGCCCGTCACTCACGGAGGCCGTTCCGGCGTGCCGTTGCGAGTGACGGGCGGAGAAGGGCGTCGCCCCTGAGCCATGCGGACCTCACGGCCCGGCCATACCCGCGGCGAGTGTCATACCGTCACCGGGATCGATCAGCAGGAACGAGCCTGTACGCCGTGAGTCCGCGTACCCGTCCAGGGCCAGCGGTTCGGCGACCCTGATCCGCACCTGACCGATCTCGTTGGCCACGAGGCGATCGGGGCGGTGCCCGCCGGACAGATCGTCCAGATCGAGCCGGGAGGTGATCTCGTCGACGATCCCCTTGACCGTCCTGGTGGTGTGTTTGAGCAGGACCCGCTGACCGGCTGTCAAGGGTCGGTCGGCCACGTGGCAGACCGTCGCCCCGACGTCCCGCGTGAGGGGAGGGGCTCCGTCGACGGGCACGATGAGATCGCCTCGGGCGATGTCGATGTCGTCCGCCAGCAGCAGCGTCACCGAGCAGGGCGCCGACGCCACGTCGACGGGTTCGCCCAGCAGGTCGATCCCGGCGATCGTGGTGGTGGTGCCCGAGGGAAGAACGACGACCCGCTCCCCCACGCGGAACGAGCCGACCGCTATCTGCCCGGCGTATCCCCGGTAGTCCGGCAGGTCGGGCGTCCCGGGGCGGATGACGTACTGCACGGGGAACCGGGCGCCGCACGTCTCCGTGTCCGTGTCGACGACCACCGTTTCCAGGTGTTCCAGAACGGTCGGGCCGCTGTACCAGCTCATGGTCGTCGAACGGTCCACCACGTTGTCCCCGGTGAGGGCCGAGATGGGGATGGCGGTCACCTCCGGGATACCGAGCGCATCGGCGTAGGCGGCGAACTCCTCGGTGATCGCCGTGAACACCGGTTCCAGGTAGCCGACCAAGTCCATCTTGTTGACGGCGAACACGACGTGCGGTACGCGCAGGAGGGCCGAAATGGCGGCGTGCCTGCGGGTCTGCTCGACGACGCCGTTGCGGGCGTCGACGAGGATCACCGTCAGTTCCGCGGTCGAGGCCCCGGTGACCATGTTCCGGGTGTACTGCACGTGTCCTGGGGTGTCGGCGAGGATGAACCGGCGCCGCGGGGTGGCGAAGTAGCGGTAGGCGACGTCGATGGTGATGCCCTGCTCGCGTTCGGCGCGCAGGCCGTCGGTGAGCAGGGCGAGGTCGGGCGTCTGCTGTCCCCGGTCCTGGGAGGCGTGCTCGATCGCCTCCAGCTGGTCCGCCAGGACGGACTTGGAGTCGTGCAGCAGCCGGCCCACCAGGGTGGACTTGCCGTCGTCGACCGAGCCCGCCGTCGCGAAGCGCAGCAGCGTCCCGGTGGCGCGGTCCGTGAAATCGGCCGCGGTACGAACCGTCGGTGCGGTCATGGCTAGAAGTACCCTTCCCTCTTGCGGTCTTCCATGGCGGCCTCCGAGAGTTTGTCGTCGGCGCGTGTGGCGCCTCGTTCGGTCAGCCGGGAGGAGGCGATCTCCGCGATGACGGCCGCGAGCGAGGTCGCGTCGGAGTCGACGGCGCCGGTGCAGGACATGTCGCCGACGGTCCGGTAGCGGATGAGCCGGGTCTCCACCCGTTCGGACTCCGAGGGCCCTCCCCAGGCACCGGAGGTGAGCCACATACCCGACCGTTTGAACACCGGCCGCTCATGGGCGAAGTAGATGCCGGGGAGTTCGATGTCCTCGCGGGCGATGTACTGCCAGACGTCGAGTTCGGTCCAGTTGGAGAGGGGGAAGACGCGGACGTGCTCGCCGGGGGCGTGGCGTCCGTTGTAGAGCTGCCAGAGTTCGGGACGCTGGCGGCGGGGGTCCCACTGGGAGAACTCGTCGCGCAGGGAGAAGACGCGTTCCTTGGCGCGGGCCTTCTCCTCGTCGCGGCGGCCGCCGCCGAAGACGGCGTCGAAGCGGTGCTGCTGGATCGCCTCGGTGAGCGGGACCGTCTGGAGGGGGTTGCGGGTGCCGTCGGGGCGCTCGCGCAGGGTGCCGTTGTCGATGTACTCCTGGACGGAGGCGACGTGCAGACGCAGCCCGTGCTTCTCGACGGTGCGGTCCCGGTGGTCGAGGACCTCGGGGAAGTTGTGCCCGGTGTCCACGTGCAGCAAGGAGAACGGGACGGGGGCCGGCGCGAACGCCTTCAGCGCCAGGTGCAGCATCACGATGGAGTCCTTGCCGCCGGAGAAGAGGATCACCGGCCGTTCGAACTCCCCCGCCACCTCGCGGAAGATGTGCACGGATTCCGACTCCAGCGCGTCCAGGTGCGTGGGGACGCTCTGGGTCGCGGCGGCCGGGGCGACGAGCCGCGCGGTCGTTGTCATGCGAGATTCCTCTCGTCGAGATGTGCGTGGATGGCTGCCACGGACTCGGCCACGGTCAGATGCTGCGTCGGAATGCGCAGGTCAGGTGCGGCAGGTTCCTCGTACGGGTCGTCCACGCCGGTGAGTCCCGAGATCTCTCCCGCCGCCTGCTGGGCGTACAGACCCTTGACGTCGCGCACCGAGCACACCTCGACGGGCGTGGCGACGTGCACCTGTACGTACGGTGTGCCCGAGGCGGCGTGCCGTCGGCGTACGGCCTCCCGGCCGTCGGCGTACGGTGCGATGACAGGGACCAGGGCCAGCACGCCGTTGCGGGCCAGCAGTTCGGCGACGAAGCCCATCCGGCCGACGTGGGTGTCGCGGTCCTGTCGGCCGAACCCGAGTCCGGCCGACAGGAAGGTGCGCATCTCGTCGCCGTCGAGGACCTCCACCCTCCGGCCCTCGGCACGCAGTCGGCCGGCCAGCGCGAAGGCGAGCGTGGTCTTGCCCGCGCTGGGCAGACCTGTCAGCCACACGGTGGCGCCCTTGGTCCGGCTCGGGTCCGTCCCCGCGTGATCGGTCGTGTCCGTGCCGTCGGGTACGCCGACAGCAGTGGTCCGGGTCTCGGTCTCGTTCCCGGTCTCGGTCTCGGTCTCGTTCCCGGTCTCGTTCCCGGTCTCGTTCCCGGTCTCGGTCTCGCTCATGAGGGCGTCTCCGTCGCAGGGGGTGTCACATCGGCGAGGGCGGCAAGGATGCGGACGTGGTCACCGGGGTGACAGACGACGAGATCGGGCAGCCACGGGTGAGCCTGGTTGTAGCGCAGGGGTGAGCCGTCGATGCGGGAGGCGTGGAGTCCGCGGGCGACGGCGACGGCCACCGGGGCGGCGGAGTCCCATTCGTACTGGCCACCGGCGTGGATGTAGGCGTCGGCCGTCCCCTCGATCACCGCGGCGATCTTCACGCCGGCCGATCCCATGGGAACCAGCCGGGCGTCGAGTCGCCGCGCCACGGGGCCGATGAGCGCGGGGGGCCGGCTGCGGCTGACCGCGAGACGCAGCCCCCGCCCCGGGCCGGGGCCTTCGGCCCGGGGCCCGGTCCGGCGCCGGGGACCGGGCACCGGCGCCGTGGTGAGGAGGGAGCCCCGCTCGGGCAGGGCGACGGCCGCGGCGGTCAGCCGTCCCTCCTCCCACAGGGCGACGTGGACCGCCCAGTCGCTCCGCCACGCTTCGGAGAACTCCCGCGTACCATCCAGGGGATCGATGATCCACACCCGGGAGGCATTCAGCCGGCCCGCGTCGTCGGCCCCCTCCTCGGACAGCACCGCGTCGGCCGGCCGGTGCTGCCGCAGGGCGGCGGCCAGGTGGCGCTGCGCTCCCGCGTCACCGAGGCGGGCCAAGTCCTGCGGTGGGGCACCGGTGTGCTCGGCCCGCAGAGCGAGCAGGACGCGCCCGGCCCCGGTCGCCAGCACGGCCGCCAGCGCCGTGTCGTCGGCGATCCGCGAGGTGCCGTCCAGCAACGGCTCGGTCCGCCCACCGCCCTCCGGGAGGGCGGGGTCCGACCGGCCGGGCCGCGCGCCGCCGCTCACCACGGTGTCTCGTCCTTCTGCTCCCAGGGCGTCTGGTAGGGCAGGTCCCGGGCGTAGCCGACCAGGACGTCCCGCTCCGCCCAGACCTTCCGTACCGCCTGGGCGTACAGATCCAGCAGGGGCGCCGCGTCGGGGTGCAGGTGCGCCTTCTGGATGACGAAGGAACCCTCGATCACCCGGCAGGTGGCGGGGGTGTCGTGAGGGCTCCAGCCCTGTACGGCCCGCAGTGCGCCTGGCGGGTACCCGACGGTGTCCAGCGGCCGGCGGAACACGGGCTGGGCGGGCAGCGGAAGGTGCTGGTACATCGCCGCCGGAACACCCTCGGCACGCAGGGCCCGGATGACAGCGGCCCGCAACGGCCCCGTCATCGCGGCGGGCAGCCCGAAGGCTTCCGGGTCGAGGCGGAAGCGCAGGATGTGCCAGGCGTGGGTGCGGTCGTCGGGGACGCTCGGGACCAGCAGGCCGGGGAGATCCCGCAGCCGGCTCAGGAACTCGCGCACATTGGTGTCCCTGGTCGCCGCGTCGTCCGGGAAGCGGCTCAGCTGGCTGCGTGTGAACGCGCACTGCAGCGAACTGGGCTTGTGGTTCCAGCCGAGGGCGTGCGACACGTAGAGGCGCGGCTTGCCGCTCTCGATGACTTCGCCGAACTGCCTCAGTGCCAGGGCGCGTCGGTGCACGTCGGGGTCGTCGGTGTTGACCAGCCCTCCCTCGCCGCAGGTGGCGAGGTTCTTGCTGACGTTGAGGCTGAAGGAGTTGACCAGACCCAGGGAGCCGACCCGCGCCCCGCGGTAGAGGGCGCCGTGGGCCTGTGCGGCGTCTTCGACGACGGGAATGCCCAGCGGTTCGGTCAGGGCCAGGATCTCGTCCATGTCCGCCGGGAGACCGTGGAGGTGGACAACGACGACAGCCCGGGTACGGGAGGTGAGTGCGGCGGCCACGGATGCGGCATCGACGTTGAACGTCTCCGGGTCGATGTCGGCGAACACCGGGGTCGCCCCGATGTGGAGCGGGGCGATACCGCTGGCGACGAAGCTCAGTGCCGGTACGACCACCTCGTCGCCGGGCTGCACCCCGGCGGCGGCGAGAGCCAGGGAGAGGGCGGCGGTGCCGTTGCTGACGGCCAGTGCGTACCCGGTGCCCACGTACCGCGCCCATTCCGCCTCCAGGGCCGGAATCTCCGTCTCCCCGGCCGCCGCCGCGGTGAACGCGCCGCTGCGCAGACTGCGCAGGACGGCCGCCTCGTCGTCGGGCGTCACCCGGGGCCAGGCCGGGATCCGCCTGCCGCGGGGAACGCTGCGGGGGCCTCCGAGCATGGCCAGACGGGAGTCGACAGCTGCGGTCACAGTTCCTCCAGAAGGTCGCTCATGGCGGACAGCACACGTGCGTGGTCGAGCAGCAGGTCGCGGTGGCGCCGGGTCAGGCTGTCCGAGGACACCTCGTGCCCGCGGGTGAGGGCGGCCAGGATGCGTACCGCGGTCCAGTGGTGGGCGAGGCGTTCGACGTCCCGGCCCAGTTCTGCCAGGGCGGGGACGGAGAGCCTGCTCCCCGTCGTACGCAGCCATTCGGCGTGCAGTGCGGTGTTCGCCAAGGTGGCGCCGGCCACGATGAACAGCTCGTCCGCCACGGGCTGCCCGGCGCTGTACCGCGCCTCGACGTCCGTCAGGAAGGCGGTCATCCCGGGCAGCCCGGTGTAGTGAGGTCCGACCTCACCGGTCGTGAAGCCCTGGTGGTTGCGGCGCAGCGAGGTCGCGACGGCGGACCGGTCGGGGGCCGGGACCGGCTCTCCCAGGCGGGGTTCGAGCCAGCGGTGGGAGATGTCCTGGTCGGCGAAGAACATGTCCCGCTCGTGTTCCCCGCGGTTGCCCGAACCGCGGGCGGCGCGCAGGACCGACTGGGGGATGTCACCGTCGAAGCGGGGCGGGACGGTGTCCATGACCCGGGCGGTGCCGCGCTCGTCGTCGAAGCCGTACACGATGATCAGATGGTTGGCGTGCACGTCCCGGTAGGCGGGGCGGAACGGCAGGCAGTAATTGTCGACGGCCACCGCCACCGGTGTGCCCCGGAGCAACGCCTCGCGCACCTGCCGCCATCCCTCGTCGGCATCCATCGGGCGGTGCCAGACGCTGTCCACCGGGTGGTGCGGGGCCAGGGTGCCGAACAGGGACCGGTCGGGGGCCAGGGGGAGGTAGTACTCCTCGCGACGGAAGTCGCCCTGGCGGTAGAGGAAGTGCCATCCGGAGCCGAGGGCGTCGAGCGGCGAGTGGCCGCCCTGGGCGAGGAGGGTGCCCGCACAGGCGTGCAGGCATCCGGCGAGATCGTGGCGCCAGGGGGTGACGCGGTCCAGGACGACGCGCATCAGGCCACCACCCTCTCGGTCCGGGCGCCGGCGGTGGCGGACAGAGTGAGAGCGAAAACGTGGATCGCGGGGTTGTACGGGAAGCGGATCCCGGCGAGTTCGGCCTCGCGCGGTACAGGAACGCGAACCCGCCACAAGGACGGACCCATGTCGCGCTGGATGTGCCGCGGGTAGTGCATGACGGGGAAGGTGATGCCCGACGTGAAGCCGAAGTGGGGTGGTGTCTGGGGCCAGAAGTCGGGCACCCGGAGCCATTCGGGGTCGGTGGTGCCGTCGGCGAAGTGCAGGTGGAGGACGTCCTCGGTGCGGCGTTCACCGGCGGCCAGCAGGTAGATCCAGTCGTACCGGCCCTTCGGCACGTCCAGTCGCTGCCCGGAGCAGCGCAGGTTGTCCGGTCCCTCGGTCTGCGCGGGGAACCGGAAGCGCACTCCGCCGACGTCGACCGTGCCGTCCGCGTCGGCCTGCGGCAGGTGCTGCGCGGGAAAGGTGTTCGCCCAGACGTTGAAGGCTCCGGCACCGAGGTCGTCGGGGCGGGTGACACCGGTGTTGTCCAGGTGGGGCCGTAGGTCCAGCTGGGTCGGTACGGCGGCGGGCGGGGCGTGTACGGCCGCCGCCGTCGGGTCTGCGGTCACGGGATCATCTCCTCGCGTGTGGATGGCACGGCCCGTCCGTGCGGGCGGGGCGCGATCCGGGCCTCGCGACCCGGGTTGTAGCGCCAGACCGCGAACCGCCACGGGTCGGCGGTGCGGGGCATGACGTGTGTCGGGAGGCGTTCACGGGGACCGGCGTACCGGGTGATGTGGGTGTCGAGTGGCAGCCCTCCAGGGGCCGGAGGTTCGCAGGCGTGATCCGCCGGGTGGGGGTTCATGTGGGCATCGGTGCCCGCGTAACGGACCGGTGCGTCCGGCCCGAGGTGCGCGGCCAGCGCGTCGGCGCCGCCACGGGCCGCGTCGGCGACACCGCGGTGGCGGCCGGTGACCGCGTACACCTCTCCCGCCAGGACGAACCAGCTGACGGTGGGCAGGAGAGCGGGCCAGATCCATTCTTCGGCGAGAGGCGCCGGGATGCCCGGGGAGCCGGGGCTGCGTTCCATCACCAGTTCGCTCAGCGGTTTACCGGGCCCCGGTTCCAGCCCTGTGACGCGGTAGCCCAGGCGGGCGTAGAGAGGGGGCAGTCCGCGTTCCACGACCGCGTTGAGGCGGATGGCGGGGATGTCCCGGTCGGCTGCGGCTCGTTCCAGCGTCGACAGCAGGAGGCGGCCGACCCCGCCGCCGCGCAGGGCGGGGTCGACGACCACGCGGTGGACGCACCAGGACCCGTCCTCCGTGCCGGTCACCCGCATCGCACCGGTGATCTCGGCCGAGGGGCTGAGCGCGATCCACAACGCGTCGCCGGCGGCGAGCTCGTCGAGGAGCGGCGCGGCCTCGTCGCCGGCCCCGTCGGGGCACGGCAGTCCGGCGATCTCGCCGGTGTCCGAGAAGGCCCTTCTCGTCAGCGCGGCGACCCGGTCCGCCCAACGGCGGGCCGCCGGGCCGGCCCCGGTGACGGTGAGGACGCGGCCGCTCACCGGTAACGCCTCAGCAGCGTCTCGAAGCAGTCCGCTCCGAACCGCAGCGCGTCCACCGGAACCCGTTCGTCGGGGGCGTGCAGCAGCCAGCGGTGCGGGGCCCCGGCCGGCAGGAGCAAAGGGGTCCAGCCGAAGCAGGTGATGCCCAGCTGGGCGAAGAGGCGGGCGTCGGTCGAGGCCGTCGTCATCATCGGTACCGGCACGCCGCCGGGGTCCTTCTCGGCGAGGATGCCGGCCAGGGTGTCGTAGAAGCCGTCGAGAACCGGGGGCGGCATCTCCTCGCCGAGCACCAGGATCTTTGCGTCGAGGGGGAATCCGACCAGCTCCGAGAGGTCGGCGACGAACCGTTCCGGCGGGTAAGGGCCGGGGAGGAGACGGCCGTCGAGTTCGACGTCGATCTCGGCCGGCAGAACGTTGGTGGCGACGCCTCCCCGCAGGACCGTGGGGTTGACCGAATGGCGGATGACCGAGCGGAAGTACTGGGCGTCGCGGGCGGGCAGGGCGTCCAGTGCGGCGGGGTCCGCGGGGTTCTCCCGCAGTCGTGCGAGCCCCGCGGCCGCGGGGCCGGGCAGCCGGCTGGCCAGTGCGGTGAGGAGTTGCTCGACGACCGGGGTGATGACCGGTGGCAGTCCGCCCGGCTCCAGGGCCGACAGCAGGCGGGTCAGCCGGCGCACGGCGGTGTCGGGGCCGGCGACCCGCGAGCCGTGTCCGGCGGGCCCCCGCAGAGTGACACGCAGCCAGCAGGCCCGCTTCTCCGCCACGACGACGGGGTGCACACGCAGCGCGCCGCCCAGGTCGAGCCCCGCACCGCCCTCCTCGCCGATCGCGTAGCGGGCTCCGGCGAACAGTTCGGGATGCTCGCGGAGCAGGTACGAGGCGCCCGCGGTGGAGCCGGACTCCTCGTCGCTGACCACGGCCAACACGATGTCCCCGGCCGGCGGCTCGCCGCCTACGCTCAGGCGGTGCAGGGCCGCCGTCATCATCGCCAACGGTCCCTTCATGTCGACCGCGCCGCGCCCCCAGACCTCCTGGCCGCCGCGGCCGTCGGGTACGAGGTCGCCGCTGTGGGCGGGACGGCTCCAGGGCTGCCCCGCGGTGGGGACCACGTCGGTGTGGGCGTGCAGCACCAGGGGCGGCGCCTCCCCCCGCCCCTCGAGCCGGGCCACCAGGTTGGGCCGGTCCCGGTCACCGGCCAGGACACGCGTGTGCAGCCCGGCGTCCGAGAGCTGGTCACGCAGCCACATGGTGCACGCGGCCGTCTCGCCGGGCGGGTTGGTGGTGTCGTGGCGGATGAGCCGGCGGGTCGTCCCGACCACGTCCGCTATGGCGAGGGACTGCCTCGCGGGGGCGTTCACGCGTTCCCGCCGTCGGCGGCGGGGTGCGGGGAGACCGCCGCCAGGCGTGAGGACGCGTCGGCGAGATCGGTCCCGACGAGGTCGACCAGGGGGCCTGGGGCCGCCATGAAGGCGTGGTGGTCGCCGTCCATGTCAACGAGGCGGAACTCACCGGTGTAAGCGGACCACGCCTCCATGGCCGCGCGCGGTATCTCCGGGCGCTGCCGCCAGTGCAGGGCGGTGATGGCACTCGGCAGCCTCTCGGGAGCCGACATCGTGTAGTGACGACTGGCTTCCAGGTCGCCCTCCAGTACGTCCAGGGCCAGGTCGAGCAGGAGCGGCGAGGGCTCCTGGCCCAGGGCGCGGGCGATGCGGCTCAGCTCGTCCGTGAGCCCCCGCCGGTCCAGTTCGAGGAACCGGTCGCTGGGGCACAGGTGCGGAGGGAGCTGGGCGGAGACGTACAGGCGCTCGGGTGCCGGCAGGCCGTCACGGGCCAGGCGGCGGGCGGTGGCATGCACGGGCAGGCTCGCGGCGCAGTGCCCGAAGAAGGCGAACGGCCGGTCCAGGTAGGGCTCCAGGGCGGCTGCGGCCTCATCCGCGAACTCCTCGAACGTCGCGGGGTGCGGTTCGCGCATCCGGTTCTCCCGGCCCGGAGGCTGGAGCACCACCACGCCCGTCGCACCGATGCGCCGCGGCCACGCGGCGTACATGGAGGCGCCCATGCCGCCGTACGGGAAGCAGAAGAGGCGGGTGGCGGCCTCCGGGTCCGGGTCGCGCAGCAGCCAGCGGGAACGAGGCACGGTCATTCCTCCTCGGAGGGATTGTCGTCGGTGACGGTGGCGGCGAGACCGGCCACGGTCGGGGCAAGATAGAACTGGCGCATCGTCAGATCGCTGTCGTACGCGAGGTTGACCTGTTCGACGATGCGCACGGCGAGCAGGGAGTTGCCCCCGAGCTGGAAGAAGTCGTCGTCGACGCCGATGCCCTCGACACCGAGGACCTCCTGCCACAGCGAGGTCAGCCGCGAGCCGAGTGGGCCGTCGGGCAGGCGCAGGGGCGCGTCCAGGTCCGCGGGGCGTTGCCGGGTACGGGGGCGTTCCAGCTCGGCCCGGTCGACCTTCCCGTTCGCCGTGAGCGGCAGGGACTCCAGCAGGGTGACCGAGCCGGGCACCGCGTAGGACGGCAGGAGGTCGGAGAGTTCGGCCCGCAGCCGGGCGAGGTCAGGGGTGCGGCCGGGCACGGGCACGACGAACGCGGCCAGGATCTTGCCGCCGGGCGAGGACTGCCCGACCACCACGGCGTCCGCCACCGTCTCGTCGGCGGTGAACACCGCTTCCACCTCGCCCGGTTCGATACGGAAGCCGCGGATCTTCACCTGCTTGTCGGCCCGCCCCAGGAACTCGATCACGCCGTCCGGGCGGCGCCTGACGAGGTCCCCGGTGCGGTACATCCGCCGGCCGGGGTGCGCCGTGCGGGGGTCCGGGAGAAAGCGCTCCGCGGTGAGCGCGGGCCGGTTCAGGTAGCCGAGCGCCACACCGGACCCGGCGGCGTACAGCTCGCCCACCGCGCCGTCCGGCACCGGCTCCAGATCGTCGTCGAGCACGTACACACGGGTGCCGCGGATCGCGCGGCCGATGGGCAGCGGCGACTCGACCGGTGTGCGGACCGTTCCGCAGCAGGTGAAGGTGGTGTTCTCGGTCGGTCCGTAGCCGTTGATGAGCCGCACCCCGGGGAGGGCCGCAAGAACGCGCTCGGCATGGGCCGGCGACAGCACGTCACCGCCGGCGAGCAGCGCACGCAACGAGGTCATCGCGGCGACCGGCCCGTCCGCCATCTGGTGGAACAGCCCGGCCGTCAGCCAGAGGATCGTGACCCCTTCCGCGGCGACCCCGGCCGCCAGCTCCCGCAGCGACGGCTCGCCGGGGGGCTGTACGACCAGAGTGCAGCCGTTGCACAAAGCCCCCCAGATCTCCAGGGTGGAGGCGTCGAAGGCGAGCGGGGCGAAGAGCAGGAACACGTCGTCGTCGGCGATGTCCAGGTAGTCGGGCTCCACCACCAGGCGCGTCACACCGGCGTGCGGGACGGCGGCCCCCTTGGGCTTGCCCGTGGAACCGGAGGTGTAGGCGACGTAGGCGACGTCATCGGTGGTGACGCGCACCTCAGGGGTGGTCGGCGGGCACCGGCCGATCACCTCGTCCTCTCCGTCCAGCAGAACGGTCCGGCAACTCCCGGCGAGGTCCCCGGCGAACGCGGTCCGCGTCACGACGGCCCGCGCGCCGGCGTCGGCCAGGACGTCGCGGCGCCGGGAGGCCGGATACCTCAGGTCCAGGGCGAGATAGGCCGCCCCGCACTTGAGGATCGCCAGCAGGGTGGTGACCATGTCGAGCGACCGCTCCAGGTTCACCCCGACCACGTCCCCGGGGCGCACTCCCGTGGTCAGAAGGTGGTGGGCGATCCGGTTGCTCCGTTCCTCCAGACCGGCGTAGGTGAGGCCGGCCCCGTCGCTCCCGGCCATGCGTACGGCCGTCGCGCCGGGGCGACGGGCCACCTGGGCGGCGACCGCGTGGTGCACCACCCCGCGGAAGCCGTCCTCGTCGCCCGGCAGTCCGCCGCCGGGAGACCGCTGCGTGTTCCGGGCATTCGCGTGCGCCGGGCGGTCGTCGCCCGCCTTCTGATGTGTGGTCGCTGTCATTCCCACTCGCTCCCGTCACGCGCGGCCGATGCCGCGAGCGGCCTCCGAGGCCGCGAGAAATGAGTCCGATCAGGACGCTAGGCCGTGGCGAGGAGGGCGGACCAGCAACAGAACCGCGCTTCTGCTCGGAGGCCGGGGAGCACGGTGATGGCACGGGTCAACGTCCCGCTTACCTCCGAAACAAACACGCCACCCGGCACACGGTCCGGCCGCCGGCGCCGCAATGGGCCACGAGCTGGGAATAATGCGCGCCGATCACACGCGGTCGCGGTGCGAGATTCGGCCACTCCGAAAAGATCATGGAATAGGTGCGACGCTCACGTTTGTTCACTGCATGCCGGGGGACCCGACAAGGAGTTCCTTTGCCTTGCCGGAAGGGTGTCGAATTGCGTGGAGGAGTAGGCTCACTTGTTCGTGGGGCCGCCGCCCGGAAGCGCACCGTCGGACCGACAGGTGTAGGCACCAAGGCGAACACGGCAAGCACCTCGTGGGATTGACGCGTACGGTCTGAACGCACATCGAATCCAGCACACTGCAACTCAAAATGACGAACAAGGGAACCGCATTGGGCACCTTAATCGCTGCAGAAGATGGGCTTCACAACCATGCGACAGACGAGTCGGGAACCTCCGGCAGAATGCGCTCCGGGGGCTTACGGATTCCGCAGAATGCGACGCAGCGCATTCTCGTGTGCGGCCGCCTTCCGATCATGCGGGACGCGATCTGCGGCTTCATCCGCAGTGAGCCCGGCATGGAGGTCGTCGGCGCGACCGACAGCGGCACGGACGCCGTCTCGCTGGCGCGTACGGCCCTCCCCCATGTCGTCATCACGGAACTCGACCTGGTGAGCCTGTCAGGGGTCGGCCTCATCCAGAAGCTCCGCCAGGACGGGGGCGGTCCGGCACCGCGCGTCATCGCGTTCACCCTGGGCGTGGACGACGAGATGCTCACCAGGATCATCCACGCCGGCGTCAACGGCGTGCTGGCCGAGAGCGCGACCCGCCACGAGGTCGTCGCCGCCGTGCACGCCGCGGCGAAGGGGTACATGTCCCTCGCCCCGCAGCTCGCGCAGCGCCTGATCGAATGGTTCCGGCTGAACAACGGGCACTTCGACGAACGGCTGCGGCAATCTGCGAGTACGCTCACCTCCCGCGAGCGTGAGGTGCTGACACTCATGGCGCGCGGGCGCACCATGGAGCACATAGCCGAGAAGCTGTGCATCGAGATGACCACCGTGCGGACCCACATCTACCGCATGCGTACCAAGCTCGTCATCCACGACCGGGCCCAACTGGTGGCCTTCGCCTACCGAGCCGGTCTCATGCAGGCCGCCTGAACGCCTCCGCCGGCCGCATGTGCGCCGCGGGTCCCGCCGGCCGCCGTCGTCGTCGGGGCAGCGCGGTCGGCCGGGAGCGCGCCCACCTCCGTGCGGGGGCCCGCACCGGGCCACCTGCTCCGCGGTCCGGCCCCCGCGCGACGCCCGCCGTCGGCCCCCGCGGGCAGGACGTGCGGCGACATACAGAAGCCGGTGGCGATCCGCTCCGGACCATGACCAGTCCCGCGCGGCCGAAGCGGCCCAGGCCCGGTGGAGCAGACGGCGGTCGGCCGGTGGCATCAGCGGGATCAGCCCGTAACCGTGCCCGGGGAGGACCGACCACCCCCGAACCCTCGGCGGCACCCTGGATCTTGGGACGCGACCCGGCGGGCGGCACGGGGAACGTACCCTCCGCCCGGACCGGCAGAGGGCACGTCCGCATGCACGCCCCACCTGCCGCCGCGCCCGGACGAGCCGGCGGGGTCAGGGCTCGCTCCGGCACCGGCGGGACCGGACACGGGTCCGTGCCTCACGTCCGACGGCGAACGCCGGCTCCCCCCACGGCTACGCGGGCAGCGCCTCCGCCAGGAGCTTCTCGTAGAACGGCAGGTGGTGGCTGAGGTAGCCGGCCAGCCGCTCGTCGCTCTCCACGTCGATCGCGTAGGCGTTCTCCTTGGTGTGCACGCCACGGCTGACGCTCGCGTCGCGGTGCCAGCGGGCCGACGGCGCCCACTCGCCACGCTCCCCGCTGTTCCAGGTGAGGGCCCCGGCGTCGTAGGCCAGCCCCACCGCGTCGCAGTAAGCCCTGACGGTCGCCTCCGGCCGCTCGGCGAACCGGTCGCCGTCGATGACCATGGGGGTGCGCCCGGTCGCGTTCCGTACCGCCTCGAACAGCTCGTGAACGGCTTCGAACCCGATCTGGTGGAGCCGCACATCCGGATTCAAGGCGTGGTAGGAGGCGATGGTCTTCTTCGGATGCCGGATCAGGAACGTGTGGACGGCATCGCGTGCGAGGAATTCCCGATCGGCCAGCACCCCGGGGTACCGCTCGTCGGTGGTGTCCTTGAAGAAGACACGCCGCTCCCGGTTCAGGTCGCGCAGCGCCGCCACGAGTTCGTCCTCGGTGGCCGTTTCCCGCCCCCCCACCTCGCACCTGCCGAACTCGGCCAGGTAGGAGAACGGTTCGTGCACGACGCCGAGGTCGCCGCGCTCCCCCATCACCCGGAAAAAGGCCGTGGACCGGCTCCGTGGAACGCTCCACAGAGCCAGCATCGGCTTACCGGCGTTCTCTTCCTGTGCCATGGACCCTCCACAGTTCTGTGACGGAATCTCCGCGTCGAACGGATCTTATGTCCCGGACAGACGGTCCCAGACCTCCGAACGGCCAGGTGCGCAGGACGGATTACCCGGTGTCGTCACTGTGTTGAGGGCGGCAGCGATTGTTCCACCTGGTGCGCATTCCACAGCCGCCGGGGGCGCGGCAGAATGTGTCAAGGAAAGGCCGGCCGGACCGGATTTCCATATCTTCCGAAATGAACGGAGAGCGAATATGGCTTCATGCCCGGAATGCAACGTCGAAATTTCCGCGCCGAACGTCTCGGCGGTGAGCGAGATCATCGAGTGCGGGGACTGCCGCAGCGAGCTCGAAGTCGTCGGTGTCAGCCCGTTGCGGCTGGCGACGGCGCCCGAGATCGAAGAGGACTGGGGCGAGTAGGCGTGCCGCAGTCCGCAGTACGCCTCGCGCTCGTCGCTTCCCGGATTCGCTCCGACGAGAAGCTCCTGCTGGCCGCCGCGGAGAAGCAGGCGGTGCCGGTCACCGTGGTGGACAGCCGGACCCTCACCTGTGCTCTGGACGCGGGCCGGCCGGAGTGGGACCTCGCGCTCAACCGCGAGATCGGCTACGCCCGCGCCCTCTACGCCGCGCGCGGCATCGAGGCCGCGAACGGCACCGTGGTCAACAGCGCCCGTGCCACGGAGCTGTGCGGCGACAAGTGGCAGACCTCGGTCGCCCTGGCCCGCTCCGGGGTGGCGACCCCCCGCACGGTCCTGGCCCTCACACCCGAGGCCGCCCTGGACGCGCTGTCCGAAGTGGGGTATCCCGCTGTCCTGAAACCGCTCGTCGGCTCCTGGGGTCGGCTGGTGACCCCGGTCGCCGACGAGGCGACGGCCCGGCTGATCCTGGAGTACGTCTCCGCCCTGCCGCATCCGACGTCCCACATCGTCTACGCGCAGGCGATGGTGGACAAGCGGGGGCGCGATCTGCGGGTCGCCGTCATCGGCGGCCGTGCGGTCGCCGCGGCCCACCGGTCGGGTCCGGAGTGGCGCACCAACGTCCATCTGGGGGCCACCGCGCGGGTCTGCGCCCTCACTCCGGAACTGGATCGGCTGGCCGTCGACGCGGCCGCCGCCGTCGGCGCCGAGATCGCGGGCGTGGACATCGTGGAGGACGCGGACGGCCGTCCCTTCGTGCTGGAGGTCAACCACGGTTTCGAGTTCACCGGTCTCCAGCAGAGCCTGGGGCGGACTGTCGACGTCGCCGGGGAGATCGTGGCCTACCTGGCAGGGCGTTCAAAGACGCTCATGGCCCTCGACGCACAAGGAGCGGTCGCATGATCCGGGTCGGCGTGGTGGGTGGGTCCGGCTACATCGGCGGGGAACTGCTGCGCCTGCTCGTCGGTCACCCGCACCTCACCCCGGTGGCCACCGTCTCGAACCGTTTGGCGGGGAAGCGGGTGGACGGTGTACATCCCAACCTTCGCGGCCTGACCGACCTGACTTTCTCGTCTCCCGGGGAACTGGAGCACTACGACGTCCTGATGCTGGCGACCCCCCACCGGGAGACCATGGGGCGGATGCGGGAGTACCTCCGACGGGCCGACGTCCTCGTCGACCTGTCCGGTGACTTCCGGCTGCGCGACCCCGCCGTCTATGCCCGCCACTACGGCGTCGAGCACTCCGAACCGGCCCTGCTGGAGCGGTTCGTCACCGGTCTGCCCGAGCTCCACCGCGCCGAACTGCGCCACGCGGATCACATCAGCGTGCCCGGGTGCATGGCCACGGCGGGCATCCTGGCCCTGCATCCGGCGGCCCGCGCGGGGCTGGTGAAACTCCCCGTGACCCTGGACGCCAGGACCGGGTCCAGCGGATCGGGCGCCGCGGCCGGCTCCGGCAACCTGCACGCCGAACGCAGCGGCTCGCTGCGCGTGTTCGCCCCCACCTCGCACCGGCACAGCGCCGAGATGGAACAGGCCACCGGCCTGTCCGTGAAGATGACGGCGACCGGCGTCGAGGCGGTGCGCGGAGTCCAGGTCGTCGCCCGCGTGACCCTGGAGGGCGGGGTGGACGAGCGTGCCCTGCGGGCCGCCTACCGGGACGCCTACGCCGACGAACCGTTCGTCCGTGTCGTAGCACAGCGGCGCGGTGGCTACCGCCTGCCGGAACCGAAGATCCTCAACGGCAGCAACTTCTGCGACGTGGGCTTCGCCGTCGACGGCACGGACGCGGTACTGGTCGGGGCTCTCGACAACCTGGTCAAGGGCGGCGCCGGCACCGCGGTGCAGTGCCTGAACGTGCGCTTCGGCTGGCCCGAACGGCTCGGCCTCGAATTCACCGGACTCCACCCGGCCTGAGCAGGTGCCGGCCCACAGCGACAGCGGTGCGCTCCGACTGCGGACGCACCGCCCAGAGAGGGACAGCATGAGTGAGATCACGGTGGTCAAATGCGGCGGGAACGCCGCGGTCGACCCGGCGGCTCTGTGCTCCGACGTCGCCGACATGGTGCACGCGGGCCGCAGGGTCGTGGTCGTGCACGGAGGCTCCGCGGACATCGAGGACGTGGCCCGCCGGATGGGCGCGCCGTCCCGGACGCTGACCTCGCCGGACGGGGTCACCACCCGCTACACGGACGCGGAGGCCCTGGACATCGTCACCCTGGCACTGGCCGGACGCGCCAAACCGCGGCTGCTGGGCGAACTCTCCCGTCGCGGTGTCACGGCCCTCGGGATGACGGGGCTGGACGGCGGCCTGCTGCGCGCCCGGCGCAAGAGGGCGCACCGAGCCCGCGTGGACGGACGCCTGGTCGTGGTGCGGGACAACCACAGCGGCGTCGTCACCGAGGTGAACGCCCCCCTGATCATCCGATTGCTGGACGCGGGGCTCACCCCCGTCATCTCTCCCCCGGCGCTCGCCGAGGACGGGCGACCGGTCAACGCGGACGCCGACCGGGTAGCCGCCGCCGTGGCCGCCGGACTCGACGCCCGGCTCCTGGTGATGCTCACCGGGGCACCCGGCGTCCTCGAGGACCCGCGCGACGACGCCTCGGTCATTCCCGTCTACGCCGTGGCGAGCGACGGCGCCGTGCCCCGCCTGGGCGGCGGCATGTCGATGAAGCTGCTCGCGGCGCGGGACGCCCTGCGCAACGGGGTGTCCCGCGTGGTGATCGCCGACGGGCGGGTGCGCAACCCGCTGCGGGCCACGGGGGCCACCCGGGTCGTGCTGACGGGAGCGGGCCGGTGACCGTTCCCACCCGCGACCCCGGGACGCCGCCCCTGGCACAGGACCACGCGGCGGTGGACACCCTGCACCGCTTCCTGCGGATCCCGTCCCCGTCGGGCGAGGAAGGGCCGATGGCAGCGGAGGCGGTCGCCGTCATGCGCGGCCTCGGCTACCGGGCGGAGATCGACGCAGCCGGCAACGCCGTCGGTGTCATCGGCGCCGGGGGCGGCCCCCGCCTCATGCTGCTGAGTCACATCGACACCGTCAGCGGCCAGATACCGGTGCACCTCTCGGACGGGCGTCTCCACGGACGCGGAGCGGTGGACGCCAAGGCGGCCTTCGCCGCCATGGTCCACGCCGGGGCGGCCCTCGGTCCGCGCTTCCCCGGCAGCGTCACGGTCGTCGGAGCCGTCGAGGAGGAGACGCCAGGTTCCAAGGGGGCCGTCGCGGTGCGCGAGACGCACCGGCCCCCCGACGCCCTGATCGTCGGGGAACCGAGCGGCTGGTCCACCGTCGTCCTCGGCTACAAGGGCAAACTCGACCTCCGCTACCGCGTCACCCGGCCCCCGACGCATCCGAGCAATCCGGAGCCCAAGGCGTCCGAACTCGCGGCGCGGTGCTGGCACACGCTCCTCGATCTGCTCGGCCCCGACAGCGGCCACGGCGCGTTCGGCCGGCCGGGGGCCACGCTGATCGCCCTGCACGGTGACCCGGTCGCGGCCGAGGCGGAGTTCGACGTGCGGACCCCGCCCGGCTTCGACACGGACGCGCTCCTTCGGGCGCTGCGCGAACGCACTCCTCACGGCGAACTGACCGAGCTGCACGCGGTGTCCGCCGTACGCACCACCCGGCGCGACCCGGTCGTGCGGGCGCTGTCCGCGGCCGTCCGGGCGCACGGGGGCGAGCTCTCCCAGAAGGTCAAGACCGCCACGTCGGACATGAACACCCTGGCCCAGGCATGGGACGTCCCGATGGCCACCTACGGGCCGGGGGACAGCCGGCTGGACCACGCGGACGACGAACACATCGAGATCGACGAGTACCTCAAGGGCGTCTCGGTGCTGGCCCACGCGCTGCGGCGACTCGCCACCGACGAGGAACTCACAAGGAGCCACACATGCCTCTCTCCGTGACCCGTTCACCTTCCCTCGACGAACCGGCCTCCGACGACCTGACGGCGGCGGCCCTGCGCGTACGCGAACGAGTGCTGCGCCTGTGCGCCACTCCGGACGGCGCGCACGCGGGCGGTTCGCTGTCGGAGGTGGAGATCCTGCTCACCCTTTACCGCCGCGTCCTACGGGTCTTCCCGGAGCGGCCCGACTCCCCCGACCGCGACATCTTCGTGCTGAGCAAGGGGCACGGTGCCGCTGGTCTGTACGCCGTCCTCGCCGAATGCGGTTTCCTCACCGACGAGGTCCTCGCCTCGTACGGCGAACCCGGCAGCAGCCTCATCGCGCACCCCACCACCGTCGTCCCCGGTGTGGAGGCGGCCACGGGGTCACTGGGACACGGTCTGCCCCTGGGCGTCGGCTTCGCCCAGGGGGCCAGACTGGCCGGGTCCGCCCGGCGCTGCGTGGTCCTCACCGGGGACGGCGAGCTCCAGGAGGGGTCCGTGTGGGAGGCGGCGATGGTCGCCGCGTCCATGGGACTCGACTCGCTGACCACCGTCATCGACCGCAACGGTCTCCAGATCAGCGGCGACACCGAGAGCGTCGTCCGCCTCGAACCGCTGGCGGATCGGTGGCGCAGCTTCGGCTGGACCGTCCGGGAGACCGACGGACACGACGTCCGGGCCCTGACCGAGGTCCTGTCGGCGCCCCCGGAGGGCGGCCGGCCCACGGCCGTCATCGCCCACACCCGCAAGGGACGTGGCGTCCCGGCCATCGAGGGCCTGACCAAGAGCCACTTCGCCAAGCTCACGCCGCGGGCACACGCCCGCGCCGTGCGGTCGCTCCGCGGCACCGGGGAGGAGAACTCATGACCGCCCCCGCCCCCGCCCCCGCGACCGCCCCGGCCGCGGCCACACCGTCCGGCCGTGAGGCATACCGCGACGCACTGGTGCGGCTGATGCTGGAGGACGAGCGTGTCGTCTGCCTGGACAGCGACACCGGGCTGTTCTCCGGTGTCGACTTCGGCCTCGCGTCGGCGCGTTACACCAACCTGGGCATCGCCGAACAGAACATGATGGGAGTGGCCGCGGGGCTGGCCCGCTCCGGCTTGATCCCGTTCGTCAACACGATGGCCGCGTTCGCCAGCACACGTGCCGTCGAGGCGGTCAAGATAGACATCGCCTACGCCGGGCTGCCCGTCCGCGTCGTGGCCACCCACGCGGGGCTCTCCGCCGGCCACCTCGGACCCACCCACCACTGCCTGGAGGACCTGGCCGTCATGCGGCTGTTCCCCGGGATGACCGTGGCCGTGCCCGCGGACGCCGGCGCGGTGGAGAGCGTGCTGCACCAGGGCATGGAGCTGCCCGGTCCGCTCTACGTACGGCTCGGACGGGCCGCCACCCCTGCCCTGCCGGCCGCGGCGGAGACCCCGCGCCTGGGCCGGGCCCAGCTCCTGCGCACCGGCGAGGACGTCACGCTGGTCGCCTGCGGTCCCTATCCGGTGCGGTATGCGCTGGCCGCCGCGGACATCCTGGCCGCCGAGGGGGTGGATGCCTCGGTCCTGAACATGCACACGGTGAAGCCGCTGGACACGGCGGCGCTGGCGGCCGCGCGGGCCGTGGTGACGGTGGAGGAGCACTGGCGCAGCGGCGGCCTGGGAGGGGCGGTCGCCGAGACGCTCGCGCCGCGCGGGGTCCGCGTCGCCCGGGTGGGGGTGGACGACACCTTCGTCGCCGAGTCCGGTCCTCACGAGTACCTGCTCGGCCGTGCCGGACTCACTCCCGGGGCGGTGGCCGAGGCCGCCCACTCGGTGCTCTGAACGAAGTCCGGCGCCCCCGTACGGTCCCGGCCCGCGCGCTCGCATCGACGTCAGCCCCCTCGCCCGGAGCGAGGGTCCGAACAGTTGCCCGTGAAAGGTGGCACTCATGACCCAGCGAACGGAAGAGACCTACTCCGTCGTGGTCAACGACGAGGAGCAGTACTCGATCTGGCCCGTCCCGCGCCCGATTCCGGCCGGCTGGAAAGCGGTCCCGTTGGACGGCACCGGCACGGGCACGGGCACGAAGGAAAAGTGCCTGGAGCACATCGAGCGCGTCTGGCAGGACATGCGCCCGCGCGGTCTGCGCGAGAGTGCGGAGGGGACCCGGTGAACATTGCGACGCCTGCGACCACCGCGCTGGTGACGGCCCTGTGGGCGGAGACGTTCGCCCGCCCGGTGTCCGAGGTGGATACGGCGGAGGGCTTCTTCGAGGCCGGCGGCACCTCGTACCGGGCGCTGGCGCTGATGACCCGGATCGAGGAGACCTTCGGCCTGGAGATCCCGCTCGCCTCCATCCTCGCCGAGGGCACCGTGGACTTCCTGGCCCAGGAGATCGACGCCCGGCGCGGCGAGGCGCTGCTGGCCGAGCTGGACGGCCTGTCCGACGACGAGGCAGCCCGCCTGCTGGGCGCCGAAGAGCGAGAAGGAGCGTAAGACGGTGGACGACGTCAACGACGCACGCACGCGCACCCGCACATCCGGAACCTCGCAGTCCTCCGAAGCGCCCCTGTCGGACGTGAAGGAGAAGCTGCTGCGCATGCGGCTGGAACGGTCCCGTACACGGGCGGCCGCGCACACGCAGCTGCGGCCGGTCCCGCGCGACGGCCGGACCCCCCTGTCCTTCAACCAGGAGTACCTCTGGTTCATCGACCAGATCACACCGGGCCTGCAGGTCTACAACGTCCCTCTGGTCCTGCGGCTGACGGGCGACCTCGACCCCGATGCCCTGGGCAGCGCCGTGACCGCGCTGGTGACCCGGCACGAGGCGCTGCGCACCCGGTTCGCAGCCGCTCACGGGGTGCCCCACCAGGTGGTGCAGCCGGCTCCCGAGCGTGTCCCGGTACCCTGCGCCGACCTGCGCGGGCTGCCCGGGGACGAGCGGGAGGCCGCCTCCCGCGCGCACATGCGCGAGGTGCTCAACGCCCCGTTCGACCTCGCGGCGGATCTGCTGGTACGGATCGCACTGGTCCGCCTCGCCGACGACGAACACCTGCTCCTGCTCAGCGCGCACCACATCGTCGTCGACGGCTGGTCACTGAGCAAGCTGGCCGACGAACTCTCGACCCTGTACAACGCCTTCCTGAGGGGGGAGAGCCCCGAACTGCCCGCGCTCGCGGTGCAGTACGCCGACTACGCGGCCTGGCAGCGTGCCGTGCTCAGCGGAGACCAGCTGGACAAGCACCTGGCCTACTGGACGGAACGCCTCGCCGGTCTGCCCATCCTCGACTTCCCGACCGACCGGCCGCGTCCCGCCGAGCGCAACTGGCGCGGCCGCACCTACGAACGCCCGGTGGACGCCGCCACGTACCTCCGCGCGCGCGACCTGGCCGCCCAGGAGCGCTCCACCCTGCTGGGCGTCCTGTACGCCGCCTTCCTGGTGGTGCTCCACCGCTATTCCGGGCAGGACGACCTGGTCGTGGGCACGGTGCTCGGCGGCCGCACGCAGCGCGAACTCGAACCGCTGATCGGCTACTTCGTCAACAGCCTGGTGCTGCGCACCGATCTGTCGGGCGATCCCTCCGTCCGCGACCTCGTCGCCCGCGCCAACGAGAGCAGCACCGGCGCGCTCGCCCATCAGGAGGTGCCGTTCGGGAAGATCGTCGATGCGCTCCGTGCCGACCGGGACCCCAGCCGGAACCCTCTCTTCCAGGTGTCCTTCACTCTCCAGCCCGGCAGCAACAACGCCGCCTTCGCCTTCGAGGGACTGCACGCCGACCGGATGCCCGTCGAAGGCGAGACGGCCCGCTTCGACATCGCCTTCCAGGTCGAGGAGCAGCCCGACGACAGCGCGGTCATCTGGATCGAGTACGCCACCGACCTCTTCGACGACGACCGCATGCGCGCGCTCGCCGACCACTTCGTCACCGTCCTGGCGCAGATGACCGAGGACCCGGACCGGCGGGTCGGCGACCTCGTCCTCCTCGACGCACAGCAGTCGCGGGCGGCCCTGGCCCACAACCCGGAGGCGGCCCCGCACGACACGGACGGCATGTTGCTCCACGAACTCTTCGAGGGCCATGCCCGGCGCAACCCCGGACAGGTCGCCGTCGTGCACGGAACCACCGAACTCTCCTACGGCGAACTGGACGAGGCGGCCGAACGACTGGCCGGCATCCTGCGCGAGCGGCACGGGGTCGGGCCCGAGACCCTTGTCGCGCTCCTCCTCGGCCGCGGCCCGGACCTGCCCGTCGCCCAGCTGGGCGTCCTCAAGGCGGGCGGCGCCTGGCTGCCCCTGGACCCGTCCAATCCGGCGAACCGGCTCGCCTTCCAGATCAAGGACGCCGGGGCCGCACTCCTCGTCGGCACCGATGAAACGCTGAGCGCGGAACTGCGCGACGCCGTGGGCGTCCCCGTCATCGCCCTGGGCGATCCCGGCACCGGCGAGGAGGCCCACGTCCCCCTTCCCCCCGTCCGCCCGGCCTCCCCCGACAGCCTCGCGTACGTGATCTACACCTCGGGCTCCACGGGCGAGCCCAAGGGCGTGCAGATCAGCCACCGCAGCGCGGTCAACTTCGTCACGTCCTGCCGCGACCTGTTCTCCCTGACGCCCGACGACCGGCTGCTGCAGTTCGCCAATCCCGCCTTCGACGTCAGCGTCTTCGACATCCACGCCGCACTCGGCAACGGGGCCGGCGTCGTCACCGCCGCCAAGGACGACCTGCTCGACCCCGCCCTCCTGACCGCGCTGATGCGCGAGCACCGCGTCACCGTCAGCGACCTGCCTCCTACCGTGCTGGCCATGCTCGACCCCGGCGAACTTCCGGGTCTGCGCGCCCTGTTCGTAGGACTCGAGCCCTTTCCGGGCGACCTCGTCACGGCCTGGAACCGCGACGGCCGGCAGTTCCACAACGGATACGGGCCGACCGAGGCGACCGTCGCCTGCATCGACTTCCGCTGCCCGCCCGGCCCTCATCCCACGTCCCCGCCCATCGGCACCGCGATGGCCAACCACCGCGCCTACGTCCTCGACCCGCACGGGCGCCCCGCGCCCGACGGAGTGCCCGGAGAGCTGTACGTGGCGGGCGTCGGACTGGCCCGCGGATACCTGGGACGGCCGGGGCTCACCGCTGAGCGCTTCGTGCCCGACCCCTTCGGCCCGCCCGGGGAACGCATGTACCGGACGGGCGACCTGGCGCGTCGCCGGGCGGACGGCGTCCTGGAGTTCGTCGGCCGCGCAGACGGCCAGATCAAGATCCGCGGACTGCGCATCGAGCCGGGCGAGATCGAACACGTGCTGCGCGCCCACCCCGGTGTCAGCCAGGCGGTCGTGGTGGCCGCCCCGGTCACGGAGGGCGGCAGCCCGCAACTCGTCGCCTACGTGGTGGGCCCGGCGGCGACGGCGGAAGCCACCGATGACACGCTGCGCCGCTACCTGGCGGCCGAGTTGCCGCCGCACATGGTCCCCGCGGTCGTGATCGGCCTCGACTCGCTGCCACTGACGAACAACGGGAAACTCGACCGGTCCCGGCTGCCGGAAGCGGGCGCCGCCCGCGGCGGCACCGGCGCACCGGGCCGCCCTGCCACGAGCACGGAGCGCGCGCTGATCACGGTGGTGGAGGACATCCTGGAGTTGCGTCCCGGTTCCGTCGGCCCTGCCGCCAGCTTCTTCGAGGTCGGGGGTACCTCGCTGAACATGATGAGGCTCTTGTCGCGCCTGCGGAACGACTTCGGCGTGCCGCTCGACGCCCGGGAGATCCTGACGGCCCCGCGGATGCACCACATCGCCGCTCTCCTCGATGAACGCACCGACGCCGGGACCCCGGCGAAGCGAGCCGAGGACACGGCTTCCGGCGCTGCGGGCACGGCACCCCCGTGGATGGTGCCCATCACCGGCGGAGGCGGACGTCCGGCGCTCTTCTGCGTGCATGCGTCCGGCGGCTCGGCGGTCCCCTTCTTCTCCCTGGCCCGCTCCCTGGGCGGGGACCAGCCGCTCTACGGCATCGAAGCGGTCGGCCTGCACGGCGAGGAGGCGGCCACGACCGTCGACGCCATGGCCCGCCGTTACGTCGAAGGCGTACGGGCCGTCCGCCCGGCCGGCCCCTACCTGCTGGCGGGCTGGTCGCTCGGCGGCACCGTGGCCCTGGCCATGGCCGGCCTCCTGCGCGAACAGGGCGAGGAGGTCCCGCTGGTCGTGCTGCTCGACTGCGCCGTGCCGCCGGTCCTGCCCGAACCGCCGTCCCACACGGACATGCTCACCGGTTTCGTGCACGACATCGCCGGCCTCGCCGGCAGGCCGCAGGACGAACCCGATGCCGCCTTCCTCGCCTCGCTGTCCAGCGACGCCGAACGGGAGAGTGCGGTCGTCCGTCTGCTGGAGTCCTCGGGATTCGTCCCCGAGGGCATGGACCAGGACCTGCGCCGGAAGATATCGGCCTACCTGGACACGGTCCGTGTGGGGCTGACGTCGCCGGTGCCTCCCTTCGACGGCGTCCTGCACCAGTGCGTCGCCTCGGAAGGGGGCGGCGCGTACGCCGACGGCTGGGACGCCCTGGCGGCCCGCGTCGAAAGGCACGAGGTGCCCGGCTCGCACTACACGCTGCTCCAACCGCCGCACGCCGACCGGGTCGGCGTCATCGTGCGCGAGGTCCTGGACCTCGCCCTGACCCACCCGTCGGAGGGCTGACGATGCGCTTCGCCTTCACCGAGGAACAAGAGGAGTTCCGCCGGGAGGTCCGTGCCTTCCTCGCCGAGGACCGCGTCCGCGGGATCACCGACTCCGTGCACGGGCTGCCGCCCCGCGAGGAGCCCGGGAATCTGGACGTCTACCGCTGGCTGGGCGAGAAGCACTGGCTCGCCGTCAACTGGCCCGAGGCGTACGGCGGCCTGGGGCGCGGCATCGTGGAGAAGTCGATCCTGACCGAGGAACTGATCCGCGCCCGGGTCCCCGACCTGGTCCACATCGTCAGTATCGACATCGTCGGAGCGGTGCTGATGATGGCCGGCACCGAGGCTCAGAAGGCCGCCCGGCTGCCCGCGCTGGCGTCCGGCGAGCAGAACGCGGCCGTCCTCTACACGGAACCGCAAGCCGGTTCGGACCTGGCAGCACTGCAGACCCGGGCCGAGCCCGACGGAGACGGCTGGCGGCTCCACGGCCGCAAGGTCTACAGCCTCAAGACCCAGTTCGCCGACTTCGCCCTGTGCGCCGCCCGTACGACCGTGTCCGAGGTCGCGTTCCACGGCATCACCCTCTTCCTGGTACCGCTGCGCACACCGGGGGTGCAGGTGCGGACCGTTCCCAACCTGACGGACGAGCAGTTCTGCGACGTGACCCTCGACGGAATACGCCTCTCCCGCGACGACGTGGTGGGAGAGGTGGACGGCGGCTGGCAGGTACTCAACGAGGTACTGCCCGTGGAACGCACCGGCCTGGAGTTCCAGGCGAAGGCCCGTCGACTGCTCGACGAGATCGTGCGCCGCGCCGCGACGGACGGTTCCCTGGACGACCCCGCCCACCAGCAGAAACTGGTGGAGCTGGACTCGCACGCACGTGCCGCGCGCCTCATGGCCTGGCGGGTGATCTCCCAGATCCGGGCCGGTGACCTGGACGGCGTCTCCACGGCCATGTCGAAGCTCTACGCCACCGAGTTGTTCAGGCGGATCAGTGCCTACGGACTGGAGGCCGGCGGCCTGGAGGCGACCCTCAGCGCATGGGACGCATCCGGGGGCACCGGTACGCGCGAAGCGGCCCACCGCGAGGGGACCGGGATCACGCTGTCCGCCGGCACCTCGGAGATCATGCGCTATCTCATCGCCTCGGAGGGCCTTCGGCTGCTCTCCTGAGAGCGGAGCCCACTCCTCCCCCGCACCGGCCCAGGCCCCCTATCCCGCGAAGGACAGGACTCCATGGATCTCACTCCCAGCGCGCGACAGACACTGACCGAACAGACCTTCGCCTCGCTCTTCGACGCCGAACTCGTCACCGACCTGCGCCGGATGGGTCAGCGCGAACTGGGCGCCGGACTCGAAGCTGCCCCGGACGACGCCTCGGCCGACGCCAGGGAAGCCGTCTGGCAGACCCTGTGCGACCTGGGCGCCCTGCGGCTGGTCCCGGCCCTCACCCCGGGCTCCGGGGTGGCGGACCAGGTCGTGCTGGCCCGCCACGTCGGCGGGGCCCTCTACCAGAGCCCGTGGGCGGACACCGCGACCGCGGTCGACATCGCCACTGCGGCCCACCGGACGGACATCGTCTCGCGTCTGGCGGACGGCGAGGCCGTCGCCCTCGCCGTCCGGGCCGAGGCCGTCGACGAGCCCGACCTTCCCGGGCCCGTCGACGTCACGACGGAGCCGGGCCGCTTGCGAGCCGTTCGCCACTTCGTCCCCTTCGCACCGGACGTCCGTTGGTTGCTGCTGGCAGGCACCGGTTCCGACGGGGAGACCGCGCTGCTCCTCGTGCCGGCCGACCACGACGGCGTCTCCTGGCGCCGCCACGACGACATGGGCCGCGGGGACTTCTACCGGGTCGACTTCGACGGCGTTCCTCTGGCCGACACCGTCGACCTCGGCGGCCCGGGGGCCGGGGCGGTCTGGGCCGAGGCACTGCTGCGAAGCCGTATCAGGCACGCGGCCTACCTGACGGGCCTGGCGGGTGCGGCGCTCGACGGGACGAGCGCGTACCTGCGGACGCGGCGCCAATTCGGCCGCTCCCTCGCCTCGCAGCAGTCACCGGCCTTCCGGCTGGCCGACGCGGCGGCCGAACTCGACGCCACCAACCTGCTCGTCGAGGAGGCCGCCTGGCTCATCGACACGCAAGGGGACGCCCGTCTGGCAGCTCTGGAGGCTCTGGCGTGCGCGGCGGAGCTGGCGCGCCGGGTCGCCACGGAATCCGTGCAGTTGCACGGGGCGGTCGGCATGACCGAGGAGCACGACGCGCAGCTCTTCTACCGGCGGGCAGCCGTCGACTCACTGCTCTTCGGACGGCCCACCGAACTCCGGCGCCTGGCCGCCCCGCTCCTCGCCCACGCCTACGGCTGAGGCCCGGTGGCCAAGGCGCGCGGTCATCCGCGCTGCCGGGTGCGGGAGTAGTGCCGCCTGGCGCGGTCCCGGTTGCCGCAGTCCTCCGAGCTGCACCAGCGCCGGGTCCCGCTCCGGGACCGGTCGAGGAAGAACCAGCCGCACCCGGGGCCCGCACAGCGCCGGACCCGGCCCAGGCCGTCCCCGCTCAGCAGGTCCTCCGTCCGCAGTGCCAGCGCGTGGCCCAGATCGTCGAGACGGTCCGTACCGGGCTGCCACCGCAAGGGGAAGGCGGGGGACAGTACGGCGTCCTGGCGGGCCCGCACCATGTACCGGCGCAGTGCCTCCCACTCCGCGGCAGGGGGCTCCTGGTCGTCGACCAGGGCGTCCAGGGCCGCCCAGAGGACGGCGCGCAGGTCGACGAGCGCCGCGGTCGCGGCATGGGAGGGCGCGGAGTCCGCCGTCTCCGCCCGGAGCAGCGCCTCGGCGCGGTCGGCGGTGAACAGTCCGGCGGCGACGGCCCAGCGCGCCCATGCCTCGGCGCCCCGGACACGGTCGACGGTGCGGGCGGGGTCCAGGCGCCAGGCGACGGTGTTGGCGAAGTCGAGCACCGGATGACCGCCCACGAACGACACGCCGGAGTCGTGAGGGCCCGCCGACGCGCCAGGAGTGCGGGGAACAGCTTGCTTGCTCGTCACACTCCCCATCGTACTCGTTTTTCTAACAGCCATAAGCCCTTATGAGTGTTAGAGTGGGGTGATGGACAGTTCCCGTTCACCGAAGACCGCCGTCTCACCGCGTGCGAGCTTCCTCTCCGGGCTCAGAACCGGGTCCGGACTCGCGGCGGCTTCCTTCCTCCTCGCCGTCAGCTTCGGCGCGATCAGCGCCTCCCAGGGCTGGGGGCATCTCGCGCCCGTGATCTGCTCGATGGTCGTGTTCTCGGGATCCGCCCAGTTCGCCCTGCTGGCGACACTGGGATCCGGTGGCGGCCTGGTCGGCGCCGTGACGTCCGCGGCACTGATCAACAGCCGCTTCATCCCGATGGGCATCGCCATCGCCGGCGACCTGCGCGGCGGCCGATTCCGCCGCGCGCTCGAAGGCCAGGCGGTCGTGGACGGTTCCTGGGCCGCCGCCCATCTCGGGGGCGGACGGTTCGACCGGTACCTGCTCTTCGGCGCGACGGCCATCCAGTGGCCCGCCTGGGTCGCAGGCACCGCCCTCGGCGTGGTGGTGGCCCCCGACCCCGATCTCCTGCACCGGCTCGGCCTGGACGTCCTCACACCCGCGCTCTTCGTCGCCCTTCTCTTCGACGAGGTGCGCCGGGAGCGGATCAACCGGCTGCCGGCCCTGCTCGGCGCGGCGATCACCGCCGGCCTCATCGTCTTCCTGCCCGCGGGACCCGCCCTCGTGGGCGCGGCGCTCGCGGCCTTCGTCGCCCTGCTCAGGACACCCGCCCGGCGCGAAGAGACCGAAGAGACGGACGGGACGGCGGCGACCGGAACGACGGAAGCCGCAGGGCCGGGGCAGGCCGGAACACCTGAAAAGGCCCTGCGCTCCGCCCACTCCGACGAAGAGGTCACCCCATGACACTCTGGCTCACCATCGCCGCCGTCGCCGCCCTCAGCTTCACCTGCAAGGCCTTCGGCCCGGCCCTCTTCGGCGGGCGACCCCTGCCCCCACGCACCCAGTCGGTGATCGCCCTCACCGCACCCGCCCTGCTCGCCGGCTTCATCGTCGTGGCCGTACTGGGGCCCCGCTGGGACGCCCTGGATCCCACGATGATCGCCGGACTCGCAGTGGTTCCGCTGCTCCTCTGGCGCCGGGCCCCGCTTCCCGTGGCCCTGGTGGCGGCGGTCGCCGTGACGGCGGGTCTGCGCATGTGGGCGTAGGGACGGGGGCGGCACCGAAAGTCGTCCACCGTCAGTGGGAGCCCTCCGGGAGTTCTCCGGGACTCCCTGCCTCACATCGATCCGGATGCGACGATGCCGCCAGCTACCGGCTCAGGAGCGGGCTCGCCGCCGTCGCACGTGACACAGGCGCAGCCCGAGGCCGCTCACCCCGGTACGACGTGTCAGACCCTGCCTCGAGAGTGCGGCGGGATGGGGCCGGTTCCGAGGCCACCAGCACGGGAGAACGGCAGCCTCCCTGGTCTGCACGGGGGCGGTCACGGCCCAACCGGCGTCCGGGCAGAGTCGAGGGCCACGAGTGCCGCCTGCCGGCCCGGCCCCCTCTCTTCGACCTGTTCACTGCCAACACGCCACAACCGGTGCACTTTTACCTGTGGGGGCCGGTGGACGTGGTGCCGCGGCAGCCGCCGCGGGTCGGGACCGGCAGCGGCGGGGTCAGGGGCCGTGCAGCTCGTCGGCGAGTGCGAAGCCGTCCGCGATCCAGGCCAGTTCGGTGCGGGCGCGGGCGATGAGGCCGTCGTAGGCGTACACCTTGTAGCGCACCGCCGGCTCGGCCTCGCGCTCGGTCAGCTGGGACAGGCGGGCCGCCAGGGTCGGGTGGGTGCGCTCGACGAGCGCGGTCCGGGTGGCTTCGAGCAGGCCCAGGTGCTCCTGCCAGTACGCCTGTTGCTGCCGGAGCTGCTCACGCACCGAGGCGGGGTCGGCGAAGTCGAAGTAGGCGGCCTTCAGGTACGCGGGGTCACGCTGCCGCTGCGGGGTGAGCGGGGACTCCATCCAGGCCCGGAAGTCGGCCAGGCCCTCGTCGGTGACGTGGTACTCCTTCTTCGTCCCCTTCTGCCCCCATCGCACCTCGGTCGATTTGAGGAGCCCGTCGCGCTCCAGCCGGTTGAGCTCGGGGTAGATCTGCGAGTCCGGCGCGTGCCACACGTGGGCCACCGAGCGGCTGAAGCTCTTCGAGATGTCGTACCCGGTCATCGGGCGGCCGGTGAGCAGCGCGATGAGCGCGTAACGCAGCGACACAGCGCCTCCCCTCAGAAATCACCACGCTACACACCCTTGCCCTTTCACTATATCGATAGTTAGTTTGTGGCCCGCGTTACACATACCTCTCTTCATAGGGAGTTCCCGTGCCTGTCACCACACCGCCGCCGTCCACCGCGGCAGCGAAGATCTTCAACTACCCCCGCAACGCCTGGTACGCGGCCGCCTGGGACCACGAGGTCACCGGCAAACAGCCGCTGGCCCGCACGGTCGCCGGCGTTCCGCTGGCGCTGTGGCGCAACACCACGGGCCGCCCGGTCGCCCTCGCCGATGCCTGCTGGCACCGGCTGGGGCCGCTGTCGATGGGCAGGATCCTGGGCGACGAGTTGCAGTGCCCCTACCACGGCCTGCGCTACAACGCGGCCGGCCGCTGCACCGGGATGCCCGCGCAGGAGACCATCAATCCCAGTGCGACGGTCCCGTCCTTTCCCGTCGTCGAGCGGTACCGGTACGTCTGGGTCTGGGTCGGCGACCCCGACCTCGCGGACCCGACGACGGTGCCCGACATGCACCAGATGGACGATCCGGCCTGGGCCGGAGACGGCGAGACGATCCACGCCGAGTGCAACTACCAGCTCGTCCTCGACAACCTCATGGACCTCACCCACGAGGAGTTCGTCCACGCGTCGAGCATCGGCCAGGAGGAGCTGTCCGAGGCCGAGTTCGACGTGACCCACGAGGGCGACACGGTCACCGTCGCCCGGTGGATGCGCGACATCGACGCCCCGCCGTTCTGGCTGAAGAACATGCGGGACAAGTTCCCCGGCTTCTCCGGCAAGGTCGACCGCTGGCAGATCATCACGTTCCGGGCCCCCGGCACCATCTGCATCGACGTCGGCGTCGCGAAGGCCGGCACCGGAGCGCCCGAAGGCGACCGCAGCCAGGGCGTCAACGGGTACGTGATGAACACGATCACCCCCGAGACCGACCGCACCGCGCACTACTTCTGGGCGTTCATGCGCGACTACCGTCTGGACAGCCAGACCATCACCACCCAGCTCCGCCAGGCCGTGCACGGCGTCTTCGGCGAGGACGAGGAGATGCTGCGCGCCCAGCAGCGCGCCATCGACGCCAACCCCGGGCACGAGTTCTACAGTCTCAACATCGACGCCGGCGGCATGTGGGTACGCCGCATCCTCGACCGCATGCTCGCCGCCGAGGGACGCGATTCCTCCGCCCCGGCCGTCGGTCGGGGGGCCTGACATGGCGGTGCAGACACAGACCCGCTGGCAGCGGGCCCGGGTGGTCGAGGTCTCGGACGTCGCCGACGGGGTCCGCCGCATCGTCCTGACCCCGGAACGGCCCGAACACGCCGCGCCCGGCACGCACATCGACGTCCGGATTCCTGCCGAGGGCCGGACCGGCGAGGGGGTCCGCCCCGTGCGGTCCTACTCCGTGGTGCGCTCCGAGGACGGTGGCGGCCGGCTGACGCTCAGTGTGCGGCTCTCCCCCACCTCGTCCGGCGGCTCGGCGGCGATGCACCGGCTGCGGACCGGGGACGAACTCACCGTCACGGGACCGCTGCAGAACTTCCCGCTCGCCGTCGGCGCCGCCCGCTACGTCCTGGTCGCGGGCGGCATCGGGGTCACGGCGCTGGTCGCGATGGCATCCGCGCTCCGCCGGCGCGGAGCCGACTACGAACTGCGGCTGGTCGGCCGCAGCCGCACCGTGATGGCGTACGCCGACGAACTCGTGGGCGAGCACGGCGACCGGGTCCGTCTTCACGTCGACGACGAGGGCACCTCCCTGGCGGTCGACGACCTCGTCGCCGAGATCGCCGGGGCTCCCGCCGCAGCCGGAACCGAGCTCTACATGTGCGGCCCGATCGGGCTCATGAACGCCCTCTCGCGCAGCTGGGCCGGGCAGGCCCTGCCCGCCACCAACCTGCGCTTCGAGACCTTCGGTTCCAGCGGCCGCCACCCGGCCGAGGAGTTCGTGGTGCGCCTGCCCGAACTCGGCCGGGAGGTCACGGTCGCCCCCGACACCTCGATCCTCGACGCTCTCGAAGCGGCGGGCGTGGACACCCTCTCGGACTGCCGCAAGGGCGAGTGCGGGCTGTGCCTGGCGAAGGTGCTGGACTCCACCGGCACCGTCGACCACCGCGACGTCTTCCTGAGCGAGACCCAGAAGGAACGCGCGCAGCAGCTGTGCCTCTGCGTCTCCCGGGCAGTTGCGGCCGACGCCGGCCAGGCCGCCCCCGCCGTCCTCTCCCTCCGCCTCACCTGACCCGGCGAACCCCCCGCACGCCCGGCTCCCGCACCAACCTGGACACCCCATGAACATCACCGCGCGCATATCGCGGGCACCGATGAGCGGCTACCAATGGCTGATCGTCGCGCTCTGCACCTTCATGAACTGCCTGGACGGCTTCGACGTCATGGCGGTGGCCTTCACCGGGCCGTCCGTCACCGAGGAATTCGGACTCAGCGGATCGGAGTTCGGACTGCTGGTCTCCGTCGGCCTGATCGGCATGGCGATCGGCTCGATGCTGCTGGCCCCCTTCGCCGATCTCATCGGCCGGCGCCCGCTGATCCTGATCAGTCTCGCCCTCGGCACGGTCGGCATGTTCGGCGCGGCGATGGCGCCGTCGGTGACGGTGATGGGCCTCTTCCGCCTCGTCACCGGCATCGGGGTCGGGGGCATCCTGGCCAGCACCACCGTGATCGCCAGCGAGTTCTCCAACGCCAGGAACCGCGGCCTCGCGGTCGGCATCTACACCGCCGGGTACGGGATCGGCGCCACCGCGGCGAGCCTGGTCGCCAAGACCGCGGTGGGCGGGGACTGGCGGACCGTCTTCTACGCCGGCGGCACCGGAACGCTGATCGCCCTGGTCGTGATCGCCGTCGCCCTGCCCGAGTCGGTCGCCTTCCTGGAGCAGCGCCGTCCGGACGACGCGCTGCGGCGGATCAACCGGACGCTGTCCCGCATGCGCGTGGAGCCCGTCACCGACGCCGACCTCGACCGGGCCGCCGCCGCCGGGTCCGGCGCCGGGCGAGCCGCTTCGGGCTGGCTCAAGCAGTTGCTGACCCCGACGATCCTGCTCTGGCTCACCTTCATCACGATCATGTTCGGCTTCTACTTCGTGAACAGCTGGACACCCACGCTGCTGGTCGAGGAGGGCCTGTCCGAGAGCGCGGCGGTGACCGCCGGAATGGCGATCTCGATCGGCGGCACGGTCGGCTCGGTCCTCTACGGTGTCGCCGCCCGGGTGCGCCCGCCGCGCGTGGTGCTGATCGGGTTCGCCCTGCTCTCGGCCGCGACGATGGTCGTCTTCATCGTGAGCGCCTCCACCCTGTGGCTCGGGTTCGCCGTCGGCGCCGTCGTCGGCGCGCTGATCAACGGCTGCATCGCCGGCGCCTACACCGTCGGCCCGCCGCTGTACCCGGCCCACCTGCGCAGCATCGGCATGGGTTGGGCGCTCGGGATGGGCCGCATCGGCGCCATCCTGTCCCCGACCGTCGCCGGACTGCTCAAGGACGCGGGCGCCTCCGCGACGCAGCTCTACATCGGCGCCGCGGTGGTGGTCGCCCTCTGCGCGCTGGTCCTGGTGGCGCTGCGCCGGCACGACCCCGAGTCCCGCACCGAATCCCGCCCCGCTGCCGCCGGGGAGGCACTCTCCGCCTGATCTCCGCCCGGTTCTCCCCCGGCTCTCCGAGGGCGCCCGACCGGTGCTTCCACCGGTCGGGCGCCTCCACCGGGCTCCGCGGTCCGGGCCCGGCCCGTGACAAGGGGCAACCCGTACCCGGCGTCGTGGCCGGGCCGCCCGGTCCCGCCGCGGGGCCGGGCGGCCCGGAAGCCGGCCGGCGGCTCGCGCGGTGAACCCGGCGCGGTGGGCGTGAGCGGCCCTCTCCCCCGCCTCCGCCCGAGTACGCCTCTTCGCGCGGGCGGGCCGTCCCGCGTGCACGACCCCGTACCGCGCCCCGGTTCAGCCGGTTTCCGTCAGGGCCGTGTGGGCGGCGGCGAGGATCTCGTCCGAGAGCGGGGAGCCCTTGGTGGCCCGGGACAGGACCAGCGCACCGAACAGGGTGCAGAGGCGGGCGACGCCGTCCTGGTCGTCGGTGGCGAGGAAGTCGGCGAAGTCGGCCACCCCCTCCGCGTACACGCGACGCGCCTCGGGCCCGCCGCCCTCGCGGGCGATGTCGGTGGCGAGGGCGGCGACCGGGCAGCCGTCCGCCGGGGAGTCACGGTGCCCGGCGGAGAGATAGGTGTCGACCAGCGCCCGCTGGGCGGCGTCACGCTGCCCGTCGTACCGCTCCAGCCCCGCGCCGTGACGCCGGGCGAGCTCGGCGAAGGCGTGGGCGGTGGCCTCGTCGACGAGCGCCTCCTTGGAGTCGAACTGCTTGTAGAAGGCGCCGTGGGTCAGACCGGCCGCCTTCATCAGGTCGGCGACGCTGACCTGCGTGCCCCGCTCCCGGAACAGCCGGGACGCGGTGTCCACCACCCGCCTGCGGTTCTCCTCCGCCTGCGCCTGCGATACGCGGCCCATGACCACCTCCCGTTTGGATGTCGACTGGCATCTATCATAGACCCGTGTTTAGATTGGATGCATAATCCAATTGCGCCGCGGGTGGCCGTCGGCTCCCGCCGGAACCAGGAGAAGGCATGGAACTCACGAACGCGGTCGCGGTCGTCACCGGTGCGAACCGGGGGCTCGGGCGCCACCTCGCCGCCCAGCTCGTCGAGCGCGGGGCGAAGGTGTACGGAGCGGCCCGGCGCCCCGAGACGGTCGACGTGCCGGGCGTCGTCCCGCTGCGGCTGGACGTCACCGACGAGGCCTCGGTACGGGCGGCCGCACAGGTGGCGTCCGACGCGACCCTCCTGATCAACAACGCGGGCATCTCCACCGGCGCGAGCCTGGTCGGAGGCGACGCGAGCGAGATCCGCCGGGAGATGGAGACCAACTTCTTCGGCCCGCTCGCCGCGACCCGGGCCTTCGCCCCCGTCATCGAGAGCAACGGCGGCGGCGCCGTGCTCAACGTCCTGTCCGCCCTGTCCTGGCTCCACCCGGCAGAACTCGGCTCCTACGCCGCCTCCAAGGCCGCCGCCTGGGCGCTCAGCGACGCGACCCGCGAGGAGCTGGCGCCGCGCGGCATCGCCGTCTCGGCGCTGCACGTCGGCTACATGGACACCGACATGGCCGCCGCAGTGCCCGCCGACCAGAAGGCCGCCGCCGCCGACGTCGCGGCCCGGGCCCTGCACGGCATCGAGACCGGCCGGCCGGAGATCCTCGCCGACGAGACCAGTCGGTACGTCAAGCAGAGCCTGTCCGCCGCGCTCCGGCCCGACGCGGGCTGACGCTCACCCCCGGCACGACCGGCCGCGGAACGCCTGTCCCCGCCGACCGCGTCACCGCTCGGGTCGTATCCGTGGCCCGAGGGCTGAACGCGGCCGGGGACGCGGGTGCCCGCGCCACCGCGGCAAGAACAGCACGCACCCTCTCGTACGGGGAGAAGCCCGGCGCGAGCGGAGACCCGGCCCCGCAGGGACGGCAGACGGAACGGAGATGACGATGAGGGCTTTCCTGGTCGAGAAGTACGGCGGCGCAGCCGGGGTGCGCGCTGCCGACGTACCCGACCCGCGGGTGGGCGCCGAGGACGTCCTGGTCGAGATCCAAGCGGCCGGCGTCAACCCGCTGGACCTCAGGATCCGCAACGGGGACTTCAAGGCGTTCCTGCCCTACCGCCTCCCGCTCGTCCTGGGCAACGACCTCGCCGGGACGGTCGTCCGGGTCGGCCCGTCCGTCACACGGTTCGCGGTGGGCGACGAGGTCTACGCCCGGCCCGGCAAGGACCGCATCGGCACCTTCGCCGAACTCCTCGCCGTCCACCAGGACGACCTGGCGCCCAAGCCCGCCACCCTCACCATGACCGAGGCCGCGTCCCTGCCCCTGGTCGCCCTGACCGCATGGCAGGCACTGGTGGAGCGGGCCGGCGTGCGGCCGGGTCAGAAGGTCCTCGTCCACGCGGGCGCCGGCGGCCTCGGCTCGATCGCCGTACAGCTCGCCAAGGCGCTCGGCGCGCACGTGGCCACCACCGTGAGCACCGCCAAGACGGGTCTGGCCAGGGATCTCGGCGCGGACGTCGTCGTCGACCACCGCACCCAGGACTTCGAAGAGGTGCTCGACGGCTACGACGTCGTCCTCGACAGCCTCGGCGGCGAGAACCTCGCCAAGTCCCTGCGCGTACTCAGGCCCGGCGGCATCGCCGTCAGCGTCGCGGGACCGCCCGACCCCGCCTTCGCCCGCGAACTCGGCCTGAACCCGGTCCTCCGCCTGGTCATGACCGCCCTCAGCTTCACGACCCGGCGCAACGCCGAGCGCCGCGGGGTGAGGTACTCGTTCCTCTTCATGAAGGCCGACGGCGACCAGCTGCGCCGGCTCACCCCCCTCATCGACGCCGGAAGGATCCGCCCCGTCGTCGACCGCGTCTTCCCGTTCGACGAAGCGCTCCGGGCCATGGAGTACGTCGAGCAGGGACGGACGAAGGCCGGCAAGGTCGTCCTCACGATGCCCCCGCGATGACGTGGGGACGGCACGGATTCGACGCGCGCGACGGGTGCGGCGCGGCGGCATGACGGGGGTCCGGGCGGCGGAAAGGCTATCCGGCCCGTCGCGAGAGGTGCGGGTGGGTGAAGAGCTGCTGGACCCCGGTGATGTCGAGGAGCCGCCGGAGGAACGGGGGCTGGTGCTCCACGTGCAGACGTACGGAGTGCGCGGTGGTCTTGCGGTGGATCATCAGCAGGGACGAGATGCCGATGGAGTCGCAGAAGGTCATACCGGTGCAGTCGAGGATCAGGTCGCGCAGGCCCGGTCGCCCGGTGAGGCACTCCTCGGCCTGCTCGACCACGAGGTCGCCCGTGTGGTGGTCCAGGTCGCCGGTGAGGCGGAGGCACACGGTGTCGCGGCCGTTCTCGACGGTCAGGGTGAAGGGTGTGGGCTGCGAGGTCATGGGGGCGCTCCGAGGTGCGGTCCAGTGGGGGCGGGTGCGCGTTCCGGCGCCGGACGCGCGTGTGCGGAAGGCCGTTCGGTCCGGGGGAAGCCTCGGGGACGACCGTGGGCGAGGGCGGCGGCACGGTATCCGTCGCGGGCGTGGACGGCCCCGCGCAGGTCGCTTCGCGGGGCCTCGGGCGCCGGCGGTCGTGTAGGTCATCCCGTGCTCCTACCCCGGCCGCGGCCGTCCACCGCGCGGGCGGGGTGAACGCCGCGCGGTGCGCCGATGGCGATCACGGCCATGTCGTCGTGGGGGCCGCCGCGCACCCACTGGGAGGCGAGCATCTGGATGTGGTCGACGACGGCCTCGGGCGGCATGCCGGCGCATTCCGACAGGGCGTGGCGCAGGCGTTCGTCTCCGAACAGTTCGTCGCCCCGGGGCCCGCCGCGGGCTTCGGTGAACCCGTCGGTGTGGAGCAGGCAGGTGTCCCCCTGCCGCAGGACGGTCTCCACGGTGCGGGCCTCGATCGTGGGGAGGACCCCGATCAGCGAGCCGTGGGTGTCGGCCTGTTCGACGGTTCCGTCCGCGCGGACCACGAGGGGGTGGGGGTGGCCGGCCGACGTGAGGCGCAGCCGCACCTCGTCGCCCGCACGGTGCACCGAGGCCAGCACGAGGGTGACGAAGCGGGTGTGGTGGGAGTTCAGCAGGGCCCCGTTGAGGAGTCCCAGCATCCGTGGGTGGTCGTCGGCCATGGGCAGCAGCGCCTGCAGGGTGTTGCGGATCTTGCCGGTGAGGACGGCGGCTTCGAGTCCCTTGCCGCACACGTCTCCGAGGACCACCAGGGAGGCGTCCGCCGGGGTGCTGCCGGGGTGCACGTCGTAGAAGTCGCCTCCCACCGGCTCGGTCGCGCCGGCGGGACGGTAGCCGCCGGCGATCTCCACGCCGTCCAGGCGCGGCAGGGCCGGCGGCAGCAGGTCGCGCATGAGGATCCGGGTTATGGCGTTCTGCTCGCTGTAGAGGCGTGCGGCGGACAGTGCCGCGCCGGCCCGGGCGCCGAACAGGCGGGCGAAGACCTCGTCGCTCTCGCTGAACTCGGCGCGTCCGCTGCGGCGGAGCAGTACGAGGGCCCCGGCCGGCACGCCGTGGCCGGGCAGCGGGGTCACGACGACCGAGCCGATCGTCGCGCCGAAGCCCTCCGGAAGCACCCATGCGGGCATGGCGGCCGGGTCGATCCACCGGGAGGGCGCGGGCGGGAACCCCTGCAGCGCCTCCGCGAGGCCCGGCAGGTCGGACGGGGCGCCGGCGAGCGGGACACGTTCGGCTTCCTGACCGGCGAGGGCTCGGGCCACGGACAGCGTGCGGCCCTGCGCGGGCGCGACGACGACGAGGGCGATGTCCGCGAGGTGTTCCGCGGCGAGTTCCGCGGTCGTGGCCATGCACCTGTCGGTGTTCAGCGAGGTCAGCAGGGTGTGGGACGTCTCCGAGAGAAGCCTGGTGCGTTCGCGCTCCGTGGCGAGCGCTTCTTCCGCGAGACGCCGGCCGGTGTCGTCGACCAGCCACCACACCACGCTTCCGTCCGCCGTGAGCGACGGGTGCGCCTCGAAGCTGCGGACCCCGATCCGCCCCGCCACCGGATCGGGAACGGTCCGGTCCGGGTGCGTGGGGGCCGCGGAGCCGGCGTCCGCGCACACGGCCCGGTGGGCCTCGGCCAGCCATGCCGGTGCGACCTCCGCCACGGGCGCCCCGGGTGCGGCGCCCGGGAGCAGCAGCCCGGCCGCGTCGTTCGCCCCGACGACGGCTCCGGACGGGTCGGCGACGACGACGGGGCAGGGAGCCAGGTCCCACACGCTGGTCCGCAAAGCGGCGCTTCCCCTGGTTGAGGCCATGGACAGGGCCCGCCCTGGGCGAACCGCACCGCCTTCCCCTGCTCGTCGAAAATTACTTGCCGTGCGGCAAGCATCCTCCAGGGGTGTGCCGCGTGGCAACCCGCCCCCGCGTACCGTGCGCCCGCAGAGGTGTGCTGTGCGCGGACCACACGCCGTGGCCGCACCACCTTCACCTCGCGATCACGGGCGAGCGTCCGAAGGCGGGCTCTCCCGTTCGACGGCGGGACGTCCGTGCCAGTCCAGACACATCACCAGGGAGTCGTCGGCGGCCGGGCCGGAGCCGCGGTGCCCCAGGAGTTCCTGCAGCATCGCCCGGGGCACCTGCGGGGCCGGCAGCAGCCGGGTGCTGGTGATCGACTTGGCCAGGGCGCGGAGGCTGTACTTCTCCCCGCCGGGCGACAGGGCGTCGTAGACGCCGTCGCTGATGAAGAACAGGCGGTCCCCGGGCTCGACGTCGAGGCGCTGGGACACGTAGGCCGTCTCCTCGAACATCCCGAGGGGGTTCTGGGCCTCCAGCTCGATCATCTCGACCGCGCCCGCGCGCAGCCGCCACACCCGTGGCGAGCCGGCGTCGATGATCTCGACCTCTCCGGTGGGGAGGTGGAAGCGCAGCAGCAGCGTCGCCAGGTACTTGTCGCCCCGGTACTGCCCGTGGACGGCCTGGTCGGCGAGGTAGGCCTGGTCGCTGAGGCTCAGCCCGGCGCGGCGGGCGTTGCGCAGGGCGTTGACCGCGAGATTGGTCAGGAGTGCGGCGTCGATGCCCTGCCCCATGCCGTTGCTCACGGTCAGATAGAGCTCGTCGGCGGAGGCGGACCAGTCGAAGCTGTCGCCGAAGATGGCGTACGCGGGTTCGAGCTGTGCTCCGAGGCTGTACTCGGGGCGTGCGCACGAGCGTCCGGGCAGCATCTGCCACTGCATCTCCGCGGCGAGCGTCAGGCGCTCGGCCCGGCGGGCCTGGAGGAAGACGTCGGTGTCGCGTTCGGCGACGACCACCTCGTGCGCCAGGGCGTCGGCGCACAGGCGGAGCTCGTCCACCACGTCCGGCTCCACCTCGCCGCCGGTGGCCGGCAGGGTGACGCTCAGCACGCCGAGGCGGTCCCCCCGGACACTGACCGGCAGGTGCACCGTTACGGTGGAGGCGGGACCGTCGTACACGCAGTGGGGCTCCTGGGCCCCGAACGCGCGGCCCGGTGCGCTCTCGTGCACCGGGAGCGACCGCAGGGTGTGCGGCAGCACACCGACGGGCTGCAGCCTCGTCATGGCGTAGTCGGCCATCAGCAGTTCCACCGCGTCGGCGCGGAAACGGTCTTCGATCAGGGAACGGAGCACGTCGAAGATCTCGTGGGGCGCGGCCTCGCGCAGAGCACGCTCAACCGCACTGGGTCTGTCCACCGGTACCGGTCTCTCTTTCCTTCACATATCTTCATCTATGCGACTGCTCACATCGACCAGCCGGAACGGGCACGAATCGCCCACTCGGGAGTGTCACATGCGCGAGGCCCACGCCTCCCAGGACCAGCACACCTCCCGACCCGCGCCCGAAATCGGCGAGGTGCTGGAACTCCTCGAAATAGCGTGGGAGCACAACCGCGAAACGCTCAGCACCGCACCGCTCTCCTCGGTCCAGACCCGTGTGATGTACATCATCGACCGCGAGCCCGGGATCAACCTGAGCTCGCTCGGCCGCCGCCTCTCCGCGGCCGCACCCTCCGTCACCCGCCTGTGCGACCGCCTCCAGGCCGCCGGATTCCTCCGCCGCATCCCGCACACCGAGGACCGGCGCGCCATGCACCTGGAACTCACGGAGGCCGGCAGCGACCACCTCGACGGCATCCGGCACCGCCGGGAACAGGTACTCCGGCAGGCCATGGAACGCATGAGTCCCGACGCCCAGCACGCCCTCGCCACCGGCCTCAGCGCGTTGTGCGACGCCGTGGGCGAGCCCACCCGGCCCCCCGAACACCGCGAAAGCGCCTGACCGGCCGGCCCCGGCCGTACGGGTGCGCGGGGGAAGGGCCGTTCCGCCCGGCGGAGTGCTTCCGGTCCGCGGGCGGCGGGCGGCTACGCCTCCGCGAGGGGCGGGCTCTGCGCACACGCCGCGAGGGCGCTTTCGAGCGTGGGATGGATGCGCAGCACCATGTCGGCCCCGGTGATGCTGAAGATCCGGCGCATGGCGGTGGGGGGCGCGGCGATGTGCAGGCGGGCTCTCTGGTGGGTGGCCACCACGAGCTGGAGGAACACCGAGTCGCTGAACGTGATGTCGCTGGCGTCCAGGATGAGGCCGCCGTGGCGGGTCACGGCGGCCTCGATCTCCCTCTCCAGAGGGGCGAGGGTGTCCTCGTCCAGCTGTCCGGACGGCGTGAGCACCGGCAGAGGCCCTCCGGCGGGAAAAGTTGTCATGCGGCAAGTATTGCCTGTCCGCGTCCCTCCGACGCGGGCGGGGCGGCGGGAAAGCCGGACGCGCCGGTTCCGTCCCCCGGGAGGGCTTCGGGTGAAGCCCCCCGCCGCCGTCAGTCCAGCCGCGCCTCCAACAGATCCGCCGCCCGGAGCGTGCCGCCCTCGGCCAGGGCGTCGGCGCGCAGGCGGGCGGAGCGGCGGGCCACCTCGGGGTCGGCGACGAGTTCGGTGAGGGCGGCGCGCAGGGCCTGTGCCGTGGCGTCCTCGGTGTCGATCCGGCGCGCGACGCCCAGTTCGACCAGGCGGTCGGCGTTCGTGAACTGCTCGGCGGCCTGGGGGACGGCGATCATCGGTACCCCGGCCAGCAGCCCTTCGCCGCAGCCGCCCATTCCGGCGTGGGTGACGAAGGCGTCGGCCTGTCCGAGGATCTCCCGCTGCGCGACCCAGGGGTGCACCTCGACGCCGGACGGGACGGGGCCCAGCTCCGCCGGGTCGGTGTACTTCCCGATCTGGAGCACGGTGTGCCAGCCCGGCAGCCCGCCGAAGGCCCGGAGGCACTGGCGGTAGAACTCCGGCTGCCGCGTGTAGGCGGAGCCCAGGGAGACCAGCAGGACGTTCTCGGCTCCGGGAGGGCGCGTCCAGCTTGCGGACCCGCCGTTCCCGCCACCGCTGCCCCCTTCGCCGTCGCCGGCCGGCCGGAAGCACGGCCCGACGAAGGTCACGGCGTCGGTGTCCACCTCGTCGGCGTGCGGCTGCATGGCCCGGGGGATCAGGGCCAGGGCATGCGCGGGGCGGCCCGAGAAGGCGTCCACGTCGGTGGTGGTCGCCCCGCTGCCCGCGAGCCACCGCGCGAACGCGTCGCGGTACGCGTCGGCGCCGGGCAGTCGCCGCAGGTGCGCGCCGACGTCCTGCTCGTAGCCCTTCCAGCCGACGAAGGTCGGGGAGAGCTGCGTCAGCGGCCGGTTCTGCGACTCGGCGAGGGCACGCGCCGCGTAGGCGCCGATGTCGTACAGGTAGAGGTCGGCGGGATCCTCGTCGTAGACGGCGCGCAGGTGCGGGAGTGCCTGGACGGCGTCGTCGAGGAAGAGGCGCATGGCCGCGACGGGGTCGTCGGGCCAGTTGTTGTCGGCCACCGGCAGCACCGAGGCGCAGGGGACGAGTTCGGCGCCGGTGCCGGCGACGAGGTGGGCCACCGAGGGATCGTTGGCGTACGTCACCCGGTGGCCGCGGGCCACCAGCTCGCGGATGATCTCCAGGCTCGGGAACATGTGGCTGACGGCGGGGATGCCGATCATCGCGATGTGGGCGCGGCGACGGGACATGGACGGTCCACTCGATTCGGGGTGCGGCGGTGCGGGGCGTGGAGGGGGCGGCGGCGCGGGGCGTACCCCGTCCGGTCGTGCCGGGCGGGGCGCCCCGGGGGCACGGCCGGTCAGGTTGCGGCCGGGGCGGCGGCCTCCAGGGCGTCGAGGGTGCCCGACATGACCGTCCGGATGTGCGCGGTGAGGTGCTCCGCCGGCCAGTCCCACCAGGCGACCGCGAGCAGCCGGGCCACGTCGTCGGCGTCGTACCGGGTGCGCACGAGCCGGGCCGGGTTGCCGGCCACGATCGCGTAGTCGGGCACGTCGGAGGCGACCACGGCACCGGCGCCGACGACGGCGCCGTGCCCGATGCGCACGCCGGGCATCACCGTCGCGCCGTGGCCGAACCAGACGTCGTTGCCGACGACGGTGTCCCCGCGGTTCGGCAGGCCGGTGAGCAGGTCGGCGTGCTCGGCCCACGAACCGCCCATGGTGGGGAACGGGAAGGTGGAGGGGCCGTCCATCCGGTGGTTGGCGCCGTTCATGAGGAACCGCACCCCGGTGCCCAGCGCGCAGAACTTGCCGATGACCAGCTTCTCCGGGCCGTAGTGGTGGAGCACGTTGCGGGTCTCGAAGCCGGTCGCGTCGTCCGGGTCGTCGTAGTACGAGTACTCCCCGACCTCGATCAGCGGCGAGGTCACCAGCGGTCGGAGCAGCACCACCCGCGGCTGTCCCGGCATCGGGTGGAGGACGGTGGGGTCGGCGGGGAGCACAGGCATGGCACACGCTTCCTCGTGGGGGCGGTCTCGGCGTCCGGGCCCATGATCACACCCTCCGCGCGGACGGCCACGCGCTTTTCGCCATAGGACGGGAGGGGTCCCGCCGCCGTTGACACGGCCGAGGGCGCCGTGCCCCGCGGAACCGGCCCGCCTGTCCGGGAGGGCGGGGTGGCGGGCGGAGCGGGGCCTGCGCGCGAGGACCCGCCCCCACGGCCGGGGGCGGGTCCTCGGGGGTTCAGGGGATCACTTGAGGGCAGGCGGCGCGGCGGCCGGTGCGGTGCCCCAGGTGGAGGGCTCGGCGGCGACGGTGAAGCTCAGGTCCCGGGTGGACCGGATGTCGTCGGTCGTCAGGTAGGTCTTCCCGTACGCGGCGCCGTCGGTGCGGGCGGACTGGATGTAGCGCGCGGTGCCGGAGGTGCCCGGGGCCCGCACGGTGAGCCCGCCCCTCGGGTAGTACCGCCGGTCGAGGGTCAGGTCGACCCGCTCGAAGACGGGCGTGGACAGGCCCCAGGTGTCGGTGCCGGGCTGGACCGGGAAGATCCCGATCGAGGACAGCACGTTCCAGGCGGACATGGTGCCGAGGTCGTCGTTGCCCGTCATGCCGGTCGGGGTGTCGGTGAAGAGGGTGAGCGCGGCGTGCACCACGTCGGTGGTCTTCCACGGCTGGCCGGTGGAGAGGTAGGTGTAGGGGGCGATGAGGTCGGGTTCGTTCTGCGGGTTGTACTTGTCGGCGTTGTAGTAGGCGTACGGGCCGTTGACCCACACCTCGCGGGCGGTCTTCGCGGGGTCGGCCAGCAACTGCGGGTAGGCGAAGAAGGAGTCGAGCCGGGCGTTGGCGGCCCCGGTGCCGCCGATCAGGTCGACCATGCCGGGCAGGTCCTGCGGGACGAGCCACTGGTACTGCCAGGCGGTGCCCTCGTGGAAGCCCTCGCTCTGCGCCGGGTCGGCGGGGCCGGTGAAGGCGCCTGCGGCGTCGCGGGCCCGGAAGAAGCCGGTCGAACTGTCGAAGATCTTCCGGTAGTTCTGGGCGCGGGCGGCGTAGCGGGCGGCGTCGGCGGGGTGTCCGAGCTCCTTCGCCATCTGGCCGAGCATCGCGTCGGACAGCGCGTACTCCAGGGTCGCGGAGGCGCCGTGGTCGTAGTCGGAGTCGCCGGGCTTCACATGGGCGCGGCCCTTGATGTACGGGGCGTAACCCTCGGCCAGGTACTCCTTGTTGGCCTCCCGGCCCACGGGCGCGGAGGCGGCGGGCGGGACGCCGTCGGCGTTCTTCTTCAGCGCCCGGTAGGCCTGCTCCTCGTACCCGTCCAGCAGGCCCTGCTGGTAGGCGTTGGTGAGGAAGGGGGTGACCGGGTCGCCGGTCATGATGTTGGTCTCGACCGTGCCGTAGCCCCACTTGGGGAGCCAGCCGCTGTCCCGGTCGATCGCGAGGACGGAGATCGCCATGTCCCGCGACTCGCGCGGAGCGAGCAGAGCCAGGAGCTGGGCCTGGGTGCGGTAGGTGTCCCAGAGCGACCAGTTCTGGTAGTAGGTGAAGCCCTTCGCCCGGTGGATCTCCTGGTCCCAGCCGGTGTAGCGCCCGTCGACGTCGCTGCCGATGTTGGGCGCGAGGAACGAGCGGTACAGGGAGGAGTAGAAGGTGCGGCGGAGCGTCTCGCTGCCGCCCCGGGCACGGACGTCGTCGAGGCGGTCCTCCCAGGCGGCCTGAGCGGCACGGGCGACCTTGTCGTACGAACGGCCGCCTTCGGCACGGAGGTTGAGGGCCGCGCCCTTCGCGTCGACGTAGGAGATCGCGGTGGTGGCCTCGACGGTGCGGTCCTTCGTGGTGTCGAAGCGCAGGAAGGCGCCGTTGCGCTCGCCGGCGGCGGACGAGGCCGTGGAGCCCTCGGTGACCGCGTCGCCCTTCCAGGTGCCGGACGTGGTGAAGGGCCGGTCGAAGCGGGTGAGGGTGTAGAGCGTGTACGGCTTGGTGTCCTGGCAGAAGCCGCTGCCCGTGAGGGCGGTGCGCACGGTGCGGTCGTCGAGGATCTCGACCTCGGTCTTCACCGTACGGTGCAGCGACTGGCCCGCGTTGATCAGGACGTTGGCCCGGTCGGTGGCGGGGAAGGTGTAGCGCTGCACGCCGGTGCGCGCGGTGGCGGTCAGCTCGGCCTCGATGCCCGCGTCCAGGCCGACGCGGTAGGTGCCGGGGGCGGCCTGCTCGTCGTCGTGGCTGAACCCGGCGGCGTAGACGGCGTTGTCGGTGGAGGTGATGTCGCCGGTGGTCGGCAGCATCGGAAGGTCACCGCCGAGGCCGCAGCCCACCCCGGAGATGTGCACCGTGGAGAAGCCCCGGATGTGGGTCTCGGAGTAGTCGTAGCCGGTGTTGTGACCGGTGTCGGGCGAGAGCTGCACCATGCCGAAGGGCACCGCCGCGCCCGGATAGGTGTTGCCCTCGTTCTCGGTCCCGATGAACGGGTTGACGAGATCGGTGAGCCGGTCGCGCCCGTGGCTCCCGCCGTCCGCCACGGCGGGCGCGGTGACGGCGCCGCCGAGCAGCGCGGCCGTCGCGGCCACCGTCCCGGCTCCGCGAATCCAGTGGGTCCATCTCATGAAAAGAACGCCTCTTCCGACGTAGACAACGTTGTCAAGCCGTGCTGAGCGATCATTCTTCGTCCGGGGATGTGTACGCGTCAATAGGCGGGACGTGGACCGGTCCCTCCCGGCGGCCGCCCGGCGGCCGCCCGGCGGGCCGGACGCGGGTCAGTGGAGCCGGGCCGCCAGCAGGGCGATGTCGTCGGTCTTGCCCTTGCCGAAGGCGTCCAGCAGCCCGTCGCAGAGCGCGTCGAGTTCCGCCGGGGCGCCGGCGAGGGTGCGGGCCAGCGCGGCCATGCTGTCGTCGAGGTTCTCGCCCGGCACCTCGATCAGCCCGTCGGTCAGCAGCAGCAGCGTGGCCCCCGGCGGCACCGGGTGGCGGACGGCCGGGGCGTGCGGCAGGTTGAGGCCGAGCAGCGGGCCGTGCTCGGTGAGATAGCGGGTGGAGCCGTCGGGGTCCTTCAGCAGCGGCGGGATGTGGCCCGCGTTGGCGATCTGCAGACAGCGGCCGCCGGGCTCCACCAGGACCAGGCACACGGTGACGGTGATGGAGGGCCGCAACCGTACGAGGAGGGCGTCGAGGCGGACCAGGAGCGTCTGCGGGTCGTGGCCCTCGATCGCGTACGCGCGCAGGGCGTGGCGGACCTCGCCCATGATCATGGCGGCCTTGAGGGAGTGTCCGGCCACGTCCCCGATGGCCAGCAGCAGCCCGGCCGGGGTCTCGATGGCCTCGTAGAAGTCGCCGCCGATCTCGGCGTGGTCGGCTGCCGGTTCGTACCGTACGGCCATGTCCACGCCGGGGACCTCGGGCAGCCGGTCCGGCAGGAAGGTGCGCTGCAGGGTGAGGACGAGGGCGTGTTCCTCGCTGTGGCTGCGCAGCGCCTCCAGCGCGAGGGCGCAGGCCTGGGCGAGCTGGGAGAGGAGTTCGCCGTCGTCGGTGCCGGCCAGCGTCGTCGCGTCGACCGCGAGCGCGATCGGCGGCCGGCCGCGCTTGGTGCGAGCGAGAACGAGCGCGACCCCGTCGGGGAACACGTCGGCGCCGCGGTCCGCGTCCGTGCCCGTCAGCTCCCGCCATTCGGCGCCGGTGAGCACGGTGGTCTCCGTGCCGGTCCCGTCGCCGAGCGCCTTGCCGGTCAGCAGGTCCAGCAGCCGGGGGTCGGCTTGGGCGAGGGTGACGGGCGATTCCTCCGCCGGGCGGCTGCGGCCCGACGGCGTCCGGGCGGCCGCGAGATGGACGGCGCGGCCGTCGGGACTGAGGGCGACGGTCACGGCGGGCGAGCCCATCAGGGTGGCCGCGCCGACCGCCGCCGCGTGGATGAACGTCTCGCCGTCGGGGGCCGCGTAGACCGCCAGCGTGCTGCTGTTCAGCGCGGCGACGCGGGTGGCCAGCCGCTCGGCGCGGCGGCGGGCGCGGGCGTAGCGGAGGGCGGCCGTGACGGTGGCCAGCAGTTCGTCCGGAGCGATGGGCTCGGTGAGGTAGGCGTCCGCGCCCCGGTGCAGGCCCTGGGTGCGGTCGCTCACCTCGATCGCGGTCGCGGAGACGTGGATGACCGGCAGGTGGGCGGTACGCGGGTCGGCCTTGATCTGCTCGCACACCTCGAAGCCGCTCATGTCGGGCAGCCGGACGTCGACGACGGCGAGCTCGGGCAGCAGCGCGTCGGGGGCCTTGGCCAGCAGGGCCAGGCCCTCGGCGCCGTCGGCCGCCTCCACCACCGTGTGTCCGGCGCGGCGCAGCCAACTGCCCACGATGTAGCGGTTGGTGTCGTTGTCGTCGAGCACCATGACCGTGGCCACGGCGCCGTCGGAGAGGGAGTGGGGACTCATCGCGTGCCGTCTTCCGGGGACTCTTCCTGGAGCGGGGGGTGGCCCGGCCGCGGCGGATGCTCCGGGCGCGGCGGGTGGTCGGGGCGGGGCGGATGGGGCGGGAGCGGCGGGGGTTCGGGTGCTCCGTCGAAGGCGCGGGCGAGCCGGCCGAGGGTGAGCGACGCCTTGTCCAGGACCGCACGGGCGTGGCGCAGCCGGGCGTGGTCCAGGGTGCCGTCGGCCGCCGAGGTGATCACGATGACGGGGATGCCCGCGGTGCCGGGGTCGGCGGCCAGGTCGGCCAGCACGTCGTAGCCGTCGAGGTCGGGCATGTGCAGGTCGAGCAGGACCGCGTCGGGGCGTTCGCGGCGGATCGTGTCGCCCGCGCGACCGCCCTCGCCCACTTCCACGACGCGGTCGGCCAGTTGGCCGAGCACCGGGCGGATGGCGCCGCGGAAGACCTCGTCGTCGTCGACGGTGACGAGGACCGCGCGCCGGGTCACGGCCGCGTCGTCGGGGCCGTCGGCGCCGGGCCGGGCGGCGGGCAGCCGCACGGTGACCACGGTCCCGCGGCCGGGGCTGCTGGTGAGGACGAGGCTGCCGCCGAGGAGTTCGGCGAGGCGCCGGGCGTAGGGCAGGCCGAGGCCGGTGCCGGAGCGGCCCCGCTGGTGCGAGCCGCGTACCTGGTAGAACTCCTCGAAGATCTGGTGCTGTTCCTCCGGGGGGATGCCGACACCGGTGTCCGACACGGTGAAGACCACCTCGCCGCCGGCCGGCCCGGGCTCGGCCGCCACGTCGAGCCGCACGGTGCCCTCCTCCGTGAACTTCAGGGAGTTGGAGAGCAGGTTGCGCAGGATGCGGGTGACCATCACCTCGTCGCTGACCAGGGTGAGGGCCGGGTCGGGCTCGGCCACCGCGAGGGTGACGTCGCCCCGTGTCTCGTAGCCGCGCAGGGTGCCGCGGAGCTGGCCGAGGGTGGCGCGCAGGTCGACGGGCTCCCAGTGCGGCTCCAGCCGGCCCGACTCCGCCTTGGCCACGTCCAGCAGTTCGTCGACCAGGGCGAGAAGGGTGGCGCCGGAGGCCGAGATGAGCGCGATCTGCCGCCGCTGCTCCTCGTCGAGGCGTTCCCCTTCGGTCTCCAGCAGCAGCCGGGCGAGGCCCACCACCGAGTTGACCGGGGTGCGCAGTTCGTGGCTCACGTTGGCCCAGAAGCGGGTCTTCGCCTCGCTCGCCTCGCGCAACTGGCTGGACTTCTCCTCCAGTTCGGCGTAGAGCGCGACGACACCGCGGTTGGTCTCCTCCAGCTCCGCCGAGAGCTCGGAGTAGAGCGCCACCACGCCGCGGTTGGTCTCCTCCAGCTCCTCGTTGAGCCGGTGCAGTTCCTCCCGCTGGGCGCGCGACTCCTCCAGTGCGGCGATCAGGTCGCTGGTCTGGGCGCGGGCGTCCTCCAGCACGCTGGAACCGCGGTGCGCCCGCAGGGCCTCGCGGGCGCGCCGCAGGGTCTCCGGGTCCGTCGCGTCCACCGAGAGCTGCTGCTCGATCGTCACCCTCCGTTCGGCGGCCTCGTGCCGGACGGGCACCAGGCGGGCGGCGGCCTTGACCGCCTCGGGTCCGGGGCCGGGGCCGGTCCGCCACAGGAGATCCACCCGGAGCACCGGCACCACACCGGCCACCACACCGAACTCGACACACAGGCCCGGCGATCCGAGGGTGTCGCGGCCCAGTTCGCTGAGTGCGGTCGCGAGCCGGATCTGGTCCTGTCTCTCCACCCCGAGGGCCTCGGCCGCCGCCTTGCCGCTGCGGCGGAGCACGAAGACGTCGTGCTCGGTGGCGAGCGCGACGGTGGCCAGCGGGGCGGTTCCGTCGGCCGCCGGAGCCGTCACCACGCCCCCTTGGCGACGGCGACCCCGGCGTCGTCGCGGCGGATGCCCGCCTCGCGCAGCAGCAGGGCGGCGGCGACGAGCGGCGAGTGTGCGAGCAGGCCGGGCAGGTTCTTCGGCTGCCAGCGCTCGGTCAGCCCGTCGGAGTGCATGATCACGCCGCTGCCACGCGGGAGTTCCTGGCGGACCGTGCGCAGGGTGGGCATCTGGTGGCCGACGATGCCGGGTGCGGAGAGCAGCGAGCGGCGGGTGCCGGCGTCGGCGTCGACGACGAAGGTGCTGACGTTGCCGACGCCGCAGAAGGAGACCGTGCGGGTCTGCGGTTCGATGCGTACGACCGCCACCGCTCCGCCCCGGCCGCCGCGCAGGGCGCGGTGGATCTCGGCGATCACGCCTTCCGGATGCCGGGCGGTGCCGTCGCGGAAGGCCGCCGCCGCGGCGTCCGCCGCGCGGGCGGCGAGCGGGCCGTGCCCGAGGCCGTCGCAGAACATCAGCAGCAGGGCGGGTTCCACATCGGTGTCGGTGTCGGGTGCTCCGGCCGGGCGCGGGGTCCGGTCGGGCGTGCGGCGGGCGTCGCCCGCCGACGGCCGGAAACCGGTGAGCGCCGTCCAGTCCAGCGGGTCGGGCGCGGACGGCTGCCGGGCGGGCCGCCGGGCGGCGGCCGCTTCCTGCTCCGGGGCGCCGACGGCACGGGCCGCCCAGACGTCTCCGCAGGTCTCCTCGCCGGTGATCGGCCGGGTCAGCCCGGCCACGACGGGTTCACCGAGGGCGGCGGCCCTTCGGGCTGCCTCCTTGGTCCAGAACCTCGCGGCGAGGACGGTCCCGCGGTCCGGGAGGGAGTGGATGTCGATGGTGTCGGCGAGCCGTGAGATGGCGCCGAGTCCGATGCCGAGGGTGCCGGCCGAGGAGACGCCGTCGGTCAGCGAGTGCGGTACGTCGGCCATGCCGGGACCGGAGTCGATGGTCACGCACTCCACGCCCGCGTCGTCCGCCGTGCGCACGACGCGCAGCAGCAGGGTGCCGTCGACGGCGTGCCGGCGCAGGTTGGTCCCCGCCTCGCTCACCGCGAGGGCCACCTCGGCGCAGCGCTGCTCGTCGAAGCCGATGCGCCGGGCGAGCGCGGACGCCGCCCCGCGCGCGGCGGCGGGGAGCGACTCCGCGTCGCGGAACCAGGCGATGTCCTGCGCGTCGAGCACGGGCAGCGTCAACGGGCCCATTTGGTCACCGCGATCTGGGTGCCGCGGCCGACCTCGGTGTCCAGGGTGAAGTCGTCGACCAGCCGGCGGGCCCCGCTCAGGCCGAGGCCGAGGCCGCCGCCGGAGGTCCAGCCGTCGGTGAGGGCCAGGTCCAGGTCGGGAATGCCGGGGCCCGAGTCCTCGAAGACCGCGGTGACGCCGAGACGGCCGTCCCGGCGCACCAGGCCGGTGCGCATGACGCCGCCGCCGCCGTACACCAGTGTGTTGCGGGCCAGTTCGCTCGCCGCGGTGACGAGCTTGGTCTGGTCGACCAGCGACAGCTTGCAGCGCTGGGCGAGGGTACGCACCAGTTGGCGGGCACGGACGACGTCGTCGTTGGTGGCGACGGTGACCGTCTCGTGCTCGCCCTCGGGAACGCCCGGGAGCCCGCTCACGGCCGTGCCGGCCGGTCGTCGTCCGACCGGGCCAGGATGTCCAGCCCCTTCTCCAGGGTCAGAGCGGTGCGCACACCGCCGAGGGAGAGTCCGAGCTCGACCAGGGTGATCGCCACGGCCGGCCGCATGCCGACGACGACGGTCTCCGCGTCGAGCATCCGGGAGATGGCCGCCGTGGTGGCCAGCATCCGGCCCACGAACGAGTCGACGATCTCCACCGCGGTGATGTCGATGACCACGCCGCGGGCGCCGGTGGCGACGATGCGGGCCGCCAGGTCGTCCTGGAGGTCCAGAACGGTCTGGTCCTCCAGATCCACCTGGATGGAGACCAGCAGGACGTCGCCGATCTTCAGAACGGGTACGCGTTCGGTCACGCCTGACCGCCGGAGCGTGCGGAGGAGGCGTCCGCGCGGCGCAGCGCGTGCTTGAGCGCGTCGGCCAGCGTGGCCTTGGTGACGATGTCGCCGAACTGGATGCCGAGCGCGACGATGGTCTGCGCGATCTGCGGGCGGATGCCGGAGATGGTGCATTCGGCGCCCATCAGCCGGGCGGCCACCACGGTCTTCAGCAGGTGCTGGGCGACCTCGGTGTCCACCGCGGGGACGCCGGTGATGTCGATGATGGCCTGGTCGGAGCCGGTGTCGACGAGCGTCTGGAGCAGCTTCTCCATCACCACCTGGGTGCGTGCGGAGTCGAGGGTGCCCACCAGCGGCACCGCGACCACGCCCTCCCAGAGCTTCACCACGGGCGTGGAGAGCTCCATGAGCTGCTCGGACTGCGCGCTGATGATCTCCTCGCGCGTCCGGGAGTACACCTCGATGGTGAACAGTCCGAGCGCGTCCAGGAGGTTGCTGAACTGCAGGTACGCGCGGATGTCCACGGCCGAGCTGTCGGCGGACGGCGCGAGGATCGCCTTGCCCGCGAAGACGCTGGTCGCCGTCTCGGTGGGGGTGAACCCCTGGCGGGCCCGGTTGCGGGAGAGCTCGCCGAGCAGGGCGCGGACCTCGGCGAACTCCTCGCCGTTCCAGTCCAGGCCGCCGCGGCGCAGACCCTCCAGAAGGGCCCCGTACAGTTCGCGCAGCTCGCGGTCGAGCTCCGCCACGGAGACGCGTCCGCGCAGCGTGTGCGAGACGCTCTCGACCCAGGCGGCCTCCAGTGGCTTCCGCTGCTCCGCGAGCAGCTCCACGAGTCTGGCCGATATGTCTTGTTCCGCCATCAGGCGATCCCCTCCAGTAGCGCCCCGCCGACGCGGGCCGTTCCTCGCAGCGTAAGCCATCGCCCCATGCCGACGAGCGCCGTGTGAGCTGCGACGATCACCACACATTTCGGACCCGTGCCCGAGAACCGCGGGGCCTCGAATTCGAGCCCCCCACGACCTTCGCACGGACCCGTGGCACATGCCCCCCGCATCCACCCGTGCGGCGTACCGGAGGCGGGAGCCCTACGAAGGCTCCCGCGGGCGCGGGCGCACCCTCCCCGTTCACCGCCCGTGCCGTCTGCCCCGATGGCCGACGACTAATCCTCGGGAGCGGAGCAGGTGCGCGCGGGGGCGGACGGAGGGCGCCGGAGGGGGCCCCGGGAACAGGCGGACGCGGAGGGCGGGGCGGACCGGCAGCCGGGGGCGGATGGAGCGCGGAACGTGACCCATGGCCACAGAGCGGGATGTACAGGCGTGAGCGCGGGCGGCCGGGGGCGGCACAGACGGCGACGCGGTCCGGCTCCGCGAAAAGCGACAGGGTGCCCGCCTTTTCGTCGCTCACACCCCCTGGACCCCTGTCGATAAAAAGTCCTTCCGTCCCCGGAATTCGATGTGTACAGCCCCGCTCGACGGGCACCAGGATCCCAGCGGAACTTACACAGCTTTTCCAGAACCACCGCACCATGAAGCCGACCGAATGAAGGAGCGCATTTACATGAGCGAGAACATCTGGGGCTACCGTCCGGCCGCCGGCCACGTCACGGGCAGCAACCTGGCGGGCTACAAGGTCGAGGCGACCGACGGCAGCATCGGCAAGGTGGACAAGCACTCGGACGAGGTGGACGCCTCCTACCTCGTGGTCGACACGGGTGTATGGATCTTCGGCAAGCACGTCCTGCTGCCGGCCGGCACGATCACGCGGGTCGACGCCGCCGAGGAGAAGGTCTATCTGGACCTCACCAAGGAGCAGATCAAGGACGCGCCGGAGTTCGACAAGGAAAAGCACCTGACGGACCCGGCCCACCGTGAGCAGACCGGTGAGTACTACGGCCGCCACCGTCGCGTCTGATCGCCGCGGAACACACGGGTGGGGCCGGACGGGGAATTCCCTGTCCGGCCCCACCCGTTTTCGCGCGCATGCAACGCATTCCGCATTCCGCATTCCAGCCGCATCGAATGCACCGGAATGGGTGGGGCGGGATACGGGGCGCGGAGGCGTCGCGGACACCGACGGGGCAGGGCCCCCTGGCCGCGGTCGCCGGCCCCGGGACCGGACCGGAACCCCGAATCCGGCCACCTGGACCCGCAGGCCCCGGCAGCCCCGGCAGCCCCGATGACCGGCCGATCCCCGGCACCGCCGACCGGTCGGACCCCGCCGTCGGCGCGTCCGCCGGCCGGCGCACCCCTGCGCACCTCCCGCCCACCACCGCCGTGCGCCCTCGGTAGCCGGGTCTGCGCGCAGTGTGACGCAGATAACTCCCGCACGGACCGGCCGACTTGGACCGTCACAGTCCACATATGCGTTCGTGAAGCGGAGAGTTGAGTTTCGGACTCTTTGACCCGGTTACCGCGCATCGACAAGCGCTTGCCCCTATCCTGCGAACCTCAACAGTCGTACACAGAAGCAGAGATGACCGCCACGCCGGGAACCTGGCGAAGTCTCCGTTGTGTCTGAACTTCACGGGAACTCCAGCGAAATGGCACGTGTGTGGATATCGTGCACCGAGCGATGGCGCATCCGCCGGTCCCGAGGATCGGCGGATGCGCCGCGTTCGGTGGGGATGCGACTGTGACTGGGGGGTTCATGGGGCATGTCGAAATACCCGGAACAGACCTATCCGGACCTGTGGGGCTCCGGGGCGCGCCACGCCCCCGGACCGCGACGTCCCGGAACCGCACCACGGCGCTGGAACAGCTCTGGCGGGCGCCCACGGCACAGCGCGATCTGACCAATCGCGCGCCGAGGGCGTACGGCCGGGCCCGTCCGCCGCTGCCGCTCGCCGCCCTGGCGGAGGCGGCCGGCCTGGGCGTTCCCGCCTGGCTGGTGCTGTCGGAACGCGCCCAGCCGTGGGCACTGCCCTCGGCGTGCCTGGCGGCCGCCGCCTGGACCGGGGTGCGGATCGCCCGCGGCCGGTACGCCTCGCGGCCCCGGTCCGACCGCGGCGGCCTGTCCGGCGTCCTCGCGGACTGGCTGGTCTACGTCGGCCTGCTCGCGGTGGCCTGGACCGCCGTGCGCCCCGCGGTCGATCCCGGCGCCGCGCTGGCCGCCTCCGTGCCGGGACTGCTGGCCGCCTGCGCGGTGACCGTGCTCGTGCGGCGGCGCGCGGTGGCCCAGCGGGCGCGGTGCGGGCAGCGCCGGGTGCTGCTCGTCGGCGCCGCTGCGGGCGTGGACGAGGTGGCCGGCGCCCTGTGCGCCCGTACCGCCGCCCACGGCTACCGGGTGGTGGGCGCGGTGCCGGTGGGGGCCGCGGAGCCGCACACCGACACCCCGCTCGCGGGACGGCTGTCGTCGCAGGCGGCCAAGGACGACGTGTCGACGGTGCTGGGCGGCGCCTACGCCCAGGGGGCGGAGCTGGTACTGGTGGCGCCGGGGGCGGAGCTCACCGGCGACCGGCTGCGAAGACTCGGCTGGGGGCTGCACGACGCGGGACTCGCGTGGTGCGTGCTCTCCGACCTGCCCGGCGTCGCCGCCGAGCGGATACGGCCGGCCTCGGTCGCCGGACTGACCCTGCTGCACGTCTCCCCGCCGTTGCGGCGGGGGCTCCAGGCGTCGCTGAAGTCCCTGCTGGACCGGGCGGGGGCGGGCGTCGGACTGCTGCTGCTGGCGCCGCTGATGGTGGCCGTCGGCATCGGGATAAGGGCCACCTCGCGGGGCCCGGTCTTCCACCGGCAGACCCGGCAGGGGCAGCACGACCGGCCGTTCACCATGTGGAAGTTCCGCACCATGGTCCAGGACGCGGAGGCCCGCAAGGCGGAGCTGATCACCGCCAACGAGGTGGACGGGCCGCTGTTCAAGATGCGGCGCGATCCCCGGATCACCCGGATCGGGCGGGCGCTGCGGCGCACCTCGATCGACGAACTGCCGCAGTTGTTCAACGTACTACTGGGTGACATGTCCCTGGTGGGACCGCGCCCTCCGCTGCCCGAGGAGGCTGCCGCGTACGACGAGCGGGAGCGCCGGCGGCTGGCGGTGAAGCCGGGTCTCACCGGCCTCTGGCAGGTCAGCGGCAGGTCCGACCTGTCGTGGCAGGAGTCCGTGTCGCTCGACCTCTGGTACGTGGACAACTGGACGGTCTCCACCGACATGGGGCTGATCGCCCGGACGCTGCGCGCCGTCACCGACGGGCGCGGGGCGTACTGAGGTGGCCGGGCGGAGGGGGGCCGGGGTGCGCGGGGACGGTTCCGCGCCCCGCCCGGGGCGGGGCGCGGAATCACACCGCGGCGGCGGTGTGCTCCAGCCACCACGCGTAGGTCCGGGCGATGCCGTCCCGCAGCGGGATCCTCGGGGTAAAACCGAGGGCGGTCAGCCGGTCCACGTCCAGCAGCTTGCGCGGGGTGCCGTCGGGCTTCGTGGTGTCCCAGACGATCTCTCCCCGATACCCCGTCACCTCGCTGACCAGTGCGGCGAGTTCGCTGATGGGGAGGTCCTCGCCGCAGCCGATGTTGACCGGCTCGTCCCCGTCGTACCGCTCCAGCAGGAGCGCACAGGCGGCGGCGAGGTCGTCCACGTGCAGGAACTCGCGGCGTGGGCTGCCGGAGCCCCACAGGGTGACGGAGGGGGCGCCGTCGCGCCCGGCCTCGTGGAAGCGCCGGATCAGGGCGGGCAGGACGTGCGAGGTCTCCAGGTCGAAGTTGTCGCCGGGCCCGTAGAGATTGGTGGGCATGGCGCTGATGTAGGAGGCGCCGTACTGCCGCCGGTAGGACTGCGTCTGCACGACGCCCGCGATCTTGGCGAGGGCGTACGCCTCGTTGGTCGGCTCCAACGGCCCGGTGAGCAGCGAGCTTTCGCTGATCGGCTGCGGGGCGTGCTTCGGGTAGATGCAGGAGGATCCGAGGAACAGCAGCCGTGCGACGCCGGCCGCGTGGGCGCCGCCGATCACGCTGAGCTGGATGCGGAGGTTGTCCTCCAGGAACTGCACCGGCCAGGTGCTGTTGGCCATGATGCCGCCCACCTTGGCCGCGGCCAGCACGACGGCGTCCGGCCGGACGTCGCGCAGGTACGCCTCGGTCCGCCCGCCGTCGCGCAGGTCGAGGAGGTCGCGGCCACGGGTGAGCACCTCGTGGCCGTCGGCGGTGAGGCGGCGCACCACCGCCGAACCGACCAGTCCGCGGTGTCCCGCCACGAATATGCGGGAGCCGGGGGGGAGTAGGGGGCGGGCGGATTCCCGGGGTGGGCCGGGGATGTCGGTCGTCATGGCTCGGATTGTGCCAGCAGGAGCGGACGTCGGTGCATCTTTGCCGCCAATCGCTCACTACATGAGATACACGTTCAAACGCCGCTGCGGCGTGAACATCTGGAGGGGGAAGTCGTGGGGAAGACCGCGCTCATCACCGGGGTGACCGGACAGGACGGCTCGTACCTGTCCGAGCTGCTGCTCGACAAGGGCTACACGGTCCACGGGCTCATACGCCGCTCGTCGAGCTTCAACACCGAACGCATCGACCACATCTACCAGGGGCCGGAGGAGGCGAACCGTTCGTTCGTCCTGCACCACGCCGACCTCAGCGACGGTGTCGCGCTGGTGAACCTGCTGCGCGAGGTGCGGCCCGACGAGGTCTACAACCTCGGCGCGCAGTCGCACGTCCGGGTGTCGTTCGACGCCCCGCTGTACACCGGCGACGTCACCGGGCTCGGTGCGATCCGGCTGCTGGAGGCGGTGCGCGCCAGCGGCATCGACACCCGGGTGTACCAGGCGTCCTCGTCGGAGATGTTCGGCTCGACCCCGCCGCCGCAGAACGAGAGCACGCCGTTCCACCCGCGCAGCCCGTACAGCGTGGCGAAGGTGTACGCCTACTGGGCGACGGTCAACTACCGTGAGGCGTACGGCATGTTCGCGGTGAACGGCATCCTGTTCAACCACGAGTCGCCGCGCCGCGGCGAGACCTTCGTGACCCGCAAGATCACCCGCGGGGTGGCCCGGATCAAGGCCGGGCTCCAGGAGCGGCTGCACCTGGGCAACCTCGACGCGGTGCGGGACTGGGGATACGCCCCGGAGTACGTCGACGCGATGTGGCGGATGCTGCAGCGGGACACCCCGGACGACTACGTGGTGGCGACCGGCCAGGGCGTCAGCGTCCGGCAGTTCCTGGAGCACTCCTTCGAGCACGCCGGCCTCGACTGGCGCGAGCACGTGCGCTACGACCCCAAGTACGAACGCCCCAGCGAGGTGGACGCGTTGATCGGGGACGCGTCCAAGGCGGAGGAACTGCTCGGCTGGAAGCCGGAGGTCACCTCCATGGAGCTGGCCCGGATCATGGTCGACGCGGACGTGCGCGCCCTGGAGGCGCAGCTCAGCGGCGCGGCCGTGCGGGTGGACCGATGAGCGCCCCAGGGTGGGGACGCGGCGTCGGGTACGCCGCGTCCCTCGCCCTGGCCGCGGGGGCTCTGGGGGCCTCCGCGGTCACCACCGCTCCCCCGGCCGGTGCGCTGACGCCACCGGTGGGGTTCACCGCCGACCACCTGTCCACCTACCAGACCAACGGCATCGTCTGGGCGCTCGCCGAGGCGGGCGGCGTGGTGTACGCGGGCGGCACCTTCTCGCAGATACGCCCGGCGGGCACGGCGGCCGGCGGCGCGGGTTCCGCCCCCGCGGTCAACTTCGCCGCGTTCGACGCGGCCACCGGGGCGCCGACCGGCTGCTCGCTCTCCTTCACCCGCAGCAGCGGCACCGCGACCGTGCGGGCGCTGGCCGTGTCCCCCGACAAGTCCACCCTGTACGTCGGGGGTTGGTTCAACGCGGCGAACGGGACGGCGGTCAACGGACTGGCCGCCGTCAACACCGCGACCTGCCAGGTCCGCACCGGGTTCGCCCCGGGCTTCAGCGCCACGGTCCGCGCGCTGGACGTGGCGGCGGACGGGACGGTCTACGCCGGCGGCGACTTCCAGTCGGTCGGCGGACAGACCCGGCGGTTCTACGGCGCGGTGACCCCCGGCGGCACACCGACCGCCTGGAACCCCGACGTGGACGCGCCCGGCCGGACCCTGCGGGTCACCCCGGACGGCGCGTCCGTGCTGATCGGGGGCGACTTCTTCACCGTCGGGGGCGCGGCCTCGCACGCGCTGGCGGTGACGGACGCCGCCACCGGTGCGCTCGACCACGGCTACCCGGGCACCTTCATCCCGCCGACGGCAGTGATCAAGGACATCGTCACGGACACCGCCTCGGGCGGCTGGTACGCGGCCGGCGAGGGCCGCGGCGGCAACTCCTTCGACGGCCGGCTCGCCATGGAGCTGGACGGCTTCGGCCAGCGCTGGCGGGACACCTGCCAGGGCGCCACCCAGGCGCTGCGGGTGTACCGGGGCGTGCTGTACGCGGGCAGCCACGTGCACGACTGCTCGTCCATGGGCGGCTTCCCCAACCAGGTGCGCAAGCACCTCACCGCCCAGTCGGTGGACGATCCGGAGATGCTGGGCTGGCTGCCGGACACCAACGACGGCATCGGCGAGCCGGTCGGGCCGCGCGCCCTGACGGTCGCCTCCCGCGACGGCCGGGACTTCCTCTGGGTGGGCGGCGAGTTCACCACCGTCAACGGGGTCTCCCAGCAGGGCCTGACCCGGTTCGCGAACTCCCCGGACACCGGCGCGCCCGCCGCCCCGGCGGTCAGCGTCTCCGCCCCGCGGGCCGGTGAGGTGAAGGTGAGCTGGCGGTCGTCGCTCGACCTGGACGACTCGCTGCTGACCTACCGGGTGTACCGCAACGGCGGGGCCGCACCGGTGTACACCACCACCGGGTCCTCGCGGTTCTTCGACCGTCCGCAACTGACGTTCACCGACACGGACGTGGTGGCCGGGCAGACGTACACCTACCGGATCTCCGCGAGCGACGGCACCAACACCGGGGCCCAGTCGGCCGCCGTCTCCGTGACGGCCGCCGCGTCCGCGTCCCCGTACCGGGAGAAGGTCCTGGCGGACGGCGCCGAGCTGTACTGGCGGTACGACGAGGCGGGCGGGGCGTTCGCCGCGGACGCGTCGGACTCCGGCGACGGGGGCGTCTACGTCAACGCCCCGGCGTACCGCTCGACGCCCGCCGCGGTCACCGGTTCGGCGGCGCTGACGCTGAACGGCACCGACGAGTACGTGTACAGCGACCGGCTGCACCACTACACCGCGCCGTCGCCGTACTCCGTGGAGACGTGGTTCCGCACCACGTCCACCACGGGCGGCCGGATCATCGGCTACGGCAGCAACATCGGCACCGCGCAGGGCCAGACCAGCACCGTCGCCGACAAGCTGGTCGACCTGACGGACGACGGCCGGCTCACCTTCGGGGTGCAGGTCGGCAACTCCCCCGACCGGCCCACCATCACCACCACCGGCTCGTACAACGACGGCGCCTGGCACCACGTGGTGGCCACCCAGGGCGCCGACGGTATGGCCCTCTACGTGGACGGCGAACCGGCGGGCACCGACCCGGCGACCGGGGGCCGTTCGTACAACGGCTTCTGGCGCGTGGGCGGGGACGCGATGAGCAACGCCTGGCCGGACCGGCCGACCAGCACCTACTTCGCCGGCCAGGTCGACGAGACGGCGGTCTATCCGACGGCGCTGACCGCCGCCCAGGCCGCCGAGCACCACGATCTCGCCGACGCGGTACCCGGTCCCGGCGGGGGTGGCGGGGGGACGACGGTCGCGCTGACGCCCACCGAGGACGCCTACGTCAACGGGGTGGCCGCCAACACCACCTACGACGACACCCAGCTCGCCGCCCGCGGCACCACTCCCTACCTCGGCTACCTGCGCTTCGCGCTGCCGGCGGCCCCCGCCGGTCAGCACGTCACCGCCGCCCGGCTGACGTTTCGCACCTCGTCGGACGCCACGGCGGGCAGCGCGGAGAGCCACGACGTGGTGCCGGTGACCGGGGCGTGGTCCGAGTCCTCGGTCACCTACAACACCCGCCCGGCGCTCGCCGGGACGGTGCTGGGAACGATCTCCGGCGCGACAGCCCTCTCCACCGACTACGCGGTGGAGCTGGACGCGTCGGCACTGGGCGGGGCCCTCGGCTCCTCCTTCTCACTCGCCCTGACCGGCAGCGGTACGGACAGCCTCCGTGTCTGGTCGGGCGAGGTCGCAACCGCGGCTTTCCGGCCGCAGCTCATCCTCACCTTCGGAGCCGAATGATGAACGGAAGTACACGGCGGAGATCCGTCGGACGCGGGCGCACCAGGGCCGCGTCCGCCGTGCTCTGCCTGCTCGCCGGAGCCCTGACCGCGTCCGTCGCGGCCGGGGCCTCCCCGGCGGCCGCGCTGACGCCCCCGGTGGCGCTCACCGCGGACGACCTCTCCACCTGGCAGACCAACGGCATCGTCTGGTCCATGGCGGCCGGCGACGGCGTCGTCTACGCGGGCGGCACCTTCTCCACCGTCCGCCCGCCCTCGGCCGCGGCCGGGACGGGCGAACAGCCCGCGGTCAACTTCGCCGCGTTCGACGCGGCGACGGGGGCGCCGACCGGCTGCGCCCTGTCGTTCACCCTCACCTCGGGCACCGCGACCGTGCGGGCGCTGGCGCTCTCCCCGGACGGCGCGACGCTGTACGCGGGCGGCCAGTTCGGCGCCGTGAACGGTGTCGGGGTCAGCAACATCGCGGCGATCGACACCGCCACCTGCACGCCGAGGAACGACTTCAAGGTGGCCGTCTCGGCGACCGTGCGGGCCATCGCGCCCACCGAGGACACCGTCTACTTCGGCGGCGACTTCAACAGCGCGGGCGGCGCGACCAGGAACAAGTTCGCCGCCGTGACGGCGGACGGCGCCGACCTGCTGCCGTGGACGGCCAACGCCGACGAGGTCGCCCGCGCGGTCGATGTCACGCCCGACGGGCAGCACGTGCTGCTCGGCGGCGACTTCTTCACCGTCAACGGCACCACCTCGCACGCCCTGGCCGTCGTCGACGCCACCACCGGCGCGCTGACCACCGCCTACCCCGGCTTCATCCCCAACACCTCGACGGTGCAGGACCTCACCACCGACGCCACCGGCTTCTACACCGCCAACGAGGGCACCGGCGGCGGCGTCTTCGACGGACGCATCGCGCTGGACCTGGACGACTTCCAGCAGCGCTGGCGGGACACCTGCCTGGGCGCCACCCAGGCCGTCCTGGTCCACTCGGGGGTCCTCTACAGCGGCAGCCACGCCCACGACTGCGCCTCCATGGGCGAGTTCCCCGACCAGCCGCGCAAGCACCTGCTCGCGCAGTCGGTCGACGACCCGCAGTTGCTGCCGTGGTTCCCGGACACCAACGACGGCATCGGCGAGCCGGTCGGGCCGCGCGTGATGGCGCAGACGGACAAGGGCGGCCGCCACTACCTGTGGGTGGGCGGCGAGTTCACCACCGTCAACGGGGAGGCGCAGCAGGGGCTGACCCGCTTCGCGGACGGCCCGGACACCGGGGCGCCATGGGTGCCCAACGTCTCCCTGAACACGGTGGTCCCCGGTCAGATCGAGGTCAACTGGCAGACCAGCTTCGACACCGACGACGGCGAACTGACCTACCGGATCTACAAGGACGGGGCGGCCACCCCGGTGTACACCACCACCGGGTACTCCCTGTTCTGGGACCGGCCGCAGCTGCGCTGGACCGACACCTCGGTCGCGCCGGGCGAGACCCACTCGTACCGGATCAGCGCAAGCGACGGCACCAACACCAGCGCCAAGTCGACCGCGGTCTCCGCCACGGTCGCGGCGACCGCCCCGTCCTACCCGGCGCAGGTGCGCGCCGACGGCGCGTCGCTGTACTGGCGCTACGACGAGGCGACCTCCACCTTCGCCGCCGACTCCGGCAGCGGCCTCGACAACGGTTTCCTGCGCAACGCCCCCTCCTACCGGCAGACCCCGGCCGCCGTCGCGGGCGACTCCACCGCGATCGGGTTCAACGGCACCGACGAGTACGCGTACAGCAACGCCCGGCACGCGCGGCCGACGGCCTTCACCCTGGAGACGTGGATCAAGACCACGACCACCAAGGGCGGCCGGATCATCGGCTTCTCCAACCTGACCATGCAGACCAGCACCAGTTACGACAAGCACGTCTACATGGCCAACGACGGGAAGCTGGTCTTCGGCGTCTACGACGGCGCCACCCGTACGGTCACCAGCCCCGCCGCGTACAACGACGGGGCCTGGCACCACGTGGTCGCCACCCAGGGCTCCGGTGGTCTGGCGCTCTACGTGGACGGCCAGTTGCGCGCGTCCAACATCCTCTACAAGACCAACGAGAACTACTCCGGGTACTGGCGGGTGGGCGGCGACAACCTCAACAACTGGCCCAACCGTCCCACCAGCAACTTCTTCGCCGGGCAGATCGACGAGACCGCCGTCTACCCGACGGTCCTGCCGGCCGCCAAGGTCAGCTCGCACTACGCACTCAGGAACGGATGATGAAACGCCTCTTCCTGGCCGGCGCCGCCGTCTTCACGGCGGTGGCGCTGGCCGCGTGCGGTTCGTCCGACGACGGGAAGGACCCGGAGGCCGGGGGCGCTCAGCGCTCCCCGGCCTCCGGGCCGTCCGTGGCGGGCCCCGCCTCCACGCCCACCGCCGTCCCCGGCGCCGGGGACGGCGGCGAGGACGGTTCGGGCGCCGGCCCCGACACCGGCTCCGACGCCGCGAAGACGCCGGAGGCCCCGAAGGTGCCGAGCGACGAACTGACCCCCGCCACCGGCACGTTCACCGAGCCGCAGAAGGAGTACCTGGTCGACCGGGTGCCCCGGGGGATGGACCCGGCGGCCGTCCTGCAGACCGGGCAGGAGACCTGCGACAAGCTGCGCTACCTGGCCAAGGTCGACCGCCGGACGGCCGTCGCCTCGATCGTGACCGGCGAGGTCCCCGACGCGGCGCCCGCCGTCGCCCACCTCTGCCCCGACCGCCAGGACCTGGTGGACGAGGCCGCGAAGGGGTACGCCGACGGCACCCACACCGGCAAGGCGCTGCGCCCCGGCCGCTACCGCTCGGCCGCGCCCACCACCGCCTGCACCTGGGAGATCCGGGGCGCGGGCGGCAAGGCGCTGGGCGGCGGCACCTCGCACTCCGGCGAACCGGTGCGCATCACCCTCGCCCCCGCGGCGCGCACCTTCACCTCCACAGGCTGCTACGCCTGGCTGCCCGAAGGAGACGACAGTTGAGCAAGCTCCCGATAGCCGTGGCGATCCCCACCAAGAACGAGGGGCTGAACATCGCCGAGGCGGTGAACTCGGTCATCGACCACTTCGAGGCCGTCGTCGTGGTCGACTCGCACAGCACCGACGACACCGCGAAGATCGCCGCCGAGTGCGGCGCCGAGGTCGTCCTGTACACCTGGGACGGCGGGCACCCCCGCAAGAAGCAGTGGTGCCTGGACCACGTCCGCACCGACCTCGACTGGATCCTGGTGCTGGACGGCGACGAGCGGCTCAGCCCCGGTCTGCTGGCCGAGCTGCGGGAGGTCTTCGCCGACCCCGCCGCGCCGAAGCCCGCCGCCTACGACATCCCGCTCGGGTACTGGTTCGCCGGGAAGCGGCTGCGTCACGGCTACACCATCCGCAAGCGCTCGCTGACCGACCGCACCCGGTGCGCCTACCCCGAGGTCGGCGACCTGGCGGCGCCAGGGATCGGGGAGGTCGAGGGTCACTACCAGCCGGTCGCCGCGACCGCCGCCGCGCTGCGCAACCCGATCGAGCACCAGGACCTCGACCCGGTCACGGCCTGGTTCGAGCGGCACAACCGGTACTCCGACTGGGAGGCCTGGCTGGAACACCACCCGGAGGTCAAGGAACAGGTCCGCAGGGTCAAGTCCCGCCAGGGGCAGCTCTTCCACAAGGCGCCGTTCAAGCCGGTGCTGTCCTTCGCGTACATGTACCTCTACCGGCGCGGGTTCCTCGACGGCCGCGCGGGGCTGGACTTCGCCCTGGCGATGAGCTTCTACCGGTGGCAGATCGCCCTCAAGTCGCGGGAGAAGCCGTCGGCTTGAGGCTCACGCGCGGTCGGGGGGCCGTACGGGCCGGGTAAGGTGCCCCGGTCGGCGGGGCGCGCCGCCACGGTCCGGCCCCGTTCCCCGACGTCGTGAGGAGCGCGCGTGGCGACTGGACGGCAGGACGATCCGGCGGTGGCTCCCGTCCCCGGCCGCGCGGGCCGGGGACGGCGGCCGGACAAGGCCCGCCGCCCCGTCGGATCGGCCGGCTTCGCCCGCTTCTGGTTCGGGCAGACCCTCTCGCAGTTCGGCGCCCGGATCGGCACGCTCGGCCTGTCGGTGACGGCCGTGGAGGCGCTGGACGCGGGCAGCGGTGAGGTGGGGGTGCTGGGCGCCGCGTCCACGGTCTGCTACCTGCTGGTCGGCCTGCCGGCCGGCGCCTGGGTGGACCGGGCGCTCAAGCGCAGGACGATGATGTGGGCCGCGCTGGTGCGCGGCGCGGTCGTGCTGTCCGTCCCCGTGCTGTGGCTGGCGGGCGGCCTGCACATGGGCGTGCTGTACGCGGTGGCGCTCGTGGTGGGACTGGCCACCGTGTTCTTCGACGTCGCCTCCCAGTCCTACGTCCCGTTGCTGGTGCCGGCGGACGACATCGGCCCCGCCAACGCGCGGCTGGAGGCGACCGCCCAGGTGTCGGCGCTCGGCGGGCCGGCGCTGGCCGGGCTGGCGATGCGGGTGGTGAGCGCGCCGGTCGTGCTGCTCGCCGACTCCCTCGCGTACCTCGGCGGCTTCCTCGTCCTCGCCGGGGTCCGGGACGACGAGCGGAAACCGGCGCCCGTCGCGGCGGGGGCGGGGCGGCTGCGGGCCGACATCGCGGAGGGGCTGCGGTTCGTCCGGGACCAGCCGGTCGTCCGGCGGCTCGCGGTCTCGATGGGGGTGTCCAACTTCTTCGCCACGATGGTGGCCACGCTGATCCCGGTCCTCGTCCTGCGGACGCTCGGTTTCGACCCGTTCACGCTGGGGCTGATCATGACGTGCGGGGCGGCGGGCGGGGTGCTGGGGGCGTTGCTGGCCCCGGTGGCCCGGCGGCGGTTCGGCGACGGGAAGGTGATGGCGGCGGGGCTGCTGACGGCGGCGCTGTTCACGGCGGCCGGTCCGGCGGCAGCGACGGTCGCCCCGCACCACCGGGCGGTGGCGGGCGCCCTGCTGCTGGCCGGCGAGTTCGGCATGACGGCCGGGGCGCTGCTCTTCAACGTGACGCAGGTCAGCCTGCGCCAGCGACTGTGCCCCGCGCCGCTGCTGGGCCGGATGAACGCGTCGATCCGCTTCGTGGTCTGGGGCGGCATGCCGCTCGCCTCGCTGGCCGCCGGATGGCTCGGCACCCACGCCGGGGTCACCGCGGCGCTGTGGGCGGGGGTCGTGGGCGGCGTGGTCACCGTGCTGCCCGTCCTGGGCATCGACCGGATCGTCGCGGCGCACGGCGGCCCCGCGGCACGGCCGGGGCGCGCGGCCCACCGCGAGGTGGCGTGAGCGCCCGCGCCGCGGGCCCGCGCGCGGGCGGTGTTCAGCTCCGGCGGGCGACGACCTCCTCGTAGGTCCGCCGCAGCGAGGCGGTGACGGCATCGATGGTGAAGTCCGCGTTGACCAGGTCCCAGGCGGCCTTGCCGGCGGCCGCGCCGGCGTCGGGGTCGAGCAGTTCGAGGACGGCGGCGGCGACCTTGGCGGCGTTGGCCGCGTCCTGCCCCACCCGGCTGTCGATCACCCGTCCGGCGCCCGCGCGGGCGACGTCCGGGCCGAGGCCGCAGGTCCGGGTGATGACCACGGGCGTGCCGACGGACATCGCCTCCAGCACCGAGACCCCGAGCGGCTCCTCGATCGACGGCAGCACGTAGACGTCGGCCTTCCGTCCCGCCTCCAGCACCTCCTCGTGTCCGAGCGCCCCCACCACGTCGAGCGAGCCGGTCACCCCCAGTTCCCCGGCGCGGGCCAGTGCGGAGGCGAGCCCTCCGGTGTCCGGGCCGGCCAGTACGAACCGGGCGTCGGGGTACACCTCGAGCACCGCGGGCATGGCGGCGACGAAGTCCTCGGGCCGCTTGCGTTCCTGCACGCGGGCGAGGAAGAGGACCGTCGGCGGGCCCCCCGGCTCCCGTTCCGGCTTGCGTTCCTGCGGGCGTACGCCATTGACGAGGCGGGCGGTCCGGGTGAGCGGCACGGGGGCGGCGACCGCTTCGACGTCCACGCGTTCCGCCTCGGTGAGGTGCAGCACGACGTCGGCGCGGCGCAGCACCCGGCGGACCCCGAGCAGGTCGGTGAGCTTGGCGACCGGCTTCTCGGTCGGATCGACCATGCCGTGGGTCTGCACGACCAGGGGGGTGCCGGAGGCCAGGGCCAGCAGGGCGGCGGGCAGAGTCACCAGGTCGCGCATCAGGTGCACGTGGACGAGGTCGGCGCCGCGCATGGCGCGACGGGCGTCGCGCAGCAGGGCGGCGGAGGTGATGCCGCTGACCTCGAACATCGGCAGCACGTGCCGGGCCGGGTACAGCAGGGCCGGGACCCCCTCGATCTCGTCCGGGAGCCCGCCGGGGCCGAAGCCGTCGCCGAGCGCCATGACGCGGGCGTCGTCGCCGCCCGCCCGCTGGGCCTTCGACAGATTGAGCGCCACCCGGGTGGGCCCGCCGAAGGCGTGGTCCGGAGTGTGGAGCGTGACAACGTGCAGGATCTTCACCAGGGTTCCCCTCGACCTCGGCCAACTGTTCACAGCCTAGGGGCTGTCGGGCCGGCCCGCCCGAGGTCCCGCGGACCGGCCGGACGCGCCCCGCACGCGTTCGGGCGGCCGGGGCGCAGGGGCGCCGCGGGCAGGCGACCGGAAGATCACGACTCCCGGTCTTCCCTCCCCAAGTGCGGCGATTCGTTAAGGTGTTCCCAGGTTCACGGAACGGGGGGCGCATGACGTCCGTGCACGAAACGGTCCCGCGCGCACCCACCGGTGGCGGCGGGCCGCGCGGGGTGCTCGAACCGGTGGCCCGGCCGCTGGCCTGGGCGATGCTGTCGCGCGCGGTCGCGGTGCCGCTCATCCTCGGGCTGGTGGTGTTCCTGCCGGCGGTGATCGCCGCGCAGCCGGGCACCGGCGCCCGCGACACCGTCTTCTGGCTCCAACTGGTGCTGACCTGCTACGCGGGGGCCCGGCTGGCGACGATGATCCTCTCCACCCGGCGGCGGCTCCTCCAGGGCGTCTTCTGGATGTTCGTGTACATCGCGATGGGCGTCGCGCCGCTGGCCCAGGCCGTCATCGGCCAGACCCCGACCCCGCTGGTCGGCCCGCGCGAGGACCTGGTGACCGCCACCGCGATGATCCTGCTCGGCTGCACGGCCTTCGACCTGGGCGCGCTGCTCGCCTCCCGGCGGCCCCTGAAGCGCCGGGACGCCTCCTCGGTGCGGCTCGGCGGCCGGCCCGCGCTGGCGCATCCGGTGCGACTGCGGCTGCTGGTGCTGGTGGCGTTCGCGGCGAGCGGCTACTACGTGATGAAGCTGGGCGGCCCGGCGATCTTCTTCACCAGCCGTCAGGAGATCAGCGCGTCGGTCGCCGAGAGCGGCATCGCCGCGACGGAGTCCAACGTGGGATCGGCGTTCCTCAAGGGGTTCGGCACGGTGCCCGCACTGCTGGCCCTGCTGTTCTACACCAGGCGCCTGGTGACCACCCGCCGCGCCCGGCGCACCCCGTCGACGGTGCTGGTGTGGACGGCGCTGCTGGTGCTGAACTGCGTGGTCAACAACCCGATTTCGAACGCTCGTTACTGGTTCCTGACGGTGCTCGTCTCGATGCTGTTCACCGCCTTCCCGAGCAGCGCGGCGATGTACCGCACGGTGCTCACCATGGGCGTCGTCGGCGCCCTGGTGCTCTTCCCGTACGCGGACCGGTTCCGGTACGACGACTCGGGCTACAAGCCGAAGGAGTCGGCGTCCGTCTTCGAGCCGCTGGCCACCAAGGACTACGACCAGACGGTGATGTTCGCCAACACCATCTCCTGGGTCGACACCCGCGGCCACACCCTCGGCCGTCAACTCGCGGGCTCCGCGCTCTTCTTCGTGCCGCGGGCGGCGTGGAGCGGCAAGCCGGAGGACACCGGGGTCCGGGTCGGGCAGTGGATGGGGATGAAGATGACCAACCTGTCCGCGCCGCTGTGGACGGAGTTCTGGGTCGACTTCGGCGGGGCCGGCATGGCGGGCGGACTGGCCCTGGTGGGGTACGCGGCGGCGCGCACCGACCGCAGGTTCGCGCGGGCGGTGACCCGCGAGGGGCCGGGACCGGCGGGGGTGCTGGCCATCGCCACCCCGCTGGTGGCCGGCTACACCTTCATCCTGCTGCGCGGCCCACTGCTCCAGGCGGCCGGGAAGCTCGCCATCGCCGCGCTCTGCCTGATGCTCGTCACGACGTACGGGGAGCGGGTGGCGCGGCGCCGGCGGTGACGGGGACGGCCGGAGCGGGGCGGCGCCGCAGCCGGGCCACGCGCGTCCAGGTGGCGGCCGCCTTGCAGACCGAGCCCAGGCACAGGCCCCAGGCCGCGCCCTCGATCCCGGCCAGGGCGTAGCCGCCGGCCAGGAAGGCGACGGCGGTGAGCGAGAAGACCACCTGGATGGCGAGGGTGGTCTTCGGGTCGAGCATCCGCAGCGCGAGCAGCCCGCAGGTGCCGACGGCCATCGCGGCGTACTGGCTGCCGCTGGCGGGCAGCAGCGCCGAGGCCGGCCCCCAGGTGTCCCCCAGCAACTGGCGTCCCGCGCCTGCCGGAAGCAGGGCGAGGGCGGTGGCCCAGAGGGCGGCGACGGCGGCCAGCACCGCGCCGAGCGCGGCTGCGGCCCGGACGCGGCGGCGGTCGCCGTCCAGCCGGCCGATCAGCGGCGGGCCGAAGCTGGTGGCCGAGGTGAACAGCACGTTGAGGGGCCCGAACAGCGTGGTCGCGCCGCGCAGCGCCCCCACCACCAGCGGATTGCCCACCGCGCCGAGGCCGAGAACGGAGAGCTGGCTGGTGGCGTTGCCGACACCGAACTCGACGACGAACCGGCGTCCGAGGTGGCCCCGCCGCAGCAGCGGCCGCAGATCCGTCGGCGCGTCCGAGGTCCTGCGGTGCAGGAGGGCGAGCGAGAGCAGCAGGGCGGGCAGCGCGGACAGTCCCCAGACCGCCACCAGCCGCCCGGTGCCGGCGCCGTGGGACTGGACGCCGAGGGCCGCCAGCACACAGACCAGCCGCACCAGGTCGCCGGTGAGGGCCAGGTGGGGCGCCTGGAGGGTGGAGAACGCGTACCGGGTGGCGTCTTGGCCGAGGACGACGGGCAGCACCAGGCCGAGGGCCAGCAGGCCGCGGGCGGTCTCGCCCGGTACGAACAGGCAGCCGGCGGCGAGCAGCGCGCCGAGGGCCGCCGCCGCGAGCAGGGTGAAGGCGACGGCCGACCGGCACGCGGCACGGGCCCGCCCCCCGTCGCCCCGGGTGAGCACCAGCGGCTGTCCGGTGTACGCGCCGGAGACCCCAAGCAGCACGGTGAAGACGAGGTAGACGGCGGAGAAGCGGGCGAAGTCCGGCACGGTGGAGAGCCGGGCCGCCGCCACCAGCACCAGGATGTTGGTGAGGGCGGCGACGCCCTGGTCCGCGACCGAGCAGACGATCGCGGTCCGCGCCCTCACCGGCCGGCGGTGGGCAGGGTGAAGGTGCGCAGCCCCATCGTCTCGGCGGGATCGCCGGTGTGCTCGGGTCCCTGGGGTCCGTCCGGCGGGCCGCCGGCCTGGCCGCCGCCGTTGCGGCGGCGGGTGGGCTTCTGCCGCTTGCGGTCCTTGCGGCCGAAGCGCCTGCGGTCACCGTGCAGCAGCACGCCGAGCACCTGTCCGCCGGAGGCGCTGATGATCTCGCGGATGCGTTCCAGGTCGCTGCGGTGCACCTCGCGCGGGTCGCACACGATCATGACGCCCTCCACCCGGTCGACCAGGGCCACCGCGTCGGCGTAGGACAGGACGGGCGGAGCCAGCACGATGACGACCGCGCCGGGGCGGTCGGCGGTGCTCATGATCCGGCCGAGTGGGGCCGAGGTGAGGGCACGGGGCACGTTGTCCACCCGGGAGCCGGTGACCAGCGCGAAGGCGCCGGAGCCGGGCACGTCCACGTTGGTGCGGCTGCCGGCCGGCCAGCTCCGGTCGCTGTCCTCGGAGGCCCAGCGGGCCCTCGGCTCGCTGACCGCGGCACCGAGTTCGTCGGCCAGGGAGGGGGTCCGCAGGTCCGCCTCGACGAGGAGCACCTCGCGGCCCATCTCGGCGAAGGCGGCGGCCAGGTTGGCGGCCGCGGCCACCGCGGCGGTGTTGTCCCCGCGCGGTGCGGTGACCAGCAGCCTGCGGTGCTCCGCGAAGGCGGGGTCGTAGGCCAGCCGGAAGGCGACCGCCCGGTACTCCTCCGCGAGCCGGCTGCCGCTGCGGCCGATGGCGAGCAGCTCCTCGGAGCCGCCGCGCTCGCGCGGCAGGGTGCCCAGCAGGGGTGCGCCGAGGGAGCGGACCAGTTCGCGGGGCGAGCGGACGGTGGGGTCGAAGACGAGGCGCACCCAGGAGAGCAGCAGCCCGAGGGCGAGGCCCACGACGCCGCCGAGGCCGACCAGCAGCGGCAGCCCGGCACCGGTCGGGGCGGTCGGGGCGACGGGCTTCTTGTTGAGGTAGCCCGGCGTGGTGTCGAGCGCCTGCAACTCCGATATCTTCCGGCTGAGTTCGGAGATGGAGACGATGAGGTTGGCGCGGGCGCTGGTCACGTCGTCGGACGCGCCGAGCTGGCTGTCGAGCTGGTCGCGCTTGCCCTCCAGCAGCTTGAGCTGGGAGCGGTAGCCGGCCGCCATGTTGTCGATGCTGCCCTCGGTGCGCTGCTTGCGGTGCTTGAGGTACGCCTCGGCCAGCGCCTCGGCCCGCGCCTTGGCCTGCTGGGGCGTGGCGCCGGTGTACGAGAAGCGCAGGGAGAGGGTGTTGGGCGGGTTGGTGACCTGGAGTCCGGCCAGCAGGTCGCGGGAGGAGACCTTGTCGCCCTCCTTGGCCAGCGCGCCCGCCGCCAGGGTGCCGACGGTGTCGCTGACGGCGGTCTGGCGCTCGGAGCCGATGTTGATGCCCTTGTCGGCGGAGGCGCCGGTGGCGAAGGGGTCGGCCGTCGCGGACCTGACCAGCACCTCGCCGGTGGCGGCGTAGGTGTCCTCGCCGCCGACCGCGAGGTAGCCACCGCCGAGCAGGCCGACGAGTACGCCGGCGGCCAGCAGCGACCGGTAGCGCAGGAGTTGGCGGAACTGGTCGCGCAGGAGTGCGGGCTCGTCCTGTTCGTCCAGGGCGCGGATGGGATGCGTCATCGGCGTGTGCTCCTTCGTGCGTGCCCGAGGACCTCGGCGAGCAGGGCGTCGAAACGGGCGAGGCCCGCCTCGCGGCTCAGGTGGAGGGTGACGTAGTCGGCGCCCCGGGCGCCGAGTCCGTCGGCCCCGGCGGGGTCGGCGGCCAGTTTCCGTACGGCGGCGAGCAGGGCCGACGGGTCTTCGGGGGCGACGAGGACGCCGGCGCCGGAGCGGCGCACTTCTTCCGCGGTGCCGCCCCCGGCGGCCACGGAGGCGACGACGGGCCGGCCGGAGACGAAGTAGGAGGTGAGCTTGGAAGGGACGCTCATGTCGAGGACGGACGCCCGCTGGGTGACGGCGAGCACGTCGGCGGCGGCGAGCACGTCCGTGAACCGGTCGGCGTCGGCGGGTGGCGCGAACTCGACGTTGGACAGTCCTTCGGCGCGGGCCCGCAGCGCGTCGCGCTGGTTGCCGTCGCCCATCAGCACCACCTTGACGTCGGGTGCCAGCCGCCCCGTCTCGACCAGGACCTCCAGCCCCTGCTTGAGACCCATGTTGCCGGAGTGCAGCACCACGACGGTCCCCGGATTCCAGCCGAGCCGGGCCCGGGTCGCCTCCCGGTCGGCCGTGGGGGGCCGCACGTGCGTCCAGTTGGGAACGACCCGGATGCGGGCCGGGTCGACGCCGAGGGCGGTGACGCCGGGCACGAAGCTCTCGTGGATGACGCCGACCAGGGCGGCGCCGCGCAGCGCGTACCGCTCCGCCGCCGCGGCCACCGAGGCGGCCCTGCCCCCGCCCTTGATGCCGCTCTGCGCCGCGGCGGCGCCCATCAGGTCCTGCACGACGGGTATGTGCGGCACGCCGTGGCGGCGGGCGATCCGGGCGGCCAGCACCCCGCCCGCCAGGCTGGGCATCTGGGAGACGACGACGTCGGGGCGGACCCGGGGCGGCGCCAGCAGTCCGTGGCCGAGCACGCTGGCCTCGAACAGGGCCCGGCGCAGGGCGCTCTGGCGCGGCGGCACGTAGTGTCTTCGCCGGTGCACGGTCGCGCCGCCGCGGACCTCCTCGGCCCGGCGGACACCCCGGTACGCCTCGTCGACGCGCCAGGCCGGGTAGTGCGGCATTCCGGTCAGTACGTCGACGCGTGCCCCCGACTGCGCCCAGTGCTCCGCGAGTTGCGTGGCGTACGGGCCGATGCCCGTCAGTTCGGGCGCGTAGTTGGTGGAGACCACCAGAACGGCGTGGCCCTCCACCGTCGCGCTGCGGTCGTTCGTGGTCATCGTTCGATCGCCTTCCCCCCGGAACGGCTTCTGTCCCCCGGGGAACAGCCCCCACGAGCTTATCCGTTCACGGCTTGCACAAGTGTTCTTCACAGTAAGGTCGTCGGAAACATCACCACATAACGTTCACCTGGGGGGAGAGAACGCACATGGTGCAACACAGGGTGGGTTACGCACCGGGGGTCTACGACCTGTTCCACGTCGGCCACCTCAACATTCTTCGCCACGCACGGAGTCAGTGCGACTACCTGGTCGCCGGCGTGGTCTCGGACGAGATGGCCGCCCTGGCGAAGGGGCACCGTCCGGTGATTCCGCTTCCCGAGCGTCTGGAGATCGTCCGCAGCGTCCGCTTCGTGGACGCCGCCTTCGTCGAGACCGTGCCGGACAAGGTCGAGACCTGGCAGCAGGTCAGGTTCGACGTGATCTTCAAGGGCGACGACTGGCGGGGCACCGAGAAGGGGAAGAAGCTCGAACGCGACTTCGCCGAAGTCGGCGTCGAGGTCGTCTACTTCCCCTACACCGTGCACACGTCCAGCACCCAGTTGCGCAAGGCGCTGGACGTGCTCGTCAGCCCTCCGCCCGGAGCGCTCTCAGCTCCCTGAACCACTTGGCGAGGAACGCCACCAGGAACAGGGCGTGCACCGCCGCCAGCAGGGCGTATCCCGCCCGGAAGGCGGCGGGCGCGCCCAGCAGCAGGAAGACCAGGCAGAAGACCCCGTAGTCGGCGGGCAGCAGTGCGACCGCCCGCACCCGGGAGACCGGTGCCGCCGGGGCGGGTTCCGGCGGGCGTGGCGCCGGTACCGCGACCGCGGCGGCGGCCGCCTTGCCGAGCTGTTCACGCAGCAGCCCCGCGCAGAAGGTGAGCACCGCGACGAACAGGAAGCCGAGCGGCAGCAACAGCCACGCCCCGCCGGTCCGTTCGCCGAACCGGTAGAAGGAGATCAGCACGGCGGTGTGCACCAGGATCATCTTGGCGCAGTCGACCACGTGGTCCAGCCACTCGCCGTCCGGGCCGCCCCTGCCGGTGAGCCGGGCGAGCTGCCCGTCGGCCGAGTCGAAGGCGAAGCCGACGACCAGCCCCGCCCAGACGAGCAGGCCCAGCGCCCAGGACGGGGCCGTCGACGCCACCGCGGCGATCGAGGCGAAGGTGAACGCCGCGCTCACCAGGGTCACTTGATTGGGCGTCAGTCCGCACCGGTAGGCGCCGGTCGCCAGGACCCGCCCCGCGGGCCGGTTCACGTACCGCGAATAGAGCGAGACGCCCTTGGACGTCTTCTGTGCCCCGCGCAATGCGCGCAGCACCGTACCCGTGCTTTCCATACGCCCCCCAGCGTCCAGCGGTGACCGAATCATGACACGTTCCGTTTCGGTCCACATGCCGTACATCGGCCCCGGAGTCCTCCTCCCGGTCCGAACGCGGGTGCGGGCGGGGCTACTTCTCCTCGGTGAGCTGCTCGTCGAGGTCGTCGAAGAGCAGTTCGTCGTGGTCGATCTGCCCGGTGCGGTACGCGGACCGGGCGACCAGGTGGGCGGCGACGGGGCCGGTCATCATCTGGAAGAAGACGATCAGTCCCAGGGTGGCGAGGTCCATCCCGCTGCGCAGCCGCATCGCCACTCCGGCCAGCACGAGCAGGATGCCGAGCGTCTGCGGTTTGGTCGCCGCGTGGCTGCGGGAGACGACGTCGGGAAACCGCAGTATCCCGATGACGCCCAGCAGGCAGATGGCCGCGCCCAGCAGGACGAGTGCGGCTCCGGCGGTGTCCACGATCTGCAGCCAGGTGTTCATCGGGAGACCTCCTCGGAGCGGCCGGCCGGACCGCCGCGGCGCCGTCGGCCGGGGCGGTCCCGCACGGCGATGAAGCGGGCGATGCCGACCGAGCCGGTGAAGCCGAGGAAAGCCAGCACCAGCATGATCGGGAAGTAGAACGGGTCGCGGGCCAGGGCGGACCGGGCGCCGAGGCCCGCGATGATGAGGGCGGCGCAGACGTCCAGGGACAGGGCGCGGTCGAGCATGGAGGGGCCGCGCCAGATCCGGTACAGCAGCAGGAGTCCGGCCACGGCGATCAGCGCCACGGCGGCGTACAACAGGAACCGGTCGACGTGCTCGGGTGCGCTCACGCGTCTGGCCTTCCGGTGTCGGGGCGGGGCGGCTCGGCGCGGGACGGCTCCCGCGCCACCCGGTCGATCTCCTCGCGGGTGCCGAAGGCGCGCACGGTCAGCTCCTCGATCCTCCAGACGGAGGTGCGGGCCGCCTCCAGCTCGGCGGGCCGGTCCGCGTCGAGCACGTGCAGGAACAGGGTGGCGGTGGCGCGGCGCACCTCCACGATCGCGCCGCCCGGCACGTTGGAGACGGCGACGGCGGTCGCGGTCAGCATCAGGTCGCTCCGGCACCGCAGCGGCACCGCGACGACCGCGGGCCGGTGCGGGCGGCCCGAGAAGATCTGCCGGGTCACCTTCACCCCGGAGGTGAACATGTCGTAGACCAGGTATCCGGCCAGCACCACCATGCCCACCGGGTGCAGCCGCAGCCCGAGGTCCACGCGGGGCAGCGGGAAGGCCATGCAGACCACGAACGCGACCACCACCCCGGTGATCACGTTCGCCCAGGTCAGGGTGGACCACAGCAGCACCCAGATCACGGTGAGCCAGGCGATCAGCGGCAGGTCCAGGACGCGGCGTCCGCGGCCCAGCGCCCAGCTGAGCGGCGGCAGGGCCGGTTCGGCCCGCGACTCGGCGGAGGGGTCCTCGCTCACCGGCCGAGCACCTCCTCGATGTACGGGGTACGGGCGAGCAGTTCGGCGGCCGCCCGGTCGGTGTACCCGGCCAGTGGTCCGGCGAACACGGTGAAGGCGACGCCGAGCACCACGGCCGCGGCGGTCGCCCCGACCATGGGGCGGGGCAGCTTGCTGGTGGTGGTGATGGAGCGTCCGTGCAGGGTCGCCGCGACCGCGCGGCCGGCGGGCTGCGGCTGCCCCTTGATCCCCTCGTCGCCGGTGCCGGGGATGGCGTCCGGGCCGAGGTCGGGGTCGTCGTCGTCCTCGTCGGAGTCGGACTCCAGCACGGTGCCGTCGAGGGCCTGGCCGGGTGGGGCGTCCCGCCAGAACGCGAGGTTCCAGATCTTCGCCATCACGTACAGGGTGAGCAGGCTGGTCACCGCGGAGCCGCCCACCAGGATCCAGGCCCAGACACCGCCGTCGGCGACGCCGGCCCGCATCAGGCCGAGCTTGCCGATGAAGCCGGACAGCGGCGGGATGCCGGCCATGTTCATCGCGGGGACGAAGAAGAGCACCGCGAGCAGCGGCGCGGCCCGCGCGAGACCGCCGATCCGGGTGAGTTCGGTGGTGCCCGCCCGGCGTTCGATCAGCCCCGCGACCAGGAACAGGGTGGTCTGGACGGTGATGTGGTGGGCGACGTAGAAGATCGCGCCGCCGTAGGACAGCCGGGTGGCGAGGCCGATGCCGAAGACCATGAAACCGATGTGGCTGATGAGCGTGAACGAGAACATCCGCTTGAGGTCGGTCTGGGCGACCGCGCCGAGGATGCCGATGAGCATGGAGGCGAGGGCGACGGCCATCAGCAGGTCGCCGAGGCGGTTGCCGGGGAAGAGGAGCGTCTCGGTCCGCAGCATGCAGTAGACGCCCACCTTGGTCAGCAGCCCGGCGAAGACGGCGGTGACCGGGGCGGGGGCGGTGGGGTAGGAGTCGGGGAGCCAGGCCCCCACCGGGAAGACCGCCGCCTTGATGCCGAACACGGTGAGCAGCATGCCCTGGATCAGCGTCTGCACGCCGAGCGGGAGTTCGGTCAGGCGCTGGGCGAGCTGCGCGAAGTTGGCGGTGCCGGTCGCCGCGTAGGTCATGGCGATGGCGGTGAGGAAGAGCATCGAGGAGAACAGCGAGATGATCACGTAGGTGGAGCCCGCCCGGACGCGCGGGGCGGTGCCGCCGAGGGTGAGCAGCACGAAGCTGGCGACCAGCATGATCTCGAAGCCGACGTAGAGATTGACCAGGTCACCGGCGAGGAAGGTGCAGGAGACCCCGGCGACGAGGATCAGATAGGCCGGGTGGAAGACGGCGACGGGGGTCTCCTGGTCCCGGTCGGACATGCCCTGGCCGAGGGAGTACACCAGCACGCAGAGGGTCACCGCCGAGGAGACCGTGAGCATCAGCGCCGAGAGCCGGTCGGCGACCAGGGTGATGCCGAGCGGCGGGGCGAAGTCGCCGAGGTGCACGGAGAGCGGCCCCTGGTCGGCGGTGGCGAACATCAGCGTCGCGGAGAGCGCGAGCACGGCGGTGAGCACGGCGACGCTGATGAACCGCTGGAACCGCTTCAGCCGGGTGCCGAAGGCGAGGCTGAGTCCGGTGGCGCAGAGCGGCAGCAGCACCGGAAGCGGGACGAGGGCGTTCATCCGGTGGCTCCTGGGTCGGGCCGGCGGGGTTCGTCGCCGGCCGGTGGGTCGTCGGGGTGCTCGGGGTCGGGGTGCTTGGGGTCGGGGTGCTCGGGGTCGGGGTGCTCGGCGTCGGGGTGCTCGGCGTCGGGCCTGGCGGAGTCCGGGTGCGCGGGGTCGGAGGGTTCCGGGGCGGGCGCCTCGGAGCCCGGGTCGTCGCCGTCGTCCGCCGCGGGCCCCGGGCCGCCGGCCGGGGCGCGGTCGTCGGAGGAGGGGCCCGAACCGTGGTCCCCGCCGTCGGGCGCGTGCCCGCCGGCGCGGGCGGCGTCCCGGCGCGCCTCGGCCGCCTCGGCGTCGGCCGCCGCGTAGTCCTCGGGGTCGGCGCCCAGCACGTCGTGCCAGAGGTTGCCGGTGGCGCTGCGGCCCCGGGCCTGCAGGGCGCGGTCGGCGCGCAGCCGGTGCCGCAGGTGGCGCCGCCGCTCGCGGTATCGGTCGCGCTCCTCCTCCGTGGGCGCGTCGCCCGTGCGGTACTCCTCACGCAACTGGGCCCGCTCGTCCATCACTTCGACGCGCAGCGCGATGCGCCGGTCCTCCAGGTCGTCGTGGACCTCGTCGGAGCCGGTGATCTGGTGGCTGCGGTAGGCCATGGCCAGGAGGAAGGAGGTGGTGGCCAGCGTGATCACGATGGCGGTCAGCGCGATGGCCTGCGGCAGCGGGTCGGTCACCTCGCGGAACGGCACGCCGTAGAGCAGCGGCGCCTCGCCCGCCGCGCCGGTGGAGGAGAGGACCAGGAGGTTGATGCCGTTGCCGATGATGACGGCGCCCAGCAGGATGCGGGTGAGCGGCCGGGTCAGCATGAGGATGCCGCCCACCGCGCAGAGCACCACGGCGGTGAACAGGAGCGAGGCGCTGACGATCATCGGGCGTCACCTTCCGAGGGGCCTTCGGCGGCCGGGCCGTCCGCGGCGGGCCCGCGTCCCGGCCCCCCGGAGGTGGGGCCCGCGGGCGCCGCGAGCACGCCGGCGGCCCGCTCGATCTGCCGGTCGACCTTGGCGCCGAGGGCGCGGACGATGTCGAGCACGACACCGAGCACCAGCAGATAGACCCCCGCGTCGAAGAGCACCGACGTCCCGAGGTGGTACTTCCCGAAGACGGGGAGGTCGCCGTGGTAGGTCCAGGCGTGCAGCACCGTTCCGTCGAACAGGCCGAGCAGGGCCACGCCCGTGGAGAGGAACAGGCCGAGGCCGGTGACGAGGCCCGGCGGCAGCGGCGCCGCCTCGGCCAGCTCGAACCGGCCGCCCGCGAGGTAACGGGTGATCAGCGCGACGGAGGCGACGAGCCCGGCGACGAACCCCCCGCCGGGCATGTTCTCGGCGCAGAACAGCAGGTAGACGGAGAGGACGAGGATCGGGTGGAAGAGCAGCCGGGCCACCACCTCGAAGATGACGGACCGGTGTTCGGGGGCGAGCGTCGAGCCGGCGGCGAGCCAACTGCGCTCCGGCGCCCCCTCGTCGCCCTGCGGCAGCCCGGTCATCCCCGGCCGGGAGAGCGACCAGGCGGTGTCCCGGCCCCGGATCTCCTCGCGGGAGGCCGTGACGCCGTCCGCCCGGGAGGCCGTGGCGCCGTCGGCGCGGGGCGTCGAGGCGCCGTCGGCGCGGCGGTGCAGGTAGATCAGGCTGGTCACGCCGATGGCGGCGGCGGCGAGCACCGCGGACTCCCCCATCGTGTCCCAGGCCCGCAGGTCGACCAGGATGGTGGCGACCACGTCCTTGAGGCCGTGGTCGGCGGCCTCCTGGACCATGGCCGCTCCCGCGGGCTCCGCGGTGCGCGCGGCGGCGGCCACCCACACCACGACGCCGAGGGTGGCGGCGGCGGCGAGCGCCACCGGGATGCGCACGGCCCGGCGCCAGTTGCTCACCGACTCCTGGAAGTGCACCGGCATGCGACGCAGCACCAGGACGAACACGATCATCGACACCGTCTCGACGCAGAACTGGGTGAGCGCCAGGTCGGGGGCTCCCTGGACGACGAAGAGCAGCGCGGTTCCGTAGCCGGTGAGGCCGGCGAGCACCACGGCCTTCATGCGGCGGCTGACGGTGAGGCAGAGCAAGGCGGCGAGCGAGGTCAGCACGGCGAGCGCGCCCTGCAGCGGGGCGTCCCACAGCCGGGGGGCGACGGCCCCGTCCCAGGGCCGGTCGGTGGCGAGGACCGCGAGCTGTCCGGCGAGCATGACCATGAGGGTGGTGGCCAGGTAGACGGAGAGGGAGCCGCGCTGGACGAATCCGGTGACCTGGAGGGCGAACCGTTCCAGCCCCAGCAGCAGGTGGCCGAAGACGCCGTCCGCGGTCGGCCACGCGATCCGCCGGGACAGCCGGGTGACGCCCGAGCGGGCGGCGAACAGCGCGGCGCCGCCCACCCAGGCGAGCACCGACAGCAGCAGGGCGACGCCGAAGCCGTGCCAGATCTCCAGGTGGTACGGGTGGGCGGGGACCGGGAACTCGTCGGCGTACTGGGAGAGCAGCCGGTCGGTCCAGACGACGCCGGGGCCGAGCACCAGCCCGCACAGGGCGAGCAGGGCGGGCGGGGCGAGGAAGGCCGCGCCGACCCGGTGGGTGGGGGTGTCGGCGACGCCGGGCTTGCGGGCGAACGCGCCCCAGACGAACCGTACGGTGTACGCGGTGGTGAGCGCGGAGCCCACGACGGTGGCGGCGAGCACCCAGCGGTCGACGGTGTCGCCGTGCAGCAGTGCGTCGAAGGCCGCCTCCTTGGCGGCGAACCCGAGCATCGGCGGGAGGGCGGCCATCGAGGCGGCGGCGAGCGTGCCGACCGCGCACACCCAGGGCGCCGCCCGGCCGACTCCGGACAGTCTCCGCAGGTCGCGGGTGCCGGTGGCGTGGTCGACGATGCCGATGACGAGGAAGAGCGGGGCCTTGAAGAGGGCGTGCCCGAGGATCATGGCGACGGCGGCGAGCGCGGCGTCGTAGTTGCCGGCGCCGGCGAGCACGGTGAGGAAGCCGAGCTGGCTGACGGTGCCGTAGGCCAGGACGAGTTTGAGGTCGTGCAGGCGCAGGGCCCGCCAGCCGCCGAGCAGCATGGTGGCGGTGCCGAGGACGAGGACGGTCGGGCGCCAGACGGGCACGTCGGCGAAGGCGGGGGCGAGGCGGGCGATCAGGTAGATCCCGGCCTTCACCATCGCCGCGGCGTGCAGGTAGGCGCTGACCGGCGAGGGGGCGGCCATGGCGTTCGGCAGCCACATCGAGAACGGCCAGATCGCCGACTTGGAGAGCGCCCCGCAGAGCACGAGCACGAGGGCGACCTGGACGGCGGCGGTCGCCTCGGGCGGGTCGGCGACCAGCGCGGAGATGCGGAAGGTGCCCGCCGCCTCCCCCAGGATCAGGAAGCCGACGAGCATCGCCAGCCCGCCGAACGTCGTGACGGTGAGCGCCTGGAGCGCGGAGCGGCGGTTCTGCTTGCGCTCGCTGCCGTGTCCGATCAGCAGGTAGGAGAAGACCGTGGTCAGCTCCCAGAACACGTACAGCGTGATCAGGTCGTCCGCGAGGACCAGCGCGAGCATCGCGCCGGTGAAGGCGAGGAGGTTGCCGGCGAACCGGGCGAGCTGCGGGGTGTCGCGCTCGAAGTAGGACGCGCAGTAGAGCAGTACCAGGGTGCCGACGCCCGCCGCGAGCAGCACCATCAGCTCGCCGAGCGCGTCGAGCCGCAGATCGACGGAGACGCCGTACGTCTCGATCCACTGCCAGGACCAGGTCTCCGCGCGGCCGGACGCGGTGACGGTCCATTCGGTGGCGGCCCAGACGGTGGCGGCGGCCGGCGGCAGCGCGAGGACCACGAAGGCGCGGGGACCGAGCCGGTGCACCAGGGGACCGGCGCACGCGGCCAGCAGGAAGTGGCAGGCGACGAGTGCGATCACAGGGAGGCGTCCGAAGTCAGGGGCACCGACTACAGATATCCCCCCGCGCGGCGTTCACCCGTCCGGCGCGCCGGTTTGTGCGCCCGTTGCGCCCCGGCGGAACCGGGCGGCCGTGCGGGAGCCCGGAAAGTCCGGTGTCGGGGCCCCGCCGGCGCGGGTGCGCTGGTCACCGGGGCGGCCGTGCCGGGCCGTTGGGCCGTGCGGGCGAAGGGCGCGGGCGTCGGCCGGGCGGCCGAAGGTCCCACCGACGGCGGACGCCCGGCCCTGGGTGACGCCCGACACGGTCCGTAAGGTGGGGCAAGGAAAGCGTTCCCGCGCCGCCCGGCCGTCACGGCCGCGGCCCCCTGGCCGGCCCCCCGGCTTTTCCGCGCATGATCCTCCAGTGACCGGAACAGACCTCCGCCTTGACGCCCGTCGACCCCGCCCCCACCTCCTGGCGCGTCGCGCTGCCGCACTCCGCCGAAGCGGTGCCGATCGCGCGCGGCCTCGTCCGCTCGGCGCTCGCGGACCTCGACGCCGCCGCGGACGGCGACACCGCGGAACTCCTCACCGCCGAGCTGGTCGCCAACGCCGTCGAGCACACCGGCGGCCTCGGGCCCATCGAGCTGGTGGTGGAGCTGCTGCCGACCCGCTGTCAGGTCGAGGTCCACGACTACGACCCGGCGCCGCCCGGTGACCTGACCGCCGGCGGTCCGGTCACCATGCCGGACCCCCTCCAGGAGCACGGCCGGGGTCTGCTGCTGATCCGGACGCTGAGCACCGCCTGCGGGCACCGCTCGACCGAGCACGGCAAGGCCGTCTGGTTCACCCTGCCGGTGGTCACTCCTGCGTCGCCGGCGGCTCCGCGGAGCTGACCAGCCGCGAGTGACCGCGGCCGTAGCAGGAGTACAGCAGCACGCCGACGGCGAGGAAGACCGCGAACTGGACCCAGGTCGTCCAGCCCGTGCCGTACATCAGGTACACGCAGAAACCGACGCCCAGGATCGGGCTGAGCGGGTAGAACGGCACCCGGAAGGACCGCTTCAGGCCGGGGTGGCGGCGGCGCAGCGAGATCACCGCGACGTTCACGACCGCCATGGCGGCCAGGGTGCCGATCGTGGTCAGGTTGACCACCGCGTCGAGCGACGAGAAGGCGGCCGGGACAGCGAAGACGATCGCGACGATCCAAGTGTTGGCGACCGGCGTGTGGGTCCGGCGCGAGACGCGCTCGAAGACGCGCGGGATCAGGCCGTCGCGGGACATCGACATCAGGATGCGGGTCTGGCCGTACATCACCGCGAGCACCACGGACGCAATGGCGACGACCGCGCCGAAGGCCACGATCCCGCCGCCCACCGTGGAGCCGGTGACCTGGTTGACCACGACGGAGAGCGCGGCGGGCGTGCCGGCCACGTCGCCGGCGCCCAGCGCGCCGATGGCGGCGAGGGCGACGGCGCAGTAGAGCAGGGTGACCAGGCCGATGCAGATCATGATCGCGATCGGGATGTCGCGCCGGGGGTTCTTGACCTCCTCGCCCGCGGTGGTGATGGCGTCGAAGCCGATGTACGAGAAGAACGCCAGCGAGGCGCCGGAGGTGATGCCGGCGACACCGCTGTCCGCGAACGGCGAGAGGTTGCCGTCGTGGAAGGCGGTGAAGCCGATGACGCAGAAGGCGATCAGGATGCCGATCTTGAGCACGGCCATCGCGGCGGTGGCGGTGGCGCTCTCCCGGACGCCGCGCACCAGCAGGGTCGCGGCCATCATGATGACCACCACGGCGGGCAGGTTGATCACCCCGCCGTCGGCGGGACCGGCGGCGAGCGCCTCGGGGATGTTCCAGCCGGTGAGGCTGTGCAGCAGCTCGTCGACGTACTGGCTCCAGCCGACGGCGACGGCGGAGACGGACACGCCGTACTCCAGCAGCAGGCACCAGCCGACGAGGAAGGCGACGCGTTCGCCCAGGGTCGCGTAGGCGAAGGAGTAGGAGCTGCCGGATACGGGGATCGCGCCGCCGAGCTCCGCGAAGGAGAACGCGGTGAAGACGCAGGTGATCGCCGCCAGTACGAAGGAGATCACGACGGCGGGTCCCGCCTCGGCCACGCTGTCGGAGAGGCCGACGAAGATGCCGGTGCCGACCACCGCGCCCACGCCGAAGCAGACGAGCTGGAAGAGGCCCATCGTGCGCTTCAGGCCGTGTCCCTCCAGGTCCGCCCCGGACTCGGCGACCAGTTGCTGGGGGCTCTTGCGGCGGAGGCCCGGCCGCGCCGGGCCCTTCCCGGACGTGCGCGACGCGCTCATGGGGGGCTGTCTCTTCTCTGGTGGTGCAGTGGGGGGAGCATGCGCGGCGGTTGGCGTGGGGGCCGGGCCGCACATGGGAAGGGGGCCCGAGCGTGCGAGCCCGAACCCCACCGAGACGGGACATGTTAGCCACTGCCCCGCATTTTCACCCAATCGGGTGCATGACCATGCGCCCTCAGTCGTCCGCGAGGGCGGCCACCAGGACGGCCTTGATGGTGTGCAGCCGGTTCTCGGCCTCGTCGAAGACGACGGAGTGGGCGGACTCGAAGACCTCGTCGGTCACCTCCAGCTCGGTCAGCCCGAACTCGGCGTGCAGGTCGCGGCCCACCTTCGTACCGAGGTCGTGGAAAGCCGGCAGGCAGTGCAGGAACTTCACGCCGGGGTCGCCGGTGGCCCGCAGCACGTCCATCGTGACGGAGTACGGCGCGAGGGCGGCGATCCGCTCGGCCCACACCTCCTTGGGCTCGCCCATGGAGACCCAGACGTCGGTGGCGACGAAGCCGCAGCCGGCCACACCCTGCGTGATGTCCTCGGTGAGGGTGACCCGGCCGCCGGAGACCGCGGCCAGTTCACGGGCCCGGGCGACGACGTCCTCGTGCGGCCAGTACGCCTCCGGGGCCACGATCCGCACGTCCATGCCGAGCAGGGCGCCGGTGATCAGGTAGGAGTTGCCCATGTTGAAGCGGGCGTCGCCGAGGTAGGCGAAGGAGAGCCGGGGGCCGGAGATCGCGCCGTCGGCGATCTCGCGCCCCGCCTGTTCGACCATGGTCAGCACGTCGGCGAGCATCTGGGTGGGGTGCCAGTCGTCGGTGAGCCCGTTGAGGACGGGGACGCCCGCGTGCTGCGCCAGCTCCTCCACCGCGGCCTGGCTGTCGCCGCGGAACTCGATGGCGTCGAACATCCGGCCCAGCACCCGGGCGGTGTCCTTGACGGACTCCTTGTGCCCCATCTGGGAGCCGGACGGGTCCAGGTACGTCGTGGAGGCGCCCTGGTCCGCGGCGGCCACCTCGAAGGCGCAGCGGGTGCGGGTGGAGGTCTTCTCGAAGATCAGGGCGATGTTCTTGCCGCGCAGCCGGCGGACCTCGGTCCCCGCCTTCTTCGCCGCCTTGAGCTCGGCGGCCAGCCGGACCAGCCCGAGGAACTCCTCCGCGGTGAAGTCCAGCTCCTTGAGGAAGTGGCGGCCTGTGAGGTCTATGGCCATGGTGGGCTGCTCCTGGATCGGACGAGAACGTCGACGTACCGTAACCCTGGAAGTCTATACGACGCAATGCATCCCTATACGGTCCGGTGCCGTCCCGGCCCGCTCCCCCGGCCCCGGTCCGGACCGTCCGGGACGGGCCGGCTCCGCGCACGGCCCGCCGCGCCGCTCCTCCCCCCGTCGCCTCCGCACCGCCCCTCCCCCACTGCCTCCGCGCCGTCCCTCAGACCGCGTCCCGGACCACCGGGCAGCTCATGCAGCGGGGGCCGCCGCGTCCCCGGCCGAGCTCGCTGCCCGGGATCTCGATCACCTCGATGCCCTGCCTGCGCAGATGCGTGTTGGTGGTCACGTTGCGCTCGTACGCCACGACCACGCCCGGTTCGACCGCCAGCACGTTGCAACCGTCGTCCCACTGCTCCCGCTCGGCCGCGTGCACGTCCTGGGTGGCGGTCAGGACCCGGACCGCGTCCAGGCCGAGCGCCGACGCGATCGCCCGGTGCATGTGCTCCGGCGGATGGTCGGTCACCTTCAGCTCCCTCGGTCCCCCGCCCGGCTGGATGGTGTACGAGCGGAGCATGCCGAGCCCGGCGTACTGGGTGAAAGTGTCCCCGTCGACCATCGTCATCACCGTGTCGAGGTGCATGAACGCCCGCCGCTTCGGCATGTCCAGCGCCACGATGGTGTGCGCGGAACCCGCGTCGAACAGGCCCCGCGCGAGCATCTCCACCGCCTGCGGGGTGGTCCGCTCACTCATCCCGACCAGCACCGCGCCGTTCCCGATCACCAGCACGTCGCCGCCCTCGATCGTGGAGGGGTAGTCGGCCTGTCCCTGCGACCACTGGTGGAAGACGCCCGCCTCGGGCCCGGTGAACAGCGGGTGGTGACGGTAGATCGCCTCGAAGTGGACCGTCTCGCGCTGCCGGGCCGGCCAGCGCATCGCGTTGATCGACACCCCGTCGTAGATCCACGCCGAGGTGTCGCGGGTGAACAGGTGGTTGGGCAGCGGATCGAGGAGGAAGTCGTCCAGGTCCATGACGTGGAAGCGGACCGAGAGGGGCTCGGCGTGCGCGGCCAGGAACTCCCGCTTGGTCATCCCGCCGATCAGCGCCTCGGCCAGCGCGGCCGAGTCCAGCGCCTCGAAGGCGGACCGCAGGTGCTCGGTGGCGAGCGGGCCGTACTCCTTCTCGTCGAAGACCCGGTCCAGCACCAGCCTCCGCGCCACCGGGACGTCGAGGGACTCCCGCAGCAGATCGCCGAAGAGGTGCACCTCGATGCCCCGGTCCCGCAGCACGTCCGCGAACCCGTCGTGCTCCTGCCGTGCCCGCCGCACCCACAGGACGTCGTCGAAGAGGAGCGCGTCCTTGTTGCTCGGCGTCAGCCGCTTCAGTTCCAGATCGGGGCGGTGCAGGATCACGCGGCGCAGCCGCCCGGCCTCGGAGTCGACATGGAATCCCATCCCCTCATCCTCACCGGACGGCGGGCGGTTCACCCCACGAACCGCCCGCCGATCTCGAAGACGTGCGGACGGGCGGTTGGTGGGGGCGGGTCACAGCCGGGGGTCGACCGGCTCCGACTCCAGGGCGAGCACCGCGAAGACCGCCTCGTGGACCCGCCACAGCGGCTCCCCGTCGGCCAGCCGGTCCAGCGCCTCCAGACCGAGCGCGTACTCCCGCAGCGCCAGCGAGCGCTTGTGGCCGAGGAACCGGGACCGCAGCCGCTCCAGGTTGTCCGGGCGGGTGTACTCGGGGCCGTAGACGATCCGCAGGTACTCCCGGCCGCGCACCTTGATGCCGGGCTGCACCAGCCGGGACGCGCCGTCGCGGACCAGGGCGTCCACCGGCTTGACGACCATGCCCTCGCCGCCGCGCCGGGTCATCTCCAGCCACCACTCGGTGCCGGCCCCGACGGAAGCCTCGTCGCCGGTGTCGACGACGAGCCGGCGGGTCTCCTGCACCAGCCCGGTCGGGTCGTGCTCGACCAGCCGGTCGAGCCAGGCGAGCTGCCGGTCGTGCGGGACGGACGCGAGGGAACGGCCCCGCACGGCGAGCACCTGGAACGGCGCGAACCGCACCCCGTCCAGCCCCTCGGTGCTCCAGCAGTAACGCCGGTACGCCTCGGTGAACGCCGCCGCGTCCTCGGCCCGGCCCCGCTGCCGTCCGGCGAGCGCGGCCACGTCGGCGCCGCGCGCCGCGGCGGCGTCCAGGGCCGCGAGGGCGGGCGGGAACACCGCCCCCGACGCGGCGCCGACCGCGGCGTACTGGGCACGCAGCAGGCCGGACGCCTTCAGCGACCACGGCAGCAACTCGGCGTCGAGCAGCACCCAGTCGGTGTCCCACTCCTCCCAGAGCCCGGCCGCCGTGACGGCCGTACGGAGCCTGCCGAGGACCACCTCGGTGAACGCCGGGTCGTCGAAGAACGGCCGGCCGGTACGGGTGTGCAGGGCCCCGGTCGGAGCCGGCCCGCGGTTCGACCCTCCCGCACCGTTCCCGGCCGCGGCCCCGGCTTCGGCCCCGGCGCCGCCGACGCCGACGCCGAAGCGCTCGCGCGCGGCCTCCGCGTCGCGGCAGACCAGGGCCACGGCGCGCGAGCCCATGTGCTTCTCCTCGCACACGACGTGCGTCACACCGTCGGCCCGGTACTGCGCGAAGGCCTCCGCCGGGTGCTCCAGGAACCCCTCCTCGTGCGAGGTGGCGGTAGGGGCCATGGTCGGCGGCAGGTACGCCAGCAGCCGGGGGTCGACCGCGAACCGGCTCATCACTTCGAGCGCCGCCGCCGCGTTCTCCTCCCGGACCGCGACGCGGCCCAGGTGCCGGGTCTCCACGATCCGGCGGCCGGCCACGTCCGCGAGGTCGAGCGGCCTGCCCTCCCGGCCGCCGGGGGCCGCGGACTCCAACGGCTTGGCCGGCTCGTACCAGACGCGCTCGGCGGGCACGTCCACCAACTCGCGCTCCGGCCAGCGCAGCGCGGTCATCTTCCCGCCGAACACCGCGCCGGTGTCCAGGCAGATGGTGTTGTTGATCCACGAGGTGGTGGGCACGGGCGTGTGGCCGTAGACGACGGTGGCCCGGCCGCGGTAATCCTCCGCCCACGGATAGCGGACCGGCAGACCGAACTCGTCGGTCTCGCCGGTGGTGTCCCCGTACAGCGCGTGCGAACGGACCCGGCCGGACGTGCGGCCGTGGTACTTCTCGGGCAGCCCGGCGTGGCAGACGACCAGCTTGCCGTCGTCGAGGACGTAGTGGCTGACCAGCCCGTCGATGAACTCGGCCACCCGCGCGCGGAAGTCGGGGTCCTTCGCGCCCTCCCGTTCCAGCTGCTCGACGGTCTCGGCCAGTCCGTGGGTGTGCTGGACGTTGCGGCCCTTGAGGTAACGGCCCAGCTTGTTCTCGTGGTTGCCCGGCACGCAGAGCGCGTCGCCGGAGGCCACCATCGACATCACGCGGCGCAGCACGCCGGGGCTGTCCGGCCCCCGGTCCACCAGGTCGCCGACGAACACCGCGGTGCGGCCCCCGGGGTGGGAGCCGTCCACGTAGCCGAGCTTGGCGAGCAGCGTCTCCAGCTCACCGCTGCAGCCGTGGACGTCGCCCACGATGTCGAACGGCCCGGTGAGGTGGCGCAGGTCGTTGTACCGGCGCTCGCGCACCACTTCGGCCTGCTCGGCCTCCTCCTCGGAGCGGAGCACGTGCACCTTGCGGAACCCCTCGCGCTCCAGGCCGCGCAGCGAACGCCGCAGCTCGCGCCGGTGGCGCTGGACCACGTGGCGGGGCATCGACGCCCGGTCGGGCCGGGTGGCGTTGCGCGCGAGGCACACCTCCTCGGGCAGGTCGAGCACGATGGCGATGGGCAGCACGTCGTGCTCCCTGGCCAGCCGCACCAGCTGCTTGCGGCTCTCGGACTGCACGCTGGTGGCGTCCACCACGGTCAGGCGGCCGGCCGCGAGCCGCTTGCCGGCGATGTAGTGCAGCACGTCGAAGGCGTCGCCGCTGGCGCTCTGGTCGTTCTCGTCGTCGGCGACCAGGCCCCGGCAGAAGTCCGAGGAGACGATCTCGGTGGGCTTGAAGTGCCTGCGCGCGAACGTCGACTTCCCGGACCCGCTGGCGCCGATCAGCACCACGAGGGAGAGGTCGGTGACGGGCAGCGTGCGAGGGTGGGCGGTGGTGGCGGTGTCAGTGGTGGTCATGCGGCCTTCGCCTCCTTCTTCTTCTCGTGCGTCCGGTGCGCCTGGTGCGCCTCGTGCGTCTGGTGGGGGTCCGGGACGTCGCGGGCGGCACCGGCCTCGCGGGCGTCACGGTTCCGGTCCCGGTCGGTGCGGTCCCGGTCGGGGCGGTCCTGGTCGGTGCGGTCCTGGTCGGGGCGGTCCCGGTCGGGGCGGTCCTGGTCGGTGCGGGTGAAGACGGCCATCTGGGTGGGCGGTCCGACCTCCGGGTCCTCGGGGCCGACCGGTGTCAGGGTGACCGTGTAGCCGTACCGACCGGCCACCTCGTCGGCCCAGGTGCGGAACTCCTCCCGGGTCCACTCGAAGCGGTGGTCGCCGTGCCGGACGTGCCCCGCGGGCAGGGTCTCCCAGCGGACGTTGTACTCGACGTTCGGCGTGGTCACCAGGACCGTCCGGGGCCTCGCGGAACCGAACACCGCGTACTCCAGGGCCGGCAGCCTCGGCAGGTCCAGGTGCTCGATCACCTCGCTGAGCACTGCGGCGTCGTACCCCCGCAGCCCCTTGTCGGTGTACGTGAGCGAGCCCTGCCGCAACGTGACCCGGGCGGCCTGCCGCTCCCCGAGCCGGTCCAGCTTGAGCCGGCGCGCGGCGAGGGTGAGCGCCCGCATCGACACGTCGACCCCGGTGATCGCGGTGAACCGCACGTCCTTCATCAGGGCCTGCACCAACTGGCCCTGGCCGCAGCCGAGGTCGAGCACCCGGGCCGCGCCCGCGGCGTGCAGGGCGTCCAGGATCGCGGTGCGCCGCGCCACCGCGAGCGGCACCGGCCGCTCCTCGGTGTCGGCGGTCTCGTCGACCGCGTTGTCGACGCTCTCCACCTCCAGGTCGTCGGACTCGGCGAGCCGGACCAGTTCCAGCGCCTGCTCGGCCTGGCGGGTCAGCCCCCACCGGCGCGAGAGGTACCGGCTGGTGATCAGCTTGTGCTCGGGATGGACGGCAAGCCAGCCCTCTCCGGCCCGCAGCAGTTTGTCCACCTCGTCGGGCGCGACCCAGTAGTGCTTCGCGTCGTCGAGCACCGGCAGCAGCACGTAGAGCTGCCGCAGCGCGTCCGCGAGCCGCAACTCGCCCTCCAGCACCAGCCGTACGTAACGCGAGTCGCCCCACTCCGGGAAGCTCTCGTCCAGCGGCACGGGCAGCGCCTCGACCGTCGACCAGCCCAGCGGCGCGAACAGCTTCCGCACCAGCTCGGCCCCGCCCTTGGCGGGCAGCGCCGGCACCTCGATCCGCAGCGGGAGCCGCTCCTCCACCCGGTCCGGCAGCGCGCGGCACACCCCCTTGAGGGCGGACTTGAAGACCGTCGTCATGGCGACCGACATCAACGACGAGGCCGCGTACGGCCGGTCGTTGACGTACTGCGCGAGGGCCGCGTCGGGCGCGCCGCCGCGCCCCTTGCCCTTGCCGCGCCGCACCAACGCCACCGGATCCACTTCCAGGAGCAGGGCGGCGGTGCAGCGGTCGGCGGACGCCTCGGGGTAGAAGACGTGCGCGGTCCCGTGCGAGGTGGAGAACGACTGCGCCTTGTCGGGATGCTTGTGCAGCAGGAATCCGAGATCGGTCGCGGGTCGGTCCGGGGCGCCGGTGGTGCTGATCGTCAGGAACACCCGTCCGAGTATGGTGCGCGCGTCCCGTCCCCACCAGGCATTTTCCCGGCCCGCTCGCCCCTTCTCGCCGGGGCCCGACCGGCCCCGTGCCCGCCCTGGGCCACACTCGTCCGGCAGCGGCGACACGGCCCCCCGCCGCCTGCCTCGCCTCCCCGCAATCCACCCCCGCCGTCTGCCTCCTCCGCACGCAGCGCCCCGCCGCGTGCGCACCTTCCCCAAGGCCCGTCCCAGGCCGCCCCTGGCACCACCCGCCTCCCGGGCGCCCTCACCGCCCCGGTGCCGGCCCCGACGGCGGGTGTCGCTCCGCGAGGGCTTCGACGAGCGCGGCGATCTCCGCGGGGCCGACCCGGCAGCATCCGCCCACCAGCCGGGCGCCGGCCCGCGTCCAGGCCACCGCGCGCCCGGCCGCGAAAGTCGGCTCCCCCGCCCAGCCGCGCGCCGCCGCGTCCCACCGCTCACCGCTGTTGGGGTAGGCGACGACCGGCTTCCCGGTCGTCTCCGCCGCGGTCCGCACCGCCGCCTCCATCTCGTCCGGGTCGCAGCAGTTGACGCCGACAGCCACCACCTGGTCGTTCCCCGCCGCGAGGGCGAACGCCTCCGCCAGCGACTGCCCCGCCCTCGTCCGGCCGCCCGCGACGCTGTACGACAGCCACACCGGTAGGCCGAACTCCCCCGCCACCTCCAGCAACGCCCGCGCCTCGTCCGTGTCCGGCACCGTCTCCAGCGCGAGGACGTCGGGCTCCGCCCGCGCGTAGGCGGCCATCCGGGGGCGGTGGAAGCGGGCCAGTTCCGCCACCGTGAGGCCGTAGCGCCCCCGGTACTCGCTGCCGTTGGCCAGCATCGCCCCGTACGGGCCGACGGACGCGGCCACCCAGGTCTGCCGGTCCGGGGCCCCGGCGGCGGCCCGGCGCGCCAGCTCCACGCTCCGCACCAGGAGTTCGCCGGTGGCGGCCGGGCCGATGCCGCGCCGGGCGAACCCCTCGGCGGTCGCCTGGTATCCGGCGGTGATGAGCACCTGCGCGCCGGCCCGCACATAGGCGGCGTGGGCTGCCTCGATCTGCTCGGGGGCGTCGAGCAGCAGTCGCGCCGACCAGAGCGCGTCCGACAGGTCGCAGCCCTGGGCCTCCAGTTGGTTGGAGAGTCCTCCGTCGAGGACCACGGGCCCGGCCTCCAGCGCCGCTCCGAGGGAACGGGAGGGCGACGCCCCGGCGTCAGGCCCGTCCCGTCCGGACGCGCCGGCCCCGCGGCCGGGGCCGGCCTGGCCGCCCGGCGTCGTGGTGGGCATGGTCCTCAGGCTCCTTCCGGCGGGCGCGTCGGCAGGGTCACGGCCTCACTCTCGGCCGAGCTGCGTCTGGACCTGCGAGGAGATCAGCTCCAGGTGGTCCAGGTCGTCGAGGTCGAGGATCTGGAGGTAGATCCGGGAGGAGCCGATGGCCGCGTACTGGCCGATCTTGTCCACCACCTCGGCCGGCGAACCGGCGAGGCCGTTGGCCTTGAGCTCTTCCGGCTCGCGCCCGATCGCCGCCGCCCGGCGGGCGACCTCCGCGTCGTCCTTGCCGACGCAGACGACCAGCGCGTTGGAGTAGACGAGGTCGTCCGGCGCCCGTCCGGCCGCCTTCGCCGCCTCCCGGACCCGGCCGAACTGCTTCTCACTGTCCGCCAGCGAGGCGAACGGGATGTTGAACTCGTCGGCGTACCGGGCGGCCAGCCGGGGCGTACGGGTCGCGCCGTGGCCGCCGACCAGGATCGGGATCTTGCGCTGCGCGGGCTTGGGCAGGGCCGGCGAGTCCTTCAACTGGTAGTAGGTGCCGTCGTAGTCGAAGGTCTTGCCGGGCTCGGTGGACCAGAGGCCGGTGACGATGGCGAGCTGCTCCTCCAGCCGGCCGAACTTCTCCTTCGGGAACGGGATGCCGTAGGCGGTGTGCTCCTCCTCGAACCAACCTGCCCCGAGACCGAGTTCGACCCGGCCTCCGGACATCTGGTCCACCTGGGCGACCTGGATGGCCAGCACGCCGGGGAGACGGAAGGTGCCCGCCGTCATCAGCGTGCCGAGGCGGATGCGCCGGGTCTCGCGCGCCAGGCCGGCGAGGGTGATCCAGGCGTCGGTGGGGCCGGGCAGCCCGTCGCCGGCGCCCATTTTCAGGTAGTGGTCCGAGCGGTAGAAGGCGTCGAAGCCGAGGTCCTCGGTGGCCTTGGCGACCGTGAGCAGGGTGTCGTAGCTCGCCCCTTGCTGGGGCTCGGTGAAGATTCGAAGATCCATGCATCCATCCTGCCCCCTCCGGCACCCCGGACGCCGCACGGCCCGGACACGCGCTCCCGCGGCGCCCCACCGGAGCCTTCCCCCGGGCCACCGGAGCCCCGAGCCACCGGGCCACCTGCCCCCCGAACCACCCGTCCCCCCGGACCGCCGGACGGCGGTGCCCCACCGCGGCGCTTCCCCGCCCGGACGACCGCGCGACGCTCGGCCCCACCCCGGCGCACCCATGCCTTACCCCCGCAGTGCGCCGTACGGGCCGTCCCGCTCCCTCGCCCGGTCCCGTTCCTGGTCGGTGAGGCGCCTCAGCATCGTGTGGAGGTGGTCCACCGATTCGTCGGCCGCGTCTATCGCCTCTATGCACTGCCAGTACAGGGAGTCGTCCCCCGTCTCGCAGGCCACCGCGACCAGGGCGATGCCCACGTCGCCGAGGAGCAGGCCGAGCCCCGTCAGCGTCGACCGCACGTCGGCGACCTCCGTGAGCCGGGCGGCCCTGGCCCCTCCGGCGGGCACGGTCGGATGGTCCGGCCCCGCCCCGGCGGCCCCGCCGGTCTCACTGAGCCCACGTGCCTCGGCGCGCAACTCGGCGGGTCCGGCGGCGGCCAGCCGGGCGCCCACGGCGGCCGCCAGCGTCTGGGCCTGCCAGACCTCGGCCATGACGTCGGGCGCACTCCGGCTCCCGGCGAGTGCCCGACGGCACATGTCGACAAGTCGTTCCGCTTCCATGGTCTTCCCCCGTCCGTACGAAACGCGCTCACCTCGTTCATTACCCAGCGTGAGGTCGACAGCACCGAAAGACCAGAGGAATTCGGAAATCTGTGGATACCAGATCTCATGTGGATAACTCGATCACTCCGAAGAGTGATGCCCAGGGGTGGGAGAGCGGACTCCAAGGTCGGGCCGGACACGGGACCCCGGTCCGCCGCCCCGGACCGGCGGCCGGGCGGCTCCGGCGCACGCCGCCCGGCTACTCCCCCGGAGTCGCGCTCTCGCCCGCCGCGCCCCCGCCCGCGACCACCCCACCGCCTGCCCGGCCGCCGCCCGCACCCGTACCCCCGCCCGGCCGGCTGTCCCCGCCCACACCCGTATCCGTACCGCCCGCGCCGTCCGTACGCCCCCCGCCCCCGGCCCCCGGCACGGGGAAGCGCGACTCGTTCCGCTCGATCTTGGCGGCCAGCGCCGCCGCGGGGTCCACGCCCAGCACCGTGCAGAGCTGGAGGAGATAGGCGAGCACATCGGCGATCTCGTCCTCGACGCGGTGCGCCGAGCCCGGGTCGTCCATCACCCGTGCCGACTGTTCCGGCGTCAGCCACTGGAAGATCTCCAGCAGTTCGGACGCCTCGACGCTGAGCGCCGCCACCAGGTTCTTCGGGGTGTGGTATTGCTCCCAGTCGCGCGCCGCCGCGAACGCGGTCAGCCGACGGCCGAGTTCGGTCAGATCGATGTCGTCCACGGTCACAGGTCTACCACCGCCGCCCCGGGCACCGTGCGGGCCGCCTCCCCGGCCTCCGCGCCGACCGCGGCCAGCAGCCGGGTGTGGCCGTCCCCGCAGACCGTGGACGCGAGCCGCAGCAACTCGTCCGCCTGGCGCCCGTCGAGACCCCGGTCCAGTCCGTCCGCGAGCACCGTCAGCACCCGGACCGCCTCCGGCACCTCGGCCGGGGTGTCCACCTCCAGCACCGCAGGACCGTGCAGCAGGGCGAGTGCGAGGGCGAGGTAGCGCAGTTCGCCGTCGCCGAGCAGCCCCAGCCGGCCGCTGCGTCCGTCGTTCCGGCCCACCGAGGCGTGCACCGTCCCGTCCCCGGCGTCCTCGGGCGACAGCGCCGTCACCGGTTCCGCGAAGCCCGCGGAGGCCACCGACACCAGTCGGGCGTGCCGCACCGCGTGGCGGGCCCTCGTGCGGCCGAGCACCGCGGCGATGTTGTCGCAGCCGCCCCGCAGCAGGTCGTCGCCGAGCAGTGCCGGACCGCGCATCCAGGCCGGCTGCGGGTCGCAGACGAAGGCGGAGTGGAGTCCCACCACGACCTGTTCGGCGGCGGCCAGCACCTGTAACTGCCCCGTCGTGGTGCCCGCGACACGCAGCGGCAGCAGGGCCGTGCCGAGCCGGTCGTCGGGGAACGGGGCGCGGGTCACCGGAACGTGGCCCGCCGTGTGCCAGGCGGCCTGGACGGTGGGCCTGCGGGGGTCGCGCAGGGCGGTGGAGAGCAGCGTCTCGCCCCCGCCGGTCAGCCGTTCGCCGACGATCCGCAGGGTGGGCTCGGCCTGGACGGCCAGGTCCAGGCAGACGGGTCCGGCGGGCCCGTCGACGGTGCAGCCGATCCGGAATCCTCGCCGCCCCTCCGCGTCGGGCGCCCCCCGTTCCGGGATGTTCCCCGAGGGGTCGGGGAACACCTCGTCCAGCGGCAGTCCCGCACCCAGCCGGGCCAGCGCCTCGTACGCCTTGAGGGCCACGGACTTGCCGCTGCCGCTGGGGCCCGTGAGCACCGTCAGCGGCGCGAGGGGGATCACCGTGCGCCGGTGGGGACCGAACGCCGCCAGGCGCAGCTCCGTGACGACGGGCCTGAGCTGCGGGGCGGCGCGGGGCGGGCCGGCGGTCGGGCGGTGGGTTCTGGTGGTCATGGGCGGACCGTACGCACGCCCCGGTCCGGCGAACCGTTTTGCCCGTCCCAGCTTCCTACGATCGGGGTACGGCACGGTACGGAAATCAGCGCGGCCGGCCCCGTCCCCCCGCCGTCCGTCTCCGGCGCGGTCCGGGTGCGCCGCGGGGCTCACCGCCGGTTCACTCGTGGGTCACTCCGGCGGGGGTGACGCCTTCCACCTCCATGCCGAGCGGGGCCAGCAGGAAGACGTTGCGGTCCACCCGGTGCATGGCGCTGCCCAGCCCGAACACGACACCGCTGCTGAAGTCCAGAATGCGCTTGGCCACGTCGGACTCGGCGGCCGTGAGGTCCAGCAGCACCGGCACCTGCGCCACCAGGTACTCGGCCACCTCGCGGGCGTCCGCGAACACCTGGACCCGCAGGACGACGAGCCGCCGCTGCTCCTCGGGGACCTCGGTGGGGACGGTCTCGTGGTCGACGCGCGAGGGCCACTCGTTGCGGCCCCTCAGGGGCACCACCTGCGCGAGCCCCTCCCACTGCGCGTCGGTGGCGTCATACCTGTCATACCTGTCGTACCTGCTCACCGAGCCACCCCGTCCGTGCTCCGGCCGTCCGTGCGCCTGTCGCGCCTGTCCTGCCTGCTGTTCATCGGGCAATCCTCTCGCCCCTCACCCGTTCGGCGTACCAGCGACACGGCCGGGAACGGGATCGGCAGGCCCACGGTACGAGATTCCGGGCACTTCGGGCGCCGCGGCCGGGGCCCGGCACGGGCCCTCGATCTCGTCGGCGAGCACCGCGACGTCGGCCATCAGCGCGAGGAGGTCCGGCGGCCCGGTGCCGTAGAGGTGCCGGTAGTCGGTGCCGACCGACGTGCCGCGTGCGGGCTCCGCTGTGCGTGTGTGGGCGTTGGCCGTGGCGCGTGCAGGCACGCGACGTGCGGCGCGCGGCCTCCGGCGCGCCCGGCGGCGCGCCCCGGCCCGCGGACGCGCGTCAGGGGCTGTGCGACCTCCAGCGCGGTGCCCCCGGCCCGTCCTCACACCACCACGACCTCCACGCCGCGCTCCGCCAGCAGCTCCGCGGCCCGGTCCCCGATGCCCGCGTCGGTGACCAGGACGTCGACGCGGTCGAGGGCGCAGACGCGGGCGAAGGCGCGGGCGCCGATCTTGGTGGAGTCGGCGGCCACCACCACTCGCCGGGCGCGTTCGGCCAGCAGCCGGTTGGTGCCCGCCTCCCCCTCGTGGTGGACGTACGCCCCGGTGACGACGTCGAGGGCGTTGACGCCCAGCACCGCGGTGTCCAGGGCGATGTCACGCAGCACCGCGTCGGCCAGCGGGCCGGTCAGCTCGTAGGACTGAGGCCGGGCGACGCCCCCGGTGACCACCATCTTGATCTGCGGACGGATCGTCAGCTCACCGGCGATGTTCAGGGCGTTGGTCACCACCGTCAGGGCGGGCCGTCCGCCCGCCGCCCCGGCCTCCCCGACGATGTCCGCGCGGACGGCGAGCGCGCGGGCCACCTCGGTGACCGTGGTCCCGCCGGTCAGGCCCACCACGTCGCCCGGCGCGATCAGTTCGGCGGCGGCGCGGCCGATGGCCCGCTTCTCGGGGGCGCGCCGGCCCGTCTTGTAGCGGAGGGCGAGCTCGTAGGCGACGCCGTGGGCCACCGCGCCGCCCCTGGTCCTGGTGAGCAGCTGCTGCTCGGCCAGTTGGTCGAGGTCGCGGCGGATCGTCGCGGCCGAGACGTCGAGTGCGGTAGCGGCGTCCTCGACCTCCACCCGGCCGTGCTTGCCGACGAGTTCGAGCAGTGCGTCCCAGCGGGCGTCCCTGGACACGGGTGCGTATCTCCTCCCGTCCGGCGCGCCGCCGCTGAGCCCCGAGGGGGACGGGGCCGTCGGGGGCCGGACAGCCGCAAGCGTCGCACAGTCGCGAACCCGCTGGCCCTCTCGGCCCGGTGACCGGGCGCCTTCCGACGCATGCTTGATTTTGCTCGTTGCACACGGCTAGCGTGCAGTTTCGAACATGTAACTGCCTGTCAGGCAGCTTTACCGATCATGCGGAGTGCAGACGTGTCGTTCGTCGAAACCGAGACAGCCAGTCAGCCCTCGTGCTGGCGCCGCGCCGCCGCCCTCGCCGGCGACCACGAGGAGACCCTGCCCGCAGCGGGTGAGCGGGTGGCGGTCGTCGGGTGCGGCACCTCCTTCTACATGGCCCAGGCGTACGCCTCGCTCCGCGAGGGTTCCGGCCAGGGCGAGACCGACGCCTTCGCGGCCTCGGAGTTCCCCTTCGGCCGCGGCTACGACCGGGTCGTCGCGCTGACCCGGTCCGGCACCACCACCGAGGTGCTCGACCTGCTCACCCGCCTCAAGGGCACCACCCGCACCGTCGCTCTCACGGCGGACCCGAACACGCCGGTCAGGGCGGCGGCCGACGACCTGGTGGTCCTGGACTTCGCGGACGAACGCTCCGTCGTCCAGACCCGGTTCGCCACCACGGTCTTCACGCTGCTCCGCGCGCACCTGGGGCTGCACACCGAGGAGGCGGTCCGGGACGCCGGAACGGCTCTCGCCGAGCCGCTGCCCGAAGGGCTCCTGGAAGCGACGCAGTTCACCTTCGTCGGACGCGGCTGGACGGTGGGCCTCGCCAACGAGGCGGCGCTGAAGATGAAGGAGGCGTCGCTCTCCTGGACCGAGTCGTACCCGGCGATGGAGTACCGTCACGGCCCGATCAGCATCGCCACCACGGGCACGGCGACCTGGATGTTCGGCGCGGCGCCCGAAGGGCTGGCCGACCAGGTGCGCGCGACGGGCGCGCTGTGGGTGGAGAGCGGCCTCGACCCGCTGGCCGACCTGGTGCGCGTGCAGCGGCTCGCGGTGGCCCGCGCCGTGGCCGCCGGCATCGACCCGGACCGGCCCCGCCACCTCACCCGCTCGGTGGTCCTGGACGAGGGCTGACGGCCGGCACGAAGCGTGTCCCGTACCCGTACCCGTGGCGCTCAGGGGTACGGGTACGCGCGGGCGTGGACGAGCGGCCCTCGGCGCGCACCCGGGGCCGCGGGCCGCCGCCAGGACACCTACCGGTTCAGGACCGGCTCAGGACCGGCTCAGGACTCTTCGAAGTACGAGTCCAGCACCGCGTCCAGCTCGTCGGGCCAGGACTTCAGCCGGTCCCGGCTCTCCGCCTCGACCTCGGCGTTGAACCACCGGCGCGTCGACAGGTGCACGGTGATGGTGAACCGGCGGCCGAACCGGGCGGACTTGGACTCGACCGCGCCGATCTCGGACCAGTCGAACTCGGCCTCCTGGTCGTCCAGCGTGAAGCGGACGCCCTCCGGGCCCACGCGGATGGACCCCCGGCGGTCGCTGACCTCGAAGACCGGCTGGTCCTCGTCCGCGGCGGCGCCGTCCGTGTCGGACGCGTCGCCCTCCACGTCCGCCTCCGCGGCTGTCTCCGCCTCGGCCGTCGCGTCCTCGGGCGCGTCGGCCCCGGTGTCCCCGGACGTCCCGCTGGTCTCGTCCCTGCCCGGCACCCGATCTTCGGGCACCCCGCCTTCGGGCGTCCGGTCTTCGGGCGCCGGGCCGGCCGCCTCGTCCCCGTCCTCCGATCCGACGGAAGTCGGGGCCGTGAGGCCGGGGATGAACGCCGGATCTGTTCCTGCGGCGAACACGGGCTTCTTGTTGGAATCTATGCTCTGCTCCACGGCGCGAAGTATGGACGACGAACCTGTACGGGGCCAGTCACCGCGGCGCTCCCGGTTCACAGGACGCCCCGACGCCATTCCCTGACCAGCAGATGGCCCAGGTACAGCCCGCCGATCGCCATCGTGTAGATGCCCACCGGCAGGTCGTCGAAGAGCGGCAACTGCTGGGCGCACAGGTCCGCGACGACCAGCAGCAGGGCGCCCGACAACGCGCCGAGCAGCAGGTGCGGACCGGACGCCCGGGTGAGGCGCTTGGCGACCTGGGGGGCGGTCAGGGAGACGAAGGCGATGGGCCCGGCGACCGCCACGGCGCCGGCCGACAGCACGATCGCGAGGACCACCGCGAGGCTCTTGGTCTTCCTCGGTTCCGCGCCGAGCCCTTCGGCGATCTCGTCGCCCATCTCCACGACGGCGAGCCGCCGGGCGACGGCCGCCACGAACGGCGCGGCCAGCAGCAGCACCACGCCGATGGTGGCGGCGTCACCCCACGAACGCGCGGTGAGGCTCCCGTTGACGTACGAGGTGAGCGCGGACGCCTTGTCGCGCTCGATGGCGTACACGACGTACTGGGTGACGGCTCCGCCGATCGCGGCGACGCCGATGCCGGCCACCACGAGCCGGGCGGGGTTGCGGAACCCGGTGCCGGTGGACACGTGGACCAGCGCCATGGCGACGACCGCGCCGAGCAGCGCGCCGACCGCCACCGGGACGTCCCCGGGGAAGTACATGGCGACGATCGCCGCGCCGGCACCCGCTCCGGCGGCCAGGCCGATGACGTCCGGGCTGCCGAGGGGGTTGCGGGTGACGGACTGGAAGAGCGCGCCGGAGAGCCCGAGCGCCGCGCCGGTTCCGAGGGCGACGACCAGCCGGGGCCCGCGCAGCCGCTCCAGTACGAAGTGGTCCTTGCCCTCCGCACCGCCGGTGAGCGCGGTCGGCAGGTCGGCGAGGCCGACGCCCAGCCGGCCGAGCGTCAGCGTGGCGACGCAGGCGGCGAGCAGCAGGACGAGCAGCACCAGCGCGACCACGACGGAGACCCGTCGCACCGGCAGCGCGATGCTCCGGCCGATCCGGAGATACCCCTTCGGACCGGATTTCCCAGACTTTCCGGACTTCCCGAGCCGCCCGGACGTGTCGTCGGGACGGGTGCCGGCGGTGGCGTTCATGCGGTGCCCCTCATCCTGCGTACGGCGACGAGCAGCGCGGGCGCGCCGATGAAGGCGGTCACGACGCCGACCATCAGTTCGGTGGGCCGCATGACGACCCGTCCCACCACGTCGGCCAGGAGCAGCAGGGTGGGCCCGGCGAGGGCCGAGAACACCAGTTGCGCCCGGAAGTCGACGCCGACCAGGGCCCGTACGACGTGCGGCACGGCGAGTCCGACGAACGCGACCGGGCCGACGGCCGCGGTGGCGGCGGCGCTCAGCAGGGTCGCGGCGATCAGGCCGCCGGTCCGGGTCCTGGCCGGGCGGGAGCCCAGGGAGACGGCGGTGGCGTCGCCGAGGGCGAGCGCGTTGAGGCCGGGCCCGAGGGCGAGCGCCAGCAGGAGGCCGGTCGCCGCGAACGGCAGGACCGACCAGAAGACGTCGAAGTCCCGTCCGCCGAGGGCCCCGACCACCCAGTAGCGGTAGCTGTCGAAGACCTTCGGCTTGCTGAGGGTGACCGCCTGGATGTACGCCGTGAGGACGGCGGAGAGCACCGCGCCGGCGAGGACCAGCCGCACCACGCCGTTACCGGAACCTGCGGATCCGACGACGTGCACCAGCACTCCGGCGAGGAGCGCGCCCGGCAGCGCCCACCACATCGTCGCCGTCGAACCGGAGGCGCCGAACCACGCGGTGGCGGTCACGATGCCCGCGGACGCCCCGGCGTTGATGCCGAGGAGGCCCGGTTCGGCCAGCGGGTTGCGGGAGACGCCCTGCATCAGGGTGCCGGCGACGGCCAGGGAGAGCCCGGCGAGCACGCCGAGCGCCGTGCGGGGGTAGCGGCTCTCGACGATGGCGGTGACGTTGGGGTCGGCGCTGCCGGTGAGGACGTCCAGCACGTCGCCGAACGACGTGCTGCGGCTGCCGAACATCACGCTGGCGCAGAGCGAGAGCGCCAGTGCGGCGAGGGCGACGAGGAGGAGGAGCGCCGTACGGGCGGCGCCGGTACGCGGGGTACCGGCGCCGCTCGCGGGCGCGACCGTGGTGGTTGCCATGAGGTGGACCGGGGCTCCCGGGGGCCGAGGGCTGCTGCCGGGGCTACTTGCCGGCGGCGGCGACGGCCTTGTCGATGAGCGGGAGGTAGCGCTCGATGACCCACGGGACGGTCAGCGGGTTGATGATCGAGGAGGCCGTGACGAAGGGGTTGTCGTTGCTGGCGACGATCGCCCCGCTCTTGACCGCCGGCATCGCGGCGTACAGCTTCTGCGCCTCGATCTCCTTGCGGGTCTTGGCGTCCGTGTAGAAGGTGAAGAGCAGGTCGCTGTCCTTCAGCTTCTCGGCGTTCTCCAGGCCGATGAGCGCGGAGTCGGTGCCCTCGGTCTCCTTGAAGGTGTTGACGACCGGGTCGACGGTCAGGCCGAGCTTGGAGACCATGGTCACCCGCTGCTCACTGGGCTTGAAGATGCCGAGGGTGCCGGGGCCGGAGGTGTAGATGTACGAGAACGTGACGTTCTTGTACTGCGGGCGGCTCGCGGCGGCGTCGGAGAGCTGCTTGTCGATCGTCTTCTTCAGGCCGTCGGCGTCGGCGGTCTGGCCGAGCGCCGTGCCGATGATGTCGATCTGCTGGTCCCAGTCCGTGCTCCAGGCCTGGTCCGGGTAGGCCACGGTGGGCGCGATGTCCTTGAGGACGTCGTACTGCTTCTGCGTGACGCCCGACCAGGGGGCGAGGATGACGTCGGGCTCCAGCTCGGTGATGGCCTCGAAGTCCAGTTCCTCGCCACCGGTGAACTGGGTCGGCAGCTTGTCGCCCTTCTTCTTGACGGCCTCGTTGATCCACGGCAGGTAGCCGGAGTCGTCGCTGCCCCACTCGTAGCTCTCGATGCCGACCGGAGTGGTGCCGAGGGCTATCGCGGTCTCGGCGGACCCCTGGCCCAGCGTCACGACGCGCTTCGGCTTCTCGTCGATCGTCGCGGTGCCGAGCGCGCTCTTGATCGAGACGGGGAACGCTCCGTTGCTCTTCGCGGCGGCCGCGTTCTTGGTGTCCTCGCCGTCGCCGTCGGAGGAGCAGGCGCCCAGCACCAGGGTGAGGGCTGCGGCCGCGGCGGAGGCGGCGATCGTACGACGGCGCGCGCGAAGGGTCCCGAACATGGAGTTCCTCATGGTTCTGTGGTGGAGCAGTAAAAGTTAGGTAAGGCTAAGCTATGCGGAACCCAAGGTTCAACAGGGGGTGGGGTAACGATCCGCAAGGCGCACGCGCACCGTTGCGCGCCGGTTCACCGCACCGGGACAACGGGCACGGCGGGATGCGCGGAAGGGGCGGAAAGCGCCCAGCCTGTCGGCACGCACCCGGGGAAAAGGCCGTGAGGGAAGGGCCATACCGCCCTACGCCGCACCCCGCCCCGCGCGGAACCCGCCGTTCGGGGCAGCGGGTCGGGCGCTCGGGGCGGCGGGCCGGGCCGCGGCGCACCGGCGGTCGCTGGAGTGGATGCGGGGCGCGAGGAGGAGGCCGAGGAGGAGGGAGGCGGCGGACCAGACGAGCAGCACGACGCATGCGGTGGTCACGAGGGCCTCGATTCCGCGGAAGGGGGCGGTGCGGCGATCTTCTGCCACCTTGCCCGGATGGCCGCCAGTATCCCTGTGAGCAACGTCACCGTGCACCTTGCGTCAACACGCCTCTCACCACCTCCCCTGGCGAGTGACGACCAGGTTAGCTATGTTGACATACCTATTTCTCCATACTTACACTCCTCATATGACCTCCACCAGCGCGTCCCCCCAGGACCTCGGCCGGATCGCCTCCGCGATCACCACGGCCGTGCCCGCGCTGCACCGGGCCCTGGACCGGCGCGTCCAGCAGGACTTCCCGCTGCCCAAGCCCTCCGACGGCCAGATGGCGCTGCTCCGGCTCGTCCGCGAGCACGACGCGATCACGGTCCGCAAGGCGGCGGAGGCGCTGCTGATGAAGCCGAACAACGTGAGCGCCCTGGTCTCCCAGATGGTGGTCGACGGCCTGCTGGAGCGGCGCCCCGACGCGGCCGACAAGCGCGTCATCCACCTGTGCCTCACGGACCTGGCGCTGTCCCGCGTCACCGAGGTCGAACAGTTGATGGACGGTTACGTCGTCGAGGCGCTGCACAGCCTGAGCGACGGCGAACGCGCCGCCATCGGCTCGGCGCTCTCCGCCCTGCGCACCCTGACGCACCACCTGCACCCCGCCGCGCACTGACCCTCCCCGCCTCCGGCGGCCACCGGGCCGCGCGGCCGCGTGCCGGGCGTGTCCCTGCTCCCGTACACCCCGGGGCGGACGCGCGCCCCTCCCGTACCCCTCGTACCGCCCTCGGCGGGTCCCGTCCCGGGCCCGTCGCGGATCCCTTCCCAGAGAACAAGGCACTTTCATGTCCTCCACCGCCGTGGACCGTCCCACGCCGCCCGCCGGCGCCCCGCCGGAACCCGCCCGCGGGCGTCGCGCCAACCCCTGGCTGACGCTCGTCGCCGTCGCCTTCGGCCTGTTCATGGTCGGCCTGGACGGCAGCGTCGTCTCGATCGCCAACCCGGAGATCGGCCGCGACCTCCAGGCTTCGACGAGCGACCTCCAGTGGGTCACCAACTCCTATCTCCTCGCGCTCGCCGCCGCGTTGATCCTCGGCGGCAAGCTCGGCGACCGGTTCGGCCGGCGCACCTTCTACATGGTCGGCGTGGCGGGCTTCACCCTCGCCTCGGTCGCCATCGGACTGATGCAGTCGGTCGAGGGCGTCATCGCCTTCCGGGCCGTCCAGGGCTTCTTCGGCGCGCTGCTGATGCCGAACACCCTCGGCATGCTGCGCGCGGTCTTCCCGCCGAAGAAGTTCGGCATGGCCGTGGGCATCTGGGCGATGGTCTCCTCGGTGTCCACCGCCCTCGGCCCCATCGTCGGCGGACTGCTCGTGGAGCACGTCAACTGGGAGTCCGTCTTCTACATCAACGCCCCCATCGGCATCATCGCCCTCGTGGTCAGCGCGATCGTGCTGCCGCAGAGCAAGAGCCCCACGGGCCACCACCGCTTCGACGTCCCCGGCGTCGTGCTGCTGGCGCTCGGCATGCTGGTGCTGGTCTTCGGCGTGGTCAAGGGTGAGACGTGGGGCTGGAGTTCCGGCTCGACCCTCGGAACGCTCGCGGCCGGCCTGGTGATCCTGGTGGCGTTCGGCTGGTACGAGACGCGGATCGAGCACCCGCTGCTGCCGATGCGCCTGTTCCGGAGCCCCGCGCTCACCATCGGCACGATCATCACCGCCATCAACTTCTTCGTGCTGCTGGGCTCGATCTTCTTCGTGATGCTGTACCTGCAGAACGTGCGCGGGTTCACCCCCGTGGAGGCGGGCGTGCGCACCCTGCCGCTCAGCCTGGCCTCGGTCGTGGCGTCGCCGCTCGGCGCGAAGCTGACGGAGAAGTTCGGCGCCCGGCTGACGATGCCGCTCGGCATGGTCCTCCAGGGCGGGGCGTCGTTCGCGATGCTCGGCTGGGGCGTGGACTCCTCGTACACGGCGCTGTGGCCGTGCTTCATCGCGCTCGGCCTCGGCGTCGGCATGGTGATGGCCGCCTCCTCCGACGCCATCGTGGGCAACGCCCCGGTGCGCGACGGCGGGGTCGCCGGCGGTCTTCAGGCGACCGCGCTGCAGATCGGCGGCGCGCTCGGCACCTCCGTGCTGATCTCGCTGATCAGCAGCCGGGTCGGCTCGACCCTCACCGGCGAACTGACCTCGGCCGGTGTTCCGGCCCCCGTCGCGCACGGGCTGGAGAGCGCCAAGGACGCGGTGTCGATGGGCGTGTCGCCGGTCTCCGGCGACATGCCGGCCCAGCTGAAGTCCGCGGTGATCGAGGGCAGCGGCCAGGCGTTCATGAACGGCGTGCACACCTCCGCGCTGGTGACCGGGGTGCTCTGCCTCCTCGGGGCCGTCGTCGCCGTCGTCGGCGTACGGCGCAACCCGGAGGCCGCCGACCACTGATCCCCGCCGGCCGCCGGCCGCCGGCGGCCCGCCCGCACGGGAACCGCGCAGGGGCCCGGTCCGGACGCGCGGGCGCCCCTCCCCGGAGGCGGCGCCGCACGGCCCGGACCGGGCCCCTGCGCGTCCGGGCCTCCCCTGCGCGTCCGCGTCACGCCCCCGGCGGACCCTCACCGCCCCGCCGCGTCCACCTCCGCGCCGACGCGCGCCACCGTCTCGCGCAGCCACTGGTGGGCCGCGTCCTGGGTGTGGACGGGGTGCCACCACATCGCCTCCTGGACCGGCACGGCCTCGAAGGGGCACTCCAGCACGCGTACCGCCGCCATCCCCTCCAGCCGGCGGGCCAGCCGTTCCTGGATCATCGCGACCCGGCGGGTCCGCTCCACCAGGTGGGGCAGCAACTGAAACGTCTGCACCGAGACCTCCACCCGGGGCTGCACGCCGATCATGCTGAGCTGCCGGGTGGCCGGGGCGTCGTAGGGGCGCTGGTAGACCGCCCACGGGAGCCGGGCGAGGTCGTCCAGGGTGAGGGTGTCGCCGATCTCGGGGTGGTCGTCGGCGACGAGGCAGACCCAGCGGTCCCGGAGAAGTTCCACGGCGGGGAACCCGTCGATGATCCCGTGCGGCATCAGCAGGCCGTCCACCGCGCTCAGCACGGCCCCGGTGTTCTCCACGATCGCGGGCCCGCTCTGCTGGAAGGTGATGCGGATGCCGGGCGCCTCCTCGTGCAGCAGCCGGGTGAGCGCGGCCCCGAAGACGGTCGCCCCGTAGTCCGAGCCCAGCAGGGTGAACTCCCGCGTGGCGACGGCCGGATCGAAGACGGCCTGGCTGCTGAAGACGCGTTCGAGCAGATCGCAGGCGGCGGCCGCGCGGTCCCGGAGGTCCGCCCCGAGCGGGGTCAGCTCGTAGGTGTTGCCGGTACGGGCGATCAGGTCGTCGCCGAAGTGGCGGCGGAGCCTGCCGAGCGCGGCGCTCATCGCGGGCTGGCTGAGCCCCACCCGCTCCCCGGCCCGGGTGACGTTGCGCTCCTCCAGCAGGGCGCGCAGGGCCACGACCAGGTTGAGGTCGAGGCGGGACAGGTTCATCGCGCTCATGCGGCTCGCTCCGCTCTCCGGGGGCACCGGGGCCATCCACCGGGCAGATGCAGGGTATACCGATAATCGATTTCCGTGATCCTTCGGGGCGGGTCCACAGTGGTCCCAGTCAGCGGAAGGAAATCTCGTGGCAACACTCCGGCAACCGTCGGTCCTGACCGTCCCGTTCGCACTCGGAACCTTCGAGGTCCCGGGTTCGGCACCGTTCCCCGGCCTGGTGGTCGAGGACAGGGTGCGGGACCTGCGCACGGCGCTGGACTCCGCGCCGCACGACGTACGCGCCCTGGTCGAGGAGTGGGACGCGATCCTTCCGGCCCTCACCGAACTGGCCGCGACGGCCGGGACGGGCGGCGACTGGCTGCGCCTGGACGAGCTCCTGGTGCACGCGCCGCTGCGGCCGCAGCAGATCTTCCAGTCCGGCGCCAACTACCGGCAGCACGTGATCGACCTGGACGTCGCGCACCGCTCGCCCGACGACCCGCGGACCGTCGAGGAGGCGCGCGCGGAGGTCGCGGCGCTGATGGACCGCCGGGCGGCGGAGGACCTGCCGTACGTCTTCATCGGCCTGCCCAGCTCCCTCACCGGCCCCTACGACGACGTGGAGCTGCCCGCCGACTGCGCGAAGCCCGACTGGGAGCTGGAACTGGCCGCGGTGATCTCCCGGCCGGCCTACCGGATCTCCACCGAGGAGGCGCTGGAGTACGTCGCGGGCTACACCATCGCCAACGACCTGACCGACCGGGCGACCGTGTTCCGCCGGGACATGGCGGCGATCGGCACCGACTGGCTGCGTTCGAAGAACCTGCCCGGTTTCACTCCGCTCGGCCCCTACCTCGTCCCCGCGGCCTTCGTGGCGGACACCGACGACTTGCAGGTCACGCTGAAGCTCAACGGCGAGACGATGCAGGACGAGTCGACGAAGGACATGCTCTTCGGGGTCGCCCGGATCATCTCCTACATCTCGCAGACCGCCCGGCTCCTCCCCGGCGACCTGGTGCTGACCGGCAGCCCGGCCGGCAACGGCATGCACTGGGGCCGCCTGCTGCGCGACGGCGACGTCATGGACGGCTCGATCACGGGGCTCGGCGCCCAGCGCACCCGCTGCGTCACGGAGGAGGCCCGGTGATCGACCGCCAGAACCCCGAGGCCGAGATCGCCCGCGCCGCCGAGGCTTATTCCAACTGGGGCCGCTGGGGCGAGGACGACGTGCTCGGCACGCTCAACTTCCTGGACGCGCAGAAGCGGCGCGAGGGTGCGGCCCTGGTGCGGCGCGGAGTGTCGTTCTCGCTGGCGCAGTCCTTCGACATGGACGGTCCGCAGAAGGGCTGGCGCCGCCGGACCAACCCGGTGCACACCATGCTGGACACCGGCACCGACGCCGCCCTCGGCATCCAGGGCTTCCCGCACGGACTGGGCGGGGCGGACGACGTCATCGCCATGCCGTTGCAGTGCTCGACGCAGTGGGACGGGCTCGGCCACATCTTCGACCACGGCAAGGCGTGGAACGGCCGCCCGGCCGAGCAGGTCGTGACCTCCGACGGCGACCTGGTCACCGGCATCCAGCACATGGCGCCGTACGTCGCCGGGCGCGGGGTCCTGCTGGACGTCGGCCGGGTCTTCGGCGGTCCGGACGGCGAACTGCCGGACGGCTTCGCGGTCACCGAGCAGCACCTGACGGCGACGGCCGAGGCGCACGGGGTCACCGTCGGGCGCGGCGACCTGCTCGTGGTACGCACCGGGCAGCTCTCCCGGGCCCGCCGGCAGGGCTGGGGCGAATACGCGGGCGGGCCCGCCCCCGGCCTGTCGTTCACCGCCGCCGGCTGGCTGCACCGCACGGAGATCGCGGCGATCGCCACCGACACCTGGGGTTTCGAGGTGCGGCCCAACGAGTTCGAGACCGCCTTCCAGCCCCTGCACCAGGTCGCCATCCCCAACATGGGGCTGCTGATCGGTGAGATGTGGGACCCGGACGCGCTCGCGGCCGACTGCGCCGAGGACGGCCGCTACGACTTCTGGCTCACCGCCGCTCCGCTGCCGATCACCGGCGCGGTGGGTTCCCCGGTCAACCCGGTCGCCGTCAAGTAGCCAGCCGAGAACGGCACTTCGCACCGGCGCCACGGGATGGGCGCCGGTGACGGACGCCGTCACCAGCCCGGGGCGGATCCGGTGGAGCGCGTCCTGGACAGCCGCGCTCCACCCCGCCCCGTCGACACACTTCCACGCGGAGGAACTCATGAGCCGTACCCCATCCGTCCTGGTCGTCGGCGGTGGCACCGCCGGCAACAGCTTCGCCGTACTGGCCCGCCGGGCCGGGATGGACGTCGACCTCGTCGAGGTCAAGGAGGACTGGAACGCCTACGGTTCCGGGATCACCCTCCAGGGCAACGCGCTGCGGGTACTGCGCGAGGTCGGTGTCTGGGACCGGGTGGCCGAGCAGGGCGCCTCCACGGACGGCGTCTCGATCGTGACGCCGGCCGGCGACGTGGTCTTCACCCAGCAGGACGTGCGCACCGGCGGCGACGACCTCCCGGCCACCGTGGGCATGCAGCGCCCGGCGCTCCAGCGGATCCTGATCGACGCGGTCCGCGCCTCCGGGACCCGGGTCCGGCTCGGCACCACGGTGGAGAAGCTGACCCAGGACGGTTCCGGCGTGGACGTCGTCTTCACCGACGGCACCTCGGGGCGGTACGACCTGGTGGTCGCCGCCGACGGCATCGGCTCCCGGACCCGCGCGGCGATCGGCGTCACCGAGCGCCCCGAGCCGACCGGGATGGCGATCTGGCGGGCCCCCGCGCCGCGTCCGGCGGGCGTCGAGCGCACCCATCTCGCCTACGGCGGACCGGCGTTCATCGCCGGGTTCTGCCCGACCGGCGAGGACACCGTCTACGCCTACCTGGTGGAGGCCAACCGCGACCGCGCCTCCATCGACCCGGCCACGTACGCGGACGAGATGCGGGCGCTGGCGGCCGGGTACGGCGGGCACTGGACGCAGATCCGGGAGAGCCTCACCGACCCCTCGCAGATCAACTACACCTGGTTCGACCGGCACCTGGTCGAGGGCGACTGGCACCGGGGACGGGTGGTGCTGGTGGGCGACGCCGCCCACGCCTGCCCTCCCACCATCGCGCAGGGCGCGGCGATGTCGCTGGAGGACGTCTCGGTCCTCGTCGAACTGCTGCGCACCCACGAGGTCTGGGACGACGCGTTGCTGCGCCGGTACCGCAGCCGCCGCATCGAGCGGGTCCGCACGGTCGTGGACGCCTCGGTGCAGATCGGCCGCTGGCAGCTCGACGGCGTCCGCGACGCCGATGTACCCGGCCTGATGGGCCGCACGATGAACATCCTCAAGGAGCTGCCGTGACCACCCCCGACCACACCCCCGGGACCGGCGCCGACCCGGCCGCCGCACCGACCATCGACGTCCACGCGCACCTGCTGGTGCCGGCCGTCGAGGCGGCGGTGGCCGCGGCCCCCGGACTCGCCGCCCACCGGGCGCTGGACGCCCGCCGCAACGGCGCGGAGGCGCTCGCGGTGAGCGGGGAGATGGTGCGCGCCCGGATACCGAAGCTGACCGACGCCGCGGTGCGTCTCGCGGCGATGGACGCCGTCGGCGTGGACGTCCAGCTCGTCTCCCCCTCGCCGTCGCACTACCACTACTGGGCGGACGAGGAACTGGCCCGCACCGTCTGGGAGACGGCGAACACCGCGACCGCCGCCCACTGCGCCGAGGCCCCCGCCCGGCTGCACGGGCTCGGTCTGGTACCGCAGCAGCATCCGAAGCTGGCCGTCGAGGCCCTCGACCATGCGCTCGGCCTCGGGCTGCTCGGCGTGGAGATCTCCTCGCACGCGCCCCGCCCCGGCGCCGACGGCCGGGGGATCGAACTCTCCGACCCGGCGTACGAACCGTTCTGGGCCAGGGCCGAGGAGACCGGCGCGCTGCTGTTCCTGCACCCCTTCGGCTGCACCCTCGACGAGCGGCTGGACCGCTGGTACCTGTCCAACACCGTGGGCCAGCCCACCGAGAACGCCGTCGCGCTCTCCCATCTGATCTTCTCCGGGGTGCTCGACCGGCACCCCGGTCTGAAGCTGGTCGCCGCGCACGGCGGCGGCTACCTGCCCACCCACATCGGCCGCTCCGACCACGCCTGGCGGGCCCGGCCCGACGCACGCGGCTGCGCCCGCGAGCCCAGCAGCTACCTCCGGCAGATCTGGTTCGACTCGCTGGTCCACGACCCGGCGGTGCTGCGGGCGCTGGTCGCGTCCGCCGGCGCGGACCGGGTCCTTCTCGGGTCGGACTTCCCGTTCGACATGGGCGCCGACGACCCGCTGGCGGCGCTCCGGGCGGCCGGACTCGACGCCGCCGACTTCCACGCCGTACGCGGCGCCAACGCGGCTGCCCTGCTGCGCCTGTCCTGAAGGAGGAACCATGAACGGCCGTCTGCTCACCCACCTGCGCCACGTCGACCTCGCCGTGCCCGACTACGAGAAGCAGCTCGACTTCTACGCGGGCGTCTGGGGCCTGACCACCGTCACCGAGGACTCCGGGATCTCCTTCCTGGCCGCCGAGGGCTCCCCGGAGAACTACGTGATCCGGCTGCGCCGCGCGCAGGAGAAGCGCCTGGACCTGGTGTCGTTCGGCGCGGCGAACGCCGCCGACGTCGACACCCTCGCCGAGCGGCTGCTCGCCCAGGACGTCCAGCTGGTGTCCCGGCCGGGGCACATCGACACCCCGGGCGGCGGGTACGGCTTCCGCTTCTTCGACGTCGACGGCCGCACCGTCGAGGTGTCCGCCGACGTCGAGACCCGGCAGCACCGGCGCATCGAGGAGAAGGAGGCCGTCCCGGTCCGCCTCTCCCACGTCGTCCTCAACTCGCCGGACCTGAACCGGACGCGGGCCTGGTACGAACGGCACCTGGGCTTCGCCCTGTCCGACACGCTGAGTTCCCCGCACATGGGCGAGGTCATGCACTTCATGCGGATCTCCAACCAGCACCACTCGATGGCCATCGCGCAGGGTCCGCACACCTCGCTCCACCACGTGTCCTTCGAGATGCGCGGGCTGGACGAGTACATGCGGGGCTCGGGCCGGGTCATGCGGGCCGGGTTCAAGAAGATCTGGGGGCCCGGCCGGCACATGGCGGGCGACAACACGTTCACGTACTTCCTCGACCCGCACGGCAACACCGTCGAGTACACCACCGAGCTGGAGGAGCTCGACGAGGACACCTGGCACCCGCACGTCTACGACTTCTCCAAGCCCGAGGTCACCGACCAGTGGGGCACCGCCAACGCGATGAACGAGATCGTCGCCAAGGAGTCCTTCAACGACCCCGACCGGGGCGTCTTCGTGGCCCCGCCGGTCTGACCGCGCACGGCCCGGCCCGGTACGGCGCCGACCTGCCCGGCCGGCCCAGCCCGCCGGCTCCGCCCGTTCGCCCCCGGAGCCGGCCCCTCGCCCCGGGGGCGCGGCGCCTCTGTCAACGCCCTGACGCCCGCCGCGCCCCCGGTCCTTCCCGTGAACGGACTTACGGAGCCCCATGCGTTTCGCCCGCTACGCCCACCTCGACGACCCGGACCGCACCGCCGTCGTCCAGGACGACGGCACCCTGCACCCGCTGCCGGACGGCACCCCGCTGCTCGCCCTGATCGAGACCGGCGGCCTGCCCGGCCTGCTCGCCGCCGGGACCGCCGCGCTCGCCGCACCCCCCGGACCGCACGTCTCCGAGGTGCGCCTGCTGCCGCCCGTGCAGCCGCCGACCGTCCGTGACTTCGTCACGTTCGAGGAGCACATGAGCGGGATGCGCCGCTCCATGGAGGGCAGCACCGAGATCCCCGCCCAGTGGTACGCGGCGCCCACCTTCTACTTCACCAACCCGTACGCCGTGATCGGCGCGCACGACGACGTTCCGGTCCCGCCCGGCTGCCACGTGCTGGACTTCGAACTGGAGGTCGCCGCGGTGATCGGCCGGGAGGGCCGCGACCTCACGCCCGAGCAGGCCCGCGACCACATCGTCGGGTACACGGTCTTCAACGACTGGTCGGCGCGCGACCTCCAGGGCGCCGAGATGCAGGTGGGCCTCGGCCCGGCCAAGGGCAAGGACACCGCGACGACGCTCGGCCCCTACCTGGTCACCGCCGACGAACTGGAGCCCCACCGCGACGCGGACGGCTTCCTGCGGCTGTCGATGCGCGCCGAGATCAACGGCGAGGTGGTCGGCGAGGACCTGCTGTCCCACATGAGCTGGACGTTCGAGGAGATGACCGCCTACGCCTCGCGCGGCACCCTGGTGCGGCCCGGCGACGTGCTGGGCTCCGGGACCTGCGGCAACGGCGGCTGCCTGGGCGAGCTCTGGGGCGTACGCGGCGAGCGCACACCGCCCCCGCTGGTGCCGGGCGACACGGTCACGCTCACCGTCGAGGGCCTCGGCAGCGTCTCCAACACGGTGGTGGCGGGGGCCGCCCCGGTGGAACTGCCGGCGGCCCGCAGGCGCATGCCGGTGCGCCCGTGAGCACCGGCGAACTGGCGGGCCGGGTGGTGGTGGTCACCGGCGCCGCCCGGGGCCAGGGCGCGGCCGAGGCGGCGGCGCTGGCGGCGGCCGGGGCGACGGTGGTCGCCACCGACGTCGTGGCGGCGCCGGGATGCCGGCGGCTCGACGTCACCAGCGCCGCGGGCTGGGCCGCCCTCGCCGAGGAACTGCGCGCGGAGCACGGCCGGGTGCACGGGCTGGTCAACAACGCGGGCGTCACCTGGCGGGCCCGGCTCGACGAGGTCACGGCCGAGGACTTCTCCCGTGTCCACGCGGTCAACGTGACCGGCCCGCTGCTGGCGATCCAGCACCTGGCACCGCTGATGGAGGCGGGCGCCTCGATCGTCAACGTCGGCTCCTCGGCAGCGCTGACCGGGCACTACCCGGTCGCGTACACCAGCAGCAAGTGGGCGCTGCGCGGTCTGTCGAAGACCGCGTGCATGGAGCTCGGCCCGCGCGGCATCCGCGTCAACACCATCCACCCCGGCTTCATCGAGACGGAGATGACGGCCTCGGCGGCCCCCGCGTTCCGCGCGTCGAACCTCCGCGAGACGCCACTGGGCCGCACCGGGACCGTGGACGAGATCACCCCCCTCGTCGCCTTCCTCCTCTCCGACCGGGCCTCCTTCATCACCGGGGCGGAGATCCCGGTCGACGGCGGCTACACCGCGCACGGGGGCGCCAAATCCATCTCCGACGCACTGCGCGCGCACTGAAAGGCGAACCTGCATGGACACCATGGGCATGGACAAGGTCTGCGCGAGCGCCGACCTCGCGGTGGCCGACATCCCGGACGGCGCCTCGCTCGCCGTCGGCGGTTTCGGCCTCAGCGGCATCCCCGACACCCTCGTCCGCGCGCTGCACGCCCGCGGCACCGGCGGTCTGCGGGTCGTCTCCAACAACTGCGGCACCGACGGCCACGGCCTCGGTGTGCTGCTGGCCGCCGGCCGGATCGCGCGGGTCACCGGTTCGTACGTCGGGGAGAACAAGGAGTTCGCCCGGCAGTACCTCTCCGGCGAACTGGAGGTCGAACTCGTGCCGCAGGGCACCCTCGCCGAGCGGCTGCGGGCCGGCGGCTGCGGCATCCCCGCCTTCTACACCCCGGCCGGTGTCGGCACCCAGGTCGCCGACGGCGGACTGCCGCTGCGGTACGCCCCCGACGGCACGGTGGCGGTGGCCTCGCCGCCGAAGGAGAGCCGGGAGTTCGGCGGCCGGACCCACGTGCTGGAGCACGGCATCACCACCGACTACGCGCTGGTGCGCGCCTGGCGCGGCGACCGGCACGGCAACCTCGTCTTCCGGAAGTCCGCCGCCAACTTCAACCCGCTGGCGGCGATGGCGGGCCGGATCACCGTCGCCGAGGTCGAGGAACTGGTGGAACCGGGCGACCTGGCGCCCGACGCGGTGCACCTGCCGGGCGTCTTCGTCCAGCGGGTGGTCGCCCTCACACCCGCGCAGGCGGCCGACAAGCAGATCGAGAAGAGGACGGTGCGCGCATGAGCTGGACCCGCGAGCAGATGGCGGCCCGCGCCGCCCGGGAGCTGACCGACGGCTCCTACGTCAACCTGGGCATCGGGCTGCCCACCCTGATCCCCTCGCACCTGCCGCCCGGGGTGCACGTCGTGCTCCAGTCGGAGAACGGCATCCTCGGCACCGGCCCGTACCCGACGGAGGATCAGGTCGACCCCGATCTGATCAACGCCGGCAAGGAGACGGTGACAGTGCTGCCGGGCGCCTCGTTCTTCGACTCCGCACTGTCCTTCGGCATGATCCGCGGCGGCCACATCGACACCGCGGTCCTCGGCGCGATGCAGGTCTCCGCGCGCGGCGACCTCGCCAACTGGATGATTCCGGGAGCGATGGTCAAGGGGATGGGCGGGGCGATGGACCTGGTGCACGGGGCGCGCCGCGTCATCGTGCTGACGGACCACACGGCGAAGGACGGCTCCCCGAAGATCGTGGAGCGCTGCACCCTGCCGCTCACCGGTGAGCGCTGCGTGCAGCGGATCATCACCGACCTGGCGGTGCTGGACGTCACCCCGGACGGCCTCGTACTGACCGAGACCGCGCCGGGGGTGACGCCCGAGGAGGTCGAACGGCGCACGGGCGCGCCCCTGTCGCGGGCCGCGGGGGTACGCCGCTGACGGCGCGTCCGGCGGGGGCCGGGTGACCGGCCCCCGCCGTGCCCGTCCTCAGGCGAGCGACAGCTTGGCGGCGAAGCCGAGGAACAGCACCCCGGCGGCCGAGGTCGCCCAGGCGGACAGCCGGCGGCGGCGCCGGAAGGCGGCGGCCAGCCGGGTGCCGCCGAAGATCAGCGCGCTCAGGTAGAGGACGCTGGCGATCTGCGCGAACGCCCCGAGGACCACGAAGGACAGGGCGCGGTGGGCGTAACCGGGGTCCACGAACTGCACGAAGAAGGCTATGAAGAAGAGGATCGCCTTGGGGTTGAGCAGACTCACCACCAGGGCCCGCCGGAACGGCCGTTCGTCGGCGGCGACGCTCTCCTCCAGCGTCTCCACCGGGGTGTGGCGGGCCTTCCACATGGTCCGGGCGCTGCGCAGCATGCCGAGCGCCAGCCAGGTCAGATAGCCCGCGCCGGCGAACTTCACGATGCCGAAGAGCAGCGCGTTGCCCTGGAGCAGCGAGGCGACACCGGCCGCGGACAGCGTCATCAGGACGGTGTCCCCGCACCAGACGCCCGCGGCCGCGGTGTAGCCGGGGCGCACCCCGCGCCGGGCCGCGACGGAGAGCACGTAGAGGGAGTTGGGGCCGGGCAGCAGCACGATGACGATCAGGCCCGCGAGGTAGGTGGGGAGGTCGATGACGCCGAACATGGGGTGAGTGTCGCACGCCGCCCCGCCCGCCCCACCAGGGGTTTCAGTCTCCGGAACGCGCCCGCGCAAAACTGTCCGCGCACGGCGGCCCGGGGCGGGTTCGCGGGCCGGTGGCAGGGGACTACTCCAGGGACGTGAGGTGCATGCGCCGGCCGTCCTGGTCGAAGATGCCGAGGATCTCCGCGGGGCCGCCGAGCGCGCCGAACTCGTGCGGGACCATCGTGGAGAACTCCGCCGCCTGCCCCACCTCGACCGTGATCCTGCGTTCCCCGAGCAGCAGGACGACCGTCCCCGACAGCACGGTGAACCAGTCCCGGCCGGGGTGCACCTTGAGGTCCGCCCGGCCGGGGGCGGGCGCGGGCTTGGTGATGTGCATCTTCGCCACCTTGGTCCCCGGCGCTCCCGCGCCGCGGCTGAGCACCCAGGTGGTGATGCCGCGCTCCTCGTGGTGCTCGGGTCTGATCACCACGTCCTCGTCCCCGGCCGGCTCCACGAGCTGGTCGATCGTGGTGTCCAGGGCCCGCGCGATCGAGCTGAGCTGGTCGAGGCTGATCCGCCGGTGGCCGGTCTCGATCCGGCTGAGCGTCGACGGACTGAGGTAGCAGCGTGCCGCCAGTTCGTCCAGCGAGCGGCCCTGGGCCAGCCGCAGGCCCCGGATGCGGGTGCGGACCAGGGCGTCCAGTTCTCCGTCTTGCGTCATACGCAAGAGCGTATGCCATGGAGGCAAACCCGCCGTACGCTCGGAGCCATGGACACCCCGCACCCGCAGCACGACCCGCAGCCGCCCGCCCACGACCACGGCGACCGCCCCGGACACGACCACGACCATCAGCACGACCACGGCCACGACCACGACGCCGACGGGGACTTCGGCACGCTGGCCGAGATGCTCGACCTCGACGCGGAGGTCCTGCACGCGCACCTCGCCGAGGTCGTCGCCTCGGTGCGCGCGCTGGCCGACGGGGCGGCCGTCGGCCGCGTCCTGGACCTCGGCGCCGGCACGGGCACCGGAACCCTCGCACTGGCGCGGGCGTTCGAGCAGGCCGAGATCGTCGCCGTGGACCGGTCGCCGGAGATGCTGGCCCGTCTCGACGAGAAGGCCGCCCGGCTCGGGTTCGCCGACCGCGTCAGCACCGTCGCGGCCGACCTGGACACCGGATGGCCGCCCGTCGGCACCTTCGACCTGGTCTGGGCCTCGGCCTCTCTGCACCACATGGCGGACCCGGCCAGGACGCTCAAGGAGATCCTGGCGGCGCTGCGCCCCGGCGGGCTGCTGGCCGTGGTCGAGCTGGACGGCCTGCCGCGCTTCCTCCCCGACGACCTCGGAATCGGCCGCCCCGGCCTCGAAGCGCGCGTCCACACGATGCTGTCCGCGCGGCACGCCACCGACGTGCCGCACCTCGGGGCGGCCTGGGGCGGGCCGCTCGCCGCGGCGGGCTTCACCGTGGAGTCCGAGCGGACGTACGCGATCGAGTTGCGCGGCCCGGATCTCCACGAGGCGACCGGCCGCTACGCGCGGGCGACCCTGCGCCGCGTCCGGGACCACCTCGGCGACCGGCTGGAGGCGGACGACCTGGCCACGCTCGACACGCTGCTCGACGGCGCAGGACCGGAGAGCCTGCTGCGCCGCGACGACCTGACGGTCCGCGCGACCCGCGAGGTCTGGACGGCCCGCCGGCCCTGATCCCCCGCCCGGCGGCCCGACCCCGCGATCGGCCCGGCCCCGTTCCGTGAGCGCCGGAGCCGGGCCAGGGTGGCGGCCCGCCTCGCCGGGCGCCCGCCACGAGGCCGGTCCGTGCCTCGTACAAGCTGTACGTCTTCCCCCGGCGCGGAGCGGACAGTGCGCCCCTGGGCCGCGGTCACCGGACCGCCGACACTACGGGCATGACGACCCTCACCGCCGATTCCGCCGGCACACCCGAACCCGCGTACGGGGACCGAGTCATCGCCGTCGAGACGGCCGGTGCCGACCCCATTCCGGCCGCCGAACGGCACGGCAGGGCCCGGGGCCTGCTGTGGACGTGGGCCTCCCCGAACATCGAGTTCGCCACCGTGTACATCGGGGTGATCTCGGTCCTCTTCTTCGGGCTGAACTTCTGGCAGGCGGCAGCGGCCCTGCTGCTCGGCACCGCCTTCGGCGCGGTCTCGCACGGCATCCTCAGCGTGGACGGACCGCGGTTCGGCGTCCCGCAGATGGTGGTGGGACGCCGGGCGTTCGGCCACCGGGGCAACGCCCTGCCCTCGGCGATGACGGCGCTCATCACCGGCGTCGGCTGGTTCGCGGTGAACAGCGTCAGCGCCGCGTTCGCCCTCAACACCCTCACCGGCCTGCGCCCGCTGCCGTCGCTGCTGCTGGTGGTGGCCTGCGAGATCCTGGTGGGCTTCATCGGCCACAACTTCGTGCACGCCTTCGAGCGTTACGCCCTTCCCGTGCTGGCCGTGGTCTTCCTGCTCGCCGGGGTCTGGACGTTCCGCGAGGCCGACCTCGGCGCCCCGTCCACGGGCGGCGGCATCGGCGGCTTCCTGCTGGCGTTCAGCGCCGCCTGGGGTTACGCGGCCGGCTGGAACCCGAACGCGGCGGACTACTCCCGCTATCTGCCGGCCGCCACCCCCCGCTGGAAGACGGCGCTCTACCCGGCGCTCGGCCTGTTCCTGTCGGTCTCGGTGGTCGCCCTCATCGGCGCAGCCTCGGCCACCATCGCCACCGACGGCGCCGGCACCCCGACCGCCGCCTTCACCGGACATCTGCCGGGCTGGCTGGGCGACCTGGTCCTGATCGCCGTCATCCTGGGCGCCGTCTCGGCCAACGCGATCAACATCTACTCGTCGTCGATGTCCGTCACCTCGCTCGGCCTGAAACTCCCCCGGTGGCTGAACCGGGCCACGCTGGTCGTCGTCACCGGCGTGGCGGGCACCCTCGCCGCCTGGGCCTCGCTCTCCGACGCGGGCGCCGCGTACGAGGCGTTCCTGCTGGTCATCGCGTACTGGGTGGCGCCCTGGCTCGGCGTGATGATGGCCGAACGGTGGCTCGCCCGCAAGCTCCCCGACGCCCGGGTCTTCCGCTCCCTCACCGACGCCTCGGACCCCCAGACCGACGACTGGAAGGGCCTCGTCGCCCTGCTGGCCGGGTTCGCGGTCTCCGTCCTCCTCTTCTCCAACCAGGAGAAGTTCGTCGGCTGGGCGGCCGGGCACTGGCCCTCCCTCGGCGACGTCACCTGCGTGGTCGGCTTCCTCCTGAGCGCCGCCGTGCACCTGACCCTGCGTCGCGGGTCGGCGGCGTCCCCGGGGCGGGGGCCGACGTCGGGCTGGTGACCTTCGCGCATGGCGATGCCGCTGTCCTCCGCCGGCTCGCGGGCCGGCGGAGGACAGCGGGCGGTGGGGTGGGGCGGGTTCAGCGTCCGGCCGGTGTCAGGGGCAGCTGACCAGGACGATGGAGAGGGCGGTGCAGGTCGCGCTCGCGGTGTCGTTGGCGGGGTTGGGGTCGGCGGGTGCGGAGGCGGTCCGCAGGCCGGTGACGGTGACCGGCCCAAGGGCCAGCAGACTCAACGGGACGCGGAAGGTCTTGTTCACGGCGGCGCCGTCGGCGAGGGGCCCGTAGGAGCAGGTGACCGTGGTGCCGGCGGCGGTGCACCCGGCGGAGAGACTGGTGGCGGAGCTGCCCGGCGGAAGTGTCGCCGTCAGGGTCGCGGACGTGACGGCGTCGGGGCCGGTGTTGTGCGCGGTGAGGGTGTAGTTGAGGTAGGGCGCCAGGATGCCGAGGCGGGGCTGTGCGGTGAGATTGACGTCGATGTCCGCGGCCGGCGGGACGGCGGCGGGGGCGAAGGCGACCGCGTAGGGGAAGGGCCCGAGTGAAAAGGTCGCGGTGACGGTGTTGGTGGCAGTGTCGATGACCGACATGGTGCCGTTGTAGCCGTTGGGGACGTACACCGAGGCGCCGTCGGGGGTGACCGCGGACTCGAACGGGCCGTTGCCGACGCCGACGGTGGCGACGACGGTGTTGCTGGTGGTGTCGATCACAGAGACCGAGGACGCACTGTTGTTGCTGGCGTAGGCGCGAGTGCCGTCCGGGGAGAGTGAGAGGCCGAAGGGACCGATACCGACGGGGACGGTCGCGGTGACGGTGTTGGTGGCCGTGTCGATCACTGTGACGGTGTGGGAGTTCTGGTTGCCGACATAGGCACGGGTGCCGTCCGGGGTCACCTTGATGACATTGGGTTTCAGGCCGGTGCCGACGGTGGCGACGACGGTGTCGGTGGCGGTGTCGATCACCGACACCGTGTTGCCGTTGTTGTTGGAGACGTAGGCGCGGGTGCCGTCCGGGGACAGCGCGATGCCGAACGGGAGGGCGCCGACCGCGACGGTTCCGGTGACCGTGTTGGTGGCGGTGTCGACGACGGAGACGGTGTTCGCACCGGAGTCGGCGGTGTAGAGGGTGCCGCCGTCCGGGGACACCGCGAGCTTGATGGGACCGGCGCCGACCGCGATGGTCGTCGTGACGGTGTTGCTGGTGGTGTCGATCACCGACACCGAGGACGAGCCGTTGTTGGCGACGTAGGCGCGGGTACCGTCCGGGGAGACCGCCACACCGATCGGGGAAGATCCCACGGCGATGGTCGCGACGGCCGTGTTGGTGGCCGTGTCGAGCGCCGTCACGGTGTTGCCGCTCAGGTCGGCGACGTACGCCACGGGGGCGGGCGGCAGCGCCTGCGCGGCCGGGGCGGGCAGCGCGACCAGCCCGGCGACGGCGAGCGCGCCGGCGGCGACCAGCGCGGAGAGTCTGCGTCGCAGACGCGACGGGCGTAACGCGGAGCGTGAAGACATCGAGTGCCTCAACCTTCTTCGAGGCCCACCCCGCGTCAGGGTGCCGAGACGGCGACCCATGGGCGCCGCGTGTCCACCGCCCCCCGGCCACCGCCACCGGGACGTACCCGCAGCGGAGCGAACATCCCTGGTGGCCAACGGCGTTGACCCCCTCGACACCCCCAGCATGGCACCCCGGCCCCCCACATCGGCCCCGAACCGGCACATCCGCACGCGCGTGGCCCAAAAGGGACGTCGCGGGGCCACGGCCCGCCGGCTTCGACGTCAGGGAGACCCGCCGGCCGAGCCGCGGAAGCGCCCGCGGCCGGTGCGGCCGCGGGCGCGTTCGCGCCGGATCCTGGTTCTCCGGGGGCAACGCGCGGCGGACAACGGGCTTCCGCAGCAAGGCCGCCACAGCGCCCCTCCGCTCAAAGGTCAGGCGCGGTGGATCTTCCAGTCGGCGACGTTCTCGGCGCGGTTGAAGTACGCGTTGGTGCAGACCTCGTACTGGCCCGAGGCGGCACCGCTGCCGTTCGTCTCCAGGAATCCGCCGTTGCCGGCGTAGGTGTTCCACAGGTGCACGACGTCGCCGGTGCGGACCGTGCCGTCCGCGGGCGAGGAGGTGCGGGCGAAGATGCGCCAGTTGCCCGTGCCGGAACCGGCGGCACGCTCCTTGGCCGTCGAGGTCAGCACGTCGTACAGGGCCGCGGCCTGCTTCTGCGCGCTGCCGGCGTGCCCGTTGGTGTCGAGGTACCCGCCGTCGCCCCCGTAGAGGTTGCGCAGCTGGATCAGGTCACCACTGGTGACGGGGGTGCCGGCCGCCTTGCCGCCGGCGGACAGGATCTCCCACGTGCCCGTGCCCTGGCCCCGGGTCGGCGACTCCGCGGTCGACACCCCGTACTTCGCGCCGGACGCGCTGGCGTGCCCGTTGGTGTCGAGGTATCCGCCCTTGTAGTCGTTGTAGGCGTTCTGCAGGTGGATCCTGTCGCCGTACTTCAGCTCGTTCGCCATCGCGGCCACTCCTCATCGGTCTTCGGACAGCACGGTGCTGCCACGCGGCGCTGCCGCCCCGCCCACGCACGCAGGGCGACCGCCGTCACCGCGATCATGGTCGGACGAGCCACCGCCCCACCCCACAACAGCCACCACACCACCCGCACCGGTCACGGACCCGCACCGTGTTGACACGGCCCCGGGGGGTTCCGCGCGTCAGGCGACCGTGCGCAGCGCCCGGAGGGCGGGGCGGCTGCCCCGGACGACGCGGTGGGCACAGGTGGCGGCGAGGAGTTCGCCGAGGAGGTCCGGGTCGCCCGTCTCCAGGCCGAGCAGCGACTCGATGCGCTCCAGGCGCTGGTAGAGCGACTGACGGCCGATGTGCAGCAGGGAGGCGGTGCGGGTCGGCGAACAGCCGTGCCGCAGGTGCACCTCCAGGGTGCGGACCAGGTCGCTGGGGTGGGCGGCCTCCCATTCCAGCAGCGGCCCGAGGGTCTGCTGGACGAGCCGGGCGAGCCGGTCCCGGTTGGCGTCCACCCCGCCCCGGGTCAACTCGCGCTCCAACGCCAGCGCACGGGAGGAGGTGACCTGCGGCAGGTCGCCCGGCACGGGTTCGGGGGCCGGGACGGTGAGGGCCAGCTCCAGCGTGGTGCGGGCGGTGCGGACGGTGTCGCTCCAGCGCAGCCAGCCCCCGTCGGCGGGCACGGCGTGTCCCACGGCCACCGTGGTGCCGGGCTCGGCGGTGGCGGCGAAGGCCTCCTGCACCGCCCTGACGGCGTCGCGGGCGACCCCGTGCCGCGCGGCGGGCAGGGCCAGCAGGGCGAGGACGTCGCCGGGGAACATCGCGTGCAGAGCGTTGCAGCGGCCCTCCGCGCCCAGCAGCGCCAGGGCGCGGGTGACCGTGCGCGGACCGCCGGTGAGGGACACCCCGACCAGCCGGGCGCCGGGTCCCGGGTGGAAGTCGGAGAGCGCGGCGCGGGCGTCCACCTCGGGCTGGTTGAGGGCACGGGATTCGGCCAGGTCCGCGAGGAGGGACGCCGCGTGGTCGGCGCTGTCGACGTGCACGGCGCGCTCGGTCAGACCGCGGGTGACGATGGCCCGGTTGGCCGCCTCGGTGACGCGCACGAAGGGCACCATCCGCCGGAGCGCGACGAGCGGCAGCCGGACGGCGGCGGCCTCCTCGACCATCTCCTCGGGCATCCGCGGCAGCGACCGGCCCACTTCGACGGCCAGTCCGACGGCTCCTCTGTGGACGAGCTCCCGGACATAGAGCCGCAGGTCTGGGCCGCTGACGCCGACCAGCATCTGCCCGTCGGTGACCATCAGCTCGCCGCCGTCCAGGAAGTGCGCACCCTCGTAGACCTCGCTGGAGTGCACCCAGCGCACGGGGACGTCGAGCCCTTCGCGGTGGGCGAGCACCTCGGGTGCGGCGTCCCGGACCACATCGAGCGTCAAGATCTCACGCAAGGTCAACGCGGGCACAGGGGGTCCTCCCGACACATCGTCCGGCCATCAGCTGTTCGGAGAGTACTTTCCGCACGTTGCCCCCTTGTTTCGGCCACAGCAGAGTGGGAGCCATGGATCGCGAGGAGAACATCGCAGGTGGCGGGCTCGACCCGGTGCTCGCGCGGCGCTGGCTGGACACCGCCGTCGAGGAGGCCAGGACCGGTCTCGCCGAGGGCGGTATCCCGATCGGGGCCGCCCTCTACGGCCCGGACGGGCGGCTGCTGGGCCGTGGGCACAACCGGCGGGTGCAGGACGACGACCCCTCGGTGCACGGCGAGACGGACGCCTTCCGTGACGCGGGGCGGCAGCGCTCGTACCGCGGGACCACGATGGTGACCACGCTGTCGCCGTGCTGGTACTGCTCCGGGCTGGTCCGCCAGTTCGGGATCTCCCGGGTGGTCGTCGGCGAGGCGACCACGTTCCACGGCGGGCACGGGTGGCTGGCCGAGCACGGGGTGGAGATCGTGCTGCTCGACGATCCGGAGTGCGTGGCGATGATGCGCGCCTTCATCGAGGAACGGCCGGAACTGTGGAACGAGGACATCGGCGATGAGTGACACCACCCCTGCGGCATCCCCCGCGACCGGCACCGCCACCGCGGCGCCGCGCGTGCCGACCATCGACCTGGGGCCCTGGCTCTCGGGTGACCCGCAGGCCCGTGCGGAGATCGCGGCGACCGTCGACCGGGCGCTGCGGACCGCGGGCTTCCTGCTGGTCACCGGTCACGGCGTCGCGCCGGAGCTGCGGGAGGGCATCCGCTCCGCGGCCCGCGACTTCTTCCGCCGGCCGGCCGAGGAGAAGCAGCCGTACTCGGTGAAGGTGGGCGGGCGCGGCTGGCTCGGACCGGGCGCCGAGGCCAACGGCTACTCCGAAGGCACCGAGACGCCCCCGGACCTCAAGGAGTCGCTGACGTTCGCCTCCGAGGAGCCGACCGGCGACCCGGCCGTGGACGCCGAGTGGTTCCGGCCCAACGTCTGGCCGGCCGAGGCTCCCGAACTCAAGGAGCTGTCGCACGCGTACCTGACGGCGATGCGGGCCCTGTCCGACCAGTTGCTGGAGCTGCTGGCGGCGGCCCTGGACGAGCCGGCGGACTTCTTCACCCGGCACACCGACCACCCGACGTGGGGCTTCAACGTCAACTGGTACCCGGGCACCGAGGTCACCGGCACGCCGCAGGAGGGCCAGTTCCGGATCGGCCCGCACACCGACTTCGGCACGGTCACGGTCCTGGACCGGCAGGCCGGCAAGGGCGGCCTGCAGGTCTTCACGGACGAGGGGGGCTGGGAGGACGCGCCGTTCGACCCGGACGCCTTCACGATCAACATCGGTGACCTGATGGCCCGTTGGACCGGTGACCGCTGGCGTTCCGGCCGTCACCGCGTGCTCCCGCCGCCGGCCGACGCGCCCGCCGAGGAGCTCATGTCCCTGGTCTACTTCTACGAGTGCGACCCGGGCACCACGGTGACCCCGCTGCCCGCCCCGAAGGGGGTGGTGGCGTACGAACCGGTCGACTCGCACGTCTACCTGCGCGAGAAGCTCGACGCCATCACGGTCGACTGACCGGCGCACCGCCTCGGCACGTCCCGACGCCCGTCCCCGCCCGCCGCCCCGGTCCGTCCGGAGAAGCGGACCGCGGGGGCGGGCGTCGGGCCGTCTGCGGCGGGACGGGGCCGGGCCCGGCCCATAACCCGTGCGGGCGGGGGTACCCGACCCACAGGACAGATCGGAAGAGGAGGTCCTGTGACCAGAAATCGGGATACGTCCCTGCGCGCGGTCGGGTGGGCGCAGTCGTTCCCCGTGTCGCGCGGGGTACGCGCCGGGCGGCAGTGGACGCGGGAGCACCTGGATTCCCTGCCGTGGACCAAGGACGCGCCGGACACGGTGGATTCGGTACTGCTCGCCGTGTCCGAGCTGATCACCAACGCCCACGTGCACGCGCACAGCGAGGCGCAGGTGGTGCTGACCTGGGACAGCCACTGCCTCCATGTCAGCGTCCACGACTCCGACCCGGTGCAACCGGTGCAGCGGTCCGAGGACCTGTCCATGACCGGCGGCCGAGGCATGGCGATCATCGACGCCCTCGCGGACAGCTGGACCACGCACCCGCAGCGATCGGGCAAGACGGTCAGCGCCTGTTTCCTGCCGCCCGGCGCGACCACGCCGCAGCACGGCGAGACCGTGAACTGAACCGGCACGGCCGCCTCCCGCCGTGCGCCGGACGCCTCCACGTTGAGCGGCACGGACGGGGTGCGATCGGGCGGCCGGGCCGGGCTTCAGGGGCAACTCCGGCGCGAACTCATTCGGTTGCCCGGCCCGTTCGAGACCACCGGTCACCGGGTCCGGCGCCTCGGACCCGACCGGGAACCAGACCTCCGCACTCCCGCCGGGCGCCTGCCCGCCCCTGCCCCGCCCACCTGCCCACCTGCCCACCTGCCCACCTGCCCGTCAACGGCGTCACTCGCGGTCCGGCGTCGCACACGAGGACCCCGCGCCCACGGCCGGACCCGCAGGCCACGCGCACTCGGCCCACACCGTCTTGCCGGGCCCGACCCGTTCCCGCACACCCCACTCCGCGGCGAGCGCCGCGACGATCATCAGCCCACGGCCGCCCTCGGTGTCGGCCCGCGGCACACGGCGGACCGGCTGCGCGGGATGCGTGTCGGACACCTCGACACGGACGACACCCCGCCCGTCGTCGCGGACGAGCCGGAGCGCGAAGTCCCGGCCGGGCACCCGCCCGTGCAGCACCGCGTTCGCGGCCAGTTCGGCGACGACGAGCACGACCGTGTCGTGCAGGCCTGTGCCGTACGGGTGTCCCCACGCGGTGAGTTGGTGCGCGGCCAGCAGACGTGCCAGGCGCGCTCCGCGCCGGGTCGCGGAGAAACGCTGTGCGAACGTCAGTGCGGATGAGCCAACTTGGGGCTGAGTTGCGTGCATGCCTCCAGCCTGCGGAGCGCCAGGCTCCGCCTCCAGGTCCGACGCCGATACAGATCCCCTTGTATGGGCTGACGCGCTGGACTGTACGGGTCACGGTGCGTGACGATGTGCGCCTGGCGCGCACCACGCGCGGAGCGCGTACGGCACAGGGTGCGGCGCGGACACGGCCTGCGGGCGGGCCCCGGCACGGAAGAAGGCGGCTGCGGATGACGACGGACAACGGGGGCACGGTCGTCCACGCCGGAGGCGGTGCGGGGACCGGACCGAAAGGCGAGTCCGAACTCTCCGACAGCCTCCGGACGTTCGGCGCCGTCCTGAAAGCCCTGCGGGACGAAGCCCGCCTCACACAGGAGCAGTTCGCTCCCCGGGTCGGCTATTCGGCCGCCTACATCGCCAAAATCGAACAGGGCAAGCGGTTCCCGCCGGAGGACCTCCCGGACCGCTGCGAGGCCGTACTCGGCCCGACCGCCGGCCGCGTACTGGTCGCGGCCCTGAGCAGCCTGCGACGGAAGGCCGGACTGGCCTCGTGGTTCCGGCAGTGGGCGGCGATCGAGGAGGACGCGGTCTCGCTGTACGCGTACGAGTGCAGTGTCATTCCTGGCCTGCTCCAGCCCGAGCCGTACATCCGGGCGCTCTTCGAACGGCGCCTCCCCCCTCTGTGCGAGGCGCAGTTCGAGTATCAGGTCACCGCACGGCTGGAACGACAACGCCTCTTGGCTGAACGGCCCAACACCACGTTCAGCTTCATCGTCGAGCAGTCCTTGCTGGAACGGCGTCTGGCGGGCGCTCACGTAACCCGCACGCTCCTCGACCACCTGCTGGCCGCCGGACACCTCAGGAACGTCGAGATCCAGGTGATGCCACTGCACCAGGAAGATCACTCCGGTTTCGAGGGCCCTCTCTACCTCGCCGAGACAACCGAAAACCGGTGGGTGGGGTACGTCGAAGCCCACGACAGCAGCATGCTCGTCACTGCCCCGAAAGCCGCAAGCGCAATGCTTCAGCGCTATGGCAAGATGCGCTCGCAGGCTCTGAGCCATCAAGCCACCACGAGTCTGCTGGAGCAGATGCGAGGAGCGCTATGAGCACCACCGAACTTGCCTGGTTCAAGAGCAGCTACAGCGGCGGAGGCGGCGGAAACTGCGTGGAGGTGGCTACGACCCCTGCGAGTGTCCTTGTCCGCGACTCCAAGGACGCCAAGCGACCCGCGCTCGCCGTATCACCCTCCGCATGGCAGGCTTTCACGTCCACCGCGACGAAGAGCCGGGCCTGAATGACAGCGTTTCCTCAGTTACCAGTGGATATGAGGGGGCATCATGGAAACCACCGAACTGACCTGGCTCAAGAGCAGCTACAGCGGTGGGGGCGGTGACAACTGCGTTGAAGTCGCCCAAGCACTCTCGCATGTCCTTGTCCGCGACTCCAAGGACACCCGGAAGCCCGCGCTCGCCGTATCTCTCTCTGCATGGCAGGCTTTCGCCTGCCGCGCGAGCGAGATCTGCGTCTGAACCGAAGCAATTCATGTCGTAAACAACGCAGAAGCGAGCGGCCACCATGAGCACCACCGAAGTGGCGTACTACAGGAGCAGCTACAGCGGCACCGGTGGCGGCAACTGCGTCGAGGTCGCCACAACCCCCGCACGCATCCTCGTCCGCGACTCCAAGGACACCCGGAAGCCCGCGCTCGCCGTATCACCCTCCGCATGGCAGGCGTTCACCGCACAGCACGGCGCGCCGCGCGCCTGACCGGTCGAGGCGCGCACCAGGGGGCGGAGTGCCGCCCGCCAACGCCACCCGCCGCTCGACCCGCAACGCGGAACGGGGCCCGCCCGACCCGGCGGCCCCCGTTCCCTACCGTGCTACGCCGTCACGGGGCGATGGGCTGGCGGCGCTTGTGGTCGGTGAGGCGGTAGCGGCTGACGATCTTCTCGTAGGCCTTCTCGTCGACCGGCTTGCCTTCGAGGAAGTCGTCGATGTCGTTGTAAGTGACCCCGAGGGCGTCCTCGTCGGTCTTGCCCGGGGCGTCGGACTCCAGGTCGGCGGTGGGGACCTTGCCCACCAGTTCGGCGGGGGCGCCCAGGACTTCGGCCACGGCGCGCACCCGGCGCTTGGTGAGGCCGGTCAGCGGGACCAGGTCGGCCGCGCCGTCGCCGAACTTGGTGAAGAAGCCGGAGACCGCCTCGGCGGCGTGGTCGGTGCCGACGACCAGGCCGCCGTACGCGCCGGCCACCGTGTACTGGGCGATCATGCGCTGGCGGGCCTTGATGTTGCCGAGGTTGAAGTCCTGGTGGGCGCGGTCGCGGAAGGTCACACCGGCGGCCAGGGCCGCTTCGAGCGCGGCGTCGCTGGCGGGCTTCACGTCGACCGTCAGCACGTGGTCGGCCTGGATGAAGGAGAGCGCGCGCTGGGCGTCGTGCTCGTCGGCCTGGACCCCGTACGGCAGCCGCATCGCGTAGAACCGCGCCTCGTGGCCGGCGGCGCGGGCCCGCTCGACGGCGAGCTGGCTGAGGCGGCCGGCGGTGGTGGAGTCCACGCCGCCGCTGATGCCGAGCACCAGCGCGCGCAGCCCCGTGGAGGTCAGCCGCTCGGCGAGGAAGGCCACCCGGCGCTCGATCTCCACCTCGGCGTCGAAGGTCTCGCCGACCTCCAGTTCCCGGGCGATCTCCTGCTGCAGGGCGATGGACGCCGGCTCGCTCACGACTGCTCCTTGTTCCGCTTCTCGCTTGCATCGACGCCTCCCACCCTACCCAGGGCCGCCGGGGAACCCGATCTGGCGGTTCCGTGGCGGCCGGTGGCTCCGTGCGGGCCCCGCGGGCTCAGGTGTCCGAGTCGACGTCCATGGCCCCGGCGTCGCCACCCACCTTGTTCCCCTCGCGGTCCGTGTCGGAGTCGCTGTTCTGGTCCCAGGTGAGGTCGCCGTCCTGGGTGAAGGTGATGTACGTGCCGCCGACCGCGTCCACCAGTTCGTGCAGGTACTTGGCGTAGTCCTCGACGCTCTCCTCCTCGTAGTCCTCCATGCCCTTGTTGGCCGCCTTGCTGGGCCAGAGCGGACCCGGGTAGACCTCGACGTTGCCCTCGGCGACCGGGGTGGCGTAGATCTGGGTGTAGCAGACGACGCAGGGGCGCTTGACGCCGACCGTCCTCGCCGGGTCGAAGCCCTCGATCTTCTGGAGCCGTCGCTCGGCGTGCAGGCCGTCGTCGTCCTTGGACACGTCCCCGGGGACCTTCACCGTCATGCCGGCGATCTCGGCGTAGTCCCCCTCGTCGGTCTCCCCCTCGACCACCCGGTCCGACAGTTTGCCGGTGTGGCGGGCGAACCGGCCCATCGCCGCGGCGTCGGGTGTCCCGAAGGCGCCGACCAGCGCCTTCGCGAAGGCCTTGGCGTTGGGGTGCTCCTCGGCCAGGGCGCGCAGCTTCGCGTTGTGCTGGTTCTGGTTGGCGGAGATGTACAGGTCGGTGCCGATCGCGCTCACCTGCACCTCCTCGGCGGGCGAGGAGACCTGCCCGAGGTAGTCCTTGGCCAGGGTCGAGATCCAGCGCATGCTCTGCGTCGTACGGGCGGCCGCGAAGTCCTTGGGCGGGCGGGTGTTGCCGCTGCCCTGGTAGATCCTCCCGGTGGCGTTCAGGGCGGCGGTCTGGTTCTCCTCCGGGGGGTTGGTCCGGTGAAGGGTACGGTTCTGCGCGCCACCGTGCGCCGTCCAGCCCCAGGTTCCCGTCAGCTCCTTGATGAGCTGGTCCTTCGCGTTGGGCGCGGCACCCTTCCTGCCCCGGCCGGTCTTCGTCTTCGCCGCCTTCGGCATCCGCTGGACCGACGCGGTCCGCAGCGGCGCCCGCTGGACCGGTGCCCGCACGGCGGCCTCCCCCGTACCGGCGTCCGCCTTCGCGTGGCCGGACGGGCGGGGGGCGCTCATCACGCGCCGCGCGTTTGCCGCCGCCTCCCGTTCGAAGCGGTCCGAGGGGTCGGAGACCCGCAGCCCCGCACCGTTGTCGGTGCCGGAGACCGGCCCCTGACGCTGCTGGAGGACGTGGGTCAACTCGTGCGCGAGGGTCTCCTTGTCCTTGCCCCCGTCGCCGAGGACCACGTGGCTGCCCGAGGTGTAGGCACGGGCGCCGACCTCGGACGCGGACTGCCCGGCCGAACGGTCGTCGTGGACCCGGACGTCGGAGAAGTCGGCGTCGAGCCGGGACTCCATGTCAGCACGGGTCGACCGGTCCAGCGGGCGGCCCGCGCCGCGCAGGACGTCGTGCACCGACGAGCGCTGCACCGGGGCCTGCTCGCCCGGCCCGTGCCCGCAGCCGTCGCCGTGCAGGTGACCCTGTTCCTCCGGGATCGCGCCCGCGCGCCGCAGCCGCTGCACCACCGCCGCGTTGCCGATGCTTCCCTGAAGGGCCATGAGGCCGGGCGCCGGGCCACTGCCCGTCGCCGTCGGCGTACGCGCCGGGAGCCGTTCGTCGAGGGGTTCGTCCTTCCGGTCCTTGCCGTGCGTGCGCACAAACTCTCCTATCGACACGGAAGTGATGTCTCTTGGTAGACGACGGTCTCCTTCCCCCACAAGGTGCCCCGGGGGCAGAGTCGGCTGACCGGAGAGGCAACCGGCCCCTCCGCCCTCGGCCCCGGCCCCGGCCCCGGGGAATCCGTGCCGCCGCCGTGCCGGAGGGCGGGCCGGGCGGGAGGCCGCCGGGTCAGCCCCGCACGTGCAGCCCGAATCCGGTGCGGCCGGCCGGCTCCAGTCCCTCCTTGAGGTGCAGCGAGGGGATCTCGTAGTCCCCGAAGTTCTGCCTCCGGAAGGCGATCGGTTCGGTGGACTCCAGGGTGAGCAGGCGCTGTTCCCACGCCTTGGCGATGTCCGCGAAGTCGTCGCCGGTCAGCCGGTCGGTGCCGTGCACCACGAAGGGCGGCAGCACGTCGATGCCGGGGTAGTAGAGGATGCCGTGGTGGAGGGGGAAGAGCAGGTCGTCGATGGGGCCGTTGATCCCGCGGTCGGAGTAGTGCGAAGCGGGGCCGCCGACGGTCACCGAGAGCACGGCCCGCTTGCCCGCGAGGGTGCCTTCGCCGAAACGCTCCCCGTACTTGGTGTCGCTGTGCTCGCCGACCCCGTAGGCGAAGCGGTAGGTGAACACCCGGTCCACCCAGCCCTTGAGGATCGCGGGCATCGTGTACCACCACAGGGGGAACTGGAAGACGATCGTGTCGGCCCACAGCAGCTTCTCCTGCTCGGCGACGACGTCCGGGGTGAGCGTGCCCGCCTCGAAGGCCCGGCCGGAGTCCGCCGCGACCCGCAGCGGACTCGACGCCTCGGGGCCGTAGTCCGCGGCGTCCACGACCGCCTTCCAGTTCATCGCGTACAGATCGCTCACCCGGACCTCGTGCCCGGCGGACTCCAGCGTGGCCACCGCGAGATCCTTCAGTGCGCCGTTGAGGGATTCCCGCTCGGGGTGGGCGTGGACGATCAGTGTCTTCATGGTGACTCCTTCGGATCGGTTGCTGCCTCCGATCCTGCGCGTCGCGGGGCGCGGTGTTCAGGGGCGCTTCTTCCGTAGGACGGGACTTCCTGGTACCGGCAGGGCCCCCTTCGCGCGCCCGTGGCGTGCCCATACTGGACGCATGGACGACCTCGCGAGCTTTCTGCGGACCCGGCGCTCCCGCATCGACCCGGCGACCGTCGGCATCCCGGTCGACAGCCGCCGCCGGGTCGAGGGGCTGCGCCGCGAAGAGGTCGCGCACCTGTCCGGGGTCAGCGTCGACTACTACGTACGTCTGGAGCAGGGCCGGGCGACCCAGCCGTCCGAGCAGGTCCTCGACGCGCTGGCGCAGGTGCTGGGGCTGGACGAGACCGAGCGTGAGCACCTGCACCGGCTCGCGCGGCAGCGCCGGCGCCGGGCGAAGGCGCCGGGCGGGCGGGTGCGGCCGGAGGTGCTGCGCGTCCTCGACCTGGTCGCCGACGCGCCCGCGCTGATCATGGACCACCGGCTGGACGTGCTGGCCGGGAACCGCCTGGCCCGGCTCCTCCACGGTCGCCCGCTGCCGGGGCTGAACACCGCCCGGCACCTCTTCCTGGAAGAGTCGGAGCGCGGTCTGTACGCGGACTGGGAGCGGTGCACCCTGGACGTGGTCGGGCACCTGCGGCTGGCCGCGGGCCAGTACCCGGACGATCCGCGGCTGGCCTCGCTCATCGGCGAACTGGCCATGGGCAGCGAGCGGTTCCGCCGTCTCTGGGCCCGCGCCGACGTGCGCGCCCGCACCCACGGGCGCAAGGCGTACCGGCATCCGCTGGTCGGGCTGCTGGAGCTGCACCAGGAGAACTTCGCCCTGCCGGACGCCCCGGGCATGGAGCTGCTGGTGCTGTCCGCGCAGCCCGGCAGCCCCACCGAAGACGGGCTGCGGCTGCTCGCGAGCCTGGGGGCGGACGGCACGGAGAGCGCGGGCGGCGCGAAGAGCACCGGCGCGAACAGCACGGGCGCAAACAGCACGGGCACGGGCGGCGCAGGCGCGAACGCCCCGAGCACGAGCCGTGCGAGCACGGACGCCGGGGCCCGCGGGGCGGCGGCCGGGGAGCGGAGCCGCGGGTAACCGCCCCGGACGGGCCTCACCGCCGGTCCGCCCACCGCGACGGGTGGCGTACGGCCCGCCCGGTAAGCGGGCCGGGGTTCAGCCCTTCACCGGCGCCTCGGCCTCCCGGCCCCGCGTCACGTCCGGGCCGCCGCGTGCACGCCGCGCGGCCTCGGCCTTCGCTCCCTTGAGCCCCAACTCCTGCGTCGGCACCCGGTAGGTCTCGCGGGCGGTGGCGACGGCCACGGCGCTGATGGCGCAGAGGATCGCGGTGAAGATGCCGACGCCCTGCCAGCCGCTCAGGCCCAGCCAGCCCTCCGGGGAGGCGATACCGGCCGCGGAGGCGACCGCGAAGCCCGCGGCGGCGAAGCCGATCTGGGTACCGATGGCCATGCCGGACATACGGACCCGGGAGGAGAACATCTCGCCGTAGAGGGCGGGCCAGATGGCGTTGGCCGCGGAGTAGACGACGCCGAGCCCGATGATCCCGGTGAGGAACACCAGTGGGTAGCTGCGGGAGTTGATGGCGCCGAGGTAGACGAACATCATGACGGGACTGCCGATCGCGCCGACGAGGAAGACGGGCTTGCGGCCGATGCGGTCGGAGAGCTTCGCCCAGAGCGGGATGGCGATCAGCGCCACCGCGTTGGCGGCGACCCCCACCCAGAGCATCACCGGTTCGTCCAGGCCGACGTCGTCGCCGGTGGCGTAGGAGAGGGCCCAGATGTTGAAGATCGTGGTGACGGTGGCGATGAACGCCGCGCAGGTCACCCGCAGGACGTCCGTCCAGTGGTCGCGGAAGAGTTCGGCCACCGGCATCCTGGCCACCGTCCCCTCGGTGACGGCCTCGGTGAAGACGGGGGTCTCCTCCAGCCTGCGGCGGATGTAGTAGCCGAGGACGGTCACTCCGGCGCTGAGCCAGAACGGGACGCGCCATCCCCAGCTGAGCAGGTGCTCGTCGGGCAGGGCGGCGACCGGGATGAAGACGAGAGTGGCGATGATCTGGCCGAACTGGGTGCCGTTCAGGGTGAAGCTGGTGAAGTAGCCGCGGCGGCCGTCCGGCGCGTGCTCCAGCGACATGGACCCGGCGCTGGCCTGCTCTCCGGCGGCCGAGAGCCCTTGCAGCACCCGCAGGAAGACCAGCAGCGCGGGGGCGAGGCCGCCGATCTGGTCGCGGGTGGGCAGACAGCCGATGAGGAACGTCGAGATCCCCATCAGCATCAGGGTGAACAGCATGATCTTCTTGCGGCCGTACTTGTCTCCGACGTGCCCGAGGAAGAAGGCGCCGACGGGGCGGGCCGCGTAGGCGACGCCGAAGGTCGCGAGCGACTGGAGGGTGGCGGTCGCCGGGTCGGAGGTGTCGAAGAAGACCCGGGAGAAGATCAGCGCCGCCGCGCTGCCGTAAATAAAAAAGTCGTAGTACTCCAGGGCGCTGCCGATCCAGGCGGCGACCGCCGCCTTCCGGGGCGTCCCCTGCGGCGTCGGGCCGCCGGTGTCTGCGTGAACTGGCCGGTCGGTCACGTGGTGCTCCTCGTCGAGTGTCCCGCTGCGGCGAAGTTACGAACCAGATAGTCCATAAGCGCGATGCCCGACATGGTTCAGTCGCGTCCCGTCCATGTCAAGAGTGTGTACAGAATCGCCCACGCCCCCGCACACGAAGGCCGCGTACCCCTTTCGCCGTCCGGGAGAGATCCGCTATAAGTGATGAACCGTTCAGTACATTGCGTCAGGAGAGCCGATGCCGCCACCGCCCCGCGTGCTGGTCCTCAACGGACCGAACCTGAATCTCCTCGGCCTGCGGGAGCCCGCCCTGTACGGCTCGGAGACCCTCGCGGACGTCGAGGCGCTCTGCCGGGAGACCGCCGCGCGCCACGGCCTGGAGACGGACTTCCTCCAGAGCAACCACGAGGGCGCGCTCATCGACGCGGTGCACGCCGCCCGTACCGGCGCCGCCGGGATCGTTGTCAACGCCGGTGGCTACACCCACACGTCGGTCGCCCTGCGCGACGCGCTCGCGATCGTGGAGGGACCGGTCGTCGAGGTGCACCTCACCCACATCCACCGGCGCGAGGAGTACCGGCACCGGTCGTACGTCGCGGAGGTCGCGGACGCCATGATCGCGGGCGCGGGGATCCACGGATACGCCCTCGCCCTCAGCCACGTCGCCCACCTCCTGGAGAAGAGCGCCGCATGACCCCGCAGCCGTCCTCGTACCTGATCGGGCTCATCGGCTCCGGCATCGGGCCCTCGCTCAGCCCCGCCCTGCACGAGCGCGAGGCCGACCACCACGGGGTGCGCCTGCTCTACCGCACCCTCGATCTGGACGGGCTCGGGCTCGGCGCCGAGGACGTGGGCGCCCTCGTCCGCACCGCGCGGCGACTCGGCTACGACGGGCTCAACATCACCCACCCCGGCAAGCAGGCGGTCGTCCCCCACCTCGACGCGCTGTCCGAGGACGCCAGGGCGCTGGGCGCCGTCAACACGGTGGTGTTCGACGGCGACGGCAGGTCCTGCGGCCACAACACCGACTGGAGCGGCTTCGCCCAGTCGTTCGCCCGCGGGCTGGCGGACGCCCCCACCCGGCGGGTCGTGCAGCTCGGCGCCGGCGGTGCGGGCGCGGCGGTGGCGCACGCGATGCTCACCCTCGGGGCGGACCGGCTCACCCTGGTCGACACGGACGCCGGCCGGGCGACGGAGCTGGCCGCCGCACTCGCCGACCGGTTCGGCGCGGACCGGGCCCGCACCGCACCAGCCGGGGAGCTCGGCGCGCTCCTCGCGGACGCCGACGGTCTGGTGCACGCCACCCCCATGGGCATGGCGCACCATCCGGGACTGCCGCTCCCCGCCGAGCTGCTGCATCCCGGGCTCTGGGTCGCCGACGTGGTCTACCGGCCGCTCGACACGGAACTGCTGCGCACCGCACGGGCGGCCGGCTGCCGCACGCTGGACGGCGGCGGCATGGCCGTCCACCAGGCCGCCCACGCGTTCCGGCTGTTCACCGGCCGCACACCCGACGCCGACCGGATGCTCGCCCACATGGCCACCCTCGTCATCGCCTAGGCAGGAGCCCTCATGCGCACCTCCATCGCCACCGTCTCCCTCAGCGGATCGCTCACCGAGAAGCTGGAGGCCGTCGCCCGAGCCGGTTTCGACGGGGTGGAGATCTTCGAGAACGACCTGCTGGGCTGTCCCCTCTCCCCCGAGCAGGTACGGGCGCGGGCGGGCGGCCTGGGACTGTCCCTCGACCTCTACCAGCCGTTCCGCGACTTCGACTCGACGTCCCCGGAACGCCTGCGGGCCAACCTGCGCCGCGCCGAGCACAAGTTCCGGCTGATGGAGCGCCTCGGCACCGACACCCTGCTGGTCTGCTCGAACGTCTCGCCCGACGCGGTCGCCGACGACGCGCTCGCCGCCGAACAGCTGCACCTGCTGGCCGAACGGGCGGCGGACCACGGCATCAGGATCGCGTACGAGGCGCTGGCCTGGGGCCGGCACGTCGACACCTACCTGCACGCCTGGCGGATCGTCCGGGCCGCCGACCACCCCAGCCTCGGCACCTGCCTGGACAGCTTCCACATCCTGTCCCGGGGCTCCGACCCGGGCGGCATCGAGGCGATCCCCGGCGAGAAGATCTTCTTCCTGCAACTGGCCGACGCACCGCTGCTCGCGATGGACGTGCTCCGCTGGAGCCGCCACTACCGCTGCTTCCCCGGCCAGGGCGGATTCGACCTGACGGGGCTGCTCGCGCACGTCCTGCGCACCGGCTACACGGGCCCCTTGTCGCTGGAGATCTTCAACGACAACTTCCGCCAGGCCGACACCGGGCGCACGGCGGTCGACGCCATGCGGTCGCTGACCGCTCTGGAGGACTCCGTCGCCGAGGTCCTGGGCACCGGTTCCCCGCTCCCCCGGCCCGGTCAGCCGGCCGGCTTCGCCTTCGCCGAGATCGCCACCCCCGACCACGAACGGCTCGGCGGGCTGCTCGGCGCGCTCGGCTTCGCCCGTACCGGCGCGCACGCCACCAAACCGGTCGAGCTGTGGGAGCAGTCCGGCGCCCGGATCCTGCTCAACCGGGCCGTCCCGGCGGCCGCCGACGACGGCGCCACCTCGCTGGTCGCGCTCGGACTGGACTCGCCGGACCCGGCGCTCTCCGCCGAGCGGGCCAAGGCGCTGCTGTCGCCGGTGCTCCCCCGGCACCGGGAGCCGGACGAGGCGCCGCTCGACGCCGTGGCGGCGCCGGACGGCACCGAACTCTTCTTCTGCGACGCGGCGAAGGCGGTGTGGCGCGAGGACTTCTCTCCCGTCGCCCCGCCCGGGGACGGGACCGGATCGGTCCGCTCCATCGACCACGTGGTGCTCGCACACCCGTGGGACCAGTTCGACGAGGCCGCGCTCTTCTACCGGGCGGTGCTCGGACTGCGCCCGCACGAGAGCGTCGAGGTCGCCGACCCGTACGGGCTGCTGCGCAGCCGCGCCATGACCAACACCGCCGGAACGCTGCGGCTGGTGCTCAACATGGCGAAAGTGGGTCCCCGCGGCCTGCCGGGGCAGCACCTCGCGCTCGCCGACGACGACATCCGCGCGACCGCCCGCCGCCTGCGGGCCCTGCCGGAGTCCGTGACGCTCCCGATCCCCGACAACTACTACGACGACCTGCGGGCCCGCTTCGACCTGGGCGAGGAACGCCACCGGGAACTGCGCGAACTGGGCCTGCTGTACGACCGGGACGACAAGGGCGAGTTCCTGCACCTGTACACGGTCACGGTGGGCCGGGTGTTCTTCGAAGTGGTGCAGCGCCTGGACGGGTACAGCGGTTTCGGCATGGCCAACGCCCCGGCGAGGCTCGCGGCCCAGCACGCCCCCGCCCCCGGTCCGGTGGCCGGCTGACGGCCGCCCTGCCCCGGTGGACGGCCCGGGTGTCCGCTTACGATGAGGCCCGTCCGACCCCCGACCGGTGGAGCCACGCCCCATGACCTCGCAGCCGGCCCCCGGGGCCAACCAGGACCGCCGTCGCGACGCCGGGCGCACCCGGTCGGAGATCCTGTCGGTGGCCACCGCCGAGTTCGCGCGGCAGGGTTACACCGGGGCGCGGGTGGACGAGATCGCCGCGCTGACGCACACCACCAAGCGCATGATCTATTACTACTTCGGCAGCAAGGAGCAGCTCTACACGGCCGTTCTGGAGCAGGCGTACGCCGAAGTGCGTTCGGCGGAACGGGCTTTGGACGTGGACCACCTCGGCCCCGTCGAGGCGATCCGCACCCTGGCCGAGCTGACCTTCGACCACCACGACGCGCACCCGGACTTCATCCGGCTCGTCAGCATCGAGAACATCCACCGGGCCGAGCACATCCGCACCTCCCCGGCGCTGGCGAACCTGGGCATGCCGGTGGTCGACCTGATCGGCCGGATCCTGGAGGCGGGCCGGGCGAGCGGCGCGTTCGCGACCACGGCCGACGCCATCGACGTACACATGATGATCAGCGCGTTCTGCGTCTTCCGGATCGCCAACCAGCACACCTTCGAGGCCCTGTTCGGCCGCGACCTCACGGCGGCCAAGCACCGGACGCGGCACCGCCGGATGCTGGGCGACATGATCGCGGCGTATCTGACCGAGGGCGCCCGCGCGAACCGTTAGCGGTAGCGCCGCCGACCCCGTACCCGTACCCGGCAGGAGTACGCCATGGAACCGGACGGCACAGCCGCTCCCCCTCTCACCTACGCGCCCGCGGGGGCCACGTGCCCGGCGGACGCCGCCTGGCCGGACGACGGTCTCCGGGGCCACCGCCGCCACGAGGAGACGGTGCTGATCGGGCACGGCGAGGACGACTGGCGCGCCGCGTCGGAGGCGGTGCTGCGGTGGGGCGTCAAGACCCGCAGCGGCTTCCGCGTCGCGCCGCGCGGCGCCGCCGGCGAGCGGGTCACCGAGGACGCCGTGTACCGGATCACCGCCGGCCGGGGACCGCTGTCCGTGCACGAGCCGGTGCGGGTCGTCGCCGTCGTCGACACGGCGGACGCCCGCGGCTTCGCCTACGGCACGCTGCCCGGCCACCCCGTCTGCGGCGAGGAGGCGTTCGTGGTCCGCCGGACGCCCGACGGCCGGGTCACCCTGACCCTCCGCTCCCTGACCGCCCCGGCCGCCGGGTGGCCCTGGCGGCCCCTGTTCCCCGTACTTCTCCTCGCGCAGCGCCTCTTCCGACGCCGCTACCGCCGAGCGCTGCGGAGGGCCGGGGCGCGGGCGGTCCGGGGGCCGGCCGCCGACCGGTGACGGCGCCGGGAGCCGGCTCAGACCAGTTCGCCGCCGCGGGCGACGACCCGGCCGCCGTGCACCACCATGTCGCGCTGCGGCATGTCGACCACGACCTGCGGGGTGCACTCGGCGCGCAGCAGGACGAAGTCGGCGGGGTCACCGGCCTCGAAGCCGGCCCGGTCCAGGTGCATGACGTCGGCTCCGCCGTGCGCGCCGACCGTGAAGCAGTCGGTCAGTTGCTGGTCGAGCCGGGCCCGGGTGACCCAGCCGAGGATGTGGGTGCGGTGGAACATGTCGGCGTTGCCGAAGGGGCTCCACGAGTCGCGTACGCCGTCCGAGCCGAGACCGACGCGCACGCCGTGCTCCTGGAGCTTGGCGATGGGCAGCACCCGGGACACGTCGGGCGAGACCGTGGTGAGCGCGATGTCCAGCTCGCCGAGGTCGGCCGCCATCGTGTCGAGGTCGCCCTCGGAGAGAGCCGGCAGGCAGAAGACGTGGCTGACCGTCACCTTGCCGCGCAGGGAGAGGGACCGGGTGCGGTCGATGATGCCGCGCAGCACCTTGACGCCCCGCTCGTCCCGGTCGTGGAGGTGGATGTCGATGCCGACGTCGTACCGGTCGGCGAGCCGGAAGAGGAGGTCGAGCTGCTCGTCCATGGCGTTGTCGAAGCTGATCGGGTCGATGCCGCCGATCAGGTCCACCAGGCCGCCGCGCGCCGCGTCCTCCAGCAGCTTCGCGGTGCCCGGGGTGCGGATCACACCGTGCTGGGGGAAGCCGACGATCTGCACGTCCAGGGCGTGCGCGAGCCGCTCGCGCGCCTCGGCCACGCCTTCGACCCCCTTGAGGCCGTAGGCGGGGGCCACGTCGGCGTGCGCCCGCATGGCGCGGGTGCCGCGCGTCACGGCGTGCGCCATGAGCCCGTAGGCACGCTCGCCGACGGAGCGGCGCTGGCTGCGGAAGACCTCCACGTCCTGGGCGCAGTTGTCCGCGATGCCGCTGGACGGCTTGCGGGAAACCCAGTCGCTGCCCCACGTCGTCTTGTCGGGGTGGATGTGGGCGTCCACCAGGGCGGGCAGTGCCATCCGGCCGCCGCCGTCGATGATCCGCGCGTGCTTGGGGGCGGGCCGGTCGCTGATCCGCCCGTCGATCACGGTCAGGTCCACGGACTCCCCGGTGCCGAAGGGCCGCACGTCGCGGAAGACCACGGCCGAGTCGGTGGGCCGCCGGTCCTGACCCCCGCCGGCCGACGAGGCCGCGGGCGCCGCGCCGGCGGGGGTGGAGGAGACCGCGCCGAGGGCGGTTCCGGTGCCGGCGAGCGTCGCGGCGCCGGCGAGGACACCGCGTCGGGAGAGCGGAGGGGGAACCATGGGGGGACTCCTTGCGGTCGGACGGACGGCGAAGCGACGCCGTCCTTCGGAAGCCGGGCGGGGCACGGCCGGGCGGACCGGCCGTGCGGGCAGGGCCGGTCCGCCACGCGGACCGCCCGGTCCGGGCGCGCCGACCCGGCTCCACATTTTGTATACCAGGATCCTGACCAGAACAAGATCCACCGGGGCGACAGGGAGCGCGGTCCCGGCGATATGCGCATTGCGGGGCGTTGATCCCGCTCTCCGAGGGAAGCACGAGGGCTGGAGTCAGTTGCTGGTATACAAACCGTCGTCCCCGAACAGGGATCGTTCGGCCACTCTGCGGCTGTCCCGCACATGCAGCAGCGTGCTCGCCGCCGCGGCCTCCCCGTCGCCGGCCGCGATGTGCCGCAGCATCTCCGCGTGCTGGGAGCGCATGTGCGCCGGTTCCTCCCGCATCCCGAAGAGCAGCTGGAGCTGCCAGCCCAACTGCTCCATGGTGCGGGTCAGCAGTGGATTCCCCGCCAGGGCGACGATCTCCTCGTGGAAGGCGGTGTGCGCCGCCACCTCGCGCTCGCCCTCCCCCGCCGCCGCGGCACGCTCGGCCCGCTCCAGCAGCCCGCGCAGCTCCGCCACGGCCAGCGGCTCGCCCACCGCGGCGGCGACCCGGCGGGCCGCGAGACGGGACGCCTGCACGGCCAGCGGTTCCCACACCTCGTAAAGGTGCCGCACATCGATCCGCTCCAGCCGCCGCACCCGTACGCCGCTGTGCGGCAGGAGTTCCAGCAGCCCTTCGGACACCAGGGCCCGCAGCGCCTCGCGCACCGGGACGCGCGACATGCGCAGTTCCTCGGCCACCTCACGCTCCACCAGCCGGGAGCCCATCGGGTAGCGCCGGTCGACGATCCGCTGCCGCACCGCCTCGCGGGCCTGCGCGCCCAGCGAGGGCCGGGGCGCCTCCGCGCCCGCCCGCGCCCCCGCGTCCGCCGTGTCGCCCGCCACCGTCAACCGTCCTCGTCCCTCGGCCGTTCCCGCCCGCCGCGTCCCGCTCCGGCGGCCCATGCGGCTTCCCGTCCCACCGGGGTGCCGGGTGCCCCCGCGAGAATACGCGGCGGACCCGGCGGACCCGGCGGGGCCGACCCGCCACGACAGCAAGGACCGGGGCCTGCGCACCGCACCTCCGCACCTGCGCGTCCCACGCCTGCCGACGGCACCGGGGAGACCGCCTCCGGGCCGGCCCTCACCTCCGTGAAGCGCCCGCGGCAGACAGATGTGCGCGGGCCCGGTCGGCTCGGAAGGACTCAGTGGTCCTCGTGGTCAGGCTCGCCCGTTCGCCCCTTCCGGACAATGAAGCAGCCCACCACACATGCGCACCCGACAATCCCCAGAAGCGTCCACCCTCCGTGGTTCCCCGCGGAAATCAGAAAGATGGAAAAGGCGACGCCGATGACCGCGAATACGGCAGCGAACCACAGGTACTGTTTGACGGCGGCGCGCTGCTCCCACGTCCATCCGACGCGTGGCTCTGACATGTTGAGTTTCCTTCCTTCGCGCTGAGTCCGGACCCTGAGAAGCCGGGGCGGGAGGAGTGATTCCGACCTCGCCCAAGACGATTCCCCTCCGCTGACGTCACCAGTCGCACGGGGCCCCGGGCTCAACCCCGGCCGACGTCATTCCACGCACGGGCAACCCCGCCTGCACCTCACGTCTCCGCATATCGAAGCGGTACACATACCTGCCCGCCCATTCACCGTTTCTGGAAGGGCGACCCGCGCGGCGGCCGGCCCCCTGCGGCGGCGACACCACCGCCCGCGCCTCGCGTCCCGCCGTGCGCGCGGGGCGGGTAGCCGTGATCCTGGCGGGGGCCGGGCGTACGCGCGGCGACCCCGGTCGGCCACCATCCCCCGGACGAGAGGAGAGCCCCGTCATGGCGAAGAAGGACAAGAAGCTGTCCAAGGGTGACGACGTCACCTGGCAGAGCCACGGACAGCAGGTGGAGGGGTCCGTCACCCGGAAGATCGAGGACGCGACCGAGGCGGCCGGGCGCACGGTGAAGGCGTCCGAGGACGAGCCGCAGTACGAGGTGGAGAGCGACAAGACGGGCAAGCACGCCGTCCACAAGCCGGAGTCGCTGCGCAGGAAGAAGGGCGGCGGATCGTGAGCGCCGGGGACGAGGGGCGCGAGGAGACGCTCAGCCGCTTCGGCGAGGCCGTCAACATGACCGCCGCGGAACTGGAACGGTGGCTCGGCTCGGACGAATCGCGCGAGGTCGGGCAGAAGGACGGGGGCGGAGAGTCCACCGGGCACGCCTCCGGCCGCCGGATCGTGGAACTGCTGCGGACGAAGAAGGCCGACCTCGACGACGGCGACCTGGCCCACATGCGCAAGGTCGCCGGATACGTGGCCCGCCACCTCGAACAGCGTCCGCAGGGCGACACCGCCGACAGCCGGTGGCGCTACTCGCTGATGAACTGGGGCCACGACCCCGAGAAATAGCCGCGCCGCCGACCGCGTGGGAAGGGCGGGTACGGTGCAGGGCCGACCGGACGGCCGGGCGCGGCCGGAGAGCCGGGTGGGTCCGGTAGCCGGGCGGCCCGGCAGCGCTCGTCCCGGCCCGCTCGGCCCGCGGCGGTCAGTCGCGCGGGCGGATGGTCGCCTCCGGGGGCTTCTCGCCCGTGATGCTGGCGATCAGCTCCGCGCACAGGACCCGGAGCTTGACGTTGCGGTGCTGGGACGCCGTGCGCAGCACCTCGAACGCCCTCTCCGGGGTCACGCGTTGCTGCCCGACGACCACCCCGACCGCCTGATCGATCACCGTCCGCGACCTCAGGGCGGCCTCCAGGTCGGCTGCGAACTCCTCGGTGTCGGCTATCCGCTGGGCCAGCGCGATGGCTCCGGTCGCCTGCGCGGCGAGCAGGCGGAGCCGGGTGAGATCGGCGTTCTCGAAGGCGTTCGGCAGCGGTGCGTACAGGTTGAGGGCGCCCGCGGTGTGGCTGTGCGGCGCGATGGGCAGCGACAGCGAGGAGCGGGCGCCGCAAGCCGCCGCGTACGCGGGGTAACCGCCCCAGCGGCTCTCCCGGAGCGTGTCCGGGACGCTGACCTCCAGACCGGTGCGCATCGCCTGGAGACAGGGACCGTCGTCCTGGCCGTACTGCGCCTCGTCGAGCTTGGTCGCGCTGGCCCCGACACCGGAGACGGTGACCGGACGCCCCTTCCGTTCCAGTGTGACGCCGCACCCGTCGGCCCCCTCCACCAGGGCCAGGGCACTGTGCGCGAGGGCTTGCAGGAACTGGTCGAGCGACTCCGTCTCCAGGAGGAGCGCGGTCGTGTCCGGCGCCGCGGCCACGGGCCTGTCATTCATGATCATCTCGTTCTGGGCGGTGACCCGCCGTCATCGGGGCGGGCAGAGCTTGTGCGGCGCGGTCAGGGCCGCTGGGACATGTCGAACGCCGCCCACGGGCCGGGGACCGTACGGCTCCGGGGGTGGGCGGGCGGAAGGACTCAGACGGCGACGGGCGAGGGCCGTTCGCCGGGGGCGCCGCCGGTGGACGTCACGGGGCCGCGGCGGGTTCGCGGGCGGCCGGCGGAGCCGGGCGGGAGGCTGCCGGGGCCGTGGGGCCGGAAGGGCGGGGCATCCGCCACCGGGGCACGGGGAGGAACGCGGGTGGCCGGGCGCCGTTCCTCCGGCCGCGGCCCGCCTGTGCCCGGGGCACGACGTGCTGCGGCCCGGTGCCGCTCAGGGGCGCGGCGGAGGTGACTGTCGTTCACGAGGTACTCCACGGAGGCAGGAAGAAACACTTGCGGGCCGCTTCCTGACCTCCAGCGCTTCATTATGCCCTCTCGGCCCACAACGTCGGCAGGGCACGGCGGTGCCGCCGCGAGGAGGCCGAAAACCGCCCCCGCGGCCCGAGGCGCCGGGCCCCGGCCGGGCAGGGCGACGGCCCCGGGGTGCGAGCCGGCCGGAGAGCGTCGGAGCGGGATGCCTGCGGGGCCGGGCACGCCGGGGCCGGTCCCCTACGGGGACCGACGCCCGGTGGAGGGCGGCGGGCGGAAGGCCGCGAGCGACAGGCATCATCGGGCGCAGGGACGCCGGGGGCTACCGGCGGCCGCAGAGGCTCCGGGCGGAAGGTGCCGGGTCACCTGCCCCCGGAGGGCCGCGGGGCCGGGTGGTCGTTGGCGGGTCCGCAGGGTCCGGCGTTCTGCCGGCCGGGACCGGAGGCGCCGCCGGGGCGGCCGCGCGGCGCGCCGGCCCCGTGCGCCGCCGAGCCCTGCGTGAGGCCCCGGGTCCACCGCTCGGCGGCGTCCAGGGTGTGGGCGACCCGCAGCACGCGCTCCAGACCCGCCACCTCCAGGACGGTGCGCGCCGTGCGGTGCCGGGCCACCACGGCCAGTGGCACCCCGGTCTCCTCGCCCCTCCGGCGCACCCGCAGCAGCACGCCCAGGGCCAGCGGGGTGAGCAGCGGGGTGCGGACGTCCACGACGAGTGCGCCGGGGGCGCGGGGCGGCAGCGCCGCCAGCAGGGCGCGCTCGGTGGACGTCACGTCTTCGAGGTCCACGGGGTCGCACAGCTCGACGACCGTGCGAGAGGCGTCGAGGCGGTAGCTGAACAGCGGCATGAGGCGCTCCGAGGGCACAGGGGATCCGGCACGGCCGCTTCCTGACCTCGCCCCCCCGTCTGCCCCCTCGACGGCGCCCGACACCTTCGACGGTGAACGTTTTCCCCTGCCGCCGCGGCCCCTTCCGGCTCCCCCGTTCGAGGGCGGCCGACAGCGCCCGCACCGCCGTGCCATGCTGGCCGTAAGGCGTCTACACGGAAGGGAGCGACCATGACCGACCCGGTCAACCCCATGCCCCCGGATCTCGTCTCTCTCCTTCTCGACACGGACACGCTGGACGGTTTCCTCCAGGCCCTGGCGGACAGCGCCCTGCGGCTGGCTCCCACCGCCGACGGCTGCGGCATCACCCTGGAGCGCGAGCACCACCCGCTCACCGTGGTCAGCGCGGGCACCAGCGCCCCGCCGCTGGACGAGGCGCAGTACGCCCAGGACGACGGCCCCTGCCTCCAGTCGCTGCGCACGGGCAAGGAGGTCAGCGTGACCGACATGCGGGCGGAAGTCCGCTGGAACGGCTACCCGGCGTTCGCCGCCGACTCCGGGACGCTCTCCTCGCTGTCCCTGCCGGTCGCGCCCCGCTCCCACACGGCGGGGGCCCTGAACCTCTACTCGCCGAAGCAGGACGGTTTCGCGGGGGCCGACCTCGGGGGGCTCCGCACCCTCGCCGCCCAGGCGACCGGTGCGATCGCCCTGGCGCAGCGGCTCTCCGACGTCCAGGTGTTCGCCGACGATCTCCAGGCCGCGATCCGGTCGCGGACCGTGATCGACCAGGCGGCCGGCATCGTCATGGCCCAGCGGCGCTGCTCCGCCGAGGAGGCGCTCGGCACGCTGCGTGCCGCGTCGCAGCACCGCAACATCAAGCTCCGGGACCTCTGCGCGCAGCTCGTGGAGGGCATCGCGGGCGCCACGCCGTCCGACGGGGCCGGGCTGCGCCCCCGCCGCTGACACCCGGAACGCGCCTGCCGCCGGGCGGTCCCGGGCGGCAGGCGCGTTCCGGCCCGGCGGTCTCAGGCCGCCAGCGCGGCGCCCTCGTCCGTGACGGACGAAGGGGCGGCGGATGCCGGGGTGCCGGGCGCGTCGGCGGGAAGCGTCCGGTCCACGGCCCACACCTCGCGCTCCGTGCCCGCCAACTGCTCGCGGGCGGCGGCGAGCGCCTCGTCGATGTCGCGGGTGCCGGTGGACACGCAGAGGGTGTAGCTCACGTCCTCCAGCCGCCGGAGCACCGGGGCGGCGTCGGTCGCGTCCGAGGTCAGCAGCTCGTCGCGGCGGCGGACGAGCTTCTCGTAACGGGTGAGGAGTCCTTCGAGCACGGCGGGGTGGGCCAGCAGCATGATGGTCGCCTTTCTGTCACGGCCGGGAACGGGCGCGCGGGTGCGCGGGACTCGGTAGGCCCTCGGGGGGCGTCCCGCGGCGGGGTCGTGGGGAGGGGGCCGGTCGGCTCCGCCGGCGCAGGGACCGGCGGCGTGCCGCACCGGGGGCCTGTCACGGGTGCTGGTGGGGCACCCGGGGACAGGCCCGGTGGGGCGGGGCGCGCAGGGGGCGATTCGGGAACATCACGGCTCACCTTCGGGAAAGCAGGCGGACGGGACCGGCCGCTTCCTGACCTGGCACCGTCCGTCTGCCCCGCGCCCCGGCATCCATGCAGTCCGGTCCGGGAGAAAATCCACACGGGTGCGCGGACGGGTTCCGTAGGCCCCTCCTCGGCGGGTCCGCGGTACGGGCCCTCCCCGCGGACGCGCGTCGGATCCGGCGGTCCCCGATTCCCCGCCCCGCCGGCCGGACCCGATCGGTAGGACCCCCGTCCCCGGGGCAGGAGATCTCCGATCATGGTCCCCGGAGAAGAGGAGTGCGCCGATGGCGGCCGACGGCACGGTGCGGGGCGAGGACGCCTGGTGGAAGTCAGCGGTGGTCTACCAGGTCTATCCGCGCAGCTTCGCCGATTCCGACGGGGACGGCGTCGGGGACCTGGAGGGGCTCACCGGGCGGCTGGACCACCTGGCCGGGCTCGGCGTGGACGTGCTGTGGCTGTCGCCGGTCTATCCGTCGCCGCAGGACGACAACGGGTACGACATCAGCGACTACCAGGACATCGACCCCGTCTTCGGTGACCTCGCCGCGTTCGGCCGGCTGCTGGAGGCCGTGCACACGCGCGGGATGAAACTGGTGATGGACCTGGTCGTCAACCACACGTCCGACGAGCATCCCTGGTTCCGGGCGTCGCGGGACCCGTCGGACCCCAAGCGCGACTGGTACTGGTGGCGTCCGGCGCGCGAGGGGCGCGAACCCAACAACTGGGGCTCGTTCTTCTCCGGTCCCGCCTGGGAGCCGGACGCGACCGGCGAGGCGTACTACCTCCATCTGTTCTCGCCGACCCAGCCCGACCTCAACTGGGAGAACCCCGAGATGCGGCGGGCGGTGTACGCCATGATGCGCTGGTGGCTGGACCGGGGCGTGGACGGCTTCCGGATGGACGTCGTCAACCTCATCTCCAAGGACCCGGCGCTGCCCGACGGCGAGGTGGGCGAGCAGGGGCCCCACGGCGACGGGTCGCCGTACTTCGTCTGCGGGCCGCGCGTCCACGAGTTCCTCCAGGAGATGCACCGGGAGGTGATGGCCCGGTATCCGGGGCGGCTGCTCACCGTCGGGGAGATGCCCGGCGTGACCGTGGAGCAGGCGCGGCTCTTCACCGACCCGGCGCGCCGTGAGCTGGACATGGTCTTCCAGTTCGAGCACGTCGGGCTGGACCACGGGCGTGGCAAGTTCGACCCGCGCCCGCTGCGGCTGACCGACCTCAAGGCGTCGCTCGGCCGGTGGCAGACCGGCCTCGCGGACGTGGGGTGGAACAGCCTGTACTGGAACAACCACGACCAGCCGCGGGTGGTCTCCCGGTTCGGCGACGACTCCCCGCGCCACCGCGTCCGGTCGGCGAAGATGCTGGCGACCGTGCTCCACCTGCACCGGGGCACGCCGTACGTCTACCAGGGCGAGGAGCTGGGCATGGCCAACGCCCCGCTGCGGACCATCGAGGACTTCCGCGACATAGAGTCGCTGAACCACTGGGCGCAGGCGCTGCGCGACGGCGCGGAGCCCGAGGACGTGCTGCCGGGGCTGCGGGCGATGGGGCGCGACAACGCGCGCACCCCCATGCAGTGGGACGCCGGGCCGCAGGCCGGCTTCACCACCGGCACCCCGTGGATCCCGGTCAACCCGGACCACACCGAGGTCAACGCGGCGGCCGCCGTCGCGGACCCGGATTCGGTGTACCACCACTACCGGCGGCTCATCGAGCTGCGGCACGGCGAACCCGCCGTCGTGCACGGCGACTTCACGATGCTGCTGCCGGACGACGAGCGGATCTACGCCTTCACCCGCCGGTACGGGCGCACGGAGCTGCTGGTCGCCGGCAACTTCACCGGCGAGGAGGCCGCCGCCCCGCTGCCCGAGGGCTGGGACGACGCCGAACTCGTGCTCGGCAACGGCCCGTCGGCCCCCGCGCGTCCCGGATCCCTGGTACTCGCGCCGTGGGAGGCACGGGTGCACCGCCGCCGGCGCTGAACCGGGCCGGCGACGGCCGCTGAACCCTCCGGCACGGGGTACCCGGACCCCATGACCGTCTACGGATTCCACGCTTCCCACGAACAGGTGCCCCCTGCCGACCTGCTGGCAGCCGTCGTACGCGCGGAGAGCGCGGGCTTCACCGCCGCGATGTGCTCGGACCACTTCTCGCCCTGGAGCGTCCGCCAGGGCGAGTCCGGCTTCGCCTGGTCCTGGCTCGGCGCGGCGCTCCAGGCGACCGACCGGGTGCCGTTCGGGGTGGTCAACGCCCCGGGCCAGCGCTACCACCCGGCGATCGTCGCGCAGGCGATCGGCAGCCTCGCCTCGATGTACCCGGGCCGCTTCTGGGCGGCGCTGGGCAGCGGCGAGGCGTCCAACGAGCACATCACCGGCGACCGCTGGCCGCGCAAGGACGTCCGCAACGCCCGGCTGCGCGAGTGCGTCGACATCATCCGGGCACTGCTGCGCGGCGAGGAGGTGAGCCACGACGGGCTGGTCACGGTCGACCGGGCCCGGCTGTGGACCCGCCCGGACACGGTGCCGCCACTGGTGGGCGCCGCGTGCAGCGAGGCGACCGCGCGCTGGTGCGCGGAGTGGGCGGACGGCCTGATCACCGTGAACGCGCCGCACGAGACGCTGCGCCGGATCGTGGACGCCTACCGGTCCGCGGGCGGCGCCGGCCCGCTGCGCCTCCAGGTCCACCTGAGCTGGGACCCCGACCAGGAGAGGGCGCGCGCCCTCGCCCACGACCAGTGGCGCACCAATGTGCACGGTCCGCCCGCCAGTTGGGACCTGGAGACCGCCGAGCTGTTCGACGGTGTCAGCGAGCACGTGCCGCCGGAGAAGGTCGCCGGGTCCGTGAACATATCGGCCGACCTCGGCCAGCACGCCGCCTGGCTGCGGGAGTACGCCGAACTGGGCTTCGACGACATCATGCTGCACCACGTCGGCAAGGAACAGAGCGCGTTCATCGACGCGTTCGGCGCGAAGGTGCTGCCGCAGCTCGACGTGACCCGCCCGCAGGCCGCCGTCGCGGAGGGGGTCCGATGAGGCTGACCCGTACCTCCGACCTGTGGTGGAAGAACGCGGTCGTGTACTGCCTGGACGTGGAGACGTACCAGGACTCCGACGGCGACGGCGTCGGCGACTTCGCCGGCCTGACCCAGCGGATCGACCATCTGGTGCGCCTCGGCGTCACCTGTGTCTGGCTGATGCCGTTCTATCCGACGCGCGAGCGCGACGACGGGTACGACATCACCGACTTCTACGGCGTCGATCCCCGGCTCGGCACCCTCGGCGACTTCACCGAGTTCGTGCGGACCGCGCGCGACCGGGGCATCCGGGTCATCGCCGACCTCGTCGTCAACCACACCTCCGACCACCACCCGTGGTTCCAGGACGCCCGCTCCAGCCGCACCTCCCCGTACCGCGACTGGTACGTCTGGTGCGACACCCCGCCCGAGGACGGGCCCGAGGGCGTCGTCTTCCCGGACGTCGAGAACAGCGTGTGGGAGTACGACGAGGGCACGGAGCAGTACTACCTGCACCGCTTCTACAAGCAGCAGCCCGACCTCAACGTCGCCAACCCGGCGGTGCGCGACGAGATAGCCCGGATCATGGGGTTCTGGACGCAGCTCGGGCTGTCCGGCTTCCGGGTCGACGCGGTGCCGTTCCTGCTGGAGACCGACGGCCAACAGGACGCCGGCCAGCTGCCCGACCCGCACGAGTACCTCGCCGACCTGCGGGCCTTCCTAGGGCGCCGCAGCGGGGAGGCGGTGCTGCTGGGCGAGGTGAACCTACCCTACCCGGACACCGCGAAGTTCTTCGGCGACCCGGAGTCCTCCCGCGGCGACGAGCTGACCATGTGCTTCGACTTCATCGGCATGCAGCGGATGTACCTGTCGATGGCACGCGGCGAGGCGGCCCCGCTGGCCGCCGCCCTGCGGGAGCGCCCGGCGGCCCCCCGTGACGCCCACTGGGCGACGTTCGTCCGCAACCACGACGAGCTGACGCTCGACAAGCTGGAGGACGACGAACGCGCCGAGGTGTTCGCCGCGTTCGGCCCGGACAAGGACATGCAGCTCTACGACCGTGGCCTGCGCCGCCGGCTGCCGCCGATGGTCGACGGCGACCCGCGCCGCGTGGAGCTGGCCTACAGCCTGCTCTTCTCCCTGCCCGGCACCCCGGTGCTGTTCTACGGGGAGGAGATCGGCATGGGCGAGAACCTCGCCGCCGAGGGCCGGCAGGCGGTGCGCACCCCGATGCAGTGGACGCCCGACAAGGGCGGCGGCTTCTCCACGGCGGAGCCGGACCGGCTGCCGAACCCGGTGGTGACCGGGGCGTTCTCGCCGAGGAAGGTGAACGCGCACGACCAGGCGCACGACCCCGGCGCTCCGCTGGGACGGATGCGGACGCTGATCGAGCGGTACCGGGAGACGCCCGAACTGGCCTGGGGCGACTACGAGGTGCTCGACACGGACGACCCCGGCGTGCTCGCCCACCTCTCCTCGGTGGAGGACGGGGCGGTGCTGGTGCTGCACAACTTCTCCGACCGGGAGGCCACCGCGTCCGTGGAGGTACCGGGCCTGAAGGGCGGCCGGCTGCTCACCGACGTGTTCACCGGAGACACCTGCAAGGCCGCGGCGGGCGGCCTGGTGGACGCGGAACTGGAGCCGTACGGCTACCGGTGGCTGCGGGTCAACACCCCGCTGGACGACCCGGACCGCACGACTGCGGTCTGAGGCGCGCTCCGCTTCGGTGCGAGGCCCGTCCCCCCGGGGGACGGGCCTCGCGCACGCACAGGGTGCGGTCAGCCGGCGTAGTACCAGCCCTGCTCGATCGAGAAGTGGAGGGTCTTCTTCTCGGCGTAGGTGATGCCGTACGGGCCGCCGAGGTTCAGGTACTCGTCGGACGAGGCGTGCGCGTGGGCCGCCTGGTTGCTGCCGCCCGCACCGCCGTCCAGGTCCGCGGCGTGGGCGGCGGCGGTGGAGGCGCCGACGATTCCGGCCGCGGCGGCGGTGACCAGGGTGAGCGCGATACGACGGAACATGAAGGGGTCCTCTCGGTAGGCAGACCTGCGGGTGATCGGGTCCACCGTGGACCGGACCGCGGCGGAGAGCCGGGGCGGACGCGCCCGCGCCGCGACAACGCACCTGAAAGGAGGCGGGTTTGAGCCGGATGGCGGTCGGTCGCCGGAGTCGTCACGGAGCGGGGACGGGCTGACGCCCGACGGGGTGGACCGGCCGGCCGCTCCCTGCGTGCTTCCCGGCGGGACGCGCCCCGCGCCGGTCCCGGCCCCGTGCCGGACCGGACCGTAACGTGACATCCATGCGTGTTCTGGTCACCGGCGGAGCCGGTTTCATCGGGTTGCACATCGTGGAGGCACTGAGCTCCGCCGGGCACGAGGCGGTGGTGCTGGACGCCCTGCTGCCCTCGGCCCACCCCGGCGGAGTCCCGCCGGAGGCTGCCTGCGAACGACTCGTCGTCGGCGACGTGCGGGACCCGGCCACCGTCGCCGGGGCGTTGCGGGGCGTCGACGCGGTGTGCCACCAGGCGGCGATGGTGGGCCTCGGCAAGGACTTCGCCGACGCGCCCGACTACGTCGGCTGCAACGACCTCGGGACGGCGGTCCTGCTCGCCGGGATGGCTGCGGCCGGTGTGGACGGGCTCGTGCTGGCGGGTTCCATGGTCGTGTACGGCGAAGGGCGCTACGACTGCGCCGTGCACGGCACCGTGCGTCCGGGGCCGAGGTCGCGGCAGGACCTGGAGGCGGGGCGGTTCGAGCCGCTCTGCCCCTCCTGCGGGGCGGAACTGACGCCCGGCCTGGTCTCCGAGGACGCCCCGACCGACCCGCGCAACGTCTACGCGGCCAGCAAGCTCGCGCAGGAACACCTCGCCGCCGCGTGGGCGCGCGCCGCGGACGGTAAGGCCGTGTCGCTGCGCTACCACAACGTCTACGGCCCCGGAATGCCGCGCGACACCCCGTACGCGGGCGTCGCCTCCCTCTTCCGGTCGGCGCTCAACCGCGGTGAGGCGCCCCGGGTCTTCGAGGACGGCGGCCAGCGGCGCGACTTCGTGCACGTCCGGGACGTGGCCGCGGCCGCCGTGACGGCACTGACCTCGCTACCCGAGCGGGCGGCGGGGGCCGCCACCGCCTACAACACGGGCAGCGGGGACCCGCACACCATCGGCGAGATGGCCGCCGCCCTCGCGTCGGCCTGCGGCGGACCGGCGCCGGTGGTGACCGGGGAGTTCCGGCTCGGCGACGTACGCCACGTGACGGCCGACTCGCGGCGGCTGCGCGCCGAACTGGGCTGGTCCCCGGCCGTGGCGTTCGACGAGGGCATGGCGGAGTTCGCGGCGGCCCCGCAGCGGGGTGACGCGGCAACAGCCGTCGCGGCCGGGTGACAGCGGTCCCGACGGACCGGGTGCCCGCGCGGGCGGATACCTGCCCGGTGGCCGGTCGTCGAAGAGGTCGGCCACACCTGCACGTTTTGAGCGGAAATGAACGGTATGTGTTCGTAGGGTGAACAGGGTGACCGACACCGAGACCTCCGAGACCTCCGCCTCCCTCCCCGCCACGTCCGGCCCGCTCGTCGACGTGGTCCTCCCCTGCCTCGACGAAGCCGCCGCGCTCCCCAAGGTCCTGGCCCGCATCCCGCCGGGCTGGCGGGCGATCGTCGTCGACAACGGTTCGACCGACGGCTCGGCGGAGGTGGCCCGCTCCCTCGGCGCCACCGTCGTCCACGAGCCCCGCCGTGGTTTCGGCGCCGCGTGCCACGCCGGACTGACCGCGTCCGAGGCCGAGTACGTGTGCTTCTGCGACTGCGACGACTCGCTGGACCCGGCCCTGCTGCCGTCGTTCGTCGCACGCGTCGCCGACGGGTCGTGCGATCTCGTGCTGGGCCGTCGCCGGCCGGAGGGACGCGGGGCCTGGCCCCTGCACGCCCGCGCCGGCAATGCCGCGCTCTCCCTGATGCTGCGGCGCCGCACCGGGCTGCGGCTGCGCGACCTCGGTCCGCTGCGTGCGGCCCGCCGCTGCGACCTGCTCGCCCTCGACCTCACCGACCGGCGCAGCGGGTACCCGCTCCAGATGGTGGTGCGGGCCTCCGACGCGGGCCTGCGGATCACCGAGACCGACGTCCCCTACCGGCCCCGCACCGGCAGGTCCAAGGTCACCGGCACCTGGCTCGGCACCTGGCACGCCGTGCGGGACATGCGGGCGGTGCTGGCCGAACCGGCGGCGGACCGTACGGCGGCGCGGGCGGGGGCACACCGATGACGTCCGCCCCCGTCCCCTGTCCGGCGGGACCCACCACCCTGCTCGTCATCGCGAAGGAACCCCTCCCCGGCCGGGTCAAGACGCGGCTCACCCCGCCGTTCACCCCGGAGGAAGCGGCGGAGCTGGCGGCCGCCTCCCTCGCCGACACCCTGCTGACCGTGCTGACGCTGCCCGCCCGTCGTCGCGCCGTCGTGCTGGCCGGCCGGCCGGGTCCCTGGCTGCCCCGGGGCGTCGAGGTGGTGGAGCAGGGCACGGGCGGGCTCGACGAACGGCTCGCCGCCGCCTTCGACGGCTGCCGCGGACCGACACTGCTCATCGGCATGGACACGCCGCAGGTCTCCGCCGCGCACCTCGCCCCGGCCCTCGCACCCACCGCCTGGGACGACCACGACGCCTGGTTCGGGGCCGCCGAGGACGGCGGGTTCTGGGCGCTCGGTTTGGCCGTCCCGGATCCGGCACTGCTCCGCGGAGTCCCGATGTCCGTGCCGGAGACCGGCGCCGTGCAGCGCGCACGGCTGACCGACGCCGGGCTCAGGGTCGGGGAACTGCCCGTACTGCGCGACGTGGACGACGCCGGGGACGCCGCGGAGGCAGCCGTGAAGGCACCGCACGGACGGTTCGCGGCCACCCTGGCACGGCTGTCCGGGGCGGCTGCCCGGTGAGCGCGCCCGACCTCGCGGAAACGGCGTCCTGGACCGCCGATCCGTACGCGACGGCACTGCGCACGGGACGCGGCCCGCTCTTCCTCCGCCGCACCGACGGGGTGCTGCTGCCGCTCGACGTCGAACGCTGGTGCCTGGACGCCGACTCCGCGGACCTCTCGGCCCTGCGGCGCTGCGAGGGCACCGTCCTCGACGTCGGCTGCGGACCGGGACGGCTGGTGGTGGCGCTCGGCGCGAGCGGACGCCGGGCCCTCGGCATCGACGTCTCGCACGCCGCCGTCGCCCGGACCCGGCGCCTCGGCGGCTGGGCGCTCCGGCGCAGTGTCTTCGACCCGCTGCCCTGCGAGGGGAAGTGGGGCACCGTGCTGCTCGCCGACGGCAACATCGGCATCGGCGGCGACCCGCCCGCGCTGCTGCGGCGGGTCGCATCGCTGCTCGCCCCCCGCGGCCTCCTCATCGTGGAGACCCACGCGCGGGACCTCGACGAACGGTCCGAAGTCCATCTGCACGACGGCAGCGAACCCTCCACCGTCCCGCCCGGCACGTTCTTCCCGTGGGCGAGGACCGGCACCCCCGCACTGCTGCGGTACGCGCGCCCGCTCGGCTGGGAGTCCGTCGATCAGTGGGTGGCCGGCGGCCGCCCCTTCGTCTCCCTGCGCCGCCGGGACCGCCGGCCGCCGCGCAGCGCGCCGAGGACGAACCAGAGGGCGGAGAGCGCGAAGAGCACTCCGGTGACCAGCAGCCAGTTGCCGAGGAACACGTCGGCCGACAGCCCGGTATAGGGCTCGTAGCGCCGCACCTGACGCGTGATCAGCGGGAACCACACCAGAAGGAGCAGGAGGGAGAGGAAGGCGGGCACCCGGACGTGGTTGACGGCGCCCGGCCGCCTCCCCGCGACCGTGCGCAGGGCACGGTCCGCGGTCGAGTAGAGCGGCAGCAGCACGAGGTCGTGCACGACGGCGGCTCCGGCGAACCAGATCAGGATCCGGACCGTGTCGCCGTCCAGCAGCCGGATGCCCGCGTACCCGGTCAGCGCGAACGTCGCGACGAGGAGCAGCAGGTGCAGCGGCCCCTCCCCGTAGCCCCGCCGCAGGAGCCGCCGCGCGCGCGGGCGCGGGAGCGCATCACGGCTTGTCCCGGTGCCCATCAGAGGTCTCCGAAGGTCATCGACCCGACCCACTTGGTGTTCATCACGCCGGGGGCGGCGGGCACGATGACGCGCGCCGGGTAGCCGTGGTCGGGCGTCAGCGGCTCGCCGTTCACCTCCAGCGCCAGCAGCGAGCGGGCGTCCGCGACCTGGTTGCTCCTGAGGGCGGCCCTGCGGAACGAGCCGGCCCGCTGCACGGACTCCACCAGGACGGACGGCGGGTGGCCGGGGAAGCCCGCGATCGCGGCGAGGTCCCGGAGCCGTACTCCGCGCCACCACTGGTCCGAGGTGGACCAGCCTTCGACGCAGGCGATGGGGAGCGCCGCACTTCGCAGGGCCATTGCGAGCAGTTCGTCCCGGGTGAACCGGAAGGCGCCGGCCGGTCCCCGCACGGTCAGCCGCCAGGACGGGCCGGTGTCGGCGGTACGGATCCCGACCGAGGCGGCCGTCTTGTTGATCTGGAAACCGTTCGGCCCGGAGCCGGGCTCCCCGACGCCGTGCGGGGCGAGCAGGGCGGTGGGCCGCAGCACGTCCGAACTCCGGCCCGCCGACGTGGCCAGCAGGACCAGCGACCCGGCGCCCACCATCGCGAGGGCGCCCCTGCGGGAGAGGGTGGCGGGGGCGGGGTCCGGGGCAGCCAGTTCGTCGGTCCCCAGGGGGCCGGGTCCTGCGCGCAGGACCCGCACCGCGCGGGGCAGCTTGAGCACGGTGTGGGCGAGGAAACCGGCGAGGAAAACCCATGCCCCGTAGAAGTGCAGCCGGTAGAAGGAGCCGGGGAACACGTACTCCACCTGCACGTTGAGTACCCCGGTGACGACCTGGAACAGGGCCCCGCCGACCAGCAGGACCACCGAGAGCCGCTCCAGCGCGTGACCCGCGGAGCGCACCGGCGGCAGTGCGAACAGCCGGGGGATCACCGACCAGAGCTTGGCCAGCAGGACCGGCACCAGTGCGATTCCCAGGGTGACGTGCACCCCCTGCGTCAGCCGGTAGAGCCAGTGCGGACCGGTCGGCCACGCGAACAGGTAGAAGCCGAGGAGCCCCTTGTCGGGGGTCTTGTCGTTGACGGCCGCGAGATCGGGGTTGTACGCGGCGTACGAGAGGAAGCCGGTCACGAACACCAGGGTCAGGCCGGCCAGGAGGACCAGTCCGAGCACCGCCGTGAACCGCACGCCCCTCAGCGGACTGCGCCAGAATCCGGGCCGCGCGGGCGAGGGCAGTGCCTCGATGCGTCTCTTCAGGTCACCCATGGGGACGACGCTATGGCGGGGCGCCCGTCCGGCGCGGGACCCGCATCCCGCGCGGGCGGGTGATTCCCGGCCCGCCCCGGGTGCCTTTCCGCCGTGCGGTGCACCGCATCCGACGCCGCGCGCTGATCCACGGGGAAGCGCGGAACAGCCCTTAGCGTGCCGGTGTGAGAACCGAAGAACATGCCGGACATGCCGGACGCACGGACGACGGACGTCCACCATCGGATCCCCCGGACCGCGGACGTCGCCGGGACCTGTGCGCGGCGGCCGGGGCCGTGCTGCTGGTGGCCACCGCCGTGCTGGTCGGCGCCGCCCTCAACGGTGACGGCTCCCTCTACGCGGGCTGGCCGCCGCTCGTCGCGGTGTGGGAGCCCCATGGGGGCCCCGGCACTCCCGCCGCGGTCGCGCTGGCCGTCGCCGCGGTCGCCCACGGGCCGCGCGTCGCCGACCGGCTGCGCTGGCCCGGCCTGCTCGCGCTGACCTGGGCCGTCTCGGCGTCCTGGATCCTCGCGCTGGCGACGGTCGACGGCTGGCGGCGGGGGTTCGTGCTCAAGCTCACCAGCCGGCACGAATACCTCGCCGGAATCGAGGGGTTCTCCGACATCGGCGCGGCCCTGCGCACCTTCGAGGACCACATCGTGATGGGCCGGCCCGGGAACTGGCCCACCCACGTCGCCGGGCACCCTCCGGGCGCCACCCTGCCGTTCGTCCTCCTGGACCGCGTCGGACTCGGCGGGCCGGTGTGGGCGTCCTTCTGCTGCGTGGCGCTGGCCGCCACCGCCGGCGCGGCGGTCCTGATCGCGGTACGTGCCCTGTGCGGGGAACCACTCGCCCGGCGGGCGGCGCCGTTCGTCGTGCTCGCACCCGGCGCCGTCTGGGCGGGGGTATCCGCCGACGGAGCGTTCGCGGCCGTCGCGGCCTGGTCGATGGCGCTGCTCGCGGTGGCGGTGACCCGCGCGACCCGGTTCCCCCGCGCCGCCGCGGCGGGATCGGGGCTCGTCTTCGGACTTCTCTGCTATCTGAGCTACGGGCTGCCCCTCATGGGACTGCTGCTGGCAGCCGTCCTCGTGCTCGGCGGGAGCGCCCGCCCGCTCCCGCTCTTCGCGGCCGGGTCGCTGGTGGTCCCCGTCGCGTTCACCGTGGCCGGCTTCCACTGGTGGGAGGCGTACCCCCTGCTGGTCGAGCGCTACCACCAGGGCGTGGGCGGCAAGCGCCCGTACGGGTACTGGGTGTGGGCCAACCTGGGCACCGCCACCGTGGCCGCGGGTCTCGCCGCGGTGGCGGGGCTGCGCCGCTCGCTGGAGAGCGCCCGGAGCGCCGTGCCGGAACTGCGCGCCGGCCGCCCGCTCGGCGACCGGCAACGGCTCGCCGCCCTCGCCCTGGCCGCCCTGCTCGCCGTCGTGGCGGCCGACCTCTCGGGCATGAGCAAGGCCGAGACGGAGCGCATCTGGCTGCCGTTCGTGCTCTGGCTGCTGCCCGCGGCGGCCCTGCTGCCCGACCGCACCCGGCGCGGCTGGCTCTGCGCCCAGGTGGTCCTGGCGCTGGCGGTCAATCACCTGTTGAGGACGAGCTGGTGAGGCCGCCAGGCGGTGCCCGTCCCCGCCCGGCGCACGTGGGACGTGCCGGGCGGGGACGGGTCTCGCAGAACCCCGCTACTCCTTCCGGGTCGCGGCGGTGTTCGCGCTGCCGCTGATCACGAACTGCGAGCCGGGTTCGATCACCACGTCCCCTTCCGCCGATCCCGTGATGGTCACGTTCGTCAGGGTGGCGCTCCCCCGGGCTCCGCCGTGGGCCAGGATGCCGGAGCCGTTGACCGAGTTCTGGATGCGGACGTTCGAGATCCGGGCGCCGGGCACGGATCCGCCGCCGGTCTTGAACTGGATGCCGTCGTAGGTCGAGTCGTAGATGTCGGTGTCCCGGATGGTGACGCCGGGGATGTCGGGCCCGGCCGCGAACAGGGTGATGGCGCCGAACTCCTGGGCCTCGCCCCAGAACGCCCCGCCGGTGCGGTGCAACGCGTTGTTGGCGATCAGGGTCTGCCCGGAGAAGGGCAGCGGGTCGTGGTCGGTCGCCAGCATGATGCCGGGGTAGTTCATGGTGTCCGAGACGATGTTGTTCTCGATGGTGTTGCCGTATCCGCCGTAGACCGCGATGCCGTTGGCGCGCCAGGGCAGTTGGACGGTGTTGTTGCGGAAGTGGTTGTCGTGGCCGACGTCCACCGACGGGTCCTTCACGTACTTGCTCGCCCAGACGGCCAGCGCGTCGTCCCCGGTGTTGCGGAAGGAGGAGTTGAAGACGGTGGAGTTGCGGGTGCCGTTGGCGAAGTTGACGCCGTCGGCGTAGGTGTTGCGGATCCGCATCCCGGTGAACTGAAGGCCGTCGCCCGGATTCCAGAGCTCGGGGATGTTGGAGTAGTCCCGGCCGACCCAGACGCCGACGTTGGCGTGCTCCAGCCAGACGTTGGTGACGGCGGTGCCCTTGCCGAACCGGCCGTTCAGCGCGACGCCGCCCTCGGCGTTGCCGTCGCCGCCCCGGATGGTGCCGGAGCCGAAGATCGCCAGGTCCGAGATCTTGGTGTTGTCGTCGATGTCGAAGCCGAAGTTCCCCTCGTGCGGGTGGTTGATGCCGCCCGCGTCCTGGGGCGGAGTGAGGCTGTAGAGCTGGGAGTGCCACATGCCGGCGCCCCGGACGGTGACGTCGCGGATGCCGACCTGGTTGAACTCACCGCGGTTCAGCGGGTCGTCGGTGAGGATCTTCTTCTCCTGCCGCCACTGCCCCGGCGGTATCCACACGCAGCCGATCTGGCCGTTCTGGTCGGCGGTCACCGCCCGCTGCAGGGCGTCGGCGTCGTCGATCCCGTCGTTGGGCACCGCACCGTAGGCGGTGATCGAGGTGCAGCCGGACGGCTGGGCGGCCGGCGGCGCGACCTGTTCCAGGTCGACGAGGTCGATGACGTAGAAGGCCGCCGAGTCGCCCGCGTCGCGCTGGAGGCGGAACCTGGTGCCCGCCGGGTAGGTCTGGCCGAGCAGGGCGTTGGACTCGTCGAAGAGCCTGCGGGCGTCCGTCTGCGGGCGGTTGGTCAGCCCCTCGGGGCTGTCGGTGTCGCCGTAGAGCCAGCTGTGCTTGGAGGAGAGGGTCAGCTTCCGGGCGAAGGTCCCGTCGACGTACAGGCTGAGGGTTGCCTCCGTACCGCCGCCGGCGGGGGCGTCGGGGATGGAGTTGCGGACCACGATCGAGTTGCTCGGCACGGTCGAGGTGATCTCGACGTACTGGCCGGCGCCGTCCAGCCGCACGGAGCGGCGGCCCGAGGACTCGGTGGCGAAGTTGGTGTGCCCGAAGGTCCGCACCTGGTCCGCCTGGAGCAACGTGCCGCGGTAGCTGCCCTGTTCGGCCTCGTACTCGGTGTACGGGACGGCGGCGCCGCGGCCCACCACGAGGGACCGGGCGAAGACGTTGTTGTTCTCGTTGGTCTCGGCGACGAGGCCGGTGGCGTCCGCCGTGGCGGTCAGATTGGCCCCGCCGCTCTTCGCGGTCCAGCTGCCGCCGATCGCGACCGGCACGGTGCCCCCGGCGGGGACGGCTCCGGTGGTGCCGTTCAGGGTGGTCCCCTCCACCAGGAGCCGGGTCACGGTGGCGGAACTCACCGCCGTGGTACCGCGATTGTGGACGGAGACGGTGAAGGTGACGGGCGCTCCCACCGCCGGGTTCGACGGATTGGCGGTGATGGCGAGGACTTCGAGGTCGGGGCCGGGGCTCTGGCCGACCACCAGTTTCGAGGCGGCGGTGAGAGCGTTGTTGCTGTTGTCCTGCTCGGCGACGGCGTCGGTCGGGTCGACGACCGCCGAGACGGTGTACGAGCCCATCGCCTTCCGGCCGACGACGACCGGCACGGTGGCGGACGCCCCGGCGGCGAGTGCGGCGACCGGCGCGCTGCCGGCCACGACCCCCTCCAGACTGACGTCCACGGCGGTCGCGGCGGCGGCGGCCGTGCCGGTGTTGCGCACGGTGGCGTTCACGGTGACGCTGTCCGACTCGGAGGGCGCGGCGGGCGACCAGGCGAGCGCGGTGACGGTCAGATCGGGGTTGGGGGCTGCGGTGCCGACGACCTGGACCTCGGCGACCTGGGCGCCGGGCGCACCGGTGTTGGAGAAGAACGCCAGCCGTACGTCGGTGTACCGGCCGCTGACGGCGATCGTCACCGTGTTCTGGTTGCCCGAGGGGCTGAACGCGTAGTCGGCGCGGGCCTTCAGCGAGGTGAAGGCGGTGGCGCCGGAGGCGCGGCCGAGGACCTGGATGCCCTGGGTGCGGGCGCCCCACGCCTGGTCCGGCGAGAGCTTGACGACGACCGCCTCCAGTTCGGCGTCCGCGCCGAGCTTCACGGTGAGCGAGGCGGGCTGGCCGTTCGACTCCCAGTAGGTGCCGGTGTTGCCGTCGGTGGCGTGCGACCCGACGTACGTCTGGGTGTACGACGAGGCCTCGACCGGCTTGTTCAGCGCCAGGTTGGAGCCGCTGGCGGGCGGCGGACCGGAGTCCTCCTGGTCGCCGTACACCTCCACCTGGGAGAACTGCCCGGCCCCCCAGCCGGTGTTGGCGGTGACCTGGACGCGAACGTACCGGGTGCGCGTGTCGGCGAAGCCGAGGGTCACGGTGTTGGCCGAGGCGGGGCTGAACACCCGGGCGGCCGGGGCGGACAGGGTGGTGAAGGCGCTGCCGTCGGTGCTGCCGCGGACGTCGAGCGTCTGGGTGCGCGCCTCCCAGGCGGCCGGGAGCTTCAGCACGACCTGGTCGACGGTGTGCGCGGCGCCCAGGTCGATCTGCACCCACTGCGGAAACGCGCCGGCCCCTTCCCAGTAGGTCGCCTGGGAGCCGTCGGCGACGTTGGAGGCCGGGTAGGCGCCATGCTGGCCGCCGGTCGTGACCTGCTTGCCGAGAGCCAGGTCCGGGGTGCGTGCGGCCGCCGACGCGGCGACCGGCAGCAGCCCGACGACCGCCAGCGCGGCGGTCACCACGCAGACGACGAACCGTCGTACGGGATGTTTCCCTCTCATGCTGTCCTCAGTTCCGTGATCCGCGGGACCGGAGGGCGCGACACGGCACGGCGCCGGCCGCGCGGTGTGCGGAACGCCGCGCGGCGGGCGACGGCAGGGTGCGGGCTGCCGGTACACCGAATGGGGGGACGATCGGGCGCCGGCCGGAGGGAGAGAACGCCGCCTGCCGGGATATCACGCGCCATGCCTGAAATTTTTAGTGATCCGGTCAATTTTTTGCGGGACTGCGCTGACAGGTTTCTCGCGTCTGCCGCTTTTGTCAACGGTCCGCGCACGGGGCGCCGACTCCCGCCGCATCGGCGCAGCTCAGCGACGCGCACCCGTGCGGGCCGCGCCCTGAGGTTCCCGGGGGTCGCCCCGCCCGCCCCCGGTCCCGTCCGGCCTCTCCCGCGATCCCGTCCCGCCCGCCCCCGGCGCCGTCCGGCCCGCGCCCGGCAGGTGGCAGGATGGCGCCATGGATGTCCGCCGCAGAAACAACGTGCACGTGACCGGAGCCGAGGACGGGCCGGTGGTGGTGCTCGCCCACGGGTTCGGCTGCGACCAGAACATGTGGCGGCTCGTGGTCCCGGCGCTGGCGGAGCGGTACCGGCTGGTGCTCTTCGACTACGTGGGCTGCGGGGCCTCGCGGCTCGCGGACTGGAGCGAGCAGCGGTACTCCGCGCTCAGCGGATACGCCCAGGACGTCGTGGAGATCTGCGAGGAACTCGACCTGCGGGACGCGGTGTTCGTGGGCCACTCGGTCAGCGCGATGATCGGCGTGACGGCGGCGCGGACGGCGCCGGAGCGCATCGGGACCCTCGTGATGGTGGCTCCCTCGCCCCGCTACATCGACGACGAGGGCTACCGGGGCGGCTTCGGCGCCGAGGACATCGACGAGTTGCTGGAGTCCCTGGAGTCGAACTACCTCGGCTGGTCCTCCACCATGGCCCCGGTGATCATGGGCAACCCCGAACGGCCGGAACTGGGGCGGGAACTGACCAGCAGCTTCTGCGCCACCGACCCGGAGATGGCCCGGGTCTTCGCGCGCGCCACGTTCCTCACCGACAGCCGTGACGACCTGAAGAGCGTGACGGTACCGACCCTGGTGCTGGAGTGCTCCCAGGACGTGATCGCCCCCCGCGAGGTCGGCGCGTACGTCCACGCGGCGATCCCCTCCTCGACGCTGGTCACCCTGGACGCCACCGGGCACTGCCCGCAGTTGAGCGCCCCGGACGCCACCGCGTCCGCGATCCTCGGCTTCCTGGCCGACCGGCGATGATGTGCCGCACCGGCGGCGAGCCCCGGCCGGCGGCCGCCGGCGGCGCCGCGGACAACACCGGTCCGGACGGTGGGGACGGTCCGGCGACGGGCACGGACGCCGCCTTCACCGCCCTGCTGGAGGACAGCGCCGAGGACCTCTACGAAGGGGCGCCCTGCGGCTACCTCTCGACGCTCATGGACGGCACCGTCGCCAAGGTCAACGCCACACTGCTGGGCTGGCTCGGCCTGGAACGCGACGCGGTGGTCGGACGCCGCCGCTTCCCCGATCTCCTCACCGTCGGCGGGAAGCTGTACCACGAGACGCACTTCGCACCCCTGCTGCGCATGCGGGGCGAACTGAGCGGTATCGCCCTGGAACTGAAGGCCGCCGACGGACGGCGGTTGCCGGTGCTGGTCTCGTCCGTCGTCAAGCACAGCGACGCGGGCGAACCCCTGCTGATCCGCACCACCGTCTTCGACGCGTCGGACCGGCGGGCGTACGAAGAGGAGTTGCTGCACGGCCGCCGTGAGGCGGAGCTGGCCCGCGCGGAAGCCGAACGGGAACGTGCCGAGGCGGAGCTGGCCCGCGCGGAAGCGGAAGCGGCCCGTACGGAGGCCGAGCGGGCGCGCGCCAAGGCGGAACGGGAGCGTGCCGAGGCCGAGCGGGCGGGCGCCGCGGCGGAGGCGGCCCGCGCCGAGGCCGAACGGGCCCACGGGGCGGCCCGGCGCGCGCACCGGCAGTCCGAGGCGGACCGGCAGCGGCTCTCGGACGCGCTGGCCGCGCTGCAGCGCTCCCTCGTCCCCTCCGCGCTGCCCGCGGTGCCGGGGCTGGAGGCCGCCGCGCACTACCACACCGCCTCGCCGGACCTCCTCGGCGGCGACTTCTACGACCTGTTCCCGCTCGGCGGGACCCGCTGGGGGTTCTTCCTCGGCGACGTCTGCGGCAAGGGTCCCGAAGCGGCCTCCCTCACCTCGCTGACCCGCTACACCCTGCGGGCGGCGGCGCTGCACGATCCGGAGCCCGCGGCGGCCCTGACCACGCTGAACGCCGTGCTGCACGAGCGGTACGCGGCGGGCGGCGACCCCCGCTACTGCACCGCGGTCTTCGGGATCCTCGAACCGCCGGGCACCGACGGGCGGGCCACCGTACGCCTCGCCTCCGGAGGCCACCCCCCGGCCCTGGTCGTACGGGCCGACGGAACCACGGAGTACCTCCACACCCCCGGCGGGTTGCTCGTCGGCGTGCTGCCCACCGCCCCGTTCACCACCGCCGCCACCACGCTCGGCCCCGGCGACACGCTGCTGCTCTACACCGACGGGCTCACCGAGGCCCGCACCGGCCCCACCCGCCGGAACCTGTTCGGCGACGAGGCGCTGCGCGATTTCGCCGCCGGGCACGCGCCGGTCTCGGCGGACGGGGTCATCGGGGCGCTGACCGGGCTGCTGAAGAGCTTCGGCGACGGCCTGGACGACGACACCGCCCTGCTCGCCCTCGGCGTCCCCGCGACACCCGCACCCACCACCTCCACGCCGGACGCCACGGAACGAGCCCGATGAGCCCTCTGCACGTCACCCTCCGCGAGACCGCCGCAGGACCCGTCCTGCGGGTGGCCGGCGAACTCGACTACGACCAGGCTCCGGCACTGCGCGCACACGTGGAACCCCTCGCCCTGGCGCCGGGCCGGGACCTCGTGATCGACCTGTCCGGCCTGGAGTTCTGCGACTCCAGCGGCATCACCGCCCTGCTCACCGCCCGCCAGCTCGCCCGGTCGGCGGGCGCCGAGGTGATTCTGGCCGGGGTGCCCGCGCCGACGCTGCGGGTGCTGACGGTCGTGGGACTGACCCAGGTCTTCACCGTCCGGGCGTCGAGCGAAGTCGCCTGAGCGGGGTCCGCGCGGGGCGGGCGAGGGACGGGTACGGCCGCCCAGGGCCTGGGAAGGGCTGGGCCGGTGAGGCATGTGCGGAGCCTGGGACGGGCCCGGTCGGTCGTCCCGCGGGCCCGTCCCGAACGCCTCGTCAGCAGACGCCGTCGCCCGGCTCGGGGTTGCCGAGACCGAACAGCGGGCGCAGCTTCAGGCCGACCCAGGTGCCGGCGAGCGCGACCGCTCCCCACACCCAGCCGCTGAGACTGCCCGAGGCGATGCCGGCGAGGTAGGCGCCGATGTTGCAGCCGCCGGCCAGCCGGGCGCCGATCCCCATCAGGACCCCGCCGAGCACCGCCGCGACGGCCGTACGGCCGGGGATGCCGCGGTGCAGGGCCCACGTACCGCCGAGGGCCGCGGCCACCGCGGCGCCGACCATGATGCCGAGGTCGGTGAGGCTGTTCTTGTCGGCGAGGACCGGACCGGCCAGCATCTCGGCGTTGCCGGGCTGCCGCCACCAGGTCCAGTTCTCGGGGTGGCCGCCCAGCGCGCCGACCAGCTCCGAACCCCACAGGCTGAAGGCGCTCGTGATGCCCCACGCGCCGCCGGAGACCAGCAGGACACCCGCCCCGAGCACCGCCAGCGCCAGGGCGCCCGCGGCGAGCGGCCACGAGCCGCGGACCGCCCGTACGGCGGCGGTGCGCGCGGAGGGCACCACCCCGAGCGGCGGCGGGTTGCGACGGGCCTGGACGCGCCGGGTGACCAGGACGATCAGCAGCAGCGCGACGATCGTCACCGCCCAGGAGCCGAACCATCCGATGTGGTCGGAGAGCACGACGGGCTCCCAGGCGGGCAGGTCCTTCCACAGGTCGAACTGCCAGGCGGCGAGCGTGGCGCCCCCGATGAACCCGCCGAGGGTGAGCAGCACGGACGTCTGCCCCGAGCCCACGGCGAACAGGGTGCCCGAGGCGCAGGCGCCGCCGAGCTGCATGCCGACCGCGAACAGCAGCGAGCCGACGACCAGGCCGACGCCGAGGGGGCCGGCGGACGGGGCCGGCTGAGCGCCGAAGAGCCCGGTGCCGGTGCCGATGATCAGCGCGAACATGGTGGCCGTCGTCCCGAGCAGCAGGGTGTGCGCCCGCAGCCCGGAACCGTTGCCGACCGCGATCAGCTGCCGCCAGGCGGAGGTGAAGCCGAACCGCGAGTGGAACAGGGCGACGCCGAGCCCGAGGCCCAGCAGGAGCAGCACTCCCGGCTTGGCGCCGTGCGCGGCCCAGACGTACGCGGTCAGGGCGACGGCGATCAGCGCGGACACGGCGAGGGGCGTCCGGCGCACCGGAGGCAGCGGCGGCGCTTGCGGCCGGGGCGAGGACGTGGGCGCCGGAGTGAGCAGGGCGGGCCGTGCGCGCACGGGCGCGGCGGGCCCCTCGGGGGGTGCGATGGTCACGAAAGGTCTCCGGGTGGGGTGCACGGCGGACGGACGGCAGGGGCCGCCCCCGCCGCACGCGGCGGACGGTTCGACGCGGGACGGGCCCCGGTCAGAGCCCGTCGTCGACGCACCACGCCGAGTGCGCGAGCAGCACGAGGCGGAACGACGGAGCCGGTACAGACATGCGTACGAATATACGGACGAGTCAATTCCGGATGCCAGGGCGTCTCGGCATGCGGAAAGGGCGGGCGGTGTGCGGGGCGGCACCGGGGGCCGGAATGCAGAAGCCAGGCGCACGGACCAGGCACACAGGAAGGAGGCGCCCGGAGAGGCGGAGGGCGAGGCGCAGGAACAGGAACGGGAAAGAGGGGCGTAGGTGGCGGGGACGCCGGAACCGGAGCCGCGTGTGCCGGTGCGAAGTCGACTACCCACGCGGCGACTTACGTCGCGTCCCCCACCGCATCACCGTATGCGCGGGGGACTTCGGGGTACCCGGAGAGCGGGCCGGTCCACTCCGGGATCGGGACCCTGGCGACCGCCCCGAAGGAGTGGCAGATGACGACGCAGTACGGCAACCAGCCGACCGGCCAGCAGTCCCACGGCGCGCCGAAGCCCGCCGCCACCGGCAACGTGCTCAGCATCATCGCGATGGTGATGGGCGTGATCGCCTTCATCTTCCTGCCGATCGTCTTCGGCATGATCGGCCTGGTGCTGGCCATCATCGCCAAGACCGTCCGGCACGAGCGGCTCGCCGTCGTCGCCCTCGTGGTCAGCGCCGCCGGCCTCGTGGGCGGCATGGTGCTCGGCGCCATCGTGGCCGCCGCCTGACCCGAGCCCACGCTCGCGCCGCCCCGGCCGGTCGCCGCCCCCCACCAGCGGATGGTGTGCGCGGCGACCGGCCGGGGCGTCCCACGTTTCGCCCTCGGCCCCCGGCTCGTGTTTCACCCACGGCTCGCGTTCCGCCCACGGCCCCCGGTTCGCAGCTCGCGGCACCCGGCACCCGGCACCCGGCACCCGCGGGCATCAACTGCACCGCCGCCCCTGGACATTCCCGCTCTCACGGAGCCGTCGGTCCCGATGCCGGCGCGCCGTACGACCATGATCGAACAGCCCGTCAGCACCGGCCTCGGGCCGCGCGGAGACTGGACCCGAAAGCGGGACAAGACGTCGAATACGCAGCTCATCGGCCATGGCGTCGGAGAGGATCACGGTCAGCGGCCGTTCCCCCGTACTTCGTTAGCGACCGTCTCGAAACGCGGGGAACGGTCGCCTCTTCGTGTGTGGCGCCGACCTCGGGGCGGTCTGCCGCCTGCCGCCTGCCGCCTGCCGCCTGCGGATAATCTGCTCGCATGAGGAGCGACTCGGGCAGTCTGGCGGAACGGCTCCGATGGGCGCGGGAACGCGCCTTCGTCGGGCGGCGCAGGGAACTCGCCTTGTTCCGTGCGGCTCTCGACGGGGCCCCGGGCGCCCCCGCCGTGCTGCATGTGCACGGACCCGGCGGTGTCGGCAAGTCGACTCTGCTGCGCCGGTTCGCGGACGAGAGCCGTGACGCGGGGCGTCCCGTGGTCGAGGTGAACGGGCGGCTGACCGACCCCTCCCCGGCCGGATTCCGCGCCGAGGCAGCCGCGTTGGGCACAGCGCCGGACGCGGTGCTGCTCATCGACGCGTTCGAGCACTGCCAGGGCCTGGAGGGGTGGCTGCGCGACCACTTCCTGCCCGGTCTGCCCGGCCGCACCCTGGTGGTGCTCGCGGGGCGCGAAGGGCCCAGCCCCGCCTGGATCGCCGACCTGGCCTGGAGCGAGGCGCTGGCCGTCGTGCCGCTGGCCGACCTCGACCCGGCGGACGCCGAACAGCTCCTCGAACTCCGGCAGGTGGCGCCCGCCGTGCGGGAGCGGGTGCTCGCCTTCGCCGGGGGCCACCCGCTCGCCCTCAGTCTCGCCGCCGGGGTCGCGGCCCGGGGAGACGGCGACGACCCGTGGGCGCCGACGCCCGACGTGCTGACGGCGCTGCTCTCCCACATGGTCGGGGAGGTGCCCACCGCGGAGCACCGGCTCGCGCTGGAGATCGCCGCGCACGCCATGACGACCACGGAAGGGCTGCTGCGCGCCGTACTGGGGCCGGACCGGGGCGCCGACCTGTTCACCTGGCTGCGCCGCCTGCCGGTCGCCGACTGGGGACGGCAGGGCATGTTCCTGCACGACCTCGTCGGCGACGCCGTCGACACCGACCTGCGCTGGCGCGACCCGGAGGGCTACGAGGAGATGCACCGGCGCGTCGGCCACCACCTGCTGGACCAGGCGCGTACGGCCTCCCCGGCCGAGGCCATGGTGGCGATCCGCGAACTCAGCTACCTCAAGCGGTACGGGCCGATGGGCGACTACTTCCGGATGCGCCGGGAGGGCGACTTCCACGAGGACGTCCTGCGCCCCGGCGACCACGACGTCGTACGGCGGCTGATCGCCGAGGCGGAGGGACCGGAGTCCGCCGCCGTCGTCGACTTCTGGCTGGAGCGGCAGCCCGAGGCGTTCTGGATGTACCGCGACTCCGCCACCGGTGAAGCGGCCGCCTTCATGACCTGGCTCCGGCTGTCCGAGCCCCGGCCGGACGAACTCGCCGCCGACCCGGTCCTCGCGCAGGCGTGGGAGCACATCGTGCGCACCGGGCCACTGCGGCCGGGCGAGCACCTGCTGCTGGCCAGGTTCCTGATCCACCCGTCCGCCTACTACGAGATATCGCCGGTGCTGCACCTGATGCAGCTGCGGATCTGCGCCGGGTGGATCCGCTCCGGCGCCCTGGCCTGGTCGTTCATCATCAGCCCGTTCCCGGACCTGTGGGAGGCGCTGATGGAGCACCTGGGCCACGAGCGGGCCACCGTCCTGGCGTGGCCCAACGGGCACACGTACACCCTGTTCGCCTGTGACTGGCGGATCACTCCGCTGTCGGTCTGGTTCGACCGCACCCAGCCCGGCGCACTGAACGAAACGCCCGCGCACGTCACCACCGGCAGACCCGCCGTCGTGCCGCTGGCCCGCGCGGACTTCGACGCCGCCGTACGGGACGCCCTGCGCGACTGGCACCGTCCGGACGCGCTGACGACCGGCCCCCTGGCCACCACGAGGATGGTCACCGACCAGCCCGGCTACGCCGCCGAGCACGCCGGCGCGATGCTGCGGGAACTGCTCGCCGACGCCGTGGACGCCCTACGCGCCGACCCGCGCGACGCCAAGTTCCACCGGGTGGTGACCACCACCTACTTCCACCGGGTGCCCGGCCAGACGGTTGCCGCCGAGCGCCTCAGCCTCCCGTACAGCACCTACCGCCGGCACCTCCGGCGCGGTTGCCTGCGGGTCTGCGACATCCTCTGGCAGCGCGAGACCTCCGGCCGGCCGATCCCGGCCCCGGACGCCTGACGCCGTACCGCCCCGCACCCCGCACCCGGCACCCGGCGCGTGGTTTGCGACGCCCCGGTCGCCGGAAGTGAGCACCGAACGGCCCCGATGACCACCGAACGGCCGGTGAGTGAGCACCGAACGGACTGGTGACCGAGCGGCGATCGCGGCCAACGTGGCCTCCGACGGACAGACGTTCAAGGAGGCTTCGCATGGCGGAACGACCGGTACAAGACGTGATCGTGATCGGCGCAGGGCCCGTCGGCCTGACGGCGGCGATGACCCTGGCCGGGCACGGGCTGCGGGTCACCGTGCTGGAACGGGACGGCGACACCCTCGGCACCGGGCCCGACCTCGCGGAACGGGCCTGGGAGACGTGGCGCAGACCCGGCGTGTCCCAGTTCCGGCAGCCGCACATCCTGCTGCCCGCCGGAACCGCTCTCCTGCGCGACCGGCTGCCGCAGGTCGCGCAAGCGCTGGTGGACGCGGGCCCGCTGCGGCTCAACATAGTGGGACCCGGCTCGCAGTTGCCCGGCATGGGCGGGCCGCGCCCCGGCGACGAACGCTACGACACGCTCACCGCGCGCCGCCCCGTACTGGACGCCGCGTTCGCCACCGCTGCTGCGGCCACCCCCGGCCTGACCGTCCGCCGGGGCACCGGGGTGACCGGGCTGCTCACCGGGTCGGAGGAGATCGAAGGGCGCCCCCGCGTCACCGGTGTGGTGACCCAGGACGGCGAGGAGCTGCGCGCCTCCCTGGTGGTGGACGCCGGCGGCCGGAACTCGCCCGTCCCCGCGCTGCTCGCCCGGCTCGGCGGGCCGCCGCCCGCGAGCGAGCGGGCCGAGGCGGGCTTCGTCTACTACGCGCGGACCTTCCGCGCGCCCGGCGGCGCACCCCCGCGTCCGCTCTGGCCGCTCGTCCACCACGAGGGCGTCTCCACCATCGTGATCCCGGCCGACCACGACACCTGGTCGGTGTGCCTGGTCGTCTCCGGCCACGACCGGGCTCTCAAGGCCCTGCACGACCCCGCCGCCTGGGAGCGGGCGGCGAAGGTGCTCCCGGAGCTGGACGGCCGGACGGACGGTGAGCCGATCACGGGGCTCCAGGCCATGGCCGGGTTGCACAGCCGCAGTCAGCGGACGGTGGTGGAGGGACGGCCGGTCGTCACCGGGCTGCTCTCCGTCGGGGACGCCTGGGCCGCCACCGACCCGCAGTTCGGGATCGGGCTGTCGATGGGCCTGAGCCACGCGGTCGCGCTCGGCGACATCGTGGCGGGTGCAGAGGGCGGGGCAGGGACCGGGGACGGGGCAGGGCTTTCGGACACCGTCGAACTGGCCCTGCGGTTCGACGAGTTCACGGAGCGGGCGCTCACCCCCGTGTACCGCAGGCTGCGGGAATGGGACCGGCACCGGCTGGCCGAGATCGACGCCACCCTCGCCGGGCGCCCCTACGAGACGGACGACGAGGGGTGGCACCTCACCAATGTCCTGGACGGTGTGAAGCTCGCCGACCCCGACGTCCTGCGGGCCATGGCCGAGGTCGCCTGCGCGCTCGACACCCCGGAGAACGCCTTCGCCGCCCCCGGCCTGGTCGAACGGGCCCTCACCCTGAACGGCGGCCCCGCCTGGACCTGGCCCGGCCCTTCCCGCGCCGAGATACTGGCCGCGGTGGAGGCCGGGTAGCCGGACCAGGGGTCAGCCCGACACCGGCGGCTTCCGCGCGTCGAAACCGAAGAGCGTGTTGCCGTCGGCGGCCACGATCAGGGCGCGTCCCACGAGCGTGACCCGTGGCCCGGCGCCCTGGTCACCGGTCAGCCCGTCGGCCTGCGGGTCCGTCGTCCAGAGCGTCGACCCGTCGTCCGACGACAACGCGACCACCCGGCCGGTGGCCGAGCTGAAGTACAACGCGTCCGCGTCGGCGACGGGTCCCGAAGCGCCCTCCACGGCCGTCTGCCGCGACCACTTCTGCCGCCCGGTCGCCGGATCGAGGGCGTTGACGCGCCCGGTCTGCCCGGTCACGTAGAGAGTGCCGCTCGCCATACCGGGCGTCCCCTCGTACGTCCGGGCCAGCGGGGCGTACGAGACCTTCCGCGAGGCGAGGTGCACCCGCACCACCCCGTCGTACCCCGTCATCGCCGGTCCCTCCCAGTGCTCCTGGAGGAGTACGAGCGCGCCGTCGGCCACGCCCATCGGCACGGCGGGACCGTCCACCGTGACCGGCTCGCCCAGCGTCCCCGAGGTGAGATCGACGGTACGCAGGGTGGGCCGGGCCACCTCCAGGTCGTCCACCTCCGCGCGGGTCGCGCACATGGCGAGGAGCTGCGCGCCGAAGAGGACGGGTGCGCACTGGGCGCCCGTGGGGAAGGGCCTGGTCCAGCGGACCTCGCCGCCGTGCGCGTCCCTGGCCTCGAAGCGGGAGCTGGACGCGTCGACCGTCACGACGGCGGAGCCGGCCACTACCGCGTCCCGGGTGCGGCCGGTGACGGCCGTCGACTGCGCACCGGACGGCACGGACCACAGTTCCCGGCCCGTCCCGGCGTCCACGGCCACCACTTCGACCGGGGGGTCCTGCGGGGCGTCCTCCGCGGCGAAGCGATAGCCGACGACCGTGTCGTCGGTGGCGCCCACCAGGTACATGCCCTGCATCGGGACGCCCGGACTCGTCACCGTCCAGTCCCGCGACCCGTCCCGTACGCCGACACGGGCCGCCACGACACCGCCGCCCCCGCAGTACAACGACTCCCCGCGCGCCACGCAGCGCAGCTCGTCGGGGATGTCCGCACGACCGCCGAGCACCGTCCCGTGCCACGGCCGGAAACCGTCCGGCAGCCCGGCGCCCGCCGCAGCGACGGTGTCCTTCGCCCGGCCGCCGTCCTGCTCGGCGTCGCCCGCCCTCAGGGCCGCGGCTCCCCCGGCGATCGCCGCCACCGCGACCGCCGCCGCCAGCACCGGCCGCCACCGACGGCGCAGCCGCCGCCCGAGGGAGCCGCCCGGCTCCCCGGCGTCGGGACCCGGGCGGACGGCGGGACTCGGCCGGGCGTCGGGGCCCTGGTGGACGTCGGGGCCCCGGCCGGCATCGGGGCCTACACCTGCCGGTGCCGGTGCCGGCGGCCCAGCGGGAGGCGTCGAGACGGACCCCGCAGGGGTGGCCGTCGCCGGACCGGTCCGTACCGGGGCGGCCGGTGTGGGGGTGTCCGGTGTGGGCACGTGGTGCTGGGTGACCATGTCGCGGTTGCGGCTCGTGGCCGCCCCGCTCTCGGCCGTCCCGCCGAGATCGACCGGCAGGTCCCGCAGCAGCACGAGAAGTTCGTCGGCCGAGGGGCGTCTCTCGGGCTCCTTGTGCAGGCACGGCTCGACGACCGCGCGCAGGGCTGCCGGCACGGCGTCCAGCGACGGCTCCTCGTGCACCACCTGGTACGCCGTCAGGTACGGGCTGTCGGCGTCGAAGGGCCCGCGGCCCGTCGCCGAGTACACCAGCAGCGTGGCCAGCGAGAAGACGTCGGACCGGGGCCCCACACCGCGCGGTGTCTGCAACTGTTCCGGCGACATGAAGGGGGGTGTGCCGATGACGCGTCCGGTCATCGTCAGCGTCTGCTGGTCCGCGGCGCGTGAGATGCCGAAGTCGATGACGCGCGGACCGTCCGGTGAGAGCACCACGTTGGAGGGCTTCAGGTCGCGGTGGACCACCCCCACCCGGTGGATGTCGCGCAGAGCCTCCGCCAGCCCGATGGCGAGCCGCCTCAGCTCCGCACCGCCCAACGGGCCCGTCGACGAGATGCGTTGGGCGAGCGTCTGCCCCTCGATGTAGGTGGTCGCCATCCACGGCTGCTCGGCGTCCGGCGCGGCGTCCACCACGGCCGCGGTGAACGCACCGCTCACCCTGCGCGCGGCGGCGACCTCCTGCCGGAACCGGATGCGGAACTCGTCGTCCGCCGCGAACTGCTGGTGGATCAGCTTGACGGCGACGGGCCGCCCCGAACTCGTACGGGCCAGAAAGACCGTGCCCATGCCTCCCGAGCCGAGCCGCGCCTCCAGCGGGTAGCCGCCGATCTCGGCTGGATCGCCTGCGCGCAGCGACACGCTCCCCGACCTCCCGTCCCCCCGTGCATCGCTCCCGACACGGGTCCGCGTATCCGTTCTGCACACAAACTAGCCGCAGGGAGGTACGGCGGAACGAGGCGGGTGGCCGCCGGGCCCTCTCGGGTCGCCGCCCGCGGGGCCGCGCGACACACGCACCACCGGGCGTACGTGGTCAACGCCGGATGCACGTACTCACCGGCGGTGGACGCTCACCGCGTACCCACCGTCGTCGTAAGGATCGGCGTCCCAGGTGGCGAACCGGCCGACGAGGGTCAGGCCGGCCGCGGCGCAGGAGTCGTCGTACTCGGGCAACGTGAGGCTGGGCGGCACCGGCAGGTGCGCCGCGTCCAGGCCGAAGCCGACGACCAGCAGGCCGCCCGGACGCAGAGCCGCCGACAGGCGTCGCACCACCTCGGCCTCGTCCCCGGGATTGAGCAGCGGGAGAACGTTGCCTGCCGCGACGACGAGGTCGAAGTCCGCCGCGATGCCGAGGCGGTCCGGGTCGAACTCGACCAGATCGGCCTGGTACCAGGGCAGTTCCGGAGCCTGCCGCCGCGCCTCTTCCAACATCGACGCGTCGAGATCCACCCCGACGCACTCGTAGCCGAGTTCCGCGAGCTGGATCATCACCCGCCCCGTGCCGCACCCGGCGTCCAGCACCCGCGCCCCCGCCTCCACGAGGCCCGCACAGAACCGCGCTTCCCCGTGCATGTCCTTCCCGCCCTCCGCAAGAGCGGCGAACCGCGCGGCGTACTCCTCCCCGGACGCCTTCCCGGGCATATTCGTCCAACGGCTCATGAAAGCCACTATAGGTCGCCCGAGCGATGTCCCGGCCGGACGGACTGCCAGGGCCGTGTCTGAGAGCCCGATCCGGATCTCGCCCCGTACCGGGACGGTCCCGGTGTGGGGCGAGGGAATCTTTCAGGTGAGCAATGGGCTTTGGCCAGGCCGTTGTTGCCGGTCGCGGCGCTGGGCAGGCCGCCGCTCGGCCGACGGAGGCTGATCCACGGGATCCGCCTGCGGAACCGGGGCCCCTTGGCGGGACCACCTGAGTACGGTCCGTGGCAGTGGGCCTATGGGTTCTTCCGCCGGCCGGGCGAGGTGGGCCTGTGGTGCGACGAACCAACTGCTCTCCGAGCCGGCCTCACGGGACAGCCCGGAAAGCAGTCAGCTGAGCCGGGTTGTGGCGTACGCCTCGATGGCGTCGCGCTGGTACGCGGCCAGGCCGGGAGCGATCGCCTCATACGCGGCGCGCCAGGCGCTGTTGTCCACGCAGGAGCGTCCGACGGCGCGGTACTCCTCGGCGGAGACGGGCCGCAGTTCGGTCATGGCCTGGTACTGGGCGTCGATCTGGGCCTGTACGGGCGCGGCGTCGGCCGGGTGGCCGGCGGCCATCAGGTCGGCCAGCAGGATCATCTGCGTCGTGCGCTCGCGCTGTCCGGCCTCGATGTCCTGCGGGGTCATCGCGGCGACCGTGCGGGCGACTTCCTCGGCGTGCTCGGGGAAGTCGTGCAGGCTCTCCTGGTACTGGGAGGGCTGGATGCCCTCGAACAGGTTCTCCGGTCGGTTGATGGTCATAGGGTTGCCGTCCTTCCTGAAGCGTTCCAGTTCGGCGATCGTGCGGGAGACGGTGCCTGCCAGGGCGTCGAGCCGGTCCCGCTCGGCGAGCAGCCGCCAGTGGTGGCCGCGCAGGGCGTCCACCTCGTCGACCTGCTCGGCGAGGATCCGGCCGACCTCGGGAATCCCTACGCCCAGTGCCCGCAGTACGAGAATCTGCTGCAGCCGCAGCAGCTGGCGCTCCTCGTAGTAGCGGTGGCCGTTGGCCCCGATCCGGGCGGGCGGCAGCAGGCCGACCTCGTCGTAGTGCCGCAAGGTCCGGGCGGTCACGCCCGACATCCGAGCGACCTCCGCGATGGGCCAGTCCATCGCTGTCTCCCCTCACGATCGCGTCACCGGGCCGGTTTCTCCGGCCCTGGTAAGGACGGTAGAAGCTGCCGCAGCGGCAACCGCAAGCCCGCACCCTCATGATCCTGGATGGCGGCCCGCGACTTTCCCCGACGGCCCGCCCAGCACGCCGGCGACGTTCAGAACAGGGCCAGGTCAAGCGGGTGGCCGGGGAGAGGAAAGGGTCGCCGCAAGTGCCGGAGACGGCACCGGGGGGTGCCGGGTCCCCAGAGCCCCCGAAGGCGCGGCGCGGCGTCGGGGGCCGCCGTCCGGCGGCCGGGAGCCCTCAGCGCGGCAGGTCCAGCTCCGCCACGACCGTCTTGCCGACCGGCATCCGGTCGAGGACGTCCCATCGGTCGACGAGCGCCTCGACCACGAGCATGCCCCGGCCGTTCTCCGCCAGAGGCGGCGTCGGCGGACGCGGCGCGCCGGGGAGGGGCGGACGCGGTTCCCGCCGGGCGTCGGACACCGAGATCCGCAGGGTCCGGTTTCTGATCTCGGCGGTGACTTCGAAGTCCCGGCCACGGACGCGACCGTGCGTGACCGCGTCGGCGGCGAGTTCCGCGACGATCTGGGCGGCGGTGTCGGACGCCTCGCTGCCGTGCGGCACACCCCAGGCGTCGAGTTGGTGGAGCACGAGCCGCCGCGCGAGGCGCGCGCCGCGCGGGGTGGAACTGAAGCGCTGCACGAACCCGTTCACCGGGGGAAGCGCTCGACCGGCGAGAGAGGGGGGACGGTGGTGTCATGCGTCCACGATCACGGCGTCCGACGCCCTTGACCAGCGGCGACGCCCGTACGCCGGACCAGCGTACGCACCCCCGCATCGGCCGGTACGCGGTGCCGGGCGTGGCCTCGGCGCGGTGCCGGTCGTGACCTGGGCGCGGCGCCGACGCCGGTCGGATCGCGTGGGGTGGGCGGACGATCTCGCGCCTGTCAGAGGTCCGTGAGGCGGCTGCGAGAGAATCTCGGCGGCGGCCTCTCGCTGGACAAGCACGTCGGCAAGACCGACGAGCAGCTCGCCCAACGTCTGCGTGACCAGGCCACGGACGACGCGAACTGGCCTGAGCAGCGCAGGCCCACGATCGGCGGCGCGTCGTCCTTCGCGACCATGGCCGACGACCGGCGCGCAGCGGCTGACGGATCACAACCTGCGGGCGAAACAGCCCGAGATCGACGCGTGGGTGGCGAGCAACCCTCCGGGGAAAGACCCAGGCGTTCACGAGTCCGGCCCCCGACGGCGGGGCCAGCGGCTGGTACATGAGCAAGCGCCCCACGCCGGACCCCGACGGTTCGGGCAACACCATCCCGGGGACCGGTTATAAGGACCACGGGCTCAGCGCGCGAGCGGTCGACGTCAAGAACGTGAACACGGTCCTGAAGTACGATTCCAGGCTTGACCCGCCCTACATCATCCTCACGTCCATGCCCGCCCCGTGACCGGCGGGTTGGAGGTCGAATGAAGCCCGTCGACATCGACAAGCACGCTTGGGACGCAGCCCTGGAGCGACTCCTCGACGACGTGTACACCTTCGCCCTGACCGGGCCCCGGCAGCACGAGGACTGGGCCAGGGACGCCCTGGCCGTCATGAACCGTTCGGTTGCCGACCCCCGGGGTTGGCGGATGCTGGAGTGGCAGATCGACGAGGAGGGGCGTGAGAACGTCCGTCCGTCCTTCCCGTTCCTGCCGCCCACCGCCGAGCAAGTGCGTGAGTGGACTCACCCGGTCACGGAGTCCGCTGCCGCTGAGCTGCTCGCTTCGCTGACCCAGGAATGGTTTTTCGTGGGCCGTCCCCTCCGATCGCGCGCCGACAAAGACCAAGTGTTGGCCGATGCACGGACGGTGCTCGCCAGGTTCGGCCCGGACGCGGTCTTCCGCACGTCCTCCGATCTGGCCCGGTTCTCCTCGTCGCCGGATTTCCTCGGCGAAGACCTGACCGGCGGCAGGGCGTTCACCGACTACATGATGGATCTCGGACTGATCGCCGTAAGCCCCGAGGAGGTCGGAGTCTTCTGGACGTTTAACGCGAGCTGAAGCCACGCGCGCGGAACCGGGAACCGGCCAATCCCGGCGAGGGGCAGCGCCGTCCAGATGCTTTGAGAGGACGTTCCGCGTGTTGACCCCTTCCGGCCACTTACGCCGACCGGGAGACCGCCCAGTGGGCCACCCAGCAGGTGCTGACCGCGAACGAACAGGCCGTCCACCGGTGGCTCGCCCAAAACACCCGGGCCCGCCTCACCGTCGAGGCCGCCTGGCCTTCCCGTGAGCAACCCGTGGGCCGGGTCCAGGTGGCGGGCGACCTGTTGGCCGGGCGTGGGCCCGTCGACGTCCGCGCGGCGCGCGTGGTGCTGCGCCGCGAACCGTCGAGCCCGCTCGGCTTCGTCGTCCACACGACCGTCCCGTTCCACCTGTAGGGGTCGTCCGCACATGTTCATGAAGCCTCTCGAACACGACCGCCGGTACGGGGAGCTGGACCAGGTGATGCGCGCGTACCTGGGGCAGCCGGCCGACGACACCCCGGAACTGCGGAGCCGCGCGCTGGAGGCGTACCTCCGCCACACCTGGCACACCCGTCCCTCGGCCGTCGCGGAGGCGGAGCGCCAGCTGCGCGAGTACAGCCGCAACCCTCCGGGCCGCATCCGGCAGAAGCTGGGCGAGTTCTACGCGATCCCGGACACCGGAAAGCCCCAGTCGGAGATCGGCGACTGGCTGTTGGTGCTCTGGCCGACCACCCACCGAGGGGCGAGTACCCAGGGGCCAAGGGGCCGTTCGGCGGGTCAAGGGGTGCGCATCAGGTTGCGCAGGTCGGCGACGCGGGCCGCGACATCGCGTTCGCCCGGTTCCGGGGCCGTGGCGTCGTCGGCAGGTTCGGGCGCCTGCCGCACGGTACGGCAAGGGGCGCAGAGGCCGTCCGGGAGCGCCGCGGCCGGGCCGGGTCGGCCGCACTCGGTGCACTCGACCAGGAGACGCCGCACCGGCGCTCCGGGCAGGTCCGTAGGGGTGGTGGCTGGCGGAGAGGCGGGCAGTCGGGGCGGCATCTTGTCGTTCAGGCGGCGGCGCACCAGGCCGACCGGCGATCCGACCTGCTCGGGAAGCCCCGCGGTGAGCGCCGATGCCAGGTACTGAGCACTGGCCCCGCGCGTGAACCAGGCGGCGGCGAGCGGTTCCAGGACCGCGCAGTCGGCAGCGGAGAGCGCCAGGCGGGAGTCACGGCGGCCGAGTTCGGCGAGGGCGAGATAGGCGGGGGAAGGCGCCTCGGCGAGGTACGGGGCGTCAGCGCCCGGCACACGGTCCGGTGCCAGGGACGAGGACGGGAACGCGGACGGCTGCGACGGGTTCGCGGACGCGGCCAGGTCCGGGACCGGTACCGGGGACGGCGGCCATGGGTTCGCGGACGACGCGGCAAGGTCCGGAATCGGCGGCGGCTGCGGCGGGTTGGGGGCGGGGAACACCATGATGTCCGTGGGTGCGGCGCGCTGTTGGGGCACGGCCGGCCGGACGGATGGTGCGGGCGGCGTCTGGTCCGGGGCGGCTGCTCCGCCGGTGAGCCTGGCCGTCCACCACTCGTTGTCGTGGGCGGCGCGTGACCAGTAGGTGAGCGTCACCCACCGGCAGGGGCCGTGCCCTTCGACCCGGCAGCGCACGCGGCGCAGATGCCCGGCCACGGCGAGGGCGCGCAGTGCGGTGCCGATGGCCATCTGGCCGTACAGGGGCAGGTCTTTGGCCAGTGACTTGATGTCCATGGCGGCGCCTTCGGGCAGTCGGTCGACGTAGGCGGCCACATACCGTTCACGCTCCGGCAGAAGAGCGAAGTCGGCACGGTGGGAGGAGCCTTGGCCGGGGATCGACTGCTTGCCATAGCCCGGGTGCGCCTTGCGGTACGGGCGTGAAGCTGCGGGGGCGGGCAGCGCGGAGTTAAGGTGCTGGTTAGCCACGAGATCGTCTTTCTTCAGGGTGCGATCTTGGGTCAGACCCCGGCCTGGTGCTTTGAACACCGCGTCGGGGTCGTCTCGTTGTGGGCACCGTAAGCATCCGCGACTCTCCGCTGCAACTTGATCACAGTTAGTCATATTTGCTGGCGGTGACGGGGTGGGGAGGGAGGGGAGGTTTTCCCAAAATCCCTTATCTACCTCCCGGATGAACCACACGGCTCGAACCCCGGAGCTCGGATACCGGCCCTCGGAACCCGAAGCTCAAGCGTCGGTCCGGGACCCCTGACCGGACCCCGAAAGAGTGAGTAGGCCACTACGGCACTCGGACTCCGGGATTCGAGACCCGAGCGTCGGAACGGTGACCGCACCCATACTGCGGCGTCACGGCGGACTCGACCACGCTCGACCGTCCACATCCGTTCCGTAGGCGCGACTTACCGACGTTTCAGGACGCGCCAATCACGGCCCGGCTTCGGGATCTTCACCTCGTCCGCAACCGGGAGGCCCTGGCTCGGGTCGTGACCTTGGCCCTGTTCCTGGTCCTGGTTCCGGTTCTGGTCCTGGATGACCTCCCCCGTGAAGACCTGCCCCGTGAAGACCTGCCTCGTGAAGACCTGACCCCCGACCGGCTGCGCGAGTTCCAGGCCGGCCAGGTGTGTCCTGAGCCTCTTGGACATGGGGCGGAAGGTCGCGTAAGTGAGCCCGCCGGACACCGCGGCCCCGACGAGGGGAATCGCCTTCGAGACCGACTTGGCGAAGGTCTGCTTCGTCATCTCGACCCCGAGGTACTGGGCGACCTTCTTCACGACGGGGTAGACGACCCCCTTGGTCAGCGCCTGCTGGGGCAGCTTCTTGGCGACCTGCTCGGAGATCATCCCCGCCACCTTCCCCACGGCGGCGTTCGCGGACTGAGTCCCGAACATCACCCCGAAGAACAGCGTGAGCACTCCCTTGGTGGCGTCATCGAGGTCGTCATGGTCGGCGGAGAACAGATCGGGCCAGCTGTAGAGGTAGGCGAGCTTCTGCGCGATACGCAGCATGTGGGCGACGTACTGGGCCAGATCGGCCGGCACCGTGGCGGGCAGAGCGAGAACGCCGGGAATTCCAGCAGCCGCCGAGAGCGCGCTCACCTTGGCGGTTTCATAGCGGATGGAGGCGTCGGCCACCTTGCGCAGAACGTCCAGAGGGATACCCGCCGCTGCGGGGCTCTCCTCCAACGCCCGACGCAGTTGATCCTCCGAGCAATGACGAGCCAGCGCCGTCCGGAGATACGCCTCCCGGTCGATCTGCACACCTGGAAGTTTCGCCGCGCCGACCAGAACAGCGGAGAAACGCGACTCCGGGTTCTCACTCATGTGTCCCGTGACCATGCCAGGAACGTACAACAGACAGGCGATCCGTATCCCGCTCATCGGCTATTGCGATCGCGGACGGAGAGAGTGAGAACTGAAGAGGCGGACGGACCGGGGTAACGCGTCGCCCCCGTGTTCCCATAAACGCGAACTTCGGCTCGCACCAGGCTCACCGTGCGTACGCTGCGTCAGCGTACGCACACAAGGAGTGGACTGTACGAAGCGTCCGGCCTGACGATGTAGCCGGTCAGAAGCGGTACGACGGGGGGCTGTTGCCGGAACACACGAAGCGGGCGCTGGGTCGCGGGCGCGGCAGCACGTCGGTTCCGGACGACGAGGCATTCGGTCTGGTCGTGGCGCTCGCCCGGCTGGCGCGGAGGGGCGCTCGGCCCTCTCATCTGGCGCTGGCGCTCCTCGGCGAAGGGCACCCGGTGCCGGAGGAGACCGTGCGGGATGCCTTCGGCAAGGCGGTCCGGGGCCTGAGCGCCAGGCTCGGCGAGGAAGGTCCGGAAGAGGGGGAAAACGAGGAGGAGTGGGCGGAGCGCGTCGCCGACGAGGTGGTCGCCTCGGGGCAGCGGGTGCGGCTCGTTCCCGCGCGGGTGCGCCGGATCGATGAGGGCATCGCCCGGGACATGCGTGACCGGGGGGTGGTGTGGCCCCCTCCCGAGCTGGCCGGCCTGGACGCGAACCCGGAACCTCCGAGCCTGTCCGGCGGGGAGGTCACCACTGCCGCGGTGACCACGGTGCTGCGTGGAGGTGCCGCCGTCACGCCGCAGGGGATCGGTGACGTGCTGCGGGCCGTACAGCGGACGGGGTGGGGCAACCCGGGGGCGTCACTGGTCGAGTACACGGTCGATGACGTCCCTGATGCCGCCCAGGAGGTGTTCCTCCCGGACGGCGGGATGAGCACCGTTCCCGACGGTGACGTCCGCGGCGCCCTGCTGAGTCTGGCGGAGGCGGCCACCCTGGAGGACCTGCGGGATGCCTGGGAGGTGGGCGGGGCGACCCGCGGGTGGGCGCTGGACCTGTGCGCACGGGTCGAGACGGAGCTCGAGGCCGGCGAGTTGGGCGACGCGACCCTCACCTGGCTAATGGGCAGTGCCTTCATGTCGGGGCTGGTACTGATGGCCCAGGTGGGAGACCGCCACTGGTCCCCACAGACCGGGCGTCGTACTCCCTGATCCTGTTGATGATGCGGCGGTCGTTGCGCGACCTCGACGGCAAAGTGCCGGACTGCCAATGGGAGCTGCTCGGATTCCCCGCCGTGCTGCCGGCCCCGCTGATCCCGTTCCTCCAGCCGCGGCACGCCTCCGAGATCCAGTAGGAGAATCATGATCCAGAGCCCTCGTGAGACCGTGGCGGCGGCCATGGCCGATCTGGCGGTGCTGTGTGCTCTCCACGTGGCCGGTCGGCGGTTGCTGTTTCTGCAAAGTCAAACTGGTGGGCGGGTGGGACTCGAACCTAATCGGGTGACGTGTCCCGCCTGCGACTTCTTCGGAGAACCCGACGTCTCTATCCGTATCGATTCCGATGCGTCCGTCTCAGTCCGGGTTGATCGACTCCGGTTAGGCGGGGGCCGACTCCTGTCACCGTCAGCCGAAGTCGACGAGAGCGATGGCGGCGATCTATTCCTTCTGCGAGGCCTGGTCGAGCAGTAGGCCGCTGACGCTGATCGCTGACTTCCTGGAAGTCAGGTTAGGGAGCCAGTGGTCATCAACTCGATCATCGCGTCATCTGCCCTGCGGAGCACAATCCGGCCGTCGCCGACGCTGTACGCGACGATGCGGGCTCCGGGGTTCAGGCCAGCCTCGACGAGGACTCCCATGGGGAGCTCGAGTCGGCCGTCTTCGCCGATCTCTAGTTCAGTCGGTTCGCGCAGCATGGCGGCAGTCTCCCACAGGGCTCGGAGCGCGGGTGTTGCCTGCTTCAGAGCCCCGCGGGTTCGAGCCGCATCAGACATACTTGGGAGCTGATGAACAAGCTGCCTCCTGAGCCAGTCACTGGCGGATGGTCTCCACCGGACGGATCCTGGGCATCTTCTGCTGCGAATCGCCGCAGCATGCTTGGAAACCGGAACCGGGACACATCCCCAGAACGTGCGCTCCGCTCCCTCGTCCATGCGGCTGGCCTCCGCTACCGGGTGGCCGCCAAGCCGCTCCCGAGGATGCGCCGTACAGCGGATCTCGTCTTCCGTCCGACCCGCGTCGCGGTCTTCGTCGACGGCTGCTTCTGGCACGGGTGCCCAGAGCACTTCGTGCCGCCGAAAACGAATCCCGACTACTGGCGGGAGAAGATCGGGAGGAACGTGCAGCGCGACAGGGATACGGATGCGCGTCTCGAAGAGGCGGGATGGCTCGTCCTCCGTTTCTGGGAGCACGATGCGGCTGAGGCGAGTTCAGCGATCGTCTGCGCTGCGGTCCGATCGCGCCGGGGCGCGGCGGCACTGGGTGCCGAGCCGGAGGAGTAGCACCGAGCCCGGTAACCAACATGCGGATTTAGCAGCCTGGGTGTGGGCCCTGTCCACCTCGTCTACCGTATTCACCAGCGCAGTTGGACTGCGCTAGCCCAGGTCGAACGCGGCCCGATCAGGAGCAGCAGGGGTGGGGGCACCAGCGTATGGCAGTCGAACGTACCAACCGTGATATCAAGACGCTCATCGGCCAGATCGCTGACGGGGAGATCATGCTCCCGGAGATCCAGCGGGGCTACGTCTGGCGAGCCTCGCAGGTCGCGAAGCTCGTGGAGTCGATGTACCTCGGATATCCGGCGGGAACACTTCTGCTGTGGAAGACCGACGAGGGAGCCGAGACCCGTACCGCGGCAATCGGATCCGGGCAAGGGCTTCCCAGCGTCATGCCGCTTTACCTGCTCGACGGGCAGCAACGGCTCACCTCCCTGTACCGCGTCTTCAACGATCACGCCACGGCGCAGATCGTTTTCAACATCGAGACGGAGGCGTTCCAGAACCAGAGCAACGCCACGCTCAGGAGCCCGAAATGGATCAAGGTCTACGACGTCGTCGGTCCCGACGCTGACCCGTTCGCGCTCCAAATGCAGCTCCGCTCAGCTGGGCTGTCCATCGACGGTTCTGAGATCGGACGCCGCCTGAAGGCGCTCGAAGCGATCTCGCAACGCGACTTCCACATGGAGGTCCTCCACGGCTTCAGCTACGAGGAGGTCACTCAGATCTTCGTCCGTGTCAACAGCGGCGGCCGCCCGCTGAAGACGACCGATCTGGCGATGGCAACTCTCTCGGCCCGCTCGCCGGGATTCCTGGGAGAACTCGAGAAGGAATCGGCCCGGTGGGCGGAGCTCGGCTACCGAGCAGTCGACGCCAACTTCCTCATCAAGGCGATCACGCTCAGCCTGTCAATCTCAGGCAAGCGCACCTCGTCTGTCTCCAGGCTGACTACAGCCAGTCCAGAATCCGTCGCGGAGGGGTGGGGACAAGTCCGCCGAGGACTCGAGCGCGTCGTTCCGCTGCTCCGTGAGCAGTTGCTTGTGCCGACAACGGCGCTCACCTCGTCCGTCACGCCCCTGCATCCGCTGATCGTCTTCTACGGCCGACTGGCTGCTGGGGCAATTGTTGACCCAGAGGTGGAGAAGGGCCTGCTCTACTGGTTCCTGGCCGCAAGCGGGAGCAACCGCTACGCCGGGGCAACCGACAGCGCCCTCACTCAGGACGTCAATGCCCTCGACTCTGACGAGCCGGTGCGTGCACTCCTTGCCAACCTGCGCTTGGACGAGAAGGGTTTCAGCGTGACCGCCCGCGATCTTTCGGGGCGCAACATCCAAAGCCCGTACATCATGCTGTCCTACCTGGCAGCTGCCCATTCCGGCGCAGAGGACTGGTGGGCCGGCGGACCGATCTCGATCACTGCCGAGGGGACCGACAAGCTGCAGTACAGCACCCTGCATCCGGCGGCGCAGCTACGGAACCACGCGAACAAGTACACGTCCGCGGAGATCAACGAGTTGGCAAACATCGTCTTCGTCTCGCCCCAAACGGCCAAGAACATGATCGGCAACCGCTCTCCCGCCGAATACATCAGGGAAGTGCAGGCCGAAGACCTGGCGGCCCACGCTGTTCCGACGGACCCGAGGGTTCTGGAAGCCGACGGGTTCCGGGACTTCCTCGTTGCCCGCCGAGAGCTTCTCGCAGAGAGGATCTCCGCACTCCTCGAGCGCTTTCGCCCTGCCTTCATCGATAAGGGCGTCGCTAGCGACTTGCGGGCAGAAGAAACCCCCCGGCGGTCCCTCATGCTTACAGGATTCGCAGCGGGGAGTCGCACCCTGCTGCTCGCGGAGGCGCAGGCAGGGACGCAGCACTGGGTCGGCAGGATCGACACCGCTGAGCTGGACGCCGCTCTCGACGCAGCGGCCAGTGGCCTCGACAGCGATGTCACCGTAGCGGGCGAGACGACGCCGCTTAGGGGCGATGAAGACGGCGTGACCCTGCCAGTCGGTCCCTTCAAACTCCGAGGCACCGTGGATCATTGGCGATTGGCTCTGAAAGACGCCTTCTCGGACGCGTTGCCTGCGGCTGACTGCCCCGAGGCGGAGTCGCCAACGTGGATCGGAGAAACGGAAGAGTTCCTTTTGACCGACATCGGCGTCCAAAGGGCCTAGGAACCCTTGGCTGAAGGGGGATTATTGTCGGCACCACTCCCCCTTCAGCCTCCTAGGGTCCGCTCAATAGCAACCCAGCCGCCCCCGGGCGGAGCAGAGGTGCCAGCTGTGGGATGCCCGGGACAACCGCGTCCGGCGAGACGTCCAAACGGCATGCTTCCCATCGCCCGAAGGGCCCTCGGTCCTGCGGAACCTGGGCCCTGATCCACTCGGCAGCAACGGACGCGACCGCAGCGATCTCATGGTCCTGCGTGAGCTGTACGGTCACGAGCTGCCATGCCGGATCGCGGCGCATGGTCTCGTACTCGTGCCGGGACAGGTAGAAGGCCAGCCTTCCGCGCCGCACCGTGCTCTTCGCCTCGATGTGCAGCGGGTGCCGCCTCGCGTGGACGGCGATGTCATACCCGAAGCCGTCGGAGTACGCCGCAACGTGTTCGACGCGGGCGTCGGTGGCCTCGGTGAGGAGCGCGACGAGGGCTAGTTCGCCGGCGCTGCCGATGAGGGCCCGCGCCTTCGTATCGACCTTGCCCCAGACTGCACTGACCTGCTCGTACGCCTCGTTCTCAGAGATGTCCAAGGCATCTGCGGCCCGCAGGGCGTCCTCCGGAAGCTCGTCCGGGCCGCGCACGAGGATGTCGGCGTCCTGGAGCCACGGCGCGCCACTGGAGGCCAGGACGGCACGGAATACACGCTCGCCCGCTGCGGCACTGCTGTCCGGGTCTTCAAGCAGGCTGTTCTCGCCGAGCCATGTGTAGGCCGCTTCGTACTGCGTGGGGGTGAGGTCGCTGTAGTCGACGTGATTGGTGAACAGTGCGCGGCACCGTGCGGGGCTGGACGCCGGGAGCCGTTCCAGCCACCGCAGGGCGGCGCGCAGGACTGGGCTAGGACGTGTCCGGCGGATCATGTGACTTTCCGACCGGTCGCTCGTTGGTTGGGTCATGGGCCGGGGGGATCTGACG
>NZ_CANLBS010000019.1 GCF_947488945.1 uncultured Streptomyces sp.
TGGCCTGACCGACATCAGCGCCGCGGCCGACGGAACCGTCTGGGGCGTCAACGCCAACGCCGAGATCTACCGCTACACCGGCGACCAGCCCTAGCTGAGCCTGCCTCTGCCTCCTCGCCCCGTCACCGCGCTGCGGTGACGGGGCCGTTGACGTGCAGCTACTGAACTTGATCCGGTGATTGCAGGCTGTTCGCCGAACAGCGTGCAGGTGGCCCCGGGCTTGATCCGCTTTGACGGACGTTCGAAATCTGGGTTCAGCCGGTGTCCATGGTGAGCGCCCTGTACCCGGTGACGGACCGGGGCATGTTCCGGATCGGCGCGGAGGAGTACCGGGCGGACAAGGGCGTCACCGGGCGAACAACCCGCGGACGCGCTGTTGTTCGGGGCGAACGGAACAGCCCGGCCGGGCTCCGGCAGACCGTGTTGACTTCCTCGCCTAGTGCAGATTCACTAGTACGGCACTGGCGCTCTCGCACCAGGGCGGGTCCGCGGGTCACCGGACGACCAAGGGCCTTCCCCGGCAGGGGTCCACTGGACCGTGCGCGAAGCCGAGCACCGCATGTGGCCCTGGGAAGGTGCAGACACTGTGGCCGTTCTTCCGTTCACGTCCCACGCCGTGGTGCGCCCGGACGTCGCGCGCGTGATCCTGGCCGGCGAACTCGACATGGACACCGCCTCCCACGTGCGGGAGGCGGTCGCGGTCTGTCTCCGGGAGCGGCCGGCGCGCCTGTGCCTCGACCTCACCGACGTCTCCTTCTGCGACTGCGCGGGATTGAGCGCCCTGCTCGACGCACGGTCGTCCGCCCTCGCGGTGGATGCGCGGTTCGCCGTGGAAGGGGTGGGCACGCAGGTGGCACGGCTGTTCTCCCTGATCGGGATCGACCTCCTGCATCTCGGGGAGCGCGGCCGGCCGGGAACGGGGCCGGCACACCACGCGGTCGCACCCGGTCGGCACGCGGCACCGGTGGACGCCGCGGAGTCATCGCTCCGGCGGCTTCTGACCTGATGATGCGGCGCGCCACCTGCAAGGATGCACCCATGCCCCCACGCCCCCCGCACAGCCGACCCGTCAGGATCCAGGTCGTCGAGGACCACGACATGGTGGCCGAGGCGATATGCCTGGCCCTGGACCGCTCGCCCGATCTGCAGGTCGTGGGACGTGCCGCCTCGCTGGCGGCGGCCCTGGCCGAAGCGAAGCGGTGTGAGCCGGACGTCGTACTCATGGACCGACGCCTGCCGGACGGGGACGGGATCGACGCCATCGCCGACCTGCTGGCGCTGCTGCCGGACGTCCGGGTCCTCATCCTGGCGGCCGAGGGCAGCGGCTCGGTGGCCGCGCGCGTCGCGGAGACGGGCGGAGCCGGCCTGATCCTCAAGGCCAGCGGTCTGCGCGAGCTGGAGGACGCGGTGCGCCGGGTGGCCGCGGGCGAGGTGGTGTTCAGCCAGGACTTCCTGGGGGACGTGCTCGAACGGCTGACCGGCAGGGCGCCGGCGCCCGGCGCGAACCTCACGCCGCGGGAGCGGGAGGCGCTCCACCTGCTGGCCGAAGGCCGCAACACCGCCGAGATCAGCGAACTGCTGGGGGTCGCCCTCAACACGGGGCGCAACCACGTCCAGCGGGTTCTGGAGAAGCTGGGAGCGCGTTCCCAGCTCGAAGCCGTGGCGATCGCGCGGCGTGAAGGGCTCCTCACGTGACGTGGCAGCCGGAACCGCGGGCAGAGGTGCGCAAGCCGGCCGCCCCCCTGTCGGAGGCGGCGTTCACCCTGCTCGTCCAAGGGGTGCTGGACTACGGCATCTTCATGCTCGACCCGCAGGGCTACATCATCAGTTGGAACGCGGGCGCGGAGCGGATCAAGGGGTACCGGGCCTCGGACATCATGGGGCAGCACTTCTCGGTCTTCTACCCGCCCGAGGACCAGGCCTCGGGCAAGCCCGGGTGGGAGCTGGAGACCGCCGTGGCCGAAGGCAGGCTGGAGGACGAGGGCTGGCGCATCCGCAAGGACGGTTCACGGTTCTGGGCGAACGTGGTCATCACCGCACTGTGGGACGAGAACGGCGTGCTCCAGGGGTTCGGCAAGGTGACCCGCGACATGTCCGAACGGCGGGCGGCCCAGCACGCCCTCATCGAGCGGCGGAGGCTGTTCGACCACCTGGTCCAGGCGCAGGAGACCGAGCGGCGTCGCATCGCGTGGGACGTGCACGACGACTCCATCCAGGCGATGGTCGCCGTGGGCATGCGACTCGAACTGCTGGCGCAGCGGGTGCCGGAGCCGCACTCCGCGGAACTGCTGCGCCTCGACGCGACGGTGCGCGAGGCGGTCGGCCGCCTCCGCAGCCTGACCTTCCGGCTGCACCCGCCCGGCATCGACCGGCACGGCCTGGTCGACGGGCTCTCCAGCCATGTGGAGGACGTCGTGGCGGGCTCCTGGGGGATGGCCTACTCGTTCGACCACCGGCTGGACCACGAACCGTCGCCGGAGACGGCGATCACCATCTTCCGCATCGTCCAGGAAGCGCTGCTGAACGTGCGCAAGCACGCCGGTGCGAGCAGGGTCGACATCCGCGTCACGTCGGCCGACCGGGGCGTTCTGACGCGCGTGACGGACGACGGCAACGGCGCACCGATGTCCCGCGACGGCGCGCGCGACCATTTCGGGGTCATCGAGATGCGGGAACGCGCCGAGACGGCGGGAGGCTGGTGGTCCATGGACAGCCGGCCGGGGACGGGGACGACGGTCGAGTTCTGGGTGCCCAACCCGCTTCCGGTGCCGGCGGACACGGACGGCGCGCCGTGACCGCGGCGGCGCCGGACGGTCGCCCCGGCCCGGCCTCCGGCGTCCTCGGCGTGCTCCTGTGCGACGACAACCCGATGATCCTGGAGACCCTCGGCGAAGTCGTCCGGGCGCAGCCCGACATGAGGGTCGTGGGCACGGCGCGCAGCGGGGAGCGGGCGGTCGACCTCGCGCGGCTCCACCGGCCGGATGTCGTGGTGCTGGACGTCCGCTTCCCCGGCGGCGGCCCGACCGTCGCCGCCGCCGTCGCACGGTGCTCACCCACCAGCCGCGTGGTGGCGTTCTCCGCGTACGACGACAAGGGTTCCGTCGAGCAGATGCTGGGCGTCGGCGTGTGTGCCTACGTCCTCAAGGGAGCGGGCAACCGGGAACTCCTCGCGGCCGTGCGCGGGACGGCGCAGGCCCTGTGAGGTCCGCGGCGCGGTCGGCCCCCGAGGGTCTCGCCGGGTCACCCGAGTCCCATGTGGAGCCGCAGGACGAGTCCCGGCGCCGCCGCCCTGATCTCCACCAGATCGCACAGCTGATGCATGATCCACACGCCTCGGCCGCCGGACGCCGCCCGGGGGTCGGGCCGGCGCCGGCCCGTGAGGGGATCGGCCAGCAGCCCCTGGTCGCGGATCTCCGCGACGATCTCCCCGTCGGTCCTCCACATGCGCAGGGTCCCGCTGCCGCCGCCGTGGCGCACCGAGTTGCCGGTCGCCTCGCCGATGGCGAGGAGCCAGTCCGTGCGCCGCGCCGGAGGCAGACCGGCGGCGGCCGCCCAGCTGTCGGCCTCGTCGCGGACGAACGCCAGACGCTGCTCGTCGAACGGGACGACGACGGCGTCGGAGGGCTCGGGCAGCGGAGTGTCGCAGTCGCGGCAGACCTCGTGCGGATCGGTGTAGCGGGGGCTGGCACGGTAGGCACCCGGTTCACCGACCACCGGGTGGGTGCGGTGCGCCTGTGCCAGCACGTCCTCGGGCAACGCCGTGTCGTAGGGGCACAGGATGCTCGCGGAGCGCCCGGTGAACGCGAGGTTGATCAGCGCTTCGTGGCGCGTCGCCTCGGCTGCCTCCGCCGGTGTGCGCCCGACCCAGATCGGCTCTCCCACGATCGAAGCCCGGGTGAGGGAGTCCGCGCGGTCGGCGAACTCCTGGAGCATCGACAGGATGCGTCCCGGATTGCGGCCCGCCTGGCGCATGTCCACCCAGGTGACGCGCCCCTGGTCCTCGACGAGGTCCCGCAGCAGGGAGAGGCGCTGAGCCGGCACCGCCACCAGCACGGAGTGCTCGCGGGCCAGGGCGTCCTGGACGAACGCCCCGACTCCGTCGAGGTACTCGTCCGTCGTGCCGTAGAACAGTGCCGGGTGGTGGAAGGCGGGCTGGCGGCCGGGGCCGGCCGAGATCGGTCCGTAGGTTGTCATCGGTCCACGACCTCCACCACGGAATCGAACTCCGGGAACAGTTGCAGTAGTCGCCGCAAGGACGAGGGGGCCTGCCGGACCTTCAGCCGCGTCCCGCCCGGCCGCGCCGCCGCCGCATCGGCCAGCGCCGCCAGCGAGGCGGCGTCCACGTGACGCAGGGCCGCGAGGTCCAGCTCCAGCGGCTGGGCCGCGGCGACCGAGGAGACGACGGCCGCCGCCGCGGCGACCGCGTCCCGGGTGTCGTATCCGGCCGAACCGGACAGGGCGAGGCCGGGCCGGTCCACCGACGGAGCCACCCGCAGGGCCGGTCCGGCGCAGGGCTCCCCCCGCTGCGTCACGTGGGCGCCCGCCAGCGCGTTCACGTACGCGTCCGACATCAGGCGGCGGTCGTAGAAGCACCATGCCGTGAGCGGCAACCGGTCGAAGACCTCGTGGTGCAGGCGCAGTTCGTATTCCAGCAACCGGTCGGCGCCGACGACGTCCCCGGCCCTCCACGACATCTCGCTGATCGCCCGCAGTGCCGGGTATCCGGCGGCGCGGGCCGCTTCCGCCTCGTCGAACCACGAGCCGATCATCGCGTCGGGATCGGACCCCGGACCGGCGAGGCAGGACTGTGCGGCGACCGACACGGACAGTTGTCCGCGCGTCACGGCGCCCGCCGCGTCGACGCCCGCCCCGGTGAGCGCACGGAGCACCTGTTCGGGGGCGGTGGTGCCGGCGAAATACCGCACCCGCTCGCCCTTTTCCAGCCCGCCGCGGACGAACGCGACGAGGTGCCCGGCCCATTGCCGGTCGTCGGAGAAGACCACGCTGGTGTGGCGTCCCTCCAGCGAACCCGGCGCAGGGGGCACCGGCCCTCTTCGTACCTCCGGCACACACGCCCCCTCGTCCCGTCCGGTCCCGTTCTGCTGAACATGGAAACACATGGACGCGGTGCGCCCGGCACAGGTGGGCACGGGCCCGGAGCGGGGCACAGGGGTGGGCCCGCGTCGCACACCTCCGCGACGCGGGCCCACCGGTACTCGGCAAGCTGATCGGCAACGCCTCCTGTACGTCCGCGCGCCGTACGCACGGGCGGTCCGGTCCGCGGCGTCGCCCGAGGGCCGTCCTCCACGGCTTCTCGGGACGCCGGCCACCGGTCCGCCCGGCGATCGGCACGGGCCCCTCGCCCGCACGCCGGGCTCCGTCGTCGAGCGCCCCGCCGTCCGGTCCGCGCAGCTGACCTTCTCCCCGGCCGTCGCGGTCCGGACGGGTCCGGGCCGGTCGGGCGGGAAGTGATCACCGGCTGCTGCCGGGCGGCGGGCCCGGCTACTGCACTCTGGGCAGCAGCGTTCCTGGTTCGGCGGAGGACACCGCGGTGGCCTCCGTCTTCGGGTTGCGGCGCTGGCGCCTGGCCACCCAGGTGGCGAACCACGACAGCAGCATGCACATCCCGATGTAGAGGGGCGAGATCACCATGACCACCGGGATGAACGGCAGATCGTAGTCCAGGTTGGACGCGATCAGCTTTCCGGCGTGCAGGAACTCCTCGTAGGTGATCAGGTAGCCGAGCGAGGTGTCCTTGAGGGCCACCACCAACTGGCTGATGATGGTCGGCAGCATCGCGCGCACCGCCTGCGGCGCCAGCACGAAGGCGGTGACCTGCGTCTTGCGCATGCCGAGCGCGTACGCGGCCTCGCGCTGGCCCCGGTCCACCGAGTGGATGCCGGTGCGGAACACCTCGGCGAGCACCGACCCGTTGTAGAGCGTCAGCCCGGCGACCAGCGCGGGCAGCGGCTGCACCTGGAGCGCCACGAAGATGAAGAAGATCATCACCAGCACCGGCATCGCCCGGAAGAACTCCACCAGCAAGGTGGCGGTCCAGCGCACCGGCCGGTGGACCGACAGCCGTCCCACGGCCAGGACCGCGCCGAGGGCCAGCGACAGCACCGCGGCGTACGCGAAGGCCTTCAAGGTGTTGCCGAGGCCGCGCAGCAGGAGTTCCTGGATTCCCTTGTAGGTGAAGGGGTTCCACTTCTGGGCGGTGAACTGCCCGGTGTCGAAGAGCAGGTAGAGGAGCCAGCCGAACAGGGCGACGATGAGGAGCGTCGAGACGATCCCGTAGAGCAGGTGCCGCTTGCGGGCGACCGGTCCGGGGATGTCGTAGAGCGCGGTGGCGGTCTCGGTGGAGCGGGTCATCGGGCGACTCCCCAGCGCTTCTCCAGCACGGTGAAGAGCGCGCTGATGGACAGGGTGATGATCAGGTAGCCGACGGCGATCCAGACGAACGACCAGATGATGCTGTAGCCGAGTTCGTTGAGCGTCTTGTAGGTGCCGAGGAGTTCGGTGACGCTGAACGCCCCGGCGATCGCCGAGTTCTTGGCGAGCGCGATGAGGGTGGAGCCGACCGGCGGGATCACCGAGCGGAACGCCTGCGGCAGCACCACCGAACCGAGGCTCTGCCGGAAGGACATGCCGAGTGTGCGGGCGGCTTCGCCCTGGCCGGTGGGGACGGTGTTGATGCCGGAGCGGAGCACCTCGCAGATGAACGCGGAGGTGTAGCAGCCGAGCGCGAGCACCGCGAAGACCTGGAACGGCAGGACGAGACCGAACCTCGGCAGCCCGAGCAGGACGGCGAAGAAGAGCAGGGTGAGCGGGGTGTTGCGCAGGACCGTCACCCACACCGTGCCGAGGACCCGGAGCGACCCGACCGGCGCGACCCGGAACGAGGCCATCAGGAAGCCGAGTACCAGGGCCAGGACGGAGGCGTAGACGGTGAGTTCGAGGGTGCCGAGGAAACCCTTGCCGTACAGCGAGAAGTTCTCTGTCAGTACATCCATGGTGGCCGGTCCCCTCAGTTCGCCGGATAGCGGTCGATGGGCGGCGGGGTCGGCGCGGGCACGCCCGAGAGACCGAGCGTCGCTTCGAACGCCTTCTTCCAGTTGCCGTTCTTCTCGTTCTCCTCCAGGGCGTCGTTCAGGGCGGACCGCAGCGCGTTGTCGGAGCGCGGCACCCCGATGCCGTACGGCTCCTCGGAGAACGGTCTGCCGACCACCTTCAGTTCGTCGGGCGCCTTGGCGGCGAAGCCGAGCAGGATCGCGTCGTCGGTGGTGACGGCGTCGACCTGGAAGGTCAGCAGGTTGTCGACGCAGATGGAGTACGTGTCGTACGCGACGAGGTCGGCCTTCGGGTAGTCGGCGGCGATCCGCTGGTACGGGGTGGAGCCGGCGGCGGAGCAGACGGTCTTGCCCGCGAGGTCCTGCGGGCCGTGGATGTCGTCCTCGTCGGTGCGGACCAGGAGCCCCTGCCCGGCCAGGTAGTAGGGACCGGCGAAGCCGACGAGCTTCTTGCGCATGTCGTTGATGGTGTAGGTGCCGACGTAGTAGTCGATCTGGCCGTTCTGGAGCGCGGTCTCACGGTTGGCGGACGCGATGGTCTTGAAGCGGACGGAATCCGGTGGGAAGCCGAGGGAGGCCGCCATCATCTTGGCGATCTCGATGTCGAACCCGGAGTAGATCCCGCTGGCCGGGTCCTTCTCGCCCAGGTAGGGCTGGTCCTCCTTGGCTCCGACGACGAGGTGGCCCCGGCTCTTCGCCTTCCTCCAGGTGCTCGACTCCGGCAGCTCGAACCCGGTGTCGACCTTGTACGTGGGCAGCGCCTCGGCCCGGGGGCCCTTGACCGGCGGACTGCCCTCCTTGCCGCACCCGGCGGCCAGCACGGCGAGCAGCAGGCCCGCGAGGGCGGCGGCGGCTTTTCTCGTGCGCAACGGGGTCTCCTGTCAGTGCTTGAGGATCTTGGACAGGAAATCCTTGGCCCGGTCGCTCTCGGGCGCGGTGAAGAACTCCTCGGGGGTGCGGTCCTCGACGATGCGGCCGTCGGCCATGAAGACCACGCGGTTGGCGGCCGACCGGGCGAAGCCCATCTCGTGGGTGACGACGACCATGGTCATGCCCTCCCGCGCGAGCTGACGCATGACCTCCAGGACCTCGTTGATCATCTCGGGGTCGAGCGCCGAGGTCGGCTCGTCGAAGAGGAGTGCCTTGGGGTCCATCGCGAGGGCGCGGGCGATGGCCACGCGCTGCTGCTGGCCTCCGGAGAGCTGGGCGGGGAACTTGTCCGCGTGCGCCGCGAGCCCGACGCGCTCCAGCAGTTCGCGGGAGCGGGCGTCGGCGTCCTCCCTCTTGCGCTTGCGGACCTTGATCTGCGCGAGGGACACGTTGGCCAGCACCGTCTTGTGCGCGAACAGGTTGAACGACTGGAACACCATGCCGACTTCGGCACGGAGGCCGGCGAGCCCCTTCCCCTCTTCGGGGAGAGGTCTGCCGTCGATCGTGATGTGGCCGGATTCGATCGTCTCCAGGCGGTTGATCGCCCGGCAGAGGGTGGACTTGCCGGAGCCGGAGGGGCCGATGACCACCACCACCTCCCCGCGGCCGACGGTGAGATTGATGTCCTGCAGGACGTGCAAGGCTCCGAAATGCTTGTTGACGTCCCGCAGTTCGATCAACGGATCGACGGCCATACGCTGCCCCACCCACTTGTAGCTGTGTCGAGTCAGCGCAAACTAACCACTCCGAAAAGGGCGTTTGGCCCCGACACGCATACAAGGCACATAAGGCGTTTTATCGCGATTGTGCGACCGGAGCCGCGCGAGGGATCACTCTTCGGCGCACTCCGCGTACACCTGGGCGAGTTCGGGGCTGCCGGAAATCGCCCAGTCCAGACCGGCCTCCACGACGTCGATCTCCCGCCCGGAGGCGAGCCGCACCACGAGCTGCCCGCCCGGCCAGATACCCCAGCTCGCGCCGGGGACGGTGCGCACCAGCACGGTGCCGAGATAGAGCCCCGCGTCGTTGCCCACCCAGGGCAGTTCCTCGGGGTCGTCGCGCCAGCGCGGGGGCAGTTGGTCGAGCGCGGTCAACGACTCCGGGGTGTCGTCGAGGCGGAGGCCCAACTGGTCCGCCCTGACACGCAGGAGTTCGCATTCGGCCAGCAGTTCGGTCAGACCGTCCGGGTCGGAGCCGAGGACGGCGGCGAGCCCTGGCGCGGGCCTGCCGCCCTGACGCTTGAGCCAGTGGTCCCAGAAGGGAATATTCATGATCGACTTCCTTGTGACGCGATGACGCTCCCTGCGGACGCGACCGGACCGGGAGAACGACGGCCGGGCGCCGGGGACACGCACCGGATCCTCACCGACGGGCCCCGCACCTCCGCCACCCTTCGCCCCTCCCCCTCACCGGTACCCACGTCGCCTGCTCAACCCCCGTGGATCGCGCCCATCCGCTCACCTTGACACAGATCAGCGGCGGGTTGGCGGCATATCGGCCCGGGGACGCGGGCCCGCCCGCCCGTTCGCGCAGGTCACCGTGGGACGGAGAGGGGGGAGGGGAGAGGCACGGGGCGCTCCCCCGCCCCGCGGCGCCCGGGGCCGCGATCGTAGGGTTCCGGCATGGACACTCAGCATTACCTCGCCGGACTCTTCTCGCTGGAGGGCCGGACCGCCCTCGTCACGGGCGGGAGTTCCGGCATCGGCCGGGCGATCACCGGGGCGCTCGCCCGGGCCGGCGCGGCGGTCGTCGTGGTGGCCCGGCGGGAGGCGGAGTTGAAGGAGACCGTCGACGAACTGACCGCGGACGGCTGCCGGGCGGCCCGGGTGGGCGCCGACCTCGGCACGGGCGACGGCGTCCGGGCGGCGGCCGACGGGGCCGTCGCCGCGTTCGGGGAGCCGGACATCCTCGTCAACTGCGCGGGCATCAACCTGCGTCCGCCGATGGGCGGGCTGGACGAGGACGTCTGGGACACCACGATGGCGCTCAACCTCAAGGCGCCGTACCTGCTCGGCGAGCGCTTCGGGCCGGGCATGGCGGAGCGCGGGTTCGGGCGGATCATCCACATCTCCTCGCAGCAGGCGCACCGCGCGTTCGTCAACAGCGGTGCGTACGGGGTCTCCAAGGGCGGACTGGAGTCGCTGGCCCGCTCCCAGGCCGAGGCGTGGTCGCCGTACGGGGTCACCTGCAACACCCTGGTGCCGGGCTTCGTGATGACCCCGTTGAACGCCCGGCTGTCGTCCGATCCGGAGAAGGTCGCCGCGCTGGCGGAGCGCACGATGGTCAAGCGCAACGGTCTCGCGGAGGACTTCGCGGCGGCGGCGGTGTTCCTCGCGGGCACCGGTTCGGCGTACGTCACCGGGCAGTCGATCTTCGTGGACGGCGGCTTCTCGGTGCACTGAGCCGCCTGCGCCCGAGGCCGGAGACGCACCGGGCGGGTCCGGGGCCGCGTATGCGCCCACGCCCCCGGACCGGGCCGCACCGGCTCGCACCTGCCTCAGACGCCCTCCCCCCGATCCCGCTCACCCTGCTGGGCGGCGACGATCACGGCCAGCGCGGCCTCGACGGCCTGCGCGGAGGCCGCCTTGTCGACGCCGGCCCGGGTGAGCGGGCCGTCGCCGTCCTCGAGCTCCAGCAACGCCAGCAGGATGTGCTCGGTGCCGACGTAGTTGTGGCCGAGCCGCAGCGCCTCGCGCAGGGTCAGTTCGAGCACCTTGCGCGCCCCGGCGTCGTACGGGACGAGGGCCGGAAGTTCGTCCGCGGGGGGCGGCAGCACGGCGGTCGCCGCCTCACGCACCGCCTCCGGCGTGACGCCCTGGGCGGCGATCGCCTTGGCCGCCAGCGCGTCCGGCTCCGCGAGCAGGCCGAGCACCAGGTGCGCGGCGCCCACCTCGGGGCTGCGGGCGGCCTGCGCCTCGTTGCTCGCGGCCACCACCACGTTGCGCGCCCGCGGCGTGAAACGGCCGAACCCCTGGCTCGGGTCCAGCTCCGACGCCTCCTCACCCTTCTTGGTGACGAACCGCTTCTGGGCGGCCTGCCGGGTGACGCCCATACTGCGGCCGATGTCCGTCCAGGACGCGCCGGAGCGGCGCGCCTGGTCCACGAAGTGGCCGATGAGGTGGTCGGCCATCTCGCCGAGATGGTCCGCCGCCACCACCGCGCCGGAGAGCTGCGCCAGCGGATCGGCTTCGGCGTTCTTGATGCCCTCGATCAGGTCGTCGAGGCGCACGGGAGGGTTCAAGCCCAGTGGTCGAGTCATGAGGCAACCGTAGGTTGACACTCCCTGGAGTGTCAACCTCGGGTTGTCAGTCGTTCGGGCCCTTTCGGAGGCCGTCAGAGCTCGACGTCCACCACCACCGGGGCGTGGTCGGACGCACCCTTGCCCTTGCGCTCCTCGCGGTCGACGTAGCTGTCCTTGACCGCCGAGGTGAAGGGCGCGTTGCCCCAGACCAGGTCGATGCGCATGCCCCTGTTCTTGGGGAAGCGCAGCTCGCGGTAGTCCCAGAAGGTGTAGGCCCGGTCGTACTTGAGCGGGCGCGGCACCACCTCGGAGAGCCCCTGCCCGGCCAGCGCCGCCACCGCCTCACGCTCGGCGGGCGTGACATGGGTGGCACCCTCGAACAGGGCCGGGTCCCAGACGTCCCGGTCCGTCGGGGCCACGTTGAAGTCCCCGAGAACGGCGAACGGCCGCTCGGCCGCCGCGTCCGTGCCGACCGCCGTGCGCAGCGCCTCCAGCCAGCGGAGCTTGTAGGCGTAGTGCTCGTGCGCGACCTCGCGGCCGTTGGGCACGTACACCGACCAGAGGCGCAGCGGCCCGCAGGTCGCGGAGATGGCGCGCGGCTCCTCCACCCCGTCGTACTCCGGCCCGCCCGGCAGGCCCTTCACGACGTCGTCGAGCCCGACCCGCGAGATCAGCGCCACGCCGTTCCACCGGCCGGTGGCGTGCACCGCGGACTCGTACCCCAGCTCCCGCAGCTCGGCGGCCGGGAACTGCTCGGCCGAGCACTTGGTCTCCTGGACGCACAGCACGTCGGTGCCGCTGTTCTCCAGCCAGGCCAGCAGCCTGGGCAGCCGGGCAGTGATCGAATTGACGTTGTAGGTGGCGATACGCATGGCAGCAAACCTAACGGGTCGCACCGACAGTCGCGCCGCCGTCACGGCGGTCGACCGTGCGCCGCCTACAGGCCGGTGGTGTCCCCCGGCGTCAGCCGCGCGTGGTCGCTGCCGCCGAGCGCGCCGATCTGGTTGTCGTAGATCGGCCGGGCGAGGTCGGTGAGCAGGGCGTCGTGAACGTCGATGGCACGGCGGGGCTTGACCTCGCGCACGTAGTCGATGACCTCGGAGATCTTGTTCCAGGGCGCCATCACCGGGAGCAGCAGGGTGTCGACCGGGTGCTGGGGGACGGTGAGCGCGTCGCCGGGGTGGAAGACCGAACCGTCCACCAGATAACCGACGTTGGTGATGCGCGGGATGTCCGGGTGGATCACCGCGTGCAGTTCGCCGTGCACCTGTACGTCAAACCCGGCGGCGGTGAAGGTGTCGCCGTGGCCGACGGTGTGGATCCGGCCCGGGAAGGCGGCGGAGAGCTGGTCCGCCACGCTGCGCAGGGTCCAGATTTCGACGGCCGGGTCGGCCTCCAGCGCGGCGCGCAGCCTGCCCCCGTCGAAGTGGTCCGGGTGCTCGTGGGTCACCAGGACGGCCTGCGCCCCCAGGGTGGCGTCGTCCTCGGAGAACCCGCCGGGGTCGATGACGAGGGTGCGTCCGTCCTTCTCCAGCCGTACGCAGGAGTGCGTCTTCTTCGTGAGTGTCAGCGCCGATGCGTTCATGGCACCCATGCTAGTGATCCGCGTCCCGGCCGGTCCGGGCCCGCGCCACCCGGGCCGGCCGCGTCCCGGCCGGTGTCACACGGGCGGGGTGGTCGCTTCCTGGATCACCGACTGGGCGACGGCGAAGGCGGCTCCGGCGGCCGGCATGCCGCAGTAGACGGCGGTCTGCAGCAGCACTTCCTTGATCTCGGTGGGGGTGAGGCCGTTGCGCAGCGCCGCCCGGACGTGCGCGGGCAGGCTCTCCAGCCGGCCGGAGGCGACCAGAGCGGTCAGCGTCACACAGCTGCGGCTGCGGCGGTCCAGTCCCTCCCGGCTCCAGATCTCCCCCCAGGCGTACCGGGTGAGCAGGTCGTCGAAGTCCTCGGTGAAGGCGTCCGTGTCGGCGGTGACCCGGTCCACGTGGGCGTCCCCGAGCACCTCGCGGCGCACCCGCGTCCCGGCGTCGCGCAGGCCGCTGTCCACGGCGGACGCGTCCGGGGCGGTGGCGGCGGTGAGCTCGGCGATCGGGCCGAGGTGGACGGCCGGCGGGGGCGCGCCGTGGACGGGCGGCGGGACCGGGATGGCGGCCAGGGTGTCCTGCCAGGCCGTGGAGAAGTGGCGCACGAGCAGGTCGGTGACGGCGACCGGCTGCTCGACGGGGGCCAGGTGGGAGGCGGCCGGGACGAGCGCGAGCCGGGCGTCCGGTATGCCCGCGACCAGCGTCCGCGCCTCGGCGGGCCCGGTGACCCGGTCCTCCGCCCCGACCACGACGAGGGTGGGCGCCGCGACCCGGGCGAGTTCGCCGCGCACGTCGAAGGCGGCCAGGGCCTCGCAGGCGGCGATGTAGCAGCCGGGGTCGGTGGTGCGCACCATCTGCACGGCCCACTCGACGATCGCGGGCTGGGCCGCCGCGAAGCCGGGGGTGAACCAGCGTTCGGGGGCGGTGCGGGCCATCGGCTCCAGGCCGTTGGTGCGCACGATCACCCCGCGCTGACGGAACTCGTCGGCGCTGCCGAACCGGGGCGAGGCGGCGACCAGGGCGAGCGAGGCGACCCGGTAGGGGTGGCGCAGGGCTAGGTCGATGCCGACGGCCCCGCCGATGGAGCAGCCCGCGTAGCCGAACCGGTGCACGCCGAGCCCGTCGAGCGTCGCCACCAGCCGGTCGGTGAGCTCGGCGACGGCGGTGGCCGGATGGGCGGGGGCGCCGCCGTGTCCCGGCAGGTCGTAGCGGAAGACGCGCCAGTGCTGGGTCAGCTCGGATATCTGGCGGTCCCACATGTGCCACGTGGTGCCCAGGGAGGGCCCGATCACCAGGACCGGAGCGTCTTCTGGCCCGTCGAAGCGGTATTGGAGGGTGTTCGGTGGTGTCTCGGTCACCCGGAAAACCCTCTCATCTGACACGAGGTGTCACACCGCCGGGGTGGACCCGGTCGGCCTCGGCTCCCTTACGGTGCCGGCTCCGGCGCCGGGACCCTCAAGAGACCAGGTGTCGCTCACCGGCATGCTTCCGTGTCCGGAGTCCTCCCGGCGTGCCCGCCCCCAGGCGGATCGAGTTGCGCGCCTTCCCGCGTGGAACGCTGGGCCGTAGCGGAATGAGCCCTCCCGGCCTCCTGCCGACCGCGACCAGGAGCCGGACACCGAATCCACCTCGATCCCGCAGGCCATCCCGCTCGACGAGACGCTCGGCACGCAGACCGCGTGGCTCACGCTTGCCCCTCTTCCCCCGCCCCGTGCAGGCCGTCCCACGTGGTGGCGGCGGCCCCATGAAGATCCTCCACGTCCGGCTTGGTACCGCCGCTTGGTCTGCGCGGCAGGCACCGACGTCAGAACCGCGATCACACCACGATCCGCGGCCTCGGCGAACGGGCCATGGCCACCCTCACGTGTGGTGGCTTCCGCGGAAGCTCCGCCGGAGCACCACCCGGATCACGGTCATCGTCCGTGCCGTCGTCGCCCTCGAACCCGCCACCCGGTCAAGAGGGAAGAGGCTCAGCGCCTTCTCCCCAGGCTCGAAGGCCGCTGACTGCAAGGGAGCGATACGACCGCCTGGCGCTGGCGGCCAGGACTTCACGCACCAGCGGAACAAGAGTCGCCCGGTACTGGACCAGCTCCGGGGCATCCAGCAGTGAGACAGCCGCAGCGATCGCCGCTTCGTGGACGGCGGGGTCAAGGTCATTGAAGAAGGGGGACACAGCCCGGAAGAGCGCAGGACGCAGCGCCCGAAGCTGGACGGACGCCGGATCCCAAGAGAAGCCCAATCGTTCTCGGATCGCCTCGGCGTCGTTGCCTACCGCGTTTGCCACAGACTGCAGCCAGTCCAGCATCGTCGCGCGGAGCGGACACTCCCCCCGCTCGCAGGGAAGCACCGTGCCTGTGCGAGGTTCGCCGAGGGCTGCTGCCACGTAAAGCGCCGCAGGCACTGTGGCCGAGTAGATCGTGTTCTGGTGGTGAACCGGGTCCTCGATGTAACGCATCGCCCTGGCCTGGGTGTCGAGGTCCGCCGCGAGCAGTCCGCCCATCACGGAAGCTGCCCCTTCGGCCGGTCCGTAGGCATGCTCCAGCGAAGCCCAGTCGGTTCCCTCCACCAGTTCCCGGGGGCCGGGCAGGGGGCCTTCAGCATCCATGACCGTCACGTATCGAGTATGAGGGTCCACTCGGCCCCTCCGGCCGCCGCCCGTAGCGGGACAGCCTTGGCCAAGGACTTTTCCGCCAAGGCTCGATGGGACGAGGCCCGCCGCCGAGGCAGCGCATTGTTTGGACACCATCGCGCCAGCGGTGGCCACCGCCAGGGACGTGACGAGAGCGGGGTCGGTGCGTCAAGCAGACGAGGCCGGCACCGAGCTGGACGGTGACGACGACCAGGAGGAGCACGACCACGACCAGGGCGCCACCCCGGCTGTCCCGGCGCCGGGAAGGGCGGCGCGCCCGTCGTGGGCCAGGACGCCGCCGGACTCCGTGCCGCACTGTCCCTTGCAGAGCGGTTGGCACGGGCGTGAGACCTGCGACGGATCAGCCCCCTTCCCAGGCCGTAGGTACAACTACCGCTCGGGTCTGACGAGTTGCTGATCAGAGCCGCCTACCGTTCGGTCTCATGAACCTACGCCGTGGCGCCACCGCCTTCACCTTGCTCGGCCTCTCGCTCGCCCTCGCGCTCGCGGGCCCGGGCGCCGCCTCAGCAACCCCTGCACTCCTCTCTTACGCCCGGGTCACGGCGGAAGCGGGGGTCGAACTGCCGCGGCCCGCGGGCCCGTACGCCGTCGGGACACGGACACTGCACATGTCCGACCACCGGCGCCACGACCCGTGGGTGCCTTCGGTTCACCGGGAGCTGATGGTGTCGCTCCACTATCCCGCCCGGGCGGAAAGGGGCACTTCGGCCGCATACATGACGCGGGAAGAGGCTCGGCTGCTGCTGGAAGCACGTGGTCTGGCCGGTGCCGTGTCCGCCGGGACCGTCAGCGGTGTGCGGACCCACGCGTTCGCGGGCGCCCGCCCCGCGGACGGCCGCTTCCCGCTGGTGCTGCTCTCACCGGGCTTTTCGATGCAGCGCAGCACCCTCACCACCCTGGCGAGCGATCTCGCGAGCCGCGGTTACGTCGTCGCCTCCGTGGACCACGCCTACGAGTCCGTCGGCACGGCCTTCCCGGGCGGGCGTGTACTCACCTGCCGGGCGTGCGAACAGGTCCTCACGGACGAGGACCGGGCGCGGGTGGCCGTCGGACGGGCCCATGATCTCTCCTTCGTCATCGACCGGCTGACAGCACTTCGGAATCCGTCCGGCGCGACACATGGACACAGAGGCCTCCCGTTCTCCCGGACGATCGATCCTGGGCGGATCGGAGTGGCCGGGCACTCGATCGGGGGTGCGGCCGCCGCCGAGGTCATGAAGCGCGATCCGCGTGTGCGGGCAGGAGTGAACCTGGACGGCAACTTCTTCGCCCCGCCGGCCGGGGCGGGTCTGGGAGGGCGGCCGTTCATGATGATGGGCGCCTCCGCCACCCATGGTCCGACCGCCCCGGGGAGCGACTGGCAGGGCACCTGGGCTCGTCTGGACGGGTGGAAGTGCTGGCTGACGGTTGCCGGAGCCGAACACTTCACCTTCACGGATCTGCCGGTCCTGGCTGACCGGCTGGGTCTCTCCGATCCCGCAGCGGCGATCTCGGGCGAGCGGTCGTGGCAGCTCACACGTGACTACACGGCTGCGTTCTTCGACACGCACCTGCGCGGTATGGCACGCCCGCTGCTCGACGGCCCCACGCCCGACCGTCCGGAGGTCGGATTCCCCCTGATGTGACGGCGGGCCCGTCACGTCCCCCGCGCGCAGGCGTGACCGCCGGCCTCCGGCGGGCGCGGCCGCGGCGCCGTGCGGCTCTCACGCTGCCGCGCCCGGGAGACCCGACGCCACTCGCGGGGCGGCGGCGGGGTCAGCCGGGGGCGAGGCGGCTGAGGTGCTCCCACGACCGATGGAGCTCCGCTCGGGCCTGGCCCATCTGCAGGACGTGGTCGAAGGACTGACTGCCGACGATCAGCCGTCGGGGCGGGTCCGGCAGGGCGGCCAGCTCCATGATGACCGGGGCGGCGGTCTCCGGCTCCGGCGGGACGGCGTCGCCCCACATCGCCTCCATCTCGGTACGTAGGGGTTGGTACCGCGCCTGGGGCTCGGTGTTCGTAGTGCCGGCGGTGAACAGACTGGTGTTGTAGCCGCCCATCTGCACGATGGTGACCTTCACGCCGAATCCCTCGACCTCCATGGCCAGCGCCTCGCTGACCGAGTCCAGGGCCGCTTTGCCGGCGCCGTAGAAGCCGACGGTGGCCATGCCGCCGCCGCTGCCCATCGACGTGACCTGGAGGAGGCGCCCTCCGCCCTGGGCGCGCAGGTGCGGAAGGACCGCTTGGGCTACCCACACGGCACCGAAGAAGTTCACATCCATGTGCGCACGGATCTGCTCCTCGGTGGCTTCCTCCACCATGCCGTAAAGCATGGCGCCCGCGTTGTTGACGACGACGTCCAGTCGGCCGAAGGCGGCTGCGGCCCGGTCCACCGCGGCGAACACCCCTTGGCGGTCAGTGACGTCGAGCGGGAGGGGGACGAGGTGATCGGGATGCCTCGCGGCCAGATCCTCCAGAGGGCTGGTATCGCGGGCCGCGGCGACGACGCGGTCGCCGGCCGCCAGGGCGGACTCCGCGAAGGCCCTGCCCAAGCCTCGGGAGGCACCGGTGATGAGCCATACACGGGGATGCGTCACGGTTTCTCACTCTCAGTAAAGGAAACGAGTCGTCTCGTTTCGAGAACCCTACGACGCATCACCGTAGACTTCAATACGGACCGTCTCGTTTTCCGATAGGTAGGGTGGACGCATGTCTGAAGAGAAGGGGCCGGACCATTCCCGGCGCAAGGAACGATCCCGTCAGGCCATCCTCACGGCCGCCCGTGACCTGGTCGTGGAAGGGGCGTACGAAAAGATCACTGTCGAAGCCATCGCCGCCCGCGCCGGCGTCGGCAAACAGACGATCTACCGACGATGGCCCTCGAAGAGCGCGGTCGTCTTCGCCGCCCTTCTCGCCCTGAGCGAGGACCCCGAGGGGCAGTCGGTCACACTGCCGGACACGGGCGACCTCGCCACCGACCTCAAGTTCGTCCTGCGCGCCACGGCACAGGAATTCTCCGACCCGTCCTTCGACAAGCTGATCCGCGCGCTCAACACCGAAATCGCCAACGACGCCGCGCTGGCGGCCGAGTACCGCGAGAGACTGGCCCAACCGCTGGACGAGGCGAAGAAGGAACGCCTGCGCAGTGCCCAGAGGGCCGGCCAGCTCGACCCCCGGGCCGACCTCGACCTCGTCCTCGCACTCCTCTACGCCCCGCTCTTCCAGCGGTGGCTGCACCGAAGCGGTCCGTTGACCCCGGCATACGCCGACTCGCTCGTCGACGCGGCCCTCAGAGCCTTCCGCCCCTGATCTGCGAGGGGACACACCTGGCTGTGCCTGGCGGGCTCGGACGAACACCGGATCGACAACCTCGGGGGCCGGCTGACCACCGTGGTCGGTACACGGACTCGGCCCTCGGGCCCTCGGGCCCTCGGCGGTGACCGGTATCGCACGGTTCACGCGGGACGCCCTCGACCAGCCCCACGTCGGCAGGGTGATCGTGCTGCGCAACCGGGTCGACCACTGGATCACCATCAGCGGCGCGTACGACACCGTCGTCGACTTCGCGCGCGCCCTGGACCCCGACGGCGCCGGCAGCATCACGGAGGACCTGCACGCGGGCGACCACCTCCGTCCCAACCCCACCGGATACCGGGCCATGGGCCGACACCATCGACCTGGCCTCCCCAGCGGAGTAAGGCGAGGAGCGCCCACTCCGGAGAGAGCAGGACGACCATCTCTCGCGGGCGGCCAGGGAGGCACCTGCGCCCACCCGGCCGGGAGAACCCCGGTGTCCGGTCTTCGCCATGGCGGGAACTCGACATCCTCCGCCGGTGCGCTGGGAGTTCCGGACCGGATAAACCGTTCCCATGCGATCCATACCCAGACGCCGCTACCTCCCCGCCGCCACCGCGCTCACCATGGCGCTCATCGGCTGGGGATCGGTCACAGCCCCGGCGGCCGACGCCGATCCGGCCGCCCGGACCGGGGCCGGCGGGCCGGCCGGCAAGTCCTACGAGATCACCCTCGTCACCGGTGATCTCGTGCACTACACCGACCTGCCCGGCAACCACGACGTGGTGACCGTGGACCCGTCCGAGGACGGTTCCACCGGCGTCGAGGTGCAGACCCGCGGCGACGACACGTATGTCATCCCGCGCCAGGCCATGTCGCTGCTCGCCGCCGGAAAGCTCGACGAGCGGCTGTTCAACGTCACCGGACTGGTGGCGATGGGCTATGACGACGCGCACACAGACACCGTCCCGGTGATCGCGACCGCCCCGGCCGCCGCCCGTGCGGCGAAGGCCCCGGCCACACCCAAGGGCGCCGAGTCGGTCCGTACGCTCTCCTCGATCCAGGCGAACGCGCTGCGCGCCGACAAGGGCCGGGCCACGTCGTTCTGGAAGGGCATCGCGCCCGGCTCCGACCCGAAGTCGCTGTCGGGCGGCATCGGCAAGCTGTGGCTCGACGGCAAGGTCGAGGCATCGCTCGCCACCGAGACCGCGCAGATCAAGGCCACGGACGCCTGGCAGCAGGGCCTGGACGGCACGGGCGTCAAGGTCGCCGTGCTCGACACCGGCGCCGACCTCGACCACCCGGACCTCGTCGGGCAGATCGACGCCACCGCGAGCTTCGTGCCCGGCCAGAGCGTCGACGACGGCAACGGCCACGGCACGCACACCGCCTCCACCATCGCCGGTACCGGAGCCGCCTCCGCCGCCAAGGAGAAGGGCGCGGCCCCGGGGGCCCGCCTCCTGGTCGGCAAGGTGCTCGGCGACGAGGGCACCGGTGAGGAGTCGTACTCGATCGCGGGCATGGAGTGGGCCAAGGCGCAGGGCGCGGACATCGTGTCGATGAGCCTCGGCACCCCCGACGGGTCCGACGGCACGGACCCGACGTCGCAGGCCGTGAACGAGCTCTCCGCAGACGGCGGTCCGCTGTTCGTCATCGCGGCGGGCAACGCCTACGACCCGGGCACCATCGGCTCCCCGGGCGCCGCCGCCTCCGCGCTGACGGTGGCCGCGGTCGACACGAACGACGACCGCGCCGAGTTCTCCAGCCAGGGCCCGCTGATCCGCACGCGCAGCCTCAAGCCGGACGTCTCCGCCCCCGGCGTGGGCGTGACCGCCGCCGCCTCGCAGTCGGTGGCCGGCTGGACGGGCGGCCTGTACCGGACGATGAGCGGCACGTCGATGGCGACGCCGCTCGTCGCGGGATCGGCCGCGATCCTCAAGCAGCGGCACCCCGACTGGACCAGCGAGCGCATCAAGAACGCGCTGATGTCGACGTCGGACAAGACCGCCGAGACGCCGTACGCGGCGGGCACCGGCCGGGTGAACACAGCCTCGGCCGTCAGCACCACCATCGAGGCGACGGGCTCCGTCGAGGCGGCCGCGTACGACTGGCCGAACGCCGGCGCGAAGACGGCGACCCGCACGGTCACCTACCGCAACGAGGGCGACGCGGACGTCACGCTGGCTCTCGCCCTCGACACCGACGCCGACGCGTACACGCTGTCGCAGTCCTCGGTGACGGTCCCCGCGCACGGCACCACCGAGGTGACCCTGACCCTCGCCCCCTCGAAGGTCCCGGCGGGCACCACGTTCTCCGGCCATGTCGTCGCGACGGACACCGCGAACGGCCAGGCGGTCGCGCACACCGGCTTCGCCCTCTTCAAGGAGGCGGAGATGTACGACTACACCATCAAGCTGACGGGCCGGGACGGAAAGCCGCAGTCCGGCAACGTCACGCTGCACACCGCGGACTCCACCGACTCCGCGGTCATCGCCGTCGACGGTGAGAAGACGCTGCGTCTGCCGCCCGGCCGCTACACCACCACGTCCTACGCCGAGGTGCCCGGCGACACCGCCGACTCGCTCGGCCAGGCGCTGCTGATCTCGGACGAGACCACGCTCGGCGACGGCCGATCGTCCGGCACGGCCGATCTGGACGCGACCAAGGTGCGCAAGGCATACGCGGTCCCGGAGCGGGAGAGCGAGCAGACGCAGGCCGTCTTCAACCTCCAGCGCACCTACGACGCCGGCGCGGGCATCAGCTGGTCCACCTCCTGGTTGCTGGCCGCCAAGTACGACTCGCTGTACCTGGCGCCGACGAAGAAGGTGTCGGACGGCTCGATGAGCGCGTTCCTGCACTGGCGGCTGCGGCAGAAGGCCCTCGACGCCGAGACCGGTTCCGGGCGGGACATCGAGCTGACGCCGCAGCCGAACACTGCCTACCACGACGGCTCGTCGGCCCTGCGCACCGTGTACGCGGGCCGGGGCGCGGCTGCCGACTACGCCGGCCTCGACGTGCGCGGCAAGGCCGTGATCGTCGACCGCACCAACGGCGTCACCCCGGCCGAGCGAGCGCAGGCCGCCGCCGGCGCGGGCGCGACGCTGCTGGTCGTCGTCAACGACACCCCGGGGCGCCTGTACCAGAGCTACGGCGGCGCCGGCGGGCTCACCGTCGCCTCCGTGCGGCAGGGCGACGGCGCACGTCTGGTCTCGGAGGCGATGTCGGGGAAGGGCCGGCTGCACGTGAAGCAGCAGCAGTACCCGGGCTACAGCTACGACCTGGTGCAGCAGTTCAAGGACGTCATCCCCGACAAGTCCCTGGCGTACAAGCCGGACGACCACGATCTGGCCCGCGTGAACAACAGCGTGTACGCGGCGCCGGGCACCCTCGGTTACGGCGGACGCTACTTCATCCCGGCGTGGGGCCCCGGACTGGGCGGTGACGCCTACGAGAAGTGGTCGCGGACGACGACGGAGTACGTCACCGGCGGCACCACCGCCGTCGGGTCCTGGTACGAGCAGCACACCGGACTCGATGCGGCGGACGGCTACTTCGAGCGCGCGTCGACAAACTCGTACGCCGGTGGCCGCCGCTATGACGCCGCCTGGTTCAAGCCGGTCCAGGCCCCGCGCCTGGGCGAGAACTACGTCCCGTACCAGACGAGCGGCAACGCCCTGAACTGGAACGTCGCCATGTGGTCCGGCGGAGGTGACGAGACCCATGTCGGGGCCGGCGGCGGTGCCAAGCAGACCACGCTCTACCGCGGCGACACCCAGCTGGCCACGTTCAAGGCCCAGTCGGGCCGTGCCTCCGCCCTGACGGCGGGCTCGTACAAGCTCGTCGCGACCGGGCAGCGCACCAACGCCGCCTGGCCCGGCACCACGAGCACGAGCACCACGTGGGGCTTCGACTACAAGCCGCTGCCGACGGGCACGGCCCGTGCCCATGTGCCGATGCTGAACCTCACGTACGACGTCGACACGGATACGCAGGGCGCGGCCAGGGCGGGCAAGCGCCTCGCCCTGGGCCTGCGTTCGGCGACGTACGACGGGGCGACCACTGCCACGTCGGCCACCCTTCAGGTCTCGTACGACGATGGGGCGACCTGGCGGGACGCCAGGCTCAAGCGGGCCGGTGACGGCCGCTGGACGACGGTCCTGGACACGCCGCGCGACGCGAAGTCGGTGTCGCTGCGGGCCACGACCGGGGCCGCGGGCGGGCTGACGATCGGCCAGGAGGTGATCCGGGCGATCACCCTGAAGTAGGCAGGGCCGCGATCAGGGTGGGTGGGGCCGGAGGGGTCACACCCACCCGTGCTGACCGGCGTACCAGCCCAGCTGGAGCCGCGAGGTCGCGCCGGCGTGGGACATCATCAGCTGGATGCGGCGCTGCACGGTCCGGGCCGAGAGACCCACCTGCGTGGCAACGGCGGTGTCGGTGAGCCCGGCGAGCAGCAGTCGCAGGATGTGCACGTCGACCGGGTCGATGCCGACGCCCGCCGTTTCCCGGTAAGGGCCGGCGCGCTCCCACACCTGCTCGAACAGTTCCCGGGCCATGTGGGCAAGGCCGCCGCGCAGCACGACCGCCGGGTCGACGTCCGCGCCCCGTCCGTGCAGCGGCAGCATCGCCACGGATTCGTCGCAGAGGATCAGTTTGTACGGCACTTCGGTGACGGTCCGCACCCGGACCCCGTCGGCCAGGGACTGCGCGACGTTCTCCGCGGCGCCCGGTTCCCGCAGGAAACCCTGATCGATGACGGCACGCACCCGCACGTCGCGGGCCATGGCCGTCACCTCCTCGCTGTCCGCCGGGGTGACCGCCTGGGGCCTGCCCGCCGAGAAGATGTCGATGGTGCGGCGCGCGGACAGCTGCAACTGCCGGTAGCGGGTGCCGATGGCCTCGCTGCCCTCGACGATCTCCACGAGTTCGCGCTGGGCACGGTCCGCGGTCGCCATGCGGTACGTCTCCGCGAGCCGCGCCACCGTCACCTCGGCGCGCTGCAGCCGCTCGCGGTGCGCTGCGAGCTCGGCGCCCAGCGCGACGGCCGGGGGCGCCGCGGAATACCGGTGGCCGTCGGCGGCGCGGACGACGAGGCCACGGGTCACCAGGGAGCGCAGTGTGGCGGTCGCCCTTTCGGCCGGCAGGCCGGCCGCGTCGGCGATCGCTTCCGCACGGACCGACGTCCGGGCGATGAGCATCCGGTAGACGGTCGCTTCGTCCGGCACGAGGCCGAGCTCGTCGAGTTCCATGCCACCGCCCTCCGCTGTCCGGTGGCCATCGGCACCGAGAGCATAGTAAGCCCGAGCGTCTCAGCCACTCGGTGCCCGATCAATCCCGGGATCAGCCCTCGACAGCACCGGGTAGGGACCCGCGTGGACGGTGATCCGTCCTTGATCGCCCCCGGCTGGGAGCGGACGCGGCCCGCGGTGTACTTGCCCGTGTGCCGGCAGCCGGCCCCACTCCCCGTACCGGCGCGGCTTGGCCACCAGGACGGACGGCCGGGCCGGCGTCGGTTCAGCCTCGGCTCGGTCGCAGGGGCCCTCTGCCGCGGTGGCGCAGAGTTTCCACGAGCGCTCCGAGGGCGAGGGACTGGACCAACGCGCTGACGACAATCCCGCCGACGAAATACCAGACGGATGCGTGCATGCCCCCGATCGCACCTACCGCCCCTGCTGCCGGCAGAGAGCACGGTGCGGTGAGGAGGAACGGCCAGATCCCGACGATGCCGGGATCGGAGACCAGTGCGGCCACCACCTCGAACCCGACGGATGCCCGGACGAGTCCCAGGTACACGGCAGAAGCAGGGTTGGCGAAGGTCAGACGCAGCAGCGTGCGAGAGTTCATGAGTCCCCCCAAAGGATCTTGCGGTTCTCATGCTCCCGGCGGAAGCACGGCACGGCGTGAGTACCCGTGCTCACCTCCGGTGCTCACCAACTCAGGTGGCGATCCGTCAGCGCCTCCCCCCGGAGGCGTCGGCCCGTCACTGCCGCCGGGGAAGAGCGGCGACACCGGCGAGGGAGCCCGCCGCCCCGCAGACACTGCCGGTCACGGTCACCGGCGCCAGGACCCCGGGGCCGGCAGGTTCCCCCTCCTCGAACATCAGAGCATCGCGGTGCGGGAGCTGCGGCTGTTGGTGACCGTCACGGTGGCGACGTCCGGGCGGTAGCGGTCGTCGGACCACTCGATGGGGACGCCCTGCGAGTCTGTGGTCAGGCGTCGCTCCCTCAGGAGGGGAAAGCCTTCCGGAATCCCCATGAGCTCTGCGTCCAGAGCGTCCGCGGCCACGGCATCGAACGTGTGCCGGGCCGAGTGCAGGTCCACCCCTCGTTCGGTGAGCAGGGCGTAGATCGAGCCGGCGTCCAGATCCGCAGAGATCAGTGGGCGGCCGACCGACTGCACATAGGTCATGCGTTCGAGCATCGCGGGGCGCCCGTCGAGCAGTCGCAGCCGGACCAGTTGTACCGCCAGATCTTCCGGCTCGATCTGGAGCGCAGCCGCGATCTCCGGTTCGGGGCGGCGCAGCGCGATCTCCTGAAGCCTCTGACCGGGGGTGTACCCAGTCAGCTCCGCGCGCCGGGTGAAGGAGAGAAACGATTCGAACGGCTGCGTGGGCACCGCGTCCAGCACCACGGCCCTCTTACCCTGCCCGCCACTGATGAGACCTTCCTCGCGCAGGGCGGCCAGAGCCTGCCGGACCGGGCCTCGGGATGCTGAGAACTCGTCGCAGAGCTGCGACTCGGACGGCATCGACTCACCGATCTTGAGCATCCCGGACCGTACACGGTGTCGTAGCTCGGCTGCGATGGCCCGGTGAAGAGGGGTGCTCATGTGCTTGACCTTACAGGCGGAGGCTGGGGCTCACCGAGTGGTCCCGACCGTCAAGCGGTCGGAGGGTCCCCCTTCTCGAGGTCGCCGGTCCTGTCCTGAGGGCCCATCAACTCTTATACCGGCACGTCGCATGTGCCGCACAACCCAGGCCGGTGACCGCATCGGTCCACGGAGGCGGAGGCCTCCCGTCGTCACCGCGCCGGAGGCAAGGCCACCTCCTGTTCACCTGCACTCTCACCGCGTCGACCAAAAGTTATCTATACATGTTCGTACTGACAGGCACTTTCCCCTATTCAGATTGGCCGACACGATGCACACCACCGCCCCCGCCGAGCACGTCGCCGTCCGTTACGCCCGCTGGGACGGGGTCGACCGCCCCTTCGTCATGGTGGACTCCACCACCCCGCAGCAGCCTGGAACCGGTGAGGTTCTGGTACGCGTCGACATGGCGACGGTCTGCGGGAGTGATCTGCACACCGTGAGTGGCCGCCGGCCGTCACCGACGCCCACGGTGCTGGGACACGAACAAGTGGGCACCGTGCTGGCGGTCGGCCCGTCGGCACCGGCCTGCGTGGACGGCACGCCCGTGACACCGGGCCTGCGGGTCGTGTGGTCGGTCACCGCCTCGTGCGGCACCTGCCCCCAGTGCCTTCGGGACATCCCGCAGAAGTGCCGGAGCCTGCACAAGTACGGGCACCAGCCGCTCGACGAAGCCAGCCCCCTCACCGGCGGTTTCGCCACGCACTGCGTACTGCTGCCGGGCACCGCCATCGTCGCCGTGCCCGACGACCTGCCCGACGCGGTCGCGGCCCCGGCCTCCTGCGCCACCGCCACCGTCGCGGCCGTCATCGCCGCAGCCGGCCCGCTGGACGGGCGCGAAGTGCTGGTCACCGGCGTCGGCATGCTCGGACTCACCGCGGTGGCCATGGCCACACGAGCCGGCGCTCGGGTGACCGCCATGGACCCCGCCCCCGTAAGGCGGCGACAGGCCGTGCAGTTCGGAGCCGTACAGGTGCGGGACGTGGACGAGTCGCCGGGGACGGTCGACGTCGCGCTTGAACTGTCGGGCCGGTCGGACGCCGTGAAGATGTGCCTGTCCGCTCTCGACGTCGGCGGGAGGGCCGTGCTCGCCGGTTCCGTCTCCCCCGCGGACGCCGTCCCCATCGACCCCGAGCGAGTGGTGCGCGGCCTGCACACCGTCACCGGTGTACACAACTACCGGCCCGTCGACCTGCAGACGGCCGTCACCTTCCTGGCCGCCTGCCACACCACCCGCCCCTTCACCCAACTCGTCGAGGGAGCGCACCCCCTGGAGAACCTCGACCTCGCCGTACTGGCCGCCAGGGAGGCCGGGGCGCCACGTCAGGCCGTCCTGCCCCGCACCCACCCGCTCGGCCGGTGAGCGGGTACGCCCGGGCTCGGCAACGCCACCCGAAAGACCGGCGAACACTCGATGACGCCTTCCAGTTCAACGTGAACTCGAAATGACTTATCAATACAAGTTGTTGTGGGTCCCGTCTCCCTCTGCGAGCGTCAGTGCCGCATCCCCCGGCCGGCTGGCCCTCGTCCCGCCGGGGACGGAAGCCCTTCCTGCATAGGAGAAGAAATGTCCGACAACGGCCTCGGCAGGCGCAGAATACTGACGGGTGGCGTCGCAGCCGCCCTCACCGTCTCGACCGCCACACCCGCCTTCGCCGCCACCGGCGAGCCACGTGCCGTCACCGACGACACTCCCCTGCGTGCCGCCGTCCTGGAATTCGAGGACCCGTGGACAAAGGCTCTGGGACTGGCTGAACTTCTACGCCAGGCAGGCTTCGATGTCGTCTCGCTCGACCTCTCCCTGCCGGCCACCGAACAGCCGCAGCCGGTCGACCTGATCGCGTTCGGCACGTTCACCAACAACAGTGACGACTACCTCGACTACGTCGCCGACCAGGCCGATTCGCTGCGGCAGTTCGTCGCCGACCACCGCGTCGTACTGGACATGGCACAGTCCGACCAGTACGGCGCCGCCGTGGCCTACCTCCCGAGCGGCATGGCCGCGGTCCGCACCGACGCCGACTACGACACCATCCACCCGGTCGCCGCCGGTCACCCCCTGGTCCAGGGGCTGCGCGTCAGCAACGGGCGGCTGTTCACCGGTCGCAACGCCAGCCCCCGGGTCAGCTACGAGACCGTCCAGGAATGGCGGTCGATGCAGGTCCTGATGGCCTGCGCCGCCAACGGCTTCCCGCCCGCCCTCCTGGAGGGGCAGTTCGGTGCCGGCCGCTTCCTCGTGACCAGCCTGACCATCGACAAGATCCGCAACAGCACGGGCACGGCGACCCAGCCCCCGCCCGCGGTGGCCGACAGCCAGGCGTTCTTCACCGCGCTCCACGGCTACGTCACCTCCGTGCGCTCGGGCACCGCGCCCGCCGTGACACCGACGCCGATGCCACCGGAGCAGCCCGTCGGCCCCATGGTCGGCCACACCGATACCGACAGCGCACTCATCTGGGCCCGCCCAGGCCTCGACCCCGCCGCGCACGCCCGCTGGAACTGCGCCTACCGCGAGCGGAAGAAGAACGGCAAGGGCAAGTGGCACACCGTCACCGCCCGCATCGACACGGACAACGACAACACGCTCATCGCTCCGCTGCGCGGACTCAAGCCGGACACGCCCTACGACTTCTCCCTCACCCCGGCCAAGGAAACGGCCGGCTTCACGCCGATGACCGGATCCTTCACCACCTCGCCCGACCCGGACCGTCCGGCCGTGGTCACCATGGGCATGGGATCGTGCGCCCCCTCCGTACCCGAGGCGGTATGGACGAAGATCATGGAGGAAGGCTGCGACAGCTTTGTCATGCTCGGCGACACTCCCTACATCGACAGCTCGGACCTGAAGGTCGCGCGGCAGAAACACCGTACGTTCCTGGTGCAGCCGGAGATATCCCAGATGATCAGCTCCATGCCGATCTGGGCCACCTGGGACGACCACGACTTCGGCGGCAACGACTTCCACGGCGACTACAAGAGCAAGCGGCAGAACCGCACCGCTTTCGTCAACTACCGCGCCAATCCGACCTACGGCCAGACCGCCGACGGCAAGATCCTGCGTCGACGCACGGACGGTGAAGGTGTCTATACATCCTTCCGCCGTGGCCCGATCGAAGTCTTCCTGCTGGATCCGCGCTGGTTCAGCCGCACCGCGCCCAGTTGGGCCGACCCGTCGCAGGTCACCTGCCTGGGCACCGTGCAGTGGGACTGGCTCCGGCGCGAGCTGCGGAAGAGCACGGCACCGTTCAAGGCCATCGCAACCGGCATGATCTGGGACGACAAGCAGAACAGCGAGAAGGACGACTGGGGCACCTACTCCTACGAGCGGGACGCGATCTTCGACTTCATCGCCACCGAGAAGATTCCGGGATGCTTCCTGCTCGGCGGTGACATCCATGTCTCCCGTGCCCTGAACTACGGTCCTCGGATCGGTTACGACCTGTGGCAGTACATCGTCAGTCCGTTGCACGACAGCACGATCCCCAGCCTCAACGTGCCCAGCCCCTACCTGGTGCACAGCGCGGTCGAGCCGCACGTCTTCCTGAAGCTGGTCGCCGACACGACCCTCTCGATGCCCACACTGACCGCCACCTGGATCAACCGCGACGGTGAGCGTCTCTTCGAGGTCACGCGCACTGCCCACGACCTCGGCCACACGGCCTATCCGCGCCGTCGCCCCTGAGCGAGCAACCCGTTGCCGACCCCCAGGTGAACAGTTGGCAACTTGTCACTACAAGCGTTGACCGGGGTGGTCATGCCTGCCACGTTTGGCGACAGCCGCCCCGGTGAGCGGCTCCCCCCACTCCCCTTCCCTCTGCATCTCGACGTGTTTCGAACCCGGAGCCCACTGTGCCTGTCCGCCGCCTCACCCTCGCTCTCTCCCTCGCCGTAGCCGCCGCCCTCTCCCTGACCGCTTGCGGCGGCGGGGGCGACCAGACCGAGTCCGCCACCTGCCCCGGTGGGAAGATCCGCTTCGGAGTGGAGCCCTTCGAGGACCCCGCCAAGCTCACCCCGGCCGCCGAGGTCCTCGCGGACGCCCTGTCCGAGAGCCTGGAGTGCGAGGTGGAGCTGACCATCACCGAGGACTACTCGGCAGAGGTCCTCGCCATGGAGAACGGCAAGCTCGACCTCGCCATGTTCGGTCCTCTCGGCTACGTCTTCGCCAGCCAACGCGCCGAGGCGGAAGCCGTCGCCTCGTTCGGTGACGGCAAGGGCCAGGTGTCCAGCTACACCGCTGGTATCTGGGTCCCCAAGGACTCCAGCATCACCTCGGTCGAGACGCTCAAGGGCCACTCCCTCGCGCTCGCCTCCATCGGGTCGACCTCGGGAGACGCCCTGCCCCGCAAGGCCCTCCTCGACGCGGGACTGAAGAAGGACGACGTAAAGATCAACTACGCCGGCGGCCACCCGGAAGCTCTGCTCGCGCTCACCAAGGGCACCGTCGACGCCGCCGAGATCAACTCGCAGCAGCTCGGGAGCGCCAAGGCTTCGGGCACGTTCGACGAGTCGAAGTTCCGCAAGGTGTGGGCGTCCGACGCGATCCCGAACGACCCCATCACCGTTCGCGGAGACCTCGACCCCGAGTTCAAGAAGGCCGTCACGGACGCCCTGCTGAAGCTGCCGGCCGACAAGGTCGGCAAGATCGGCGCCCTGCTCGACGTCGACCCGCCGGCGCCGCTGATCGCCGTGGACAAGTCGACCTACCAGCCGCTGTTCGACCTGGCCGCCACCCTCCACCTCACCGAGAAGGACGTCTGATGCTCACGCTGTCCGGTATCACGGTGCGGTACGGCGAGCGGCAGGTACTGCACGGAGTGGACACGACCGTCGCTCGCGGCGAACTGCTTGCCGTGCTCGGGGCCAACGGCTCCGGGAAGTCGACCCTCCTGCGCGCCGCCGCCGGACTGCAACCGATGGCAGCGGGCAGCGTGACCATCGACGGCAAGCCCGGAGGACCGCTGGACACCGCCGTGGTCTTCCAGCACATCCATCTCGTGCGCCGGCGCAGCGTTCTGGACAACGTGTGCGCCGGCGCCCTGGGCAGGCTGCGGCTGCGGCACTCCCTGTTCCCCTCGCTGTTCCCCGGCGAGCTGCGGGAGGAGGCCATGGCCTGTCTGGACCGGGTGGGCCTCGCCGACCGGGCACACGACCGCGCGGGCAGCCTCTCCGGAGGTCAGCAGCAGCGCGTCGCCATGGCCCGGGCCCTCTGCCAGCGCCCGCGGGTCCTGCTGGCCGACGAACCGGTGTCCGCGCTCGACCCGGCCGCCTCCGAGCAGGTACTTGGCCTGCTCGCCCAACTCGCCCACGACGAAAACCTGGCCGTCCTGGCCGTCCTGCACCAGCCCTCGCTGGCCGCCCGTCACGCCGACCGCATGATCGGCATGCGCGACGGCCGGGTCGTCCTGGACGGCGCCCCGGATCAGAACGTCGACGCCCTGTACCAGCCCGCGGTTGTGGAGGCCGTGTCATGACCAGCATCCTCGACCACACCCGCAGGCTCCCCGTCCCTCCCAAACCCCGCAGGCCGCGCGTCCTTCTGGCCGGATGGGCCATCGCCGCGGCGGTGGCCACCGTCCACATGATCGCCTGGAACGTCACCGACATGTCCTTCGGCGCACTGGCCGAGGGCTGGCGCGGCATGGCCGACTTCCTCGCCGAGGCCTTCCCGCCCTCTCTGAGCTGGGACGTACTTGAGCCGAGCCTGGAGGCCGCTCTGGTCACCTTGTGGATCGGCCTGCTCGGGACCACGCTGTCCGTGCCGTTCTCCCTCCTGCTGGCACTCCTCGCGGCGCGCACCATCGCGCCCTCACCCTGGGTCTACCAGGGTGCGCGCTCACTGCTGTCGTTCCTGCGCGCCGTCCCCGACGTGGTCTTCGCGCTGATCTTCGTCACGGCCGTCGGTCTGGGGCCGTTCCCCGGTGTCCTGGCGCTCGTGTTCCACAACGTGGGCGTCATGGGGAAGCTGTGGGCGGAGGCACTGGAGGACGCCGACCCCGGCCCCACCCAGGTGCTCCGCTCGGCGGGAGCCGGCCGCATCCAGGTCGCCGCCCACGCGCTGCTGCCCACCGTCACCCCGCAGCTGACGGGCCTGCTGCTGTACCGGCTGGACGTCAACGTGCGCTCGTCGCTGGTCCTCGGACTCGTCGGCGCCGGCGGTATCGGCTTCCTCATCAACCAGTCCATCAAACTGTTCCAGTTCGACGAGATGCTCACCCACATCCTGGTCGTCCTGGTCCTGATCGTCGCAGTCGACCGCCTGTCGGCTCTCGTACGCCGCCGGTTGACCTGAGTTCCTGGCTGCTCGGCGGACGCGTCCAGGGAGTAGCCCCGAGAGGACCACGCGTGAACACGATCACCTGCAACGACCGTACGTACCGCATACCCCAGGAGCCCACCGTCGTCTTCACCGTCGACGGTGGCGACCCGGACTACTTCGACGACGCCCTGGACAGAGGACCGATGCCGCGGCTGGCCGCCATGCTGGCCGAGGGCGGGCAGTACCGCTCCGGGGCATCGGAGATGCCCAGCCTCACCAATCCGAACAACCTGTCCATCGTCACCGGCGTCTCACCCGCCCTCCACGGCATCCCCGGCAACTACTGCCGGCTGGAGGACGGCACGACGGAACTCCTCGACGACCCGAAGTTTCTGAGGGCCCCGAGCATCCACGCGGTCCTGGCGGGACACGGCGTCCCTACGCTGATGATCACCGCGAAGGAGAAGCTCCGCAGACTACTCGGCCACGGCGGGGTCCCCAGCATCAGTGTCGAGAACGTGGCGGGCACCGGTCTGGCCGAATACGGCATCGACGACCTCCAGCGGCTGGTCGGGGAGGACGCGCCCGGCATCTACGACTGGGATGCCAGCCACTACGCCATGCGTCTGGGCCTGTCGGTCTTCCGCTCGCATCGAGCCCTGCGGCTGCTCTACGTCTCGCTCACCGACCGGGTCCAGCACGCGGCAGCTCCCGGTGACGCCCTGGCAGACCGGTTCCTCGCGGAGTTCGACAGGCTCCTCGGCGAGTACCTCGACGAGGGATTCGTGGTTGGTATCACCGCCGACCACGGGATGAACGCCAAGCACGCTCCGGACGGGTCGCCCCACGTCGTCCATCTCGCGGACGTCCTCGAAGCTGCAGGGGTCGAGATCCACGACGTGGTGCTGCCCATCACAGACCCCTACGTCAAACACCACGGCGCGCTGGGTTCCTTCGCATGGCTCTACCTCCCCGAACGCGAGCGTGCCAAAGCCCGCGAGTTGCTTCGGCGCCTACCGGGAGTCGAAGAGGTCTGGGGCCGTGCCGACGCCACCGTCCTCTATGAGCACCCCGAGGACCGTATCGGTGACCTCTCGATCACCGCCTCGGCGAACGTCGCCTTCGGGAGCAGGAGCGACGACCACGATCTCTCCGGACTGCACGGTGCCCTGCGCTCGCATGGGGGCCGACACGAGCAGCCGATTCCCCTGATCACCAGCCGGCCCGTGCACGGGCCGCTCGCCAAGCGCTTCCACGCGGGAACCCTGCGCAGCCGAGACCTCCACGACCTGGTCCTCAACCACCTGTCCTCATCACCGCACCACGCCCGCACCTGAAATGACAGCGCGAGGCGTCCGTCGGGGCTGATGCACCCACCTCCGGCGTGGCCATGAGAGCTCTGGCGCGGAACGGTTCGTGTTCATCCGTCGTCGTCGGCCCATTGGTCCAGGAGGGTTTCCTCGTCCTGTGCACCGAGGTCGACGGCAGGGCCGGACAGGAGTTGCTCCGTCCAGATGATTTTTCCGTGGGGGACATACCGGGTGCCCCAGCGGTCGGCGAACTGCGCGACCAGGAACAGGCCCCGTCCCCCTTCATCACTGATCTCAGCCCGGCGCAGGTGGGGCGCGGTACTGCTCTCGTCGGCGACCTCGCAGATGAGGCTGTGTCGGTCGTGCAGAAGCCGTAGACGGATGGGCGGGGAGCCGTACCGAATGGCATTGGTGACGAGTTCGCTGATGATCAGGGCGGCGGTGTGAGCCAGGTCGTCAAGGCCCCATCGCTCCAGTTGGTCCAGGGCTGCGGCACGGATACCGGAGACGGCGTCCGGACTCGGTGGTACCTCCCACTCCGCCACGCGTTCTGCGTCCATGAGACGTGTTCGGGTGACGAGCAGTGTGACGTCATCACCGGGCCTCGGGCCCAGGACCTCTGCCAGCACCGCCCGACAGGTGTCCTCCGGACTGCGGCCGGGAGCCGAGAGTGCGTCCCGGAGCCGGCTCAGACCGGTGTTGATGTCGAGTTCGCGCCCCTGGACCAGGCCGTCGGTGAACATGACCAGCAGACTGGCCGGAGCCAGGCGCAGTTCAGTCGTCTCGAAAGGCATGGTGCCTCCCAGGCCCAGCGGTGGGGAGCCGGGAACGTCGGGGAAGGTCGTGGTGCCGTCCGGGGCGACCACAGCGGGTCCCGGATGGCCTGCGCGGGCGATCGTGCAGGCCCCTGTGACCTGGTCGTACACGGCGTACAGACAGGTCGCGCCGGTCACCGCGGCATCTTCGGCGTCGTCACCACCGTGTGCGTCGATGCGGGTCACCAGTTCGTCCAGATGGGCCAGTAGCTCGTCGGGAGGAAGGTCGAGGGCGGAGAAGTTGTGCACGGCGGTGCGCAGTCTTCCCATGGTGGCCGCGGCGAAGACCCCGTGGCCGACCACATCGCCCACGACCAGGGCGAAGCGGGCCCCGGACAGGGGAATGACGTCGAACCAGTCACCGCCGACCCCGGCTTTCGCCGGCAGGTACCGGTACGCCGTCTCCAGCGCGGTCCGCTCCGGCAGAGCACGGGGCAGCAGGCTGCGTTGGAGAGCGACGGCCGTTGCGTGTTCACGGGTGTAGCGGCGTGCGTTGTCGATGGCAACGGCCGCCCGCGCGCCGAGTTCCTCCGCGAACGACAGGTCGTCGGTGTCGAAAGGTTGCTGGTCGGAGCGCCAGAAGTCAGCCGTTCCCAGCACGACACCGCGGGCCTTCAACGGGACCGAGACCAACGAGTGGATACCGAAGTCCAGGATGCGTCGTGCTCGCTCCGGATCCGGGGCGCGCCATGCCGTGGAGGTGTTCAGGTCTGCCTCCAGGTGTGACCGCCCGGTGAGGGCACCGGTAGCCACGGCGCTTCCCGGCACGAGCCTGATCATGCTGCCGGCAGGAAGGAGGGGGTGGTCGTCGCGGACTCCCGATGCCGCCGCGCGGCGCAACTCGGCGCCTGTGGGCGGGGGTTCGTCGCCTTGGAGAACCGGTTCGAACAGTTCGACGGTAACGAAGTCGGAGAAGCGTGGAACCGCCACCGCTGCCAGCTCTTCGGCGGTGCGCACCACATCGAGGGTGGTTCCGATCCGCAGGCCGGCGTCGTAGAGCAGTTGGAGCCGGTCATGGGCCATGTCGGCCCTGCCGGCGAGAGTACGCAGTTCAGTGGTGTCTCGGAGGGTGGCCACGCTGCCCGAGCGCTGCGTGTCACCGCCCACGGCCCTCTGGTTGACCGAGACGAGGCGGCCCGCAACGAGCTGCACATCGTCGTTCGCCGCTCTGCCCGAGGTGAGAAGCTCCGCGATCCCTTGTGACACGCCCAGCTCGGACAGAGAGCGGTCCGCGATGCCGTCGGCCGGCAGGCCGAGCAGCCGCCTCGCTTCATCGTTCGCGAGGGCAACCCGGCCGTCCGGGCCGACGATGACCACGCCTTCCCGAACGGCGTGCAGGACGGCGTCATGGTGCTCGTACATACGAGTCATCTCCGCGGGCCCCAAGCCGTGCGTCTGTGCGAGCAACCGTCGGCTCACGAGCGCCGATCCGCCTGCGGCGATGACGAGGGACACGGCCACCAGGCCAAGCAGCAGGGGTAGTTCTCCCAGGACCACGTCGTTCACGCTCTGCACCGTGATGCCCACGGAGACGAGACCGACCACCTCGCCCCTCTGACCGAACACAGCGACCGTCGTGTCCACCGCACGCCCGAACAGGGTGCTCTCGAAGGTCTCCTGGAACGGCTCGCCCGAGAACGCCGGCGCGAAGGCACCTGAGACGTGGCCGCCGATGAGCGAAGCGTCGGGGTGACTCCAGCGGATACCGTGGGGATCGAACGCCACCACGTACGCCACGTTCGCCGTCCGGCGGGTCGCTTCGGCACTCGGCTGCAGAACCGCGCTGGGGTCGCTGGACTCCATGGCCGCTCGGGTGCCGGGCGCATGGGCGAACGTCTCCGAGACTGCGAGTGACCGGTCATACGCCTCCCGCACCGCCTGCCGGTGCGCCTCGAACACGAACGTGGCGGCGATCGTTCCGGCCAGCACCGCGACCACCAGCAACTGCAGCAGGAACACCTGGCCTGCGAGGCTCCGCGGTCGGGAGGCGATCGTCTCCCGGCCGGGCTTGGACGCACGAGTCACACGCATGGTCAAGTCTTAGCCTGTTCCCGCAGTACGGCCGTGGTGCGCCACCGAGTCGATAGGGGGTTTCACCCGTGAACGGGCCGTCGCTGTTCATCCGCGCGCCGCGAGCACCGTCACCCCGCCCCATCCGAGCTCGCAGATTCTGATTTCGCAGTAATTGGCGGCAAACTCAACGGATTTCGTTCTTCATCATTGCGACGACTACTGGATAGCATCTGAGCCAGCTAGTTCGGGTTCGAAATTCGAAGATCCATTTAAGGGGTCTCGCATGCCCAGATTCAGTGATCATGAGCTCGGGATGGACCGGAAGGTCACGCGCCGTGACTTCCTGGACGGCGTAGCGGTTTCGGCTGTCGGCGCAGCAGCGGCGGTAGCACTCCCCGGGTCGGCACAAGCGTCGCCGACGAAGGGGCGTAGCGACGCCTCCCACCGGCACGACGGGCACAGCACTCCGTACCCGCCCACCTCGACGGGCCTGAGGGGCCAGCAGCCGGGCGCGTACGACGTGGCGCACGCGGTGCGTGACGGTGCGTTCGCTCCCGGCCGCATAGCGGATACCCGTGAAACCTACGACCTGATCGTGGTCGGCGGCGGTCTCAGCGGGCTGGCCGCAGCGCACCTCTATCGCAAGCACGCGGGTCCGAAGGCCCGGGTGCTCGTCCTCGACGCCCTGGACGACTTCGGTGGGCACGCCCGGCGCAACGAATTCCACGTCGGTCGCACTCAGTTGCTGTCCAACGGCGGGACCGTCAACATCGACACCCCGAGCACCTGGTCGCGTGGGGCGCGCGACCTGCTCACCAAGGATCTCGGTGTCGACCTGAAGGCGCTGGAAGCCACGGTCAAGGGCGACGCCTACGCACCGTACTCCCTGCGCAGCGGGACGCTGTTCAACTCCGAACGCTGGGGGAAGGACCGACTGGTCATCCGCGAACCGGGTGAGTCCTGGGCGTCGTACACCGCCAGACTCCCGATGAGCGAGGCGAGCCGGGCGGCACTGGTCCGCCTCTACACGACGGCCGAGGACTTCTACCCCGGACTGGCGGACGCGCGGAAGAAGGAGATCCTGGCCCGCACCCCTTACGAGACCTATCTCCGCGAGAAGCTCGGTCTGGACGACGATGCACTGGAGATCGTCAAGCGGGGCACGAACGGCCTGTGGGGTGTGAACGTCGACCACGTCGCCGCGGCCGACGCATGGGCGACCGGGCAGCCCGGCTTCGGCGGACTGCAGCTTGAGCACACCCCGTGGCCGGGCGCCGGGCTGACACCGCTGATGCACCTCGCGGAGACCGAGGACGACGGCAACTTCTACTTCCCCGAGGGCAACGCCGCGCTCGCCAGGCTGCTGGTGAGCAAGCTCGTTCCGCAGGCGTTCGACGAGCGGCGTCCGGACTGGCGGGAGATCGTCACCGCGAAGGCGGACTACTCACGCCTCGACAGCCGGGACAACCACGTACGCATCCGGCTGTCGAGCACGGCTTTTCAGGTCCGCAACGACGGCAGGCACGGCACGGTGGTCGACTATGCCAAGGGCGGCCGCAGCTACCGGGTCCGGGCCAAGGGCGTGGTCATGGCCTGCTGGAACTCCGTCTCCTCGTACGTCATGCCGGAGCTGCCGCCGGAGCAGGTCACCGCGATGCGCTACGGCACGAAGGTACCGCTGGTGTACGCCCGAGTGGCACTCCGCGACTGGCGGCCTTTCGCCCGCGCCCGCCTGTCCCGGGTCAGCACACCCTCGATGTTCTTCTCCAGCTTCGGCCTGCCCACGGTCACCGAGATCGGTGACTTCAGAATGCCGCACCGCCCCGAACTCCCCACCGTGGTGTCCCTGTCGGCGACGCCCGGTTCTCCCGGCCTGACCTGCCGGGAGCAGCACAAGGCCGGCCGCCGCACGCTGATCAGGATGCCCTTCGAGGACTTCGAGCGCGAGATCCGCGACTCGATGACCCGCTCCCTGGGCGACTACGGCTTCGACCCGGCCCACGACATCACGGCCGTAACCGTCAACCGGTGGGCCCACGGGTACGCCTACGAGTACAACTCCCTCGACGACCCGTCGCTGTACCAGCCCGAGTCACAACGTCCCTACGCCCAGGCCCGCCGTCCGGTAGGACGGATCGCCATCGCCAACTCCGACGCCGAGGCTTTCGGCTACACGCACGCCGCGTTCGACGCGGCTGTCCGCGCCGTGGCGCACCTCCTCTGAACTGCCCTGCTGTGTGCAGCCCTCGCACCGTTGACGAACGGTACGAGGGCTGCACCGCGTTCTGCGTCGCGGGAGGGGCACGCAGCTGCGTCGGACTCATCGGCAGGATGATCGTCCGTGCTCCTGCCGAGGGCCGCACGGGCCCTCGGCAGGAGAAAGCCTCCAGAGACGTTCAGGGGTTCTCAGGCCGCGTGGCGCCGGCCACGCGTGCGGCGCCGGAAGCCCAGCACGGCCGCAGAGCCCAGTACGAGGAAGCCGATGCCGCCCGCGGTGAGGTAGGGGGTCACCGGGCTGCCGCCGGTGGCGGCCAGGTCCGGGGTGGAACGAGGGCCGGGCGTTTCGCCGCTGCTCGCGTCGGTGCCTGCTTCCGAGATGGGTGCGCCATCGGCCTGCTCGCCCTGCGGCGAAGGGCCCTCGGCCGCGGGGTCAGCGGTGGCCGGGGCGGCGTCCGCGGGGGCGGGCTTTCCGTTCAGGCTGACGGCGACGGTCGCGGAACCTCCGCCCGACGTGACGACCTTGACCTCTATGCCGTGTTCCTTGTCCGTGAGGGTGGATATGGCATCGTCCGCGCCTTCGCCGGCCTCGGCCGTCGGGTCCAGGAAAATGGATGTGGCGTAGTTGCCGTCCTCCACGCGGTAGGCATGGACGCCTTCGAGGGTGCTGTCCAGCTTGCCTTCCTTGGTGGAGAAGTTCACCTCGTGCCGGTACTCGATCACCAGCCGGTCGTCTCCCATCGGGATGTCGAGCGCGCGGGTACCGGACTGCTCGCCGTGCAGGGAGACCAGGTCGTAGGTTCCCGAGGTGTCGACGGTCCGGGCCTGGCCCCCGCCGAGCCAGCCGCTGTGGATCAGCTCCGGCGCGACGAGGCCGACGATGCTGCCTCCGCTGCCCATCGGGGTCTTGTGGCTGGTTCCGTCCTCGGCGCACCGTGAGAGGTCGCCTTCGGGGCAGTAGTCCCGGGCGTGGTGGCCGTAGCCCATGTTGTGCCCGAACTCGTGGACGAGCAGCGCCTCGCTGGCCTCGTCGCCGCCCAGGTTCATCCAGGTGTTCGGGCCGGGCACCGAGCCGAGGCCCGCCCAGGCGCACTCGCCGCCCTCGGCCGGCTCGATGATGGACAGGCTGTCGTAGTCCTCGTCCTTGACGTAGCCGTCGGCTTCCAGCGCTTTCACAGTCTGCTGGTGGACGGCATCGGCGTTGCAGGGGTTCTGCGACAGATCCAGGTGGTACGGACCGACGGCCTTGCTTTCCGCGGCCGGGACGAAGGTGAACTGCCCCTGGGACATCTTCTTGTAGTAGCCGGCCAACGAGTTGTCGGCCCCGAAGTAGCTCTGCTCGACGTTCTTCATGACGAGGTTCTCGTCGGGGAAGGTGGCGTCGTTGAAGCCGACCACGGCAACGAGGACACGCTTCTCGCCGTGGACGGCGTCGTCCGCGAGGGCGACGCCGGGCATACCGATGACGGAGAGAACCGTTCCGACGGCCAAGGCCGCGATCGCGGTGCGGGGGGTCAGGCGCATGGGGGTCCTTCGCTTCGAAAGTGCTTTCAGAAGTGAAGGAGTGCACCGCCGCGACCACATCCCGCGACTTTGCCAACCCTTTACCCAAGTCGCGGCATGCCCTCCCTCAGCTGTCGAAGGGCGTGCCGTCGTAGAGGAATCCGAAGGACGGCGAGGCGTAGTAGTGGTGGGTGGTCCCGATGACACTGCTGTGTGGTTCGCCGTCGGCCGCGAGGTTCCACTCGTCCAGACCGAGGTACATGGTGTCGCCCTCCTGGATGAACCGAACCTCCCCCGTGCCGCGAGGCGCGTACAGACCCCACAGCTGCGTCGGTTCTCCGGCGTCGCAGGCCGCCTGGGTGACGGGGGACCCGTCCTGCTCCGTGCCGGTGTTGCCCAGACACATCCCCGTACTCACATTGCGCAGCTGAAGCCTCCCGCCGGAAGCCGCGGGCACCGGGTCCCACTGCTGGTGCGCACTGCCGTCGCAGACCGCCTCCTCCACCCGCACACCCGCGGTCCGCCGACCCTGGGGAATCTCCATGCACAGCCCGGTGGAGGCTAGGCGCAGCCGGGTCACGCCCCCGACGGGCTCCGGCACGGGGCGCGGCGCCTCGGCGCTCGGCTTCGCCGTTCTCCCGGCCTTGGAGGCGGAGGCCGACGGAGAGGCCGAAGGGGTGGGAGAGCCGCCGCCGGTCGGTGACGCAGAGGCCGGAGGGCTGGTCGGTGAGCGGACGGCCGACGGCGCAACCGCGTCCCGTCGGCCGTCCGCTCCGGGGCCGTTCCCCTCCGGCAGCATGACCAGACCTCCCACGAGCGCGGCAGTCACGGCGACAGCCGCCACCGCGGCGCCCGCGGTGGAGGCCTTGGCCTGCGCCAGGAGTTTGGCCGCCACGCCCGCCTGGCCGGTGGGACCTGCGCCCCCAGCGGCTCCCACCGCGGCGGCAGCGGCCGTCGAAGAAGCGGCGACGTAGGAGTGCCCCGCCCACAGCAGGACCGCCACCGGCAGCACGGACCGCAGGCGCTCGTTCAGGTCCGTCAGCTCGACCAGCGCCCGCCGGCAGCGGTCACAGTCATCCAGGTGGCGGTCCAGATGCCGGTCGGCGCGTCCTCCCGGCCTGCGTACGGCGGCGCCGAGGAGCCCGGCGTAGTGCCGGCATTCCTCGCTCCGGGTGCCCGATATGGCGTGTTCGCTGAGGTAGGCGTCGCGCAGCCCCTCCCGGGCGCGGGCAGTGAGGGAGGCGACTCCACTCGCGCTGATCCCGAGCAACCTGCCTATACGTTCGGCGGGTTCCCCCTCCACCACGCCGTACCACAGTGCGGCCTGCCAGCGCTCGGGAAGCGAGCGGAATCCGCGCAGCACCATGCTGCGGTCCTCCAGTCGGACCAGGCGCTCTTCTCCGCTCATCGCGGGTCCTGCGAGTTCCTCCAGCCAGCGCTCGAAGTCGGCCGAGAGCTCGGTGCGGCGGGCCGTACCCGCCCACTCCGCGGCGGTACGCCGAACCACAGTCAGCAGGTACGGTCGCCAGGAGTTCTCAGGGCCGCCGCCGGCCCGTACCGCTTGGATCGTCCGGACGAACGCCTCGGACGCAAGGTCCTCGGCCGTGTGCACGTCGCGGCAGCACATCCGGGCGTATGCCTGGACCGCCGAACCGTGGCGTTCGTACAACTCGGCGAGCGCCACGTCGTCCGCCGCTTCCCGGACTGCTCCGGTGAGCGCGGGATCCGACCACTCCCGGTGGGAGAGGGCGTCGGTCCCGCCCCGCCCGCCGTCCAGCCACGGCCCCTGGGCGTCCGCCCCGCCCACGCCTGCCATCTCTGCTCTCCGTTCTCGCCCGCACCGGGCCGTATCGACGCCGCGGCACCGCTCCCGGGTCGCTCGGCAACCGAGCGGATCTTGCGCGAGCAGGGCACGCGCAGAGGCTACGGGCCCGGCCGGCACCCTGGGACGGGAGCACTGTATCCATCCCGCGGATCCGGGCATCACCGCATCCGATCTGCTGGTGACCCTTCTGCGTCGGCCGGGCCCGGGTCAAGGCCCACCACGCGGTGCGGGCCTTTTCGAGCGCGGGCAGGGGCAGGGGGTGGCACGGTGGCGGGACGGCTGGGACGGCCCCGGCCACGCGGATCTCGTACGACGCCCCGTCAGGCCGGCCCGGCTCGAACATGGTTCGCACGCCGGTGCGGGAGTGGCTTCGGGGAGAAGGGGCAGACGGCGGTGGAACGGGCGACACGACAAGGAAGGCAGTCCATGACGGCGATGCTTACGCGAACCAGTGGAGCGACTGACACAGTGGGGGAGTCAGAGGCCATGAACGGAACGCGGGCACTCGCCGGAACCGAAGCCGGGGTGCAAGGTCTTCCTTGGATCGAGGACGCCGGGAAGGTCGCGCCGAAAGACGCACGCGCCGTGTCGAAACTGTTCTTCGACCGCCTCCAGACCTTGGAGGAGGGCACCCGCGAGCACCAGTACGCCCGCAACACGCTGATCGAGATGAACCTCTCGCTCGTCCGGTTCGCCGCCCAGCGGTTCCGCAACCGCGGGGACGGCGACATGGAGGACGTCATTCAGGTGGGCACGATCGGCCTGATCAAGGCCATCGACCGTTTCGACCTCTCCCGCGAGGTCGAGTTCGCGACCTTCGCCGTCCCGTACATCGTCGGGGAGATCAAGCGGTTCTTCCGCGACACGACCTGGTCGGTGCACGTCCCTCGCCGCCTCCAGGAACTGCGCGTCGAACTCGCCAAGGCCAAGGAACTCCTCGCGGCCGGGCTCGACCGCGACCCGACGGTCAAAGAACTCGCCGCCCACCTCGGGCTCGACGAGGACGAGGTCGTCGAGGGCCTGATCGCCGCCAACGGTTACACCGCCGGTTCCCTGGAACTGCCCGGGTCCGACGGCGACAGCACGAAGGTGGCGCCGCGGACCTACGCCGACGTCCTCGGCGAGCGGGACCCCGCCCTGGAGACCGTCGAGAACCTCCACACCCTCGCCCCGCTGCTTCAGCAGCTCGACGAACGCGAGCGCCTCATCGTCCGGATGCGCTTCGGCGCGGAGATGACCCAGGCCCGGATCGGCGCCGAACTCGGCATCTCCCAGATGCACGTCTCCCGCCTCCTTACCCGCATCGTGCGCAAACTCCGGGACGGCATGGGCATCGACGCCTGAGACGCACGAGGCCGGGGGCGTCCCCACCGCACCGTGTGCCCCGCCCTTCCGGGCGGGGCACACTCGTGTCTCCGGCGGGGCCGGGACACACCGCGCTGCTCCGGTCGCCCGTGGCGGGCACACTGCCGGCCACGGGCAGGAAGACGCTGCCGGGAGGTGCGGAGGCGGTCGTGCCGGGTACTGGTGGGGTGTCGGCCGTGGGTGCCGATGGATGGGCGGGAAGGCTGATGGGGCGTGGGAGCCTGGCGCGTGAGGTGAAGTGGGCTGCGGTGGGGTGCCCTTCGAGGGAGCTGCCGCGCCGGCTGTGCAGGGTGCTTGCCCGTGGACTGCCGGCGGACGGGGTGACGATGTCGCTGCTGACGGACACCCCGTCGCGGCAGATGCTGTGCGCGTCGAACGACATGGCCACCGTCCTGGAGGAAGTGCAGTTCACGGTGGTGGAAGGGCCGTGCATCACGGCGGCGGAGTCCGGTGAGCAGGTACACCTGACCGACTGGGGCACGGCGGCGCGGCGGTGGCCGCTGTTCTCGGCCGCCTTCCGCGAGCGGTACCCCGACGCCCAGGCGGTGCACGCCTTTCCTCTCTGGTTCGGTGACTACATCCTCGGCTCGGTGGACGTGGTCAGCCGGACCCCGGGCGGGCTTTCCGTCGAGGCGATCGAGGAGGCCGCCGAGGCGGCCGACGCCGCTGCGAACGCGCTCCTCCCCGCCCAGCGCATGCTCCTGGAAGAAGGCGAGTTCCCGCCGTGGGAACCGGCCGACGTGGTGCGCGCGCACTGGGCGGACACCCATCGGGCCATCGGAGTCGTCGCCGTCAAGGAGGAGATGAACGCGGACGCCGCCCTGGCACTGATGCGCGCCCGCGCGTTCTCCACCGGACGTACCCTTGCCGAGATCACCGCGGACGTCCTGCGAGCCTGACCCCGCCCGGCACGGGCGGTCAATGCGGCAGGGGCGTCAGCCCCGCAAGCTTGGTGGCCCGCTGCCCCTCCGCGCCGGCGTCTCCACGGCACACACCCACGCAGCCTGCTCGCCGCCCCCGCCGCCCCCGCCGCTCCGGACGGCGGCTGGCGGACGGCGGCCGGCGGACAGCCATCGCGACTCCGCAGCCTCATGGGGGCCGGTGTCAGGAGTTCACGGCCTCGTCCTCTCCCGCGTGGCGGGGGCGCGTCACCGGTGCCCGGTCGGCGGGTTGCGGGTAGAACCGCCGCGCCCAACGACGGAACGGGCCGATCGGGCCGTCCCCGGGGGCCAGCCGGGGCGGCTGCTGGTACTGCTTGGTGTGCCAGATCGGGAAGTCCGCGGCGGTGAACTCGCAGCTGGACCGGAAGACCGCGCGGTCGAGCAGGCGGCCCGCGGCACGGCTGACCGCTCGCGCGAGCGGCTTCGGCAGCCTGCCCGGCTCGGCGAACGCGATGCGGTTCAACTGCCGGAACTGCATCCGGTTCGGTGCGATCGCGGTCGGCATCACCATCGTGCACATCCGGAGCCCGAAGCGGGGCGTGTGGACGTCGGCGTGCAGGCAGCCGAGCCCGTAGCCGTCCACTTCGACGTCGACGGTGAACTCGCCCACCAGCGGGGCGGTCTCGTGGGCCCGCATGGACACGTGGAAGGTGGCGCCGTCGTAGGCGACGGGCCCGCCGATCTCGGCTCTGGCCCAGCCGTGCAGGGTGGCGAAGTGCCCGAGGTCGACGGAGTTCTCGATGACCTCCTGGACGTTTCCGGCCATCTCCCAGGCAGCCGTGCGCGCGGGACGGCTGCCGATCTCGTGCCAGCGGGGAACCGCCCAGTCCGGCTCCCGGCCGTCGTGGTGCCTCCAGACGAAGACCGCGCCGTTGACCTCGTGCACGGGCAGCCGGGTGAGGGCGGAGCGCGGCGGCGGTGTGCCGTACCCCGTACGCACACAGGTGCCGTCGGGCCCGAAGGCGAAGGAGTGGAACGGGCAGAGGAGGTCGTCGCCGTCGACCTTCGCCAGACCCAGGTGGGCACCGAGGTGCGGGCAGTAGGGGCGGACGGCGCGCAGGGCTCCCGTGCCGAGCCGGTACAGCACGACGTCGCCCCCCGCGAGCGGCCGGGTCAGCACGGTGCCGGGCCGCAACTCCTCGGAGAAGGCCAGTGCGGACCAGCCGCTCGGGTACGGCAGAGCCGGTGCCCCCGAGGCGTCGGCCGGTGTCGGACCCTCGGTGATGGCACGCCCGTACGCACGTGAAAGTCCCACGTTCTCCCCTCCGACGATTGGTCGCCCGAAGAATGCCCACACCGCTCCCGGGATCCACACGCCGCACCGCGCATCAGCCGAACGGGGTTTGGCGGGAGTCCGGTTGACGCCTGTGGGGCGGGGCGCGCAGGGGGGCGGCCCGGTCGCGGTCGACCGGCAACCGGGGCGGGCTGCGCGGGTGCGGGGGCCGGGCGGCTCGCGCCGGTCCGTGCCGGTGCCGCAGGGACGTCCCTGCGGCACCGGCGCGGGTACGTGCTCAGCCCTGGTTCAGCGGCAGCGCGACGTCGACGACCTGCCGGCCGGCCGGGAAGGAGCCGATGAGCGAGGCCCCGCCGTTGAGGACGTTCACGCGGTAGAAGCGCTGCTTCCCGCCGGTGGACAGTGCGGCGAAGCCGCGGTTGGAGCCGTCGGAGGGCTGATGGTAGATGTCGAACCCGGCCCACGGACCCGCGTCCGCACCCAGGTTCCCGGTCGGGGCGAGAGTGCCGGAATTGGCCGGGGACTGCAGCGAGACCCGGTCGTTGACCGTGTCGATGTCGAACAGGGTGGTCGCCGTGGCCGCGTCGAGGTCGTTGTTGGTGTAAGCGGCCCCGGTGACGCCGAGCGCGGTCGAGGGCGGCGTGCCCGGGTTGGTGAGGGTGCCGTCGGCGGTCGTGGTCCGCGGGGCGGCCGGGTCGTCGACGTTGTGACGCAGGTTCTGTCCGGTGTCGCTGATGACGCGCAGGCGGTTGGCGGCGGGGTTGAAGTCGACTCCGAAGTTCTGACCGGCGAGCGCGACGGTGAGCTGGGAGACCTTGACGGCCCGTGCCTCGTTGTCCAGCGTGTAGACACCACCACGGTCGCCGACGCCGTAGAGCTTTCCGTTCTGCACCCGGAAGTCGATTCCGACGAGCTTCCGGTCCGTCCGGAGGCCGGAGACCTTGCCGAACGCCCAGGTGTCGCCCGGGTTCGCGATCTGGAAACCGACCAGTCGGCGGTCGGCGGTGAGCCCGACGCCGACGAGGCCGGGCGCCGCCGCCCGCCCGCCCGGGCCGAACGGGGAGGGCCCGGGTTCCGCCGAGGCGAGCGCGGGCGCGAGGAAGGACAGCGCGACGACGCCGGCAGCGGCCACCGGGAGAAGACGAGTACGCACAGGTGCTCCGAACCTTGGACGGCCCGCCCGCCGAACGGGGCGAGTCCACCCTTGCTACGGAGCCGCCCTCGTCCAGGCCAGGCTTGGACGTACCGCCCCAAACCACCCCATTGGCGCATCGGTCGACGCGTGGTGCGCACGCAGCCGTGGGCGCAGACCGCGCGGACGCGCAGCAAGGGGGCGCACGTCCGGCAATACGTGCGCCGGGCGCACTGATGCTCGTGGCCACTGTTCGCCCGACGCCCCCGATACGGTGTTCCGTCTGTGTACGCGCCTGCGGGGGCGTGGCAGCGTGGAGGACTCCATAACCTCCGGAGCACGGGAGACCCCGATGCGAAGAAGAGACGAACGCCCATTGCCGCGGCGGCGGTTGGCCGCCTGTGCGGTGGCGGCACTCCTGGGGCCGGCCGGTTCGGTCGCGCTGCCGGCCGCCACGGCGCAGGCAGCACCGGTCGACATCACCTGCCTCACGGGAACCAGGAACACCGCATACACCCCGCACGTACACGCCGGGTCCCGCGTCCCTCCAGATCACCGACCACTTCAGTTGCGTGTCCCTGCTCAGCGGTGTGAGCAGCGGTTCGGGCAGCTACACGGTGAACCTGCCGTCCACGTCCTGCCTGGCGTCGGTACAGAGCCCGCTCAGCTCGAACACGGCGACCTACCACTGGAACAACGGAACGTCCAGCACCATCTTCTTCGCCAGCAGCACCGCGGTCAGGGCGGTCGACGGGACGGTCACGGTCACCAGCATCGGCGCGGTGACGTCCGGCCTCGGTCTGGGGCAGACGGCGACCCGGGTGACGGTCGAACCCAACCTCGACCTCACCGCATGCCTCACCGGCGGCCTGAGCGAAACGAACAGTGTGCTCAACACCCTGATCATCGCGCCGGTCTGACCTGACCCGTCCGGCGCTGCGCCGAGGCGCCCGCGAAGCGGGCACGCCCACCACCCACGCCCACGCCCCACGCCCCACGCCTCCAGGAGGCCGCCATGCACCACTGCCACGACGCCGTCGGACCGTTCTCCCGACGGCGCCGTACTGCCATGGCCCGCGTCAAGGCGCGCAGGCAGGTCACCGGCCTGCTGCTCGTCTGCGTCGCGCTGCTGACGTCACTCGGCCTGTCGGCGCCCGCCGCCGCAGCGTCCCCGTCGGCCCTGATCGACTGTCCGGGATACGCCACCCAGCAGTTCTCGCCCGGTCTGCGGCTGCTCCCCCAGCCGGTGTCCTTCCACGCCGAAGGGCCGTTCGGCCCCTGCGTGACCACCTCCCCCGACCACGTCTTCGCCGACTACGAAGCCGACGGCCAAGCGCTGCTGTCGTGTTCGGTGAGCCTGCCGGTGACGGGCGTCTCGGGCACCGTCCGGTGGAAGGACGCCTCGGGCGATCCGTCCGGCACCTCGCATTTCGACGGCGGCATCTCGCTGACCCAACGGCCCACCGGCCAGAACGTGGTCGTCGTGCTCGCCACGATCACCGCAGGCGACTTCGCGGGGGACCAGATCCTCTACGAGATCGTGCTGCTCAACACCGACCTCCTCGCCTGCCTCACCACCGGCATCACTCAGGTGGCCGGCCCCGCCAACCTCACCGTCCTGCCGCTCTGACCGGCCATCACCGCCGGCGTCGTCCGCGGACCGGGATCCCGCCGCACGGCGTGGTGCGGGAACCCCGGTCCGTGCAGGCGTGGACCCGCCCGCCGGCCACGCCCGAACCGTGGGCTCCGGACGCGGATCGGGGAGAGCCGCTCCTCGCCGACGGCGCCGCGCGGCGCCTCGTCCGTGATGCCGCGTTCTACGTCGCGTCCCGCCGCCGGCGCGCGCGCTCGAACTCGGCGATGTCCGGCATCCAGGGGCCGTGCCCGCCGAGTGCGGCGTAGCCGCCGCGGACGAAGGTGCTCACCAGGTCGCGGCAGTCGCCCATCCCGTCGGCCAGTCGGTACTCGACCCCGTACTCCGGTTCCGATCCGCCCTCGCCCGCGCGCACCGTGGTGATCCGGGCGGCGCAGTCGGCGTAGAAGAGGAACTGGAGCCCTTCGCCGAGTTCCTCGTCCTCGATGGTGAACACCTGGTTGCCGGAGCCCGCGTGCTCGCCGACGAATTCCCAGAACTCCGCCCCGGCCGTGCGGGGACCGCCGGGGAACCACTTTCTCTCCGCTCCGTTGTCGTCGGTGAACGACAGCGGCGTCGCCCTCGCCGGTGTGCGGGCGGCGTGCTCATCGGCGTCCTCCCCCTCGTCCACGGGCGCGTTCCTGGTGCGGGCGGCGGCCTCCGAGCACATCAGGAAGCTCACGGTGCGCACCGCGTCCTCGACGAGTTCGGGGTGGGCACGGCGCACGGCCGTCTTCACCGCCGTCTCCATCAGGTTCCAGTCGCGCTTGTCCGTGGCGCGCTTTCCGCGTCGGGGATCGCGCCCGATCCGCATCCCGGCGCACGCCCGCTCGGCGGTGGCGATGACGCGCAGGACCGCCGGCAGGAGCGCGGGGTCGACGGCGTCGGGCTTGCGTCCCGGGATCGTCGAGCCGTGCACGTACTGCCCCGTGTACCGAAGGACCGCGGCGTCCAACGGAGCGAGCACGGTTCCGCGTTCGGCGCGGCGGCGGTTCGCCCGGTACTCCTGGGCCCGTCGCGGATCGGACGTCTCCGATGCCCGGCTCATCGCGGCGCAGACCCGGCCGCGCTCCAGCAGGTCGGTGTCGGCTCCGTGGGCGACGAGCCGGCTCGTGTCGTGGCGGACGTGCCGGAAGAACGCGTCGACGTCCGCCGGGGCGCCCAGGAGGACCGGGTCCAGGAGGGCGACGGCGGCGTCCTCGTCGAGCGGGCCGCGGGTGCCGGCGTCGTCGCACAGCGGAAGGACCGCGCTCCACAGCAGCAGGTGCCGGGCCAGGTCCCCGCGGAGCACCGCCAGGTGGGCCTGGCCGATCGGGAAGGTGAACGTGCGCGGATCGTGGTTGGCGTCGGCCCCGGCTCCGAGCGACAGGCGCAGCTCACCCCCTTCGCGTATCACCCTCGGTATCCAGCCCTGGCGCGTGAAGACGACGTCACTCATGGGCCCAGTCTTGCTCATCGGACGGAACGGGCGGCCAACGGATGCGTGGGGGCCGCCGGGAGGCCGCGTTCCCGGTGCCCGCGGTCGTCACGCGGTGAGCCAGCCCCGCAGCGCCGCCCGCACCCCGGCCTGGAACCGGGTTTCCGCGTCCAGGGCCCGCATGAGCCGGGTGATGCGGCGGCGGACGGTGTGCACGTGCACGTCGAGACGCCTGGCCATCGCCTCGTCCTTGAGGCCGGAGGCGAGCATGGTCAGCAGTTCCCGGTCCTCGTCCGTGATCCGGTCGTCGCTCACGGCCCCGATGGGAACGGCACGCTCCCACACCGATTCGAACAACGGCACCAGCGCGTTGCTCAGGAGCGCGTCGCTCACCACCAGGGCCGAGGCGGTCGGGTCCGCCGCGTCCGTGGGCGGCAGCAGGGTCACCCGCCGGTCCACCGTAATCAGCTTCGTGGGCAGGTCCGTTCCCACCCGTATGTGCACGCCCCGCAGGGCCAGTTCGCCCAGCCCCCGGGCGCGCCCCTGGAAGCTCAGCCCTTCGCGGTCCACGGCGACACGCACTCGCACCCCCCGCCGCACCGGTTCGGTCACGTCGAGGGGCGCGGGCATCCCGTCCGGCCGACTGGCGGCGTAGGGAGGCCGGTCCAGCAGTGCCACCTCCTCGCTCGCCGAGACCAGCAGCGAGGCCACCCGCGCGGCGATGGCGGCCCCGCCCCGGACCGTCTCGATCCCGGTGGCACCAGGGGCGTTCACGGAGTCCAGCAACGTGGCGGCCATCCGGTCCACCGAGGCCGTCAGTTCCTCCAACGCCGCTGATCTTCGCATGAGTTCGGCCTGTCGCAGGTGGATCAGGTTGCGCAGAGCGGTGGACGGGGCCACGGCGGAGGGCAGCGGCGCGGGCCGGCCCCGGGCGGGGTGGGTGAAGCCGTGCTCCGCCAGGCGGTCGAGCGCGTTGCCGACCCGTCGGGCGGTCAGCCCGAGGGACCGGGCGAGGGCCGCACGGGAGGAGTGCGCGGGTGCGTCGAGCAGCGCTTCGTACAGCCGGAGTTCGTCCGCTCCGAGCCCGAGCGCCTGCCATTGCGTGTCCCACCCAGTCAGTCCCACCGGCGGAATTCTCATCTGTCAACGCAGGCCACACAAGTGTGGACGTCCACAAGTGCGCAGTCGGAACGCATTGTTCACACCGCGTCCCGGCACTTGCATGTCCGTATCCGACATCCGTGAACGCAGCCATGACACCGGAGGAGAACCGTGCGGGGTTCAGGACAGAAGAGATCAGCCGGGCGAGGACAGGGGCCCGGCGGCATGCCCGTCGGGCGGGGGGTGGCCGCGGTGCTGGCCGCCGCGGGCCTGCTGGTGACGGCGACACCGGCCGCTCACGCGGTCACGGCCACCGCCTCCGCCGTGTCCGCGGTGACGGCCGGTGCGCAGACCGATACTCCGTCGCTCGTCACCGGACTGAACGAGCAGGCCGCAACCGACGCCACCGCCGCCGACGCCGCCCGCGGCCACCTCGGAGCGAACAGGAGCCGGTACCACATCCCCGCGACCTCGGCGAAGGACCTCGTCCCGGCCGGGACCACGACCGAGAAGGGCGGTAAGGAGACGGTCCGCCTCCAGCAGAGGTACAAGGGCGTTCCGGTCCTCGGTGGCCAGTACGTGGTCCGGATGACGAGGAAGGACGGCAGGCGCACCGTCACCGGCACGTCCGGCAAGTACTTCACCCGGCTGAAGCTCGGCACGGTGACACCGGAGGTCTCCGAGAAGACCGCCATCGAGCGTGCGGTCGGTGCCGTCTCCCGGCTGCCGGGCGGCGGGCTGCTGCGCGCCCCCGCCGGGGGCGGGAAGGCGGGTGGGCAGGAGTGGGTGGGCACGGCCGAAGGCGTAACGATTCTTCCGCAGGGCGCCGGCGTGCTGACCCGGCAGATCACCGTCACCGGCACCAGTCCGGTCGACGGTCAGCCGGTCAGGCAGCAGGTGTTCATCGACGCGCACTCCGGCTTTCCGGTCATGCAGTACAGCGACATCAGGACGTTCGGCGCGGCCGGCACCGGAGCGGCCGTCGCCGGAGCGACGGGCACGACACCCGAGGCGGCCCTCCCGGCAGGTGACGAACTCGTCGTCAAGGGCGGCGGAACGCGCTACAACGGCGAGAAGACCGAGGTGAACCTGTACAAGGACACCAAGGGCGTCTACCAGATGATCGACTACGGCAGGCGGGCCGCCGACTCCCCGTACGACGGCCCCATGCTGGCGACCTACGACGCACGCGGGCGTGAGGTCGCCGCGGCGTCCGGCACCTGGCCCAGCGGCATCAAGACGTTCCAGTCGGCCTCCCCCGACCTCGGCCAGGACTTCACCGACGCCGGTGCGATCGACGCCCACTGGGCGGCCGGCAAGGTCTACGACTACTACAAGTCCCACTTCGGCCGGGCCGGCCTCGACGGCAAGGACGGCTACATCTACTCCCTGGTCGGCGTCGTCTCCAACGGCCGGCCGTACAACAACGCCTTCTGGGACGGCGCCAAGATGGTGTACGGCCAGGGCGGCGGCGACTACCGCACCTTCTCCGCCGACACCGACGTCGTCGGTCACGAGATGACCCACGGCGTGGTCGAGCACACCGCGAACCTCGTCTACGCGGGCCAGTCCGGCGCGATGAACGAGGCGATCGCCGACTACTTCGGCAACGCCATCGACCTGGAGGCGAACAACGTCTCCATGGACGACCCGGACGCCGGCCTGCTCGGCGAGGACCTGTGCACCACCGCGGGCCCCCGCGAGTGCGCACTGCGCGACCTCGACGACGGCGCCACCACGTCGAAGAACTTCATCGGCACCACCTACCGCGGTGACAACGGGGGCGTGCACCTCAACTCCACCATCTTCTCCGGGGCGTTGTGGGACATGCGTCAGGACCTCGGCGCCGACCTCGCGGACAAGATCGTCTACCGCGCCCTGTCCGCGTACATGACCCCGCTCGACGGCTTCACCGAAGGCCGCGCCGCGGTCGCCGCCGCGGCGAAGGAGCTGGGTGCCACCAAGGCCCAGCTGCGGATCGTCACGCGCTCCTTCGACGCGCACGGCATCGTGCCCGGCTGGGAGAAGGCGCTCGGCGTCGACACCGACCTGATCACGTCCAAGGTCAACATCGCCGGCACCGGTGTGGGTGCCGGCGGCGGCAAGTACGCCGTCTCCCACTCCGACGAAGACGGCGGCGAGCCGTACTCGGTGTGGCTCGGCAACACCTCCGGCCAGGGCGCGCCGCAGCTGATGAGCGGCAACAACGGCGATTACAACGTCTACGCGGACACCGACGGCACGACGGTGGTGTGGGCCCAGTACAGCAGCACGGGCATCCGCATCATGGCCCGCCCCGTCAAGGGGGGCCTCGCGAAGCAGGTCGACGGCATCGGCAGCGACGTCTCCGGGCTCGTCGTGGACGGCGACTGGGTCGCCTACACGGCCTTCAATCCGCAGTTCGGCGTCACGAACGTCCGGTACGTCAACATGAGGACCGGCGCCGTCGGTCTCGTCGACGGCGGCCGTCCGTACAACATCTCCGGTCTCCCCTCCGTCAAGGACGGCAAGATCGCCTACGCCAAGGTCGCCCCCGACGCGAACGGCGACATGAAGGTCGGCGTCGAGGTCTTCGACGGAGTCACCGGCACCAGGACGGCGATGCCCACCCCCGACGACACCATGGGCGTCGGTCAGACCGCGAGCACCGACGACGGCGTCTTCTGGATCGAGGACAACGACGTCACCGACACCGGCCGGGCCGCGGTACGCCGCGCGAACGTCGACGGCTCGAACCCCCTCACCCTCGCCCCGGAGTCCGGCACGGGCTCGCTCCACGCCTCCACGCTGACGGCCTCGGACGACGCGGTCACCGTCACCTCGCTCCCGCCGGCCACGTCGTACGCCAACGAGACCCTGGCGAAGCTCTACCAGATGACGCCCGACGGCAAAGGCGGCGCCCGGCGCGTCTCCTGCAACCGCGGCGAACAGGCCTACGCGTCGGCCGACGAGGACCAGCGCGTCCTGTGGCTGGACGGTACGACCGGCTACACCGACCTGGTGAAGCGCGACCGCCCCGCGGGCCGCTGCTGATCCGTACCTGACGTGGGGAGGGCGGCCGGACTCCGAGGGGGCCCGGCCGCCCTCCCCACGGACGCACCCCCGCGACGAGAACGCCGAGAACGCCGAGAACCCCCGGGACGTCCCCGGGGGTTCTCGGCGCGTCCGGGGACACACGGCCGGCCGCACGCCGGTAAGCCCTACCCCCACGACAGCATCACGACTACGATGATCCGGGCCTGATTACCATTATCCGGAACTATTCCTGAGCGAGCTGCCGTGCCCGAACTCACCTTCCTGACCATCGGTCAGGCTCCGCGTCCGGACCTGTCCGACGCCATCGAGGCGCATCTGCCGACGACCGTGCGCGTGCGTCACGCCGGCGCGCTCGACGGCCTGACCCGCCGGGAGGTCGAGCGCGGCTTCGGGTCGGCGGAAGGGCGGGCGACGCTGCTGAGCCGACTGGCAGACGGCAGCGCCGTGACCCTGGACGCCGACGCCGTCGGGGCCGCACTGCAGTCCCGGCTCGACCGGGCGCAGGACGCGGGGGCCGACGTCGTCGTGCTCCTGTGCACCGGCGAGTTCCCCGGCCTGCGGGCCGGGCGGGCACGGCTCGTCGAGCCGGACGCCCTGGTCACGGGCTACGTCGGCACGGTGCTGCGGGGCAGCCGCGTCGGGATCGTCGTTCCGCTGCCGGAGCAGGTGGCCGAAGCCCGCGCGAAGTGGCGGGACGCCGTCCCGGACCCCGCCTTCACGACGGCCTCACCGTACGCCGAGGACGACGCGGCGCTGTGCGCGGCCGCGCGGGCCCACCTGGAGGCGGGCGCACAGGCGCTGATGCTCGACTGCATGGGCTATGGGCCGCGGCACCGCCGGGCGTTGCGGGCGGCCGGGGTGACGGTGCCGGTCCTGACGCCCGGGGCGGTGGTGGGGGCGGCGCTCGGCCCGCTGCTGGACTGAGCAGCGCCGCAGCGGCCCGGTGCCGGTCGGGGCGCAGCCCGGCGCCCCGCTCAGGACTCGACGTACCGCAGCCAGTAGGGGTCGCCGATGCGCTTGCCGACACGGAGGGCGGCGTCGCGCACCGCCCGGCCGAAGCGGGCGGCGTTCTGGTCGTGGAGTTCGGGGGCGGGCAGCGCGACGCCGATGCCGAAGATCTGACCGGTGTCGCTGTCGAGGACGGCGGCGGAGACCCCGGCGACGTTCGGGACGTACTCGCCGCGTGAGGATTCCCAGCCGTCGGCACGCACCCGGGCCAGGCACGCGGTCAGTTCGCCGGGGGTGCGCGGCGCCGACCCCGTGCTCTGTTCGAGGCGCGCGTCCACGAGCCGCAGCACCTGCGCGTCCTCCAGGCGGGCGAGCAGCGCCCGCCCCATGGAACTGGCGTATGCCGGAGCCCTGGTACCGGCCGGGGTGTACGCCTGGAGAGCGCCGGTCGTCCCGAGCCGCATGTGGAGCACCAGCGACTCGGACCCGTCGAGCACGTCCACGTATCCCGTGTATCCGAGGTCGGCGACCAGTCTGGCCACCTCCTCCTCCAGGAGGGAGGCCGTGCTGCGCGAGGCGCGGAAGTGGTACGAGGCCTCCATCACGAGCACGCCGGGGCGGTAGGCACGGCTGACCGGGTCGCGGTCGAGGAAGCCGTGGTCGGCCATCATGCTGAGCGTCCGCGACACCGAGCTCTTGGGCAGACCCAGGGCTCCCGCGACGTCCGTCACGGTCAGATCGCGCTGGAGGCGCGCCATCAGTCGCAGGACGTCGCGCGCGTTGGCGAGTGTGCTCACCGTTCTCCCGTCTCCCCCCGGACCCTGCCGGACCGTGTCGTCCGATCGTAAGGGGCGCCCGCAGGTCGGCGTGACCGCCCCTCGCCCGCGGCGCCGGGCCGTCCGCATGCCGGGAATCCGGACCACGCCCTTGACGCCGGACTGCACCTTATGGATGATCCAGAGAGGTCCAGATATTCGCATGCAGTTCCATATTTTAGAACTTCTGAGGCGATCGACATGACGCCGACCCGTACGGGAGCACCGAAGACCCATGAGCACTGACGCCTCGCCGCAGGCAGAGACCTCGCGGCCCGGGGGCGAGGGACGAAGCCATCCGCGCGCCCTCGCCCCCGGCAATCTGATCCTCACCGTGGTGCTCAGCGTGTTCGGGGCCATCGTGGGGGTGCAGTTGCTCGCCACCCTCGGCGTCACCCCCAGCACCTCGCTGATCGGCGCGCTGGCCGCGATGACACTGGCCCGGGTGCCGCTCGTCTGGTTCCGCGGCTTCCGCTCGGTGCACGCCCAGAACCTCGCGCAGACCAGCATCTCCTCGGCCACCTTCGGCGCCGCGAACAGCCTGTTCCTGCCGATCGGCATCCCGTTCCTGTTCGGGATGGACGACATGATCGTGCCGATGCTGATCGGGGTCGCCGCCGCCATGCTGGTCGACGCCTGGCTGCTGTACCGGATGTACGACACCCCGGCCTTCCCCGCGAAGAACCCATGGCCCCCCGGACTCGCCGCCGCCCAGGCCATCAAGGCCGGGGACGAGGGCGGGCGCCGGGCCAAGGTGCTCGGACTGGGCCTGCTGACCGGTCTGGTCGGCGCCGCCTTCACGCTGCCCATGTCGGCGTTCGGCGTGGCCCTGATCGGCGGCTTCGGCGCCATGGCCGCCTTCGGCGCCGGCCTGCTGTTCAACCAGTACGCCGACCCGCTGTTCGGCCTCGACCTGGGCGCGATGTACCTGCCCCACGGCATGATGATGGGGGCGGGTCTGGTCGCCCTGGTCCAAGTCGGCCGCACCATCGTCAAGGTCCGCCGCGCCCCGTCGGACGGCGCCCGTGCGAACGGGCCGGCAAGCGCACCGGAGGGCGCCCGGCGCCTGGGGCGCTCCATGCGGCTGGGCTTCGGCGCCTACCTCGTCATCTCGGTCCTGCTGGCGTTCGGCACCGGCGCCGCCACGCACATGAGCCCCGGCATGCTGATCGGCTTCCTGCTGTACGCCTCCGTCGCCGCGTTCCTGCACGAACTGCTCGTCGGCATCGCGTCGATGCACTCCGGCTGGTTCCCCGCCTTCGCGATCGCCCTGATCACGCTGCTGCTCGGCATCCTCATCGGTTTCCCGCCCGAGGCGCTCGTCGTCCTGTCCGGCTTCACCGCCGCGACCGGACCGGCCTTCGCCGACATGGGCTACGACCTCAAGGCGGGGCACCTGCTACGGGGCGAGAACGCCGACCCGGCCTTCGAACTGGAGGGCCGCCGTCAGCAGCTCATCGCCGCGATGATCGGCTTCGGTGTCGCCATCGTCGTCGTCCTCCTGTCCTACCGGATGTTCTTCGACAACGGCCAGACCGCCCCGATCGACGCCGCGTACGTCGCCGCGATCAAGGCGGGCCCTTCCGCGGAGACCGCCCGGCACCTCGCACTGTGGGCGATCCCGGGCGCGGCCGTGCAGTTGATCGGCGGCTCGAAGCGCCAGCTCGGGATCCTGCTGGCCACCGGGCTGCTGATCGCCACGCCGATGGCCGGCTGGATGGTCGCCGCGGGCATCGCCGTCCGCGTCCTCGCCCCGCGCGTCCTCGGCGCGAAGGCCAAGGACGACCTGGAGGTCTTCGCCGGCGGCGCGATCGCGGGTGACGCCCTCTACTCGTTCGGCAACGGCGTGTTCAAGGCCGCCACGTAGCCGGCCGCGTCCGGGGCCGCCGGACGGCCGGGCCCCCGCGCCCCCTCTCGACCACTCTCACCCCTGCACAGAACCACCCTGGGAGACCCCCGTGAAGCGACAGTTGACCCATGACGACATCCGCGCGGCCGTGTACGGCGGCGCGGTACTGGGCGGAGGCGGCGGAGGATTCGTCGAGCGGGGACTGCGCACCGCCGAACTGGCCCTCCAGACCGGCATGCCGGAACTGTGGAGCGCCGACGAGTTCGCGGACGAGGACCTGACCGCGACGGTGGCCCTGGTCGGCGCCCCCGCGGCACCGGACCCCCAGGTCCTTCCCACCCACCTGCTGCGCGCGCTGGAGCTGCTCCGCCGCGACCTGCCGCGCCCGCTCGTCGCGATCCACACGAACGAGAACGGCGCCGAGACCACCATCAACGGCTGGTTCCACTCCGCGATGACCGGCCTGCCCGTCATCGACCTGGCCTGCAACGGCCGTGCCCACCCGTCCAGCGTGATGGGCGCGATGGGCCTGCATCAGGAGGCCGGGTACCTCTCCCGGCAGGGGTACGCGGGCGGCAAGCCGTACGCCTATGTCGAGGGGTCCGTCTCAGGCCGCCTGGAGGCCACCTCGAACGTGGTACGGCGCGCGTCCGTCGAGGCGGGCGGCTGGGTGGGCGTCGCCCGGAATCCCGTCGAGGTCGGCTACGCGGTGCGTAACGGCGCGCCGGGCGCCATCGGTTTCGCCCTCGAACTGGGCCGCCGCTTCCTGGCGGACGGCGTGCCCGGCGCCGCGCGCCACCTCGGCGGTGAGATCGCCGTCACCGCGACGGTCGCCGCGTACCGGTGCGAGCAGCGGGAGGGTCTGGACGTCGGCGTCGCGGTCCTGGACGACGCGGCGCGCACCACCCTGTACCTCGTCAACGAGTACATGGCACTCGATGTCGACGGTGCCCGCCGGGCCTCGTTCCCCGACCTGATCACGACGTTCGACGAGGCCGGACAGCCGCTCGCCTCCGCGGACGTCGAGGTCGGCAGCCGGATCAGCGTCCTGGTCGCCCCGGCCGAGAACCTGCTGCTCTCCCGGACGATGTACATGCCCGACGTGTACGCGCCGGTGGAGGAGTTGCTCGGCATCGGGTTCGCCCCGTCCGCGAAGGCCCTCGCCGATGCCTGAGCAGGCTCGGGCAGGTGTCGCGGAGGCCGGCTCCGTACGGGAGTTCTGTGACGCCCAGTGGGGCGCGGAGGTGATCCCGTTCGTCGAACGGCACATCCGCGTCCCGGCCGTCAGCCCCGCGTACGACCCCGACTGGGAGACCCGCGGCCACCTCGACCGGGCCGTCGGCACCGCGGCCGCGTGGCTGCGGGAGTCGCCGCTGCCCGGCCTGCGCGTCGAGGTACTGCGCGCGCCGGGGCGCACTCCGCTGGTCTTCTTCGAGGTACCGGGCGAAGGCTCGTCGGCACAGGACACCGTCCTGTTCTACGGCCATCTCGACAAGCAGCCCGAGGGTGAGGGCTGGACGGGCGGACGCTCGGCCTGGGAGCCGGTCTTCGACGGCACCCGGCTGTACGGGCGCGGCGGCGCCGACGACGGGTACGCGCTGCCCGCCGCGGTGACCGCGGTGCGGGCACTGGCGGAACAGGGGGCGGCACGGCCGCGCTGCGTGGGCGTGTTCGAGGCGGGCGAGGAGTCGGGCAGCCCCGACCTCGGCCACTGGTTCTCCCGCCTCGCACCGCGCATCGGCGAGGTGGGCCTCGTGGTCTGTCTGGACTCCGGTGCCGGCGACCACGAACGGCTGTGGCTGGTCACGTCGTTGCGCGGGGCGTGCGGCGGAACGCTCGACGTGCGGGTCCTCGGCGACGGTGCGCACTCCGGCGACGCGGGCGGCGTGGTGCCGTCGTCGTTCCGGGTGCTGCGGCAGTTGCTGGACCGGTTGGAAGACGGTGCGACGGGCGTGCTCCGCCCGGACGCCCTCCACTGTGAGGTGCCGGCCGACCGCCGCGTCCAGGCACGTGAGGCGGCGGCGCTGCTGGGCGAGCAGGTCCAAGACCGCTTCGACTGGCACGGGGGCACCTCCCCGGTGACGTCCGATCCGGAGGAGTTGCTGCTCAACCGGGCCTGGCGTCCCAGTCTGGAGGTCACGGGGGCGGACGGCCTTCCGCCCGTCGCCTCGGCGGGTAACGTGCTGCGCCCGCACACCCGCGTCAAGCTGTCGCTGCGGCTGCCTCCCGCGGTGGACGCCGCCGCGGCGCTCGCCGAGGTCGGCCGGATTCTGGAGGCGGACCCGCCGTACGGCTCGTCGGTCCGGTTCACGCCCGACCGGGTCCTCGCCGACGGCTGGCACGCCCCCGCCGAGCAGCCGTGGCTGCGGGCGGCGCTGTCGGCGGCCGGCCGGGCCTGTTTCGACGGGGCGGACGTGGCGAGGATCGGTCAGGGCGGCACCATCCCCCTGATGGGGAAGCTGACCCGGCAGTTCCCGGAAGCACAGTTCCTGGCCTGCGGAGTTTTGGGTCCGGGCGCGAACGCCCACGGTCCGAACGAGTCCCTCCACGTTCCCTACGCGCGACGCCTCACGTCGAGCCTGTCGCTCGTCCTCAACGGCTACGCCCTCCGGGCCGGGCACGGGTAGACCTCCGGGGCGGCCGGACGACACGAGGGGCCGAGGGACCGCGGGCCGTGGCGCCCGCCCGAAACGCTGCGAGGGCGGGTCGGCGGCGAGCCCTCGGGAGACCGGCCACGGGCACAGCCGCTTGCGGTTCCGCGACGACCACATAGGATCACTTAAATGCCACATTGCACCTTTTGAGAGGTGGGCTTTCGTGCCGATCGACTTGAAGTCCGACGCCGTCGGACCGGTGGACGTAGCGGTGGTCGTGTTCGAGGGAAACCGGTTCAACGGGGAGATCGCACCCGCTCTGCTGGAACTGCAGGCCAACGGCACGGTCCGGGTGCTCGATCTCGCTCTCGTCGGCAGGAGCCCCGACGGCTCGGTCGACGTCGTCGAGTTGGAGGACGCCCGGCTGACCGAAGCGTTCGGTCCGGTCGCCGGAGCCAGGTTCGACCTGCTGAGCGACAAGGACCTGCACGCGGTCGCCGACTCGCTGGCGCCCGGCTCCTCGGCACTCGTGGTGGCGTGGGAGAACAGCTGGGCCACCCGTCTCGCGACCGCTCTGCGGCAGTCGCACGGAGAGATGGTCCTGCTGGAGCGCATCCCGCGGGAGGACGTCGAACGCGCCATCGCCTCGCTCGACGAGCAGTGACACACGGAACGAAGGGAACGATCATGCCTCGACGCATGGGACGACCGGGCCTGCTGGGCACAATGGCCCGCACCGCCGTCATCACGGGCACCGCGGGCGCGGTGTCCAACCGTGTGCAGGAGCGGGCCGACCGGCGGTACGCCCAGCAGACCAGCGGCGGGCCCCAGCAGTACACCGACCCGGCCCCGGTCCAGCCGCCGCCCGCACCCGGCGCGGGCCCCTCGGCCCCCGACCGGGTCTCGCAGCTCACCGCCCTCGCAGATCTGAAGAACCAGGGGCTGTTGACGGAGGAGGAGTTCGCGGCCGAGAAGGCCAAGATCATCAACTCCTGACGCACGCAGGCCGGTACGCCCCCGGACGGTACGGCGGCAGGCGTGCGGCGGCACACTCGTGCGCGCCGGCCACCACGCCCGCGGCCGGGTTGCCGCCCGCGGCCGATGCGGGATGGTGAGAGGGGGTCGGCGAAGGGAGCGAAGGTGGTGAGCGGTTCCATCGACGACACCGCGGTACTGGAGGCGCTGTTCGCCAACGCCCCTCTCGGCCTGTTCGTCTTCGACGCCGACCACCGGGTCTCGCGCTACAACCCCTCCGGCAGGGGCATGCGAGGGCTGTCCGCCGAGGAGGTCCTCGGGCACCCGATCGAAGAGTTCGCCCCCGGTCTCGACCCGGACGCCGTCAAGGCGCTGATCGACGAGGTACTCGCGACCGGCGAGCCGCTGCGGGGCCGACTGGTACGAGGGCGGTCGCCGTCGGCCCCCCACCCCACCCTCGCGCTGCAGGTGTCGCTGTTTCCCCTGGACGACCCCCAGGCCGGTACGCGGCGTCTGGTGGGAGTCGTCGAGGACGTCACCGAGCAGCAGGCGGCCGCGGACCGGCTGGCCGTCCTCAGCCGGATGCACACGGCTTTGGGCACCACGCTGGAGACCGGTGCCGTCACCGACGGACTCGTGGGGGTGCTGGTGCCCGCCTTCGCCGACGCCGCCAGCGTCGACCTGCTGGACGACGACGGGGGTCCGGGGACCGGCTCCGCCGGGGTGTCGCCGCAGGGTGCGCCCCTGCGGCGGATGTCCTTCGCGCCCGCGGACGCCGGACGCAGCCGGGAGGACGGCGGCAGCCGTCCGTTCCCGTTCGCCACCCCTTACACCCAGGCCCTCGGCGACGCCCGTGCCCGCCTCGTGGAGGTGTCGCGGGACACGCCGTGGCTGGCCGCGGCCCCGGACGGATTCGCCCCCCTGATGAACGCCGGCGTGCACTCCATGATCGTCGCTCCTCTTGTCGTCCGGGAGACCGTGATCGGTCTGCTGACCCTGTACCGCCACCGTCCGGAGCCCTTCGAGGAGGCCGACCTGGACGTGGCGCGCCAGGCGGCCGCCACCGCCTCCGCGCACGTGGACAACGCCCGCAGCTATCAGCGCGAGCGCACCGTGGCGACCGCACTGCACCGCAGGCTCCAGCCCGGCGCGATTGCCGACCTCACGGCCGTGGAGACCGCTCACGTCTACCTTCCCGAGCGGGCGGGCGGCGGCTGGTTCGACGTGGTGCCGCTGTCCGGGGCCCGCGTCGCGCTGGTGGTGGGCGAAGTGGCCGGCCAGGGAATCGAAGCGGCGGCCACGATGGGGCAGCTCCGGATCGCGCTGCGCACGCTGGCCCTGCAGGACCTGGAACCGGACGAGATGCTCACCCACCTCGACGAGGTCGCCGCGCAGATCGCGAGAGACACGGGCCGCGGCGGGGACACCGGGGGCGGTCGGGACGCCGATGTCGCGACGTGCGCCATCACCGTCTACGACCCGGTCTCCCGGCACTGCACCATGATCCGCGCCGGTCACCCCGCGCCGCTGATCGTCGCCCCCGACGGGTCCCGCCACACGGTCGACGTCCCCGAAGGACCGCCCCTGGGATCGGGCGGCGGCAGGTCGTACGCGGGCGTCGAGACGGAACTCCCGCAGGGCAGCCTGATCGCCCTCCACACCCTCGGCCTCCTCGACGCGTACGACGACGACCGCGCGAGCGCCGTGCACACGCTGGCGAACGTGCTCGCCTCGACGACCCGGCCGCTGGAGGAGCTGTGCGACACCGCCGTCTACCGCATGGCGCCGTCGCGTCAGAACGACGCCGTGCTGCTGCTCGCCCGCACCCGGGCGGTGCCGCGCGACCGGGTGGCGGACTGGTCCCTGCCCGCCGACGCGTCCGTCGTCGCCACCACACGCAAGCTGGTCGACCGTCAGCTCGCCGCCTGGCAGTTGGACGAAGCGGTGTTCAACACCGAACTGGTCGTCAGCGAACTCGTCACCAACGCGATCCGCTACGGCACCGGTCCGGTGCGTCTGCGGCTCGTGCACGACCGGGGCCGGCTGCTGTGCGAGGTCACGGACGCCAACAGCGCCAGCCCGCACCTGCGCCACGCGCGGGAGAGCGACGAGGGCGGACGCGGGCTGTACATCGTCATGCGCCTCAGCGCCCGCTGGGGCGTGCGCCACGGCCGCAGGGACAAGACCATCTGGTCCGAGCAGCGCCTGGACGAACTGACGGAGGAGGTTCCGCAGGCCGCGTTCGACCTGGACGACGTCCCGGAACTGTGATCACGCCTCGTCGTGTCGCGTGGCGGCGGGGCTCCGGCCCCCGGCACCTGCCGGGGGCACGTCCCGCAGGTGCTCCAGGCGGTGCCGGGCCGTCAGCAGATGCCGGGGATCGAGTGCGGGCAGCGCGCTCAGCAGAGCGATCAGGTCCGGCCCGCACTCACGGGCGCGGACGGGGTCCGCGATCTTCGTCCAGCAGTAGTGGGCGCTCCGTGCGGTGGTGAGCACCTCGGGATCGTCCGGAGCCTGGTGCGCGAGGCGGGTCCGTCCGGCGCTGATCCAGAGCTGCGTCGCCAGCACCAGGTTTCCCTCCTCCTTGGCCAGGTCGGCACGGATCTCGACCCAGTGGGTCGCCTGGGGCGAGTCGGTCCCGAAGGTCTGCAGGATGTGCGTCTCCCACACCTGGGCGAGGCGGGCGGCCTCGACGAAACGCCGCTGCCGGGCGAGGGCGTGGAGCCAGGGCCGCGGGTCCTGCTCGTCGGGAGCGGCCGGCGCCCCCTGGGCGGGACCGGGCTGCCGCACCGGGACCGGCGCCCGTCCGGCGGTCTCCGGCACGGCGGGCGGGACGCCGGGCGTCGGACGGGGATGTGGGCGTGAGGGCTCCGCGGAAGGCTCCGGGATCCGGCGGGACTCGTCCCCGCCGGAGGCACGGTCCTGCGGGGGCGTGGACGCGACGGGCGGCTGAGCCGGCGTCACGAGAGGGCTCGCGTGACGCTGTCCGACGCCCGGAGCGGCGAGCTGCGGAGCACTCGGCACGACGAACGCGCCGGGAGGCAGCGCGGCGGCGCCGACGGCCAGGGCGTGCAGCCGGGAGTCGGCGGGGCGTCGGGGCGAACGGCGGAGCTGCTCGATCCAGGCCCGGGTGTAGGTGCTGACGTGACCGTCGTCGGGACCGGGGAAGCCGGGCGGGGCGACGGTGCCGTACACCTCGACGGAATCGGGCGCGGGCATCGCACCGTACTCCCGCAGCAGCGGCCAGGCCGCCTTGTCCGCCGCGAGGTCGATCAGGACCGTGGTCAGACCGGCCGGGCGGTGCCGCAGCTCGGTACCCAGCCATTCCCAGGGCAGCGCGGTGTACCGGGCCGTCGCCGCCGTGGTGCCCGCGAGCGCGAAGCAGAGCTGGTGGCTGCGCCGGTCGACGGTGAGACGGCCGGAGAGATAGACCAGCAGCGGCCCCGGCGTGGCGGCCGCCGTGCGCAGCTTCACCAGGAGCGCGTTCTGGTCGCGCACGCCGTCCAGGTACGTGGTGTCGGTGGGAAGGTCGCTGCCGAGCAGCGCCGGCACGGGCAGCAGAAGGAGGGCGGCGAGGTTCGCACTGGGTTCGATCTGCACGGTGCGTCGCCGGCGGGCGGTGTCCCCCGCGACCAGTAGTACGTGCCCCCGCTGCTGTCCCGCCCCGTCGATCCGCATGTCAGCACCGTACTCAAGTGGCCGTGGCGGTGGCGGACCGGCGTGCCCCACCGAGGGAGGGTGACGGTCCGTGAGCATCGTTGCGTGCGGGCCCTGTTCGCACGCGGCCCGCACGGCCGGGCCTGCGGGCGACGCCGTCCGGGGGCGGCCCCCGGAGCCCGCGCCGCCCAGCGGACCTGGGGGGTGCGGGCCCGGCCGGTCAGCGGACGACGTCGAAGACGTTCTTCTGCAGGCCGTTGGCGTACACCTCGTGTTCGACCAGCTTCAGCTTCTGGGCGTCCTTGTCCGTGGTGCTGAAGAGCCGCTTGCCCGCGCCGAGGAGCAGCGGGAAGACGAGCAGGTGGTAGCGGTCGATCAGTCCGGCGTCCGAGAGCGCCTGGTTGAGCGTGGCGCTTCCGTGGACGATGATCGGCCCGCCGTCCGTCTCCTTGAGCGCGGCGACCTCGTCGAGGGAGCGCAGCAGGGTCGTCTCGCCCCAGTCGGAGACGAGGTCGTCCTCGCCGAGCGTGCGGGAGACGACGTACTTGGGCATCGCCCGGTAACCGGCGAAGTCCTCCATGGCGGGCCACACCGGGCTGAACGCCTGGTAGCTGGTGCGCCCCAGCAGCATCGCGGTGGCCTCCTCCTGCTCCCGGCCCTTGATGGCGTACGCCTCGGGGACGAACTCGACGTCCTTGAAGGTCCAGCCGGAGTTGCGGTAGCCGGGCTCGCCGCCCGGCGCCTCCACCACGCCGTCCAGCGAGACGAATGCGGTGCTGATCAGAGTGCGCATGGCGGCTTCCTCGGTTTCGTGTGCTCTCGGTGGTCCCGGCCGGTCGGCACCCGCGCCGCGTCCGTGCGCGGCCGGGTGCACCCGTCAGCATCCAGGACCGGAGCCGGCGGGGAAACTCATCGGTCCCGGCGGCGTGGGCTCCGGCGGCTCGGGGCTCCGGCGGCTCGGGGCTCAGAAGGCGGGTGGGCGGGGCGGCGTGGCCGGTCAGCGGCCGGGGAGACGGTGCACCACGACCTCGCCGAGCGCCCCGGCCACCACGGTGCACGTCATGTAGGTGCGGTACGGCTGCCGTCTGCGGTCCGTCGGCGACCCCGGGTTCAGCAGTCGCGGCCCACCCGGTGCGACCGTGTCCCAGGGGATGTGGCTGTGGCCGAAGACCAGGACGTCGAGGTCCGGGTAGAGCGCGGCGCACCGCGCCTCCCGCCCGCGGGCCGCCCCCGTCTCGTGGACGACGCCCCACCGCAGGCCGCCCAGCCTGAACCGGGCGACCTCCGGCAACCGGGCCCGCAGCTCCGGGCCGTCGTTGTTGCCGTACACCCCGATCAGACGGCGCGCCCGCTCTTCCAGGAGGTCGAGGGTGGCCGTGTCGACCCAGTCACCGGCGTGGACCACGACGTCCGCCCGGTCGATGGCGTGCAGCAGTTCCTCGGGGAGCCGCTTCGCGCGCTTGGGTACATGCGTGTCCGAAACGAGGAGCAGCCGCAGTGGGGCTCCGGCGCTCGCCGCGTACGTGTCCTCGTCCATCCGCCCGCCTTCCGCGCTCGGCACCGCCCGGTACGCCGGTCCACCGGCGGGGACCGTCGTGCGGAAAGGATCTCACCGGGCCGGCCGCGCCGCCCCGAGCGGGCTCGGGCCGGCCGGCTCCCCCGCCTCCGACGGCCTACGCCCGGTGGTCCGGCCGACCGGTCCGGGAAAGAGTGGCGGAGGGCCGTGTGCGTCCTCGCGCCGCCCGCCGGGACGTTCGCGAGGGGAGATGCCGATGCCGGGAAGGACGCGGGCGCGTCCCGCGCCGGGGGTGACCGCAGGGGCCGGCCGGAGGCCGCGGCCACAGATCGCCGGCACGCGGGGCCGGCGGGGCACGGGCCGGCGGGCCGGGGACGCGGGCGTCCCGCCGACGCGCGACGGCGTCCGCCCATGACCCATCCCGGCACCCTCGTCCTGATCATGGCCGCCGCCGTCCTGGCACCCCTCCTCGTGCACGCCACCGGCCGTCGCCTGCGCGTCCCCCTGGTCATCTTCGAGATCGTCCTCGGCATCCTGATCGGCCCGGACGTGCTCGGCTGGGCCCACCCCGACGAGGTCGTCGACACGCTCGCCGACCTGGGCCTGTCGATGCTGATCTTCCTGGCGGGCTACGAGATCGAGTTCGCGGCGGTCCGCGGCGACACCCTGCGCCGTTCGCTGTGGGCCTGGCCGGTCTCCCTCGCCCTGGGAGTCGGACTCGCCTTCCTGATCAGCGGCGGCGACGTGTTCGAAGCCTTCGTCGTCGGCACCGCCTTGACCAGTACGGCGCTGGGGACGGTCCTGCCCATGCTCAGGGACAGTGGCCAACTGGAGGGCCGCTTCGGCACGGTGATGTCCGCGTTCGGCGCGGTCGGCGAGTTCGGTCCGGTGGTCGCCGTGGCACTGCTGCTCAGCGGACGCCGGCCGGCCGAGTCGGCCGCGCTGCTGATCGCGTTCGGACTGATCACGGCCGCGGCGGTCTTCTGGGCGATGCGGCCGAGGCCGCCCTGGTTCGCGCAGCTGACCGAGCGGACCCTGCACAGCAGCGGGCAGTTCGCGGTCCGCTTCGTGATGCTGCTGCTCGCCTGCATGCTGGGGCTGGCCGAGGTGTTCGGCCTCGACGTGCTGCTCGGCGCCTTCGCCGCCGGGGTGCTCACCCGCCTCGTCCTCAAGCGCGCGGCGCCGGGGAGCAGCGACGAGGTCCTCGCAAGAGTGGAGTCCCTGGGGTTCGGTTTCCTCGTGCCGCTGTTCTACGTCGTCACCGGCATCGAGTTCGACCTGGACGCCCTCCTGCACGACCTCGGAGCGCTGCTGCTGGTGCCCCTCTTCCTGCTTCTCTTCCTGGTGGTTCGCGGCGGACCGGTGTACTTCTTCGCGCCCCGGGACTTCGTGCGGGCCGACCGCACCGCCCTGGCCCTGTTCGCCTCCACGTGCCTGCCGCTCGTCGTGGCGATCACCACGATCGGGGTCGACCAGAAGCTGATCGGGTCGGACGGCGCCGCCTCGCTGGTGGGCGCCGCGATGATCTCCGTGCTCGTACTGCCGCTGTTCGCGATGCGGCTGCGGTCCGCGGCGGGCGTATCCGGCCGGACCGAGGGCGCGCCGGAGACCGCGACTGATTCCGAGACGTGGTGACCCGACCGGACACTGCGCACGGGACGACGGAGGAGGGCGGGACATGGCACGGGTGGAAGCTGCCGACGTCCGGCGGATGACCGGGGCGCTGTTCATCGACGGGAATCCGCGCAGCCCCGGCTCGACCCGCTTCTGGGGCCTGCTCGTCCTGGCCGCGGTCATCGCGGGCGCGGGTGTGATCGGCGACTCCACCGCCACCGTCATCGGCGCGATGATCGTGGCGCCGCTGATGACTCCCATCCTCGGCAGCGCTCTGGCCCTGGTGCTGGCGGACCGGCGTCAGGTGATCCGCAGCGCACTCCTGGTGCTCGGGGGCGCGGCCGCGGTCGTGCTGATCGGCATGGTGCTGGGCTGGATCGTCTCGCCGCCCGACGCCTTCGCCTCCAACGGCCAGGTGTCCTCCCGCATCAGCCCCCGCCTCGTCGACCTGCTCGCTGCCCTCGCCACCGGCACGGTCGGCGCCTTCGCCCTGGTGCGCTCCGACGTCTCGGACACCCTGCCGGGCGTGGCGATCGCCATCTCCCTCGTCCCGCCCCTGGCCGTCACCGGCCTGCTGCTCGCCGTGCACCGCTACCACGACGCCGGTGAGTCGGCGTTGCTCTTCGCCACCAACGTCGCCGCCATCGTCGCCACCGGGACCGTCGTCTTCCTGCGGTACGGAGTCCGTGCCGGAGCGGAGGAGGCGGCACTGGCCGTCGGCCGTTTCCGGGGCCGGACCCTGGCGGCGGTGGTGTGCGTCCTGCTGCTCGTCGCCGTGCCCCTCACCACCGGCACCCTTCGCGTCGCCCGCGACCGGTTGCTGGCCGCCGACGCCCGACCCGTCGCGGAGCGCTGGGCCACCACCGGGAACTGGCAGATCGCCTCCGTGGAGGCGCGCAACGGCATCGTCGTCATCGGCGTGCTGGGTCTGCCCCCACAGCCTGCTCCGACCGCGCTCCGGTCCGCCCTCGATGCCGGCGGCATGCGCGACGCCGACCTGGAACTGCACCTCGTGGGCGGCCGGACCCACTGGTGTCCGGCCGCCACCGACACCTGCACGGTGCGCAAGGCCACGCGCGACTGAGAGACGGGGAAGGGGCAAGCCGAACGGCTCACACGCCGGGTGTGTCACCCGCTCGGCCGATCCTGTCGGAGCGTCCCGGCCGTCCCGCACCGGTGGACGGCTTCCCGCACCGATCCTGGCTCCATGAACGCGAAGAAGACCACGGAGACGTCCGGAGCCGGGAGCGGAAAGACGGCGGGCGGCCCGTTCCTGACGCCTTCCCGCATCACCACGCTGGTGCTGGCGGCACTCGCCGTCGTCCTGATCGCCGAGAACACCGAGGACATCCGGATCCGGTTGCTCGTCCCGGTGGTCACCATGCCCCTGTACCTCGCTCTGCTCCTGATGTTCGTACTCGGCGGGCTGTGCGGGGCGCTCGTGGTACGCACCAGGAGCAAGTGACCGCCGCATCCGGACGGAACCGGGCCGGCGCGCGGCCGGCCGCGGCACCGCGCGCTTCGGGCCTTCGCCCGAACAGGTGACGCGGTCGCGGACGGAGCGCTCGCGCGCCGTCGGGGATTCAGGCGTCCTGTCCGCGGGAGGACCGGTGGACGAACGGAGGGAGAACGGCGCGAGGCGGGCGGACGGGCTCTGTAATGCCCGAGTAACGGCGTCTCACTAGCGTCCGGACTCCCCCGTCACGTCCCTGGAGGAGCACCCCCGATGCACCTGCCCCCACCGCCCCGGCGCGCGAGAGCCGTCTGGGCGGCGGCCGCGCTCACCGCGACCGCCCTGCTGACCGCCACACTTCCCGCGGCCGCCGACGACGCCGATGCCGCCCCGTCCGCCAAGGTCGACTCCTCCCTCAGCGCCACCGTGGCCGCGAAGGGCGACGCGACCTTCTTCGTCGTCCTGAAGGACCGGGCCAACCTGTCCGGCGCCCGCAAGGGCAGGACGCACGCGGCGCGGACGAAGTCCGCGTACCAGGAACTCCGCGCGAAGGCCGACGACAGCCAGGCCCCGCTCCGGGCCTTCCTCGACAAGAGGAAGGTCGGGCACCAGGACTACTGGATCGCCAACACCATCCGGGTGACCGGCGACCAGCGGCTGATCGACGACCTCGCCGAGCGCGCGGACGTCGCGGGCATCGTCCAGGAGCAGCACTACCGGCTCGACGACGTCGAGTCGGCCGACGCGAAGATCACCGCGTCGCGCACGGCCGCCGCCGGTGACGAGGGTGACGCGGCCGAGTGGGGCGTCGCCGACATCAAGGCCGACCAGGTCTGGAAGGACTACGACGACCGGGGCGAGGGCGTCGTCATCGCCAACGTCGACTCGGGCGTGCAGTACGACCACCCGGACCTGGTGGGCAACTACCGGGGCAACAACGGCGACGGCACCTTCACGCACGACTACAACTGGTACGACGCCAGCGGGCAGTGCGGCACCAGTGGTGTCCCCTGCGACAACAACGGCCACGGCACGCACACCATGGGCACCATGGTCGGGAAGAACGGTGTCGGCGTGGCGCCGAACACCACGTGGATAGCCGCCAAGGGCTGCGAGTCGGACGAGTGCTCGGACGAGTTCCTGCTGAAGGCCGGTCAGTGGATCCTCGCCCCGACCGACCACAACGGGCAGAACCCGCGCCCCGACCTGGCGCCGAACATCGTCAACAACTCCTGGGGCGGCGGCGACACGACGTTCTACCAGGACATCGTCGAGGCGTGGAACTCCGCGGGCATCTTCGAGGCGTTCGCGGCCGGCAACGACGGTGACGGGGCGACCTGCTCCACCGCGCACGCCCCCGGCTCGCAGGCGCCCTCCTACGGTGTGGGCGCGTACGCCTCCACGGGCAAAATCGCGTCCTTCTCCGGCTTCGGACCGTCGCTGGTCGACGGTTCCACCAAGCCGAACATCTCGGCCCCGGGCGTGGACATCCGCTCCACGTGGCCCGGCTCCTCGTACAACACCATCTCGGGCACCTCGATGGCGACGCCGCACGTCGCCGGTGCGGTGGCCCTGCTGTGGTCGGCCGCGCCGTCCCTGATCGGGAAGATCGAGGAGACCCGCGCGCTGCTGAACGAGGGCGCGCACGACGTCGACGACACCCACTGCGGCGGCACCGCCGGCATGAACAACGTATGGGGCGAGGGCAAGCTCGACATCCTCGCCTCGGTCGACGCGGCCCCGCACACCGCGGGCACCGTGACCGGCAAGGTCACCGACAAGGCCACCGGCGCCGCCCTGGCCGGCGTCACCGTCAAGGCCGGCGACTCCGCCTCCGGCACCCGTTCGGTCAGCACCGGCTCCGACGGCTCCTACCGCGTGTCGCTGAACCCGGGCACCTACGACTTCACGCTCAGCGGCTACGGCTACGCCGAGGCCAAGGTCACCGGCGTCACGATCGGCGAGAACCAGGACCTGACCCAGGACGTGGCGATGTCCGCCGTCGCCGTGCACAAGGTCACCGGCACCGTCCTCGACGTCACCGGCAAGCCCCTGCCCGGTGCGACCGTCGAGGTCACCGGCTCCCCGGTCCCGTCCGTCACCACCGACGCCAAGGGCGCGTACACGCTGCCGAAGGTCGCTGAGGGCGGTTACACGCTGACCGTGAAGCCCGCCGCACCGGTCCTGTGCAACGGTGTCCACACCGGCGCGTTCACCGTCGGCACCACGGACCTCACGAAGAACGTCCGGGTCCCGGCCCGCACCGACGCCTCCGGCAACAGCTGCGCCCCGGCCGCCTACTCCTGGATCGCGGGATCCAAGAAGGTCGCGCTGACCGGCGACGAGGACGCGACGACGATCGCGCTGCCGTTCTCCGTCAAGCACTACGGCGTCGGCTACTCCACCGCCTCCGTGACCACCAACGGCATGGTCAACTTCCTGGCGCCGCGCGTCGGTGACTACGCGAACACCGCGCTGCCCACCGAGTACGACCCCAACGGGTTCGTCGCGGCGCTGTGGGACGACCTGATCCTCGACAAGAAGTCGTCGGTGCAGACCGCCACCACCGGCGCCAAGGGCAGCCGCCTGTTCGCCATCGTCTGGAACAACGCCGCCTACGCCACCGGCACGACCGGCCGCGCCACCTTCGAGGTCGTCTTCGAGGAGGCCACGGGCGCCGTGACCCTCCAGTACAAGACGGTCGCGGACCGGGGCGCGGGGGCCACCGTCGGCATCCAGAACCAGGCGGGCACCGACGCCCTCGCCTACTCCTTCAACCAGCCGGTGATCGCCGACGGTTCGGCCGTCCGCTTCACGCAGGGAGCCTGATCATGAGACTCACCCACTCGCGGCGGGCGCTCCGGCTCGCCTCCGCCCTGGTCGCCGCCGGACTCTGCCTGAGCGCGGCCCCGCAGGCCCTGGCCGCCGACGGCGGTGACGGCGCCATGAAGCTGACCGCCCCCCAGGCGGAGAAGCTCGCGGCCGACGTCAACCTCGACCCGTACGGGGACGACGCCGACGCCACGGTCGGTCCGAAGGCCGAGGACGCTCCGGAGGCGCTCGACTCGGCGAAGGCCCCGGCCACCGCATCCGCCGACGCCACCACCGACGCCGTCACCCCGGTCACCTTCACCGGCACGTCCACGCTGGAAGGCGTGAAGGGCATGGGCGCGACCGTGCCCACCGGCGACCAAGGCGACTTCTTCACCGTCCACAGCCTGGGCAACGTCCAACGGCACAGCGCCGACGGCGAGGCCGTGTGGGAGCGCAGCAACTCCTCGCTGTACACGGACTGGCAGGTCAAGCCGCTGCGTCCGTGGCAGACCGAGCCCTTCCCGGCGCGGATCGTGATGGGCTACAACGCGGTCTCCCCCTTCTCGCCCTCCTCGGACAACGGCTTCTCGACCGGCGACCTGACCGGCGACGGCGTCGACGACATCGTCTTCTCGGCGAGCGTCGGCATCCAGTCCTACCGCCCGTTCACCTCCCCCGGCTCGACGCTGCCCAACGGCACGTTCGTGACCGTGCTCGACGGCAGGACCGGCACGACGGTGTGGTCCAAGCTGTACGACTACGCCACCATGGTCAAGATCGTCGACGGCACGCTGCTGGTCGCCGACTCGCCCCGGATGAACATGAACTCCCCGGCCGGCGACACGACGAAGCTCTACGGCATCCGCTTCTCCTCGGCGGGCGGCAAACTGACCCCGTCGTCCACGTGGACGTACGACACCGGGGAGACGGCCTACTCCGTCTGGGGCGACCTCCAGGACCTCGGCACGGGCAGGATCGCCGTCTCCTGGGACCGCGCGAAGAGCACCGGCGTCGAGACCCGGGGGCACACCCTCGCCCTGAACCTGTCGGACGGCTCGGTCGTCTGGCAGACCGAGAGCCTGATCTACAGCCGTCAGCTCCGCGTCGACGCCGGCCGCAAACGCCTCGTCGCCGTCGAGCAGGCCGACGTCAACGACGCGGTCCGCTACGAGATCGCCGCGTACGACCTGAAGACCGGCAACCGCTCGACGCTGGACAGCCGGGTCAACGTGCTGCCCACCGCCCTGACGGTCGGTGACCTCACGGCGAAGGCCGGCGACGAGTACGCGGTCGCCGAGTCCTCCCTGGACAACTACCTCAGTGTGAACGCCGCCACGGTGCGCGTGGTCGACGGCGCCGCCCCCGGCAAGGTCCTGTGGTCGCACACCACCAAGCGGGACGCCGACAACACCTCCAACGGGGCGAGCGTATGGCGGCTCCAGGTCGTCGGCGGCAAGCTCGTCGCGGCGGGGGAGGACGACCGCAAGGTCTTCGAGTCGCAGAACCCGGGGGGCGGACGGTTCGCCGCCAACACCGTGTTCTCGGGCAAGGGCACCGTCGTCTGGCAGAACAAGGGCCTGGCCGGCGCGCCGATGTACCAGGACCTCTACAGCGACGCGGCGGGCACCCATCTCCGCGTCGTCGACCAGAGCCAGAACGTCCGCACCTTCAAGCTCGCCAACGGGAAGCAGGAGGGCGTCACCCCGCTCCAGGGGGACATCTCCTACGCCCGGGCCGCCGACGTGGACAAGGACGGCAGGTCCGACGTCGTGATGGCCGGTTCGTCGAACGGCGTGTGGGCGTACTCCGGTCCCTCGCTGGTCTCCGGCAAGCCCCAGAAGCTGTGGCGGGCCACCGTCACCGGCGCGGTGCACGACATGCAGAAGGGTGACGTCGACGGCGACGGCAAGGACGAGATCGTCGTCGCGGCCGACTCCGCCGTGGTCGTGCTCAACGCGAGGAACGGCAAGACCCTCGCCACCATCGACGGCGGAGGCCAGTTCGTCCACTCCGTCAAGCTCGCCGACCTCGACGGCGACGGCGCGCAGGACATCGTCGTCCCGACCGGCACCCTGAACGCCTACCACGGCGACGGGCACAAGATCTGGTCCTGGGCCGCGCCCGCGGACGCCGGTGAGGTGGTCTTCTCCGACCCGTCCGTCCAGGACGGCAAGGTCTACACCTCGTACTCGAAGGCCGGATCGCTCGACCTGCCCGACGCCGGGGCGAACGCGGTCGCCCTCGACGCCGAGAACGGCAGGACCGAATGGAGCCTGGCGCCGCAGGTCCCCGACGTCTCGACCGACGGGGTCATCCACGCGGCGCTCACGTACAAGGGCACCTTCGCCTCGCCGGAGATCCCCTACGCGGACGGACACGCGGTCGCCTACACCTGGGACATCCAGTCGCAGGCCGGTGTCGGCTCCACCGACGCCAGCGCTCCGCACACGTACCTGGAGATCCGCGACGGCCGCACCGGTGAGGTCGTGCACGGCACGACCATGGGCGGGCTGTGGACGCACGGCGGCTTCTTCACCGACGAGGGCGTGCTGTACCAGGCGGGCACCTCGTCCTTCCGGAAGTTCTCCGGCGAGGGCACCGAGGACGACAGGGCCTCGGTGCTCGCGCAGTCCTACAACGGCGCGTTCGCGACCGGTCCCGGCGGGCGGAAACTCCTGATCTCGGGCGCCGAGGGCAGTGTCAACGCCTACGACCCGTCCCTCTTCGAGAGCGCCGACTCCTTCCAGTCGAACATCGGAGGTGCCGCCGCGATCGGTTACCGCAACTTCCTGGCCGCCGACCTCGACGCCGACGGCACGGACGAGGTGCTCGCGCTCCAGGGTGACGACTACGGCATGGACCGGATCGCCGAGAATCTCGGCGGCCGCTACCTGGTCACCGACAACGGCATCCACCAGGTGGGCGCGTACAAGCTCTCCTGACGCGCGACCGTGCCAGTCGCGAGACGGCACGTCCATCATGTGGACCCCTCGGGCCTCGCCCGGGGGGTCCACCTGGTGTTCGATTACAGTGCGTCCTGATGAACGCGCAAGGCCCCGACGGCACCTCCCCCGCTCCACCGTTGCTGCGCCTGCGCCTCTTCGGAGGCTTCCGGGCCACTCGTGACGGAGGCCCCGAACTCGCCGAACGATGGCCGCGACCCGGCGCCCGCGCGCTGGTCAAGCTGCTCGCCGTCGCCCCCGGCCACCGCCTCCACCGCGAGCAGATCATCGCCGACTGCTGGCCCGACGCCGATACGCGGACCGGTGCCGGCAGCCTGCGCGTCGCCCTGCACGCGGCCCGCCGCGCCCTCGAACCGGAACTGGCTCCACGCGCGGCCTCCTCCTACCTGACGGCGGACGGTGCTCTCCTGCGGCTCCACCCGGCGACCGTGCGGATCGACGCGGACGAGGCGGAGGCTGCGGCCCGCCACGCGCTCGGCGGTGGCGGAACGGCCGAGCTGACACGTGCCCTCGGGTTGTTCACCGGTGAGATGCTGCCCGAGGACCGCTACGCCGCCTGGGCCGACGAGCGCCGGGGCACGCTCACGCGGCTGCGGGAGCAACTGATGCTCCGCCTCGCCGCCGACCATCTGGAGCGGGATGCCCCGGCGGACGCGGCGGCCTTCGCGGAACAGGTCCTCGCCGCCAACCCCTCCGAGGAACTGGCCCACCGCATCCTCATGGACGCCTGGCTCCGCCAGGGGCTACGGCGACGCGCCGTGCAGCAGTACCACGTGTGCCGCGAGGTGCTGGACGCCGAGCTGGGCGTGCGGCCCGGCCCGGAGACGGAACGGCTGCACCGGGCCGCGCTGGCGGCGGCCCCCGCCCCCGCCCCCGGGGTCCCGCTCCTGCCCGCCCCGCTGCGGGCCACGGTCGCCGCGCCGCCGCTGCGGGGCCGCGAAGGGGTTCTCGACCGGCTCCTGGAGGCGGACGGCCCTCCGGTCACGCTGCTCACCGGCGAAGCCGGGATCGGGAAGACGCGCCTGGCGACCGAGGTGGCCCGGCGTGCCGTCTCCGCGGGCACCGCCGTGCTGTGGGGCGGCAGCCAGGACGCGGAAGGGCACACGCCCTACGGCGCGCTCGCCGACGCGCTCGACGGCTGGCTCGCCGAGCACAGCCCGGCCGAGCGCGCGAGGGTCGGCGCCGAATACCCGGAACTGGCCGCGTTCCTGCCGTCCCTCGGCCAGGTGCGCGGACCCGGCGAACGCAGTCCCGAGGAGGAGCGGGACCGGCTGTTCCGGGCCGGCACCGCGCTGCTGGCCGACCTGGCGGCGGTGCGCCCGGTGCTGGTGGTCCTCGACGACCTGCACGCCGCCGACACGGGGTCGTACGAGTTGCTCGGGCATCTGGCGCGCCGGGCCGTGGAGCGGGGGACGGCGCTGCGGTTCCTGGCGACCTACCGCGAGGAGGAACTGTCCGAGGGCGACGCGCGACGCGCCGTGGTGGCGTCTCTCACCCGTCAACGGCTCTGTTCGCGGGAGGAGTTGGGGCGTCTCGACAAGGATGCGTGTCTTCAGGTGGTGCGGGACGCGGGGGCGGTCCCGGCACGTGGCGAGCCGGCGCACCGGGTGTGGGAACTCTCCCTGGGCAACCCGCTGTTCGCCCTGGAGATCGCCCGCGACCCGGCCCGCGGCGCCACCGGCGAACTCGCCCCCGAGGGGGTGCGCGGGCTGGTGGCCGACCGGCTCGCACGACTCGATGCGGACACCCGCCGACTCGTCGAGGCGCTGTCGGTGACCGGGGAGGAGGCCTCGCTGTCCGAACTCCTGGACGTCGCCGAGAACGGGCTGCGTCCGCCGGTGGCGGGCGCGGCGGCAGCCGACGCACTGGAACGGGCCGTCGGCGCCTGCCTCGTGGAGGAACGCCGGGTGGTGGTGGCCGGACGGCACGAGGCCGGCGTGGCGTTCCGTCATCCCCTGGTCCGGCTGACCTGCTACGAGCAGCTCTCCGTGGTCCGGCGCAGGCAGTTGCACGTGGCGTTCGCCCAGGCCGTGGAGCGGCGCAGGCCGGACGCCGTCGACACTCTGGCCTCCCATTTCGCGCGGGCCGACGACGCCCGCGCGGCCGAGTACCTGCGCCGGGCGGCCGAGCGGGCCGCGGCCCTGTACGCCAACGACACGGCCGACCGCTACTACCGGGACCTGGTGGCCCGACTGGACGTCGACGCCGCACGGGCACGGCTCGCGCACGCCCAGGTGTTGCGGCGCATGGGGCATTTCGAGCAGGCGGCCGGCACCGTGCGGCTGGCGCTCGCCGAGTTCGAGCGGCGCGGCGACCACGACGACGCGGTGCTCGCCGCGGCGTTGCTCGCGGAGACGCTCGTCAAGACGAGCGCGCACGGGTCGGGCCGCAGGACACTGCTGGAGCACCCGGTGACGGCCAAGACCTCGCCGGAACCCGCCGCCGCCCACTTCCTCGCGCTCTCGCTGATCCTGTGCGTCCAGGGGCGGTACGCGGCCGGGGCGGAGGCCGCCCGGAAGGCGCTGGCGGCCGGCCGCGCGGTGCCGGGGGCGCGGGGGCAGAAGCTCGCCGCGCGCGCCTTCGCCCTGCAGGCCGCCAACCTGGGGCTGGCCGGCCGGCTCGACAGGGCGCGCGAGGCGGGCGACCAGGCGCTGGCGCCGGCCGAGGCGTACGGCGATCCCACGCTGCTCGGTTCGGTCCTGTCGATGCTGCGCGAGAACGCCCGGCGGGCCGGCCGACTGCGGGAGGCTGTCGAGATCGGGACCCGCGCGCTGGGACTGGCCGTCCGGTCGGGCGACCCGGTCGCCGCCGCGTTCGAGCGGGGGAACCTGGCCGAACTGCGGCTGCTGCTGGAGGAGCCAGAGCCGGCGCGCGCCCTCGCCGAGCAGGCGGTGGCGGGCGCGGAGGCGTTCGACGCCTGGTCCCTCCCCTACACCTTGGCGGCGATGGCGCGGGTGCGGATCCACCTCGGCGCGGCCGTGGAGGCCGCCGGCCTGCTGGACCGCGCCGAGGCCGTCGCCGACGCGCTGGGTGACCGGCAGGCGGAGCACGAGGCGCGCACGGCGCGGGCCGAGCTCGCCCTGCTGGCGCGGCGGCCTGACGACGCCTTGCACGCGCTGCGGGGGCACGCCGGGGACGCACCCGTGCTGGTGGCATGGGCCGAACTGATGTCCGGCCGCGCCGGGGCCGCGCTGCGCCTGGCGCGCGCCGAGGTGGCACGGGCCGAACGCACGGGCGAACAGCTCGCGGAGGTCGAGGCACGGATCGTCCTCGGCGCGTGCCTGAGCGCGCTCGGGCGGACGCCGGAGGGCGCCGGGGAGCTGACGCGTGCGGAGTCGCGGGCCCGGTCGCTGCCGTATCCGGCGGGGACCCGCCGGGCGGAGTGGGCCCGGGAACTGGCGCGTGAGGAGCGGGGCCGCTGAGTGCGGTGCGCGTGGCGGTGCCCCGGCCCGTGGGCCGGGGCACCGTCGTGGGAGCGCTCAGGCGAGGATCTTCGCCTTCGCCCTCTCGTACTCCTCGGGCGTGAGATCGCCCTCGCGCTTCAGCTCGGCGAGTCGGGCGAGTTCGTTCACGTGGTCGTTCCCTCCGGAGCCGGCGGCCTTCTTCACGTACGAGCGGAACGCCTGCTCCTGTTCCTTGACCTCCGTCACGTCGCGTTCGCGCATGCTGCGACCGCGGGCGATCAGGTAGACGAGGACACCGAGGTAGGGCAGCAGCAGCACCACGATCAGCCAGCCGGCCTTGGCCCAGCCGTTCAGCGTGTGGTCGCGGAACAGGTCGGTGATCACCTTGAAGAGCAGGAAGAACCACATGACCCAGAGGAAGAAGTACAGCATCGTGAGGAACAGGTTCAGCAGCGGGTAGTCGTCCATGCCTGAGCTCCTGATCGTCCCTCCGCGTCGCCGCGGAGTGTGGGGGGATCCGTCTCAGGCATACCGCGCTCGCCGGGGCGCCGCATCCCGGGCCCGCGCACCACCGGTGCCTTCGGGGGTCTCAGGGGGTCGCCGCGGAGACCACGTAGACGACGGGGGCGGCGGGGTCGGTCATGTTGACCGTGATGTTCTGGGTCGGGCGCGGGCTCTTGTTGGTGTGGGTGGTGCCGGCCCAGTTGGCCTCGGGGTAGAAGTACCAGTCGGTGATGTTCATGTCCCGTTCCGCGATGGTGATCCTGTCGGGTACGAGGGCGGCGCGGCTGCTGCCGAGACCGGTCAGGAAGCGGTCGAGGCCCGCGGAGGTGGTGCGGAACTTCAGGTAGAGCCGGCTGGCCTTCCAGTTGTTCGTCTCGTAGTACTGGACGCCGGTGGCGTTGCCGGGGACCGGGACCTCGAAGATGCGCCGCTGCATCTTCGAGGGCCATGCCTCGCGCAGCCCCTGCGCGGAGGCCTCCGCCTCCTTGTCCTTGCCGGACTGGCGGCTCTGCCCCGCGGAGACCAGTAGGTATCCGGCCGGGATGCCGATGAGCAGCACGATGATGGTGGCGGTGATCAGCCGTCTGCGGAACACCCGGCCGCGGTTCCGCGGAGGCTCGCCGTCACCGGACGACGCGGACTGGCGCGGCACGACGGGGTGCTCGGCTGCGATCATGGTCACCGGTTCCTCGGATGGGTCGGGGCGCGGCTGCGCGGGGCGGATGCGCGGCCGGGGCGGGCGGGCCGCCCCGGCCCCCGGTCAGTCGTCTTCGCGTGCGCGCGTGGCCCGGGCGGGGCGCAGGGTGCTCGCGGCCTGGTCGTAGATCTGGGCGTACCGCTCGTAGCGCTCGACTCGGCGCCGGTTGGCGCGGCGGAAGCGGCGGGCGACCAGCCGGGCCAGGTCGGCGGCGCCGACCATGCCGGCCTCGGGGCCGAGCTGGGCGCGGGCGATGCGGGCCTCGGGGCGGTAGCCGCGGCCGGTGAGGTGGCGCTTGAAGGCGTCCCGGGCGGGGCCGATCAGCAGGTCGTCCGCCGCGCTGACGCCGCCGCCGATGACGAAGCAGGACGGGTCGAGGGCGGCGGCCAGGTTGGCGATGCCGACGCCGAGCCACTGCCCGATGTCCTGGAACAGTTCGACGCACATGGCGTCGCCCTCGCGGGCCAGCTCGGTGATGAGCGGCCCGGTGATCTCGGGGATGTTGCCCTTGACCCGGTCGATGAGGTTGTGGGCGACCGGGGAGTCGGCGGCGGCCAGCTCCCTGGCCTCGCGGACCAGGGCGTTTCCGGAGCTGTACTGCTCCCAGCAGCCGCGGTTGCCACACGGGCAGCGGTGTCCGCCGGGGACGACCTGCATGTGGCCGAACTCGCCGGCGACCCCGAACTTGCCGCGCTTGACCTGGCCGTCCTCCAGGATGGCGCCGCCGATGCCGGTCCCGAGGGTGATCATGACGAGGTGGTCCTCGCCGCGTCCGGCGCCGAAGCGCCACTCGGCCCAGGCGGCGGTGTTGGCGTCGTTGTCGACCATCACCGGGACGACCAGCCGGGAGGCCAGCGCGTCGCGGAGCGGTTCGTCGCGCCAGGCGAGGTGCGGGGCGAACAGGACCTTGGAGCGGTCCGCGTCGACCCAGCCGGCCGCACCGATGCCGACGGCGTGCACGTCGTGGCGGTCGGAGAGGTCGAGGACCAGCTCGACGATGGTGTCCTCGACGACCCGGGGGCTCTTGGACTTGTCGGGCGTCTCGGTGCGGAGCTGTTCGAGGATGTTGCCGTCGGCGTCGACGACGCCGGCCATCACCTTCGTGCCGCCGATGTCGATGCCCACCGTCGGCACCCGGGGGGCCGTGAGGTGGGAGCGGCGCTCCCTCGTACCGACGGTCTTGAGGACGGTGGCGCGGGCGGAGCCGCGGTGTGTGAAGTCGCGGTACGTGCTCATCGTCCCTGCGGGGTTCTGGGGGGCCGGCGGCGCGTGCGGGCCGGCGGCGGACGGCGCCCACCACGGTCGATTCTGCCATTGCCGGACCCGTGGGTACGGCCTGACGGGCTCGGGCGCGCGGTGGGCGCCGGTCGTGCTAGCCGTTCCCGCCGTCGACGGGGCGGCCGCCGAACGAGGTGGGCGCGGTGGCCCGCTCCAGTTCGTGGCTGAGTTCGTCGAGCTCGCTGCCGCCCGCCATCTGGCGGGTCAGCTCGTCCAGGGTGACGCCGTCCTTGGTGTGGCTGCCGGCCATCGCGCCGCGCTTGAGCAGCACGAAACGGTCACCCACCAGATAGGCGTGGTGGGGGTTGTGCGTGATGAGGACCACGCCGAGTCCGGCGTCGCGGGCCGCCGCCACGTACTTCAGCACCACGCCGGACTGCTTCACGCCGAGCGCGGCGGTGGGCTCGTCGAGGACGAGGACCTTGGCGCCGAAGTGGACGGCGCGGGCGATGGCGACGCACTGGCGCTCGCCGCCGGAGAGGGTGCCGATGGGCTGGTCCACGTCGCGCAGGTCGATGCCCATCCGCAGCAGCTCGGCGCGGGTCGTCTCGCGCATCAGCCGCACGTCGAGCCGCTTGAAGGGTCCGGTGCCGGTGGTGGGCTCGGAGCCGAGGAAGAAGTTCCGCCAGACCGGCATCAGCGGCACGACCGCGAGGTCCTGGTAGACGGTGGCGATGCCGCGGTCCAGGGCGTCGCGCGGGTTGGCGAGCACGGTCTCCTCGCCGTCGACGAGGAAGCGTCCGTCGTCGTGCCGGTGCAGCCCCGCGATGATCTTGATCAGGGTGGACTTGCCGGCGCCGTTGTCGCCGAGGACGCAGGTGATCTCCCCCGCGTGGACCTCCAGCGACACGTCGTGGAGCGCCTTGATGTTGCCGTAGTACTTGGTCACGTGGTCGAGCTGGACCAGCGCCTGGGGGCCTGCCGGGGCCGTCATGTCGTCGCCTCCGCGCGCTTGCGTACCCATGCGTTGAGCAGGGTGGCCAGGAGCAGCATCGCTCCGAGGAAGAACTTGAACCAGTCGGGGTTCCACTCCGCGTAGACGATCCCCTTGCTGGTCATGCCGAAGATGATCGCGCCGACGGCCGACCCGATCGCGGAGCCGTAGCCGCCGGTGATCAGACAGCCGCCGATGACGGCCGCGATGATGTACGTCAGCTCGTTGCCGACGCCCTCGCCGGACTGCACGACGTCGTAGCTGAACAGCAGGTGCTGGCCGGAGACCCAGGCGGCGAAGGCGACGCCCAGGTAGAGGCCGATCTTGGTGCGGATCACCGGGACGCCGACCGCGCGGGCCGCGTCGGCCTCGCCGCCGACGGCGAAGATCCAGTTGCCGAACCGGGTCCGCAGCAGGATCCAGGTGGCGACGGCGACCAGCGCCGCCCACCACAGGATGGTCACCTTCAACTCGACGCCGCCGAGGGTGAGCTGGGAGGCGAACAGCGCGCGGGCCGACTCGAAGCCCTCCATGTCGCCGATGGTCTTGGTCGAGACCGTGCCGCTGATGAGCTTGGTGAAGCCGAGGTTCAGACCGGTCAGCATCAGGAAGGTGCCGAGCGTGATGATGAAGCTCGGCAGCTTGGTACGGGTCAGCATGAAGCCGTTGAACGCGCCGAAGGCCAGCGTGACCAGCAGCGACACGAAGACGCCGACCCAGACGTTGGCGGTCATCTGGTAGCTGAACATCGAGGAGACCAGCGCGGAGCTGGTCACCATCACACCGGCGGAGAGGTCGAACTCGCCGCCGATCATCAGCAGCGCGACGGGCGCCGCCATGATCCCGATGGTGGAGGCCGCGTACAGCACCGTGCCGAGGCTGGACGCCTGGAGGAAGCTGTCGGCGACCAGGGCGAAGAAGACGAAGACGGCGAACGCGCCGACGACGGAACCGAGCTCCGGACGGCCGAGCAGCTTGCGCAGCGGCGAGGTGCGCACCAGCCGTTCGTCGTGACGGACAGGGGCGGCCGCGCTCATCGGGTACCCCGGCCGGTGTACTCGGCGAGCTGCTCGGCGTCGGCAGCGGTGATCACCTGCGGGCCGGTCAGCACGGGCAGGCCGCCGCCGAGGACGTTCTTGTTGTAGCGGTAGAGCCAGAGCAGGTCCACGGCCTCGTAGCCCTGGAGGTAGGGCTGCTGGTCGACGGCGAAGCCGAGCTTCTTCTGCTGGAGGCCGGCGGCGACCTTGGCGTTCAGGTCGAAGGTGTCGATCTCCGCCTTGCTGCCCGCGGTCTCCTTCGCCTGGACCGCGGCGTCCGCGAACGGCGCGCCGAGCGTCACGACGGCGTCGATGCCGGGGTCGGACTGCAGCTTGGCCTCGATGGACGCCTGGACGTCGGGCATGTTGGTGCCGTCGACGTAGAGGCTCTGCATGGTGCCGTCGAAGGTCTTCTTCGCACCGTCGCAGCGCTGCTCGTGGCCGACGTTGCCCTGCTCGTGCAGGACACAGAGGGCCTTCTTGCGGCCCCGCTCGTTCAACTCGTCGCCGACGGCCTCGCCCGCGATGCCCTCGTCCTGCCCGATGTGGGTCAGCGCGCCGAACGCCTTGGACTCGGCCGAGCCCGAGTTCACCGTGATCACCGGGATGCCCGCCTTGGCGGCCTTGGCGACGACGGCCTTCATGGCGTCGGGCTTGGCGAGCGTGACGATGATCCCGTCGACCTTCTTGTCGATCGCCGTCTGGACGAGCTGCGCCTGCTGCTGCGCCTCGTCGTTGTGCGAGTACAAGAAGTTGATGTTGTCCTTCTTGGCGGCCTGCTCGGCGCCCTTCTGGACGATGTCCCAGAAGGTGTCGCCGTCGCCCGAGTGGGTGACCATGGCGAAGGTCCAGCGGGGCGTGTTCACCGCGGCGCGCCCCTCCGCCTCGGCCGCGGCCGCGCGCTCCTCCGCCCGCTTGCCGCCGGTGCTGCTGCATCCCATGAGGGAGGCGCCGAGCACCGCTGCCAGCACGGCGCCCATCGCGCGTACCCCTGTCCGAACCCTTGCCACGACGCCGTGCCCTTCTTGTGCTGCTGGTGGTGCGGTGACGACCCATGTCTGGATCTCTCTCACGCTCGGGCGGACGGCCTTCGGCCCCGGCCCGGCTGCCCAAGTATCCCCGAGCCGTGCCGCGCCACACCCGGCAGGGGCGGGCGAGGGGCGCGTCGCGGGCGGACACGGGGTCCGCGGGCCGTTGCACGCTTGACACCCGGGCGGGGCGCGGCCACGTTGAGGCCATGCGCATCGGACTGATCGGAACGGGACGTATCGGCACCTTCCACTCGCAGGTGCTGAGGCGCCATCCCGCGGTGGACGCCCTGGTGGTGGCGGACGCCGACCCGGTGCGGGCGGCGTCCGCCGCCGCCCGCACGGGGGCGGTCGCGGCACCGGTCGACGAGGTGTTCCGGCTGGGACTGGACGCGGTGGTGATCACCTCGGCGACCGCCGCGCACGCCGAGCTGATCGGGCGGGCCGCGGCGGCCGGACTGCCCGCCTTCTGCGAGAAACCGGTCGCGCTGGACCTGGCGGGCACGCTGGCGGCGCTCGACCGGGTCGACGCGGCCGGTTCGGTGCTCCAGCTCGGGTTCATGCGGCGCTTCGACGCGGGGTACGCGGCGGCGCGCGCGGCGGTCAGCGCGGGGCGGCTCGGCCGGCTGCACACCGTGCGCGCGGTCACCTCCGACCCGGCGCCGCCGCCCGCCGCCTACCTCCCGCTCTCCGGGGGCCTCTTCCGGGACTGCCTCATCCACGACTTCGACATCCTGCGCTGGGTGACCGGCCGCGAGGTGACCGAGGTGTACGCGACCGGGTCGGACGCGGGGCCCGCGATGTTCCGCGAGGCGGGCGACGTATCGACCGCCGCCGCGCTGCTGACCCTGGACGACGGCTCGCTCGCCACCGCGACCGCGACCCGCCGCAACGGCGCCGGGTACGACGTGCGGATGGAGCTGGCGGGCGACCTGGACCAGATCGCGGTGGGCCTGGACGACCGCACCCCGCTCACCTCCGTGGAGCCGGGGGGCCCGGAGGCACCGGTGAAACCCTGGTCCGGCTTCCTGGAGCGGTTCGCCCCGGCGTACGAGGCGGAGCTGGACGCGTTCGTCCGGGTGGTCGCGGGCGAGCTGGCCAACCCGTGCGACGGACGGGAGGCGCTGTACGCGCTGCGCGTGGCGGAGGCCTGCGGACTGTCCCTGCGGGAGCGGCGGCCGGTGGCGCTGGAGGAGATCGCGGCGGGCTGAGGGGCGGCGGTCGGCCGGCGGGGGCGCGTCAGGCCGTCGTCACCGGGACCGGTGCGGCCTTCTGCCGCGGTTTCCGGTCGGCGGCGTACCGGCCCCAGGCGGTGCCCGCCAGCACCAGCAGGGCGCCGGCCACACCGAGCGGCCCCAGCCGCTCCCCGCCGAGGGAGATGCCGACGACCGCCGCCCAGAGCGGTTCGGTGCCGAGCAGCAGGCTGACCCGGGACGGCGAGGTGCGGCGTACCGACCACATCTGCACGAAGAACGCGAAGAGCGTGCAGAACACCGCGAGGAAGAGCAGGCCGGCCCACTCGGCGGCGCCGAAGCCGGCCGCCACCGTCCAGGGCGCCGGGCCGGTGCCGGGGGCGGCGGCGAGCACGGCGAAGACCAGGACCGCGGAGCCCAGCTGGACGGTGGTCAGCGAGAGCGAGTCGGCGTCCCGTACCGACGTGACGCGGGCCATCGCCAGCACGTGGACGGTACGGGCGAGCGCCGCCAGCAGCATCAGCAGGTCGCCGCCGCACGGAGCGGTGAAACCGCCGCCCTGGGTCAGCAGCACCACCCCGGCCAGCGAGAGCCCGGCGGCCGTCAGGAATCCGGCGGCGGGCCGGGTGCGGGTGACCAGCGCCTCGGCGAGCGGGGTGAAGACCATGGTGAGGCTGATGATCAGCCCGGCGTTGGTGGCCGAGGTGTGCACGAGCCCGTAGGTCTCCAGCAGGAAGATCCCGCTGAGGACCAGGCCGAGCAGCCCCGCGCCGCGCCACTGGGCGGTGGTCAGCGCCCGGAGCCTGCGCCACCCGGCGGCGACGAGCACGGGCAGCACGATGGCGAAACGCAGGACGAGGACCGCGATCACCGTCCGGGCGGTGGTGATGCCGTGCGCGGCGAGGTAGCTCGACCCCCACACGACGGCGACGAGCAGGACGGGCAGATCGGTGCGCCAGGCGCGCGGCGCGGGCGCGACGGCGGACGGCAGGACGGCGGCGGACACGGGTGCTCCACGGGTTCGGGCGGTGTGGGGTGGAGACCTCGGCGGCTCGCACGGAGCGGTCAGGCTACCGGGAGGGTCCGCCCACCGGAATCCCCGTCCCAGGTCCGGGGCCGCCTCCCGCGCGTGTCCGGTGCGGCCCCGACCCCTGTCCGGGGTCGGGGCTGGCGCGTGTCCGGCGCGGTCCCGGAGGTTCGGGGGCGGGCGCAGCGGGGCAGGCGCGCCGCCGGGGCACGGCTGCCGGACCGCCTCTCCTCCGACGTCCGGCCCGCCCTGCCCCGTCCCGCCGCCGGTCCTACGCTGGCCGGGACGGTACGGACACGGACCAGGACGATTGGACGACCATGACCGGGACCCCCCTCCACTCCTTCAACGACGGCCGCACCCTCCCCGCCGTCGGCCTGGGCACCTACCCGCTGGACGACGCCGACGCCGAGAAGGCGGTGGCCGGGGCGCTCGGCCTCGGCTACCGGCTGGTGGACACCGCGCTGAACTACGGCAACGAGCGCGGCACCGGGCGCGGGATCGCGGCGTCCGGGGTGCCGCGCGACGAGATCGTCGTCACCAGCAAGGTCCCCGGCCGCCACCACGGCTACGAGGAGACGCTGGCCTCCTTCGAGGAGTCCCGGGCCCTGCTCGGCCTCGACCACATCGACCTCTACCTCATCCACTGGCCACTGCCGCGCGTGGACAGGTACGTGGACACCTGGAAGGCGATGCTCAAGCTCCGGGAGGACGGACTGGTGCGTTCCGTCGGCGTCTCGAACTTCACCGCCGAGCACATCGAGCGGCTGGAGCGGGAGACCGGCGTGCTGCCCGCGGTGAACCAGATCGAGCTGCACCCGCTGCTGCCGCAGGCCGAACTGCGCGCGTTCCACGAGTCCAAGGGCATCGTGACCGAGGCGTGGAGTCCGCTGGCCCGTGGCCGCGAGGTGCTGGAGGACCCGGCGACGGTGGCCGCCGCGCGCGCCCACGGGGTGACGCCGGGCCAGGTGGTGCTGCGCTGGCACACCCAGCTGGGCGTGGTGCCCATCCCGAAGTCCGCCGATCCGGGGCGGCAGCGGGAGAACCTGGACCTCTTCGGGTTCACGCTCACCGCCGAGGAACTGGCGGCGATCGGCGGCGGGAAGGAACACCGGTTCGGCGGGGACCCGGAGACGCACGAGGAGTTCTGAGCGGGCCGCGGCCGGCCGACAACCGGCGGCAGGGGCATCGCAGACGGCGCACGGCCGGAGGGGTGGCCGCGGGGATCCCGCGGCCACCCGTCGCCCCGCCGGTCGTCAGCCGCCGAGTTCCTGGTGGCGGGCGTTCAGCCGGGCCGTGCCGGACTCGGTCAGCGAACCGAACAGCCGCAGCCGGGAGATGCCGCCGTCCGGGAAGATGTCGATCCGCACGTGCGTCGCGGCGACCGGGTCGGCCAGCACGAAGCGGTGGTTGGTGTCCGGCTGGAGCCGGGTGCGGGGCAGCGCCTCCACCCACTCGCCGTCCTCGCCGTCGCGCACCGACAGGGCGGCCCAGCCCGCCGCGTTGCCCTTGAGGTAGGCGGTGTCGATCTCCACGGCCCGGATCTCGGACTGCTCCGCCAGCCGGTAGCGGATCCAGTCGTGGCCCGTGTCGCGCCGGCGGCGGGTCTCCCAGCCGTCGTCCATCTTCTGCGAGCGGCCCGGCCGGATGGTGTTGGTCGGCGGCGAGTAGAAGCGGTCGGAGGCGTCCTCGACCAGGCCGCCGTTCTCCAGGGCCGCCAGGTCGAAGGTGCCGAGCGCCCCGAGCCAGCCGGGGTCGGGGACGACCTCGCCGTACACCCGCAGCCGGGCGATCCCGCCGTCCGGATGCTGGGTGACCCGCAGGTGGGTGAAGTACTGCTCGGCGTCGACGGCGAAGCCGTTGGCCGCGTGCCCGCCGATCGGCGTACGGGGTACGAGCGTCGTCCACTTCACGTCGGGGGCGAGGAGTTCCTCGGGCGACGGGGAGCCGGGGAGCGCGACCGCCTCGACGGAGACGGCCTGCGGGTAGTTGCCCCGGAAGTGCGCGGTGTCCACGATCAGTCCGCGTACGACGCCGGGCGCGCCGAGCCGGACGAGCGCCCAGTCGTGGTCGTCGGCCTCGGGGTGCGGGCGGTCGGTGCCGGTGCCGCGCCGGCGGCGCGTCTCCCAGCCGTCCATGATCTTGCCCTTGTGGCCGAAGCGCTCGGGGTCGAAGACGGCGGAGCCGGGGTTGAGCAGGTTCTCGCGCTCGGCGAAGAACTCGTCGTTGGCGGCGATCACGCCGGCGCCGAGCCGCCGGTCGGCGAGGTCCACGAGGTGGTCGAAGGGGAATCCGCCGGGGCCGGGGGTGCGGTAGTCCGCGTACGGGTCGCCGCCGCCGAAGGGGCTGGCGTCGCCGGTGTAGTGCGGGGTGGCGGTGTCGCCGGTGGCGTGCGGGGTCACGGCTTCCGTCATGTCACGGGGTCCTTACGTCGATGGTGGGTTGGTTCCTCTCCAGGAGGCGGCCCGTGGGTTCGCCGTGGACTCCGTCGGCCACGATCCGCGTGCCGCGCAGCCAGGTGGACTTGACGACGCCGTACAGCGTCTTGCCCGCGTACGCGGTCACCTGGTTGCGGTGGAACAGGTGCGCCGGGTCGACCGTGAAGGTCTCGTCCGGGGCGAGTACGGCGAAGTCGGCGTCCCGGCCCGCTTCGACGGCCCCCTTGCGGGTGAGCCCGGCGAGCGCGGCGGGGCCGGAGGACATCCAGCGCACCACGTCCTCCAGGCCGTGTCCGCGTCGGCGCGCCTCGGTCCAGATGGCGGGCAGGCCGAGCTGGAGCGAGGAGATCCCGCCCCAGGCGGTGCCGAAGTCCGGGGTCTTGAGGTCGGTGGTGCACGGCGAGTGGTCGGAGACGACGCAGTCGATGGTGCCGTCGGCGAGCCCCTGCCACAGGGCGTCCTGGTTGGCGGCCTCCCGGATGGGCGGGCAGCACTTGAACTCGGTCGCCCCGTCCGGGACTTCCTCGGCGGTGAGGGTGAGGAAGTGCGGGCACGACTCGACGGTGATCCGCACGCCGCGCGCCTTGGCGGCGGCGATCAGCGGCAGGGCGTCGCTGGACGACAGGTGCAGCACGTGCACCCGGGCGTCCAGCCGTTCGGCGAGGGCGATCAGCCCTTCGATCGCGGCGTTCTCCGCGTCCCGGGGGCGGGAGGCGAGGAAGTCCGCGTAGGCCGGGCCGCCGCGCTGGGGAGCGGCTGCCAGGTGGTGCGGGTCCTCGGCGTGCACGATCAGCAGGCCGCCGAACCCGGCGATCTCGGTGAGCGCCCGGCCCAGCTGCTCCTGGTCCAGCTCCGGGAACTCCTCGACGCCGGACGGCGACAGGAAGCACTTGAAGCCGAACACCCCGGCCTCGAACAGGGGGCGCAGGTCCTTGGTGTTGGACGGGATCGCGCCGCCCCAGAAGCCGGTGTCCACATGCGCCTTGGGGCCGGCGACCGCCTGCTTGGTGCGCAGGTGGCCGACGGTGGTGGTGGGCGGGAGGGAGTTGAGCGGCATGTCGAGCAGCGTGGTGATGCCGCCGGCCGCCGCCGCGCGGGTGGCGGTCCAGAAGCCCTCCCACGCGGTGCGGCCCGGATCGTTCACGTGGACGTGGGTGTCCACCAGGCCCGGCAGCACCACGTGGTCGCCGACGTCCTCCAGCCGGGCGCCGGGGGGAGGCTCGGCGTCGTGCGGCAGGACCGCCCGGATCGTTCCGCCGGAGACGGTCACCGTCGCGGGGCGCGTCCCCTCCGGGGTGACCACGCGCGTCGAGCGCAGTACCAGTTCCACGTCCGCACCGGGCACCCGTGCTCCTCGTTTCGCCATGTCAGGAATCCCGGAGGCCGCCGCGAAGGGGCACGGTCCGGGATTTCAACGAACTGTTGAACGAACTGCTGTTGGAGTCTTCATCGGCGATTCCCCGCCGTCAAGACCCCACCCCGGCGGCCCACCGGGCACCGGGACAGCAGGGAACGCCGCCTCGCGCATTCCGTAAGGCAGAATCCTGTTTTCACCATACGGAACATGAGAGACTGGGGGAAGATCTCCGTCCCATCCGGCGCGCACCCCCGCCGAGGGCGCTGACCGGCAGGAAAGCACGGCCCGAGCAGTGCGTCGGGCACCGACCGCCCGGTAGGCTGCAGCCTTGCCCACCGCTTCGAAAGGATCGTTGACGTGCCGCCGTCCGACGCCAGCACCTCCGACTCCAAGCCCCTCGGCCCCAGCGGCGGGGTGCAGTCACTGGAACGCGCCTTCGACCTGCTGGAGCGGATGGCCGACGCCGGCGGCGAGGTGGGCCTGAGCGAGCTCTCCGCCAGCAGCGGCCTGCCGTTGCCGACCATCCACCGCCTGATGCGCACCCTGGTCGTCTGCGGCTACGTGCGCCAGCAGCCGAACCGCCGGTACGCGCTCGGTCCGCGCCTGATCCGGCTCGGCGAGTCCGCCTCCCGGCTGCTCGGCACCTGGGCCCGCCCCTGCCTCCAGCGGCTCGTGGAGGAGACCGGTGAGACGGCGAACATGGCGCTGCTCGACGGCGACGAGATCGTGTACGTCGCACAGGTGCCCTCGAAGCACTCCATGCGGATGTTCACCGAGGTGGGCCGCCGCGTGCTGCCGCACTCGACCGGGGTCGGCAAGGCGCTCCTCGCGCACACCCCGGCGGACGAGGTCCGCGCGCTGCTCGCCCGCACCGGGATGCCCGCCGCCACCGAGAAGACGATCACCACCCCGGACGGATTCCTGGACGCCCTGGAGCAGGTCCGCCGGGCCGGCTACGCGGTGGACGACAACGAGCAGGAGATCGGCGTCCGCTGCCTGGCGGTCTCCGTCCCCCACTCCCCCACCGCGGCCGCGATCTCCATCTCCGGCCCGGCCGGCCGCGTCACCGACGCCGCAACCGAGCGGATCGTGCCGATCCTCCAGCAGGCGGCCAAGGACCTCTCCGTGACCCTCAACGCGGGGACGGCGACCGCGGCGGAGTAAGGACGGCCGGAGTGACGGCCACGGGGTGACGGCTGCGGGGTGACGGCTGCGGAGCCTCGGTGCGGCGGCCGGTGACGCAGCCTCCGCGCGCCCCGTGCGTGTGGAGGGCGCACAGCGCGCGTCCAGGACACCCGGACACGCGCCCGGAACACCCCGCACGCGTCGGGCGCGCCCCGTGCGCGCGGTACGCCTCCGGTACCGGCGCACACCCGTGGACGCCCGGCTGCGGCATGCCGGAGAGTCGGAAGCCTCCCCGGACGGCCTCCTGCGGCACAGGGCCCGCACTGCGGTTCCGCGCCCACCGGACCCTCCCGCAAGGACGCCGTTCCCCGCAGGCCGTCGAGCCGGCCCGCAGCGAAAGGCGTCCTCATGGCACATCCGGCCCGAACTTTCCGCCGCAGTACCGGCCGACCCGGGTTTCGCACCTCGTTCTCCGGCGTCTGCGCCCTGCTGCTTCTCGTCGTCGGCCTGCTGGCCTCGGCCGGTCACGCGCAGGCGCGCACGAACGGCCTGCTCGACGTGACGTGCACCCCTCCCAGCAGTGCGAGCGTCACCTACAACCCGCCGTTGACCAACACGCCCCAGGTGAGCAGCGCTTCGCTGAACTGGCAGCTCGGCCCCTGCGTCTCCACCAGCGTGCCGGCACTCACCTCGGGCACGCACTCCGCGGTGAACCCGCCCCGGACACGCACCTGTCTGGAGCTCCTCAACACGGCCGCCGAGACCCGGACGATCACCTGGAACACGGGGGCCACCAGCACGCTGTCGCTGAACCGGACCACGACGGTCGCGGGCGCCGTGCTGGTCGTCACCTTCACCGGGACGGTGACCGCCGGCCTGTTCGCCGGGGACACCGTCGTCGCCACCCAGACCGGGCCCGCGACCGACATCCTGCTGTGCACCCTCGGCCTCGGCTCGGTCTCCGGCGTCTACGCGCCGATGGTCGTGGAGATCACGTCCGTCTGAGCCCGTCCTCCCGGCCCTCCGCGGCCGGCCGGGCGCGCTGACGGCGGCCTACGGGCGGCCGTGGTCCCGGACATCGGGGTCACGGCCGTCCGCGCCGTCGTGAGGCAGCCGGTCCGCCGTCGGCAGGCATCCCCGCGGCGGCCGTCACTTCCGCGGCGGCTCGCCGAAGAGGTCCACCGCGTTCCGCACGTCCCGCAGCGTCGTCGCCAGGGCGCTCACCGAGCCGATCGCTCCCGCGATCAGCAGCAGGGAGCGGCGCAGCCGCGGTATCTCCGGGACCCCGCTGACCGCCATGGCGTCCAGCGCGGCCAGTTCCTCCTCCGCGATGCCCCGGTCGGGGAAATCGGCGGGGTGACCGGCCAGTTCACGGCGGAGCCGGGAGACGGCCGTACGTAACTCCGTGACCCTCGGGTCCTCGCCGTTTCCGGTCACGCGCTTGTGCCCCACGCTTCGCAACAACCCGTTCCCCCCTCGTACGCCTGCGCGCCGATCGTGTCGGCCGTGCCCCGAAAACCTCGGTCAAGTGCTGCGGGATGCCCGCAAGTTAACGCCATCGAAGGTGAGTCGCGCCACTCTCCGAAGGAAAATCAGGGTTACCCCTGAGATCCCTCAGGGACACGGACAGTGAGGGACTCGGGGAAGCCGCGCCTGTCGCCCGTGCGGGCCGCGCGGTGGTATCCAGTCCCCATGTGCACTCCCCCCGGCACCCCCTCCGTCGCCGGCCTGCTGCTCGCCGCGGGCGGCGGCCGCAGGCTCGGCGGCCGGCCCAAGGCCCTGCTGCCCCAACGGGGCCGCCCCCTGATCGAACACGCGGTGCGCGTCCTGCGGGAAGGCGGCTGCGGTCCGCTGCACGTGGTGCTGGGCGCGGCGGCGGACGAGGTGCGGGAACGGGCCGATCTCGCGGGGTGCGCGGTGACCGTGAACCCCGACTGGGAACAGGGCATGGGGTCGTCGCTGCGGGCCGGGCTGGCCGCCCTGCGCGGCACCGGGGCGGACGCGGTCCTGGTGCTCCTGGTGGACCAACCGGGCATCGGCCCGGAAGCGGTGGCCCGTGTGCGTACGGCGTCGGGCGGTGCGCGCGACGCGCTGGTGGCGGCCTCGTACGACGGCGGGCGGGGGCACCCCGTGCTGTTCGGCGCCGACCGCTGGGAGGGCGTGGCGGCGACCGCGGAGGGCGACCGGGGAGCCCGCGCCTATCTGCGGGACCACCGCGGCGAGCTCACCCTGGTGGACTGCTCGGACGTCGCACTGCCCCACGACATCGACACACCCGAGGACTTGATCCGGCTGGAGTGAGCGCGTTCGGGCGACACCGGGCAGAAGCCCCGAAGGGGCGGTGGCACGCGGCGCCAACTCCGCCCGGACTCTGTCGATCCGAAGAGTCTCGACATCAACAAACCATTGAACTTCCACCATGAGGAAACTACTATCCACTGGTCAGAAGCCGTTCACCGACCGAACGGCTTCTCCGGCCCGCCTCCCGGCCCTCTGGCACCCGGTGCCGTTCGGCAGGTGGCGGCAAAGGCCCCGCACGCACCGCCGCAGAAGGAGTGACCGCTCATGTCCGCACCAGCGCCGTCCCCGCTGGCCATCGTCGACGCCGAGCCCCTGCCCCGCCAGGAGGAGGTGCTGACGGAGGCGGCTCTGGCGTTCGTGGCCGAGCTGCACCGCCGGTTCACGCCGCGCCGTGACGAGCTCCTCGCCCGCCGCGCCGAGCGCCGCGCCGAGATCGCCCGCACCTCCACCCTGGACTTCCTGCCGGAGACGGCCGCGATCCGTGCGGACGACTCCTGGAAGGTCGCGCCGTCGCCCGAGGCGCTCAACGACCGCCGCGTGGAGATCACCGGTCCCACCGACCGCAAGATGACGATCAACGCGCTGAACTCCGGTGCGAAGATCTGGCTCGCCGACTTCGAGGACGCCTCCGCCCCCACCTGGGAGAACGTCATCGGCGGCCAGCTCAACCTGACCGACGCCTACGAGCGCCGCATCGACTTCACCGACCCGAAGTCCGGCAAGACGTACGCGCTGCGCCCCGCCGAGGAGCTGGCGACCGTGGTGACCCGCCCGCGCGGCTGGCACCTGGACGAGCGCCACCTCCAGCTCGACGGCACCCCGGTCCCCGGCGCGCTGGTCGACTTCGGCCTGTACTTCTTCCACAACGCGCAGCGCCTCATCGACCTCGGCAAGGGCCCGTACTTCTACCTGCCGAAGACGGAGTCGCACCTGGAGGCCCGCCTCTGGAACGACATCTTCGTCTTCGCCCAGGACTACACCGGCATCCCGCAGGGCACCGTCCGCGCCACGGTCCTGATCGAGACGATCACCGCCGCGTACGAGATGGAGGAGATCCTCTACGAGCTCCGCGACCACGCCTCGGGCCTCAACGCCGGCCGCTGGGACTACCTCTTCTCCATCGTCAAGAACTTCCGTGACGGCGGCGCCAAGTTCGTCCTGCCGGACCGCAACGCGGTGACGATGACCGCCCCGTTCATGCGTGCGTACACCGAACTCCTCGTGCGCACCTGCCACAAGCGGGGCGCGCACGCCATCGGCGGCATGGCGGCCTTCATCCCGTCGCGCCGCGACGAGGAGGTCAACAAGGTCGCGTTCGAGAAGGTCAAGGCGGACAAGGACCGCGAGGCCGGCGACGGCTTCGACGGCTCCTGGGTCGCCCACCCGGACCTGGTCCCGATCGCGCTGGCCTCGTTCGACGCCGTCCTCGGCGAGAAGCCGAACCAGAAGGACCGGCTGCGCGAGGACGTGTCCGTCGCGGCGGGCGACCTGATCGCCGTCGACACCCTCGACGCCAAGCCCACCTTCGACGGCCTGCGCAACGCGGTCGCGGTCGGCATCCGCTACATCGAGGCGTGGCTGCGCGGCTCGGGCGCGGTGGCCATCTTCAACCTCATGGAGGACGCGGCCACTGCCGAGATCTCGCGCTCGCAGATCTGGCAGTGGATCAACGCCGACGTCGTCTTCGAGAACGGCGAGCACGCCACCGCCGACCTGGCCCGCAAGATCGCCGCCGAGGAACTCGCCGCCGTCCGCGCCGAGATCGGCGAGGACGCCTTCGCCGCCGGCAAGTGGCAGCAGGCCCACGACCTCCTCCTCCAGGTCTCGCTGGACCAGGACTACGCGGACTTCCTGACCCTCCCCGCGTACGAGCAGCTCCGCTGACCGACCGCCACGACGTCACCCGCAGCACGAGCGCCGCACCCCGCCCCGCGAAGGGGCGGGGTGCGGCGCCGCGTCGTGGGCGCGGGCAAGCACCGGTATTGCGGTGCAATCCCGGCGTTCGCAGGCGAGTTGGCCGGGACCGGGGCCGGTCGGACCGTCTTCGGCGGTCGGCTCAGGCGGAGACAGCCGTGCGGGACAGCGCGGTGCGCAGGGCGAAGACGCCGAGGAGGCCGCCCGCCGCGAACCGCTGGGCGGCCATGGCGCGGGGCCGGGCGGCCAGGAAGCCGGAGACGCGGGCCGCACCCAGCATGATCAGACCGTTCACACCGACGCCGACGACGATCTGCACCGCCCCGAGCTGGAGCATCTGCGCCCAGGCCGGGCCCGAGTGCGGGTCGAGGAACTGGGGCAGCAGGGCGGCGTACAGGAGGGCGATCTTGGGGTTGAGCAGGTTGGTCAGCAGCCCGGTGGTGAACAGGCGCGCGTCGGAGATCGGGGGCAGATCGCCCGCCGGGGCGAACGGCGAGCGCCCGCCGGGCTTGAGCATGCCCCAGGCGAGATAGGCCAGGTAGGCGGCTCCCGCGAGCTTGACCACGGTGTACGCCAGCGGCACGGCGGCGAACAACGCGGACAGACCGGCCGCCGCGGCCAGCAGGTAGCAGACGAAGCCCACGGCGGTCCCGCCGAGGCTGATCAGGCCCGCCCTGCGGCCCTGGGTGATGGCACGGGAGGCGGGGTGGATCATGTTCGGCCCCGGAATCAGGGCCATGCCCAGTTCGATCAAGGCCACGCCGGCAACCGCCGCCACTGTGATCACCGGTCGACCTCCAGGTCGTTCGCTCGGTACCGACGCGGAACAGGCCCGTCCCGCCGTGCCCGACGGGCCCGCCGCTCGTGCGGCGGCCGTCTCGCCCGCCGCAGCATACGGCCCGCGCGCCCGGTGGCTCCGCCCGCCTCCGACCGCGTGCCCGGCGCCTTTCCCCACCTCCGGCCGAGAACGTGATCCGCGCCACACGTGTCACACGGTCCGTCCGGCCGGTGTCCTGTGTGCAGACCCAGGAAACCGGGACCGGAGGAGAGAGACCATGAGTGAGAACACCGAGGTGGTCGTGATCGGCGGCGGGTACGCCGGCGTGATGGCGGCCAACCGTCTGACGCAGCGCGACGACGTGACCGTGACCCTGGTCAACCCGCGTCCGGCGTTCGTGGAGCGGATCCGGCTGCACCAGGTCGTCGGCGGTTCGCACGACGGGGTCGTCGCGTACCGGAAGGTGCTGGCGGCGGGCGTACGGCTGGTGGTCGACACGGCGGCGCGGATCGACACGGCCGGGCGCACGGTGGCGCTGGCGGGCGGCGGCACGCTCCCCTACGACTACCTGGTCTACGCGGTGGGCAGCGGCAGCGCCGACCCGCAGGTGCCGGGCGCGGCCGAGTTCGCCCGTCCGATCGCCTCCCTGGAGGAGGCGGAGAGGCTGCGGGCCGACCTGGCGGCGGTGCCGACCACGGCCCCGGTGACGGTGGTCGGGGCCGGGCCGACGGGCATCGAGACGGCGGCGGAACTGGCGGAGACCGGCAGGCCGGTGACCCTGGTCTGCGGGCGGATGCTCGGCCCGTACCTGCACCCGCGCGCCCGGCGGGCGGTCGCCGGGCGGCTGGCCAAGCTGGGGGTGAAGCTCCTGACGGGCCCCGGCGCGCAGGTGACGGAGGTGACCGCCGACACGGTGCGGCTCGGTGACGGCCGCGAGGTACCGGGCGCGGTGACCGTCTGGACCGCCGGTTTCGGCGTGCCGGACCTGGCCGCCCGCAGCGGCCTGCGCACCGACGCGCTGGGACGCCTGCTCACCGACGAGACGCTGACGAGCGTGGACGACGGACGCGTCGTCGCCGCCGGAGACTCGGCCGCGCCGTCGAACCTCCCCTTCCGGATGAGCTGCCAGGCCGCCCTGCCGCTGGGCGCGCAGGCCGCGGACACGGTCCTGCGGCGGATCGCGGACGAGCGGCCGTCCCCGGTGAGCCTCGGATTCGTCGGCCAGTGCATCAGCCTCGGCCGCGCCGCGGGGCTCGTCCAGATCGCCCGCAAGAGCGACACCCCCACCGCGTTGCACCTGGCGGGCGTGCCCGCCGCGAAGGTCAAGGAGCTCGTCTGCGGGTTCACCGTCAAGCAGTTGGTACGGGAGGCCGCCAAGCCCGGTTCGCTGTTCTGGCTCAAGGACACCGGACGCGAGCGGGCGTTGGAGGGCCGCCGCCCCGTCGACACCTCCGCGGCAACGGGACCGACGGAAGCGGTGCGTCCGGAACCGGCGGTGCGGGCGGTACGGGAGCAGCCTGCCGGATCGGCCGCCGACGGGGCCTGAACGCCAACGGTGCGAACGGCACGGCCGCGAGCGCCCGGCCGTGCCGGGCACCGAAAGGGCGCGAATCCCGGAGGCGCACATGAAAGCCTTCGCCCAGCAGGCCGACCACGCGGGACCGACCGCGCAGGAGAGGAACCGGCAGACATGACCGACGAGGACACCAGCAGCGCCACCGACACGTTCGTCGCCCACCGCAACCTGCTCTTCACCGTGGCGTACGAGATGCTCGGCTCCGCCGCCGATGCCGAGGACGTGCTCCAGGAGAGCTGGCTGCGCTGGGTCAAGGTCGACCTGGACCAGGTGAACGACCGGCGGGCGTACCTGGTGCGGATCACCACGCGGCAGGCGCTCAACCGGCTGCGTACGCTGAAGCGCCGCAAGGAGGCGTACGTCGGCCCGTGGCTGCCCGAGCCGCTGCTGACCGCGCCGGACGTGGCGGAGGACGTCGAACTCGCCGAGAGCGTGTCGATGGCTTTGATGCTCGTCCTCGAAACGCTGTCGCCGACCGAACGGGCCGTGTTCGTGCTGCGGGAGGTGTTCGCACTCGGCTACGACGAGATCGCGGCCGCCGTCGACAAGACCCCCGCGGCGGTCCGCCAGATCGCCCACCGGGCCCGTCTGCACGTGCAGGAACGCCGCCCGCGCACCGTGATCTCCGCGAGCGAGTCCCGGGTGGCGGCGGAGGCATTCCGGCGGGCCCTGGAGACCAACGACCTGCAGGGCCTGCTCGACGTGCTCGCCCCCGACGTCGTCCTGGTCAGTGACGGCGGCGGCATCAAGACCGCCGCGCTCCGGCCCATCGTCGGCGCGGACAAGGTGCTCCGCTTCCTGAACGGCTCTGCCGCCAAGGCCGGCGTCGTCACCAGCGAGTTCACCGAGGTGAACGGGAACGCGGCCCTGCTGATGCGCCTCGACGGCGAACTCGACGGCGTCGTGGCGTTCCGCACCGAGGACGGGCGCATCACCGGCCTCTATTACGTCCGCAACCCCGAGAAGCTGACCCGCGTCGGCTCCGAGACCCCGCTCACCCGCTGACGGAACCGCCGGCGCGCGTTCACCGGCGTCGGGCCCGTAGCGACAGTTCCGCGCGTACGGTCTTGCCGGGCGCGCCCGCCCGGGGCACCACGGACCAGTCGTCGGCCAGCACCGACACCAGGCGGAGTCCGCGCCCCGACTCCTGCGTCGGGGACGGCGGTCCGGGCACGGACGGCACAGGGGTCGCGGGTGACGGCCACCCGTCGCGGGTGTCGGACACCTCGATCACGACCGCCGCCCCGTCCCCGCCCCCGGTTGCCGTCTCCCGGAGGCGTACGTGGAAGTCGCGGCCCGGCACCCGGCCGTGACGGACCGCGTTCGCCGTCAGCTCGGCGGCGATCTGGGTCATCGTCTCGTTGACCCGCGAATCGTACGGGTGACCCCAGACGTCAAGCCGCTGGGAGACGAGCCTCCGGGCCAGCCGCGCGCCGCGCGGGGTGGCGGTGAATCTCATCGCGAACTCGTGCACGGTCAGGGCGGTTTCTTCGCTTCCCACGGGAGGGGGAATTACTGCGTTCATGGGGGAAACCCTCCCGGCCGGGCCCTACCTTTGACCAGGACGGACGCGCCCACGGGTACCGCTTGTACGCGGAGCGGCGCACCGTGTACGCGGCACGGAGCGTGACGGCCGCGACGGGGCGACACGAACGGCGGAGGCGGACGGCGGCATGGCGGAACAGGACGAGTCCGAGCAGACCCACGAGCCGGGGACGGGCGTTCTCGCCCTCTTCGGACGCCAGTTGAAGCTGTTCCGCGTCGCGGCACGTCTGGAACGCGCGGAGTTCGGGACGATGACCGGCTACTCCGCCTCCACCGTCGCCGCCTACGAACAGGGCCGCCGCACCCCGCCGCCCGCCTTCATCGACCAGGCCGACGAACTGCTCAAGGCGGGCGGTCTGCTGAAGGTGTGCAAGGACGAGGTGGCGCGCGGACAGTACCCGGCGTTCTTCCGCGACGCGGCGCGGCTGGAGGCGGAGGCGAGCGAACTTCACCTGTACGCGGTTCAGGCCGTTCCAGGGTTGCTGCAGACCGAGGACTACACCCGTGCTCTACTCAACGCCCGCCGTCCGTTGCTCGACGACGCGACCATCGAGCAACGAGTGGCGGCCCGGCTCGCTCGTCAGGACATTTTCAGCCGCTGGCCCGCTCCGCTGATGGGATTCGTCATCGAAGAGACCGTGTTCAGAAGGCCGTTCGGAGGCCGCAGTGTGCTTCAGACTCAGCTCGAACACCTGCTGCAGGTGGGTGGGATGCGCAACGTCGAAATTCAGGTCATGTCCACGGAGCGCGAGGACAACGCAGGCGTGGACGGCCCTTTCACCCTGATCACGCGAAAAGGAGCCGAGACGGTGGCTTACCTGGAGGTCCAAGGACGCAGCATCCTGGTGTCCGAACGGGAGGAGGCAAGGGCCATCGCGGCTCGCTATGGGATCATGCGAGCGCAGGCTCTCGGTCCCCGGGAGTCCACGACCTTCATCGAGAAGTTGCTGGGAGAGCTATGAACACGCTGGCGACCGAAACTGCCTCGAACACGGTCTGGCGCAAGAGCAGTTACAGCGGCGCGGAGGGCGGCGAGTGCCTCGAAGTCGCCACGCGCCCGGACGCCGTCCTCCTCCGCGACTCCAAGAACCCCCACGGCCCGGTCCTCGCCACCACCCCGCACCACTGGACCGCCTTCGTCGCGTACGCCGCGAAACACTGACATACGTCCCACAGCCCACCTGCCGTACCTACCGTCGGCTCTCCGGGAGCGCATATGGATCTCTCCACACCGGTCGAAGTCGACTACGGACCGCATTGGCGCAAGAGCAGTTACAGCGGCGCGGAGGGCGGCCAGTGCCTCGAAGTCGCCACCCGCCCGGACGCCGTACTCCTCCGTGACTCCAAGAACCCGCACGGCCCGGTCCTCGCCGTCGCCCGGCACCACTGGACCGCCTTCGTCGCGTACGCCGCCCAGCACTGAACGCCGCGTACAGGCGGGCGCCCGCGTTCCAGGGCGTCCGCCTGTACGCGCCGGTACGCGCGGCGCTCCCCCCTCCCGCACCCGCCGCACGTCACGCGCTCACGTCCACACCGCTCCCAGCGCCACGAAGCCGCCGATGAGGACGAAGAGGAGGGCGAGCAGCGGCCAGACGAAGCGGAGGTAGGTGTTGTAGCCGACCTTCGCCAGGGCGACCCCGCCGATGGTGACGGCCGTGGTCGGGACCCAGAGGTTCATCCAGCCGCTGGCCGCCTGCCAGGCCGTGACGACCACCGCGCGGGAGACGCCCGCGAAGTCGGCGAGCGGGGCGAGGATCGGCATGGCGAGGGTGGCGTGGCCGGAGGTGGAGGGGATGAGGAAGGCCAGCGGAAGGTTGACCACGAAGACGATGAAGGCGAAGAACGCCGAGGACGTCCCGGAGACCGCGCCCTCGATGGAGTGCAGCACCGTGTCGGTGATCTGCGAGTTGTTCATGATGACGGTGACGCCGCGCGCCAGCACGATGACCAGCGCGGGCGAGATGAAGTCGGCGGCGCCCTGGACGATCGTGGCGCTGAGCTTCTGCTCGCCGAAGCGGGCGACGACGCCGACGAGGACCGCCGCCACCAGGAAGAGGGCGGCGAGCTGCGGGAAGGACCAGCCGAGTTCCAAGCCGTACGGGGTGGCGTCGGCGTCGCCGGTGATCGCGCTGGACCACGGCACCACGGAGAAGATCATGAAGGCGAAGGTCAGTCCGACCAGGACCAGCACGAGCTTGTGCAGGCCGGTCAGCGGGGCGGGTTCCCGCGCCTCGGCCTCCGCCTCGGCCTGGTCGCGGTCGCCGGGGAGGAAGCCGGAGAGGGACCGTTCGGGGTTCCTGCGGACCCGGGACGCGTACCGCACGACGTAGGCGATGGTGACGGCCGTGAGCACGATCCACATCGCCCCGCGCAGCACGATGCCGTCGCCGAGCGAGATGTCGGCCGCCGATGAGGCGACGCCGGTGGCGAACGGGTTGACGGTGGAGCAGAGCACGCCGATGCCCGCGCCGAGGATGATGGTCCCGGTGGCCACCATGCGGTCGTAGCCGAGGGCGAGCATCAGCGGGACGATCAGGCCGTAGAAGCCGAGGGTCTCCTCCGCGAAGCCCTCGACCGTGCCGAGCAGCGAGAAGACCAGCATGATGCCGACGATGAGCAACGCGCCCCGGTGGCGCAGGCGGTGGGCGAGGCGGCCGATGCCGGTGTCGAGGGCGCCGGTGGCGAAGACGACGGTGATGAACGCGCCGATCGCGATGACGAAGAGGAACACCCCGGCGCTGCCGTAGAGTTCGCCGGCCATGTCGGGCCCGACCACGCCGGTCTTCTCGTCCTGGACGCCGTACAGGCCGTTCACCGGTGACAGGAACAGGTCGTCGAGGCGGTCGACGAAGGTCTGCCCGGAGTCGACGCGGTGGTACGTGCCCTGCACCGGCGAGCCGTCCGCGTCGCGGTCGTACGCCCCCGACGGGATGAGGAAGGCGAGCGCCCAGACGGCGAGGGTGACCAGGGCGAGGACGGTCAGGGCGCTGGGGAAGGTGAACTTCTTCCTGGCCGGCGGCTCCTCCTGGCGCTCCGCGCCGGGGGCTCGGGTGCTCACGCGGCGTCTCCCTTCCGGTGGGAGGCGGCGAACTCCCGCAGGAAGGCCGCTTCGGCGATCACCGCCGACCGCAGTTCGGAGAAGAGCACCCGCTCGTTGGGCGCGTGCAGGTTGCACATGCTGTCCTGCGCGCCGAAGAGCAGCACCTCGGCGTCCGGCGCCGCACGGGCGAGGCCGTTGACGAGGGGGATGGAGCCGCCGCTCGCCACGTACGAGGGTTCGCTCCCCCAGCCTTCGCGCAGCGCGACGAGCGCCGCCCGGTAGGCGGGCCCGTCGGTCGCGGGTTCGAATCCGGGGCCGGTGTCGCCGGGGGTGACGGTCAGCGCGATGCCGAACGGACGGAGTGACTCCAGATGGGTGACCAGCAGGTCTTGGGCCCGCCTCGGGTCCTGCTCCGGGTGGAACCGCAGATTGAGCTTGGCGCGGGCGTAGGGGACGACGGCCGAGGCGGCGTGGTCGACGCTCGGGGCGTCGATGCCGACGACGGTGATCGCGGGTCCGCTGCACAGCCGCTCGCCGAGGCTGCCGGAGCCGATGAGGGGGACGCCGTCCTCGACGCCGGCCAGGGCGCGGAACTCGTCCTCGGTGTAGCCGGCGCCCGTCCACGCGTCGCGGCGCAGCCCTTCGACGGCCACGTCCCCGTGCACGTCGTGGAGGGTGGCGAGCGCCTTGAGCAGGGCGAGCAGCGCGTCGGGGGCAGCGCCGCCGAACTCGCCGCTGTGTCGGGGTTCGGCGAGGGTGCGGACCTCGACCACGACCTCGGCGGCGCCGCGCAGCCCGGTGGTGAGGGTGGGACTGCCGGGGCGTAGGTTGCCGAGGTCGGCGACGACCATGGCGTCGCAGGCGAACCGGGCGGGGTCGGTGGGCGGATGGTCGTCGAAGGCGCTGCCGTACTCCTCCTGGCCCTCCAGCACGATCGTGAGTCCGACCGGCGGGACGCCCCCGTACGCCCGCAGGACGCCCAGGTGGACGAGGACGTTCGCCTTGTCGTCGGCGACGCCCCGGGCGCGCAGGCCGCCCTCGACGGGGGTCGGCTCGAACGGCGGGGAGAGCCAGAGGCTCTCGTCGCCGGGCGGCTGGACGTCGTAGTGGCCGTAGAGCAGAACGGTGGGCGCGTCGGGGGTGGGGGGTGGGACCTCGGCCACGATGACCGGCGCGGTGCCGGGCAGGTCGAGCCGCTCGACCCGCTGGACGCCGGCTCCGTGCAGCAGTTCGACGACGAGGTCGTGGGCCTGCTGGACGGGCTCGGCCGGGAAGCCGGGGAACGCGATGGACGGGATGGCCGTCAGCCGTTCCAGGTCCGCGACGAGGCCGTCCATCAGGCCGTCCACCCGCTCGCTCAGTTCCATCTGCGGTCCCCTGTTCCTCTGGTGCGCTCGTCGTACGAGGTTCCGGAGGTCCACGGGATCACAGGGCGCGCGGGTGCGCCCGCCGGGCGGTCAGCCCTTCAGTTCCACCGTGCGCTGTGCGGAGAAGTCGCCCCAGGTGCCGTCCGGCAGCTTGGCGCGCAGTTTGACCGAGTGCCGGGCGCCCGCAGGTTCGGTGAGGGTGAGTTCGTAGCCGGCGCGTCCCTTCGGAGGGGTGCCGCCCCAGACGATGGTGGTGGTCGGCTTCCCGTCGAGGTACAGCTCGTACGCGGGGATCGTGCCGCCGGTCTCGGGCTGGTCCCAGCTCAGGCCGACGACGAACGCGCCGCCTTCCGCGCGGACGGTGGTGCGCAGGCCGGTGGGGGCGGTGGCGGCGGGCGCTCCGGTGGCGGACTCGGTGGTGACGTCGAGTACGGCGCTGTCCGGGGAGGAGGTGTCGGCGGCGTCGCGGGCCCGGACCGTGAAGGAGTAGACGGTGCCGGGGCGCAGTCCGGCCAGGGTCGCGGTGGTCCGCGTGCCGGGCACGCTGTGGATGCGGACGTCCTCCTGGTACACGTCGTACGCCGTCACGCCGACGTCGTCCGTGGACCGGCCCCAGGTGAGGGTGGCCGTGCGGGGGCCGACGCCGGTGGCCCTGGGGGCGGTGGGCGCGGTGGGCGCGGCGCGGTCGTCGCGCGGGGCGTCGGGGGTGGTGGCGGTGACGGCGGCGGAGGGCGCGGAGAGGTTGCCGGCCGCGTCGCGGGCCCGGACGGTGAAGGTGTAGGCGGTGGACGCGGTGAGCCCTTCGACGTCGGTCATGTGCTTGGAGCCGGGGATCGTCTTCACCTTGGCGGCGGGGGCGGGCGTGGCCGCGGTGGTGCCGTCGGCCGCGGCCGTCGCGCGGTAGATCTCGTACGCGGTGACCGCCTTGTCGTCCGTGGCCGCGTCCCACATGACGTGGACGGAGGTGGCGCTGCCCGCCTGGGCCGTGACGTCGCGGGGGACGGTCGGTTTCCGGGTGTCGGCGTGGGCGCCGGCCGGGCCGCCGCAGGCGGTGGCGATCGGGGTGAGCAGGAGCGCGGCGGCGCAGGCCAACGTGACGTGCGTGGGGGGCCGTTGCACGGTGATGCCTTCCGTCCGGGAGCATTGGTCCAGACCTGTATGGCATGCCGGGCGCCCCGCCGACAAGGGGCGGGCGCGGAACGTTCCGCAATGTGCCGGTGTGCGACGGGAGTTCGGCTGCCCGCGCACCGCCGCGTCGGGCCGGGGCCCTCTGGCCGGGACGCGCCACGTGCCGCACAGTGGTGATCATGCTGAAGCGACTGGCCGTCCTGTCCGACATCCACGGAGTGCTGCCCGCGCTGGAGGCGGTGCTGGCGGAACCCGACGTGCGGGCCGCCGACCACCTGGTGGTCACGGGGGACATCGCCGCCGGGCCCCAGCCCGCCGAGGTGCTTGACCTGCTGACCGGGCTCGGTGAGCGGGTGCTGTGGATCGGCGGCAACGCCGACCGCGAACTGGTGGAGTACCGCAAGGGCGCACGGGACACGATCCCCGATCCGATCGCCCTCTGGGCGGCCGACCGGCTCCGCGCGGACCACCTCGACCTGCTCGCCGGCCTGCCGGCCTCCCTCTCCCTGCCGGTACGCGGACTGGGGCAGGTGGTCTTCTGCCACGCCACCCCGCGCGACGACGAGGAGGTGGTCCTCGTGGACTCGCCCCCGGAGCGCTGGGCGGAGGTGCTGGCGGACCTGAACGAGCGCATCGGCACCCTGGTGTTGGGCCACACCCACATGCCGTTCGCCCGTCTCGCCCACGGTCGCATGGTGGTCAACCCGGGCAGCGTCGGCATGCCGTACGGGCGGCCGGGCGCGCACTGGGCGCTCCTGGGGCCCGGGGTGGAACTGCGGCGCACGGAGTTCGACACCGACGCCGCGGTGGACCGCGTCGTCCACGAGTCCGGTTACCCGGACGCCGCCGCCTGGGCCGACTACTTCCTGCGGGCCCGCGCGACGGACACGGAGGCGATGAGGGCGTTCCGCCCGTCGGGGTGAACCGCCCGGGGCGGCCGGGGTGTTGCGTCGCCTCCCGCCTGGCGCATCTCCCGGCCACCCGCTCCGGGCCCGCACGTGCCGAGCCGGGTGAGCCGGACGCGCCGGGGCCGGACGGCCGCACTGGTGGCCCTGCTGCACGGCGCGAAGCTGCGCAAGCCGGCCTTCCCGGACGGCGACGCGCGGGCGGTGGAGTCCCGGATGGCGGAGCTGGCCGAGGGGCAGTGGGCCGCGCCGGCCGTCCGCCGTGTCATCGACGCCGCCCGGACCGCGCTGACGGTGATGGTCGCCACGACGGCGATCGGGGTGGTCACGGGCGCCGCCTGACCGTCGCGCGGGCGGTGCGCCGCCCCCGCGACGACTTCCACGGCGGGTTCGAACGCCAGCAGGCCGGGAGGGGCGCCGGCGCGCCGGGTTCCGCCGGGGCGTCGCCCGGCCGGGACGCGCCGGCGTCCGTCCCGGACCGGCGGCGGGAGCCACCACCGGCGTGACCGGGCGGGGCGACGGGTCAGCTCGTGAAGAACTCGGTGATCTCGTGGGCCACCTGGTCGGCGTGGGTCCGGTGGACGTGGTGGCCGCCGGGGACGGTGATCAGGCGGCAGTCCGGGATCTGCGAGGCCAGGTCGGGGAGGCGGTCCTGCGGCATTCTGCTGGCGGGGCCGCCGGAGATGATCAGGGTGGGCGACACGATCTCGCCGAGGCTGTCCGCCCATGCGGCGTCGGGCTCGGTCAGTTGGGCGCGGACCACCGGGACGGCGTTCTCGTCGTAGTCCACCGGCCCCTCGGGCCGTCCCGCCGGGCCGACGTCTCCGGGATAGGGCGCGGGCGTCTCGACCAGGACCAGGCGCTCGACGCGGTCGGCGTGCTCCTCGGCCACCAGCAGGGCGACCGCCCCGCCCATGCCGTGCCCGACCAGCCCGACGCGGTCCAGCTCGCAGGCGTCGAGGAAACCGACGACGTCCTCGCGCATGTCCTCCAGCACGTACTCGTCGGGCCAGTCGCTCTCGCCGTGGCCGCGCAGGTCGAGGCCATACACCCGCCACTCGGCGCCGAGCAGGCTGCCGGCGGCCTCCCAGTCGGCGGCGGAACCGCCGAGACCGTGCAGCAGGACCACCGGCGAGCCGAACGGGTCTCCCCAGGTCCGGTACGCCAGCCGCACATCGCCGACATCCACAACAGACTGATCTTCCATACCCCTGACGCTACAGCGGCGGCACCGCCTCCGGACGCCACGCCTCCGCCTGGCAGGCTTGGGCCGTGAAACGCACCATGATCCGCCCCGCCTGCGCGGTCCTCGCCCTGACCGCCGTACTGCTGAGCGGTTGCTCCGGCCCGGACAGGACGTCCGACGCGCCGGAGAAGGGGCTGGACGATCCGGCAAAGAAACGGATCGCCATGCAGCTCGTCTCCAGCGCGGAGAACTCCACGCTGGACTGGAAGGACCAGTACTCCTACATCGAGGACATCGGCGACGGCCGCGGCTACACCGCCGGCATCATCGGCTTCTGCTCCGGCACCAGCGACCTGCTCTCCGTCGTGGAGAGGTACGCCGAAGCGCGACCCGGCAATCCGCTGGAACGTTTCCTGCCCGCCCTGCGCGAGGTCGACGGAACCGATTCGCACGCCGGGCTCGGCACCCCCTTCACCAGGGCGTGGGCCACGGCCGCGAAGGACGGGAGATTCCGCGCGGCGCAGGACGCGGAGCTGGACGAGACCTATTTCGACCCGGCGGTCGCACGCGCCAAGGACGACGGGCTGAGCGCGCTCGGCCAGTTCGTCTACTACGACGCCTACGTCATGCACGGCGCGGGCGACACCGAGGGCACGGTCGGGTTCCGCACGATCCGGCGGCAGGCCCTCGAATCCGCCGACACTCCGGCCGACGGGGGCGACGAGGAGGAGTACCTCGACGCGTTCCTGGACGCCCGGGTCGCCGCCATCCGCAAGGAGCCCTCGCACACCGACACCAGCCGGGTGGAGACCGAGCAGCGCGTCTTCGTGCGCGAGGGCCGTCTCCAGTTGGAGACGCCACTGCGCTGGAAGGTGTACGGAGAGTCGTACCGCATCGACGGCGATGAGCGCTGAGGGACGACCGAGGGGTGCGCGGACGATCCGGTCCGGACCGCCGGCCCCATGCGCCGGCACGGTCCTGACGCCCCTCGTCGCAGCGGCTCTTCCGGCACCCCCGCACGCGGGCTTACGGCGGCTGCCCGACCGGAGCACGTTCCCGGCGACAAAGCCACCCGTCGTTGCCCGGTCACGCGCCCAGGTCTGCCCTTGCGGCCTTCTCCGTACACCGCTGCCGCCTGTATCAAGGAAGCTGGCAACGCCGACCATGGGGATGGGACTCAGTGCGGACGCAACGCAGCGACAGAGCGGGCGAAGAGAGAGAGCCGGACCGGGCACCCGCCCCGCGGCGAGAAGCTCCGTCCGCCGCGCGGCGACACGGCGGGTCGGTGGCACCGGGGCTGTCGGCGCTGCAAAGCACGGTGGGCAACGCGGCCGTGGTCCAGATGCTCCGGCAGGCCGGCCATCCCGGGGCCCAGGAGGAACACGGGCACGGTGACGGAGGCGGCGACCGGGGCACCGTGGAGCCCGCCGTGCAGCGCTCCCCCGTGCACGACGTGCTGCGCGCCCCCGGCCGGCCCCTGGACGACGCCACCCGGACGGACATGGAATCCCGCCTCGGGGCGGACTTCTCCGACGTCCGCATCCACACCGACGGCGCCGCGAAGGCGTCCGCGGCCGAGGTCGGCGCCCGCGCCTACACCTCGGGCAGCCATGTGGTCGTCGGCGAGGGAGGCGCCGACAAGCACACCCTGGCGCACGAGTTGACGCACGTCATCCAGCAGCGGAAGGGGCCGGTGGCCGGCGCCGACAACGGTGCGGGGCTGCGGGTGTCGGACCCCGCCGACCGGTTCGAGCGGGAGGCGGAGGCCAACGCCCGCCGGGTGATGAGCGGCCCCGCCCCGAGAGGCGGCCTCCCGGGCACCGGCGCGCCCCCGGCGCCGGGCGGTGGGAACTCCGCGACGCCGCCCCCCGTACAGCGGGTCTTCGAGGGCGACTTGAGCAACTACAACACCGCTGACGCGATGCAGGAGCTGAAGGCGCACGTCCCGGGGTCGGCGCCGAAGTGGAGTGAGGTCGACAAGGCGCGTAGGGGAACGACGGCCTACGACACCCTCGACGGCCTCGCGTCGGCGCTGGGGCTCCAGTCACCGCTACAGTCCGGCGGGACGCCGGCCCCGGCGGTCGCCTCCGGGATCACCGCCCCGACCGCGTCCACCCCTGCCGCAACCACCTCGGCCGCGACCACCCCGGCCCGCCCTCCGCGACCGGCGCCGAGGCCTAAACCGACCGGTCTCAGCGGGGCGGGACCGCGGTCGGGCTCCGCGGCTGCCCCGCAGCAGGTCCCCTCGACGTCGGCCCCCGTACCGCAGCCCCGCACCACCGTGCCTCCGGCGCCGGTCGAAGCGCGGGAGAAGGGGGTCGCCGAGCAGGTCCCGGTGGACGACTTCGCGAAGAACTCCGCTCGGGCCCGGGAGGAACTGGAGAGGGAGCGAGCCACTCCGCGTCAGTACCTGCGCCCGCGGGGCGCGAGCCAGTTGAACGCAACGGTGTTCCAGCACATGGCCCAATCCGTGAACATCGCCAACAAGAACCAGGTCATGCCGCACCTCATCGACCAGCTGTACAGCTGCCTGGAGTGGACCGGCCGGGCGCCCATCGCCGTCTTCACCCACGAGGCCCAGGGCAAGGGCGACCTGATGCTCGGGGTCAAGACCGCCGACGCGCTGCGTGAGAACTTCCCCCGGACCGAGCAGAACCAGAACGACATCGCACTGCTGACCGCCGAGGCGGCCTACAAGAAGCAGCCGGGCGTGTTCACGGAATCCGGTCACCCGTTCACCGTGCTGGACGGCGCCGTTCCCGGCGCTCCGCGGCTCGATGCCGGCCAGGGGCCCACCCACACGATCGTCGCCCCGCAGCTCGCCGCGACGAAGAACTTCCAGAAGACCGTCGGCCAGTGGGGCAGCACGGTCTCCGCGATGACCGAGTACTCCAAGAAGGAGTCCCTGCCGCCGGGCGCCACCGGGGCGGGCCACACCACCGGACTCGGCGCGGGAGAGGTCGGCATCACCTTCGACGCCGGCCTGCGCGCGTACAAGCAGGAGCAGGACGGCATCGCGGGCGAGGGCAACAAGCGGGCGGCCCGACTGGAGAACCTCCAGGCGCTGAAGTCCAAGGAGCTGCTGACCGCGCTCTTCCCGGAAGACCAGGAGCAGGCGGCGAAGGATTTCGCCACCGCCGCCACGTCCCGGCTGTACTTCGCCTACTCCAACAAGAGCGCGATGCGGTTCGCGCTCACCGTGGCCGAGGTCGAGAGCGGCAACGCCGACGACGTGCACGTCGTCCAGTCCTCGCCCACCCGGATGCCCGCACTCGACGCCACCGTCAAGCAGGACCTCGCGGGGCTCGGGGTGGCCAGGGTCCGGCTGGTGGAGCTGTCCTCGCAGAGCCCGGCGCCGACGATCACGGTCCAGGAGACCGGCGGCGCCGGCAAGACGATGCACTGGATCCTCACCGACCGGGTCCCGCACGACGACATGCTGACGCTGATCAAGGCGAGCGAGCCGATCGTGATGACGACCGGCAACCAGAGCACGTCCGAGGCACTGTCGGCCGGCAAGACCATCATGTACGAGAGCATCGGCATGGAGCAGAGCAAGGCGTTCCGGCAGTCGCTGTACGCCGGCGCCAAGGTCGGGCAGCCGGACATCGACAGCATCGCCGCCGTCAGCCGGGACTACGACCGGCGGGGGACCCAGGGCCCCGGACAGCCCCAGTTCAAGGCTGCGGCGGCAGCGCTGAAGAACATGCAACAGGAAGACAAGATGGGGGCTTTCAGCGACCGGGCCTCCGCCACCAAGGACCTCGGCCGCTGGATCGGCGGGCAGCATCTGCGCGACTACCTGATGAAGACCGACCTCGCCCCCGAGCTGCGGAGCAAGGAGCAGAAGCTGACGTCGGACTACCGGTCGCCCGGTGCCTACCAGGCTTTCGTCGACCACCTCCTCGCACTCCCGGAAAGCCAGTAAGGGCTCATCCGGCCGGGCGACGACGCCTCGCCCGGCGGCGAGGGAGCGCGCCGGGACACGCACCGCCCTGATAGGAGCTCGTACCGACAGCAGTCCGGCAGGCGCATCCCTTCGGAGGACCGGTGCAGCATTCCCGTGGTCGAACCGTCCCGTCCGTCCGCCCGGCGCGGGCGGTGACCGCAGCGGTGGCCGGGCTGTTACTGGTCGCGGCGGCACCGTGCACAGGAGCCGCCGGAGCGGGCGTCGGGGCCGCCAGGGGTTTTCCGGCGGTTCCGGCGCGGGCCCCGGAGGCGCCGGAGTCCTGGGAGTCGCGGGAGTCCTGGGAGGGCACCATGACCCCGGGCGTCTCCGTGCCGGGGCGTCCGGGCGGAACGGCGGTCGGCGGGACGGCCGGCGCGCCCGACCACGAGGAGAGAGCCATGACCGGACTGGACGACCCGGAGAAGAAGGACATCGCCATGCGGCTGGTGTCCAGCGCGGAGAACTCCACGCTGGACTGGAAGAGCCAGTACTCCTACATCGAGGACATCGGCGACGGCCGCGGCTACACCGCCGGCATCATCGGCTTCTGCTCCGGCACCGGCGACATGCTCGGGCTGGTCGAGCTGTACACGGAGCGCAAGCCCGGCAACGAGCTGGCGGGCTACCTCCCGGCGCTGCGCGCGGTCGACGGCACGGACTCGCACGAGGGCCTCGACCCCGGCTACCCCGCCGCGTGGAAGCGCGCCGCCGCCGATGCCGTCTTCCGGCGGGCGCAGGACGAAGAGCGGGACCGGGTGTACTTCGGTCCGGCCGTCCGGCAGGGCAAGGCCGACGGCCTCGGCACGCTCGGCCAGTTCGCGTACTACGACGCCCTCGTCATGCACGGCGGGGGTGACGACAGCGCCTCCTTCGGCGCGATCAGGAGGCGCGCGCTGACCACCGCCGAGCCGCCGTCGCGCGGCGGCGACGAGGTGGCGTACCTGCACGCCTTCCTCGACTCCCGCGTCGTGGCGATGCGGGAGGAGGAGGCGCACTCCGACACCAGCAGGGTGGACACCGCCCAGCGGGTCTTCCTCGACCGGGGCAATCTCCGGCTCGATCCGCCCCTGGTCTGGAAGGTGTACGGGGACAGCTACCGGATCGACTGACCGCCCGCACGGCCGGGCGGATCGCACGGCCCCTTCTCCGTAGGATGGCGGCGGACGGCGGCGGACCGGTTCGGCAGGGTGACCGTGTCCCGGCAGGCCGGCCCGTCCGCCCGTGGGTCCCCGTCGGCCCGTCGGTCCACGCCGCCCGGCGCGCATGGTCGGCGAAAGCGCGTCCTCGACGAGAAGACGGGCGAAGAGGAGGCGGGAACCGATGTCCCCCGAGCACCCACCCGTGCAGGCCTGCCTCAACGGCAGCCGCGGTACGGCGGACCATCCGGCCGTGCCGCTCACTCCGCGGGAGCTGGCCGCCGCCGCCCGCTCGGCGGCGGCGAACGGGGCCGGCAGCGTGCACCTGCACCCCCGGGACGGGGAGGGCCGCGAGAGCCTGGACGTCCGGTGGGTGGAGCCTGCGGTCCGCGCGGTGCGCCGGACCTGTCCCGGCCTTCCGGTCGGGGTGTCGACCGGTCTGTGGATGTGCGGCGGCGACGCAGCCCTCCGCGGACGGACGGTGGCGCGGTGGGCCGGCGCTCGGGACCTGCCCGACTTCGCCTCCGTCAACCTGAGCGAGGACGGATTCGAGGACCTGACCGGCGTCCTTGCGGAGATGGACGTCGGGGTGGAGGCCGGGGTCTGGTCGGAGCGCGACGCGCGGGCCCTGCTGGACGGCCCCCGCGCGGACAGCTGCACGCGCGTGCTCGTGGAGCTGATCGACCTGCCGCCCGCGGAGGCGCTGGTCCGGGCGGACCGGATCCTGGGCCTGTTGCGGCGGGCAGGCTCCACTCCCCCGGTTCTGCTGCACGGCGAGGGTGCGGCCACCTGGCCCGTGCTCGACCGGGCCCTCGCCCTCGGCCTGGAGACCCGCGTCGGACTGGAGGACACCCTCACCGGCCCGGACGGCGAACCGGTGGCGGACAACGGGGCCTTGGTCCGGCTCGCCCTGGCCCGTACCGCCTGAGCCCTGGACCGGCAGCCGTACCGCCCTCGCGGGGTGCTCAGTGGTTCGCGGCGGCGGCGTTGTCACACGCCCGCCGCCCGGCCCCGGTGGACCGGGACCGGCGACGAGTGGGCTCGGGCGTCGGCCGTCAGTGCGCCGCGGCCGGGGCGGGGTGCGGCTCGGCGAGTTCCTGCGGCGGCGGGTCGTCCGAGCCCTCGACACCCTGCGCGGTCCGGCCGATGTGGTTGAAGGCGAGGTTGAGGACGATCGCGACCACGCACCCGGTGGAGATGCCGGAGTCGAGGACGACGAGCAGGTCGTCCGGGAAGGCGTGGTAGAAGTCGGGGGCGGCGATCGGTATGAGGCCGACGCCGACGGCGGCGGCCACGATGAGGGCGTTCTCGCCCTTCTCCAGCGCGGCGGTGGCGAGGGTCTGGATGCCGCTGGCGGCGACCGAGCCGAAGAGCACGATGCCCGCCCCGCCGAGCACCGGCAGCGGTACCAGGGCGATCACGGACGCGGCGACGGGCACCAGGCCGAGGACGAGCAGGATGACACCGCCCGCCGCGACGACGAACCGGCTGCGTACCTTGGTCATCGCCACCAGCCCGATGTTCTGGGCGAAGGCGCTGCACATGAAACCGTTGAACAGCGGGCTGATCGCGCTGCCGAGGGTGTCGGCGCGCAGGCCGCCCTCGATGGTCCGGGCGTCGGCGGGACGGCCGACTATCTTGCCGAGGGCCAGCATGTCGGCGGTGGACTCGGTCATGCAGACCAGCATCACGATGCACATCGACACGATCGCGGCGACCTCGAACTGCGGTGCGCCGAAGTGGAACGGGGTGGGGAAGCCGACGAGGTCGGCGTCGCCGAGGGCGCCGAAATCGGTGATGCCGGCGGGTATCGAGATCAGCGTGCCGATGACCAGCCCCAGCAGGATGGCGATCTGCTGGAGGAAGCCCCGCAGCACCTTGCGCAGCGTCAGCACGATCAGCAGGGTGGCCGCCGCGATGCCGATGTTGGTGGTGGAACCGTAGTCGTCGGCCGTGGCGTTGCCGCCCTGGGACCAGTTGAAGGCGACGGGGAGCAGCGAGACGCCGATCAGGGTGATGACGGTGCCGGTGACCACCGGTGGGAAGAAGCGGACCAGCTTGCCGAAGTAGGGCGCGAGGACGAATCCGAGCAGTCCCGCGACGATGATCGCGCCGAAGATGACCGCGATCCCGTCGTGGCCGCGGTCCTTGCCGATGGCGACCATCGGGGTGACGCCCGCGAAGGAGACGCCGTTGACGAACGGCAGGCGGGCGCCGATGCGCCAGAAGCCGAGGGTCTGGAGGAGGGTGGCGATGCCTGCCGTGAAGAGGCTCGCGCCCATCAGGAAGGCGGTCTCCTTGACGCTCAGACCGACGGCGGGTCCCACGATCATGGGCGGGGCGACCACGCCGGCGTACATGGCGGCGACGTGCTGGAGACCGCTGGTGAACAGCTTGAAGGGGGGCAGCTTCTCGTCGCACGGATGGTCCGGTTGCGGTCCCTCCGGTTCCGTTCCAGCGACATCGGGGGTGGAAAACCTGTGTTCGGCGGCCACGGCGGGTCCTCCGGTCGGTTACGCGTCATCGGCGACGAGCGGGTGTCAGGGAGGTGGTGCGGTTCTGCGAGGGTGATGCGGTGCTCAACGGTGGAGCGGCTTGCGGGCCCGGACAGGCTGCGGGTGCGGCTTGCGGGGGGGGCGGAGTGGTCGGCTGTCGAGGGTCAACTCCGTTGTTAAGCACGGCTGTTGACGGAGACCGGGCGTCGGCGGGCGGCAGCGGCGGCCGGGCGGATTCCGGTGCTCCGGCCGGGTGGGTCCGGGGCCCCGGATGTCGTGTTCCGGTCACGGCCCGTGGTGCGACGACGGCCCGACGGAAGGAGTGGCGGTCGTACGGCGGAGACGTACGGCGGCGGGCGGGCGCGCCGGTCACCGGCACCCGCACGGTGCGGGTGCCGACGGTGGCCGGCGTTCGCGTGTGCGGGCGTGGGGTGGGGGCGGGGGTGAGGCGGGGGCGGGGGTGGGGCGGGGAACGTGTACCGGAGGCCGGCCGAGGGCCGTCCCCCTCGGCCGGCCGGTACGGGGGCGGGGCCGCCGGGCGGTCAGGCTCCGGCGGCGATCCGCGCGAGGCGTCTGGCCTCGTCACGCGTGGCGACGGCGATGGCGTCCTCGTCCACGGTGGTCAGGTGGGTGTCCTCGACGACCGGCTTGCCGTCCACGAGGGACAGGGTGACGGGGGCGGCGGCGCCGAATATCAGGGCGGTGACCGGGTCGGCGATGGAGGCGTGGGCGAGGGTGTCCATCCTCCAGAGCACCAGGTCGGCGAGCTTCCCGGGCTCCAGCGATCCGATCTGGCTCGCGCGGCCCAGGACCTGGGCCCCGCCGTAGGTACCGAGGCGCAGGGCCTGACGTGCCGTCAGTGCCTGGTGGCGGTGGGATCCGAGGCGGTTGATGAGGAGGGCGTTGCGGAGTTCGGTGTGCAGTTCGCCGGACTCGTTGGACGCGGTGCCGTCGACGCCGAGTCCGACCGGCACCCCGGCCGCCAGCATGTCGGGTACGCGGGCGATGCCCGCGGCGAGGCGGGCGTTGGAGGACGGGCAGTGCGCGACCCCGGTGCCGGTCCGGGCGAAGGCGGCGATGTCGGAGTCGTTCATGTGGACGCAGTGCGCCATCCACACGTCCTCGCCGAGCCAGCCGGTGGAGGCGAAGTAGTCGGTGGGGCCCATCCCGAACAGCTCCTTGCAGAACTGCTCCTCCTCGACGGTCTCCGAACCGTGGGTGTGCAGACGCACCCCCTTCGCTCTCGCCAACTCAGCTCCCTGCGTGAGGAGTTCGGTGGAGACGGAGAAGGGCGAGCAGGGGGCGACCGCGATCTGGGTCATCGCGTCGAAGGAGGGGTCGTGGTGGGTGTCCACGGTCTCGGCGGTGGCGGCGAGCGCTCCGTCGAGGGTCTCCACGGCGAAGTCGGGCGGCAGGCCGCCGTCCTTCTCGCTGCGGTCCATGGAGCCGCGGGCGAGGGTGAAGCGCACGCCCATGTCGCGGGCGGCGCCGATGATGGCGCCGGAGAGGTCGCCGGAGCCGCGCGGGTAGACGTAGTGGTGGTCCATCGCCGTGGTGACGCCGCCGCGCGCCATCATGGCGAGCGAGCCCTGTGCGGCGGCGCGGACCATGGGCTCGTCGATGCGGGCCCAGGTGGGATAGAGCGCGACGAGCCAGTCGAAGAGGTTGTGGTCGGTGGCGAGACCCCGGGTGATCCACTGGTAGTAGTGGTGGTGGGTGTTGACGAGACCGGGGGTGACGAGGTGGCCGGTGCCGTCGATCCGCCGGACCACGCCGGTCAGGTTCTCCGGCGCCTTGCCCGCGCCGACGGACTCGATGCGATTGCCGGCGACGACGACGTGGCCGTCGGCGTACTCGGTGTCCTGGGCGTCGACGGTCGCGATCGCGCAGTTCTCGATCACGATGCGCCGGATGTCTGCTGCCGCAGCTGCCATGGTGCTTCCTTCTCTCTGTCGCGGGGCGGGCACGGCAGGACCCGGTAAGACATTGAGTGCCACAGCGTCATGGCCGGCTGTGGGTGCCGAGTGGTGGAGAGGTCCGAGGGCCGGGCCGGCCGGGTGGGCCGGCCCGGGGCGGATCAGAGGTTGGTGAGGTCGACCGGGATACGCGGCTGGACGCCGTCCCGCAGCACGGTGGCCTCGATCAGACCGTAGGGGCGGTCCGCCGCGAAGTAGACGGCCTCGCCCTCGGCGGGGTCGTTCTTCAGGCCGAACGGTTCGAGGTCCACCAGGAAGTGGTGGTTGTTGGGCAGCGAGAACCGGATCTCGTCGATCTCGCTGCGGCTCTCGATGATCCGCGAGCCCATCTGGTACAGGGTCTGCTGGAGGGAGAGCGAGTACGTCTCGGCGAACGCGTGCAGCATGTGCGTGCGGGCCTGCTCGTAGGACTTCTCCCAGTGCGGCACGGGCTGTTCGTCGCTGGTCCAGTTGTACCGCCAGCGGGCGGAGACGTCGGTGGCCAGGATGCGGTCGTACGCCTCCTTCAGCGTCGTGTACTTGTCCTTGACGTAGCCCCAGAACTCGGAGTTGGTCGAGTTCATGACCGTGAGGTCCTTGAGGCCGGAGATGACCTCCCACGACTCGCCGTCGTAGGTGATCTGGGTGGTGCGGGTCTCCTGTCCCTTGCGCACGAAGGAGTGCTGGACGTCGTCCGCGCCGATGAACTTCGCGTTGGCGTCGGAGGCGGCGATGCGCTCCCAGGCGTACTCCTCGATCCGGATCCGGGCGGTCTTGATCGGTTCCTGGGAGGTCACGAAGTGCCGGGCGAGGTGGATGCCGAACTGCTCGGCCGACTCGATGCCGTGTTCCTTGGCGAACGCGAACACCGTGTTCTTGGTGGTGTCGGTCGGCAGGACGTTGGCGTTCGATCCGGAGTAGTGCACCTCGTCCATGTCGCCGGAGAGGGCGACGGAGACGTTGAGGTCCTTGATGTGGTGGGTGTCGCCGTCCCGCGTGATCTTGACGACGCGGTTCTCTGCTTTGCCGTACTGGTTCTGGCCGAGAATCGTGGGCATGTCGGTGCTAGCTCCCTCGGTAAACGGAGTAGCCGAACGGGTTGAGCAGCAGCGGTACGTGATAGTGCTCGCCCGGCCGGACGGCGAACGTGATCGCCACCTCCGGGAAGAACACACCGCTGTCCCTGAAGCGGGGGGCATCCTGCCGCGCGCCGGCTTGCTGGCTGGAACGGGTGGAGAAGTAGGCCTCGGTGTCGAAGTCGAGGCGTACGTGGGTGGTGCCTTCCGGCAGGGCCGGCAGATCCTTGCAGCGGCCGTCCGCGTCGGTGGCCGAGCCGCCGAGCTCCGTCCACGGCGCGTCCGCGCCGCCGCGGGCGGCGAGGGTGACGGGGACGGAGGCCGCGGGGCGTCCGATGCTGGTGTCCAGGATGTGGGTGGACACCGAGGCGGTGGTGTCGGTACTCAGGACCGTCACGCTCCTTCGGTCACGAGGCGGGTCAGCCGGATACGGTTGATCTTGCCCAGTTCGGTGCGCACGATCGCGCGCTCCCGTTCGGGCGTGTTCCCGGTCCGGGCGATCAGCGCGTCGCGCATCTGCTCGCCCGTGGCGCCGGTCGCGCAGATCAGGAAGACGTGGCCGAACCGTTCCTGGTAGGCCAGGTTCAGTTCGAGCATCTCGGCCTTGAGGTCCTCGGAGGCTCCGGCCATGCCGCGCTGTTCGCGCGAGGAGACCGGGTCGCCCTCCTTGGGGCGTCCGATCGGCGGGTGGCCGGCCATCGCTTCGGCCAGGTCGTCCGCGGTGAGCGCCGCCGTGGCGGTGTCGCTCGCCTCGAGGAGGGCGTCGGCGGTGGGGTACGGGCGGCCTTCCCGCAGGGCGGCCCCCCAGGCCGCGCTGGCACAGACCTCGTGCAACGCGGTGGCGGCGTCTTCGTCCGCGAGGGTGTTGAACCGGGCGAGGCCCGGTGTGGAGCTCGAAGTCACGGGAGCCTCCGTGGCTGATCTTCGCTGGTGCGTCGTTCGGGCTGCCGATAGCTAACGCCCTCCGCAACACCACGTCAACACTTTGTTGAAATCTCGGGTACGGGAAAAGCCGCCGCCGGAGTCTCCGGCGACGGCTCCGCGAACTGTCGTCCAACTGCGCCGCCGCGGGGGCGCTTTCCTCGCGCCGGGGGCACGGGGCACACCGGTCGGGAGGGGGATCAGGCCCGGTTCAGGTAGTTGTAGACGGTGAAGCGGCTGACCCCGAGGGCCGCCGCCACGGTCTCCACCCCGTGGCGCACGGTGAAGGCGCCGCGCGCCTCCAGCGTGCGGACGACGGACTGCTTGGTGCGGCGGTCCAGCTCGGCGAGCGGCATCCCGTGGGTCCGCTCCATCGCGGCCAGGATGTGGTCGAGCGACGCGGAGAGGCGGGGCAGCCGCACGGCTATGACGTCCTCCCCCTCCCAGGCGAGCACCACGTCCTCGGGGAGCGCGTCGCCGACCCGGAGGAGCTCCGCCCCCATGGCGTCCACGAGCGGTTTGACGGCCTCGGCCAGCGGGTGGTCGGGCGCAGCGGTCACCGGTCACCCTCCCCCAGGACATTGACCTGGAGCGACACCCGGGTGGCGCCGGCGGCGAGCGACCGGCGCAGCAGGGCGTCCACCGCGCTCAGCACGGCCTCGGCGCCGCCGTCCGCGGTGTTGCCGAAGGGACCGACGTCGACCGCGTCGAGGTCGGCGCCCTGGATGACCTCGCGGGCCACCACGGCGTGGGCGGGCGCCTCGTCGAGATCGAAGGGCTCGGTGGTGAATTCCACCCTCAAACGCACGGTGCCTCCCTGGTCTCCTCGCCGGGGGTGCGGCCCCGGCGGTCCGGCACGACTGTAACGCGGCGCCCCGCCCGGTCCGGCGGCCGAACGGGCCGCCACCGGCCGGGCCGCACCCCTCCCGAACGGGGGCCGCGGGACGCACGGTCGGAGTCCGCCTCTTGACAGCCTCCCCGCATCCCGTGCAGTCTTCCATTAGGCAGAAACAAACTTCCGCTATACGGAAGGAGCGCCGAACCCTCATGGGCTACCCGGACCAGCGCTTCGATGTGAACCTCTCGATCCTCTTCACCGAACTCCCCCTGCTGGAACGGCCCGCGGCCGCGGCCGCAGCCGGTTTCACCGCGGTGGAGCTGTGGTGGCCGTGGATCTCCACACCCACCCCTCCGGCGGCCGAACTCGACGCGCTGCGGCGCGCGTTGGACGACGCCGGCACCCGGCTGGTGGGGCTCAACTTCTACGCCGGCGAACTGCCGGGCCCCGACCGGGGCGCCCTGTCGGTACCGGGAGACGAGTCGAAACGCTTCCGCGCCAACATCGACGTGGCCACCGAGTTCGCCGACGCCACCGGATGCCGGGCGCTCAACGCGCTGTACGGCAACCGGGTCGCCGGGGTGGACCCGGCCGTCCAGGACGAACTCGCCCTGGAGAACCTCGTCCTGGCCGCCCGCGCGGCGGCCTCGATCGGCGCGGACCTGCTGATCGAGACCCTCAACGCGCCGGAGTCACCGCGCTACCCGCTGGTGAGCGCACCGGCCGGGGTCGAGGTGGCCGACCGCGTCAACGAGGCGACCGGACTCACCAACGCCCTTTTCCTGATGGACCTTTACCACCTGTCGATGAACGGCGAGGACCTGAGCCAGGCGATCAAGAGCTACACCGCCAGGACGGGTCACGTGCAGATCGCCGACAATCCCGGGCGCGGCGCGCCCGGCACCGGCTCGCTGCCGCTGGAACGGCTGCTCGACGAGCTGACCGCGGCGGGCTACACCGGCCATGTGGGCCTGGAGTACAAGCCGGGCGACCGCCCGAGCGCCGAGGCGTTCGGCTGGCTGCCGGCCGACGCGCGGGACGCGTCCCGCCCGCGCGCCTGACCACGCCCGTACCCGCAGCCGTACCGCGGTCGCCGCACCGCGTCCCGTACACCGTCCGAGGAAGGCATCCCCATGAGCAACAACCTCCCCAAGGTCGCCTGGATCGGGCTCGGCATCATGGGGTCGCCCATGTCCGAGAACCTGGTCAAGGCCGGATACGACGTCACCGGTTACACCCTGGAACGCGACAAGGTCGACCGGCTGGTCGCCGCGGGAGGGTCCGGGGCCGGGTCGATCGCGGAAGCGGTCGCCGACGCCGACGTCATCGTCACGATGGTCCCGGCGTCCCCGCAGGTCGAGGCCGTGGCGTACGGCCCCGACGGCATCCTGGCGCACGCCAGGCGGGGCGCGCTGCTGATCGACATGTCCTCGATCACCCCGCAGACCTCGGTCGACCTGGCCGAGAAGGGCCGCGAGCAGGGCGTCCGGGTGCTGGACGCCCCCGTGTCGGGCGGCGAGGCCGGGGCCGTGGAAGCGGTCCTGTCCATCATGGTCGGCGGCGACCGGGACGACTTCGACGAGGCGCGCCCGCTGTTCGACGCGCTCGGCAAGACCATCGTGCTCTGCGGGCCGCACGGCTCGGGCCAGACGGTGAAGGCCGCGAACCAGCTCATCGTCGCGGTGAACATCCAGGCGTGCGCGGAGGCGGTCGTCTTCCTGGAGAAGTCGGGCGTCGACCTCTCGGCCGCGCTCGACGTGCTGGGCGGCGGACTGGCCGGCTCCACGGTGCTGGCCCGCAAGCGGGACAACTTCCTGGACCGCGACTTCGCGCCCGGCTTCCGCATCGACCTGCACCACAAGGACATGGGCATCGTCACGGACGCCGCCCGCAACGTCGGCGCCGCGCTGCCGGTCGGCGCGGTGGTCGCCCAGCTCATCGCCTCGCTGCGCGCCCAGGGCGACGGCGGCCTCGACCACTCCGCCCTGCTCCGCGCCGTCGAGCGCCTCTCCGGCGCGCAGGTCTGATCCCGGCCCTCCTCGCCGAGGGCCCCACCGACCCCGGTCCGCGGCGGCGCCGACACCTGTCCTGTCGCGCCCAGGCGCCCCCGCGGACCGGATCCAACCGCACCACCGCCCCACTCTTCGAATTCAACAAACTGTTGACGTTTCGTTCCCGGCGAACCTACGCTCGCCGGGCCGTCAGCAGCTCCAGTGAGGAAGGTCATTCCGACATATGGCTACGCGTGTGCTCACGACCGAGTCAGGCGCCCCGGTCGCCGACAACCAGAACTCCGCCACCGCCGGCGTCGGCGGGCCGGTCCTCCTCCAGGACCAGCACCTGCTGGAGAAGCTCGCCCGTTTCAACCGTGAGCGCATCCCGGAGCGCGTGGTGCACGCCCGCGGCTCGGGGGCGTACGGCTACTTCGAGGTGACGGACGACGTCAGCGGGCTGACCCGCGCCCACTTCCTGTCCGAAGTCGGCCGCCGCACCGAGACGTTCATCCGCTTCTCGACCGTCGCCGACTCGCTCGGCGGCGCGGACGCCGTCCGCGACCCGCGCGGCTTCGCCCTCAAGTTCTATACCGAAGAGGGCAATTACGACCTGGTCGGCAACAACACCCCGGTCTTCTTCATCAAGGACCCGGTGAAGTTCCCCGACTTCATCCACTCGCAGAAGCGCGACCCGTTCACCGGGCGCCAGGAACCGGACAACGTCTGGGACTTCTGGGCGCACTCCCCCGAGGCGACCCACCAGATCACCTGGCTGATGGGCGACCGGGGCATCCCCGCCTCGTACCGCCACATGAACGGCTTCGGCTCGCACACCTACCAGTGGACCAACGCCGAGGGCGAGGCCTTCTGGGTGAAGTACCACTTCGAGACCAACCAGGGTGTGCGCTCGCTCTCCAACGAGCAGGCCGCCGAGACCGTGGGCAAGGACGCCGCCTCGCACCAGACCGACCTGCTTCAGGCGATCGAGCGTGGCGTGTACCCGTCGTGGACGCTGTACGTGCAGGTGATGCCGGTGGCCGAGGCCGCCGACTACCGCTTCAACCCGTTCGACCTGACCAAGGTGTGGCCGCACGCCGACTACCCGCTGCGGCGGGTCGGCCGGCTGGTGCTGAACCGGAACCCGGACAACGTCTTCGCCGAGGTCGAGCAGGCCGCCTTCTCACCGAACAACTTCGTGCCGGGCATCGGTCCGTCGCCGGACAAGATGCTCCAGGGCCGTCTGTTCGCCTACGCCGACGCGCACCGCTACCGCCTCGGCGTCAACCACACCCACCTGCCGGTCAACGCGCCGAAGAACGCCACCGTGGACAACTACGGCCGCGACGGCCTGATGGCCACCCGCAACGGCGGTCGCCGCGACAAGAACTACGAGCCCAACTCGTACGCGGGCCCCGCCGAGACGGGCCGTCCGCTGTCGGCGCCGGTCGCCGTGCAGGGCTGGACCGGGACGCACGAGGCGCCGGCCCACACGAAGGACGACGACTTCTTCCAGGCGGGCGAGCTGTACCGGCTGATGTCGCCGGCCGAGAAGGACCGCCTGATCGCCACCATCGCGGGCGGCCTCTCCCAGGTCACCCGCGACGACGTGGTCCAGAAGAACGTCGCGCATTTCCACGCCGCGGACCCCGAGTACGGCCGCCGCGTCGAGGAGGCCGTCCGCGCACTCCGCGAGGGCTGAGCCCACGCCGCACCACGACCCGCACACGCCGGTGCCGCCGATCCGTCTCCCAGGATCGGCGGCACCGGCGTGTGCGGGTCAGCCGGGGTAGCCGATGCGCACCGACTCGAAGGCGGTGAACGTGCCGTCGTCGGGCAGTACGAGCGCGACGGGCCGCCCCTGGCAGTCCGTGTCCGCGTAGAGGACGACGGGGGTGTCCGTGCCGTTGGCGATGAAGTGCCGGGGAGCGGCGGGCCCGCCGACGTTCAGGCAGCCGTCCGCGGGGTCCTGGTGGGTGGTCGCGTCGATCGTGAGCGGCCCGGTCGCGGCGAAGGCCGCGGCGGGAGCGGTGAGGGCGAGCGCGAAGGCCGCGGTGGTCGCGGCCAGTGCTGTGGTGACACGTCGAAGAGTCATGATCCGACCCAACCGGACCCCGGCGCCGGGACGGGGAAGGCCCGGCCCGGAAGTCACCCCCCTGCCGGAACCGCCACCCGCCGTACGGAAAGCGTCCGTGCGCACGGCGGGGGCGCCGAACCTTCCTGCTCCCCGTCGGACGCGGCGAGAAACGCACGTGCGGTCCGGCCCTCTCTTCGTGAGGGGGCCGGACCGCGACGGGTGCGGGGTGGCGGCGGATCAGACCAGCGGGCGGATCGCGGTGGGGGCGTGGCCCGGTTCGGTGGCGAGGTCCTCGAACTCGTTGACGGAGGCGATGTCGCTGCCGCTCATCGAGATGTTGGTGACCCGCTCCAGGATCGCCTCCACGACCACCGGGACCCGGTGCTCCGCCGCCAGCTTCTTCGCCTGCTCGAAGGCGGGCAGCAGCTCCGCAGGGTCGGTGACGCGGATCGCCTTGCAGCCGAGGCCCTCCACGACCTTGACGTGATCGACGCCGTAGACGCCCAGCTCGGGGGCGTTGATGTTCTCGAACTCCAGGTTGACCTGGAAGTCGATGTCGAAGTTGCGCTGCGCCTGCCGGATCAGCCCCAGGTAGGCGTTGTTGACCAGCACGTGGACGTACGGGATGTGGTGCTGTGCGCCGACGGCCAGTTCCTCCAGCATGAACTGGAAGTCGTAGTCGCCGGAGAGCGCCACGACCGAGCCCTCCGGGTCGGCGGAGGCCACCCCGAGGGCGGCCGGGATGGTCCAGCCGAGCGGACCGGCCTGGCCGCAGTTGATCCAGTGGCGCGGCCGGTGGACGTGCAGCATCTGGGCGCCCGCGATCTGCGAGAGGCCGATGGTGGTGACGTAGCGGGTCTCGGGCCCGAACGCGCGGTTCATCTCCTCGTAGACGCGCTGGGGCTTGATCGGCACGTTGTCGAAGTGGGTACGGCGCTGGAGCGTCGCCCGACGGTGCTGGGCGGAAGCGGCCCACGCGGAGCGGTCCTTGAGCCGGCCCGCCTCCTTCCGCTCCCGCGCCACCTCGATCAGCAGCTCCAGCGCGGCGCCCGCATCGGAGACGATGCCCAGCTCGGGGGCGAAGATCCGGCCGAGCTGGGTGGGTTCGATGTCGATGTGGACGAAGGTGCGCCCCTGCCGGTACACGTCCAGCTTCCCGGTGTGCCGGTTGGCCCAGCGGTTGCCGATGCCGAGGACGAAATCGGACTCCAGGAACGTGGCGTTGCCGTAGCGGTGCGAGGTCTGGAGGCCGACCATGCCCGCGTTCAGTTCGTGCTCGTCACCGATGGCGCCCCAGCCCATGAGGGTCGGGATCACCGGAACTCCGGTCACCTCGGCGAACTCGACCAGCAGCGCGGACGCGTCCGCGTTGATGACGCCGCCGCCCGCCACGATCAGGGGGCGCTCCGAGGCGTCGAGCAGATCCAGTGCGCGCTCGATCTGCCGCCGCGAGGCGGCCGGGCGCTGCACCGGGATCGGTTCGTACAGATCCGGGTCGAACTCGATCTCGGTGAGTTGCACGTCGATCGGGAGATCGATGAGGACCGGTCCCGGGCGCCCGCCGCGCATCAGGTGGAAGGCCTGCTGGAAGACGCCCGGCACCTGGGCGGCCTCCAGGACGGTCGTCGCGGCCTTGGTCACCGGGCGGGCGATGGAGGCGATGTCGACGGCCTGGAAGTCCTCCTTGTGCAGGACGGACGTCGGGGCCTGGCCGGTGATGCAGAGGATCGGGATCGAGTCGGCGATGGCGGAGTAGAGGCCGGTGATCATGTCGGTGCCGGCGGGGCCGGAGGTGCCGATGCACACACCGATGTTGCCGGGCCGGGCCCGCGTGTACCCCTCGGCCATGTGCGAGGCGCCCTCGACGTGCCGGGCGAGGGTGTGGTGCACCCCGCCGGCCGCCTTGAGTGCGGCGTAGAAGGGGTTGATGGCCGCTCCCGGCACACCGAACGCGTGGCTGACGCCTTCACGCTTGAGGATCTCTACTGCCGCGCGGGCAGCGGTCATACGAGGCATGAGTGCTCCTGCTCGGACGTGGTGGATTCGGGCTCTGTCGCGCCACCCGAGAGCACCAATTCCGCATTGTGGAATATTTCTTCTGTTATGTGGAATCAGCGTAGGGTTCGACGGAGGGGGCGTCAAGGGAGGGGCGCCGGTCGCCCGCAGGACGGAGCCGTCGGGACCACCGGCGGTGGAAATCGGCCAACTGCCCACGCCCGGCACGGCCGGGGAGGACCATGGGGGTGCGGACGATGCCCGGTCCGGCCGGCGCGGCGGCGGGAGGGCGGGCTCGACGGGAGGAGGCGGCGCGATGGATTCCGTTCAGGTGCGATGTCCGGTCTGCCGGAGGGAGCACGCGTGCGCGCTGCCGGCCTACCCGTGCCCGTGCGGAGCGCCGAACTCCCCGCCGGTGCTGCCCGACACGCCCGTCACCGCTACCCGGCACCGGTCCTGGGCGGACGGCTGGGTGGTCGCCCGCTGCACGTCCTGCGGACGGCGCGACCACTGGCCGCAGCCCGAAGTCGGCTGCCCCTGCGGCATGTTGCTCCGCATCCCGGTCCGGCCGGAGGCGGGGACGCCAGACACGGGGGACACGACGACGACCACGGACGGTACGGAGCGCGGTCTCCCCACGGACGCGGACGCGCTCGGCGGGGACCAGCTGGGCGCGGGCCTCTTCACGGAGGGGCGGCCCGCGGCGGAGGGGAACGCGGGCGGGGACCGGGACGGGGACGGGGACGCGGGGTCGGTTGGCCCGCAGCCCGGCGGGCCGACCGCCGGGACGTTCGGGGCCGTACGTCCCGAGGGGCCGCCCGCCGGTCCGGGACCCGCGCACATCCCGTTGCCGCGCACCGCCACACGTCCGCGCCCCGCGTTCCGGCCGGTGGCCATCCGGAAGGCCGAGGACGCCGTCACCGCCGCGGGCGCGTATCTGACCTGGCTCGGCTTCCGCGGCATCGGACCCCCGCACCAGGAACTCGCGTCCGACATCGCGTTGCGCGCGGACGGTCTCGTGGCGCAGGTGGACGTGTCGTCCCGGCCGACCCCCCTGCGGGACGTGGAATGCCTCTGGCTGCACGCTCTGAGCGCCTCCGCCCACTCCGCCTGCTTCTCGCTCGCGGGCTACACCGACGACGCCGCCGCGCGCGCCGAGCAGCTGGGGGTCGCCCTGTTCGCCCTGGACCTGTCGGGCGCACCGCAGCCGGCCAACGGCGCCGCCGACGAGATGTACAGCACCGGGGCGTGATCCGGCGGGCCGCACCGGCCGCCCGCGCCCGGTGCGGTCACGGGCGCGGGTCACGGTCGCGGTTCGCGGCACGATAGCGGTCGTGCGCGACCGTCACGCCGTACCGCCGCCACCGTCACGTCGTACCGCCGCCGTTACGCCGTACCGCGCCACCGTTACGGTCGTGCGCCGCCGGCGTCCGCGCCCTCGGGCCCACCCGGCCCGATTCCGCGTTCGGGGTGCGCTGGCCATACTGGGATGCATGCGTATCCGCTTGGCCAGACGCTCCGAGCTCTCCCGTATCCAGGACATCGAGCGCGCCGCCGGAGAGCCGTTCCGCGCCCTCGGCATGGACACCGTCGCGGACGACGACCCGCCCCCCGTCGAACTGCTGGAGTGGTACCGCGCGGCGGGTCGCTGCTGGGTGGCCACCGGCCCCGCCGGCCGCGCCGACGACCGGCCCGTCGCCTACCTGACGGCGGACCTGGTGGACGGCGCGGCCCACATCGAACAGGTCTCGGTCGACCCGGCATACGCGCGTCTGGGCATCGGCCGCGCGCTCATCGACCACCTCGGCGCGCGGGCCGAGCGTCACGGCCTCCCTGCGCTGACCCTGACGACCTTCTCCGGGGTCCCGTGGAACGAGCCCTACTACGCCCGCCTCGGCTTCGTGACCGTCCCGGACCGTGAACTCGGGGACGGGCTGCGGAACATCAGAGCCGAAGAGGCCGAACACGGTCTGGACCGCTGGCCCCGCGTCTGCATGCGCCGCTCCCCCGCGCTCCTCGTCCCCCCGGCGCTCGCCCCGCTCGCCGCCGACGGGCACGCGGACGACCGCGCGGCGCTGCGCTGAGCGCCGGGCTGCCGGAAGTGCGGCCCGTGGGAGATCCGGCCCCGGAAATCAGGCCTTGAGATCCGGCCCGCTACCGCCAACAGAGTGTGACTCCATGAGCACGTTACGTACTTTTACCCGACCATGGGAGTCGGGCTCCGGAGAATCTCCGCGGCCGTTGTCAGTGGCGAACGCTAATCTGTGCGCATGGCTTTGACACCCCGTCACTCCCTCCCGAAGAGCCCTTCCCGCACCGCGGCACCGGACGTCTCCACGACCGTCCGGCCCGCCGCCGAGACCTCCGCATCGGTCGGCAAGTCCGCCTCGGAGACCAACGACGCCATCCGTGCCCTGGTCGACGCGACCGCGGGCCAGGACTGGTCGTCGGACGCGTACGAGATCCTGCTCGTCGAGTGGGCGGCGGCGATACGCACGGGCGGCCCCGGCGACATCGTCGAGGCCGCCTGAGGCGGGGCGGCGCGCCGGGCGGACGATCCGTCCCGGCAGGCCGGAATGCCGAGGCCCCGGACGCCGGGTCTTCCGGACGCCGGGGCTCCGGCGTCAGTCGTCGGGGTAGCAGACCATCGTCTGGGTGACCGCAGGGCGGTCCTGGGTGGTGTAGTAGTGGCTGCTGAGCCCGGAGAAGCGCGCGGTGTCGCCCGCTTCCAGCAGGTGCGGCACCTCGTCCACCACCAGCGTCACGCTGCCCGACACCACGGTGACGTACTCGACGGAGCCGGCCCCGTGCGAGCTGACCTGACTCTGGTCGTGCGGGTGCAGCCGTGACCGGTAGATCTCGATCCGTCCCTCGCCCCGCCCGGCGAACAGCAGGTTGACGGAGGTCTCGTCGTCCGGCTCGTGCAGGTCCGCCGCGCGCACGATCTCGGGGCGCAGCATCGGCTGGCGGAGTAGATCGGTGGCCGTGGTCTCCAGCACGTCGGCGATCCTGACCAGCACGTCCACCGTGGGGTTGGCCTCGGCGCGCTCGATCTGGGACAGCAGCCCCTTGCTGACCCCGCAGGCCGCCGACAGCTCGCGCAGGCTCCATCCCCTCGCCAGCCGACGGCGGTTGAGGTTGGCGGCGAGCGCGGAACGAACCGTCCCCGGGCCGGCCGACGGGGTCTGCTCGCGGGCGGGCGCGGGCAGGGCGGCGGTGAGTGGCTCCACCCTTCCTCCTCGCTGTGTGTCGGGCACGGTGTATCGGACACGATGTGTCGGGACGCCGTGTGTCGGGACGCCGGGTCCCCGGATCGCGCAGGTCAGCGGCTCACTCTACCGGCGGGCTGCGGCCGTCAGCCCGCTGCGGGCACGGGTTCCCCGTCGGGCAGGGCATCCAGCATGCGCCGGGTCCACGGGTGTCGCGGCGCCTCGAACACCTCGGGCACAGAGCCCTGTTCGACGATCCGTCCCCGGTACATGACCGCCACACGGTCGGCGATCTGACGCACCACCGCCACATCGTGGGTGATGAAGAGGACGGCGAAACCCTCGCTGCGCCGGAGCCGGTCCAGCAGGTTCAGCAGCTGCGCCTGGACCGAGACGTCGAGGGCCGCCACCGCCTCGTCACAGATCAGCAACCGGGGCCGGGCCGCCAGGGCGCGGGCCAGGGCGACTCGTTGCCGTTCCCCGCCGGAGAGGGCGGCGGGCCGCCTGGCGGCGTAGGAGGCGGGCAGGCCCACCTGGGTGAGGAGCGCGACCACGTCGGCGGGCGCGACGTCGCGGGCACGGCGTCCCGCAGGCGCTGCCAGTGCCTCCCGCAGCGTCGTGCCCACCGAACGCACCGGGTTGAGCGAGGAGTACGGGTCCTGGAACACGATCTGCGCCTGCTCGGCCAGCCGTCGGCGGTCCGCGGTGCCGGGACGGCGGCCTGACGGCAACGGGATGCCGCCGGTGGTCACCGTTCCCTCGTCGAACGTCTCCAGGCCGATGGCGATCCGGGCCAGCGTCGTCTTGCCGGAACCCGACTCCCCGACGAGCGCCAGCACGGAGCCGCGCGGGACCGTGAGGCTGACGTCGAGCAGCGCGGGATGGTCGCCGGCCGGCGACCGGAAGGTGCGGTGGACGGAGGTGACGGCCAGGGCCGGTTCCTCGCCCGCACCGTCGGCGTCCGGGGCGGCGGACCGTACGGCGGTCACCGCGTCGGGATCGGCGGGCCGGCGGTCACCGGGGCCGGCCAGGGCGGCGGCGATCTCGGTGATCCGCAGACACGCGGAGAGCCTGCCACCGGCACCCGCTCCGGGCCCCGCATGGGCTTTGGCAGCGGCAGCAGCGGCGGCTTCGGCAGCGGCTACGTCCTGGGCGTCGGCATCGGCACCGGCCGGAGCGGTGACGGCCGACGGCGGCACGGGTCCGAGGACCGCTGGGGTGGTCCGGCACCGGGCAGCCACGTACGCGCACCGGTCGGCGAAGAGGCAGCCTCCGGTACGGGTCCCGGGCGCGGGGACCGACCCGGGCAGGGCCGGCAGTTCCTCGAACCGGGTCCTCACCGACGGCTCCGACGCCAGCAGCCCGGCCGTGTAGGGGTGGCGGGGCGCCGCTTCCAGCTCGGCTGGACGCCCGTGTTCGAGTACCGCACCGGCGTAGAGCACGTAGACCCGGTCGCAGGCGGAGAAGGCGACCCGCAGGTCGTGGCTGATCAGCACGAGCCCCATGCCGCGGTCCCGTTGGAGGCCGCGCAGCAGGTCGAGCACCGCCTGCTGGTTGGCGGCGTCGAGTGCGGTGGTCGGCTCGTCGGCGATGAGGAGTTCGGGGTCGCCCGCGAGCGCGGCGGCCGCCGCGACCCGCTGGCGCATGCCACCGGACAGCTCGTGCGGGTACCGGTCGGCGACCTCGGGGGCGAGACCGACCTCGGCCAGTCGCCGCGCCACCTCGGCGCGCCGCTCCGCCGCACCACGGCGGCCACGCAGGGCGCCGTGCCGCTCCCGCAGCCCGTCGGCGATCTGTCGACCGCAGGTCAGCTGCGGATGGAGCATGGTGAACGGGTCCTGCATCAGCAGGGTGACGCGGCGACCGCGCAGGGCGTGCCGGTCCGCCGAGGAGAGTCCGAGCACGTCCTCGCCCGCGATCCGCACCGTGCCGCCGGTGGCGGCGGTGCCGGCCGGGAGCAGACCGGCCACGGCCCGCATCGCAAGTGACTTGCCGCTGCCCGACTCCCCCACGATGCCGACGCATTCGCCCCGGCCGACGCGGAGCGACACGCCGTCGACGATGGGCACGGAACCGTCGCGGTGGGCGGTGGCGGCGACCTTGAGGTCCTCGACGACCAGCAGGTCGTCTGCCGGGAGGAGGTCGTCGGGCACCGGCGCGGCGCCGGGCGCGGAGGCGGCGGACATCATGACCTCCCACGGTCGGAGAAGGCCTCGGACATGCGGTCGCCGAGGAGGTTGAGGGCGACGGCCGCGACGATGACCAGGACGGCGGGGGCGAGCGCGGCGGACGGGTTGTCGTAGAGCAGGGTGCGGTTCTCGGCGAGCATCCGTCCCCAGTCGGGAGCGCCGGGCGGTACGCCCAGCCCGAGGAACGACAGGGAGCTCAGCGCCACGATCGCCCCGGCGAAGTTGAGCAGGGCGTTGGCGAGGGCGACCGGCAGCACGTTGGGCCAGATGTGCCGGGTCATCACGGTGAACGGGGACAGTCCGAGCGTCTCGGCGGCCTCGACGTAGGCGCGGTGCCGTTGTTCCCGCACCGCGGACCTGACCAGCCGGATGTCGGCCGGCGAGGTGAGGACCACCAGCACCCCGACGGCGAGCGCGTATCCGCCGCCGCCGATCCCGGCGACCACGAGGGTGACGAGCAGAGCGGGGAGCGCCAGCAGCAGATCCGCCCAGCGCCGCACGAGCACGTCGACCGGACCGCCCCGGTACCCGGCCCACAGGCCCAGCACATTGCCGATGACCATCGATCCGACCGCCACCAGGGCGGCGCCGACGAGGGTGGAACGCGCCCCCGCGACGACCAGGCTGAGGACGTCGCGGCCCAGTTCGTCGGTGCCGAGCGGGTGTCCGCCGCCCGGCATGGAGACCCCGGTGGCGAGGTCCTGATCGGCCCAGGCCGGTATCGCCCACTGCCCGGCGACGGCGGCCAGCGCCAACAGCGCCACCACGGCTCCGCTGCCCACGGTCAGGGGCGAAAGCCCGCGGAGGATGTGTCTGCGGGAGCTCATCGGCCCTCCTCATGGACGGCGGCGGACGCCGGGACGGCGGAGGGCCCCTGCGCGGAGAGGCCCTGCCCGGAGAGTCCCTGTACGGACGGAATCGGCGCGGAGTCGCCGGTGAGGTCCTGCGGTGAAGCGGGCGCTCCGGGGCGCGGCGCCTTCGGCGGCGGGGCGTCGGTCAGCCGGGGGTCCAGCAGCGGGAGCAGCAGGTCGGTGGCGAGGGTGGCGACGCAGACCAGAGCGGCGAGCAGCAGCGCCTCCGCCTGGACCACCGGCAGGTCCCGGAAGGTCACCGCCTCCACGAGCAGTGATCCCAGGCCGGGCAGCGCGAAGACCTGTTCCACCATGACGGTGCCCGCGAGCAGGAAGGCCACGACGAGGCTCACCCCGGTCAGGACCGGGACCAGCGTGCCCCGCAGGACGTAGTGGAGCAGGATGTCCCGTTCCCGTACGCCGCGGGCGCGAGCGAACGTGACGTGCTCGCGCTCCAGTTCCCGTACGACGGCGGTGCGGGTCAGTTTGAGCAGGACCGCCATGACGGCCAGCCCCAGGGCGACGGCGGGAAGCACCAGATGTGCCAGCCGGTCCGTGCCGCTCCCTTCGCCGGGGCCGTAGGCGGGGAACCAGCCGAGCATCAGCGAGAACACGTAGATGAGCAGCAGACCGCCGGCGAACACCGGGGTGGAGAGCGCCACCACGCCCAGGCTCTGCACCGCCCGGTCCACCGGACGCCGGCTGCGGACTCCGGCGAGGACGCCGAGCGGGATGCCGAGGAACAGGGCGACGGCCAGGCCGAGCCCGACGAGTTGGGCGGTGAGCGCCAGCCGTCCGCCGATGGCGGCGGAGACGCTCTCGCCGGTGCGGATGGAGGTGCCGAGGTCGAGCCGTACGGCGTCGCTGAGCCAGTACCAGTACTGCGCGGCCAGCGGGCTGTCGAGATGGTGGCGGGCGCGCACGGCGGCCAGCGCCTCGGGGGTCGCGCTGCGCGGACCGAGCAGGGTCTGCGCGGGGTCGCCGGGGGCGGCCTGGAGCAGGGCGAAGACGGCCACCGAGAGGACGACCAGCAGGGCCGCCGTTCCGCCGAGCCGGCGCAGCACGAAGCCGAGGGGCAGCGTCGCGCGCAGGCGGGCGGCGAACCGGGTGGGGGTGGTCATCGGTGCTCCTCCGCGGAGGGGGCGGGTGCGGTCCGTGCGTCCGCGGACGCCGTACCGGGTGTGCCGGAGGGGGCATCCGTCGGACGGGACGCGGCACGTGGCGTCCGGGGCGAGGCGGTATCCGTGCCGGATGCGGGGGTGGCCGTGCCGGAGTGCGACCGGGGGAAGTCGTCCTCCGGCACGGCCGGGGAAGCCGCACCGGGTTGGGCGGCGGGGGACCGCCCGCCCGGTGCGGCGGCTGGGAGGGACCCGCAGGCGGCCGGCCGTGCGGCGGCGGCCGGGTCCAGGTGGGTGTGCAGCCATGCCTCGACACGCGTGGCGACGTCGAGGAGGTGGCCGGGGTCGGTGAACTCGTGGCCCTCGCCGGGGTACACCAGCAGTTCCGAGGGGGCCCGGCCCGCCCGCAGCAACGAGCGATGGAGTTCGTGGGCCTGACCGACCGGGGTGACCCGGTCCTCCGCGCCGTGCACGAGCAGGGTCGGGGTGCCGCTGCCGCCCCGGGCGAACACGGCGGACCGCGGCAGCAGTCCGGCGGGCCCGGCGGCGGGATCGCCGATGCGGTAGGTGCGGTCGTAGCCGCCGCCGATGTTGCTGGTGTGGGTGAAGCTGAGCCAGTCGGTGGGCGCGGACGCCACCACGGCGGCGGCGAACACGTCGGTCCGCGCGGCGGCGAGCGCGGCAAGGTGTCCGCCGTAGCTGTGGCCGAGCACCGCGGTGCGCGCCGGGTCGGCGAGGCCCAGCCCGACGAGGTGGCGGACGCCCGAGAGCACGTCGTCCAGGTCGCCGCTGCCGACGTCCCCGACGACGGCCCGCGCGTACTCCCTGCCCCGGCCGGTGCTGCCGCGGGGGTTGGGCAGCAGGACGAGGTACCCGGCGGCGGCCAGCGCGGGGGCGAGCCCCAGTACGTCCCCGGGCGCGTACGAGGACGACCAGAGCCAGGCGGGCCCGCCGTGCACGAGCACGGCGAGCGGCCGGGGTACGGGTGCGACGTGAGCGGCGGCGTTGCCCGAAGGGGTGGCGTTGGGCGCGGTGTTTCCGAGGGGGGCGGTGTTGCCGGAGGGGGTGGCGCCGTCCGTGGGGTGGAGCAGCAGGCCGTGGATCGGGCGGCCGTCGGCGGAGTGCCAGACGGTCTCCGTGGTCCGCGTCGGCCAGGCGGGTGCGTCCGCGTTCAGCGAGGTGACCGGGGTCCAGTTCCAGGCGTCCGGCCCTTCGGTAGGGGCCACGACCGCCTCGGGGGCGCGGCCCGGCGCGTCCAGCACCGTCGCGGCGAGGCCGCCCGGCGCGTCGAGCGACAGCGTGGGCTGGAACCCCGCCCCGAGCAGCGTCACCGCGTCCGACCACAGCCGCGTCCCGGCGCGGCCGACCCGCGATCCGGTGCCGTCCCAGCCGGCGTACCAGAGGGTGCCGGGCGCGGCCGAATCGTCGAACCCGAGCCAGGTGGCGTCCTCGACGTCCGCGCACGTCCGGGTGTCGCCGGTGGTCAGGTCCACCAGCACGGGCCGGCCGGCCACGATGGAGATGCCCTCGCAGACCGCCGCGAACCGGCCGTCCGCCGAGAGCGCGGGAGCGGCCAGTTGACCGTCCGGCGTGTAGAGGGTGCGCGCGGTACGGGCCGCGAGGTCGAGGGCGACGAACCGGGCGTCGTAGTAACCGGCGGGCAGCGGGTCGTCGGAGACGGTGGCTACGGCCGTGTCCCCGCCTCGCCAGGCGACGTTCCAGACGGTCGGACCGGCGGGTCCCGCCGCGCGGAGCGTGCCGTCCGCCAAGTCGACGGTCCACACCGACCGCCGGCCGCGACCGGCGGCGAACCGCTCCGGGGACGGGGACTCGCCGAGGCGCACCGGCAGCCCGAGGTTCATCCCGTCGCGCTCCGCTCCGTCCTCCGCGCACAGCAGCAGCGCCCGCAGTCCGTCGTCGGAAACGAGGAGTTCCTCCACCGCACCGGGTGCGACGGCGACCGTGCGGACGTCCCCGGTCCGGATGTCGAGGGCGGCGAGCACCGGGTGCCCGGCCCCGGCCGGCTCGACCACGTGCAGCAGCGTGCGGGAGTCCGGCAGCCAGCGGGGGCTGTGCCGGGCTGCCCCGTCACTGTCGTCGGGCAGGCCCCGCCGGGGCTCGTCCCGGTCCGGCCCAGCCGTCGTGGCACCGCACAGGTGCTCCGGCACGGGGGCCAGGACGAGGCCGGTCCGCTCAGGACCGGCGGCGGTGACCGCGACCGTACGCCCGTCGGGACTGATGCGGGCCTCCACCGGATGCGTCAGCCGCAGCATGGCCTCGCGGGTCCGCAGCACGGCGCATGCGGCGGGCCGTTGCGGGGGCGCGACGGTGGCGGTCATGGGTCTCCGATCGTGGTGGTGCGGTGGCGGTGGCGGCCGGTACGGGCGGCGGGCCCGCCGCCCGACAGGTGTGCCCGGCGCCCGTGCCCGGCGGGTGTCAGGCGGCCTTGCGGATGCGGGTGGCCCAGGGGCCGATGAACGCGTACGGCCCCTGTTCGAGCAGGACGTACTCCTTCGACAGGGCGGTCGCTGTCCGGGCCCACCAGAGCGGGAGGTAGGGCAGGTCGGCCGCCGCCTCCGTGACGGTCTTCATGAGCAGCCGGCCGCGTTCGGCGGGGTCGGTGGACTTCTTCGCCGTGTAGAGCGCGGAGTTGACGGTGGCGTCGTCGTAGTGCGCGATGTTCGTCGCGGTCGCCGCCGCGTTGAGATACGGGTCGGCGAGCTCGGCCGGGTCGCCGGTGACGGGGAAGTACCACAGGAACTGGAGCGGCTGCTTGCCGGAGCCGAGCTCGGCCACCCACTGCTCCAGGGTGATCTCCTTGACGTTCAGCGTGATGCCGATCTTCTTCAGCGAGGCGGCGAGCGCGAGCGCCGCCTTGCCGAGCTGCGGTCCGCTGCCCGGGTAGTGGAGTTCCGCCGTGAAACCGTTCCTCGAGGCGGACTTGGACAGCTCCGCGCGCGCCGCGTCCAGGTCGAAGGGGAGCGCGGGGAGCGCGTCGTATCCGCTGCGCACCTCGGACGCGGGGAGGAGGTCCCCCCACATCTCCGGGGACGGCAGGGCGTCGGCGACTTCCGCCTTGCCGTGCAGGATGCCGTCGACCATGCCCGCGCGGTCGGCGGCGTGGGCGAACGCCCGTCGTACGTGCGGGTCGTCGAAGGGGGCGCGTGCGGTGTCGAAGGCCAGGGAGACGACGGACCGGTCGCCGGTGTAGGTGACGCGGGCGGCCGACTCCCAGGTGCGGGCCTCGTCCGAGGCGAGGTTGAGGGCGCCGTCCACGGCCTTGGACTTCATGGCCACGAGCCGGGTGCCGGCGTCGGGCACGAAGGAGAGCTTGAGGCTCCGCACCGCGGGCTTCTCCCCCCACCAGGCGTCGTTGCGTTCCAGCAGCACATGGTCGTCGGCGGCGAAGCCGGTGACCCGGTAGGGGCCGGTTCCCAGCAGCAGGGTCCGCGACGTCCCGACCTTCCCCTTGTTCCTGGCGAGGAAGGCCCGGCTGGAGACGAGGAGGCCCCCGGCGGTCGTGGTCCACAGGAACATCGCGTCGGGCGCCGAGAGCCGGATGGTCACCTCTTCGTCGCCGGTCGCCTTCACCGATTCGACACCGGCGTAGGCGTAGGAGAGGGACGAGCCGGAATCGGGGTCGCGCACCGCGTCGATGGAGGCGACCACGTCGTCGGCGGTGAGCGGGGTGCCGTCCGAGAACACGACCCCCTTGCGCAGGGTGTAGACGTACGTCCGCGCGTCGGGCTGCTTCCAGGAGGCGGCGAGCCCCGGCCCCAGCTCACCCGACGGGCTGACGGACAGCAGCGACTCCTGGGCGAGGACGGCGACCAGGTAGTTGAGCACCCCCGATTCGCGCCCCACGTCGAGGGTGGATATCGAGGAGGGCAGGGCGAGCGTGAGCCGGTCGATCACGGCATCGGTGCCGCGCGCCTCGGCGGAACCCGCTCCGGAGGTGCCCTCGCCGGACGCGGGACGCTGCGGCGCACACGCCGCCAGTACGCCCGACGCGGCGAGCAGCCCCATCCCCGCTCCTGCGAAACGCAGCATCCTCCGCCGACTGAAGTCGCCGCCCCGCTCCGAGCCCATCAGGAACCACCCATCCCGCCACGTCCACTAAAACTGCCCGAATGGGCTCGCTCAGTATACGAATCACTTTGAGGGCGTCAACGCATCCCTTATGACCGTCCATGGATTGGACAAGAAAGGTGGACGGAACGGAATTTTCGTTAGAAAAGGCGCCAGTGGAGCAAACGGGCTTCCGTGTCGTACCGGGTGGTTGAGCACTGCGGCTGTTGCACCGGGCAGTCCACCTCGGTACCACCGGCGCGCGTGCGTCGTCGTCGGAGTCCCGCGTCGGGATGGGGCACGGATCGTGTGCACCACGAACGGCCGACCGCCCGGATCACGAATCGCCGGTGTGTCGCGTACGGGTGACGACGGACCCGCACGTCGAGATCCGTCGCGTACGAGGGGGCCGAACCCCGGGCTGCGGGCGTCCACCGCCCGCCACAGGCGCCCCGCCGGCGTGACGCATCGTGTGCCACCACGCCGCTTCGGTGGAACCGGTACCCGTCGCCGCTCAACGGTGGTCGTCAAAGCTGTTCCGTGGGCGACGATTCCTTGTCCGGGCCTCCGGATCAGCGTCGGAGACCGGCCGTGAAAGCCCGAAGATCACTTCGGGGCGCGATTCGAGTTCGTCCCCGGGGCGCCGCCCCCGGAGCGTCAAGGGCGCACGACCGCAGGTCGCGCGCCCTTCACGCATCCGCGCCCCTCACCCCCCGTAGGTCTCGCGCAGTTCCACCTTCCGGACCTTGCCGCTCACCGTCATCGGGAAGGTCTCCAGCACCTGGAGCCGGCGCGGGGTCTTGTAGTGGGCGAGGCGGTCGCGGCAGAAGGCGGTGAGCTCGTCCAGGGTCGGCGGGTCGGCGGGGTCACGGGGAATGACGCAGGCGAGGATCTCCTCGCCGTACCGGGCGTCGGGGACTCCGACGACCTGGACGTCCGCGATCTTCGGGTGGGTGTAAAGGAACTCCTCGATCTCGCGCGGGTAGATGTTCTCCCCACCCCGGATGATCATGTCCTTGATGCGGCCGACGATCTGGACGTAACCGTCCTCGCGCATCACCGCCAGGTCGCCGGTGTGCATCCAGCGGCCGGCGTCGACGACCTCGGCGGTGCGGTCGGGCTGCTCCCAGTATCCGAGCATCACGCTGTAGCCGCGGGTGCACAGTTCGCCGGGCTCGCCCCTCTCCAGCGTCACCCCGGTCAGCGGGTCGACCACCTTCACCTCGATGTGCGGCAGGGCCCGGCCCACCGTGCCGGTGCGCCGCTCCAGGTCGTCGTCGCGGCGGGTCTGGACGGACACGGGCGAGGTCTCCGTCATGCCGTAGCAGATCGACACCTCGGCCATGTGCATCTCGGCGACCACCCGCTTCATCACCTCGACCGGGCACGGCGACCCGGCCATGATCCCGGTGCGCAGGGTGGACAGGTCGAAGCCGGCGAAGTCGGGGTGGTCGAGCTCGGCGATGAACATCGTCGGCACCCCGTAGAGCGAGGTGCAGCGCTCCTGCTGGACGGCGGTCAGGGTGGCGACCGGGTCGAACGCGGGGGCGGGGATCACGATGCAGCCGCCGTGCGAGGTGATGGCGAGGTTGCCCATCACCATGCCGAAGCAGTGGTAGAAGGGGACGGGGACGCAGACCCGGTCCTGCTCGGTGTAGGCGATCGTCTCGCCCACGAAATAGCCGTTGTTGAGGATGTTGTGGTGGGAGAGGGTCGCCCCCTTGGGGAAGCCCGTCGTCCCCGAGGTGTACTGGATGTTGATCGGGTCGTCGCAGGAGAGCTCGGCCTCGCGGGACGCGAGCCGGTCCCCGGTCACCGCCCCGGCCCCCGCGACGAGTTCGTCCCAGCTCCGGTCGCCGATGTAGTGCACGGAGCGCAGGGCGGGGCAGCGGCCGCGCACCTGCTCCACCAGGGCGCGGTAGTCGCTGGTGCGGTGGGCGAGGGACGAGATCAGCATCGTGATGCCGGCCTGCCCGAGCACGAACTCCAGCTCGTGGGCGCGGTAAGCCGGGTTGATGTTGACCATGATCGCGCCGATGCGGGCGGTGGCGTACTGCACCAGGACCCATTCCGGGCAGTTGACCGCCCAGATGCCGACCCGGTCGCCCCGTGCGACACCGGCCGCCATCAGGGCCCGCGCCAACTCGGCCACGTCCGCGCCGAACTCGGCATAGGTCCAGCGCCGTCCGGAGGCGACGTCCACCAACGCCTCGCGGTCCGCGTGGGCCTCGACCGCCCGGTCGAGGTTGCGCCCGATGGTGTCGCCCAGCAGCGGGGTGGTTCCGGTGCCGTGCGCGTACGATGGTTGGCTCATCACAGTCCCCTTCACGGTGTGGGCACGACGACTCGCTCTTCGGGGGCCGCCGCGCCCCGCGGGCGTACGGCGGCCGGGTCCGCCCCCCACCCGGACACGCGGGGCGGACGGGCGGACCGTCGCTCAGCGCAGGTCCGCCTCGCGGTACTCGGCCCCTTCCCCTGCCCCTACCCCTGCCTCTGCCCCCCGCAGGGTCCGCTCGCGCAGTTCGATGCGGCGGATCTTGCCGGAGATCGTCTTCGGCAGTTCGGCGAACTCCAGCACCCGGAGCCGCTTGTAGGGCGCGAGCACGGCACGGGAGTGCTCGAAGAGGGCCTTCGCGGTGTCCGGGCCGGGCTCCCAGCCCTTGGCCAGCACGATGTACGCCTTCGGCACCGACAGCCGCACCGGGTCCGGCGAGGGGACCACCGCGGCCTCGGCGACCGCCTCGTGCTCCAGCAGCGCGCTCTCCAGCTCGAACGGGGAGATCTTGTAGTCGGAGGACTTGAAGACGTCGTCGCTGCGGCCCACGTAGGTGAGGTAGCCGTCGTCGTCCCGCGCGCCGATGTCGCCGGTGCGGTAGTACCCGCCCGCCATCGCCTCGGCGGTGCGCTCCGGGTCGCCGTGGTAGCCGGTCATCAGACCGGCCGGGGCGTCGGTCAGGTCGAGGGCGATCTCGCCCTCGCGGACGCCGGGTTCACCGGACACCGGGTCGAGCAGGACGACCTGGTATCCCGGCGTGGGACGGCCCATCGAGCCGGCCTTCAGCAACTGGCCGGGCGAGTTGGCGACCTGGACGGCGGTCTCCGTCTGCCCGAAGCCGTCCCGGACGGTGACGCCCCAGGCGCGCCGCACGGTCTCGATGACCTCGGGGTTCAGCGGCTCGCCCGCCGCGACGACCTCGCGCGGTGGGGTCTTCAGCGTCGAGATGTCGGCCTGGATCAGCATGCGCCACACCGTCGGCGGGGCGCAGAAGCTGGTGATGCCGGAGCGGTCCATCTCCGCCATCAGCCGGGCCGCGTCGAACCGCTCGTAGTTGAAGATGAAGACGGTGGCCTCGGCGTTCCACGGCGCGAAGAGGTTGGACCAGGCGTGCTTCGCCCAGCCGGGCGAGGAGATGTTCAGGTGGACGTCGCCGGGCTTGAGGCCGATCCAGTACATCGTCGCCAAGTGGCCCACGGGGTACGACACATGGGTGTGCTCGACCAGCTTGGGGCTGGCGGTCGTGCCGGAGGTGAAGTAGAGCATCAGCGGTTCGTCCGCGTCGGTCTCCCGGTCCGGCGCGAAGGTGTCGGCGGCGGTCGCGGCGTCGGCGTAGTCCAGCCAGCCTTCGACCGGTTCGCCGACCGCGATCCGGGTGTAGTCGCCGGGGACCGCGTCGAACTTGGCGGTGCCGTCGGAGCGCACCAGGACGTGCCGCACCCGGCCGCGCTCCACCCGGTCGCGCAGGTCGAGGGGGCCGAGCAGCGGGGTGCAGGGGATGAGGACCGCACGCAGCTTCATGGCCGCGAGTGCCGTCTCCCACAGCTCGGCCTGGTTGCCCAGCATCACCAGGATGCGGTCGCCCTCGCGGACGCCCTGCGCGGCGAGCCAGTTGGCGGCGCGGTGGGAGCGGGTGCTCATCTCCGCGAAGGAGATCTCGGTGCGCCCGCCGTCCTCCTCCACGATGTGCAGCGCGACGCGGTCGTTGTCCCGCGCGATCACGTCGAACCAGTCGAGGGCCCAGTTGAAGTGCGCGGGGCGCGGCCAGCGGAACCCCTCGTACGCCGTCCCGTAGTCCTCGCGGTGTTCCAGCAGGAAGTCCCGGGCGGCCCGGAACGTCTCCGTCGCGCTCGTCGCCGACATGTGCCCTCCTCATTGCGGACCGGTCCCGGTCGTTTAACATCATGTAAACAGTGACCCCGGTCTCACCACCCCCGAACGGGGGGTACGCCTCCCCCGCACGGGGGAGGCTCGTGGACCGGGTGGGGAGGGCGTTCACCGTGGCGGAAGCGGCCGAGGCGGGCGAGATGCAGTCCGCGCTGCTGCGGCTGCGCCGTACCAGCGGCCTCCCCGTGGTGTTCGGGGGGCTGCTGTCCGATCCCCGGCACGCGACGATCGCCGAGTTGAGCGGGGCCCGTACCGGTGCACTGCGCGGGCTGGTCGTCTCGGCCGGAAGCGGTCTCGGAGGGAAGTCCATCGCGCTGTCCCGGCCCTGCGCGGTCACCGACTACGCCTCCGCCCGCCACATCAGCCACGAGTACGACACCGCGGTCGCGGCCGAGGGCCTGCGCTCGGTGCTCGCGGTGCCGGTGGTGGTGGGGCGTCAGGTGCAGGGTGTGCTGTACGGGGCGCTGCGTGAGCCACTGACGCTGGGCGACCGTGCCTTCGACGCCGCGACGGCGGCGGCCAGGGACGTGGAGCAGGCGCTCGCGGTGCGCGACCGGGTGCGGGAGCTGCTGTTGTCGGCCCGCGAGCGGGTGACCGCGCCGGAGGTGGCCCCCGGCGCCTGGGAGGACGTGCGCGAGGCGCACCTCGCGCTGCGGGCGCTGGCTCCCCGGGTGTCGGACCCGGGGCTGCGGGCCGAGCTTCTGGCGGTGTGCGGGCGGCTCGCCTCGGCCTCGGGCGCGCCGGTCCGGCAGGACCGCCGGGTACGGCTCGCGCCCCGCGAGGTGGACGTGATCGCGTGCGTGGCGGCCGGCGCCACCAACGCGTCGGCCGCCGGGCAGTTGGGGCTGCGCCCGGAGACGGTGAAGGGGTACCTGCGCGCGGCGATGCGGAAGCTGGGCGCGCACACCCGGCTGGAGGCGGTGGTCGCGGCCCGCCGCGCGGGGCTGCTGCCCTGAGCCGTGCCCGGCAGGCCCCGGCACATCAGTCGCACTTCCAGCCGCAGCCCCACTGGCAGGAGGCCGGTGCCCTGGGCACACGAACCCGCGCCTCGGCCACCGGAATCGACGCTGACGGGAGTCGGGTCTGAAGCGTCGTGCGCATCATCCGCGGAGAAGGCCCGCAGGGCGAGACCAGCACATCCGGCTTTCGTTGATGTCCGCACCGGGAGCGGAGGCCGCTCAGCCAGGGTAGTGCGACGATGTCTGGGTCAAAGGGGTGGCACGCACGTGGGCAAGCGCACGATCGAAGCAGGCCCGTTGCGGGCTGACGGAAAAAGCGGGTGGCGAATGCAAACGCTGGTGGAGAGGGCTGTCGCGGAGACACTGCGCAACAGTGGCGGCGAGGTGATCCGTCTGTACGTCGCAGCCTGCGCAGAGCGCATGGTGCCGCTGTTCACAGGCCTGCGGGCGGGGGCGCCCGGGCGGGAGGCCGACCTGGATTTCTGCGTGCGGTCCGTAGGCGACCTCTGGCATACCGGCCAGCCGCTGGCCGACGCTGAGCGAGTGGGCGTGCTGGAGCGCTTCCCCGAACTTCAGCCGAGCGACGAGGGGATCACCGACGTCGCTGACACGTACGCCTTCTTCGGTGCCCTCGTCCTGCGGCACGCGCTGTCGGCCAACGACACCGGGGATGCCCGTGACGCAGTGGCTTGCGGCCACGTGGCGCTCACCGCGATGGGGATGCTGGACCAGAACCTCACGGGGGCAGGCTTCGGCGCCGAGGAGCAGCGGCTCCAGTCCTGCTCGGCGTCCGGTGACGCCGCCGGCCTATGGGAGGCCAGCGTGACGGCGGGACGGGAGCGTTTCCGCGCCGTGCTGGGTCGTACCGGACGCGGCGGAGGCTGGGCGCTGTAGTTGACCCAGGTCGGCGCCGCGGGCGGCCGGGTCATGTCGAGGTGGCCGGCACGACGCTCCGCATGGATCTCGTACGCCCGCTCGACGGTCTGGATGCCCGGTCCTGATCTTCATTCGCCCACGCTTACGGCAGAGTCCAGGCAACCCTTCACCGCCTGGGCCGTGTTCGACCTCAGCGATGACACCCGGCTCCACCCAGCCCGTACGGGCCTGTGACCGGCGGGTGGTTGCGGATGCCGGTGCCCCAACCTCTTCGTCAACTACGATCCTGGCGCTGCGCTTCCGGGCCACGGTACGCCCGGAATCCGACCGCCGGGGGACCGCACCTGACGGCACATCCCATGAGGAGCGAGACCTTAATGGCTATCAAGGTTCTGGAACAGAAGCCGCTGATCCTGAGACGGGAAAGCGAAGTCCGCACATATCTCGACGCATTCTTTGCCGAACGCGACAGGCTCGACGCCGTTGCGGTTTTTCAGGTCGTCGACGATGTCATTTTCGACACAGCCAGGGATTCGGCGCCAGACAATGTTCTTACGATCGGAATTGACCCTACGTCAGGGTACGGGGGGTTGATCTGGTACTGCGACGGACCGCTTGCTCGCCATATTTCTGCGGAATTCGGCCACGATGTAGCCTACAGCGCCTGGGTGCCCCTGAATCCATCCCCACCGGATGTCGACCCCGAAGTGGTCTCCGAACCAGGATGCCCAACCTTCTTCGATCGCACCAGCGTGCTGCCACTGCCTGTCATTCGCTCGGTGGTAGAACAGTACTTTCGCGAAGGAACCGGCTTTCGGCCGACGCAGGTGCAGTGGACGAAAGGTCACTTCACCGGTGCACTCTGGACGGAAGAGCAGGCGTAGCCACCGGCCGATTCCACTCACGCGGATCCTTTCGCTAACCGTCGAAGTCGACCACGTGCCCGAACCGGACGTCGTGCTCGTCCGCGTCCGTCATCACGTCCAGCAAGTGCGCCGCCTCCGCCGTCACCGCGTCCCGGTCCGCCGGCCGGAGCGGCTCGAACGGCTGCACGGTCACGACGGCGGCTCCGCCGCGCCCCTTGCCCCGTTCCAACCGCCACACGGCGGCGAGGAAGCCGTCCACCAGTACGGTGCCGTACGCCTGGTTGCCCTTGCCGTTGCGGCCGTGGTGGACGGCCGGGATCACCCGCGTGCGGTCGGCGTGGCCGAGCAGCACGTTGTCGAACTCCGGCAGGAAGCGCGGCGGGGCGGGGACGTCGGGGCCGGGGCGGGGTGCGTCGGGCAGGTCGAAGAGTTCGGTGCCGTTCTCGTCCCTGAAGGTGAGCAGCCGCGGCCGCAGCCGGTCGAACACCTCGCGCATCATGGTCAGCCCGGCCCAGGTCTGCAGGTCCCGTACGGAGGCGGGCCCGAACGCGGCGAGGTAGCGCAGCACCAGCGCGTCCGGGGAGAGCGGGGCGGGCGCGGTGCGGCCGAGCCAGTGCCCGGCGGTGGTCAGCGCGACCTGACCACTGCGGTCCCACAGCCCGCGTGGGGTCACCTGGACGAGCGGCAGCAGGCAGCGGGCCGCCACGGTGAGCGCGAGCGGGTCGGCTCCGGGCCACTCTTCGAGCAGAGCCTGCCTCAACTCCCTCACCGTACGCGGACGTTCCTCCACGAGCTCCTGGGCGATCCGGGCCAGCCGGGCGGTGTCCACCCCGACGAGCCCCTTGCGGAAGAGATGCAGCTCGCGTTCGCGGGCGGGCTGCACCAGGGGCCGCAGGGTGAGGGCGTCCTCCGCGGTGTGGGTGTGGAGGGTGGACCGGAGGGTGACGGTCCGGACCACCGCACGGGACTCCATCAGCGCGGAGAGGTCCGAGGGGGCGAATCCGGCGAGCCGCGCGAAGAGCTGGAAGTACGGGGGCCGGGTGTTCTGCGCCTGTAGCCCGACCAGGTGCGCGACGGCCCGCTCGGCCGTCAGTGTGGATCGGCGCAGCAGCAGTTGGCGGTCGAGCGTGGCCCGGTTGAGCTCCCGCGCCGACAGGACGGCGGGGTGGGCTGCCCCGGAGGCGCGCGTGTGGGGCGGTGTCTTCTTCGCTGCTGCCATGGGCAGCACGCTACGCCGCGGGGCGCCCACTCCCCCGGCGTTCCACCGGGCCCGCCCGAAGAGCCCGGCGCCGATGCCGGGCCGGGTGCGGCATCGACCACCCGAGGGACGGATCCGACATTCCCGGCGGTGGCGTCCTCCCCCGTTCCGGACACGGTCGCCCCCCATGATGTGCGGGTGATCAGTGTCCTGTTCGCCGTCCTGACCGCGCTCAGCAACGGCGCCGCATCGGTTCTGCAGCGACGCGCGGCGAGTTCCGTGCCCGATTCCGCGTCGATGCGGCTGTCCCTGTTCGGGCATCTGCTGCGTCAACGGGTGTGGATCGCGGGCATCGGTCTGGTGATCGTGGCGGCGGTCTGCCAGGCGGTGGCGCTGGCCACCGGGCCGATCGCGGTGGTCCAGCCGATCTTCGTCATCGAGCTGCCCGCGACGCTGCTGCTGGCGGGGTTCGTGATGCACGCGCGGGTGCCGCGCCCCATCTGGTTCGCGGTGGCCATGGTGACCTGCGGGCTGGCCCTCGGCATGGCGTCGGCCGCACCGGAGGGCGGACACGACACCGTGTCCGGCACGGCCTGGATCCCCGCGCTGCTGGCCACCGCGCTCTTCGAGGCGGTGCTGATCGGCGCGGCGCTGAGCACCCGGCGCGATCCGCGGGCGGCGCTGCTCGGGCTGGCGGCCGCCTGCGGTTACGCGCTCACGGCCGCGCTGATGAAGGACGCGATGGCCCGGCTGGAGGGCGACGGCGGGATCGCCCAGCTCTTCACCGCCTGGCAGCTGTACGGGACCGCGGCGGCGGGCGTCGGCGCGCTGTTCCTGCTGCAGAACGCGTTGCAGGCGGGGAGTCTGGTCGCCGTCCAGCCGATGCTGACCCTCGGCGACGCGCTGATCAGCATCCTGTACGGCGTCACGCTCTTCGGCGAGCACCTGCGCACCGGCTGGTGGCTGGTGCCGGAGGCGGTGGCGGTCGGGCTGATCGCGGTCGGCTGCGTGCAACTGGCCCGGTCCCCGCTGGCCTCCGGCAACCCGCCCCCGCCGCCGCGGGTCACCTAGCGGGAACGGTCGGCGCACCAACAAGGCTGGACGGTCACGGCCGGTGGCCGGGCGGGATCCGTTCGGCGTCCGGGACCGGGCCGGGCGGGGTGCCGTCCCCGAAGGGCCGTCCGCCGAGTTGCTCGCGGTGGTGCGGGGTGAGCCAGCCGGAGAGGTCGGGGCCGAGGGGGACGATGCCGGTCGGGTTGATGCCGGTGTGGACCTGGTAGTAGTGCCGCTTGATGTGGTCGAAGTCGACCGTGTCGCCGAACCCCGGGGTCTGGTAAAGGTCGCGGGCGTACGCCCACAGCACCGGGTCCTCGGTGAGCTTGTTCCGGTTGCACTTGAAGTGGCCGTGGTAGACGGCGTCGAAGCGTACGAGCGTGGTGAAGAGCCGGATGTCGGCTTCGGTCAGGGTGTCCCCGACGAGGTAGCGGCGGTCGGCGAGCCGGGCGGAGAGCTGGTCGAGGCGCGCGAACAGGGCGCGGAAGGCGGCCTCGTACGTCTCCTGGGTGTCCGCGAACCCGGCCCGGTAGACCCCGTTGTTGACGTCCCGGTAGATGCCCTCCATCACCTCGTCGATCTCGTCCCGGAGCCGCTCGGGGTAGAGGTCGGGAGCGCCGGGGCGGTGCAATGCGGTCCACTCGGTGGCGAGGTCGAGGGTGAGCTGCTGGTAGTCGTTGGTGACGAGGACGCCGGACGCCACGTCGATCACCGCGGGGACGCTGACGCCGCCCGGATAGCCGGTCTCCCGCGCGTCGTACGCCTCGCTGAGGTAGCGGATGCCGAGCACCGGGTCCCGGCCGCCCTCGTCGAGGGTGAAGCGCCAGCTGCGCTCGTCCTGGATCGGGTCGGCGACGGCCACCGGCAGGGCCTCCTCCAGGCCGAGGAGACGGCGGGAGACCAGCGCGCGGCTCGCCCAGGGGCAGGCGCGGCTGACGGCGAGGCGGTAGCGGCTGGCTGCGACCGGCCACCCGTCGCGGCCGTCGGCGGTGACGCGGTCGGCGAAGTGGCTGCGGGACCGCTTGAACGGCTTGTGGCCGTACGAGGCGTTGCCCTCCCGGCCGCCGTCCGCGCTTACGCCGCCGCCCTCGCCTTCGCCTTCGCTCCGCCGGTTGGCGTCGTCGTCCGTCATGTCGTGCTCCTCCCGCTGGTCGTGGTCCCGGGCGTGCCCGTTCCGTCCGCCGTACGCCTTCTGCCCCGGCGTCCCGTGATCACGTCCGCGACCGCCACCAGGAGGGAGGCGACGACGAAGGCGACCGAGACGATGAGCCCGTGGTCGTACCCGGTGGACCAGCCCTCCGGGCCGACCTGGGCGAAGAAGACCGATCCGACGGCGGCGATACCGATGGCCGAGCCGACGCGCTGGCCGGTCTGCAGAGTGCCGCCGGCCGCGCCGCCGTGCGCGACCGGCACGTCGGCCAGGGTGAGCGTCTGGTTGGGCGCGATGACCAGGCCGCTGCCGATCCCGGCCAGCAGCAGCGGCGCCGCCATCGCCCAGCCCGCGTTGTGGCCGGGCACCTGGTGCACGGCGAAGGCGGTACCGGCCAGTCCCACGGCCACCATGGCGAGTCCGACGACGACCAGCGGCCGGCCGAACCGCCCCACGAGTTTGCCGCCCAGCCCGGCCGCCGCGCCGGAGCCGAGGGCGAACGGGGTGATGGCGAGGCCCGCCTGCAGCGCGCTGTACTCCTCGCCGGACTGGAGGTAGAGGGTGGTGACGAAGAAGATCGAGGTGAACCCGGCGAAGTAGAGCAGGATGAGCAGGCACCCGAGCACGTACGAGTGCAGCCGGAACAGCGAGAGGTCCAGCAGCGGCTGCACCCGTCCCCCGGTGCAGCGGCGCTCCCACAGGACGAAGGCGACCAGCAGCACCGCGGCGACCGGCAGGAGCAGCCACTTCCGGGTGCCCGGCCACTGCTGGGACTGGACGAACGGCAGCAGCAGCGCCAGTACGCCCGCGCCCAGCAGCAGGACGCCGAAGGGATCGAGGTCGCGCGGCCGGACGCGGCCCGCCGACGGGGTGTCCGGCAGCAGTTTGCGGGCCAGCAGCAGGCAGACGATGCCGAGCGGCAGGTTGACGTAGAACACCCAGCGCCAGCCTTCCGCCGCGCCCGCGACCTGGATGAGCAGGCCGCCGAGGAGCGGGCCGACGGCGGTGGAGATGCCGACGACGGTGCCGAACATGCCGAACGCCCGGCCGCGTTCCCGGCCGGAGAACATCTGCTGGATGAGGGCGGAGATCTGCGGGGAGATCAGCGCGCCCGCCGCGCCCTGGACCAGTCGGGCGACGACCAGCCAGAGGCTCGACTGGGCGGCGCCGCAGGCGGCCGAGGCCAGGGTGAACAGGGCGAGGCCGACCATGAAGACCACCCGCCGCCCGCGCGCGTCACCCAGTCGGCCGGCCGGGACGAGGAAGAGGCCGAAGGCGAGGGCGTAGCCGGACAGCACCCATTGGAGGTCGGACTCGGGGGTGTGGAGCCCTTCGCGGATCGAGGGCAGCGCGACGTTGACGATGGAGACGTCCAGCAGCGTCATGAACCCCGCGACGAGGCAGACGGCGAGCGCCTTCCACCGGTGGGGGTCAGGGACGGAGCCGGACGCCGCGTCCTGCGGGGTCCCGCCGGAACCGGAAGCCGGGCCGTCCCCTCCCGCGCCGGGCGCCGGGCCGTCCCCGTCCGCGCCGGACGCCGGGCCGTCCCCGTCCGCGCCGGACGCCGAACCGCCCGCGGCCCCGTCCGAACCGGACGCCGAACCGCCCGCGGCCCGGTCCGAACCGGACGGCGCACCCGGAGCCTCGTCCGAACCGGAACCGCCTGGTCCCGACGCCCCGGACCCGTTCACTCCGGACCCCGACGCTCCGGATCCCCCCGCCCCGAACCCGTCCGCCCCGCCCCCCGACGCCCCCGGGCCGTCCGCTCCGGACCCGCCCGTGCCCGCGTCCGCGGGGTCGGAGCCCTTCGGGGTGCCGGGTTCCCCGCCGGCCCCCGGCCTGCCCGGTCGCGCCGCGCTGTCTGCCATGATCCGCACCCTAGAGGCTCCACCGGAGGCATGCATTCCTCATCCCGTCGGCGCGCCGGGGCGCCCCTGCGGCGTGCGGCGGCCGGGCGGGGGTACCCGCAGGGACATGACTGTCGAGAAAACGAGCGTGCTCGTCCTGGACTGTGCCGAGCCCATCGAACTGGCCGGCTTCTACGCCCAACTGCTCGGCGCGGAGACCCGCGTCGGGAGCGACCCCGACTTCATCGAGGTCGTCGGCCAGCGGGGGGTGCACCTGGCGATCCACCGCGACCACGGGTACGCGCCGCCGAGCTGGCCCCGGCCGGAGGACTCCCAGCAGGCGCACCTGCGCATCGTCGTGGCCGAGGAGGACATGGACGAGGCGGAGCGCGAGGCCATCGGCCTCGGGGCGCGCCCGGTCGAGACGAAGGACAACAGCGGCCCCCGCGACGTCCGGGTCTACAGCGACCCGGCGGGGCACTCCTTCTCGCTCGCCGTCTATCCGCTCCAGGGCGCGGCCCTCGCCGAGGCGCAGGGCACCCTCCCTCCGGCGACCGGGGCGGCGATGCCTGCCGCACCGGTGGCGGCCGGCCCGGTCTCCGCGGACCCGCTCTCCACGGGCCAGGCGCCAACCTCGGGTGCGGTGCCGGCCTCGGGTGCGGTGCCGGCGGGCGACGGAGCGTAGGCACGGCCGGCACACGGGCGCACGGGAGGCACGGCGGCACGCGGCCCGGTGCGGCGGCGCACGAGACCGGTACGGTGCACGGGCGCACGGCAGCCGACACGGCGGCGCACGGGTCGGCCCCCGGGACCCGCGCCCTCCCGTCGCGCCCCGCCCGGTCTCCGTCGCGCCCCCGCCCGGTCTCCGTCGCGCCCCCGCCCGGCCTCCCGCCGCCCCGCCCGGCCCTATCGCGCCCAGTCTCCGCGCCCCGTCGCGCGCGCCCACCGCGCGGCCCACGCGGACGGAGGGCGGGCCCCGGCGTCGGGGTCCGCTCATGCACACGATGCGTGGAATTAACCTCTGACTTCTTGTCACAGCCCGTTCTACGCGCATAGCTTGCTGCTCTCATCCTTATTCTTGGGGGCAGCCGCCGTGCAGATATCCCGACCCCGTTCCGCCGCGCTGGCCGCAGCCGTCGCCGTCGCCCTGTCGGTGACGGCGCTGCCCGCGGCCTTCGCCGTTCCCTCCGCCACCGCCGTGATCTCCGAGGTCTACGGCGGCGGGGGCAACTCCGGTGCGACGCTGACCCGCGACTTCATCGAGCTGGGCAACGCCGGGACGGCCTCGCTCGACCTCGCGGGCTACACCGTCCAGTACCTGCCGGGCACCCCGTCGGCCGGTTCGCTCTGGCAGGTCTCGACGCTGACCGGCTCCGTCGCGCCGGGCGGACGCTACCTGGTCGCCGAGGCGGCCGGCACCGGCGGCACGGTGGCTCTGCCGACCGCCGACGCGACCGGCACCGTCGCGATGTCCGCGACGAGCGGCACGGTCGCCCTGGTCTCCGGCTCGGCCCCGCTGACCTGCAAGACCGCCGCCGACTGCGCGGCGGACACCCGGATCGTGGACCTCGTCGGCTACGGCAGCGCCGTGGTCCGCGAGACGACCCCGGTGACCGGCAGCTCCGCGACCGCCTCCGTTGCCCGTGCCGCGTCGCTCGCGGACACCGACGACAACGCCGCCGACCTGGCGGCCGGCGCGCCCACGCCGGTCAACACCGCGGGCGGGACGTCCGGCGGCGGCGGTCCGGAGGACCCGGGCGGCCCGACCGAGCCGGGCACCGTGCGGATCCACGACATCCAGGGCACCACCCGGCTGTCGCCGCTGGACGGGCAGACGCTCACCGGCGTACCCGGCGTCGTCACCGCCGTGCGCGCCTCGGGCTCACGCGGCTTCTGGATCCAGGACACCGCCCCGGACGCGGACGCCCGGACCAGCGAGGCCGTCTTCGTCTACACCGGCTCGGCCGCGCCGGCCGTCGCCGTCGGCGACTCGGTCCTGGTCAGCGGCAAGGTGGACGAGTACGCCCCGTCCGCCACCACCCAGTCGATCACCGAGATCACCGCCCCGAAGACCACCGTGCTGTCCTCCGGCAACGCGCTGCCCGCGCCGGTGGTGCTGGACGCCGCCGCGGTCCCGGCCGGGTACGCGCCCACGGCGGGCGGCGCTTCCGTCGAGTCGCTTCCGCTGGACCCGGCGACGTACGCGCTGGACCTGTACGAGTCGCTGGAGGGCGTCCGGGTCGAGATCGCGGACACCCGGGTGACCGGGGCGACGACCGCGTACGGCGAGGTCTGGGTGACGGTCGAGCCGCGGCAGAACCCGACGGTGCGCGGTGGCACGCTGTACGCCTCGTACACCGACCAGAACACCGGGCGCATCAAGGTGATGTCGCTGGACGCGGCCCGGCCGGTGCCGACGGCGGACGTGGGCGACGTGCTCACCGGCCGGAGCGTCGGGGTGGTGGACTACGACTCGTACGGCGGCTACAACCTCCAGGCGACCGAGCTGGGCACGCTCCAGGACAACGGGCTGCGGCGCGAGGTGACCCGCAAGCAGAAGAAGCGGGAACTGGCGGTCGCCACGTACAACGTGGAGAACCTCGACGCGCTGGACGACCAGGCGAAGTTCGACACCCTCGCCGCGGGCGTGGCCGTCAACCTCTCGTCGCCGGACATCGTGTCGCTGGAGGAGATCCAGGACGACAACGGCGCGGTGAACGACGGCACGGTCGGCTCCGAGGGGACGCTGAAGCGGTTCACCGACGCGATCGTGGCGGCGGGCGGCCCCCGGTACGCGTGGCGCTACGTCGCTCCCGAGGACGGCAAGGACGGCGGCGAGCCGGGCGGCAACATCCGCAACGTCTTCCTGTTCAACCCGGAGCGGGTGTCCTTCGTGGACCGGCCCGGCGGCGACGCGACGACGCCGGTCACGGCGGTGAAGACCCGCAAGGGCGTCACCCTGTCGGCTTCGCCGGGCCGGATCGACCCGGCGAGCACCGCGTGGAACAGCAGCCGCAAGCCGCTGGTCGGGGAGTTCAGCTTCCGCGGCGAGCCGGTGTTCGTCATCGGCAACCACTTCGCCTCCAAGGGCGGCGACCAGCCGCTGCACGGCCGCTACCAGGAGCCCGCGCGCAGTTCGGAGACGCAGCGGGTGCAGCAGGCCGCCGAGGTCAACGCGTTCGTCACCTCGCTGCTGAAGGCGGACAAGGACGCCCGGGTGATCACGCTCGGCGACCTGAACGACTTCGCGTTCTCCCCTACCATGTCGGCGCTGACCGCGGACCGGGTGCTCAGGCCGCTGATCACCACGCTGCCGCGGAACGAGCAGTACAGCTACGTCTACGACGGCAACTCCCAGACGCTGGACCACATCCTGACGAGCCCCGGCATCCGCCGGTTCGACTACGACGTGGTGCACATCAACGCGGAGTTCGCGGACCAGGCCAGCGACCACGACCCGCAGATCGTGCGGGTCGACGTCAAGGGCGGCGGCCACGGCCGCTGACGTACCGCACGACGGTGGGGCCGCCCCGGCGGCCCCACCTCACCGGGTGCGCCCCGCGGCCCCGCCGGGAACCTGCCACGGCCCACCGGGCGGACCGCTCAGTGGCTCGGGGCGTACGGAGCCGGGTCCTCCTCGCGCCGGACGCCCGGGACCCGCGCCGGCGGGCGGTCGGCTGGCAGCGGCCGGTCGGTGAAGAAGGCCGCGACCAGTTCGGCCACGTCGTCGGCGCGTTCGAGGACGACCCAGTGGTCGGAGTCGGCCAGGGTCCGGAAGCCGGCGCCGGCGGCGGCGGCGAACTCCCGCTGGGCGCCGGCCGGGGTCACCGTGTCGTGCTCCCCGGCGAAGACCAGGGTGCGCACCGCGGAGAGGGTGCCGCCGAAGCCGGGCCGGTCGGCGGTCGCCCGGACGAGCGCGTCCGCCGCGTGCGGGGAGGAGGCGAGGGCGTGCAGGAACGAGCGCCGGACGTACCGGCGCGCCAGCTCCCTGCGGTGCACGTGGCGTCGGGGGTCGAGGCACATCAGGGCGTCCGCCGCGCGGGCCGCGAACTCCTCCCGTTGGCCGGCCTCCAGCAGGGACACCGCCTGCTGCCAGGCGTGCCGTTGTGCGTCGGTGACGTGCAACGGCAGTCCGCCGAGCGCCAGCCGGGCGACGCGTCCGGGATGGTGGACCGCCCAGTCGTGGGCGAGGGCGGAGCCGTAGGAGAAGCCGAAGAGGTTGACGCGGGGTGCGCCGAGGCCGTCGGCGACGGCGGTCAGCGCCCGGCGCAGGACCGGTGCGGCGGGGCCGGGCGGCAGGGGGTCCGCGCCGCCCATGCCGGGCAGGTCGGCGGTGACCACGTCGGTGACGGCGCCGAGGTGGTCGTCCATCTGGGGCCAGCCGTGCATCCCCTGGAGCGCGCCGCCGATGACGACGGCGGGTTCGGTGACGGGGCCGGTGGGTGTGCCGGTGCGGCGCAGCACCCGGTAGGAGAAGCGCACCCCGTCCACCGAGAGGTGGCGCACGGTCTCTTCGCCGGTGTCGGCGCGGGTCGTCATCGTCGTTCTCCTCGGCCGTCAGGCCCTGGACAGGACGAGCGCGGCATTGTGCCCGCCGAAGCCCAGGGACGTCTTGACGGCGTGGTCGAACCGGTGCGGCCTGGCTTCCTTGGACACCACCTCGACGGGGATCTCCGGGTCCGGTACGTCGAGGTTGACCGTGGGCGGCACGAGCTGGTGCTGGAGCGCGAGGACGGTCAGCGCCGCCTCGATGCCGCCGGCCGCGCCCAGGGTGTGGCCGGTCATGGCCTTGGTGGAGGTGACCAGGGCGCCGTCGCCGAGGACACGGTGCAGCATGGTCGCCTCGATGAGGTCGTTGGCGACGGTCGAGGTGCCGTGCGCGTTGACGTGGCCGATGTCGGCGCCGGTCAGTCCGGCGTCGGCGAGCGCGGTGCGCAGGGCCCGTTCGATGCCGAGGCCGCCCGGTTCGGGGGCCACCACGGAGTGGGCGTCGCTGGCGGCGCCGTAGCCGTCGACGCGGGCGCGGACGGTGGCGCCGCGGGCGCGGGCGTGGTCGGGGTGTTCCAGGACGAGGAGTCCGGCCCCCTCACCGACGACGAAGCCGTCGCGGTGGGTGTCGAAGGGGCGGCAGGCCGACTGCGGGTCGTCGCGGCGGGTGGAGACGGCGCGCATCCGGCAGGCGCTGGCGATGAGCAGCCGGGAGCAGGTGGATTCGGCGCCGCCGGCCACGACGATGTCGCAGGCCCCGGTGCGCAGCAGTTGGTGCGCGGTGCCGAGGGCGACGGTGCCGGAGGAGCAGGCGGTGGAGACGGCGAGGCTGGGGCCGTGCACGCCGAGGTCCATGGCGACGCTGCTGGCGGCGCCGTTGACGACGACGAGCGGGGCGAGCTTCGGGGAGACGCGGCGGGGGCCGCGTTCGGTGAGCGCGGTGTGCTGCGCGTCGTAGAAGGGCAGTCCGCCGTGGGCGGAGCCGATGACGACGCCGACCCGGCCGCTGTCCCAGACGGAGGCGTCGAGTCCGGCGTCGGCGACCGCCTCACGGGCGGCGATCACGGCGAGCTGGGCGAAGCGGTCCATCAGCCGCAGGGCGGCCACGCCGAGGGCGGCGGTGGTGTCGAGCCCGTCGACGCTGTAGAAGAAGTCGCATTCCAGGCCCTCCAGTTCGGGCCGGTGCGGGACGTGGGGGGCGTCGCCCGCGCCGCACGCGCCGCGCCAGGCGGCGTCGGCGCCGACGCCCGCGGCGGTGACGAGTCCGACGCCGGTGACGGCGGCGCGGAAGGGTTCCGGGCGGGGCGGCGACCAGCCGGCCGGGCGGCCGGTCACGCGGCGGCCTTGTCGCGCACGGCGGCCACCAGGTGGCCGACGGTGTCGCGGGAGGTGAGGACGACGTCCTCCAGGTCGACGCTCATCCGGTCCTCGATGAGCAGCCGCAGTTCTTCCAGCGCGAGTGAGTCCAGCCGCAGCCGCCGGAGCGGCACGTCGTCCGCGATCGCCTGCCGATCGGTTCCGAAGTGCGCTACCAGCAGGTCGCTGATCTGTTCCGAGGTGCTCATGCGGCGCTCCTCCGCTCGGGGACGCGGTGACGCCTGCCGCGTGGGGGATGAGGTGGGCCATCGGGGGACGCCGGCTGCTCCGAAGGGCCCTTTATACGCCTTCGGCGGACATGATCGGCTCCTCGTTCCCCCGTGCGGTGGGCCTCTGCGCAGGTGTACGAATTCCCGGCCCCGCCCAGCCTCCACGAGCGGCCCGCACTCCCGTTCGAGCGGCCTCCCCGCTGGTCCGACCGGGCAGACCTGGCGGCGGCACAGCTCCGCCTCCCTTTTTACTGACGCCCCGTCACTTACCTTTCCTGTAGGGCGCATTGACGCGCCCGCACGCATTGTCATGCCCCTGCCCCGCCGATACCCTGGGCCCGCTCGGCGGCCCGGGCCCACCCCACCGGGCCGGGGCCGCCGTCACCCCCCACACGAGCAGGAGCACACATGTCCAGACACCCCTCGGGCCACCCGCGGCGCACCGCCTCCGCACTCGCCGTCCTCACCGCGACCGCCGTCCTCACCGCCGCGCTGCCCGCCCTGGCCGCCCCCGCCGCGGACGCCGAAACCACCCTCAACAGCGCCTTCGCGCGGGCCGCCACCGCCTACGACGTGCCGCGCGACCTGCTCGCCGCGGTCGGCTACGGCGAGACGCACCTCGACGACCACGGCGGCGCCCCCAGCCAGGCCAACGGCTACGGGGTGATGCACCTGGCCAGCAACCCCTCCACCCACTCGCTGGAGCGCGCCGCGGCGCTGACCGGCGCCCCGGTGGCCCGGCTGCGCGAGGACAGCGCGGCCAACATCCTGGGCGGCGCCGCCGTGCTGCGCGAGCACGCGGACGCCCTCGGGCTCGGGCGCGACGACCGCCGGGACGTCGACGCCTGGTACACCGCCGTCGCCCGCTACGGCGGCGCGGAGGGCGCGGCGGCCGAGCTGTACGCGGACGCCGTGTACGCCTTCCTCGCCGAGGGCATCCGCGTCACCACCCCGGACGGCGAGAGCGTCACCGTCCCGTCCCGGCCGGTGGCGCCCGAGAAGGGCGCGCTCGGCGCTCCGGGCATCGCGGCGGCTAGCACGGACTACCCGTCGGCGCTGTGGGTGCCGGCGCACGCGAACAACTTCAAGGTGGGCCGCGCGGAGGCGATCGACAAGGTCGTCATCCACGTCACCCAGGGCTCGTACGCGGGCTCCATCAGCTGGTTCCAGAACTCCACGTCCCAGGTCAGCGCCCACTACGTGGTCCGCTCCTCGGACGGCGAGATCACCCAGACCGTGCGCGAGGCCAACACCGCCTACCACGCGAAGAGCGCCAACGCCTCCTCGGTCGGCATCGAGCACGAGGGGTGGGTGGACGACCCGTCCTGGTTCACCGACTCGATGTACCGCTCGTCCGCCGCGCTGACCGCCAGCCTCTGCGCCCGGTACGGCATCCCGAAGGACCGGGCCCACGTCATCGGGCACAGCGAGGCGCCGGGCAACGACCACACCGACCCCGGGCCGAACTGGAACTGGACCTACTACATGCAGCTGGTCGGCGGCAGCACCGGCGGCAGCAGCGACGTGCTGAGCTTCACCTCGTACGCCACCCTGCGGTCGGGATCCACCGGGGCGCAGGTCAAGGCGGTCCAGCAGCTCCTCAACGACCAGGGGTACGGGGCCGGCGCCGTGGACGGGATCTTCGGCTCCGGCACCACGAGCGCGGTCAAGGCGTTCCAGTCGGCACGCGGGCTGACCGCCGACGGCGTCGTGGGGGCCAAGTCCTGGACGGCGCTGCTCTCGGCGGGGACGACGCCCACGCTGAGCCAGGGCGCGACCGGCGACCCGGTCAAGCGGCTCCAGCGGGCCCTGACGGCGGCGCTCGGCTCGACCGTGGGCATCGACGGCAGCTTCGGACCGGCCACCCTCACGGCGGTACGCAGCTACCAGACGAGCCGCGGCCTCTCCGTGGACGGCGCGGTGGGCCCGGCGACCTGGGCGGCGCTCCAGGCGGGCCGCTGACCGGGACGGCGGACCGGCCAGGACGGCGGACGGCCCCGCATCTCCCCCGTGGCGGGGCAGGTGCGGGGCCGTCGTGCGAACAGCCTTGCTCAGCCGGTCACTTCAGGCCGAAGGCCCGGATGATCTCCTGGTCCACGCCGAGGCCGCCGGGGCCCTGGGCGCGCACCTTCAGGGAGACCGAGGAGGCCCCCTTCTTCGGCGTCCGGAACTTCGCGGTCCACTCGCCCGAACCGGTCTTGCGGAGCTGGACCGGGGTCCAGTGCGCGCCGTCGTCGTAGCTGACGGAGAGCGAGGCCGTCGTGGCCCGCACGGCGCCGTCGAGCCACGCCTGCGTGCCGGCGTCCAGGCCGAGTTCGACCTCGCCGCCGGCCTTCACGTCACCGGCGAGGCTGGTGTCGACGTCGTAGTCGAGCTGGAGCAGCGGGATGTCCTGCTGGGAGTAGCCCTCACCGGGGATCTGCCCCGAGAGGAAGTTCCACTCGGTGTGGGTGCGCGTCGAGGTCTTCCAGGTCCCGGCATCGCGTCGCGCGTCGAGGACCAGGCGGTAGGGCAGCTTCTCCGGCGACAGGTCCCAGGCGTATCCGGCCCGGCCTGCGCCCTCCTTGATCAGCTTGCCGCCCTGGTAGAAGGCGTAGGAGGTGGTGTCGTACTCGTCCTCGGGCATGGCGCCCGAGTGCCCCTCGCCCGAGTCCGTCCACGGGGTGATGTTGAACTGGATGTCGTTGTAGCCGGTGCGGAACGGACCCCAGTAGCCGGTGCCCAGACGCGGGCCGGTGACCGGGGCGAACCAGTCGGCGCGGTAGGTGCGGCCGGCCGTGTAGTCCAGGTCGGTGCTGCGCATCTCGACGGCGGTGCCCGTGCCGGCGGCGTTCAGGATCGAGTGGTTCTCGTACCAGAACGAGTCGCCGGGCAGCGGGGTGACCCACTCCTCGCGGACCGACGGGTACTGCTCGTACTCCTCGAAGCCCACGCCGGGACCGTAGTCCGGGATGTCGTAGCGGTAGCCGCCGCCGAGCGTCGTCTTGTCGCCGTAGAAGGTGTTCTCCACCTTGGCGAGCTGACGCGAGGACGGGGCGAAGGCCAGCGAGCGGTCCGGGACCGTGCCGTCGTGGCGGTCGACCAGGTCGTAGACGTAGTCGGCGTACCGCTTCTGGTCGACGTCGATCTTCTTGCCCCGCTGGGCGGCACGGATCAGCGACTGGCCGGCCAGGTGCTGGGCCGAGGCGATCGGGATGGTGGTCTCGGTGCCGTACTCGGTGTACGACTCCAGCAGCGCGCCGCGTCCGTCGTTGACGACGAACAGCGCCTCGGCACCCGCGGCGAGCGCGTTGGCCAGCCGCTCCTCGGGGGCGACCGCGTCGCTGCGGTTCACGACCACGGCCTTGCCCTTGGCGTTGAGCCGCTTGTAGGCCGCGGCGCCGCCGTCACCGGCGTACACGGCGGTCAGCTTGCGCCGGCTGTCCTCCGCGACGTCGGCGCCGTTCTGGACGGTGACGGGGACGTCGTCGCCGTCCGCCGTCACGTCGACCAGTTCCTCGCTGAGGCGCCAGCGGGTGAGGAAGCTGAAGCTGCCCCGGGTGACCTTCTTGGTGGGGGACGCCCAGAGCTGGTCGTACATCGGCGGGATCTGGTAGGCGTCGCGCTGGACGGTTCCGTCGGGCGCGGTCCGTGCCATGTCGTAGCGGAGCTGCCGGGTCTCGGTCTCCCGGGGCGCCTTGGCGCTGATCCTGCGCGCCTTGGAGGCGTCGAGCGTGATGGTGGCGGTGCCCTTGCCGTCGACGATCGTCTCGGGTGCGGCCAGGAAGGCGATCGCCTGCGCGTCGGAGCGGTCGCCGGGGACGTCCACGGAGGCCCAGGCGGTGTAGTTGCCCGGAAGGACCCGCAGGGTGGTCTCGCCGGAGACGTTCACGGGGTCGAGCTGGCCGCCCAGGGCGCCGAAGACGACGGTGCCGTCCATCGGCTTGCCGGAGCGGTCCTTCAGCTTGATCGTGACGTCGTAGCGCTCCTCCTCCTTGGCGACCGCGAAGCCGGTGCGGGCGACGGTCCGGCCCGCGGCGTCGGTGGCGAGCACCTGGCCGGAGAAGGTGGTGGGCGCGGCGACCTGCTGGGGGTCGATGGACAGGACCGCGTCGGCGGACGAGCCGGCCGGGACGGTCAGCTTCTGCGTGGAGAGGGTGTACGCCGCCGCGTCGGTGCCGGTCGACAGGTTCAGCGTCACGTCCTGGGCACCGGAGTTGGTGTAGGTGACGGTGCGCTCGGCGACCTCGTCGGACGCGTCGTGCGGCCACGTGTAGTCGGCGACCTCGACCGAGCCGGTGGCCGTGATCGTGCTGTCCAGGGCGGACTTGACGTCGATGCGGCCGGTGCCCTGCTCGTACGGCGTGTACGGCAGTTCGGTGGCCGTGCTCATCAGCGCGTCCTTGATGCGCTGGCCGGTCCAGTCGGGGTGGCGCTGCTTCAGGATGGCGGCGGCGCCGGCGACGTGCGGCGTGGCCATCGAGGTGCCGGACATCGACTGGTACATGCCCTGGATGTTCGGCACGGACTGCGAGGCGGCGGCGTTGATGTCGACGCCGGGGGCGGAGACGTCGGGCTTCAGGCCGTTGGTGCCCACCAGCGGGCCCATGGAGGAGAAGTCGGCCCGGCCGTCCTGCTTGTCGACGGCGGCGACGGTGAGCGCCTTCTCCGCGGAACCGGGCGCGCCGATGGTGCCGGCGCCGTAGGCGTTGCCCGCGGCGATGACGAACAGCGGTCCGCCGTCGGCCGACAGGGCGTTCACCGCCTGGGCCATGGGGTCGGTGCCGCCGTCCGGGACGGGCGAGCCGAGGCTCATGGAGACGACGTCGGCGCCTTCGGCCTTCGCCCACTCCATCGCCTCGATGATGCCCGAGTCCGCGCCTTCGCCGCTGTCGCCGAGCACCTTGCCGACGAGGAGTCCGGCGGAGGGGGCGACGCCCTTGTTGCGTCCGTCGGAGGCGGCGCCGGAGCCGGCGATGGTGGACGCCACGTGGGTGCCGTGGCCGTGCTTGTCGTCGACCCCCTCGCCGGGGACGAAGCTCCTGGCCTCCAGGACGCGGTCCTTGACGTCCGGGTGGTCCTCGTCGATGCCGGTGTCGAGGACGGCGACCTTGATGCCCTTGCCGTCGTAGCCCTCCTCCCACGCCGCGGGGGCGTTGATCCGGGGCACCGACTCCGCCAGAGTCGCCTCGGCCTTGCCGTCCAGCCAGAGCTTGGCGATGCCGTTGTCGAGCGAACGCGCGGTGGCCGTGCGGGCGATGTCGCTCCAGAAGGTGCGCACCTGCGCCTTGTCGGTCCTGAGCGCGGCGCCGTGGATCGAGGAGAGGGTGCGGACCTTGTCGGACCCGGCCGGGGCGGCGGGAAGCGAACGGGCCCTGCTCGCGGGGTAGGTGGCGATCAGCGGGATGCCGCCGGACCGCTCGTCGTCGTACCCCATCGCGACCAGTGTGGAGATGTTGAACAGCCGGCGGTCGAGCTTGCCCGCGGCGAGCAGCGAGGTGGCCTCGTCGGGGAGGACGTAGAGGTCGTCGCCCGCCTGCTGGACGTGCACACCGCCGGTCGCGCCCTCGGGGCGGTCGACGGTGACGGTGTCCTGGTCCCCCGCGCCGTCCACGTAGTGCACGACGTCACCGGTGACCAGGGTGATGTCGTAGCTCTGGGGATCGGCCGCCCGGCGGCTCTCGGCCTGCGTCGGGGAGGCGGCGGAAGCGGAACCCGCGGCGGGGAGCATCACGCCGCTCACCAGCGCGACCGACGTGGCTATCAGGAGGGCTCTGCGTCCCGTGCGAGCGGGTCTCGCCCGGCCCGAAACGGAGGAGGCTGAAAATGTCATGCTGTTGATCTACCGGTAAATGCGGGGCCACGACTCGGTTCCCTGCTGGCAGGAATGCGCCGTGGCGGCAACCCGCCCGCGCCGGACACCCGGTTGCCACGGGCCCGGTCGCCTGCCCCCGACTGCCCTCAGCCGACCGTCGGGACGGTCGTCGGGGCGTCCTCGTGGTGGATCGGGACGCCCGCCCCGTTGAGCGGGGCGCCGCTGCCGCCCCGGCGCTCGGCGACGATCTCCGCGACGATGGACAGCGCGGTCTCCTCCGGGGTGCGTGCCCCGAGGTCGAGGCCGATCGGCGAGCGCAGCCGGGCCAGTTCGGCCTCGGTGACGCCCGCCTCGCGCAGCCGCTCCATCCGGTCCAGGTGGGTGCGGCGGGAGCCCATGGCGCCGATGTATCCGGCCGGCAGCCGCAGCGCGGTCTCCAGCAGCGGCACGTCGAACTTGGGGTCGTGGGTGAGGACGCAGAGCACCGTCCGGGCGTCCACCTCGGTGGCGGCGAGGTACCGGTGCGGCCAGTCGGCCACCACCTCGTCGGCCTCCGGGAAGCGGGCGGAGGTGGCGAAGACCGGGCGGGCGTCGCAGACGGTGACCCGGTACCCGAGGAACCTGCCCGCCCGAACGAGGGCCTGGGCGAAGTCGATCGCGCCGAAGACGATCATGCGGGGCGGTTCCACGCTCGATTCGACGAGCAGGGTGATGGGCTGTCCGCAGTGGCTGCCCTCCGCGCCGACGGTGAGCGTCCCGGTGCGCCCGGCGCCGAGCAGGGCGTACGCCTCGGCGGCCACCGTCCGGTCCAGCGCCGGGTGGCCGCCCAGGCCGCCGGTGTACGGGACGCCGCCGCCGGCCTGCGGGTCGCCGGGTCCGTCGGTGTCCACCAGGAGGGCCCGGCCGAGGAGTTCGGCGGGTCCGTCGGTGACCCGGGCGAGCGCCGCCGGCCGCCGCCCCGCGGCGGCGGCCAGGGCGGCGGCGTACACCGGACGGCCGGGGTCCGCCGCCCGGACCGGCACCACCAGGACGTCGATGACGCCGCCGCAGGTCAGGCCCACGGCGAAGGCGTCCTCGTCGCTGTAGCCGAACCGTTCCCGCACGGGCAGGCCGTCGTCCAGGGCCTGCGCGCACAGTTCGTACACGGCGCCCTCGACGCAGCCGCCGGAGACCGAGCCGACGACCGCGCCGTCCCGGTCGACGGCGAGCGCGGCCCCCGGCTGCCGGGGGGCGCTGCCGGTGACGGCGACGACCGTGGCGACGGCGAAGTCGCGGCCCTCCTCGGCCCATCGGTGCAGTTCGGCGGCGATGTCCAGCATGGCGGGTCTCCTTCGGGCAGCCGGTGACGCGGTGGCGTCAGCCGACACCCAGCCAGTTCTCGATCGGGTGAAGGGCGAAGTAGCCCACGAACACCACCGTGAGCACCCACATCAGGGGTCCTGCTTCCCGCGCGCGGCCCTGGGCAAGCTTGATCACGGTGTACGAGATGACGCCGGCGGCCACTCCGGCGGTGATGGTGTAAGTGAACGGCATCAGGACGACGGTGAGGAAGACCGGTACCGCGACCGATCGGTCGGCCCAGTCCACGTGGCGCGCGTTCTGCATCATCATCGCGCCGATGACGACGAGGGCGGCGGAGGCCACCTCGGCGGGGACGATCGCGGTGAGCGGGGTGAAGAACAGGCAGGCGGCGAAGAGCAGTCCGGTGACGACGGAGGCGAGGCCGGTGCGCGCGCCCTCGCCGACGCCGGTCGCCGACTCCACGAACACCGTCTGGCCGGAGCCGCCGGCGACCCCGCCGATCGCACCGCCTGCGCCGTCCACGAACAGGGCGCGGGACAGGCCCGGCATGCGGCCCTTGTCGTCGGCGAGCCCGGCCTCGGTGCCGACGCCGATGATGGTGGCCATCGCGTCGAAGAAACCGGCCAGCACCAGGGTGAAGACGATCATGCCGACGGTGATCACCCCGACGTCGCCCCAGCCGCCGAGGTCGACGTCGCCGAAGAGCGAGAAGTCGGGTGCGGAGACCGCGGAGCCGTCCAGCGCGGGCGGGCCGCTGCTCCATGACTTCGGATCGATCTCCAGGACGGTGTTGAGCAGGACGGCGAGGACGGTCCCGGCGAGGATGCCGATGAGGATGGCGCCGGGGATCCGGCGCGCCTGGAGCGCGAAGATCAACAGCAGCGTGACGGCGAAGATCAGTACGGGCCAGCCGACGAGTTCGCCGGCCGGGCCGAGCGAGACCGGGGTCGCGGCCCCCTGGTGGACGAAGCCCGCCTTGTAGAGGCCGATCAGCGCGATGAAGAGGCCGATGCCCATGGTGATGCCGTGCTTCAGCGCCAGCGGGATCGCGTTCATGATCAGCTCACGCAGTCCGGTGACCACGAGCAGGCAGATGATCACGCCGTAGACGACGCACATGCCCATCGCCTGGGCCCAGGTCATCTGGGGCGCCACCTGGGAGGCGAGGACACCGGAAACGCCGAGGCCGGCCGCGAGGGCGAGCGGCACCCGGCCGACGAACCCCATGAGCAGGGTGGTCGCGGCGGCGGCCAGCGCGGTGGCGGTGATCAGGCCGGAGCGGCCGAGAAGGTGGCCGTCGACGTCCTCGCCGCCGAGTATCAGCGGGTTGAGCAGCAGGATGTAGGCCATCGCCATGAAGGTGGTGACCCCGCCGCGCACCTCGCGGCCGACGGTCGAGCCGCGCTCGGTGATCGAGAAGTAGCGGTCGGCCCGGGACCGGCGGGCGGGCGGAGCGGCGGGTGCGTCGGGCCGCCGGGCGGCGGGTTCGACGGACTGCTGGGTCATGATGCCTGACTCCCAAGGTTCACAGGGGCACCCGCGGCGGGATCCGCGGCGGGATTCGGGATGGTGCAGGGACGGCACGACCCGGGGGACGGCCCGAGGCGAACGGCGTGGTGGGCAGGGGGTGTCGCGGTGGTCTCCGGGCGGCGCGGGCCCTGCGGCGCGCGCCGCCCGGAGCGTGGTGGAGCGCCGGTCAGGTGCCGGTGAGGTGCTCGGGCCGCACCGGGGTGCGGTCGAGCGCCAGGCCGGTCGCGGCGCGGATCGCCGCGAGCACCGCCGGCGTCGAGGAGAGGGTGGGCGCCTCGCCGACGCCGCGCAGCCCGTACGGGGCGTGCTCGTCGGCGAGTTCGAGCACGTCGACCGGGATGGTCGGAGTGTCGAGGATGGTGGGGATGAGGTAGTCGGTGAAGGAGGGGTTGCGCACCTTCGCCGTCTTCGGGTCGACGATGATCTCCTCCATCACCGCGACGCCGAGGCCCTGGGTGGAGCCGCCCTGGATCTGGCCGACGACCGACAGCGGGTTGAGCGCCTTGCCGACGTCCTGGGCGCACGCCAGCTCCACGACCTTGACCAGGCCGAGTTCGGTGTCGACCTCGACCACGGCGCGGTGCGCGGCGAAGGAGTACTGGACGTGTCCATTGCCCTGGCCGGTGCGCAGGTCGAAGGGTTCGGTGGGCCGGTGGCGCCACTCCAGGTCGGCCTCGACCACCTCGTCGCCGAGGACGTCGGCGACGGACGCGAGGACCTCGCCGCCGTCGGTGACCACCTTGCCGTCCTCCAGCAGGAGTTCGGCGGTGGCCCAGGCCGGGTGGTAGGTGCCGAAGGCCCGGCGTCCGCGCTCCAGGACCTGTTCGCGGACCGCCTCGCAGGCGTTCTTCACCGCGCCGCCGGTGACGTAGGTCTGGCGGGACGCGGAGGTCGAACCGGCGGAGCCCACGCGGGTGTCGGCGGGCTGGATGGTGACCTGGGCGACGCCGAGTTCGGTGCGGGCGATCTGGGCGTGCACGGTGACGCCGCCCTGGCCGACCTCGGCCATCGCGGTGTGCACCGAGACGACGGGTTCGCCGCCCACCACCTGCATCCGGACGCGGGCGGTGGAGTAGTCGTCGAACCCCTCGGAGAAGCCGACGTTCTTGACGCCCACCGCGTAGCCGACCCCGCGCACCACGCCCTCGCCGTGGGTGGTGTTGGAGAGCCCGCCGGGCAGCGCCCGTACGTCCACCGAGCTGCCGTGCGCGCCGGCCGCCAGCCACTGCTGTTCGGGCGGCAGCGGGCGGGACTTGACCCGGCGCAGCAGCTCGGCGACGGGGGCGGGCGAGTCGACGCGCTGACCGGTGGGGAGCAGCGAGCCCTGCTCCATGGCGTTCAGCTGCCGCAGTTCCACCGGGTCCATGCCGAGCGCGGCGGCGAGCTTGTCCATCTGCGCCTCGTAGGCGAAGCACGCCTGGACCGCGCCGAAGCCGCGCATGGCGCCGCAGGGCGGGTTGTTGGAGTAGAGCGCGATCGCCTCGATGTCGACGTCCTCGACGACGTACGGGCCGACGGCGAGGGAAGCGGCGTTGCCGACGACGGCCGGGGAGGCGGAGGCGTAGGCGCCGCCGTCCAGCACGATCCGGCACTTGAGGTGGGTGAGCCGGCCGTCCCTGGTGGCGCCGTGCTCGTAGTGGAGCCTGGCCGGGTGGCGGTGGACGTGCCCGAAGAAGGACTCGAAGCGGTTGTAGACCATCTTGACGGGCTTGCCGGTGCGCAGGGCCAGCAGGCAGGCGTGGATCTGCATCGACAGGTCCTCGCGTCCGCCGAACGCGCCGCCGACGCCGGAGAGCGTCATGCGGACCTTGTCCTCGGGCAGGCCGAGTACGGGGGCGATCTGCCGCAGGTCGGAGTGGAGCCACTGGGTGGCCACGTACAGCTCCACACCGCCGTCCTCGGACGGCACGGCGAGGCCGGACTCCGGGCCGAGGAAGGCCTGGTCCTGCATCCCGAAGACGTAGTCGCCGGTGACGACGACGTCGGCGCGGAGCGCGGCGGCGTCGGCGTCGCCGCGGACGATGGGCTGCCGGTGGACGATGTTGGGGTGCGGGACGTGCCCGATGTGGTGGTCGTCACGCCCTTCGTGGATCAGCACGGCGTCGGGGGCGGTCGCGGAGGCCTCGTCGGTGACGACGGGGAGTTCGGCGTAGTCGACGCGGATCTTGGCGGCGGCCCGGCGGGCGGTCTCGGGGTGGTCGGCGGCGACCAGCGCGACCGGCTCGCCGTGGTGGCGGACCCGGCCGTGGGCGAGCGCCGGGGTGTCCTGGATCTCCAGGCCGTAGTTCTTCACGGCCGCGGGCAGGTCGTCGTAGGTCAGCACGGCGTACACGCCGGGGGTGGCCAGCGCCTCGGCGACGTCGATGGAGCGGATCTCGGCGTGCGCGACGGTGGAGCGCAGGGTGTGGCCCCAGAGCATGTCCTCGTGCCACATGTCGGAGGAGTACGCGAACTCGCCGGTGACCTTGAGGGTGCCGTCGGGGCGCAGGGTGGACTCGCCGATGCCGCCGCGGGTGCGGGAGCCCTGGGTGACGCCGACGGGGGTTCCGGTGGTGGGCATGGGTCAGACCGCCTCTGACTGACGGGCGGCCGCGAGGCGGACCGCGTCGAGGATCTTCTCGTAGCCGGTGCAGCGGCAGAGGTTGCCGGAGAGCGCCTCGCGGATGTCCTGGTCGGACGGCGAGGGGTGGTTCTCCAGCAGTTCGTCGGCGGCGACCAGCAGGCCGGGGGTGCAGAAGCCGCACTGGACGGCCCCGGCGTCGATGAACGCCTGCTGCACCGGGGAGAGCGCGGCGTCCTCGCCGGTGGGGCGGGGCTGCCACCGGCGGGCGTCGTCGAGGCCGGTGCCGCAGGCGCCGGAGGCGCAGCCGGCGCCGGGGTGGGCGCCCTCGCGGTGGCGGGCGTAGTCGGCGAGGCCCTCCACGGTGACCACCTCGCGGCCCTCGGCCTGGCCGGCCGCGACGAGACAGGAGCAGACCGGCACGCCGTCCAGGCGGACGGTGCAGGAGCCGCACTCGCCCTGTTCGCAGGCGTTCTTGGAGCCGGGCAGACCCATCCGCTCGCGCAGCACGTACAGCAGGGACTCGCCCTCCCAGACGTCGTCGGCCTGCTGCGGCCGGCCGTTGACGGTGAAGTTGACGCGCATGGTCAGGCAGCTCCTTCGAGGTGGCGGCCGGCGCCGCGGTACTGCTCCCAGGTCCAGCCGAGCGTCCGGCGGGCCATGACGCCGACGGCGTGCCGGCGGTACTTCGCGGTGCCCCGCACGTCGTCGATCGGGTTGCAGGCGCCGGAGGCGAGGGTGGCGAACTGTGCGGCGACGGACGGCGGGATGATCTTGCCGCTGTCCCAGAGGCCGGCCTCGTCGAGCGCGGCGGCGAGGAACTCCTCGGCCGCGGTGGCCCGGACCGGGGTGGGGGCGGCGGAGCCGATGCCGGTGCGGACCGTGCGGCTCTCCGGGTGCAGCGCAAGGCCGAAGGCGCAGACGGCGATGACCATGGCGTTGCGGGTGCCGACCTTGGAGAACTGCTGGGGGCCGTCGGCGCGGGCGACGTGCACGGCCCGGATCAGCTCGTCGGGCGCGAGGGCGTTGCGCTTGACGCCGGTGTAGAAGTCGTCGATGGGGATCATGCGGGTGCCGCGTACGGAGACCGCCTCGACCTCCGCGCCCGCCGCGAGCAGCGCGGGGTGGGCGTCGCCGGCCGGGGAGGCGGTGCCGAGGTTGCCGCCGACCCCGCCCCGGTTGCGGATCTGCGGCGAGGCGACCGTGTGCGAGGCGAGCGCGAGACCGGGCAGCTCGGTCCGCAGGCTCTCCATGATCGCGCTGTACGGGACGGAGGCGCCGAGGCGCACGGCGCCGGGGCCGGTCTCCCACTCGGAGAGTTCGCCGATCCGGGTGAGGTCGAGCAGGTGTGCGGGGCGCCGGTGGTCGAAGTTGATCTCCACCATCACGTCGGTGCCGCCCGCCAGGGGGACGGCCGCCGGGTGCTCCGCCTTCGCGGCGAGCGCCTCCTCCCACGTTGCGGGGCGAAGGAAGTCCATGCGTGGCTCTCTTCTTCTCGTTTCGGGTGTCGCGTGGGCCGGGGCCGCGGGCCCCCGGAGACCGCTCGGACCGGACGGGCGCCCCCTCCGCGGGGGGTGCCGGCGCGGCGCTTCATCAGATGTTCACGCGGTAGGTGCCCCAGTACACAAGGCGTGCTCCAGTCGGTGCAGTCACCGAAACCATGAAGGAGTTGGCTGGTCTCCCGACTCGTCTTGTAGATTCGAACGAATGACGGGGATCGGAAACCTCACCGCAATCCACAGGTATCCCGGTCCCCCCTCCGCACCTACGGAACAACAGATCGGCGGCAACGAGATGCGGCTGCGCGCACTGCTGGAGACCGACGCGCTGGGCCTGCGACTGCTCGGCGGCGCCGGTGAGCTGGACCGGACGGTCCGGGGAGTGATGACCACCGACCTGCGCGACCCGAGCCGGTACCTCACCGGCGGCGAGCTGGTCCTCAGCGGGCTGGCCTGGCGCCGGGACGCCGCCGACTCCGAACCCTTCGTGCGCATCCTGGCGGCGGCCGGGGTGGCGGGTCTGGCGGCCGGCGAGGCGGAGCTCGGGGCGGTGCCGGAGGACCTGGTCGAGGCGTGCCGGCTGCACCGGATGCCGCTGTTCGCCGTGAACGAGACCGTGGCGTTCGCCACCATCACCGAGCACATCGTGCGGCAGGTGTCGGGCGAGCGGGCCGGCGATCTGGCGGCGGTCGTGGACCGCCACCGCAGGCTGATGACGTCGGGCCCGGCTGGCGGCGGCCCCGAGGTGGTGCTCGACCTGCTCACCTCCGACCTGTCGCTGAGCGCCTGGGTGCTCTCCCCCACCGGCCGGCGCGTCGCGGGCTCCGGGCCGCTGGCGGGCCCGGTCGCCGCCGCCCTGGCCGGACACCACCTGGCGGCCGGCCGCACCGGCCGCCGGGGCCCGCACCGGGCGGTGGTGGACGGCACCGCCTACGCCCTCTTCCCGGTCCCGCACACCGGCCGCACCCCCGCGCCCGGACTGCGCGACGCCCGCGAGTCGGTGCTCTCCGACTGGCTGCTCGCGGTCGAGGCCGACGCCGGCGACTGGCCGGCCGAGCGGCTCGACCTCCTGCAGGGCGTCACCCAGCTCATCGCCGTCGAGCGGGAGCGGCGCGACGCCGCCCGCACGGTGCGCCGCAGGCTGGCGCAGGAGGTGCTGGAACTGGTGCAGGCGGGCGCAGCCTCGACCGAGATCGCGGCCCGGCTGCGGGTCGCCGCCCCCGTCCTGCTGCCCGGCCCCGCCGCCGCCCCGCACTGGCAGATCGTGGTGGCGCGCGTCGAGTGGTCGGGGGCCCACGGCCCGGCTGCGGGCGGGGCGGCGGCCCAGGCGCTGCTGGAGGAGATCCTGGTGGACCCGGCGGCCACCGGCCCCGATTCCGCCGACCGGATAGCGGTGGCTTACACGGACGAGGAGGCCGTCGCCCTGGTCCCGCTGCCGGCGTCGGCCGGCGCGAGGAAGGCCGGAGAGGAAAGGGCCGGGGAGGAGGGGGCCGGGGAGGAGGGGGCCGGGGAGGAGCGGACCGACGCGGCCGCCGGGGGCGGTCCGGAGCTGCTGGCCGACTCCCTGCTGGCAGCCGTCCGGGAGCCGCTCTCCGCCGGACTGGCGGACGACGGCCGCCTCACCATCGGCGTCAGCGCGGCGGTGCACTCCGCCGACGGACTGCGCGGTGCGCTGGAGGAGGCCCGGCACGCCCGCCGGGTCGCCGCCGCCCGGCCCGGCCGGGTCTGCGCAGCCGGACACCACGAGCTGGCCTCGCACGTGCTGTTGCTGCCGTTCGTCCCGGACGACGTGCGCCGGGCGTTCACCGCGCGGCTGCTGGACCCGCTGCGCGCGTACGACCGCAGGCACCGCGCGGAGCTGATCCCGACGCTGGAGGCTTTCCTCGACTGCGACGGCTCCTGGACCCGCTGCGCCGCCCGGCTGCACCTGCACGTCAACACCCTGCGCTACCGCGTCGGGCGGATCGAGCAGTTGACGGGCCGGGACCTTTCGCGCCTGGAGGACAAGCTCGATTTCTTCCTCGCCCTGCGGATGAGCTGACCTTCCGGCCCCGGCCGCGCTCCCCTCCGGTCCGGGACGATTGTGAATTCCTTCACCAGAACCGCACCGGCCCTCTTGGCGGTCCGCTCTTTCCATGCTGAGATGCGCGCAGACCCAACACAGCTCGATGGCGCGCTCGGGGAGGGCACTGTGGCGCACTCCGCCATGTCTGGTTCCGGAACGACAGCCGAAGACGATCCGCCGCTCCGGACAGCGGTGTGGCGCCTGCGCTCGCGCGCCTGCTGGACCGACGCGGCCGCACTGCTGGAGGACGCCGCCGCGACGGACCAGGCCGCGGCGCTCCAGCGCACCGCGCTCCTGACCGAACGGTGTCTGTACACCACCGAGGGCTGGGCGGAGGCCGAGGACGCGCTGCGCACCGCCGAGGCGCTCGCCCGGGACGACGCCGGACGGGGTGCGGCGGCCTGCGAACGCGGCCACCTCGCCTACGCCTCCACCCTGCTCGGCGTCCGGGACCGCGCCGACGAGGCGAGTGTCGCTCTCAGCCGGGCGGCCGCGCTGCTCGCCCCGGCCGCCCCCGGCCGTCCGCTGCTCGACTTCCGGCGGGGGCTGATCGCGCAGGACCTGGCGGGCGCACCGCAGTCGGCACGGGCCGCCTTCCGCCGGGCGCACGCAGGCGCGACCGCACAGGGCGACGCGCTGCTGCTCTCCTTCACCTGGCGCCATCTCGCCACCCTGGCGCTGGCGGACGGCGAGCTGGCGGAGGCGCGGCACGGTTTCTCGGAGTCGTTGCGGATCCGCGAGGAGCTGGGCTATCTCGTCGGCACCGCCCCGGCCCTGATCTCGCTGGCGGAGGCGGAACCCGCGGCGGAGGCGGCCCGGCTACGGGCCGAGGCGGGCCGGCTGTTCCGGCTGCTGGGGGGCGTGCCGACCTGGCTGGCGCCGTTGCTGGACGCGCCGCCCGACCCGGCGACCGCCGCGGCGAACTGAGCGGGCCCGGCGCCCTCGCCCGGTGCGGGCGGGGGCGTCAGCCGCCCGCGCCGCCGAAGTGCTCGCGCACGAGTCGCTGGACGACGGCCGGGTCGTGCTGGGCGACGAGGGCGTCCAGGAGTGCGGTGTGCTCGGCCGCGTCGGCGATCAGCTCGGCCCGGCGCGGGGCCGGGCCGCCGGCCGGCGGCCACTGGGCCCGGCGGTGCAGGTCGTCGGCGACGGCGACCAGCTGCCCGTTGCCGGCCAGCGCGAGCACCGCGCCGTGGAAGCGGCGGTCGGACTCGGCGTACGCGGCGCGGTCGCCGGTCGCGGCCGCCGCCGCGGCGGCCTCGGCGAGCGGCCGCAGCGCCTGCCAGCGGGCGGGCGGCACGGTGACGGCGAGCCGCAGCACCACGGGTACCTCGATGAGGGCGCGCACCTCCGCGAGCTCCGCGCGTTCGCGGGGCCCGCGTTCGCTGACCCGGAAGCCGCGGTTGGGTACGACCTCGACGGCCCCCTCGGTGGCCAGCTGCTGCATGGCCTCGCGCACCGGGGTGGCCGACACGCCGAAGACCGCGCCGAGCGCGGGCGCCGAGTAGACCCGGCCGGGCACCAGTTCCCCGGAGACGAGACGGGCGCGCAGCGCCTGCAGGATCTGCCCGCGCACGGAGTGCCGCCGGACGGAGGCGGGGCCGTCGGTACCGGCGTGGGTGTGCTCGCCACGGGCCCGCTCCGGGCCGGGCTGCGCGGGTACGCGGGCGTCCCGGGCGTCGGCGGGGTGCGGCACGGGCCGTGCGGCGTCCCTCGCTCCGCTCTGCTCCACGCTGGCCTCCTCCGGCGGGGCACGGCTCGCGGACGGCGGGCCCCCCGGTGCACGATAGGCGCAGTACGCCGGAGTTCAAACCTCGATCATCTCGGGTAAGGTAAGGCTTACCTGCAAGCGATCGGGATTCGGTGGTCCCTGGTATGCCCCTCATGACGACTCCGCCCCTCGGCGCCGCGACGTCCCCCGTGACCGCGGCGTACGCGCGCCTCGCCGAGGTGTTCCCCGGTCTGCGGGCGGAGGTCGTCGGTGACGCCGTGCCCTTTCCGACCGGTGGCGGCTGGGTCGGGGCCGCCGAGCTGGCCGCGGGCGGCCCTGCCGTCGACGCGTTCCTGGCGTGGGACGAAGCGCAGGTGCTCAAGGACTACGGCCGGGGGGCCCGGCCGGACGTGGTGGCCGGCTTCGGGCTGCACCGCTACGCCTGGCCCGCCTGCCTGCTGGTGACGGTCCCGTGGTTCCTGCTGCGCCGGGTGCCGCGGGTGCCGGTGCGGGACGTGTCGTTCCACCGCGCGCTGGGACGCCTTCAGGTGCGGATCTCCGAGTTCGCCTGCCTGCCGGACGACCCGGCCGCCTCGCTGCCCGGCGCGCGGGTGGTCCCGGACGAGGCCGCCCTGCGCGCCGAGGTGCTGGCCGCGGTCGCCGAGCACGTCGGCCCGGTGCTGGAGGGCTTCGCGCCCCGGATGCGGCGCGGGAAGCGGGCGCTGTGGGGCATGGCGACCGACGAGATCGTCGAAGGACTCTGGTACGTCGCCCATCTGCTCGGCGAGGAGCGCCGGGCCATGTCCGAGCTGGAACTGCTGCTGCCGGGAACCACCAAGCCGTACGTCGGCGCCGCGGGCTTCCGCGAACTGACGGGCCCGGCCGGCGAGTCGCTGCCGACGCGCGACCGGGCGAGCTGCTGCCTGTTCTACACGCTGCGCCCCGAGGACACCTGCGTGACCTGCCCGCGTACGTGCGACGCGGCCCGCGTGAAGCGCCTGACGCCTGCTCCCTGAACCACGCCACCCGGACGAGTGGCACCCGCTCGAACGCAACTCCCCTGCCGCGCACGCCCGTTCGGGCGATATCCGGTCACCCGTACGCATCGGGCCCCCCGATGGCGTGTTCTTGCCCCGAATCCCGCTGAACGGCCCTGGAACTCCGTCACGATGGCGTCCGAAACGCCCTATCGCGACGCAAGGGACCGCGCATGAGACTGACCGACATATCGCTTGACTGGCTGCTTCCGGGCGCCGTGCTGCTCGTGGGGGTCATGGCGGCGGTGACGGTGGTCGCACGCGGCAAGCGCGCCGCCGGCAAGGCCCCGGCGGACGACTCCTGGGAACGCAGCGAAGACCGGCGCAGGCGCAAGGAGGCCCTTTACGCCACCGCTTCGTACGTGCTGCTGTTCTGCTGCGCGGCCGTGGCCGCCGCCCTCTCCTTCCACGGGCTCGTCGGCTTCGGCCGGCAAAACCTCAACCTCTCCGGGGGCTGGGAGTACCTGGTGCCGTTCGGCCTCGACGGGGCCGCCATGTTCTGCTCGGTACTGGCGGTACGGGAGGCGAGCCACGGCGACGCGGCCCTCGGCTCCCGGCTGCTGGTGTGGACGTTCGCCGGCGCCGCCGCCTGGTTCAACTGGGTGCACGCGCCGCGCGGCATGGACCACGCGGGAGCCCCGCACTTCTTCGCGGGCATGTCGCTCTCCGCCGCGGTGCTCTTCGACCGCGCGCTGAAGCAGACCCGCCGGGCCGCGCTCCGCGAACAGGGGCTGGTACCGAGGCCCTTGCCGCAGATCCGCATCGTGCGCTGGCTGCGCGCGCCCCGGGAGACCTTCGGCGCCTGGTCGCTGATGCTCCTCGAAGGCGTCCGCACCCTGGACGAGGCGGTGGACGAGGTGCGCGAGGACCGCCGGGAGCGGGAGCAGGACCGGCTGCGGCGCCGGGGCCAGCAGAAGCTGGACCGGGCGCAGATCAAGGCGCTCAACCGGCAGAACCGCGCCTGGGGACGCGGCAGGGACGGCCGCGCCGCGGAGGTTCCGGCCCTCGCCCCGCCGGCGGGCTCGCCGTCCGCCGCGGAGCCCGCCATAGCGGAGCCGGGACAGCTGCCGCTGCGGCCCCGGCCGTCCCTGCACGCCGGCGGCGACCGGAAGCCGACCGGCGGCCGGACCACGGGCATGGCCGACCCCCTGACCGTGGACCTCACGGCCGAGGACGACGACACCCAGGCGTTGCCCCGGCTCGACTCGCTGGAGCGGAAGCTCAAGGATCTGGAGCAGCAGTTCGGCTGAGCGCGCGGGTCCGGTCGGTCACGCCCGGTGCGTGACGGACCGGACCCGCACACCGGACGGCGGAAAACCCTTCAGGGCTTCCCGCCGTCCAGCTCGAACCAGACCACCTTGCCCAGCGGCTGCGTCCGCACCCCCCAGGAGTCGGCGAGGCCGCGCACCAGCACCAGGCCCCTGCCGTGCGTGCCGTCGTCGGCGTTCGGTACGTACACACGGGGCGGTTCCGGTGCGAAGTCCCGCACCTCCACCCGTATGCGGCGGCCGTCGACCGTGGCGGTCACGACCGTGCCGTGGCGGGTGTGGATCAGGGCGTTGGTCATCAGCTCACTCAGCAGCAGCTCGACCGTGGCGATGCACTCCCGGTCCACCCTCGGCCGGAGGAAGTCCCTCACGTCGCGGCGGACTTCACCCACCGCCGCACGGTCGGCGTGCCCCGCGGTCCGGTGCAGCCGCGCGTCCCCCAAGGGCTCGCGGCGCGGCGGACGGTCCCGGTCCGCCCCACGGTCGTCCGCGGGGCCGGATCTGTTCCGATGCTCCATCATCTCCCCCACCCGCACGGGTCATCAGCCTCCTCGACCTTCGATCCCTCGGACGTCCTCATCGATGCATGCCCCACCGCCGGTCGCTCACGCGTCCGGCCGACGAGTGATGCCCTCACCGGACCCGCCCACCAACTACCGGAACGTTCACCCGTATCGGCGATGACGCAGAGGTATCTACGCGCGTCATCATAGGACCCATGCGCATCCCCCCACGGGTCATCCGGCTAGGCGGCTCGGCCGCCCTCCTGTCCGCACTCATCGGCGTCGCACCGGCCACCGCGACGGCCGCCTCCCCCGCACCACCGGCCCACACCGCCCCTGCGGTGTACGGCGCGCCCTCCCCCGCCGCCCTCGCGGCGGCGGTCGGCTCCGTCTGCTACACCGACCTGCCGTCCCAGGCGCACGACACCCTCGACCTCATCGGATCCGGCGGCCCTTTCCCCTACTCCCAGGACGGCACGGTCTTCCAGAACCGCGAAGGCGTCCTGCCGAGCCGCTCCACCGGGTATTACCACGAGTACACGGTGATCACTCCGGGCTCCTCCACGCGTGGCGCCCGCCGCATCGTCACCGGCGACGCGGCCGAGGAGGACTACTACACCGCGGACCATTACGAGTCGTTCGACCTCGTCGACCACGACTGCTGATCCGCCACCCCGAGGACGCGTCCGCGCCGCCGCCCCCCACCGGCGGCGCGGGCCCCCGGCATACCGGACGGATCAGGGGCGCGGCACGTTGCGCAGGTTGGAGCGGGCCATCTGGACCATCCGGCCGACCCCGCCGTCCAGCACGATCTTTCCGGCGGAGAGCGCGAAGCCGGTGACCATGTCGGCGCTGATCTTCGGCGGGATGGAGAGGGCGTTGGGGTCGGTGACCACGTCGACCAGTGCGGGCCCCTTGTGCTTGAAGGCGTCCCGCAGCGCGCTCTCCAACTGCTTGGGCTTCTCGACCCGGACCCCGTAGGCACCCGCCGCCCGCGCGACGGCCGCGAAGTCGGGGTTCTTGTTGGTGGTCCCGAAGGACGGCAGCCCCGCGACGAGCATCTCCAACTCCACCATGCCGAGCGAGGAGTTGTTGAACAGCACGACCTTCACCGGGAGGTCGTACTGAACGAGGGTGAGGAAGTCGCCCATCAGCATGGTGAATCCGCCGTCGCCCGACATCGACACGACCTGCCGGTTCCGGTCGGTGAACTGGGCGCCGATCGCCTGCGGCAGCGCGTTGGCCATCGAGCCGTGGCTGAACGAACCGATCACCCTGCGCCTGCCGTTGGGCGTCAGATAGCGCGCCGCCCACACGTTGCACATCCCGGTGTCGACGGTGAACACCGCGTCCTCGTCGGCGATCTCGTCCAGCACCGACGCGACGTACTCGGGGTGGATCGGCGTGTGCTTCTCGACCTTGCGGGTGTACGCCTTGATCACGCCCTCCAGCGCGTCGGCGTGCTTCTTCAGCATCCGGTCGAGGAACTTGCGGTCCGTCTTCGGCCGCACCCGCGGGGTCAGGCAGCGCAGCGTCTCGCGCACGTCGCCCCAGACCGCCAGGTCCAGCTTGGAACGCCGGCCCAGCCGCTCGGGTCGCACGTCCACCTGCACGATCTTCACGTCGTCCGGCAGGAAGGCGTTGTAGGGGAAGTCGGTGCCGAGCAGGATCAGCAGGTCGCACTCGTTGGTCGCCTCGTAGGCGGCCCCGTACCCGAGCAGCCCGCTCATGCCCACGTCGTACGGGTTGTCGTACTGGATGTACTCCTTGCCGCGCAGCGCGTGGCCGACCGGGGCCTTCAGCTTCTCGGCGAGCGCCATCACCTCCGCGTGGGCGCCCGCGGTGCCGCTGCCGCAGAACAGCGTCACGCGCTTGGCCTCGTCGACCATGCGGCAGAGCTTGTCGATCTCCTCGTCACCGGGCCGCACGGTGGGCCGCGAGGTGACCAGGGCGTGCTCGATCGACTTCTCCGGCGCGGGCTGGGAAGCGATGTCGCCCGGCATGGAGACGACGCTGACCCCGCCCCGGCCGATGGCGTGCTGGATGGCGGTCTGGAGCAGCCGGGGCATCTGCTGCGGGTTGGAGATCATCTCGTTGTAGTGACTGCACTCCTGGAAGAGCAGCTCCGGATGGGTCTCCTGGAAGAAGCCGAGGCCGATCTCGGTGGACGGGATGTGCGAGGCGAGCGCGAGGACCGGGGCCATCGAACGATGGGCGTCGTACAGCCCGTTGATGAGGTGGAGGTTGCCCGGCCCGCAGGACCCGGCGCAGGCGGCCAGTCGGCCGGTGACCTGCGCCTCGGCCCCCGCCGCGAAGGCGGCCGTCTCCTCGTGCCTGACCTGGATCCAGTCGATGCCCTTGTGGCGCCGGATGGCGTCCACGACCGGGTTGAGGCTGTCGCCGACGACGCCGTACAGCCGCTTCACCCCAGCCCGCACGAGGATGTCGACGAACTGCTCCGAGACGTTCTGCTTGGCCATGGGGATGCGCCCTCTCTGCCGTGCTCCGTGCACGGTCGGCTGTCCGGACTCCGGAGCCCGAAACCTCGGCCGGGACGGTCTCCGCCAGTCCATCAACCCATGGGGTCCGCCGTTACGCCTCCCAGACGGCGGCCGCCGTGCGGTCGTCGGCGTACCCCTTCACCCGGGTCTGGAGATCCGCGAGGAACGCGGCGAGGCCGGGCGGCACGGGGGACGACCAGCGGGCCGCGAACTCCCCGGCCAGCGCGGGCTCGGCGCGGAACGGCTCCGCGAGTCCGCTCCCGCAGAGCAGCAGCGTGTCCCCCGGACGGCCCACCGAGGCCCGGAACCGGAAGGGGTCCGCGGGCGGCGGGACCGGCTGCTCGACATAGGGTCCCGGCGGCGTGGCGACCTGGAGGTCGAGGGTGGTCCGGTCGCCGGACGGCTCCGCCTCTGCGGGCGGTGCGGAGCCCTCCTCCGGTACCTCCGGATCGAGGTCCTCCCAGACGCCGTCGCGGAGCCGGAACAGGCCGCCGTCGCCCACGCCGAAGAAGATCCGGGTACGGCAGTCGGGGTCCGCGGGCAGCAGCAGGCAGCGCAGCCCGACCCGGTGTTCCTCCGGCTCGCGGCCCAGCTCCGCGGCGCGGGCCCGCAGTCTGCCGGACGTGCGGTCGGTGAGCCGGTGCAGTCCCGACTTCAGGTCCTCGCGGCGCCCGGCCCGCAGGTCGTCGGACAGTCGCGCGTGGCTGCGGCCGACCGCGCCGCCGATCCAGCGGCAGGCGTCGGCGGCGGCGAGGTGCACGTCGTCGTCGCCGCCCCGGGCGCCCGCCGCGACCGCCACCAGGACGAGCGCCGAGGTCCCGGTCCCGAAGCGGGCGGTGAGCAGCGCGTCCCGGCGCGACTCGCCCCGGTAGCGCGCGGAGTCGCCGCGCACCGACGCGGCGCGCAGGGTGTACGTCCCGTAGGCGGCGCCGTCGAGCACGGTGTCGGGCACCAGCCCGTCCAGGCTGAGCGAGGTGGCCGGGGGCAGGTGGGTCGGCTCCGGGTCGTACGTCGGCGGCCGGTCGCCCACGTGGGTGACGGAGACCCGGACCTCGGCGGGCGGTGCGCTCCCCGGATCGGAGGGCGCGGGCTCCTCGGCGGGCGGGTCGGGAACCAGGGGCACGGCGAAGGTGCGCCGCTCCGGCGTGCCGCGACCGGGCGACTCCCAGGGCGCCCGGAACCGCACCGTGGACGGGTCGGGGGCGGAGGGCCGCGGCGCCGGAGCGGGTGCGGCCGGCGGGGGTGAAGGCGCGGCGGGGGCGGGCGAAGCCGCGACGGGACGTTCCGGGGACGCGGGCGGTGCGGGGGGCGCGGAAGCGGCGGGCGCGGGCGGTGCGGATGCGGCGGACGCGGGCGGTGCAGATGCGGCGGGCGGGACGGCGGGTGCGGGTGGCGCAGATGCGGCTGAAGCGGCGGGGCCGGGTGGGGCGACGGGCGGCGGGGCGGAGGGGAGCGGCAGTACCGGAGGGGTGGCAGCGGGCCGGGACGGGGGTGCGGGCGGGCGCGGGGTGGCGCCCGGCCAGCTCTCCGGGTCGGTCCAGAGCGTCTCGGACACCGGCCCGTTGCGCCCGGAGGCGGCTTCGCCGGTGGCTTCGGCACCCCGGTGGCCGAGAGCTCCGGGCCCGGCGGACGGCCGGTCACCGGCGGCACCCGGCGGCGAGCCGGGCGTCCGGCTCCCACCGGTCCCGCGCGGCTCGGGCACGGCGGCGTCGCGCGGCACCTCGCCCGGGGCGTCGCCGTGCGGGGCGTCCCCGAACACGGTGTCCCTGCGCGGGGCGTCCCCGAACACGGTGTCCCTGCGCGGGGCGTCCCCGTACACCGGTTCCGCGCGCGGGGCGTCCCCGTGCGCGGTGCGGACGCCGGGGCCTTGGAGGGGCGGCGGGTTGTCCCAGGGCGCTCCCGGTTCCGGTGCCCCCGACGTGCTCAACGCGTCGGCCGCGGAGTCGAATCGGTCGTCCAGGCTGTCGGTCGCCGGAGCCGGACCGGTGTCCGGCGCCGTCTCGGCGTACAGCTTGCCCCACCAGTCGTCCTCGTGGGCGGCGGGCGTCTCCCCCTGCTGGCTCATGCCCCTTATTGTCCACCGCTCACGCGGCGCCAAAACGGGTCAACCGGAAAAGATGCCGCACCGGAAAGAGGTCCGCCGGGCGGCCCCACCCCCCACGGGAAGGACGCCCGGCGGACCGGTTCGGTGTGACCGGCCGCCTCTCGGGGCGCCGGTCGCGGCCCGGACGGTGGGCACGTCGGCCGTGCCCGCCGGTCCCGGTCCGCAAGGAGGACGGGCGGAAAGGCCGGTGGCCGCCGTCGGCGGTGACCGCTGCGGCCGCGTACGACGGACCGGGGCGCAACGCCCCTTCCCGGTCCCTGCGGTTCCAGCCGCAGGCGAGGTCGTGTTCCGTCCGTCGCACATGCGGTGGTGGCGCCACCTTGACAGAGGGACCACCCGTTCGGGGGATGATGTGTGCGGCGGGTTTACGCCGTGGCCTCTTTCCGCCACGGACACCCCCGCTGAACAGGCACAGTGATGGTGTGAGGAACCACGGCCGGGGAGGGTCGCAGGATGCTGGGTGCCATAGGTCTCGACGAGAGACAGGAAACGGCCTACCGTGCGCTCGTCGCACTGGGGGCCGCGGAACTGGCCGATCTCGCAGCCCGGTTGGGCCTACCGGAAGAGGACACCGAACGGGCGTTGCGGCGCCTGGAGCAGCAGGGTCTGGCCGCGCAGTCGTCCGCGCGGCAGAGCCGCTGGGTGGCGGCTCCCCCCGGCGTGGCCATCGGGGCCCTGCTGATGCAGCAACGGCACGAACTCGACCAGGCGGAACTGGCGGCGGCGCTGCTCGCCGCCGAATACCGGGCGGAGGAGAGCGAGCCGACCGTCCACGACCTGGTGGAGGTCGTGACGGGGGCCAGCGCGGTGGCCCAGCGCTTCCACCAGCTTCAGCTCGGCGCGACCGCCGAGGTCTGCGCCCTGGTCACCGGCAAGCCGATCGCGGTGACGGGCACGGAGAACGCGTCCGAGGAGCTCGCGGCATCGCGCGGGGTCTCGTACCGCGCGGTCATCGAACGCGAGGTGCTCTCGCTGCCGAACGGGATCGTGGAGGTGTCGTCGGCGCTCGGCCGCGAGGAGCAGGTCCGGGTCGTCGACCGGGTGCCGACGAAACTGGTCATCGCCGACAGCAGTCTGGCCATGGTGCCGCTGACCGGCCGCGGAGCCGAGCCGGCCGCGCTGGTCGTGCACGCGAGCGGGCTGCTGGAGTCGCTGCGCGGACTGTTCGAAGCGGTATGGCGGGATGCGATGCCCCTGCGGATCGGTGAGAACGGCTGGCCGAAGGAGGACGACAACGGGCCCGACCCGACCGATCTGGAGATCCTCTCGCTGCTGCTGGCGGGACTCACCGACGCGAGCGTGGCCAAGCAACTGGACCTGGGGCTGCGCACGGTGCAGCGCCGGGTGAAGGGGCTGATGGAGCTGACCGGCGTCTCGACCCGGCTGCAGCTGGGGTGGCACGCGTACGAACGCGGCTGGGTGGCCCGCAACCCGCGGACCTGACGCCCGCACACGGCCGGCGCCCGCACCGCCGGTCCCCTCCGCGTCTCCCCCGCCCTGCCCGGCGCGCCCGGCTTCGGGACGCCCCACCCGGGTCCGGCGCACCCGACCCGCGCGCCCTCGCCGCGCTCTTCCGCCTCCCGTTTCCTGCGGCTCCCGCGGCCCGTGCGGCCCCGCGATCCGTACGCCCGCCTCCGCCACGCACCGACCGGCCGTGCTCCGAACCGCCGCGTCACGTTCCCGCACGCCCCGTTCCCGCAGGTCGTTCCCGCACGTCCGGGGCCTGCGCTGACGGGCGGGGGATCTCGCTCTCCGGCACGCTGGTGCCATGAGTGTGTGGCAGCTCGTCGCCGTGGGCCTGGTGATGCTGCTCGGTCTGGTCGGCGTGCTGGTGCCGGGCATCCCCGGGCAGGCGATCGTCTGGGCCGCCATCCTGTGGTGGGCCCTGACGGACGTGACCCCGGCGGCCTGGAGTGTCCTGATCGGGGCGACCGCCCTCCTGCTGCTGGTCCAGGCGCTCCGGGCGCTGCTCCCCAAACGGCGCCCCAAGCAGACCGGCGCCCCGCCCAAGGTGCTCATGATCGGCGGGCTCGCCGCCATCGTCGGCTTCTTCGTGGTCCCCGTCGTCGGCGGGGCCGTCGGCTACCTGGGAGCGGTCTACGGCATGGAGCGGACGCGGCTGGGCAGCGCCCGCGCCGGCCGGGCCTCGCTCTCCTCCGTCATGCGGGCGACGGGCTACTCCGTGCTCGCCGAGCTGTACGCGTGCCTGCTGGCGGTGGGGGCCTGGATCTGCGTCCTGGTCATGGGCTGAGGGACAGGGGCCGTGGGCCCTGTCGCCCCGGAGGTCTTCCACCGGGAACAGCCGGGCCGTGACCGGTGCGCGGCCCGTCCCGGAACCACCGGCCGGCCCACCGGCCCGCTGCGGAGCGGCCGCCGCTTCCGGCCGCGGTCACTCCCGCCGCCAGCCCTCGCTCTCGACGTCGTCCGTACGGCCGTCCGCGAGCAGCGCGAAGAGCCGCAGCACGTCCTCGGTGGACGCCTTCTCGATCACGCCGGGAACGCCCTTGTCGTCCTCCAGGTTCTCCCAGAGCAGCAGCCCCCCGGCGTAGGCGCTGAGGGACCAGCCCGACTGGTGGGTGAGCGAGACGTCCGGGTGTTCGTCGTCCGCCTCAGAGAGTCCGGCCACGATGGTGCGCACCGCTTCGGCGTCGGGCTCCTCGACCGGCGATCCGGTGATGTCGTACATGAAGTAGGTCATGCGTCCATTAGCTCATTGCGCGGACACCGGCCGCGAACCGCCCCGCGCCGCGGACCGCCCGGCGGGGACGGTCCGCGGCGGGTGCGCCGCTACCGGACGCGGCCGCGTTTGGCCTCCATCGCGGCCCGCCCCTCGGCGCCCTTGCGCTTCCACTCGCGCCGGATCTCCGAGCGGGCCCGGGCGTCCGTCTTGGCGACGATCCGCTGGTTCTCGCGGAGCAGCTTGCGGTAGCTGTCGAGCCGGCGCTCCGGCAGGACGCCGTCCTCGATCGCCGCGAGCACCGCGCAGCCCGGTTCGGACCCGTGCGAGCAGTCGTGGAAACGGCAACGGCCGGCCAGCTCCTCGATCTCCGAGAAGACCTGTCCGACGCCGGTCCCGGCGTCCCAGAGGCCGACGCCGCGCAGCCCCGGCGTGTCGATGAGGACACCGCCGTGCGGCAGGACCAGGAGGTTGCGGGTGGTGGTGGTGTGGCGTCCCTTGCCGTCGACGCCGCGGGCGGCCCGCACCTCCATGACGTCCTCACCGAGCACGGTGTTGGCGAGGGTGGACTTCCCGGCGCCCGAGATGCCGATCAGCGCGCTGGTGGAGCCGGAGAACAGTGCGGTGAGGACGTCGACGCCCTCCCCCGTCAGCGAGCTGACCGTGAGCACCTCGGCCCCGGGCGCGACCGTGGAGACGTCGTCCACCAGGTGTCCGAGCGTCACCGCGTCGGGCACCAGGTCGGCCTTGGTGAGGACGACGACGATCCGGGGCCCGTTCGCCTCCGCCCCCGCCCCGCCCAGCAGCGCGTCGCCGGAGGAGCTGGAGTGGGCGAGGGCGACGAAACGTTCGAGCCGGCCCAGATCGAGCTCGACGGCGAGCGAGACGCAGATGACGATGTGGTCGATGTTGGTGGCGAGCACCTGGCCCTCGGACCGCTTCGACGAGGTGGACCGGACGAAGGCGGTGCGCCGGGGCAGCAGGGTACGGACGAACCGGGGGTCGCCGTCGGGGTCCACGGCGACCCAGTCGCCGGTGCAGACGATGCGCATCGGGTCGCGCGGGACGACGAACGCCGTGTCGGCGCGGACCGTGCCGCCCGGCGTGGCCAGGTCGCACTGCCCGCGATCCACCCGCAGGACCCGGCCGGGCAGCAGCCCCTGCCGGGCGTACGGGGCGAACGCGTCGGCCCAGCCCGCGTCCCAGCCGTACGGCTCCAGGGCGTGCGGGGAGGTGCTGCGTGCGGAGGAAGGCGAAGGAGAGAACGAGAAAGACAAGGGGAACCCTTCGAGGGGCGGCCCCGGCACCGCGCGCTCATGGGCGCGCGGGATGCGAACAGCGGTCAGCCGGTGGCCACGGGGATGAGAACAGAACTGGTCCGGTTTCGGGCAGCGCCCGTCGCAACGACAGTCATCAATGTCCTCACCTCCTGATCTCTCGGTCTCTTCACCGCTCGGCGGGTTCCGGTGCGCGGAACGCCGTCACGATAGCGCCGTCCCCGGGGATGCCGTCAACACGTTTTTCGGGCACCCTCCCCCGGCCTCCGAAGCGCCCAGGATGCTCCCTCGAACCGGCACCCGGAGACGCACGAACGGGCCGCGCCGGCCGGCCCGCGGGAGGGCGGGCGCGGCACGGATCATCCCTGCCGGCACGCCTCTCCGGGCCCTTTCGACGGAGTCGTACGAGATCTCCCTCGATCGGGTGATACGCGTGCACAACACATGATCCGTGGCCGTTAGGGTGCCGCACATGACCTCTCCCCAGACCGCCACCGGCTCGTACTCACCGGCCCAGATCGGAACCCAGGTCCTGATCGGCTGGAGCGGCGAACACCCCGAACGCGGCCACGACGTCGCCTTCCTGCTCACCTATTCCCTCGGCGACGGACCGGACGGACCGGAGACCGGTTCGGCCGCGCTGCGCGCCGCTCTCGGCCGCGCGGGCCTCCGCGTCGGCGGGGGCGTGCTCGACGCCTCCGAACACCCCAGCCTCCCCGTGAAGCTCCTCGTGCAGGCCGGCCAGGCCGTCCTGACGCTGCCCCACTTCACCGCCCAGTACCCCGCGCCCCCCGAGTGGGTCGCCGCGGCGCTCTCCACCGGGCAGGTGTACGGCATGTTCGCGACCCGCCCGTGGCCGGAGGCGGTCGCCGGGAGGCCGGTGAGCGAGGACCGGTTGCGGGCGTTCGCGGCGAGCCCCGAAACCGTGTCCACCGCGGCCCACTGCCTGATGCCGGTCCGCTCCCTGGGCTGATCCGACGGCCCCTCCGCACCCCGGACACGGCGATGCCCACCACCCCCCGTGGAGTGGTGGGCATCGCCCCGAGCGGTGTGGGACGACCGGAGCCCGGCGGGCCGCTCACGCGGCCCGCCGGGCTCCGACGCGTCACGCGCCTCGGTGGGGTCAGCTGTTGCCGACGCCGTTGCCCGAGAGCACCGGGATGCCGTTGACGAGGTGCGACAGCGCCTCGTCGCCCTTGGCCTGGGTGGAGTTGTCCGTGCACTGCTGGGTCTGCGGCGACGACAGGACGTTGATGTCCTGGACCGCGATCGGCACGAGGCCGATCAGCGAACCGACGTTGACGTCGGCCGGCAGGCCGACGCACAGCTTGTTCAGCGTGCCCTGGACGAGCTGGTTCTGCGGGCTCCAGTTGCCTTCGGTCTCGGCGTTGCCGAACTCCGACTCGGCGCCGTTGCCGTTGACCGTCGTGGTGCCCTCGTCGTTGCCGATGGCCATGGCCGAGGGGGCCACCGCGGCGGACAGACCGAGCATGGACACAGCCACAGCCGCGCCGGTCATGATCTTCTTCATCAACTTCACCTTTCGGAACGTCCCGTTGTGGAACGTACTGATCAACCGATTCCGGAAGGTTCGGTTCCGCGGTTACACTCGAACGTGTCTGACGAGGCGTCGGATAGACGTCCCAGTCGTCTCGTCGGCCGATCCGCGGCGAGGTCCCGCGGTCAGCTTCCGGGTCTGTCGGGGGAGGTCCGGGCGGCCGGCACGAAGCCGCCCCGGCGCCCTGCGGCGGGACCGGCCGGGTCCGCCTGCGCGGGTCCCCGGCCCGCTCTGCGCCACTCGGCGAGCAGTTTGTCGTAGATGGGGGTGTCGTCCGTGGCGGGCGGCCGCCCGTCCGGCCCGTCCTGTCTGTCGTACTGGTCCATGGAAGGGCTCTACCCGCCCGGACGCCCGGCGGCAGCCCGGAATGCGGCATCCGGCCCAACGCCGTCCGTGATGCGGTGCACGGGTGCGGGGGGGTGCCTCTATGTAGTTCGTCAATCCCGTGCTGCCGGTTCCGGGGGTGTTGGTCTCTTTCATGCGGCGAGG
>NZ_CANLBS010000020.1 GCF_947488945.1 uncultured Streptomyces sp.
CTCACCGTCTCCGGCCCCGACTGATCCGCCTTCGGCGGCAACGGCTCACGCGGCTCCACCGGCTCCGACACCGACGGAGGTACGGAGCCCGGCACGCCGGGCACGCCGTCGGCCGGACCGGCGGGGCCCAGCAGCGCGTCCGCCGCCTTCTCCGCCGCCGCTTTCAGAGGGTTCTTCTTCTCGCTCATGCCTTCAGCTCCTGGAAGTGCGTCGCCCGGACGATTACGTCACTCCACGACACATACCGCGCACACGGGGTGATCGCCGCGCGGAAATCCTCTGCTCCTCCCCCACCCGGCACCCGAGGGGGCCGCGCTCCGCAGGCCGCGCCGGGCGGCGGGGGTCGGCGGGGCCGCCAGCCGGGTGCACCGCCGTTGGACTGACGGGGTGGCGCTCCGCGCGGTCGCCCGAGCCGGTGGCGTGCCGGGTGTCAGGCTTCCGGGCCGTCGTCCGTACGGCCGGACCGGGCGCCCACGTGGTCGGGTTCGGGCTCGTCGGTGTCCAGTTCGGGTTCCAGGCCCTCGGCCACCGTGGTGCGGCGCAGCCCGGCATCGGCGCGCCAGGCCTCGAAGGACCAGGCCGTCAGGGCGACCACGGCCAGTCCGAGGATCCAGCCGCCGACCACGTCGCTGAACCAGTGCACGCCGAGCGCGATCCGGGTGAAGCCCACGCCCAGTACGGAGACCACGGCGACGGCCCAGCAGAGGCCGCGCAGACTCCGGCGCACCATCGGCAGCAGGACGAGCAGCAGCACCGCGAACGAGGTGGTGGCGGTCATCGCGTGGCCGGAGGGGAACGAGAAGCCGGGGGCGTGCGCGACCGGGTCGGACAGCACGGGCCGGGCGCGTTCGACCACGGCTTTCACCAGCAGTCCGGTGAGGCCGCCGCCGATCGCCGTCACGGCGGACCAGGCCGCCAGCCGCCAGGCCCTGCGGTACAGCAGCCAGCCGGTGAGCAGGGCGACGGCGACCCGCAGGGTGACGGGGTCCCAGACCCGGTCCGAGAGGAAGCGGAGGGTGCCGGTCCAGCCGGGATGTTCGAGCGCCGCCCGGTGCAGCGAGGTGGCGGCGCTCTCGTCGAGCCGGTGCAGGGGCGGCCAGCCGCTCTCCACGAGCAGCAGGAGCAGCCCGAAGAGCACGGCGGCGCCCGCGGCGGCCGCCGCGGAGCCGAGCAGCCGCATCCCGTAGGTGCGGTCGGCGGCCTCGCGCCTCCGGGCGCGCGGGGTGGGGGGTGGCACGGCCATTCAGGCTCCAGGGTCGGGCTGGATCGGGCCGGGCTTGCGGGCCCGGACCGCCTCCAGCTGAGCGGCGAAGGACAGCCCGAGGAACAGGGCGATCGAGGTGAGGTAGGCCCACAGCAGCAGGGACATGAAGGCGGACAGCGGGCCGTACACGGTGTCGAACGACCCGCTGATGCCCAGGTAGAGGCTCAGCAGCCAGGTGAGCAGCGTCCAGAGCACCAGGTAGACGGCGGCCCCGAAGGCCAGCCAGGTGTAGCCGGGCTGCTTGCGGCGCGGGGAGCGGCGGAAGATCGCGCTCGCGGAGAGCAGCGCGAGGATCAGCCCGAAGGGCCACCGCAGCAGGTCCCAGGCGGTCTCGGCGGTGTCGCTGAGGTGGTACACGGACACCGCGGCGGAGACCAGCTCGCCGCCGGCCACCATGAGGATGAAGCCGAGGCCGAGCGGGATGCCGGCGCTGAGCGACATCACCAGGCCGCGCAGGTACTTGCGGTGGAAGACCCGGTCGCGCTCCACGCCGTAGATCCGGTTGGCGCCGCGCTCTATCTGGCACATGGCGGTGGTGACGTTGACGAGGGAGAAGACCAGGCCGAACCAGAGGGCGAGCTGCGCCCCCTCGTCGGCCGTCCGCCGGCTGCGGTCCAGTGCGTCGTCGACGACGTCGGCACTGGGGCCGGCCGTGATCCGTTGGATCGTCAGTTCCGCGACCTGGCCGATGTTCTCGGTGTGCAGGGCGGTGGAGAGGCCGATGAAGGCGATGACCAGCGGTATCACCGCCAGCACCGTCTGCAGGGCGAGGGCGCGGGAGTGGCTGAACCCGTCGGAGTACCGGAAGCGGACGAAGGAGTCCCGCAGCAGCGGCCACCGGCCGTAGCGCCGCAGGGTGACGAGTGCCTCGTCGGCGGAGAGTTCCTCCCCGATCATGTCGCGGGTCTGCGGGACCCTGGTCGCGGTGCCCATTCACGCCTCCCGGGCCGGCAGCAGCACGGTGAGCGCACCGGGCACGACCTCGGCGGCGATCAGCCGTCCGGGCGCCACGGTGTCGCCGTCGAGTTCACGGGGCTGCTCGGTGCCGAAGTCGATGTGGGCGCGGCGGAAGGTGAAGTACTCCACCGCGCCGCGGGGCGACGAGGGGCCGGGCCGGGTGTCCCCCGCGGGGCGGGCGGGCGCGGCCGGGCGGCGGCGCAGCAGGGTCGTGGCGGCGCGCATCCAGCCGCCGGGACCGTGCGGGTCGAGGATCATCAGGTCGAGCAGTCCGTCGTCGGGGCGGGCGGTCGGTACCACGGCGGCACCGCCCTGGATGGTGCCGGTGTTGGCGATGAGCACCATCCGGGCGCTGCGGCGCAGGGCCGGGCGGTCGTCCAGACGGAGCGTCAGGCTGGTGCGGGGGCCGCGCAGTTCACGGACCCCGGCGAGGACGTAGGCGGGCCAGCCGAGTCCTGCCTTCGCGCGGTCGCTGGTGCCGTCGAGCATCGCGGCGTCCAGCCCGGCTCCGGCCATGGCGGCGAAGTGGGCGGGCGGCAGGCCGTCGCCCTCGATCCGGCCCAGGTCGATGCGGTGCGGTGTGCCGCGCAGGGCGGCGTCGAGCGCGTCGGCGGGCTTGATCGGCAGTCCGAGGTTGCGGGCCAGCAGGTTGCCGGTGCCGCAGGGGACGACGGCGAGCGGTACGCCGGTGCCGGCGAGGGCGTCGGACGCGGCGCGGACCGTCCCGTCGCCGCCGCAGACCACGACCAGCGCGGCCCCGTCCCGCACCGCGTCCCCGGTCTGGCCGCCGCCCGGGTCCTCGGCGGTGGTGGAGACGAACTCCGCGCCGTGGTGGCCGTGGCGTTCCAGCACCAGGCGCAGCGCGTCGCGGGTGGCGTCGTCGGTGACGGTGGGGTTGAAGACCACCACGGTACGGCCGGGGACCTGGTCGGACCCGGACTCGGCGGCGGCCAGCGCGACGTCCAGGGCGGCGGCCGGGCGGGGGGCCGGCACGTGGGCGCCGGACAGCAGGGCGCGTCCCACGACGAACATCGAGAGACCGCCGTTGAGCATGCCGCCCACCACGTCGGTGGGGTGGTGCATGCCCCGGTACAGGCGGGCGACTCCGACCACCAGCGGCAGCAGGAACAGCAGGAAGGCGACGGCCTTGCGCCAGGGGCCCTTCATCCGGGCGAGCACCAGCACGGCCAGGCCGGTGTAGAGCGCGGTGGCGGCGCCGGTGTGGCCGGAGGTGTAGCTGGAGGTCGGCGGCGAGTCGTCGAGGCGCTCCACGTCCGGGCGGGTGCGGTCCACGGCCTCGGTGATGACGAGGAAGATCAGTGACTGGAGGGAGACGCCGACGGCCAGGAAGACCGCCTCCCGCCAGCGCGGCAGCCGGGGCACCACGATCAGCAGGAGGCAGGTGACGAAGGTGATGAGGACGATGGTGAGGGTGTTGCCCGCCTCGGACGCGACGAACGACACCTGGTTCCAGGTCTGCGTGCGGATCCGCTCGAAGCCCGTGTTGATGTCGTCCTCGGTCGTCAGCGGCCAGAAGTGGGCGCCGGGCCGGGTGATCAGCAGTCCGATCCCCACCATCAGCGCGGCCTGGCACACCGCCATCGCGGCGATCAGCCCGGCGGCGCGGGCGGCGCCGGTCGTCAGCGCGGGCGCCCGGCCGGGCCGCCGGGAAGGGGCGGTCCCTTCGCCGGAGTAGGGCGCCCGGGGTCCGGGGACCGCCCGGTCCGCCTGGGTCGCTCGTCTCTCGGGTGTGTCCGTCGGCATCGGTGTCCCCGCCCCATTTCATGTCGTCCGGCCGCGGCAGCGGCGGGCCGGGCGCGACGTGTGCGACCAGCTTTCCGCCGCCTTCCCCCAAAGCGGCTCGTCAGACATGGCGGGGCGGGTGCCACGCGGGTTCGGTCCGTCCCCGCGCCGTCCCGTCCGTCCCGCCGGGCGCGCGGCCCCGGATTCACCGCGCCGGGCGGTCCGCCCGGCGCGGTGCGGTGACAGGGAGACCGGACCGGCCGCTTCAGACGCCCAGCTCGTGCCCGGTCGTCGCGTCGACGTGGTCCGGGACCGCGTCGTGGCGATCGCCCACGGTCGGTGTCCCGGTCGGCTCGAACAGGAGGATGGCGGCGCCGGACGGCGCGTACGGCTTGTGTTCCGTACCGCGCGGCACGGTGAAGACCGCCCCTTGCGGGAGGAGCACCGTGCGCTCCCCCTCGGGCTCCCGCAGCCGGATGCTCAGTTCGCCGTCGAGGACCAGGAAGAACTCGTCGGTGTCTTCGTGTACGTGCCACACGTGTTCGCCTTCTACCTTGGCGACGCGGACGTCGTAGTCGTTGACGCGCGTGACGATGCGAGGGCTCCACAACGCGTCGAAGGAGGCCAGGGCCTTGCTGAGGGAGATGGGTTCGCTGCTCATGGGACTCATCCTGCGACGTGCGGCGTGCCTACCGTGAGTGCTAGAAATCGCATATGACGCAAGAATCCTCGCACGCGGTCGGCCCAGCACGCCCCCACCGGGTCGTCGTGATCGTGGACGAGAACTCCAACCCCTTCGAGCTCGGCTGCGCGACCGAGATCTTCGGTCTGCGCAGGCCGGAGATCGGCCGCGACCTCTACGACTTCGGGCTCTGTTCCGCCGAGCCGCGCACCCTGATGCGGGACGGGTTCTTCACCCTCACCGGGGTCGCCGGCCTGGAGGCGGCCGACGCGGCGGACACCCTGATCGTGCCCAATCGCCCGGACGTCGAGGTGCCCCGCCGACCCGCGGTCCTGGCTGCCGTCCGCCGGGCGCACGCCCGTGGGGCGCGGCTGGTCGGTTTCTGCAGCGGCGCCTTCACGCTGGCCGAGGCCGGGGTCCTCGACGGCCGCCGGGCCACCGCCCACTGGCAGTGGGCGGACTCGTTCCGGGCCCGTTTCCCCGCCGTCCGTCTCGAAGCGGACGTGCTGTTCGTGGACGACGGCGACATCCTCACCGCGGCGGGGAGCGCGGCCGCGCTCGATCTCGGGCTGCACGTGGTCCGTCGCGACCACGGCGCGGAGATCGCCAATTCCGTGAGCCGTCGGCTGGTCTTCGCCGCGCACCGGGACGGCGGACAGCGGCAGTTCGTGGAGCGTCCCCTCCCGGACCTGCCGGACGAGTCCTTGGCGCCCGTCCTGGCCTGGGCGCAGGAACGGCTGGACTCGCCGCTCACCGTCGCCGGTCTCGCGGCGCGTGCGGCGGTCAGCCCGGCGACCCTGCACCGCCGTTTCCGGGCGCAACTGGGCACGACACCGCTGGCGTGGCTGACGGGGGAACGGCTCGCCCTGGCATGCCGGCTGATCGAGCGCGGTGAGTCCCGGTTCGAGGTGGTCGCGCGTCGCAGCGGTATCGGCACCGCCGCCCATCTGCGCACACTGATGCGCCGGGGAACCGGCATCACACCGTCGGCGTACAAGCGCCGGTTCGGGCAGGCGACGGACTGACGGCCGCGCTCCCGACGGGGCGTCGGCGGGGCGCCGGCGGACCACGTCCCACGACGGCGCGGACGTGCCGGCCGCCACGTGGCCCGGCCGGGTCAGCCTTCCCTTGTACGTGTGCGCCGCCGCGCGGTCGGCGCGGCGGACCGTGATATGCGTCTACCGACGCCGGTCGCCGTGCCGGGGCCTCCCCCGCCACAGCCCGCACCCGTGTGACCCTCCGCACCGCGCTCCGAGCGCGTACCGCGCCCTGGCCGGCGCCCCGCTCCGTCGCGCGCTCGTCCCCCTCACGAGAACAGAGCCGTCCATGCAGCGCAGACGCACCCCGGCCCTGGCGGCCACCGCCGCCCTCCTGGCGATCGCGGCGGGCGCCGCCGTCGCGGCCCCCGCGGCCGGGGCGGACGAACCGGCCCCGCTGGACATCGCGTCCCAGGGGATCGGCTCCCCGTACTACCGCATCCCGGCGCTGACCACGTCCGTCCGGGGCACCCTGCTCGCCGCCTACGACGCCCGGCCCACGCTCGCGGACCTGCCGGGGAACATCGGGGTCGTGCTGCGGCGCAGCACCGACGGCGGGGCCACCTGGCGGGCGCAGCAGGTGATCCGGGCGGAGGCCGCTCCGAAGGGGTTCGGCGATCCGAGTCTGCTGGTCGACCGCGTCACGGGCCGGATCTTCGTGTTCTACGCGGCCTCCGTGAACCAGGGGTTCTTCGGCTCGGCCACCGGCGTCGACGAGAGCGACCCGGACGTCCTCCAGACCGACTACAGCTACTCCGACGACGACGGGCTGACCTGGAGGCACCGCAGGATCACCGGCCAGATCAAGAACCCGGCCTGGGGAGGCATGTTCGCGGCCTCGGGAGAGGGCGTCCAGCTCCGGGCCGGCGCCTACGCGGGGCGCCTGATCCAGCAGTACACGGTCTTCCACCGCGGCGGCACCTACGCGGTGAGCGCCTACAGCGACGACCACGGCGTCACCTGGAGGACGGGCGCACTGGTGGGGCCCGGCGGGAACGAGAACAAGACCGTCGAGCTGAACGACGGCCGGATCATGCTGAACAGCCGCGCGGCGCCCTACCGGAAGGTCGCCTATTCGAGCGACGGCGGCGTCACCTACACCCCCTTCGTCGAGGACGCCCGGCTGCCCGATCCGGCGAACAACGGCTCGCTCATCCGCTACGCCCCGGACGCCGCCGCCCCCGATCCGCGTTCGTCGTGGCTGCTGTTCAGCAACACGGAGAGCACCTCCGCACGGGTCAACCTCACGGTGAAGATGTCCTGCGACAACGGCCGTACCTGGCCGGTCCGCAGGGTCGTCGAGCCCGGCAGCGCCGCCTACTCGACGCTGACCCGCCTGCCCGGCGGCCGGTTCGGGCTGCTCTGGGAACGGGACGGCTACCGGCACATCACCTTCTCCTCGTTCGGCCCGGCATGGCTCGGCACCTGCGCGGACGCCGGTGCCGCCCCGGCGACCGGGACGTGACGGCCGGGGTCGAGCGCGGGAGGGAGCACCACGGAGTGGCGCCCGGAAGGCGGGGACGCGTACGGGTGCGGGCTTGCGGACGGGTGCCGATGCCGCTCCCGTTCTCGTTGGGGCCTCTGGGGAAGACGCTGCCGTCGTGGTTCCGGAGCCCGCTCAGCCGACCAGGGCACGACCGGTGAGGCGCAGGAAGACGTCCTCCAGCGAGCCCTTGCGGACCATACTGGCTTCCGAGCGGATGCCCCGGTCGCGCAGTCGGGCGAGCACCCGTTCCCCCTCGTCGACGTACACCAGCGTGCGGTCCGGCAGCACCTCCACGTGCGAGGCCAGTCCCGCCATCGCGTCCCGTACCCGCGCGTCCTCGCCGGCCTCCGTCCGGATCTCCACCACCTCGGGTGCGGCGTAGCGGGCCGTCAACGCGGCGGGCGTTCCCTCCGCCGCGGTCCTCCCCCGGTCGAGGATCTGCACGCGGTCGCACAACTCCTCGACCTCGTCCATGTAATGGGACGTCACGACGAGGCTGACACCCTCCTTCTTCAGCAGCCGGAGCTGCTGCCAGATGATCTGCCGGGCCTCGGGGTCGAGACCGGTGGTGGGCTCGTCCAGGATCAGCAGGTCCGGGGAGTTGACCAGGGCCCGCAGGATGACCAGCCGCCGTCTCATCCCGCCCGACAGGGTTTCCACGGTGGAGTCGGCCCGGTCCGTCAGGCCGGCGAAGGCGAGCAGTTCACCGGTCCGCCGCCGGGCTTCCGGCCGCGACAGACCGAAGAACCGTGCATACGCGTAGAGGTTCAGGCGGGCGCTCAGTTCGGTGTCGAGGCAGTCGTACTGGGGCACCACACCCAGCCGGCCGCGGATGTGGGGCCCCCGGCCCGCCGGGTCCATCCCCAGGACGCGCAGCTCGCCCGAGTCGGGCCGGGAGACGCAGCCGATCATGCGCATCAAGGACGACTTGCCCGCACCGTTGGGGCCCAGCAACCCGACGGACTCCCCGCGCCCGACCGTGAAGTCCACCCCGCGCACGGCTTCGTGACCGCGGTAGCTCTTGCGCAGGCCGCGCGCCCGCACGAGCGCCTCGTCCGGGGCGCCGGTCACCGGGGTCCCTCGGCCCGCAGGTCCGCGACCGCCGAGGCCAACCCCCGTGGCGTCGGCACTGCGAGGAAGCGTCGGACGGGGACCTGCACTCCGACCTCGGCACGGATGGCTCTGATCAGCCGGATGGCCAGCAAGGAGTGTCCCCCCTGGTCGAAGAAGTTGTCGTCCGGGCCGATGCCGGGCCGATCCAGCACGGCGGCGAACGCGCGCAGCACCGCCTTCCCCGTCTCGCCCGGCTCGCCCGGTGCCGGATCCGGCCCAGGGTCCGGATCCGCGCCGGGGGCCGCCGGGTGAGCGGCAGCAGGACGGACGACGGCGGTCTCCATTCGGTCCACGAACTCCTCCCAGCGGTCGAGGAAGCGCTCCACCGTCTCCCGGCCGTAGAGGGACGACCGGTAGTGGACGGTGATCCCCATACCGTCGGGGCGCTCGACGAACGCCACGGCGATGTCGAACGGGGAGGAGGTGACCGGCGGCGTCACCGCCGTCACCTCGGCACCGGGCAGTGAGGGCAGCGTGTCCGCCGCGTCCTCCTGGGCGAGCATGATCTGGAACAGCGGGTTGCGGTCGGGACGCCGCTCGGGGTTGACGGCCTCGACGATGTGGGCGAAGGACAACTCGGACCGGGCGAAGGCCGCCGGGTGACCGTCGCGGACCTCGCGGAGCAGATCGGTGAATCTCACGCCGTCGTCGATGCGGAGCCGGAGCGCGATGGTGTTGACGAAGAACCCGACGACGTCCTCCGAGGCGGCAAGCGTCCGGTTGGCGATCGGGCACCCGATAACCACGTCGCCGCCGGCCCCTGACTCGGCGAGGACGGCGGACAACGCGGCGCTCAGCACCAGATAGGGCGTCGTCCCGGTCCGCCGTGCGAGGGAGCGGATCGCTTGCGCCCGTTCCGTGCTCCAGGTGCGGTGGACGGCCGACCCGGCGGTGTCGCTGGAGCGGGCGCGGTCCGTGGGGAGGGTGACCTCCGCGGGTGCGCCCGCCAGGTACTCCCGCCACCACGCGACGGACTCGGCGCCGCGCCGGGTGGGCGCCCCGACCGGGCCGATCTCGGCCCGCTGGCGGGCGGCGTGGTCGGCGTACGCCAGGGCGGGCGACGGGAACGGCTCACCGGCGTAGGCCGCGGTGAGGTCACTCGTCAGGCGCCTCACCGACCAGTCGTCGGTGACGATGTGGTGCAGGCAGAGCAGGACGACGGCGTCGTCGGGTCCGAGGTGGAAGACGTCCAGGCGGAAGGGCAGGTCCCGCTCCAGCGAGAACGGCCGGGACGCTGCCCGCGCCAGCCCGGCGGTCAGTCCGGCCGCGGTGGTCCGGTGTTCCACGGGTGCCCACGCCGGGTCCGGGTCGATGCGCTGCCGGGGTGTTCCGTCCTGCTCGGGGAAGCGGGTGCGCAGCACCGCGTGGCACCGGACCACCGCGTCCCAGGCCGCCCGGAGGGCCGCCACGTCCAGCGGCCCGCGTACCCGCCAGGTCCACGGGACGACGTAGGCGTCGTCGTCGGGATCAAGCGTCTGGAGCGCCCACAGCCGCTCCTGTTCGAAGGAGAGCGGTGCGTCGTACGGGTCCGCGCGGACCCCCGGGGCCGGGGGCTCTGCCCCGGGCGGAGGCATGACACGTGCCAGGTCCGCGACGCGCGGATGGGCGAACAGGTCGGCCAGCCGGGGCGCGCGGCCCCGGCGGGCACGGACGGCGTTGAGGAACCGGATGGCGAGCAGCGAGTGGCCGCCAAGCGCGAAGAAGTCGTCGTCCGGGCGCACTTCGGGAATCCCGAGCACCTCGGCGAGCACCTCGCACAGCAGTCCCTCGGTGTCGTCCGACGCCGTGGCGGTGGAGGGTTCCGTCCTCCGCTCAGGCAGCGGGGACGACCGGCGCGGCGCGGTGACCGGGTGCACGAAGACCGGCTCGCCGGCCAGCACCGACGTGAGTACCGCGTCGACCCGGTCCAGGAGGGCGTCCACCGTGCTCCCGTCGTAGAGGGCGGTCCGGTATTCGGCGGTCAGGGTGATTCCGTCGGGTCCTTCGGCGAACCCCAGTCCGAGGTCGAAGGCCGCCGCGGCCCCGGTCGCCGTGACGGGCTCGACCTTCGCGTCCGGGAGGCGCGGCACCACACCGGTGCGGTACTGCTGCGCGAGCATGACCTGGAAGAGAGGGTTGCGGTGGGGCAGCCGGGGTGGCCGGACCGCCTCCACGACGTGGGCGAGCGAGACCTCCGAGCGGGCCAGGGCGGCCAGGTCCGTCTCCCGGACCCGGTCGAGGAGTTCGGCGAACGAGGCGCCGTCCGCCACCCCGACCCGCAGCACCACGGTGTTGACGAAGAACCCCACCATGTCGTGGGTGCGTGCGTCGGTCCGGCCCGCCACCGGGCACCCCACCACCACCTCGGGTCCCACCCCCTTCTCGGCGAGCGCCACGACCAGGGCGGTGTGCATGACGTGATAGACCGTCGCCCCGGAGGCACGGGCCCGTTCGGCGACGGCGCGCCGCCGTTCCGGCGACCAGTGACGGTGGATCACCCGGCCCGTCAGGTCCGCCGACCGCGTCCGGTCGTGCGGGAGGGACGTCTCGGCGGGAAGGCCGGCCAGTTCCTTCGACCACCACTCGACCTGTTCCGCGGCCTGGCCCACGGGCGCGCCGACCTCTCCGAGCGTCTCCCGCTGCACCCGGGCGACGTCGGCGAAGTCCACCCGCGGGCCGGGCAGCTCGGGGACCCGGCCCGCCGCCCGGTGCGCGTAGGCGGTACTCAGGTCCTCGGCGAGCCGGACCGTCGACCAGTCGTCGGTCACGATGTGGTGCAGGCACACCACGACGACGTGCTCCCGGGGAGCGACGCGGTGGACGAAGATCCGGAACGGGAGGTCCTCGACGAGCCGGAACGGCTCACTCAGGGCCGCCACGACGTCGTCCGTGAGCCGGACGGCCCACGTCGGCTCCGGGTCGACCACCTGGGCCGGGACGCCGTCGGTCACCGGGAAGCGGGTGCGCAGCACCGGATGGCGGCGGATGACGTCGGACCAGGCGGCGTGCAGGATCTCCAGGTCCAGATCGCCCCGTACCCGCCAGGCCCACGGCACCACGTGCGGACTCTCTCCGTCGGACAACTCCGCCAGCAGCCAGAGCCGTTCCTGTTCGAAGGAGAGGGGTGCCGGGCCCGCTCCGCCCACCGACGCGGCCGGCTGCACGGCACGGCGGAACGCCCGGACCAGGTCGGCCGGCCGGTCGGCCGAGAACAGGTCCCGCACGGTGGGCGCCCACCCCAGCTCGGTCCGCAGCCGGGCGATGATCCGCATCGCCATGAGGGAGTGCCCGCCCCGGGCGACGAAGCCCACCGTGTCGCCGTCGCCGTCCCCCAGTTCGTCGGCGAGCACGGCCCGCAGCACGTCCTCGGCCGCGTCGGGGACGGCGGCCGGGTGCCCCGTGGCCGACGGAGTCACCGGGGCGTCCGGGACCTCGGGTGTCTCAGGAACCGCGGGCTCCGTCGCGGGGACGGCCCGTCGGTCGACCTTGCCGCTCGGCAGCGTCGGCAGGGAGGGCACCGCCGTGATCACGTTGGGCACCATGTAAGGGGGCAGCGCGGCGGCCACGTGCGCACGCAGCTCGGAACCGGCCACGCGGTCCCCGGCCACGAACGCGACCAGTTCGGTGCCACGCGTGGTGACCAGCGCCTGCTGCACGGCCGGGTGCGCCAGGAGCACGGACTCCACCTCACCGGACTCGATCCGGTGACCGCGGACCTTCAGCTGGGCGTCGGCCCTGCCGACGAACTCGTACACTCCCGAGGCGTCCAGCCGGACCCGGTCACCGGTGCGGTACATCCGCGTCCCGGGCGGGCCGTACGGGTCCGCGACGAAGCGCCCGGCGGTGAGGTCCGGGCGACGGAGGTAGCCGCGGGCGAGGCCGTCGCCCGCCAGATACAGCTCCCCTTCCTCGCCCGGCGCGACCGGACGCAGCGCCTCGTCGAGCAAGCGGATCCCGGTACCCGGGTCGGCGATCCCGATCGGTGCGAGGGGGCGCGTCCACGCCGGATCGAAGGACCACAGGGTGGAGTTGACCGTCGCCTCCGTGACACCGTACGCCGCGACCGTCACGCACCTTCGTGACCAGCGGCGCATCAGCTCCGTGGGTACCTTGTCCGCCCCGGTCATGACGGTCAGCCCCGGTGGCAGGGGGACGTCGTGCGGAAGCAGTTCGAGGAAGGCGGGCGGCAGGGCGGTGTGCGTCACCCCCTGTTCCCGGAGCAAGCGCCCGAACTCGTGGTCGGGCACCCGCGCGTCGTCGGGCACGATCACCAGTCTGCCGCCGAGCAGGAGGGCCATGGCCGTCTCCCAGAAGGCCACGTCGAAGCTGAGCGAGGAGAACTGGGTGATGACACTGTCCGGCCCCACGGCCACGCGTCGCGCCGCGGTCTCCAGCAGGCTCCGCACGCCCGTGCAGGTCACCACGACGCCCTTGGGTCTGCCGGTGGATCCGGAAGTGTAGATGACGTAGGCGGCGCTGTCGGCGGGCGCCGTGGGTCCGACGGCGCAGTCCGCTTCGTCGCTCCCGTCGCTCCCGCCGGTCCCGTCGGTCCCGTCGGTCCCGTCGGTCCCGTCGAGGAGCAGGATGTCGTGGGCGGCTTCCCCGATGCGCGCGCGTCCCCCGGGGGTGGCCACGACCAGTGCGGGGCGGGCGTCGTCGATCATCATGGCCAGTCGTTCCGGCGGGTAGTCGAGACCCAGCCACAGACAGGCGGCGTTGACCTTCGCCACCCCGAGCCAGGCGACGACGGCGAGCGGTGAGCGTTCCACGGCCAGCGCGACGATGTCCCCCGTGCCGAGTCCCCGTGCGGCGAGACGCCGGGCGAACCGGTCCGACGCCCGGTCCAGTTGTCGGTACGTCAGCCGTTGCGCGCCGCACACCAGCGCGGTCCGGTCGGCACGGGCACGCACCCGCTCGGCGAAGAGTTCAGCGATCGGCGACGGCGTACGCAGGGGCATGACGGGTTCTCCTACGAGTTCGGGCCGGCGCGGCGGGCGGTGCCGGACGGTTGGCACGCGGGGGCGCTCCCGCGGAGGGAACCGGCGGACCGCACGGGCCTCCGGCGATCGGGACGGTTCAGTCGAGCAGCAGGGTGGCCAGGCGCCGTCCGGTCACCAGGACTCCCAGGGCCGCGACGGCGGCGAGGTATCCGGCGTTCAGCAGCAGGTCGGGGGTGGGCGCGCCCGAGCACAGTCCGCGCAGCAGCCTCACCGCGTGGGTGAGCGGCACGGCCTCGACGAACGGCCTGAGAGGCCCGGGATAGGCGCTCAACGGGAAGAAGGTGGTGGACAGGAGGGACATCGGCAGGGTGGCCAGCGAGATCAGGTCGAGGTCCTTCCAGTTCCGCAGGAACGTCGTCGCGGCCATGCCCGTCGCGGCGAACGCGAACGCGGTCAGCACCGCGGCGGGGAGGGCGAGGAGCGTCCACCAGGTGTGTGCCTCGCCCATGGCGGTCAGGACGGCGAGGAAGACTGCGGCGTAGCCGGCGCTGCGCACCAGCGCCCAGCCGATCTCTCCCAGCGCGATGTCGACGGGGCCCAGCGGGGTGGCGAGAAGAACGTCGTACAGCCGGGAGTGCCGGAGGCGGAAGAGGACCTTGAAGCTGGTGTCCGCGACCGCGCTCGACATCATGGCGGAGGCGAGCAGTCCGGGTCCGAGGAACGCGGTGTAGGGCATCGGGCCGAACGGCGTTCGTACGTCACCGATCAGCGCGCCGAGCGTCGCGCCGAACAGGACGAGGTAGCACAGTGGTTCCACGAGTCCCGCCGCGAGGTCGAGCCACTGGTGGCGGTGGGCGCGGGCGGCCCGCCTCACCACGGACCGGGCGCGTCCGGCGTACAGGCCCGTCAGGGCGAGCGCCGGGCGGCGGCCCCGGGCGGGTGCGGTCGTCATACCGTCAGCCTCCGCCGGAAACGGGTCACCGTGAGCGCGGTGCCCGCGGTGAGCAACGCCAGCAGGTAGCCGAGGTGCGGGAGCGCGCCGCCGTCGCCGCGCGCCAGTGCGACGCCGTGCCACAGCGGCAGCGCCCACGCCGCGGGTTGGAGCCAGGCCGGAAGGAGACCGAAGGGGAAGAAGGCACCCGACAGGAGCACCATGGGCGGACTCAGCACGCGGGTGACCAGCTGGATCAGCCCCGTCCCCTCGGCCATGACCACCGTGAGGGCGCTGAGCGCGGTGGCGAACGCCGTGCCGCAGAGGAACGCCGCGAGCGCGGCGCCGAGCACCGGGCCGGGCGGAACGGCGGTGAGCAAGAGGACGGCGAGGCAGGTGCACAGGGTGGTCACGGCGATCCGTGCGGCGACCCAGAGCACATGGCCGACGGCCAGTTGGGCCGGGGTGATGGGGGTGGACACCGTGGCGTGGTAGGTGCGTTCCCCGTTCAGTCCGGTCATGATCGGGTGGATGGCCTCCCCCGCCGCCGTCTGTACCGCTCCTACGACGAGGATCGCCGGAGCGAGGTATTCGAGGTAGGGAACGCCGCCGCCGATCCGCTGTTCCTGCTCCCCTCCGTCGAGGAGGCCGCCGACCCCCAGGCCGAGGGCCAGGAGCAGGAGGGTGGGGTGGACGAATCCGGATACCAGACAGATGCGCCAGTTGCCCCGGTACCGCGGGGCCGATCCCTCCATGACCAGGTAGACGCCACGCCACCAGACCGCACCGCTCCTCATCTCCTCCCCTCCGGCACGGTCAGGGCGAGATAGGCGTCCTCCAGGGAGGCACGTCGCACCACGGCCGCCTCGAAGTCGGCCGACGCCCGGCGCACCGTGGCCAGAGCCCGCCCCGTGTCGTCGGTGGGGACCAGCAGATGCTCTCCGACGGTGTGCAGACCGGGGAAGTACGGGGCCAGGAGGGTGGCGGCGGCCTCGGCCCCACCGGCGCGGAACCGCAGCTCCAGCACGCGTTCTCCGCCGTGCCGGGCGATCAACTCCTGCGGGGTGCCCTCGGCGACGACCCGTCCGCCGGCCAGCACCACGATCCGGTCGCACAGGGCGTGCGCCTCCTCCATGTGGTGGGTGGTCAGGAGTTGTGCCACGCCCCGGCTGCGCAGTTCCCCGAGCAGCGACCAGACGGCCTGTCTGGCCTGGGGGTCCAGTCCGGACGCGGGTTCGTCGAGGAGCAGCAGGTCGGGGTCGTTGACCAGGGTGCGGCCGATCGCGAGTTTCCGGGCCATGCCGCCGGAGAGGGAGCCGACCCGGGCGCGTGCGCGGTCGGAGAGTCCCGACAGCGCCAGAAGTTCGTCGGCGCGACGCCGCGCCGCGGCCCGCCGCAGGCCGAAGTACCCGGCCTGCACCTCCAGGTTGTCGCGGACGTTCAGCTCGGCGTCCAGCACGCTGCGCTGGGCGAGGTACCCGGTCCGGGACCGGATCCGGGGGCCGGCGACGTCCGGATCGTGGCCCAGCACCCGCAGGTGCCCTGCGTCTCTCCTGCTCAGTCCAGCGAGCATTCGGATGGTGGTCGATTTGCCTGCACCGTTGTGCCCGAGAAGGCCGACGATCTCCCCGGCGCTCATATGGAGGTCCACCCCTCCGACTGCGTCGACACGCCCGTACGCCTTCCGAACACCCCGGGCTTGAACAATCCATTTACTCGCCATCCGCGCCGAGGCTACCCCGGCTCCACCGACCGATCAAGACCGCCCCGCTCCGCCGGATTCACCCTCACTTCCCTTGCGTAGAAGGAGACTTGACCTCGGTCTACTTAGGTTCCCCTGACCATTCAATGGACCCTGGACAGCTCCGGAGGCCGCTGCTAGCGTTTCTTTTCTCGCTCGTCCGAAAACCCGTTCGGCACGGCGAAAGCCCGCTCTATGCAATTTGTGGAGAAATTCGCAAGATGTAAAAGACGGAAGGGTGATCAGCGTGCGAGTCAGTCTCGACTTGGCACCAATAGGACAGAGAATTCCGCCGGAAAAAAGGGTTTCGGTCGTATCCGAAATCGAGCAGAGACTCGCCGACCGCGGTCAGACCCTCGCCGAGGCCATCAGCGACCGGGAGCTCTACTTCCGCATGTCGGTCGTCGGTACCTGCAACCTCTCGTGCAGCTTCTGCCACAACGAGGGTGCGCCCACGTCCGGCAAGATGAACACCGAGAACGCTGACCGTGCGATCGCCGCCGCCGTCCGCGCCGGGTTCACCCGGGTACAGCTCACCGGCGGTGAACCGCTGCTGCGTCAGGACATCGACGAATTCGTGCGCGTCGCCCGCAGGCACGTGGACGACGTCGGCGTGACGACCAACGGAACCTATCTGCCCAAGCGGCTGGACGCCCTGATGGACGCCGGGCTGGCCCGCATCCACGTCTCCCTCCAGACCGAGCCGCTGGAGGAGGCCGGCACGGGCGGCGCCTGGGGAATCCCCGACTGGCTGCTGCCCACCGTCGAACGGGCCAGGTCCGGCGCCTTCAGTCTGCGATTCAACCTTCCGGTCCCCGTCGACTGCCTCGACCGTGCCGACGCGTTCCTGGACCTGCTCACCTACAACGGCGTCGACGTGAAGGTCTTCTCCGTGCTCCCGGAGGGTGAGCAGCGGGAGGACACCTATCCGCTGGAACGGCTGGAGGAGATCGTCGAGCAGGCAAACGCCCGCGCGGTCGCACCGGCCGGCAAGCGGCCCGGAGAAGTGTTCATCCGGGGGTTCCGTCCCCCGTCGGGCCTGCGCTGCGGCTCCTGCGGCGACGCGGCACGCTGCATGGAGCAGTCACACTCGCTGCGCCTGGGTGCGGACATGAAGTTCCGTCCCTGCCTGGCCACCCGGGACTGGGACAGCTGGTTCACCGAAAAGGACCTCGACGCCACGGTCCGTGAAGCGGCTCTGCTCGCCCTGGACTACCGGTGGTGAGCGGGGAGGGCAGGTGAACCCCCTGAGCCACCTGTCTCTCTGGCTCCATCCCGCGGCGCGGGACGAGCCCGCGTTGCGGGCGGAGATCGGCCGGCTGGCGACACGGTGGGGTTCACCGCCCTTCGCACCGCACCTGACGCTGGTCGGCGGATTCGACGCACCCGAGGACGAGGCCCGCCGCCGGGCGGCGGACCTGGCGTCGGAACTCGGCCCGCTGGACGTCGAGTTCACCACGCTCGCCTCGGAGGAGCCGCTGCACAAGTCGCTCTTCCTGGGCGCCGCACCGAACGCTCGTCTGGACGCGGCGTTCGGCACGGCGGTCCGGATCTGTGCCGGCCCCGTGGGCGAGGAGCCCTTCCGGCCGCACCTGAGCCTGGCCTATCTGGACGCACCGGCGGAGCTCAGGGAACGCGCCGCGGCCTCCATCGCCCTGTCCCTGCCGGTACGGGCGCGCTTCGACGCCCTGGCGCTGTGGCGCACGCCCATGCCCGTGGTGGAGGACTGGCGGAGGGTTGACGTATGGGCGCTCTAGCTCTTCGGCCGGACCAGCCGGTCGGTTCCCACCCGGTCGCGCAGGACCTCGGGGATCACCACGGAACCGTCCGCCTGCTGGTGCTGCTCCAGGATCGCGGGAAGGATGCGGCTGGTGGCCAGGGCGGACCCGTTCAGCGTGTGCAGGAACTTCGTCCTGCCCTGGGCGGGGCGGTAGCGGATAGCGGCCCGGCGGGCCTGGTAGTCACCGGCCCAGGAGACCGAGGAGACCTCCTTGTATCCGCCGACGTGCGGCATCCACACCTCGACGTCGAGCGTCTTGCGCATCGAGGCGCTGGCGTCGCCCGCCGCCAGCAGCGACGTGCGGTAGTGCAGCCCCAGGCCCTCCAGCAGGGACTCGGCCTGCCTGACCATCGAGTCGAAGGCCTCGGGTGCTTGCTCCGGGGTGGTGAACTGGAAGATCTCGACCTTGTTGAACTGGTGGCCGCGGACCGTACCGCGCTCGTCGGAGTGGGCTCCGGCCCGCTCCCGCCGGTAGCACGGGGTGTAGGCGAATGCCCGGTGCGGGAGGTCGCCCTCGGCGAAGATCTCGTCCTGGTGGGCGCCCAGAATGGCCGTCTCCGACGTCGGCAGCAGGAACTGCGGCCGGTGGGAGTCCGGGTTGGCGATGTGGTAGACGTCGTCGCGGAACTTCGGGAACTGCCCCGCCGCGAAGCCGGCCGACTCGAGCAGCATGTGGGGAGGGAGGAGGAAGGTGTAACCGGCGGCGATGTGCTGGTCGATGAACCAGTTCAGCAGCGCCCACTCCAGGCGGGCGCCGTAGCCGGTGTACATCCAGTAACCGGCGCCGCCGAGCTTCGCGCCCCGGGCGAAGTCGACCAGGCCGTACTCCTTGGCGACGGTGGTGTGGTCCACCACCTCCGACAGCGTCGGTTTGGTGCCCCACTCGCGCAGGACCCGGTTGCTCTCCTTGCCCCCGGCCACCACGTCGTCGGCCGGGAGGTTGGGCAGGGCGCTCATCTCCTCGTGCAACGCGGCCTCGACCTTGGCCAGTTCCTCCTCCAGCGCCGCCACCACCGCCTTGGTGTCCGTGGGCGGCGCGGGCGGCTCACCGGACGACGCGCGCTTGGCCGCGGCATAGGCGCGGGCCGCCTCCTTGCGCTTGTGCTGCTCGTCCGCGATGCGGCCCACGAGGTCCCGCCTGCTCACGTCCAGCTCAACAATCGCGGACAGCGCGCGCTCCACCTCGGCGGCGTCCAGCCTTTTGGCCAGCGCGGCGGCCGTGGCAGCCCTGTCCTTACGAATCACGTCCAGATCAAGCATGCGTGTTCCTCACGATCGACTGCTACTGGGAAGGGAGCAGGGAGTTGTCCAATCCAGACCAAAGCGGCACCCAGCGGGGCCGACACCATGACACGCCGGCCGTGGAGTCCGGACGGGGAGCGAGTCTAGCCGCTGACCTGAGCCGGATCTTCTTCTGGATCAACAGCGGCTGCAACGCGCGCTGCCGGATGTGCGACATCTGGAGGGAACCCCCCGGCAGGACCTTGGCGGCGTCCGACGTCGCCCGCTGGGCCCCCGGTTGGCGGGAGCGCGGCGTGTCCCGGGTGGTGCTGTGCGGCGAACCCCTGCTCCATCCCGAGATGGCCGAGGTGTGTGCCGCGGTGCGCGACGAGGGCATCCGTCTCGACATGCTGACCAACGGCCTGCTGCTGGAACGGATGGCCGACCAGGTGGTGACCTCGTGCGACACCCTCACCGTCAGCCTGGACGGCCCCGAACCGGTGCACAACGAGGTCCGTGGTCGCGGCAACGCCTACGGCCGTCTGCGGGCGGGCGTCCGGGCCGTCCGGGAGAAGGCCCCGGACCTCCCGGTGGCGGCGCGCTGCGCCGTGCACCGGATGAACGCCCCGCATCTGCGGGCGACCGTGGCCGCCGCCCGTGACCTGGGCGTCGACGGCATCAGCTTCTCCGGGGTCGACCTCCACAACGAGGCCGCCTTCCGGCGCGAGGGCGTGATCGACGGTGCCTACGTCGACGGTCTGAGCGTACGGGGCACCGACCTGGACGCGCTGGAGACGGAGCTGTCGGCGCTGATCAGCACGCACGCGGCCGACTTCGCCTCGGGGTTCCTCAACGACTCACCCGGCCACCTGCGCTCGGTACTGGTCGACTACTACCGGGCGCTGGACGGCCGGGGGCAGATGCCGGAGCCCCGCTGCAACGCGCCCTGGCGGTCGGCGGTCCTCGAGTACGACGGCACCGTGCGCCCCTGCTTCCCGATGGAGCCCTACGGGAACATCTTCGACACCGACGACCTGTTCCGGGTGGCGAACGGCGCGACGGCGCGCGCGCACCGCACGGACCTCGACGTGCGGACGGACGCGACCTGTCTCGGCTGCGTGTGCCAGACGCGGATCACCGACGAGGTGTCCAGGAGGTGGGCCGAGCGGCCGGACGAACTGGCCATCAAGGCGATCCGGTGACCGCACTCCGGGCCCGCCGCCGCCGGGTCAACGAGCACGCGTGGGACCTGCGGACCGGAGTGCATCTGGACTCCTCGTTCTACGACGTGCCGTCGGTGCGGGCGGGCCGCTGCACCCTGGGTGAGCGAGAGTTGTCGCAGGCGGGTGACGTCACCGGTGCGCGGCTGCTGCACCTCCAGTGCCACTTCGGACTGGACACCATCTCCTGGGCGCGGCGCGGAGCCCTCGCCACCGGGGTCGACTTCTCGCGGACCGCGGTGGCCGAAGCCCGCTCCCTGGCGGCCGAGTTGAGCGTGCCGGCCGAGTTCCACCGCGCCGACGTGCAGGATCTGCCGGCCGGGCTCCGCGGCTTCGACCTGGCCGTGGCCAGCTACGGGGTCATGTGCTGGCTGGACGACCTGTCCGCGTGGGCCGCCTCGGTGCACGGGGCCCTGCGTCCGGGGGGCCGTTTCCTGCTGGTGGAGTTCCACCCGGTGCTGGAGCTGGCCCTGCCCGGATCCGTCAGCGGCCACGGCTCGTACTTCGGCGTGGCCGACCCGCCACCGGCCGCGACGTCCGGCACCTACACCGACCGCGACGCGCCGATCCATTACCAGGAGTACCGCTGGCAGCACCCGGTCGGGGATGTCGTGAACGCCCTCGTCGGCGCCGGTCTGGAGCTCACGAGCCTGGGCGAGCACCCGGACAGCCCGGTCCCGCTGTTCGACCGGGAGTTGGAGGGCGGCCCGTTCGCACGGGCCCCGCGCACCTATTCGATCACCGCACGGAGGAAACCTTGACGGACACGACGGCGCTTCCCGCCGCGACCCGGGAGTCGGTGACCGGTCTCTTCGCCGCGCTCGCCCGCGACCAGGAGCGTGCCAGAGCGACGCTGAACCTCGTGCCGAGTGAGAACGTCCTGTCACCGCTGGCCCGGGTGCCCATGGTGCTGGACGCCTATGCGCGCTACTTCTTCGACCACAAGCGGATGTTCGGCGCCTGGTCGTTCTTCGGCGGGACGGGCGCGGGAGAGATCGAGCAGGAGACGCTGGTCCCACTCCTGCGCGACCAGGCCGACGCGCCGTTCGTGAATCCGCAGCCGGTCTCCGGGCTGAACTGCATGACGGCGGCGATGAGCGCCCTGGCCTCGCCCGGGGACACCGTCGTGCTCATTCCGACCGACGCCGGCGGCCACATGAGCACGTCCGGGGTGGCGCGGCGGCTGGGGCTGCGGGTGCTGACGCTCCCCATGGCCGACGCCCACACGGTCGACCGCGAGGCGTTCGACGTCCTGCTGCGCACCGAACGGCCCGCGCTGGTCTACCTCGACCAGTCGACGGTGCTGTTCCCGCTGGACTGCGCACCGTTACGGGCGGCCATCGAGCGGGAGTCGCCGGGGACGCTTCTGCACTTCGACTCCAGCCACCTCAACGGCCTCATCCTGTCGAAGGCGCTGCCGAACCCGCTGGACCAGGGAGCGGACACCTTCGGCGGGTCGACGCACAAGACCCTCGCCGGCCCGCACAAAGCGTTCCTGGCGACCCGCAGGGAGGACCTGGCCGGCCGCATCGCCGCGTCGACCGCCGACCTCGTCAGCCACCACCATCCCGCGGAGGTGCTCTCCCTGGCGGTGACCCTGCTGGAACTGCGGGACCGTGACGGTGCCGGCTACGGCGCGGCGGTCCTGGCCAACGCCCGTGCGCTGGCGGGGCGGCTGCACGAGCGGGGAGCCTCGGTGGCCGCCGCCGAACGGGGCTTCACCGGCTGTCACCAGGTGTGGCTGGACACCCGGTCGGACGACGAGGGCGTCTCCATGGCGGACACCCTGTTCGAGGCCGGCGTCGCGGTGAACCGGGTGGGCGTGCCGGGTGTGCGCGGTGCCGGTTTCCGGCTCTCCTCGGCCGAGGTGACCCGCTGCGGGGCCACCGAGGCGGACAGTGTGGAACTGGCCGACGTCATCGCGGACGTGGTGGTCGACGGCGCCCCGGCGGACCGGGTGGAGGCCCGGGCGGCAGCTCTGCGGGCCCGCCTGTACCGCCCGAGGTACTGCTTCGACGGCGAGGCGCTGGAGGATCCGGCGGTGCCGCAATGGCTGCGCCGACTGGCCGCGGCCGTGGCCCACGGCGTGTACGGGGAGGACCGATGACCACCCTCGACCAGGACACCGCGGACCGGCTGAAGGCCGTCGCGCAGAACCTCTACGACGTCGCGCCCGACGACAGCGGGCGGACGAACGGCGCGGGCCGCTACATCGCGATCTCGGGCAACACCGCGGCGGGGAAGACGACGCTGATCGACACGGTCGCCGAGAGCCTGCGGGAGGACGGAGCCGACGCGGTGGGCGTCAGCGAACGGGTGTTCCACCACCGCTACCTCAAACTCATGTTCTCGGCGTCGGCGGACTTCGCCTTCCCCATCCAGTTGTCGTTCATGCTGGAACGCCATCTGCTGCTGCTGGACAACCTCGTCCGGCGCGGGCGCACGATGGTGATGGAACGCTCGCACCTGGACGACGCGATGTTCGTCCGGGAGCACGTGGGCACCGGCAACATCACCGCCGCCCAGGAACGGGCGTACACCGAAGTGTCGAGGGAACTGAACGCCCGCATCCCCAACCCCGGCCTGATCGTCCTGATGAATCCGGAGCCGGAGCTCTCGCTGGAGCGGCTGGCCCGGGCCGAGGCCGAGGGCCGCAGGCCCAGGGAGTTCCCGTCGGAGAGCGCCAAGAGCGCCTGGGTGCACCGCTGGTACGACCTGTACCGGGAACTGCACGACGACTACCGGCGCCGGGCCGTCGACGGTGACCTGCGAGGCACCGTGCTGCTCGAACTGGACGCCGCGGCGCCGCCCGAGGAGAAGATCGCCGCGGTGGTGGCACAAGCGCGTTCGCTGGTGGGGGGCTGAGGTGGACCTCCCCCCGGTTCCGGCCGGTGCTCCCGCTCTGCTGCCCCGGCTGCTCGACGCCGGCTCCTGGTTCGGACGGCGGTTGGCGGACGCCTGGGACGTTCCGTTGCGCTCCTATCTGCGCTCGCTGATCCCGCCCGAGCGGCCGTCCGGCTCGGCCGGTCCCTGGCTCTCCCTGCTCGCGGAGGCGGTGGCCCGCGACGCGGACGGCGGACCGGAGGCGGCCGACACTCTGCTGCGCCGTCCGGTGATCCAGCAGAGCGATCACGCGAACCTGCTGCTGGACCGGGAGACCTGCCTCAACAACGTGCTCTTCCACCGGGCGGCCGCCGACGCCGGGCTCCCCGTGGCGATCAACAGCCAGTGCACGACCGTCGTCTGCCTGTCCCGGCGGGTCCCGCCCACCGGGCCGGTCTTCCTCGGCGTCGCGGGCGGCAGGTACGACGTGTTCGGCCGCTCCAGGAACGAGTACCGCCGCTCGAACTTCTGCGCGCTGCGCGGGCCGGTGGAGATCGTGCTTCGTCCGACGGGGCCCACCGCGCTGCCGCCGTCCCTGGCCGCACGCTTCGTCGGCCGGGTCTTTCCCGACGCCCCGACGGCGTACCGGGTGTGCAACACCGAGCTGTGGTCCGGCTTCGGGACCGACCGGGGAGTGCGGCGCGTGCAGCTGGACGAGGCGACGACGGCCGAGGCACTGGCCCTGCACGTGGAGCATCCCGGCTCCCCGGTGCGGCGGCTGCTCTTCGACCCTCCGGTCCGGTCCGCCTTCCTCGCCGTGAAGCGGGAGATCGTGGCCTCGCCGGACAACCTGGTCGTCAACCGGGCCGCGCCGGACTGGTTCTGGCTGCGCAGGGGCTCACGTCTGGTGGCACTCGTCCGCACGGAGGGCGGTTACGTGAGCGAGCACGACGGTTCGCCGGCCCCGCTGGACCTGGAGGATCCGGCGGTGGTCGCCGCCGCGCTGCGCGCGGGCGACCTGCACGGGGACCGCGTCCTGGCCTATCTGGTCCGTTCGATGCTGCCGGGCGCGGTCGCCGTGGGGGGCTCGGTGCAGCAGGACTACACGGCCGCCTACCGGACCATGCTGGCGAGAACCCAGGAACTGACCCCTTTCCTCGACGCCGGGGAACTGGCCACCGTCCTCGATCCGGACCTGAGTCGGCTCGGCGGCGCTCCCCTGCTGGAGCCGCCTCCGGCGGAGCACGCCGACTGGGACCGTCTCGGCGTCGGGGCGGACCCGGCTGAGCTCGTCGCACCGTGGCTGGAACGAACGGTGGGCGCGGCGGTCGGCGGCCTGGACTGCGCCTGGTTCTACGACGGCAACCTCCGCGCGGCCCAGCGGCGTCGCGTGATCCAAGGAGCGAACTCTTGATCATCGGTATGAACAGCTACTTCGAGCACCCGTCGATCGCGGTGCTGGACCAGGACGAGATCCTCTTCGCGGTCGAGGACGAACGGTTCACCGGCATCAAGCACGGCCGGACGTACAGCCCTTATCAGACCTACCTTCCGGTCGCGTCGCTCTACCACGGGCTCGCCGCGGTGGACGCCACGGTCGACGACATCGACGAGATCGGCTACTCCTACCACCGGTGGACACACCTGCGGAGCCTGACGGGTTGTTTCACCGGCAAACGCGTCTCCGGTTTCCGTGAGGAGCTGACCGCCTTCTTCAGCCTCGTCAATCTGCGCCAGGCCATGCGCAGCGGTTACGACATTCCGCGCCGTTACCGGGACCGTGTCTTCCCGGAGAAGCTGGCCAAGATCCCCTTCCGCGAATACCACCACCATCTCGCGCACGCGTCCTCGGCGTTCCACTGCTCCGACTTCGAGGAGGCGCTCGTCGTCGTGGCCGACGGCGCGGGCGAGCGGTCGGCCACCTCCGTCTACCGGGGCCGGGGCGGTGCCCTCGAACGCATCGGCGGAGTGGACCTGCCGAACTCGCTGGGGATCTTCTACTCGATGCTCACCGCCCACCTGGGATTCGAGCCGTTCTCCGACGAGTTCAAGGTGATGGGCCTGGCGGCCTACGGCGAACCGGTCCATCAGGACGCCTGTGCCCGCATCCTCCGGCTGGGCCCCGCGGGCTCGTACGTCCTGGATCTGGCCGCGCTGCGCTCGCTCGGCGCTCTGCTCGGTCCCGCCCGCCGACCGGGCGAGCCGCTGACGCGGCGGCACCAGGACATCGCGCGGTCGGCGCAGGACCGGCTGACGGAGGCCCTGCACCATGTGGTCGGTCACTGGCTCCAGAACACCGGTCTGCGCAACGTGTGTCTGGCCGGCGGCACCTTCCTCAACTGCGTCGCCAACGGCAGCCTCGCCCGGGATCCCCGGATCGAGGGCATCTTCGTCCAGCCGGCCGCGCACGACGCCGGCACGGCCGTCGGCGCGGCGGCGCTCAGCGCGATCCGGCGCGGTGGCGGCCCGAAGATGACGTTCCGGTCGGCGGCGCTGGGCACCTCCCACACCTCGGCGGCCTGCGAAAAGGCGTGCGCCGACGCGGACGTGCCCCATGTGCGGCTGAAGGAGGAGGCCATGCTCGACGCGGTCGCCCGTCGGCTGGCGGCGGGCGAGGTCGTCGGAGTCTTCCGGGGCCGCATGGAGTTCGGGCCCCGTGCACTGGGCATGCGCAGTCTGCTGGCCTCCCCCGTCGACCCGACGATGCGTGACCGGCTGAACCGCATCAAGGGACGGGAGGATTTCCGGCCGGTCGCCCCCATCGTCCTGCGGGAGCACTTCGACACGTACTTCGACGGGCAGCCCAACCGGTACATGCTGTTCACCACGCGCGCGCTGGAGCGGACGGTACGGGACGCGCCGAGCGCGGTGCACGTGGACGGGACCGCCCGGGTGCAGTGCGTGCAGGAGGACGAGGATCCCTGGCTGCACGCGCTGATCACCCGTTTCGCCGAGCTGACCGGCCTGCCGATGGTCATCAACACCTCGCTCAATGTCCGTGGCAAACCCATCGTCGAGTCGCCCTTCGAGGCGCTCGCCTGCCTGGGGTCCACCGCGATGAACCTGCTGGTCCTGGAGGACGTGCTGGCCGGGCCCGCAGCCGTCGCCGCCGCACGGCCGGCGGTCCACGGCACGATGCCGGAGGAGGCGGTATGACGAACTTTCCCACCACGGTCGCCGCCCTCTTCCCGGGCGCCGGGCTCACCGCTGCCGACGGGGAGATCCGGGTGCCGTCGCCCCTGGACCCGGCGCCCTCGCTCGGCTCCGTGCTGGGGGTCGACCTGTGGGTGAAGCGGGAGGACCGTCTCGACGACCTCGGGTGCGGGCACAAGGTCCGCAAACTGGCCCACGTGGTCGCCCACGCGCGGGCCGGCGGGGCGACCGCCCTGGTGACCACCGCCAGCGTGCCCTCCAGCCAGGCGGTCATGGTCGCCGCCGGCGCCGCCCGGGCCGGGCTGCGGGCCCACGTCGTCTACTGCGGTGACGTGCAGGAACGGCCGCGCTCCGCAGCGGGCAACTACCTCCTGGTGGGACTCCTCGGCGCGGACGTCACCTGGCACGAGCACACCGCCTGGGACCGCTGGCCCGAGCTGCTGGCCGACGTCGTGGCCCGTCTGCGGGACGAGGGCGAGATCCCGTATGCCGTACCGCCGGGCGTGACGGACTGGCCCGGTCTGCTCGGCAGCGTCGAGCTGGGGCTCGAACTGGCGGCCCAACTGCCCGCGGACGGTCGGACGACCCACGTCCTGACGGCCGCGGGATCCGGGGGCACGGCCTACGGGATCGCGATCGTGGCGGCCCTGCTGGACCTGCCCTGGCAGGTGCACGGCATCTGTCTCGGCACGGGGCCCGCGGGGGTCCTGGCGGAGATGGACCGGCAGCACGCGGACGGCGAGAAGGCGCTGGGCACGGCGCTGCCCGGGCCGGAGCGGGTCCGTCTGCACGACGGGGCGCGCGGCGGGGGCTACGACCGCTGGGGGCGGGCGGAGGTGACGGAGATCCGGCGCTGGCTCACGCACCAGCAGACCCTGCTCGACCCGACGTACACGGCGAAGACGGCCGTGGGCCTGACCCAGCTCGTCGCCGGCGGCACCGTGCCCCGAGGGGCACGGGCCGTCTTCGTGCACACCGGCGGGAGCTTCCGGACGCTGCAAGGCGCGCCCGCCCTCGACGCGGAACTCGGCAACCTGGTCCGCGGGCCCGCGCCAGGTTTCCGGACCCCCGCCGCCGTGCCCGAGACGAACGAGGAGTCACCTGCATGAAGAACCTGACCGACACCATGCCCGTCCAGGTCTACGCGGACCCGTCCGAGGCGGTCGAACGGTCCGCGCGGTGGCGGCCGGGCGACCCCTTCCCCCTGCCGGCGGGCCCCGCGCTGGACCGCTTCAGCCGGCTGGTGGGCGAGCTGCCCGCGGTGGAGGTGACGCCGCGCACGGGCACCGTCGTGTCCACCGGGGGCCCCGTCTCGCGCGCGGCAGGGCGGCTGCTGGCCGTGGCGACCGGGCGCCCGCACCTGCACGTCGACCCGGCCGGGCTCGCCTCGGCCGTGGCCGGGACGGGCCCGGTCGCCCTGGTGGGGCTGGCGTCCGACCTCGCCCGCGTGGGCGACTGGCCTGCGGCGGGCAATCCCCGGGTGGGCGTGCTGACCGGACGTACGCCGGCCTCCCTGCTGTGCCTGGTCTACCGGACCCTCGTGCCGGAGGCCGGCGCGCGGGACGGGACGTTCGTGGTGTCGAATCCCTTCCATCAGGACGAGTTGGACGCCGACGCGGTCGAGAAGGCCGAGATGGACCGGCTGTTCACCGAACGGAACCGACTGGTCGTCTACCACCTGCACGGGCGGGAATGCAGTGCGGGGATGCCGGACGCGGTGATCTGCGGGCGGTCGGACGACGGTGTGGGCCCCCCGGCGCCGCTGCCGGACGGCTTCAGGATCCCGTCGTGCCTGCGGGGCGAGGGGTGCTACCGCCGTGATCTTGCCGAGGAGCAGCGCGTCAGGGCCATGGACCTGAACGCCGTCCTCGTCTTCTCCCAGAGCTGCTCGACGGTCGCGGTCGGCGCTTCCGCCTTCCCCCCCGAGGTGTCGCTCGGCACGGGGTTCCTGGAGGGGACGACCGTGGCGGTCATCGGGGGCATGGGCTCGCACATGGCGGAACCGGGGCTGGAACGGGAGGTGCTCGACGGGGTGGCCGCGGGGCTGCCGCTGGGCGACATCGTGGCCCGGTTGAACGCCGGGGAGCGGGGGCACCGGGGCGGCATGGCGGCCTTCGGGCTGCTCGGCGACCCCGGCCTGGTGCTGACGCCTCCGGCCGGACCGCAGACGCCGCAGCCGTCCCGCGCGCCGGCCGGCTCCGGCGCGGACGAGGAAGCGGCGCTGGAGACCCTGCGCCACCTGTCCGATGTCGTTCTCCCGAGGTGCGAGCGGTTGCCCTGGCTGGAACTGGACGGCGCGCAGGAGGAGTTCCTCGCCCTGCGTCGGCGTATCCGGGAGGTGGCCTATCGTCCCGACGCCGCGGACGCGGCCGCGCGGGCCGCGCTCCTGGCCGACGAGGTGGCCGAGGCGCAGCACCATCTGATCCGGCGGGCGGCCGCCTCGGCGCAGCGTGAGGGAGCCGACTTCCTCGGCGACTCGTCCCCGCTGTTCGACCAGGAGGCGCGGGAGGAGATCCACTGCGTCGGCTGCGACCGGCCGCGTGCCTTCCGGATCAAGCTGCGGCACCGGGTGGAGCGGGGCCTGACCGTCCTCACCGAGCAGTGCAGGCGCTGCGGAGACCTGCACTGGTCCACCGCCGAGTCGCCCGAGACGGCTCCCCGCATCCTCGGCCCGGTGGACTTCCCCGCCGACAGGCGGACCGCCGCGGTGCTGACCCGGGACATCGTCAACCCCGGGCCGCACACCGTGCGGGGCGCGGTGGGGTTCGCGTTCCAGACCAAGGACGAGCCGGTCCTGCCCTCGTGGGTGAGCGAACCGGTCGAGATCCCCGCGGGCGGGGTGTACCGGTTCCGGATTCCGCTGGATCTGCCGGCCTTTGCGACGGTGCGGCCCGACCCCCACACCGGGCAGGTGATGGCGTTGCTCGACGGCGTCTGCCTTCTCTCGCCCGCGGTGATGAATCTCGCCTGACGCACACGGGCGACGGGCGAGCGACAGGCGCCGACGCCTCGACCGGCACCGAGGAGGTAGCAGAAGTGGCAGAGGAATTCCCCGGAGGAACCGACGTGCTCGACGTCGTGGGCATCGGTTTCGGCCCGTCGAACCTGGCACTGGCGATCGCTCTGGCCGAGCACAACGCCGCCGTGCCCGAGGCCGACCGGGTCTCGGCACAGTTCTACGAGAAGCAGGCCGCGTTCGGCTGGCACCGCGGCATGCTCCTGGACGACACCACCATGCAGGTGTCCCATCTGAAAGACCTGGTCACCCTCAGGAACCCGACCAGCCGATTCACTTTCCTGGCCTATCTGCACGACCGCGGGAGACTCGCCGATTTCATCAACCACAAGATCATTTTCCCTTCACGTGTCGAGTTCCACGACTACCTGGAATGGGCCGCGGCCGCTTTCCAGAAGGAGGTGGCGTACGGAACCGAGGCCGTCGACGTGCGACCGGTCGAGCAGAACGGTGAAGTCGGCCACTTCGAGGTGACGGCTCACAGCGGGGCGTTGCCGTCGAAGCCGTTCGTGCAGCGGGCCCGCAACGTCGTCGTGGCGTGCGGACTGCGCCCGCACCTGCCCGGGGGCGCGACACTGTCGGACCGGATATGGCACACCGGCGAACTCCTCGACCGGCTCGGGCGGCTGCCCTCGCCCCGGCCGCGCAGCTTCACGGTGGTGGGCGCGGGGCAGAGCGGCGCGGAAGCGGTCGCGCATCTGCACCACGCGTTTCCCGGGGCGGACGTCCACGCCGTGTTCAGCGGTTACGGCTACTCCCCCGCCGACGACAGCTCCTTCGTGAACCGCGTCTTCGACCCGGGGGCCGTCGACCTCTTCCACGGGGCTCCCGAGGACGTCAAGCGGATGATGCTCGACCGCCACCGCAGCACCAACTACTCGGTGGTCGACCTCGACCTCATCGACGAGCTGTACCGCCGCGTCTACCAGGAGAAGGTACGCGGCCACGAACGGCTGCACGTGCACGGGCTCACCCGACTCGTGGAGGCGCGCACCACCGGGGACTCGGTGCGGGTGACCGTGGAGTTCCTGGCGACCGGCGAACGTCGGCTGCTGGACACGGACGTCCTCGTCCACGCGACGGGATACCGGCCGGCGGACCCGCGCGAAGTGCTGCCCGGACTCGCGCCGCATCTGCTCACCGACGAGCACGACCGGGTCCGGGTGAGGCGTGACTACCGCGTCGAGACGGGTCTGCGCGGCCCCGCCGCGGTGTATCTCCAGGGAGCCACCGAACACAGTCACGGCCTCGGCTCCAGCCTGCTCAGCAACACGGCGGTGCGGGCCGGCGAGATCGGCCGGGCCATCACGGGAGGCGGCTCCCGCGACGCCGGCCCGCGAAAGGGCGCCCATGCCTGACACTCTTCTCGACGCGAGACTGGACGTACGGCCTCCGTGGTCCGCCACGCTCCTCACCGGCGCGGCGGGGGAGGGCGAACTGCTGTCGACCCGGATGCGGCAGGACTATCTGGTGCGCACCTGGGGGCGGGTGTGGCCGGCCGAGCGCTGGACCGAGCACTTCGTCCGGGCCGCCGCCGGGGGCACCAACCGGCCCTTCCTCGTCAGGTACGAGGACCGGCTGTTCGCCTACGTGGAGGTGTACCTGCTCACCGACTCGGTACTGGCTCCGCACGGCGACTGGGGTGCGCACGACCTGGGATTCCACATAGCCGTGATCGATCCGGCGCTCACCCGCCGCGGGCTCGGCACGCGCTTCGTCCAGGACCTCACCGCGGCCCTGTTCCGCCAGTCGCCCGCCACCTCCCAGATCGTCACCGAGCCCGACATCGCGAACACCTCCATCTGCAAGACACTGGAGCGCTCCGACTTCCGGCTCGTCCGCCCGGTCCGCCTCGCGGACAAGACCGCGGCCCTGATGCGCTGCCCCCGCCCGGCGTCGGGCGGGATGCCCGCCGGCACCGGGCCGTGAACGTTCCATGGCCGGTTTCGGGTGTCTCCGGCCCCTGCCTCCGACGCCCCCTCCGAAGGCCGTGAACCCCGCTGCGCGCCGTGGACCCCGTTGCACCCGTCGGGCCGTCGCGCGGGACGGACGCGCGCGGGCGTGTCCGTCCCCCGCCGGGCTCACGGCTCTCACGCGTCGCCGCCCGCCGGGGCGTGCTCCGTCCGCGTGCGGGTGTGCAGGGCGGCCTGTTCGACCAGTGCGGCGCGCAGTTCGCGGGCCGCTCGCGGGAAGGAGCCGCTGCGGGGGCGCTGGACCACGACCAGGACGCGCGTGGCGGTGTCCGAGAGAGAGCGGCAGGTGAGCAGTCCGGCCCGCTCCAGCGGATCGCCCTCGACGCTGAAGTCGGGGAGCACGGTGACGCCGAGGCCCTCGGCGACCATCAGCTTCCCGACCTCCGCGCCGTCCGTCGCGTACGAGAAGGACGGGGTGCGGCCCTCCAGCAGACGGTGCGTGTACCGGTGCATCACGTATCCGGCGCGCATGGCGATCACCGGCTCGGTCAGCAGCTCGGCCGGTGTGACGACGTCCAGCGCGGCGAGCGGGCTGTCCGGGCGCATGCAGACGACCGGGCGACCGCGCAGCAGCTCGGTGGTCTCCATGTCCGGCGGAGTGTCGTCGCCCTGGAGGTAGTTGACGAGTCCGAGGTCGAACGCGCCTTCCCGCAGGCCGCGGTGGATGTCCTCCTGCTGGGTGCCCACCACCTCCACCTGGGTGGCCGGATGGGCGGCGCGGAACTGCCGCATGGCGGGCATCAGCAGCGGCACGGTCGCCGCGTTGACCGTGCCGACGCGGACCGTCCGGCTGCTGTGGTGCTGGTCGTGCGCGGCGCGACGCAGCCGGTCCACCGATTCCAGCACCTCGACGATGTGGGGCAGCAGCTCGCGGCCCTGCTCGCTGAGCCGGGCCCCCGAGCGGCGGCGGTCCAACAGGTCGACGCCGAGCTCGCGTTCGAGGTTGCGCACGGTCTCGCTCAACGCGGGCTGGGAGAGGTGGAGATCGACGGCCGCACGCCGGAGCGAACCGGTTCGCGTCACCGCCGCGATGCATTCCAGCTGTTCGATGCGCATGCCGTCCTCCTCGGTGCCGGACCGCCGACGGCGGGCGGGGCGCGGGCCGGTCGGCGGGCCAGGTGAAAGGGGGACCCTATCAATGGTTCGCCGATACCGACTCCCACCTCCGGGCCGGGGGCCGGTAGGCTCCCTGACGGAACGGCGGGGCGCGGCCTGCGGGCCACCCGTCGGCTCCCCGGAGGTGACCGGGCCGCTCGCGCGGCGCGGGCGCCCGGTGTCATCCGTGCCGACGGCACGCTCCTACCGGATCGGTGAGCATGGACAAGCGAGTGGAACTCACGCGGCGACGCCACGTCGACCTCGCGCGCGTCTCCAGCTCGGCCTGTCGCCCCGGCCCCAGCTGCCCCGGCGGACTCAGCTGACCCGAGCGCGGTAGCTCCCCCGCACGCCCCACCGGTCCCTCCCGACCCACCGGGTGCCCTGTCGAGGCGTGCGCGCACCATGTCCCCCACCGCCCGCGCACGGTTCCGCCCCCTGCGTCCCCGCGCACGCGTGCGACCGGTCGCGCCGCACGCGTGCGCGGACCGCCTCCCGCCCCCGCGGGGACGGGAGGCGGGGACGCCGGGCTCGTCGCCTTCCCCCCTTCTGCCACGTACGCGCCACAGGTGCACAGGTTTCCCGATCGCCGGGTGACCGGCATCGCGGTGTCCGTGCCGTCCGTGCCGTCCGTGCCGTCCGCAACGCGGCTCCCGGCCGTCCGGCCGGGGTGCCGCGGTGCGCCGGCACGGATCGCGCCGCACGCGGTCCGTCGGCAACCCGGTGCGTACGCCGTCCGTCCCGCCATCCGCCCGTGCGGTCCCCCGACCGCGCCCGTTCCACGGAGTTCCCATGGCCGTCGTCCTGTCGCTGTCCGGAAGCCCGTCCGCCGCCTCGCGCACCTCCCGGCTGCTGCGCCACCTCGACGCACGGCTGGAGGCGAACCGGCACGAGGTCGTCCCGCTGAACGTGCGGGACCTTCCCGCGGAGGCGCTGCTGGGAGCGGACCCGGGTCACCCGGCGATCGCCCGCGTCGCCGGGCTGGTCGCGCGGGCCGACGGGATCGTCGTCGGCACGCCCGTCTACAAGGCCGCGTACGCGGGGATCCTCAAGGCCCTGCTGGACCTGCTGCCGCAGTACGCGCTGGCCGGCAAGACGGTGCTGCCGCTGGCCACCGGCGGATCGACCGCGCACGTGCTGGCGGTGGACTACGCCCTGCGCCCGGTGCTGAGTTCGATGGGCGCGGCCCACATCACCCAGGGCTGGTTCGTCCTCGACAAGGAGATCGGATCGGGTCCGGACGGACGGGTCACGCTGCCCGCCGCGACGGCCGCCACCCTGGACGAGCTGGTGGACCGCTTCTCCGCGTCGCTGACCGCCACCACCGCCGTGCCACGGCCCCTCCACGTCGCGGGCTGACCGCCTCCCCCGCCCGGCCCTTCCCCCGTTCCCCGTTCCCTCGTTCCCCGTTCCAGCAGAACGCTTCCGCTCCCGTAGCCGCAGAACGCCCCTGTTCCCGTACCCGCAGAACGCCCCCTTCCGCCCCGTCTCTCCCCCGGAGCCCGCCATGACGTCCGCCGCCCCGCCCCACCCGGACCCCGCCGACGGCACGGTCCCCCCGCCGGCCGCCCATCTCGTCCACGACGACGCCGAAGCCCTCGCCCTGGCGGAGGAGTTGGCCGACCGGTTCCGGCCCGGCGCCGCCGGGCGCGACGCGCGGCGGGAACTTCCGCGCGCCGAACTGGACGCGTTGTCGGCCTCCGGGCTGCTCGCGGTGTCCGTTCCGGCCGCCTACGGCGGGGCGGGCGTGCGGCACACCACGCTCGCCCGGGTGTTCCGCACCCTGGCGTCCGCCGACGCGAGCCTCGCGCAGATACCGCAGAGCCACTTCGTGTACGTCAACGTGCTGCGCGCCCGGGGCACCGAGGAGCAGCGCCGCTTCTTCTTCGGGGAGGTCCTCGCCGGCCGCCGCTTCGGCAACGCGCAGTCCGAGGCGGGCACCAAGCACGTCCAGGACATCCGCACCCGGCTGTTGGTCCGCGACGACGGCTCGTTCGTGCTGGACGGGGTGAAGCAGTACTCCACCGGCGCGCTCTACGCCCACTGGATCCCGGTGCTCGCCAAGGGCGACGACGAGGAGTTGTACGTGGCGTACGTGCCGCACGACGCGCCCGGTGTGTCCGTGGTGGACGACTGGGACGGCATGGGGCAGCGCACCACGGCCAGCGGAACCGTGCGGCTGACCGGTGTCGTGGTGCCGGCCGACCGGGTGGTCCCGCACCATCTGACCTTCAGAGGACCGCAGTTGCACGGCGCGGTGGCCCAGTTGCTGCACGCGGCGATCGACGCCGGCATCGCGGCGGGGGCGCTGGAGGAGGCCGCCGGGTTCGTGCGGACCACGAGCCGCCCGTGGTTCGAGAGCGGCGTCGAGCGGGCGGTGGACGATCCGCTGCTCGTCCAGCGGTTCGGCGAACTCTCCCTGCGCGTACGGTCGGCGGACGCCCTGCTGGCGGAGGCGGCACGCGCCGTGGACCGGGCGGAAGCGGATCTGACCGACGACACCGCGGCCGAGGCCTCGCTCGCGGTCGCCGCGGCGAAGGTGGTCGCCGCCGAGGCCGCGGTGGAGACGGGCTCGGCGCTCTTCGAGGTGGCGGGCACCCGGGCGGCCCTCGACTCCCTGAACCTGCACCGGCACTGGCGCGACGCGCGTACCCACACCCTGCACGACCCGGCCCGCTGGAAGGTGCAGCATCTCGGCCGCTGGGCGCTCAGCCGGATCCGTCCGCCGCGCCACGGCCTGCTCTGACACGCGCCGCCTCCCGCGCCCACCCCCGTACCCCTCCGCAGAAGGACGCCTTCCCATGAATCTCACCTTCCACTGGTTCCTGCCGACCAACGGAGACAGCCGCCACGTGGTCGGCGGCGGTCACGGCACCCCGGTGACCGCCGCCGGCGGGGACCGGCCCCCGACCGTCCGCTACCTCAGCCAGATAGCGAGCGCCGCCGAGCAGTTGGGCTTCGTCGGGGCGCTCACGCCCACCGGCGCCTGGTGCGAGGACGCCTGGCTGACCACCGCGCTGGTCAGCGAGAACACCGAGCGGCTGAAGTTCCTGGTGGCGTTCCGCCCGGGTTTCGTCTCGCCGACGCTGGCCGCCCAGATGGCCTCCACCTACCAGCGCCTCACGCACGACCGGCTGCTGCTGAACATCGTCACCGGCGGCGAGAGCCACGAGCAGCGCGCCTACGGCGACTTCCTGGACAAGGAGGGCCGGTACGCGCGGACCGGCGAGTTCCTGCAGATCGTGCGGGAGCTGTGGCAGGGCGGGACGGTCGACTTCACCGGTGAGCATCTGCGGGTGGAACAGGCGCGGTTGGCCCGGGTGCCGGACCCGGCGCCGGAGATCTACTTCGGCGGTTCGTCGCCGGCCGCCGGCAGGGTCGCCGCCCGACACAGCGACGTGTATCTGACCTGGGGCGAGCCGCCCGCCGCGGTGGCCGAGAAGATCGCCTGGATCAGAGGGCTCGCAGCGGCCGAGGGGCGCACCGTCCGCTTCGGCATCCGTCTCCACGTCATCACCCGGGACACCGCCGACCAGGCGTGGGCGGAGGCCCGGCGGCTGCTGGACGGCTTCGACGAGGCGACCGTCCGGTCGGTCCAGGAAGGGCTCGCGCGCAGCGAGTCCGAGGGGCAGCGGCGGATGCTCGCGCTGCACGGCGGCGGCCGGGACGGGCTGGAGATCCACCCCAATCTGTGGGCGGGCATCGGTCTGGTGCGCGGTGGGGCGGGCACCGCGCTGGTCGGTTCGCACGAGGAGGTCGCCGACCGGATCGAGGAGTACCGGGCGGTCGGCATCGAGGAGTTCGTGCTCTCCGGCTACCCGCACCTGGAGGAGGCGTACTGGTTCGGTGAGGGCGTCCTGCCGGTGCTGGAGCGGCGCGGTCTGTGGAAGCACCCGTTCGGCAGCGGGGCCGCGCCGTCGTCCCTGGTGCCGTTCGCGGGCCGGTCGTGACGGCCGCGGGCGCGCCCGCCGTGGCGGGTGCCGGGCCGGGGGCGGACGCCTCCCCCTCCGCGCCCACCCCGGCCGCGGCGGCGGACCGCGCGGCCGGCCTGCGCCGGGGCGCGGCGCGGGCGGGCCTGGGGCTGCTGGTGCCGGCCGCCCTGCTGGTCGGCTGGCACGTGGCGGCGCACTCGGGTGCGTACGCGCCGAGTCAGCTGCCGGAGCAGTGCCGTCGCTGGCCTGGGTGCCGCTGCTGCTGCTCTGGCTGGGCATCGGCGAGACGCCGAAGATCACCCTGGTCGCGGTCGGCGCGTTCTTCCCGGTGTACACGACGGTGTCGGCCGCGCTGGACCACGCGGACCCCGGCCTGCGCGAACTCGGACACGCCTACGGGCGCCGGGGCGCCGCGCTGCTGGCCCGGGTGCTGATCCCGGCGGCCGCCCCGTCCGTGCTCTCGGGGCTGCGGCTCGGGCTCGCCCAGGGATGGCTGTTCCTGGTGGCGGCCGAACTGATCGCCTCGTCGATGGGGCTCGGCTTCCTGCTGATCGACAGTCAGAACACCGGGCGCACGGACATCCTGCTGCCGGCGATCGTGCTGCTGGCCGTGCTGGGCAAGGCCACCGACGCCCTGCTGGGGCTCGTGGAGAGCGCCGTGGCCCGGCGGTGGAACTGACGGGCCCGGCTCCGGCCCACCGGCCCCCGCCCGTCCTGCCCGGGGCGGGCGGGGGCCGGGCCGTTCCCCGTCCTCGCATGCGTCCGTCATATGTACCGCCGTAACGCACATATGAAGGGCGTACGAAATGACCAGCCGTTCCCGAGGGATCGGCGCGGGGTCCACGCACGCGGCCCGTTTCCGCCCTCCCCGGCGAACACCCAGGTCACAGGCGCGCCGGGCGCCGTCTCCCCGGAGCCTCGCGGACTTCCGGTGACCGAACAGGAACGCGTACGGGCCCCGTTGACGCGTCCGCACACACGTGCCTTACTTGCGCCGGACCGGTCCGGCGCCAGAGCCGGCAGGTCCACGGCGACGAACCCGTGCGCCGTCGGGGCGCGTTCCGCGAGGACGTCCGTACAGCAGAGGGAACCAGGGTGACCGGCAACGTGGGCGCGGCGAGGAGGAGCGAGGTCGTGTCCGTCCGTCGTTCCGCTCCGGCGGCCTCGTCCGGCCGCGTCGCCCTGCGCCACACCGGTCCGCTGTCGGGCGGCGCGGGCTCCCCCACCGGGTGTACGGGCGGGCTTCCGGCCCGCGTCCCGGCCACCGGACGCTGAGCCGGAGGGCCGGCCCCGGCACCGGGGTCGCCGTCCCGCAGGCCCGCGCCTTCCGCTCCACCCTCCCACCCCGAGCCACCGGGGCCTTCCGACCGGGCACGACCGCGCCGGTATCCGCCGCCCGGCACCGCCCCCGCACGCTGGAGTTCCCATGCCCGAGACGTCCGTGCCCACGGACGAGCCGGCCACCACCGGCTCCTCCTCCGCACCGCCCGGTCCACCGGCCGGTCCCCCGCCGCCCTCCCTCACGTCGAAGGCGCGCGATCCCCGCCTCGACGCCGAGCGGGTGCTGCCGCTGCGCCATCCCGGCCGGTGGGTGCTGACGGCCGTGGTCCTGGTCGTGGTGGCGCAGATCATCCACGGGCTGGTGTCCAACCCCTTCTACCAGTGGGACCGGTTCTGGTACTGGTTCTTCCGGCCTGTGGTGCTGGACGGCCTGCTCATCACCCTGGAAGTCGCCGCCCTCAGCGCGGTGTTCGGGCTGCTGGGCGGGGTGGTGCTGGCCCTCGGACGGCTCTCCCCCAACGCGGTGCTCCGGTCGGTCTCCTGGGTCTACATCTGGCTCTTCCGGTCGGTCCCGCTGATCGTGGTGCTGCTCTTCCTCTACAACTTCTCCGCCCTCTACCAGACGTTGAGCGTCGGGGTGCCGTTCGGCCCGGCGTTCTTCCACTTCGACGAGTCGCGGCTGGCCACCGACATGGTGGTCGCGGTCGTCGGCCTGAGCCTCAACGAGGCGGCCTACGCCGCCGAGGTGGTCCGCTCCGGGGTGCTCTCGGTGGACCAGGGCCAGCACGAGGCGGCCGCCTCGCTCGGCCTGACGCGCCGCTACCACTTCACCCGGATCGTCTTCCCGCAGGCGCTGCGCGTGATCGTGCCCTCCTACGTCAACCAGCTCATCGGCCTGGTCAAGGGCACCTCGCTGGTCTTCTACGTGTCGCTGCTCGACCTGTTCGGGACCGTGCAGTCGCTCGGCTCCACCTACTCGGGCGACATCGTGCCGCTGCTGCTGGTGGCGACCACCTGGTACATCGTGCTGACCAGCGTCATCTCGGTGATCCAGTTCTACGTGGAGCGGTACTACTCGCGCGGCGCGCTGCGCACCGTTCCGCCCACCCCGCTGCAGAGGTTCCGGGCCGGCGTCCGCACGCTGCGCGCCCGCATCGCGATCGGATCAGCCGCATGAGCGCCACCACGGAGACCACCGCCGGCGCCTCCCCGGTCGCCGCAGTACCCGCCGCCGAGGAGTCCGCCGCCGGACCGGAGCCCCGCCCCGAGCCGGTGGGCGTCGAGATCCACCACGCGCACAAGTGGTTCGGCGAACACCTCGTGCTGGACGGCATCGACCTGACGGTCGCCCCGGGCTCCGTCACCGTCGTCCTCGGGCCGTCCGGCTCGGGGAAGTCGACGCTGCTGCGGGCCGTGAACCACCTGGAGAAGCTGGACATCGGCCACGTCAGCGTCGGCGGCGAACCCATCGGCGTACGCCACCACCGGGGCCGGCTCAAGGAACTGGGCGAGCGGGCGATCCGGGCCCAGCGCGCCCGGATCGGCTTCGTCTTCCAGAACTTCAACCTGTTCCCGAACCTGACCGTGCTGGACAACGTGGCCGCCGCGCCGACCGCGTCCGGCCGCACGGACCGGGCGGGCGGCCGGGCACTGGCCCGGACACTGCTGGAGCGGGTGGGTCTCGCCGACAAGGCGGACGCCTACCCCCGGCAGCTCTCCGGGGGCCAGCAGCAGCGGGTGGCGATCGCCCGCGCGCTCGCGCTGGAGCCCGGCGTCATCCTCTTCGACGAGCCCACCTCGGCGCTCGACCCGGAACTGGTCGGGGAGGTGTTGGCCGTCATCAGGGAACTGGCGACCGGCGGCACCACCCTGATCGTGGTCACCCACGAGATCGGCTTCGCCCGCGAGGTCGCCGACCAGGTCGTCTTCCTCGACCGGGGGCGCGTCGTGGAACAGGGGCCGCCCGGGCAGGTCCTCGACCACCCGCGCGAGGCCCGCACCAGGGAGTTCCTCGGCAAGGTCCTCTGACCCTCCCCGTACCCCGCACCTCCCGCGCACCGCTCCCCTCCCCTTGCCCACCCTCACCCACCCAAGGAATCCACCATGCCCCGCCGCAGATCAGCTCTCTCCCTCGCCGCAGCCACCCTCACCGTCCTGGCCCTGACCGCCGGCCTCACCTCCTGCGGGGAGGAGGGCGGCGCGGACGGCGCGGCCGCCCCGGCGGGCGCGGTCGCCGACGGATCGGTGGTGATCGGCGCGGTGTCCAACGGAGCCGCGAAGGAGACGACGGTCAAGGTCGACGAGGTGGCCTCGATCCGGGCCAAGCTCCCCGAGTCCGTCGTCGAGGACGGCAAGCTGACCATCGGGCTCGGCATGCTGCCCTCCGGTTCGCCGCCGCTGGGCTACGTCGGCGACGACCAGAAGACGGTGACCGGTTCGGAGCCCGATCTCGGCCGGCTGGTGGCCGCCGTCTTCGGCCTGGAGCCCGAGATCAAGAACGCCACCTGGGAGAACCTCTTCGTCGGACTCGACAGCGGCCGCACCGAGGCCGGGCTGTCCAACATCACCGACACCGAGGAGCGGAAGAAGAAGTACGAGTTCGCCTGCTACCGCGAGGACAACCTGGGCTTCGAGGTCGTCAAGGACTCCGACTGGAACTTCGACGGGACCTACCAGAGCCTCGCCGGGAAGACCGTGGCGGTGGGCGCGGGGACCAACCAGGAGAAGATCCTGCTGGAGTGGAAGGAGAAGCTGGAGGCCGACGGCGAGAAGCTGACGGTGAAGTACTACCAGGAGTCCAACAGCACCTATCTCGCGCTGAGTTCGAAGAAGATCGACGCCTACTTCGGACCCAACCCCAACGTCGCCTACCACATCACCCAGGCCGCTTCGACGCCGCGCGCCACCCGCAGCGCCGGGACGTTCTCCGGGGCCGGCGCCTCGCTGCAGGGTCTCATCTGCGCCACCGCGAAGAAGGACAGCGGGCTGGCCGAGCCCCTCGCCGAGGCGATCAATCACCTGATCGACCATGGACAGTACGCGAAGTGGCTGGACGCCTGGAACCTGGCGGACGAGGCGGTCAAGACGGCGGAGGTGAACCCTCCGGGTCTCCCGCTGACCAATTCGTGACACCGGACGGTCGCACCGGGCCCGCCCGCGCGTCAGCGCGCGGGCGGGCCCGGCCCAGGGAAGGACACACGCTCATGGCACTTCGGGTTCTCGTCGTCGGCGGCGGGCTGATGGGGGCGGCGGCGGCCTGGCGGCTGGCGGCGCGCGGTCACCGGGTCACCGTGCTGGAACGTTTCTCCCCCGGCCACGACCGGGGCAGCTCGTACGGCACCTCCCGGATCTTCCGACTGGCGTACCCGGAGCCCGCGTACACCGGGCTCGCGCTGCGGGCCCTGCCGCTGTGGCGGCTGCTGGAGGAGGAGTGCGGACAGCGGGTGCTGACGCTGACCGGGGCGGTCGACCACGGGTCGCCCGGAGCCGTGGACCGGCTGGCCGCGGTGCTCGCCGGAGCGGGCCGGTCCGCCCGGCGGCTGACCCCCGCCGAGGTGGCCGACCGGTGGCCGGGGCTGCGGGCCGACACGGCCGCGCTGTACCACCCGGAGGCCGGCCGGGTGCACGCCGACGACGCCGTGGCCGCGCTGCTGAAGGCGGCAGGGCAGCGGGGCGCCGAGGTGCGGCACGGGGTACGGGTGACCGGCGTGCGGCGCGACGGCGACGGGGTCACCGTGGTCACGGACGCCGAGGAGGCGCTGTGGGCGGACGCGGTCGTGGTCGCCGTGGGCGGCTGGGCGCCCACGTTCCTGCCGGACCTGGTGACCGGGCTGCCGCCGATGCGGGTCACCCAGGAGCAGCCGGTGCACTTCCCGGTCCCCGACGCGCTGGACTGGCCGTCCTTCATCCACCACCCGGGGGCCGGTTTCCACCAGCCGGGCGGCCTGTACGGGCTGGGCAGCGTGGAAGGCGTCAAGATCGGCCTGCACGGCGTCGGGCGGGCCGTGGACCCGGACCGCCGCGACCGCACCCCGGACCCGGCGGCGGTCGAGCGGCTCCGCGCCTACGCCGAGGAGTGGCTGCCCGGCGTGGCCGGCGTCGAGCCGGAGCCGCTCACCTGCCTCTACACCACGACGCCGGACGAGGACTTCGTGATCGACCGGCAGGGCCCGGTCACCGTGCTGGCGGGTTTCTCCGGGCACGGGTTCAAGTTCGGGCCCGCCGTCGGCGAGCTGGCGGCGGATCTGGTCGAGGGACGGCCGGGCGCCGCCCGGTTCGCCCTCGGCCGCGCGACGCCCGCGCGCTGAGTCGTCCGGCAGGCGCCCCCCACGGGGACGCCGGGCCGCGTTCCCCCCGGCACCGCACGTGAGGTGCGTGCCCGCACAGAGAAGAGACCCCCGATGTCGACGGACCTCCAGCCCCCGCTTCCGCTGCCCCGCCCCGCCGCCACCGCTCCGCCGGCGTCCGCGCCGCCCGGGACGGCCGCCGTGCCGGGCCCGGCGCCGGACCTGGTGCCGGACATCGGCCTCCTCCCTCATCCGGTCCTGGACAACCCCGCCTGGGCGGCGCTCTCCGGGCCGCACCGCGGGTTCGCCGAGATCGTGGGCCGCGCGGCGCGCTACCGCGCCGACGTCGCCCCGTTCGTGGCCCTGGGCGACCCGGACGACCCGCGCGCCTGGGACGATCTGGCGGAACTGCTGGGTCCGGGCGGGGTGACGGCGATCACCGGGGCCACGGCCGTCCCGGACCACTGGGAGACCGTGCAACAGGGCTCCGGGGTGCAGTTGCTCGCCACCTCGCTGCGGACCGCCGTCGACCGGGAGGCGGTCCGGCTGACCACCGCCGACGTCCCGGAGATGCTGGACCTGGTGAGCCGCACCAAGCCCGGCCCGTTCCTGCCGCGCACGGTCGAACTCGGTGCGTACTGGGGCATCCGACGCTCCGGCCGGCTGGTCGCGATGGCCGGGGAACGGCTGCGCCCGCCGGGGTACACGGAGATCAGCGCGGTCTGCACGGACGCCGGCCACCGGGGCGAGGGCCTCGCCACCCGCTTGGTGCGGCACGTCGCGGCGGGCATCGAGGACCGGGGCGACCAGCCGTTCCTGCACGCGGTGGCCGAGAACACCCGTGCCATCGCCCTCTACCGTTCGATCGGCTTCACGCTGCGCCGCCGCACGGTCTTCCCGGTCGTACGCGCCCCGGGCGGGGAGGCGGCCGGAGCGTGAGCGGCGTCGGAGCGATGAGCAGCGCCGGAGCCTGAGCGCGGCGGGGTGCACACCTCCGGGGCGGGGCGGCCGACGTCACCAGTCGTGGACGGTCCCGTCCTGGAGCCGGTTGACGGGCAGGTACGCCGCCTCGTAGGGGTGGGCGGCGGCCAGCTCCTCGTCGAGCTCCACCCCGATGCCGGGCGCCTCGCCGGGGTGCAGATGGCCGTCGGTGAAGGTGTAGGCGTGCCGGAACACCTCCTCGGTGAGGGGCTGATGGCCCGAGTACTCCTGGATGCCGAAGTTGTGGACCGCCAGGTCGAGGTGGATCGCGGCGGCCATCCCGACCGGGGAGATGTCCTCGGGGCCGTGCACGGCGCTCTTGATCTGGTACTGCGCGGCGAAGTCGAACAGCTTGCGCAGCGGCGTGACCCCGCCGAAGTGGGTGACGGCCGAGCGGACGTAGTCGATCAACTGCTCGGTGATCAGGGCCTGGTAGTCGTACACGGTGTTGAACACCTCGCCGACCGCGAGCGGGGTGGTGGTGCCGCGGCGCACCAGCCGCAGCGCCTCCTGGTTCTCGGCGGGCGTGCAGTCCTCCAGCCAGAACGGCCGGTACGGTTCCAGGTCCTTGCCGAGCCGGGCGGCCTGGACCGGGGTGAGCCGGTGGTGGGCGTCGTGCAGCAGCGGCAGTTCCGGTCCGAACTCGGCGCGCACCGCCTCGAACACGGTCGGCATGTGACGCAGGTAGGCGTCGGTGTCCCAGTCCTCGACCAGGGGGCGGGCCTGCTGGTGGGCGACGGCCGCGCCGGACGCGTCGGTGTCCGACACCCCGTACACCGCCTTGAGTCCGGGGATCCCGGTCTGGACGCGCACGGCGGGGTACCCCTCGGCCATCCGGGCGCGTACGGAGTCGAGGAGTTCGGGTATGTCCCGGCCGTTGGCGTGGCCGTAGGTCCGGACCCGGTCCCGGCTGGCGCCGCCGAGCAGCTGGTAGAGCGGGAGGCCGGCCGCCTTCGCCTTGATGTCCCAGAGTGCGACGTCGACGGCGGCGAGCGCCGCCATCGTCACCGGTCCGCGCCGCCAGTACGCGCCCCGGTAGAGCGACTGCCAGGTGTCCTCGATCCGGTGCGGGTCGAGTCCGACGAGCAGCGGCGCCACATGGTCGGTGAGGTAGCTGACGACGGCGAGTTCACGCCCGTTGAGGGTGGCGTCCCCGAGGCCGGTGAGGCCCTGGTCCGTGGTCACCTTGAGGGTGACGAAGTTGCGGCCGGGGCTGGTGACGACGACGCTCGCGTCGATGATCTTCATGGCGGCACGCTACCGGGCCGCATCCGGTGCCGTAGTCGCGGACCGGTCCGCAAGCGCCCGGTCCAGGGCCGCCGCCTCGACGCCGGAGAGCCGGCGCTCGGCCCGCAGCATCCGCAGGACCTCCGTGATCCGCTCCTCGTCCTCCAGCGTGCCGAGGCCGCCCCGGCAGGCGGGCAGCAGCAGGGCGAGGGCGTCCAGATCGGCGCTCGCGCAGAGCAGCCGGAGCAGGGCGCGGACGGAGGCGTCGGCCGGGCCGCCCCCCAAAGCCCCGGTGGTGCGCAACCCCCGGGCGACGCAGAGCCCCAGCCACCGCGCGTACGGTCCGTCCGGGAGACCGGCGAGGTGCGTGGCGGCCGACTCGAAGTGGGCGCGGGCCGGTTCCGGCCGGCCGAGGTCGAGGTGCGCGCGGGCGACCGTGGCGTGCAGCGAGGCGTAGAAGGGACGCACCCGGTCGTCCCCGACCGCGTCGGCGCGGGCGAGGCACTCCTCGTTCCAGTGCAGCGTGTCCTCGGGGCTCTCCTGGTGCCGGGCCACGTAGTGGGCGGCGACGCAGGCGTCGTAGTCGTCCTCGGCCGCTTCCCAGGCTTCCAGGAAGAGGGCGCGGGCGTCGGCGTCCCGGCCTTCGCTCTCGGCGCGCATGCCGTCGGCGCACAACCGTACAACGGGGTTGTCGGGGTTCATGCCGGTTCTCTGCTCCTCGCGGATGGTTCTCGGGCGGGTCGTGGGGGAAGGCGGGCGGTTCGCCCGGGGGCGGGCGTGCTGTTCGCACGGCGCCGCTCAGGGGCCGGGGGTGAGGGCGATCGGCATGACGAGGGTGGTGAAACTGCCCTGGTCGGCGGAGCGCACGACGACCGGCAGGTCGGCGGCGGCGATCTCCAGCAGCACGTCGGGGCCGACGCCGGTCTCCAGCGCTGGGGCGAGGACCGAGGGGTCGAACCCGATCGTCAGGGGCGGGGTGTCCTGCCGCACGGCGGGCAGGGCCGTGGCGCGGGCACCGTCGGGGAGGGCGACGACCAGTTCGTCCGTGCCGAGGCGCAGCGCGACGCCCGGCGCGTCGTCGCGCTCCCGGACGGCGGCCAGCAGGGCGGCCCGGTCCACGATCAGCCGGTGGGCCGGCACGGCGAGCGCCGCCAGCATCGCGCGGTAGTCCGGGAACCGCCCCTGGCGCACCGGCACCGGCCGGGTTTCCCCGGCGCTCCGGGCGTGCACCCCGTCCGGTCCGTTCACCAGGGCCACCTCGGCGGACCGGGCCGCCCACGCCCCCAGTCCGACCAGGTCGTCCGCGCCGATCAGGAACTCCCCCGGCGCCCCCTCCGCCGGCCCGGCGTGTCCCAGCACCCGCATCGAGAAGCGGTACCGGTCGGTGGCGACCAGCCGGATCTCCTCCTCGTCGTACGCGACCAGGACGCAGTCCAGCTCCGGGTGGTGCGGATCGTCGCCGGCCGCCGGGGCCACCTGGCGTGCCGCGCTCGCCAGTTCGGCTCCGGCGACGCGTACCAGGGAGCGGGCCGGTCCGCCGGAGCCGCCGGCGAGCGACCGCAGGACGGCGGCGATCGTGGCGTCCGCCGTGCGGGTCCGGCCGCGCAGGGAGGCCCGGTGGCGCTCCAGCACCTCCCGGGCCCCCGCTGCCGGGCCGTCGAGGACCGCGCAGACGTCGGCCAGCGGGAGATCGGCCTCCCGCAGGTCCCGCAGCAGCCGGGCCCCGGGCTCCTGGGCGGTGCTGTACGAGCGGTACCCGGTCGCGGGGTCGACATGGGCGGGGCGCAGGACCCGGCAGTCGTCGTAGAACCGCAGGGCGCTCGGAGTGAGCCCGACCCGTCGGGCGAACACGCCGATGGCCAGGAGTTCGTCGGTGCTTTCCATGACCGGGATTCTGGATGTTCGAGCAACCTGAAGGTCAACACGGGCAACGGTCGCGCCGCCCGGCCGTCCGTTCCCCCTCCGGACCGGACCGGCAAAAGAAGTTGATCAATGGGAGCGGCACAGTCATGCTCGGTCCCGGCGTCCGCCGGGGCCCCCGTACCGCGTCGGCGCCCGGACCCGTACCACCGCTGCCCGTGCGTCCGCCGGGCGGCGGCCGTCCCGTGCCGTGCTCCCAGGAGACCATGTGCTGTCGTTCCGCCCCACCACCGATGCCGACCTCGCCCGCGTCACCGCGATGACGGTCGACGAGCCCGTCGGCACGATCTCCGCCGACCGCTATCTCGCCGAGCGGGACCAGGGGATGTACCGGCCGGGGTGGACCTGGCTCGCCGAGGACGCGGGCCGTCCGGTCGGACGGGCGCTGTGGTGGGGCAGGCCGGACGGCGACCACCCGCTCGCCCTGGACTGCCTGCACGTCGACCCGTCCGTGCCGGACCGGGCGGAGGCCGGGGCGGCGCTGATCGCGGCGGGGCTGAGGGCCTTCGCCCGCCAGGGCGCCGCCAAGCTCCCGCTCTACAACCTGACACTGCCCGAGGCGCCGCGGGAGGGGACCGCCCTGGCGTCGGCGGTGGACTGGCGCCGGTCGGCGGCCCTGGGCGCCGGGCTGACGCAGGAGGTGGAGCGGCTGCGGCTGGAGTGGACGCCGTCCGCCGGGCTCCCGGCCGTCCGCGGCCTGCTCACGTACACGGAGGGGACGGACGAGGAGTTCCTGGACGTGTTCCGGCGGATCGCCGTGGGCAGTCTCGACGCGGAGACCCGCCGGGAGGTGGCCGCGCTCGGGGCCGGGGCCGCCGCCCGCAAGGAGATGGACTTCTACCTCGACTGCCCCGGCGAGCGCGCCTGGTGGCGGCTGGCCCGTACCACCGACGGCGAGGTGGCCGGTCTGGCGCTGCCCTCGGCGACCCCGTACCACCGCAACGTCGGCTATCTGGGCGTCGTCCCCGAGCTGCGCGGCCGGGGGTACGTCCACGAGATCCTCGCCGAGATCACCCGGTTCCACGCGGAGGCGGGGGCCGAGCGGATCACCGCCACGACGGACACCGGCAACGCCCCGATGGCGGCCGCCTTCGCACGGGCCGGCTATCGGACGACCGAGATCCGGCTCATCTGGTCGGCGCCCGACAGCGCCTGAACCGGCGCGGGCCGCACTGCACCGCGCCACGGGACGGGACCGGGGGTCGTGGGGCGGGCTGCCCGGCGACCCGGTCCGCGGAGGCGCCGCCCCTCGGACCGCACTTTTGTGCAGCATGCATATCGAGTGCATGGAACACGCCACGTGTATGACACACGCCGATGTGACAGCATGAAGGCGGCCGTCCGGAGCCACGGATCGCCCACCAGGATTCCGGAGGCGGCACACCATGGTCGGGCCCACCCATCGGGTCGAGTACGAACAGATGCTGCTCGCCCGCCACGGGCTCGTCGAGCACCACCGGCACGGGAGGGCGAAGACGGACAGACTGGATCGGAGCGCCTACATCCTGCTGAGCCGCCTCCGCGCCCAGGGCCCCATGTCGATCGGCGAGCTGAGCGAGGCGTTCGGCCTCGACGCCTCCACGCTCAACCGCCAGACCGCCGCCGTCATGCGGGCCGGCCTCGCGGAGCGCATCCCGGACCCGCAGGGCGGCATGGCCCGCAAGTTCCGCATCAGCGAGCAGGGTGCCGAGCGGCTCGACGGGGAACGCGAGCTGATCCTCGCCTCACTGGACCGCGTCATGGCCGACTGGACGAGCGACGAGGTGGCCGCCTTCGCCCACTGCCTCCAGCGCTTCAACACCGACATCGAACGCCTCGCGGGATCACCCTGGCCCCGGCCCTGACACCCTGCGGCGGGGCGGCCGGCGCGGCGTCGCCACCACCGGGAAGGGGTACCTCGACGCCGTGGAGCACGCGCGGCGACCAGCCGTGCGTCAATCTGCGGATACCCCTGTCCCCCGCAGGAGGGATCCCGGCGCCGGCCTCCCACCGCCTCGCCCGGACCGGCTCGACGACACCCACCCGACGCGTCAAGTACGCCGCCGTGCGGAGGAGTTCGACGAAACGGCGATCACCCGCCCGCCGCGCACCCTCCGCCACCGGGGGCCGGAACGCCGCCGGGAGCCCCTTCGCCGGCCCGTCGGCGCGCGCCGGGTTGCCTACCGTCGTAACGGCCGCGGCGCGCGGCCGGGAAGAGGGGCACGGAATGAGGATCGGCGTACTGGGCGCGGGCAACATGGCGGAGGCGCTCGCCGGGCACTGGGCGGGCTCGGGCCACGAGGTCCGGGTGGGGGGACGCGACCGGCGGAAGGCGCGCGAACTGGCGGAACGGCTGGGCCACGGCACCGCGCACGGTGGGCCGGAGGAGGCGGCGGCGTTCGGCGAGGCGGTGCTGGTCGCACTGCCGTACGGTGCGGGGGCCGGGGTGGTGGGCCGGCTCCGGGAAGCACTGGCCGGGACGACACTGATCGACTGCTCCAACCCGGTGGGCCCCGGCTTCCGCCTCCTGACCGGCGAGGGCCCTTCGGCCGCCGCCGAACTGGCCGCCGCCGCGCCGGAGTCCCATGTCGTCAAGGCGTTCAACCTCTGCCACGCGAACGTCTGGGCGATGGATCCGCCGGTCTTCGACGGGCAGCCACTCGCCGTGCCGCTGTGCGGCGACGACGAGGACTCGCTGGTGCGGGTGCGGCGGCTGGTGCGGGACGCCGGCTGTGTGCCGTTGAACGCGGGCGGCCTCGACCGGGCGGGACTGGTCGAGGCGACCGCGGCACTGTTCATCGGGCTCTGGGTGGGCGAGGCCGCGGACGTCCGCGCCATCGCCCCGCCGCAGGAGTTCGCGGCGGGACCGGTGAAGTGCGCCTGACGGTGGTCCGACAGGCACGGCGCGGGGACCGCGGCCCGCGGACCACCATCCGTCCAGGCCGGCACCCGCACCCGCACCCGTCGCACGGTCCGGGGCGGGCCGGGGCCCCCGCACCTCACCCCGCCGGGCTCCGGCGCTTGCCGCGGGCGGCGGCGACGAGGGCCGGGACGGTGGCGAACTTGACCCGGGGGCGGCCGTTTTCGTGGCCGGCGGCGCGTTCGGCCCGGTCGATGGCGGCGAGGCCCTTGGCGTCCACGACCTGGCGGTTGCGGCTGCGGGCGAGCCGGGCCAGTGCCTTCGCGGTGGAGCGGGCCGGGGGCAGCGTGCCGGCGACGGCGTCGGCGAGGAGCGTGCCGACGGTCTCGGCGGCGCACGACCGGTTGGCGCCAATGCCGCCCGAGGGGCCCCGCTTGATCCAGCCGACGACGTAGGTGCCGGGCATGCCGGTGACCCGCCCGGCCTCGTGCGGCACCGTGCCGGCGGTCTCGTCGAAGGGCAGGCCCGGCACGGGAACGCCCCGGTATCCGACGGCGCGGAGGAACATCCCGGTAGGCAGGTCGAGTTCACCGGCTCCGGCGGTGACCCGGACCGACGAGACCCGCTCCTCGCCCTCCACCCGCAGCGGGGCCGAGTGGAAGCGCAGCACGATGCGCCGGCCGGAGCCCTCGTCCGGCGTCCGTGACCAGTCGACCGCCTCGCGCGGCAGGTCACGCAGGAGTGCGGCCTTGTCGCCCGGTCCCGCGGCGTCGAGGGCCGCGCCGACGCGGGGGTCGTGGTCGTCCACGACCAGGCTCACCCCGGGGAGGTGGCGCAGCGCGCTGAGCTCGGAGCGGCTGTACGCGGCGTGTTCCGGGCCACGTCGGCCGAGCAGGACCACCTCGCGGACCGGGGAGTCCCGCAGCGCCGCGAGGGCGTGGTCGGCGATGTCCGTCGCGGCCAGGGCGGCCGGGTCGGCGACCAGGATGCGGGCGACGTCGAGCGCGACGTTGCCGTTGCCCGCCACCACGACGCGTCGGGCGGACGGTCCGGCGCCCGCCGGGCCGACGGAGTCGGGCGCGGTCTCGGGGTGCGCGTTGTACCAGGCGACGAACGCCGTCGCGGAGAGGCTGCCGGGCAGGTCCTCGCCGGGGATGCCGAGCCGGCGGTCGGCGGAGGCGCCGACCGCGTAGACGACCGCGTCGTGGTGGGCGGCGAGTTCGTCCGCCGTGAGGTCCTTGCCGACCTCCACACCGAGCAGCATCCGCACCCGGGGGTGGTCGTGGAAGCGGGCGAAGGTGTCGCCGACCTTCTTGGTCGCGGGGTGGTCGGGGGCGACGCCGTGGCGGACGAGACCGCCGGCCACCGGGAGCCGGTCGACGAGGGTCACCTCGGCGTCGGTGTGCAGCAGCAGGTCCTCGGCGGCGTACATGCCGGCCGGACCGGTGCCGACGACCGCGACTCTCAGCGGCCCGAAGTCCGAGGGGAGGCTGCGGTCGAACGCCGGGGCGTCCCAGGCGTGGAAGTTGGGCGAGTGGCCGCCCGGCGCGGGCGCGGCCCCGCGGTCCGCGTAGTAGGCGGCGTTGACGGCGGCGTACTCCTGCTGGTCCGGGGGGAGGCTGTCCACCGGGTGGATCGCGTCGACGGGGCAGGCGTCGGCACACGCCCCGCAGTCGATGCAGGTCGCGGGGTCGACATAGAGCATCTCGGTGCTGCCGAACGCCCTTTCCTGCGGCGTCGGATGGATGCAGTTGACGGGACAGACGGCGACGCAGGTGGCGTCGCTGCAGCAGGTCTGGGTGATCGCGTAGGTCATGTCGTCAGCTCGGGTCTTCGTCTCGGCCCGGCGGTCGCACGGGGGCGGCCCGACCGGCGCCCGGCCGCGGCACGGGTGGTGTCCGGCGGGGCTCGGGGCGGGGGTCGGGCGGGTCCGGCGCACGGGTGGGGCGGGGTCGGATGGGGGCGGGACGGCCGCACGGCACCGCACGGCCGCGTCGCGGCACCGGAGCGGTGCCGCGGGGCGGCCGGGACGGGTGGCGGCGGGTCAGACGAGGTGGGCGCGGCGGTAGAAGTACAGGGCCGGGCGGGTCAGCAGGCGGGCGGAGGCGAGGAACTCCATCAGCCCCGCACAGCTGGACCGCATCTGGGACTTGTGGTGCTCGTTCGCCTTGGCCTCGGCGCGTGCCCGCTCGGGGTCGAGGCCCGCGTTGGCGTAGACGTCCCGGTTCACCATGCTGGTGACGATGACGTACGAGGCGATCGCGATGACGACGGCGTGGATGTGGCGGCGGACGGGTCCCGCCCGGCGCAGGCGCTTGCGGGTCTCGTCGCGGGCGAACTTCATGTGCCGCGACTCCTCCACCACGTGGATGTTGTTGATGGTGCGGACGAAGGGCACGACGCGGTCGTCGCGCATCCAGTCGCGCTGCATCACGTCGAGGACCTCTTCGGCGACGAGGATCGCGGCGTAGGCCGCCTCGCCGAAGGCCACGGTCTTGAAGACGCGGCCCAGTTCGACCGCGAGCCGGCGCGGGCGGTAGGGCGGGGCGCCCAGCTTCTGCGCTCCGCGGGCGAACATGACGGAGTGCCGGCACTCGTCGGCTATCTCCGTCAGCGCCCACTGGAAGCGGGGGTCGGTGGCGTCCTTGGCGTAGATGTCGCGCAGGACCATCTGCTGGAGGATCATCTCGAACCAGATGCCGGTGCTGGCCACCGAGGCGGCTTCCTGCCGGGTCAGTTCCTTGCGCTGGGCCTCGGTCATCTCCCGCCAGTAGGCGGTTGCGTAGAGCGTGCTCCACTCGGGGCTCGCTCCGTGGAAGTCCTTGTCGAGCGGGGTCGTCCAGTCCACCTCGACGACGGGGTCGTAGGAGAGCTGCTCCGACGAGGCGAGCAGACGCCGGGCGACGTCGCGTTCGTCGGACTCGTCCTGGTTCCGGCCTCCCGGCCGGACGGTGCTGCTGGCCATGGTGCGGCTCCTTGAATCGACATGGATCGGCAGATCGACTCGACGGCGTCGCGGCCGGCCGCCTCATCTCGCGCCCGCTCGACGAGGCCCCGGCCGTTCGGCGCCACCCGCTTGTTAGACACGGCATCTAGCAAGCTGTTAGACGCAAGGTATAGCAAGAGCCCCCGAGGGGCCTACCCCCGGGAGCAGATCTGCGCGAACTCTCCTTGTGCGCCGCCGCGTTCCTCCGTCCCGCACCCCGGTCGGCAGGCCTGCCCCGTCGGGCGCGCCCACGACGTCGCCGCAGGTCACCCGGCACGGCGACCCATGCCCGGAGGCGGCCGACCGGGCACGCCCCCGAGCGGCCTCGTGAAGATCCCGCGAGTGCGAACCGGCCCGGCCGGCCGCAGCGGCGGGAGCCCCGGAACACGACGAGGCCCGGCCCCCGCCGTCCGTGGCGGTGGACCGGGCCTCGCACGCCGCGCCCGGCGCGGGATCAGGCCGCGACGGCGGCCGTCCGCCCGGCGGGGCCGCCGTCACCGGACGGTGTTCCGGCGTCGTCCGGTCCGGGCTCCGTTCTCGGCCCCGTTCCGGCGAAGAGGCGGTCGGCGGCCGCGGCGCCGGGGCCGGTGAAGACCAGCAGCAGGAACGCCCAGCAGTAGAGCGCGGACGGTTCGCCGTTGTTCTGGAGCGGCAGCAGCGCCTCGCCCTGATGGACCGTGAAGTACGCGTAGGCCATCGAGCCGGAGCATATGAGGGCGGCGGTACGGGTACCGAGGCCCAGCATCACGAGGATGCCGCCGACGAACTCGATGACGGCCGCGTACCAGCCGGGCCAGGCGCCGAGTTCGGCGGACCTGCCACCGAGGACGCCGAAGAGCGCGGCGGCGCCGTGGCAGGCGAAGAGGAAGCCGGTGACGAGGCGGAAGACGGCGAGCACCCAGGGCTGAGCCCGGTCCAGGCGGGAACGAACGGACATGGGGGATTCCTTCGGTCGTGGTGGGGACGTGAACCGATCGGGCATCAACTTAGGTGTCCCTTATTTGTGCTTGCAAGTTCAACATCTGACTCTGGCCGGAAGGCGCCGCACACCCGGCGGGCGAGTCGCCCTTTCCGCACTCCGCACGGCACACCGCCCCCCGTCGCTCCCTCCGGTGCGGCCGGAACCTGATTTCCCGTCAAGAAAGCGACGCACCCCCCGGCCCCGACACCCGGTGTCCGTGCCCGTCAGCGGCTTCCCCGCCCCGGGCGCCGCGTCCGCCATGCGGACACGGGTCTTGTCCGCGGACCGCACGCGCCATACGGTCCGCGACATCCCTTGATCGTCATCCGCCGCGACGCAGGCCCCCGGCGACCCGCAGAAGTCTCCGCACGCCACCCACGAGGAGCCGTCACCGTGTTCACCACCCGTCCCACCCTCCAGGGCACCTTCGGCATGGTGTCCTCCACCCACTGGCTCGCCTCCCAGTCGGCCATGGCCGTCCTGGAGGCGGGCGGCAACGCGTTCGACGGCGCGGTCGCCGCCGGATTCGTGCTGCACGTGGTGGAGCCGCACCTGAACGGTCCGGCGGGCGAGGTGCCGATCATCCTCGCGCCGAAGGACGGCCAGGTGCGGGTGGTGTGCGGCCAGGGCCCGGCCCCGGCCGGGGCGGACGTCGCCCACTACCGTGCTCTCGGCCTCGGCCTGGTGCCGGGCACCGGGCCGCTCGCCGCGGCCGTGCCGGGCGCGTTCGACGCCTGGATGCTGCTGCTGCGCGACCACGGGACGCTGCCCCTGGCCGAGGTGCTGCGGTACGCGATCGGGTACGCCGGGGACGGGCACGCACCGGTGGAACGGGTGGGCCGGACCGTCGAGACGGTACGCGGTCTCTTCGAAGAACACTGGCCGACGTCGGCCGACGTCTACCTGCCCGGCGGCGTCGCGCCGCAGCCGGGCGTCCTGTTCCGCAACCCGGCGCTGGCGGCCACCTGGCGGCGGCTGATCGCGGAGGCCGAGGCGTCCGGCGGGGACGACCGGGTGGCGCAGATCGAGGCGGCGCGGGCCGTCTGGCGCGAGGGGTTCATCGCCGAGGCACTGGTCCGCCAGGCGGCCGTGCCCACCATGGACACCAGCGGCACCCCGCACACCGGCACCCTCACCGCCGCCGACCTGGCCGGCTGGTCCGCGTCGTACGAGGCGCCGGTGACGTACGACTGGAACGGCTGGACGGTGGCGAAGGCGGGCGGCTGGAGCCAGGGCCCGGTCTTCCTCCAGCAGTTGGCGCTGCTGCCCGAGGAACTGCCCGCACGCGGCTGTGCCGACTACGTCCACCTGCTGGTGGAGGGCTGCAAGCTGGCCATGGCGGACCGGGAGGCATGGTACGGCGACGCGGCCGACGTGCCGCTGGACACCCTGCTCGGCGAGGAGTACAACGCCGGGCGCCGGGCGCTCATCACGGACCGGGCGTCGCTGGAGCTGCGCCCCGGCAGCCCGGACGGCCGCACCCCGGTGCTCGGCGCGCACGCCCGCGCGGTGGCGTCGGGCGGGAGCGGCCTCGCCGCGAGGGGCATACCGGCCGCGGGCGCCGGGGAACCGACGGTCGCCCCGGACGGCGGCACCCGCGGCGACACGTGCCACGTCGACGTGGTGGACCGCTGGGGCAACATGGTGTCCGCGACACCGAGCGGCGGCTGGCTGCAGTCCAACCCGGTCGTCCCGGAGCTGGGCTTCCCGCTCGGCACCCGGCTCCAGATGGCCTGGCTGGACGAAGGGCTGCCGAACTCCCTGACGCCCGGACGCCGCCCGCGCACCACGCTGACGCCGAGCCTCGCGCTGCGCGACGGGGTGCCGGTGATGGCGTTCGGCACGCCGGGCGGCGACCAGCAGGACCAGTGGCAGGTGCACTTCTTCCTGGAGGTCGCGCTGCGCCCGCGGGTGCGCGGCGGCCTCGACCTGCAAGGCGCCGTCGACGCGCCGAACTGGCACACCGACAGCTTCCCGGGGTCGTTCTATCCGCGCGGGATGCACTCCGGCAGCCTGACCGTCGAGCCCTCGACGGACCCGGCGGTCGTGGCGGAGCTGCGGCGCCGCGGGCACGAGGTGACCGTGGGCGACGCCTGGTCGGAGGGGCGGCTGTGCGCCGTCGCCCGCGACCCGGAGACCGGAGTGCTGTCCGCCGCCGCCAACCCGCGCGGCATGCAGGGGTACGCGGTCGGCCGCTGACGGTCCGCGCCGCCACCGGCGCTCCGGGGGCACCGAGGGGGCGCACGGTTGCGCCGTCCCCCGACCCGGCCTCCCCGGCCCGTAGGCTCGACGGTCCGACGCGAGGGAGTGACGACATGTCGACGAAGAAGCGCAGTGCCGGGGTGCTGTTGTTCCGGCCGGCCGGTCCGGCGGGCGGGGCGGCCGTCGAGGTGCTCATCGGGCACATGGGCGGCCCGTTCTGGGAGGGCCGCGAGGAGGCCGCCTGGTCGATCCCCAAAGGGGAGTACGAACCGGACGAGCTGCCCGAGGCCGCCGCCCGGCGGGAGTTCGAGGAGGAGCTGGGGCTGCCGGTCCCCGAGGGCGACTGGGTGGACCTCGGGGAGTCCCGGCAGCCGAGCGGCAAGACGGTGACCGTGTGGGCGGTAGGGGCGGATCTCGATCCGGCGCGCACCGTGCCGGGCACGTTCACCATGGAGTGGCCCCGCGGTTCGGGCACGGTGGCGGAGTTCCCGGAGATCGACCGGGTGGAGTGGTGCGCGCCGGAGCGGGCCGTCCCGCTGCTGGTGGCCGGTCAGCGGGTGTTCGTGGAGCGGCTGCTCGCTCACCTGGGCCCGGGCCGCGCCTCCTCGTAGGACCGCCCCGCCGGGGTCCCGGCCGACGGGCGGCCGGCGCGCAGTTCCAGCACGTCTCCGGTGAACCGGCCGCGGAAGCTGCGGTCGTGGGAGACGACGACGACGGCGCCACGGTAGGCGGCGAGGGCCTCCTCCACCTCCTCGACCAGGTCGAGGGCGAGGTGGTTGGTCGGTTCGTCCAGGATCAGCAGATCGGCCGGGCGGGTCACCAGCCGGGCGAGGACGAGCCTGCGCTGCTGGCCCGCCGAGAGGGCGCGCACGGACACGGTCAGGTCGTCCGCGCGGAACAGGCCGAGTGCCAGCAGGTCGTCGGCGTACTCGTCGGGGTGGCCGGGCCGGCCGGCCGCGTACACCTCCAGCAGGGAGCGGCGGGTGGGGGCGGCGGGCAGTTCCTGCGGGAGGTAGCCGATCCTGGCGCGCCGCCGGACCGTGCCGGTGTCGGGGGCGAGATCGCCGGCCAGCACCCGCAGCAGGGTGGTCTTCCCCGCCCCGTTGGGTCCGGCGACCAGCAGGCGCTGTCCCGGGCGGACGTCGAGCGCCGGCACGTCGAGGCGGTGCCCCACGGTCACCGCGCGGGCCTCCAGCAGGGGTTCGCCGGCCGTTTCGGCGTCGGCGGCGAGGTCGAGTGCGGCGGTGAAGCGCAGCGGCTCGGGCGGCGGCGGGACGGGGGCGGCGCGCAGCGCCTCCAGCCGGGTGCGGGCGGCCCTCACCTGGCCGGAGAGCTTCGTCTCGTGAGAGCGCCGGTGCTTGCCGAACCCCTCTTCGGGGTCGCGCCCGGTGGCGGCGAGCCGGTGGCCGGCGGCGGCGACAAGCTCTTCGGCGCGCGCGAGGTCGGTGACCCATTCCTGGTGTTCCTGTGCCCACCGGCGGCGGGCGGCGGCCTTGGCGGTGCGGTAGCCGTCCCAGCCGTCGCCGTACCGGGTGACGGTGCGCAGGTCACGGTCGACCTCCAGGATCACCGAGGTGGTGCGCTCCAGGAACGCCCGGTCGTGGGTAATGGCGACGAGGGTGCCGCGGTGGCCCCGCAGGTGGTCCTCCAGCCAGCGGACGGCCTGCGCGTCGAGGTGGTTGGTGGGCTCGTCCAGCAGCAGGAGTTCGGGGGCGGCGGCCAGCACGCAGGCGAGCGCGAGCCGCGACTGCTCGCCGCCGGACAGGCTGCCGAGGGCGCGGTCGCGGGTGAGGCGGGCGAGCCCGAGACCGTGCAGGGCGGCGTCGGTGCGCGCGTCGGCCTCGTAGCCGCCGCGGTCCTCGTAGGCGTGCAGCAGTTCGCCGTAGTGGGCGAGGGCGGGCTCGTCGCAGGCCCCGGCCGACAGCGCTTCCTCTGCGGCGCGCAACCGGCCTTCCAGGTCGCGCAGTTCCGCGAGGGCCGCGTCGACGGCGTCCTGGACGGTGGCGCGCGGGTCGAGCGACAGGGTCTGGGCGAGGTGGCCGGCGCCGCCGGGGAAGCGGACGGTGATCTCGCCGTCGTCGGGGGTCTCGGCCCCGGCCATCAGCCGGAGAAGGGTGGATTTTCCGGAGCCGTTCTCGCCGATGACGCCGACCCGGTCGCCGGGGCGGACGGTGAGCGAGACGCGGGCGAGGACGGTGCGGTCCCCGTAGCTCTTGGAGACGTCGTGGAGGGTCAGTCGACCGCGGTCGCGGAAGGAGGACATGGGTGTTCCGGGTACTTTCGCCGAAGGAGGGCGCACGGCGGCGCTCGGTGGCGCGGGCGTGCGGGGACGCGGTGCGGCGGGACGGCGGGGCGAGCGGGTGTCGTCACCCGGTCGCCGGGTCCCTCACCGGGATCAGCGGAAGAAGTAGTACGCGTACGTGCCCATGCGGTCAGTGTAGGGCGGCGGCCGGGCGGGCCGCCGGGAATATGCGCGGGCGGGCCGTCGCAGTGGGGTGCGACGGCCCGCCCGGGGCGGTGGGGCGGCGGGGTCAGCCGTTGGGCAGGATGACCGCGCGGCCGTTGATCTTGCCGGCGTGCAGTCGTTCGTAGGCGAGCGGCGCCTCGTCGATGGAGTAGGTCTCGACGTGCACGTCGACGGAGCCGGCGTGGGCGAGTTCGAGGACCTCGGCGAGTTCCTTGCGGGAGCCCCAGTACGGCGCGGTGACCGACGTGGCGAACGGCAGGACGCCGAAGCCGACGGGCAGCAGGCCGCCGCCGATGCCGACGATGGTGACGTCGCTGTCGATGGAGGCGACCGCACCGGCGGTGGCCACGGTGGGCGGGACGCCGACGAAGTCGAACACGACCTTGGCGCCGATGCCGCCGGTGAGCTCGCGGACCTTGGCGGCGGCGTTCTCGTCGGAGATCACCGTCTCGTGGGCGCCGACGGCGCGGGCGAGGGCGAGCTTGTCTTCGCTGACGTCGAGGGCGATGACGCGGACGGCGGTCATGGCGCGCAGCAGCTGGATGGCGACGTGGCCGAGGCCGCCGGTGCCGATGACGACGGCCGTGGCGCCGGGCAGCAGCTTGGGCAGCGAGCGCTTGATCGCGTGGTACGGGGTCAGGCCCGCGTCGGTCAGCGACACCGTCTTGACCGGGTCGAGGTCACCGATCGGCACCAGGTGGCGGGTGTTGTCGACGATCATGTACTCGGCCATGGCGCCGGGGTTGCCGAGGCCGGGCGGGTTGATGCCCAGGTCGGCGGCGCGCAGGCAGTAGTTCTCGCGGCCTTCGGCGCAGTTGACGCAGGTGCCGCAGCCCCAGGGGCCGTAGACGGCGACGGCGTCACCGATCTCGAAGCCCTCGGCGCCGTCGCCGAGCTCGGCGACGATGCCGACGCCCTCGTGGCCGAGGGTGAGCGGCAGGTCGTAGGTGAGCTCGTCGGCGGACCAGCTCATCACGGCGATGTCCGAGTGGCAGACGCCGGCGGCGGTCACCTTGAGCAGGACCTGTCCCGGTCCGGGTACGGGCTTGGGTATGTCGACGACCTCGGGTGCGGCGCCGACGGCGCGGTACTGGACGGCCTTCATGGGTGTCTCCTCTTTTCTCCGGTCTCTACCTTTCTGGGCCCCGTGGCGGTGGTGCGCCACTCGGGGGCTCAGGAGGCGGAGTAGCCGCCGTCCACCAGGTGGTAGCTGCCGTGGACGAAGGAGGCGCGGTCGGAGAGCAGGAAGGCGACGAGTTCGGCGACCTCCTCGGACGTGCCGAGGCGGCCGGCCGGGTGCAGCGAGATCAGGTGGTCGCGGGCCGGTCCGTCGGTGTCGCGCAGCAGCGGGGTGTCGATGAAGCCGGGGCCGACGGCGTTGACGCGGATGTTCTTGTCCGCGTACTCGAGCGCGGCGGTCTTGGTGAGTCCGACGACGCCGTGCTTGGCCGCGACGTAGGCCGGGGACTGGGCGAAGCCGTTGGTGCCGAGGATCGACGAGACGTTGACGATGGAGCCGCCGCCGGCCGCCAGCATGGCCGGGATCTCGTGGCGCAGGGAGTGGAAGACGCCGCTCAGGTTGGTGGCGACGACGCGGTTCCAGACGTCGATGTCGTACTCGCCGGTGGGCGCGGCGGCTCCGCCGATGCCCGCGTTGTTCGCGGCGAGGTGCAGGGCCCCGAAGGTGTCCACGGCGAACCGCACGCCGGCCTCGACGGAGGCCGGGTCGGTGACGTCGAGGGCGACGGCCGCGGCGCGGGCGCCGGTGGACTCCAGCTCGGCGGCGGCCTTGCGGGCGCTCTCCTCGTTGTAGTCGGCGACGACGACGGTCGCGCCGCCGGCGGCGAGGCGCTTGGAGAGGGCCAGGCCGATGCCGGAGGCGCCGCCGGTGACGAGGGCGACCTTGCCGGCGAACTCCGACTCGTACGAGGTGGGGAGGTTGGTGCTCATGTGGTGCTTCCTTTGGTGTTTCAGGTGGTGCTGTGGGGCGCCGCCCCGTGTCGCCGGGGTTCCGGCAGTTCCGCGGAGAGGGCGTCGAAGGCGAGGACGACCAGTTCGGGCAAAGCGGCCGGGCGATCACCCCGCACCCACGCCGTCTGGGCGGCGAGGAGCGCGCCGGCTCCCGCGGCGACGACCACGGCCGGACGGAGGTCCTGGCGCGGGTCGACGCCGAGCCGGGCCGCCAGGACGGCGACCGACTCCTCCTGCGCGTCCACCCGGATGTGGTGGAACGCGGCGAAGAGAGTGGGCTCGTCCTCGGCCAGGCGCAGCAGGTCGAAGACGCGGGGCCGCAGATGCCAGGGCTCGGCCTCCGGGTCGCCGAGCCAGTCGAGGACGGCACGGCGGTAGGCGGTGAGCGGGGGCTCGGCGGCGGGCCGGGCGCGGAGTGCTTCGTTGATCCGGTCACCGTCGCCCCGGACCACGTCCAGGACTGCGGCTTCCTTGCTCGGGAAGTAACGGCTGAACGTGCGCCGGTCGACGTCGGCCGCTTGCGCGATCTCCTCGACCGTCACCTTGCGCAGCCCCCGGTCGAGCACCAGCTCGAGAGCGGCCTGCGCGAGGGTGTCCCGGGTCTTGCGCGCCTTGCGGCCGCGCCGTTCCGGGGCCTTGCTCGTCCGTTGCATAAGTGCACCGTACACCTGAAAATGTCCCAGTGGGACTTCTGTCGCGGCGGGACTTTTCCGGAGCTGGGAAGTCCCGGCTCCCGCGGGGGCCACGCCGGCTCCCTCATGGCCGGGGGAGCCCGGTGCGGGGGTGGACGAGAGGGGTGCCCAGCCGTACGGGCACGGGGTGCGCGGCCCCCGCCGGGCGCTGCCGCGACGGGAGGGGAATCCGTTCGGGGTGGGCCGGCGGACCGGAACCGGCGGCGGGCGTGAACGTGGGAGTGCGGTCGCCGTTCCGGTCGGCCGCCGGCGCAGGGCGCAGGGCGAGAGCGGCGACGTCGTCCCGGCGGACCCCGCCGGTGAAGGACCGCAGGTCCGCCCGGAGCGCCTCCAGGACCTCGTCCGGTTCGAGGCCGGCCCACCGCTCCAGCCTCGCGTCGAAGGGGTAGAAGGCGCCGTTTTCGTCGCGGGCCTCGGTCACCCCGTCCGTGCAGAGCAGCAGCGTGGCGCCGGGCGGCAGGTCGAACCGTTCGGCGGCGCGGGGCTCGGCGACCAGTTCGCCCAGGCCCAGCGGGACCGAGGCGTCACCGAGCGGCGCCCGCCGGGCGGTGCCGCCGTCCAGGATCCGCGGGTACAGGTGCCCGCAGTTCAGCACCTCGACGCGGTCGCCCCCGTCCAGGCTCAGCACCAGCGCGGTCACGAACCGCTCGGCGTCCCCCGTCTGCGCGGCGAAGCCGTTGTGGCGGACCACCGCGGCCTCCATCGCCTCCACCACCCCGGTGAGCGTCGGTTCCCGGTAGGCGGCCTCCCGGAACGCTCCGAGGGCCGCGAAACCGGTGCCGATGGCGGCGATGCCCTTGCCCTGCACGTCACCGATGACGACCCGGGTCCCGTACGGCGACTCCACCATCTCGTAGACGTCCCCGCCGACGAACCGGTCCTCCTCGATGGGCTCGTACAGGCCGTGGGCGAGCACGTGGTCGGTGAGGACGGGGAGCGGGCGCAGGATCTGGCACTGCAACGCCACCGCGGCGGACCTCAGACGGGCCATCTTCGCGGCGTGCCCGAGGCGCGCGGCGCAGGCGGCGACACCGAGCGAGCAGGCCAGCAGGGTGAATCCGACCCCCAGGACCATGGACGAGTACGAGCTGTCCGACGCGATCTTGGTGGCGCACACCACGGCGGCCGTCCAGGCCGCGACGCCGACCGTCTGCCCGATGCGGCAGAAGACGGACGCCAGCGCGGGCACCACCACGAGCAGGGGGTGAGCCGCAGGTCGTCTCCGGTGCGGTGGTCGAGGACCACGACGACGAGGGTGAGCGCCACGAGACCGATCCCCAGGGGCCAGTTCCCGACCACGGGCGCACCGGTCACGGTGGTCCCGCCGTCCTCCCCCTCCGGTAGCGTCGGCTGCCCCGTCCGCCCGGCGGACCGGTGGAACCAGGTGGTCACGGTCGGCGCCTCCCTCTGCTCGGCCGTCCCGCGGCCCGGTGTGAGCCGCTTCCTCCCAGTTGATCTCCTTCCGCTCCGCTCCGCGGCGGGGCCAACGGCCCCGGCACGGGGGCAAAGGTCCCTGCCCCGGGGGCCGGAGGCCTGAGGTCCTGGTGCGAGCGGGCCGGAGGTCCCGGAGGCGTGGACCGGCAGAGGGCACCCGCGGGTCAGGCAGCGGCGGACGGGAACGAGGCGGAGGGCTCGGGGCGGCGGGCACGGGGCCGGTCAGGGGGCGACGGCCTCGCGGAAGGAGACCCGGGCGCGGAGCCGGAAACCGAGGGCCTCGTAGAGGCGGACGGCGCCGGTGTTGGAGTCGACGGCGTGCAGGAAGGAGGTCTCGCCGCGCTGCTCGATGCCGTGGGCGACGGCCCGGATCAGCCGGCCCGCCAGCCCTTGTCCGCGCGCGGCGGGGTCGGTGCAGACCGCACTGATCTCCGTCCAGCCGGCCGGGTGCAGCCGCTCCCCCGCCATGGCGACGAGGGCGCCGCCCCGGCGGATGCCGAGGTAGGACCCCATGTCGACGGTGCGCGGCAGGAAGGGACCGGGCTCGGTACGGGCGACCAGGTCCAGCATCTCCGGCACGTCCGCGGGCCCCAGTCGCACCGCCTCCGGGTCCGGGGCCGCGTCGACCCGCTCACCGGCGAGCTGGACGCCCTCGGCGTGGAAGCCGGTCGTCCACGTCGCCGGCGGCTCGCCGCGGAAGTTCAGCAGCAGCACGCTTCCGCCCGGCCCGGCGAGAGCCGCGGCGTCGGCCCAGTCGTCCGCGTCCGGGGCGTCGGGCAGCGCGAACCACGGGGTGACGTCCCCGGGGTAGCGCAGGACGCGGCCGCGGCGCTCGGCGAAGCGGGCGTGCGGGCCGGTGAGGGCCGCGCGCACGGGGTTGTCGAGCGGATGGGAGGCCGAGGCCCCGGGACCGGAGCGGACCACCCGCGTCCGGTCGTCCTGCGCCTGCGCCGTACCGACTTCGGTCATGCGGTCCCTCGCTCCGTCCTGTGACTGGCCGCCCGTCGGCGGCTCCACCCGTCAGCACCGGACAGCGCGCGGGGAACCCCGGACTATTCCCGGCGCTGCCGCACCGCGTGAGGACGGACGCCCCCGCACGCGGCGACGACGGACCGTCCCGTGCGGGGCGCCGGCCCGGCGGAACGGTCCCGGGCGGTCGGGCCCCCATTCGGTGTCCACCTGTGGCACTCTGGATGCGGCCGCCCCACCGGGCTCCCCCGTACCGGTGGGGCGGTCTTGTGCCCCCATGCCCCGCCGGGCCGCTCCCGGGGCGGCTTGTTTCCCGCCCGCTGCGGCGGGTACGGGCCGTTCCCGGGCCTCCGTCGGAATCAACTCCCTTGTCCACGCATAGGACTGACGACCCGGGGAAGGTGCCAGTACCTGATGGCACACCACCAGGGGAGCGTGACCGGATGACGGCACAGACCGAGCGCACGACGCGGACGGGCCCGACCGGGGTCACCGAGGAACTGCCGTGGATCGAGGACGCCGGGAAGGTCGCGCCGAAGGACGCGCGGCGCATGTCCCGGCTCTTCTTCGACCGCCTCCAGGTACTGGAGGAGGGCACGCACGAGTACCAGTACGCCCGCAACACCCTGATCGAGATGAACCTGTCGCTGGTGCGCTTCGCGGCGGGCCGGTTCCGCAACCGCGGCAGCGGCGACATGGAGGACATCGTCCAGGTCGGCACGATCGGGCTGATCAAGGCGATCGACCGCTTCGACCTGTCCCGCGAGGTGGAGTTCACCTCCTTCGCCGTCCCGTACATCGTCGGGGAGATCAAGCGGTTCTTCCGCGACACCAGTTGGGCGGTGCACGTCCCGCGCCGGCTGCAGGAACTGCGCGTCGACCTGGCGAAGGCCAAGGAGGCGCTCGCCGGCGAGCTGGACCGGGACCCGACCGTGGGCGAACTGGCCGAGCGGCTGGGGCTCTCGGAGGAAGAGGTCGCGGAGGGCATCGTGGCCTCCAACGGATACACCGCCGGCTCCCTCGACATGCCGACCGAGACCTCGGAGACGGGCCGCCCGCACGTCTCCGGCCGTTCCTTCGGCGATGTGCTGGGCGAGCCGGACGCCGGGATGGAGACGGTGGAGAACCTCCAGTGCCTGGCGCCGCTCCTCGGTGAACTCGACGCCCGCGAGCGCCGGATCATCGACATGCGGTTCGGGCAGGAGATGACCCAGGCGCAGATCGGCGTCGAACTGGGCATCTCCCAGATGCACGTGTCCCGCCTGCTCAACCGCATGCTCGGCAAGCTGCGCGACGGGATGCTCACGGAGGACTGACCCCCGCGCCGGTCCGGCACCGGCCCGCACACAGGTCCTGCCGGGTGGCGCCCGCGGGAGAACGTGTACGCCGCGCCGCCTGACGGCGTGCCGGGTGTCGGGTCAACGGGTCCCGTACCGCCTGGAGTCGTGCCGCGCCTCCGGGGCGGGTCAAACGGTGCGCCGAGCGTGCCGGACTCGACCGCGCACGCCTTCCCGCCCGCCCGTTCCGCCCGGGGTGGGCCTTTCGGCGTGTCCCCTGCCCGGCCCGTGCCCGCCGGTCCCCCCTGCACCCGGAGGGGTGTACCCGGTGTACCCACCCGGTGTACCTACGCCCACCCGCGCCGTCGCCCTGGGTCGCGTCCGGCCGGGTGTTCCGGCGGCTGGGACGACGAGCGGGGAGTTCCTAGGTTCGTGGTGTCCGTCCAGACACCCACTCCGGGGAGCGAACCACTCCATGAGACCCAACCTCGCGGCACGTATCGGTGTGTGGAGCGCACACCATCGCAAGACGGCCGTCCTCGGCTGGCTGCTCTTCGTCGTCCTCGCCGCGGTCGTCGGCGGTTCGTCGGGGATGGTCGAGATGACCGACGCGGAGAACGGCGCGGGCGACTCGGCGCGCGCCGAGCAGATCCTCTCCGACGCGGGCCTCGGCCACCGCGCGGGCGAGCTGGTCATGGTGTCGTCACCGCGGCCCGACGGCTGGCGCACGGCCGCCGCGGAGCTCTCCGCCGCCCTCGGCCGGACCGGCGAAGTGACGGAACTCGCGGCTCCCGTCCCCTCCGAGGACGGCAGGGAGGCGCTGATCACCTTCGGGATGAAGGGGGACGCGGCCACCGCCGCCGACCGGGTGCAGCCGGTCCTGGACGCGGTGGACGGGGTGCGCGGGGACCGGGGGGACGTCACGATCCATCAGTTCGGCGACGCCAGCGCCGGGAAGTGGCTCGACGACCTGCTCTCCGACGACCTCAAGAGGGCCGAGTTCACCGCCGTCCCGCTGGCCCTCGGCATCCTGCTGGTCGCCTTCGGAGCCGTGGTCGCCGCCCTGTTGCCGGTGGGGCTCGCGCTGACCGCGTGCCTGGCCGCCTTCGGCCTGCTCTCGCTCGCCAGCCATCAACTGCACCTCGCCCAGACCACGTACTCCGTGATGTTCCTGATGGGCTTCGCCGTCGGCGTCGACTACTGCCTCTTCTACCTGCGGCGCGAACGCGACGAGCGGGCGGCGGGGCGCGACGCCGGGACGGCGCTGCGGATCGCCGCGGCGACCAGCGGCCGGTCCGTGCTGGTGTCCGGGCTGACCGTCATGGTCGCGATGGCCGGCATGTTCCTGTCCGGACTGCTGCTGTTCAAGGGCTTCGCCGTCGCCACGATCCTGGTGGTCTTCATCGCCATGATGGGCTCCGTGACGGTCCTGCCCGCGCTGCTCTCCTGGCTGGGCGACCGGATCGACGCCGGTCGGGTGCCGCTGCTGAACCGGCGCGGCGGGCGCGGCGGGAGGGAGAGCGGCAGGATCGCCGGCCGGCTGCTGCGGCCGGTGCTGGCCAGGCCGAAGCTCTTCGCGTCCGCCTCGGTCCTGGTCCTGCTGGTGCTCGCCGCACCGGCCGCCGGCATGAGGACCGAGTCGCTGGGCCTGGAGAAGCAGTTCGGCTCGGACTCCGCGCTCTCCGTCGCCCACCGGCACATCGAGGAGGCGTTCCCCGGCGGCCCCGCCCCGGCCCGGGTGGTCGTCGAGGCGGACGACATCGGCGCCCCGGCCGTGCGGACCGCGCTCGCCGGTTTCGACCGGGTGACCGTCCACCGCGCGCGGAACATCGCGGAGTTCGAGGTGCCGCTGCCGGACGGCGAGGCCGGGCTGGCCGACCTGCGGGAGAAGCGGCTGCCGGCCGCGTTCGACGGCACCGGCGCCCGCGCCCTGGTCACGGGTGAGGTGGCCGGGTCCGTGGACTTCAACGACCGGCTCACCCGCGGCATCGTGCCCGTCTTCCTGTTCATCACCGCGGTGACGTTCCTGCTCATGCTGTTCTGCTTCCGCAGTCACGTCGTCGCCGTCACCTCGATCCTGCTCAACCTGCTGTCGGTGGCCGCCGCCTACGGCGTGATGACGGCGGTGTTCCAACACGGCTGGGGCGCCTCGCTGATCGGTTCGGAGGGGGTCGGCGCGGTCGAGTCCTGGATGCCGCTGTTCGTCCTCGTCGTCCTGTTCGGACTCTCGATGGACTACCACGTCTTCGTGGTCTCCCGGATCCGTGAGGCCCGCGTGTCCGGGCTCTCCACCCCTGCCGCGATCGACGAGGGCATCCGCCGCACGGCGGGGGCCGTCACCGGCGCGGCCGTGATCATGGTGGCGGTGTTCTCGGTCTTCGCGACGCTGTCGATGCAGGACATGCAGCAGATGGGCGTCGGCCTGGCGGTGGCGGTGCTGCTGGACGCCACGGTCGTACGGATGGTCCTGCTGCCCTCCGTGATGGCGCTGCTGGGCGAGCGGAACTGGCGCACGCCACGCCTCCTGTCCCGCCTGCCCGACCTGCACCACGGCGAGCCGGCACCGGCGTCCGGGACGGGGTCCGCGCCGGTGTCGGGGACGGGGGCGCCGGGGGCGGAGTCCGCACCGGAATCGGCTCCCGCGGCGGGCCCGGCGACGCGCGGCTGACCCGGATTGCGGCGGGCGCCGCGAGGACCGCTCGCCGCGTCCGCCCGCCTCCCGGCCGGGGCCGAGGTGCCGTGGTGTCGGCGCACCGATCCGCACGGCGGCACCTTGCTCCGCCACCACGGAGTCCGCCCCTCCCCCGCCCCGACCGTCACGCCGGTATTGCGGTCCCGTGAACTCCGCGCCGGCCGGGAGCAGGCCGCACACCGTCCGCCGCCGCACACCACGCCCTCCCCGCCGGGCGGTGGAACCGCAGGTGGGGACGCGTGTCGTCGGGGCGGCACGGGGTCCGGTGCGCGGTGTCGTGGGCCGAGCCGGCGGGTCCTGCGCGGGTGTTGACGTCCCGGTCCCCCGCTGCGACGCTCCCGGCATGTCCGTCACGCCGCGTCTCCACTCCCGGCGCCACGTCGACCTGGGACGCCTCGCGTCCGCGGCGTGTCGCCCCTTCCGCCGCCGGTAGTCCCGCAGCCGCTCGCCGCGCCGTCGCCTCCCGCCCCGGCCCTCGTGCCGCGTACTGCGCGCGTGGCCGGGCCGGGACCGGGACCGGCCGCGGCCACCCGGTGGGCGCCGGGTCGGCCACCGCACCGGCCCCACAGGCCGCGCCGGCTCCGCGCGCCCTCGGCCCAGTCCGGCAGCCCCCACCCGGCAGCCCCGTCCGGGCCCCCGGAGAGCACCCACCCGTACGGAAAGGGCACCCCCATGACCTCCGCACCCGCCACCGCCCGCTCCGCCGTCGTCGTGGAGAAGACCGGCGGCCGGATCGGCGCCGTCGTGCACGGCGTCCGTCTCGGCGGCGATCTGGACGCCGCCACGGTGGCCGCCCTGCGCGCCGCGGTGCTGGAACACAAGGTGATCTTCTTCCGCGAGCAGGACCATCTGGACGAGGAGGGCCACGAGGCGTTCGGCTCCCTGCTCGGCACACCGGTCGCGCACCCCACCGTGCCGTCGTCGGACGGCCGTTACTCCCTCGGCATCGACTCCGACCACGGCGCCCGCGCCAACGAGTGGCACACGGACGTGACGTTCGTGCCGGCGTACCCGGCCTTCTCCGTCCTGCGCGCGGTGACGCTGCCGCCGTACGGCGGGAACACCCTCTGGGCGAACACCGCCGCCGCCTACGCCGGACTGCCCCAGCCGTTGCGGACCTTGGCCGACTCGCTGCGCGCCCTGCACTCGAACGACTACGACTACGCCGCCGTCCGTCCCGGTCCACTGCCCGAGGCGCTGGAGCGGTACCGGCAGGTGTTCACCTCCACCACGTTCCTCACCGAGCACCCGGTGGTGCGGGTCCACCCCGAGACGGGCGAACGAGCCTTGCTGCTGGGGCAGTTCGTTCAGCGGATCACGGGCCTGCGCTCATCGGACTCGCGGGCGCTGTTCGACCTGTTCCAGTCGCACGTCGAGCGTCCGGAGAACACCGTGCGCTGGCAGTGGCGGGCCGGTGACGTCGCCCTCTGGGACAACCGGGCGACCCAGCACTACGGGGTGGACGACTCCGACGACCACGAGCGCACGCTGCGCCGCGTGACGATCGACGGCGACGTGCCGGTCGGCCCCGACGGCCGGCCCTCGACGCCGATCACCCCGGAAGCCGTGCCGGAGCCGTTGTCCGGCGTGCCCGCGGGCGCCTCCACGGCGGCCTGACGACACCGGATCGCCCACGACACGGGGACGGGACCGGGGCTGCCGCCCCCGCGCCGCACCGGGCCGGCCGGGTTGCGCCGGGCCCCGTACGGCACGGGCCCGACCCCTTCACACCGACTCCCAGGGAGTGACCATGAGTTCCGTACCACCGGCCGAGACCGCCTACGACGCGATGCGCCTGAGACAGTGGGCGCGGGGCCGGGCGCGGTCCGCGGGGCTGGAGCGCCGCGACCTGCTGAGGCTGGTCGCGGCGGCGTCGGTCGCCGGGCCGCTGACCGCCGTCGCGGCGTCGCCCGCACGGGCGGCGGAGCCCGCCCAGTCGCTGCCGGGGGTGGTGAAGCCGCTGCCCGCCGAGTACTTCACACTGCGCGGCACCAACGCGGAGACGAAGTTCGCGGCACTGCGGTCGACGGGGATGCTGACGCCCGCCGACCGCTTCTTCGTGCGCAACCACACCGCGACGCCGGTCCTGGACGCGGCGGCCTGGAAACTGACGGTGTGGGGCGACGGGCTGACCGGCGGCCCGGTCGACTTCTCGTACGACGCGCTGCGCGCGCTGCCGTCGGTGAGCCGTACCGCGTTCGTCGAGTGCGCGGGCAACGGCCGCAGCTTCTACGCGTCGCAGCAGGGACAGGCGGTGACCGGCACGGCGTGGACGCTGGGCGCGATCGGCACGGCCCGCTGGCGCGGGGTGCGGCTCGGCGAGGTGCTGCGGCGGGCCGGGATCGGCCGGCACGCGGTGGACGTGCTGCCGCGGGGACTGGACGCGGAGGTGGTGACCGACGGGGTGAACCTGGGCCGGGTGCGCAGGCCGCTGCCGGTGGCGAAGGCGCTCGACGACGTGCTGCTGGCGTACGAGATGAACGGCGAGCCGCTGCCCCCGGACCACGGGTTCCCGGTGCGGCTGATCGTGCCGTCGTGGGTGGGGATAGCCAACATCAAGTGGGTGGGTGACATCGAGGTCGCCGCCGGGCCGCTGCTGACCCCCTGGAACACCGGGCTGTACCGGCTGTTCGGTCCGCAGTTCCCGGAAGGGGGCAGCGATCCGCTGACCCGGCAGACCCTGAAGAGCGCGTTCGAGCTGGCGCCGGGGGCGACGTTCGCGGTGAACGGCCCGGTGCGGCTGACCGGCCGGTCGTGGTCGGGCGGCGCGCCGGTGCGGTCGGTGGAGGTCAGCACCGACGGCGGGGCGCGCTGGCGGCGGGCCCGGCTGCACGACGTCCCTCGTGCGGGCGGCTGGGTGCGGTGGTCGGTGGACTGGGTGCCGGGGACGGCAGGTCCCGCTGTGCTGCTGGCGCGCGCCACGGACCGCTCGGGCCGCACCCAGCCGGACGTCGCGGTCCACAACACCCAGGGGTACCTCTTCGACGCGGTGGTGCGGCATCCGGTGACCGTCGTCTGAGCGGCGGCCGTGCGGGGGCGGCGGACCGCCCCCCGCGTCCGGCGTCAGGCTTCGCCGCGGGCCATGGCGAACAGCCGGTCCAGGACGGCGGCGTCGGCGCGGACCCCGTCGTGGGCGTACGCGTCGGTGACCCAGGTGCGCAGCCCCCGGACGGCGGCGGCCGTGGCGAGCGACTGTTCGCGGTCCACGTACATGTCGTCGTGGTAGACGGCGGCGACGACCGGCACCTCGTTGGCGGCCAGCCGGTCGAGGTCGTAGAGGGCGGGCCAGTCCTCCCGCGCCGCGAGGGCGTCCGCGGCGGCGCGCAGCGGGACGAGGGAGGGGTCCTCCTCGAACTGCCAGGGGTAGACCATCTCGCCGGTGAAGCGCAGCGGTCCGGGCCGGCCGGCGTCGAAGGCGGGGAACTCCTCGCGCACACGGTGCGCCGACCAGCCGGTGGCACGCCCGCCCTGCGCGTAGATCGGCTCGTGCAGGACGGCGTACAGCGGGCGTTCGGCGAACGACACGGCGGCTTCCACCCCCCGCAGGAAGGTGTCGCCGAGCTCCGGGCCTGCGGCGCCGTCGGTGAAGGCGGTCTCCAGCAGGTAGTGCAGCGCGTCGAATTTGGCCGAGGTGCCGAAGGTGATGCCGAGCGTCTGGAAGCGGCGCACCGTCAGGCGCTCCCCGGTCGGCAGCCGCACGTCGTGCGCGGCGAGGTGGGCGGCGACCGCGTCGGCCGTCGGCTGGTCCGCCGGATAGCGGTCGAAGAACCGTTCGTTCTGGGTGAGGGTGCGTGCGTAGGCGGCGCGGTACACGTCGTCGGCGTGGCCGGTGAGGGTGGGCAGACCGCCGGTGATGTAGGCCTGTTCCAGTCCCCCGGGGGCGAGGCTGAGGTAGGTGAGGGTGGCGAAGCCGCCGAAGCTCTGGCCCAGCACGCTCCAGGGGCGGTCGCCCTGGAGGCTGAGGCGGAGCAGTTCGGCGTCGCGCACGATCGAGTCGGCCCGGAAGTGGGCGAGGTAGCCGGCCGCCGCCGTCGCGTCGGAGCCGAACCGGGCGAGGGTGCGCCGGTCGGCGGGGGTGGAGCGGCCGGTGCCGCGCTGGTCCATGAGGACGACCCGGTGGTCCCGCAGGGCCCGGCGCAGCCAGGCGCCGGCGGCGTTGGGCCGCTCGGCCCGTCCGCCCGGTCCGCCCTGGAGCCACAGCAGGCGGGGGAGGTCGTCTCCCTCGCGTCCCTCGGCCACGACCTCGCGGGCGTAGAGGGAGAGTGAGGGGCCGTCGGGGCGGGCGTGGTCGAGGGGCACGTCGAGGGCGACGTCGGTGCAGAGCAGCCCGTCGTGCCGGTAGGTGACGGGCGCGGGCGCGGTGGGGGCGGACATGGGGCTCCTCGGTCAGGGCGGGTCGGGCGCGGGCAGCGGTGTGCGGTGCCGGGGCCGCCGCCGGAGTGTCCCGGCGGCGGCCCCGGCCGCGGTGCGGTCAGTAGCCGGCGACGCCGAGTTCGCGGCAGATCCCGACGAGTTCCGGGTGCACGTAGCGCCCGTTCTCCTCGATGGCGACGCCGTCCAGGTAGATGGACGGGCCGAGCACGCTGCCGTCGGTGTGCGCGGCGGCCACCCACGGCTCGCCGCCGATCCAGGCGCCCTTGGTGCCGATGCCCAGTTCGACGCAGCCGAAGACGCGCTCGTCCTCCACGATGCGCCCGGTCGGGGCGAGGACGCCGGGGTTGAACCCGAGCGACCAGTGGGCGACGCGGAACATGTGGGGGTCGTCGAACGACTCCATCCAGCGCCGGAAGACGTCGGCGTCGGCGCCGCCCTCGATCTTGGTGACCACGCCCTTCTCGACGGTGCAGCGGACCGGCGAGCGCAGGAGTCCGATCTCGTCCGGCGGCCAGAGGGCGCCGTCGAACACCAGGACGCCGTCCTGGGTCTCCTCCAGCGGGTTCCAGGAGATCTGGCCGGAGAGCATGACGGTCTCACCGGGGTTCTCGGCCGGCTTGCCGCGGAGGTTGATCGGCCGGTCGCCGTTGCGGCCGACCAGGTCGGTGCCGTTGGCGGAGGTGATGCGGACCTCGTCGGCGGCCTCCAGGAGCGCGACCAGGGCCTTGCCGAGCCGGATGACGCCCTGGAAGTCGGGGCGCCCGACGGTGGCGACCAGCATCTGGACGTCCATCGCCGTGAGGTTGGTGTACCGGCACCCGCGCGCCATCGCGGCCCGGAAGGCGTCGGAGTGCATGAGGTACGAGACGGCGAACTCGATCCACACGTCGGCGTCCGCGATGGCGCCGGCGACGGGGCGGGGCGGCTCCATGGACGCGCCCGGCAGCGTCTCGTACCAGACGATGACGGGGTGGGCGCCGGCCGCGGCGACCGCCTGGGCGGTCGCTTCGACGACCCGGCGGTCGCTGCTGGTGTCCCCGGTGAGGACGACGTCCTCGCCGGGCTTCACGAGCATGACCTCCTCGACCAGCTTGCGGGCGGCCAGGGCCAGCTCGAACGTCAGGTATTCGGGGCGCGGTTCGAGCCTGCTGTACATGTCCACGGGTGGAGCTCCTTGCCTTGCGGGTGGTACGGGTGACGGTGCGGGGTGCCCCGCCGCGTCACGTCTTGAGGATCTGGGCGGAGTCGCCGAGCGAGCTGCCCGCGATCAGTCCGGCGCCGACGAGGTTCAGTTCCTCGTCCGCGGCCGGGCCGCGGAACCTGCGGTAGCCGACGCGGACGACGAGCGCGCCGAGAACCAGCCAGCACGCCTGGGGGGTGAGGATCAGCAGGCCGGTGGCGAGCATGACGCCCATCTGCCGCCGGGTGCCGCCGAGCAGTTGGATCAGTGCTCCGGGCAGGGCCCACAGCAGCATGGTGCGCACCGCGTCGGCGTCGCCGAGTCCGTTGCGGATGGTGTCGGCGTAGACCTTGGCGACGGGCGGGATCAGTCCCTGCCCGAAGTACGAGCGCCAGGCGAGCGCGACGACGGCGAGGGCCACGGCGAAGCCGATGAGCGCGGCCAGGAACTGCTGGCGCCGCCCCTCGCGCTCGTACGGGTCCCAGGGCCGGTGCTCGCGGCGCAGCAGCCAGCCGGCCTTGAGGTCGTACCCCATGTCGGCGAAGGCCGGGCCGGTGGCCGAGACGTAGCCGATGAACAGGGCCAGCGGCACGGACGGGATGCCCATCGCGAGGCCGAGGACGAGGAAGATCAGGGTGACGGCGAAGGACGGGAACCAGCCGGACTGCATCGCGGCGAGCCCGACGATGAGTTCGTGGACGAGGGCGGCGAACGCGGCGAACAGCACCCAGCCGACGAGTCCGAGCGGGCTCATGTCCCCCACCAGGCCGCCGAGCACCGCCAGGAGGGCGGCGCCGGCGGTGAACAGCGCGTAGCCGCGGACCAGTGAGCGCCGCAGGGCGCTCTCGTCGACGGTGTACGCGGTGGTGGGGTCGGGGGCGGCGGGCTCCGGCGCGGGGGCGGCCTCGCGGCCGGCCCGCCGCGACCCGCGGCGTCCCAGCAGCATGTGCACGGCCTGGCCCAGGGCGACGATCCCGGCGCCCACCATGACGCCGTGCGGGATGTACCCGGCGCCGAGGTCGGTGGAGAAGAGGTCGGGGCTGTACTGGCGCAGCAGCAGTCCGACGCCGAACATCGCCAGGGCCCAGACGTTGCCGAGGAAGGCGACGCCGGCGGCCGACAGCGGCAGCGAGAACAGGGTTCCGGCGAGACCGACGGCGGTGCCGCCGGCCAGGATCAGGGCCCGGCGTCCTCCCCGGTCGCCGGCCTTGATGGTCTCGGCGGCGGCGGTGCCGGGCGGCCACGCGGCGTCCGCGGGCAGCAGCCGTGAGCCGAAGGAGCGGTAGAGCACCCAGGCGTCGATGAGGAGTCCGGCGAACGCCCCGGCGAGCATCGGCCACACCAGGTCCGTGCGGCCGAACACGTACGGTACGGCCACCGAGGTCAGCAGCGCGTTGGCGGAGGCGAAGGTGGCGGCGGAGATGGCGCTCTGGGCCAGGTTCTGCCGGTGGACCGAGCGCATCCTGCGCAGGAAGTTCAGCGGGATGCGGCCGATCAGCATGGCGACGAGCGCGCCGACCACCGAGGTGTTGGCGGAGATGCCGAGCTTGGAGACGAGGTCGATGCCGATGACCGCGCCGACTGCGGCGAGCACCACCAGGACGACCAGGGTGACCGGTTCCAGGACGCGCGGGTGGGCGGGGCCTTCGGACGTGTCCGGCCTGGGCGGTGGCGGTGGTGGTGGGGCGTGGTGCGGGGCGGTGTGGTGCGCCACGGTGCACCCCCTTCGATGGGTGGGACGGGGACGCGCGGCTCCTGGGGCCGGGTGCGCGCGGGCAGGACGGGGTGTGCCGACGGCGTCGGAGGGCGCGGTCGCACGGGTGGGGCGGGTGTCGCGGGTGCGGGCGCCGGTTCAGCCGCCGAGCGCGGAGGTGATCTCCGCCGCTCCGGCACGTACCAGCGTCACGAGGGTGTCGGTGGCCCGGCCCACGCGGTGGGACGGGCCGATGACGGTCAGGGAGGCGGCGACGCCGTCGCCCTGGAAGACGGGTGCGGAGACCGCGGTCACGGCCTCGTCGTACTCGCCGTGGCTGACGCAGTGGCCGTCGGCCCGGACGCGCGCGTAACAGGCGAGCAGCGTGTCGACGTCGGTCAGCGTGCGGTCGTTGAAGCGGGTCAGGGTGGCGGGGCCGAACATCTGCCGGATCTCGCGCTCGGGGCGGTGGGCGAAGAGGGTGTGTCCGGAGGCGCCCGCGTGTCCGGGCATCACCGCGCCGATGATGGCGGTGTACCGGACGGGTCCGGTGCCGTCCACGGCGGCTTTGCAGCGGTAGCTGCCGCCGTGCGGGACGTTGAGGACGACGCTCTCGCCGGTCTCCCGCAGGAGCCGGGCGAGCACGGGCCGTGCCAGCGAGGCGAGCACGCCGCTGTGCTCGCCGACCCGGGCCAGCCGGGACAGGGCCGGTCCCGGCCGGTAGCGGCGGGTGGTGTCGTCGCAGAGCAGGAAGCCGCGGGCGGCCAGGGTGTGCAGCAGTCGTTGGACGACGGCCTTGTCCCAGCCGTGGTGGCGGGCCAGTTCGCTGACTCCCCACTCGGGGCGCTGCTCGGTGAAGGTGAGCATGACCTGGAGGGCCCGGTCGACGGTCTGCAGCACGGCGGGGGCGCCCGTGCTCGCGGGGGTTTCCGTGGCCGCCATGGTTCGCCTCCTGGTCGTGCGGTTCCGGTGTGCGGGACGCGGGATCACGGCCTGCCGGCCGGAACCGGTCGGTGCGGAAATCGCAACGGCGTTGCGATTTCTGGCGAAAGAATGCGTGCAAGCGCCACGGGTGTCAAGGGTTTCCCGGTGATTCGGTCCGAGTGACATCCGCCCTGGTCGGACGGGGGGTGCCGGTTCCGCGCCGTCGGCGGGCCGTCCCGGCCGGCCGGCGCGCGCGTCGGGAGCGGGACGGTGCCGGGGCTCTCCGGACCGCCCGGCGGGACGGCCCGGCGGTCACCCGTCTGGGCTAATCACCGAGGGGCCCCGAGGCCCGCGCGGCGGGGCCGGAAGCCTCTTGCGCCCGTCCGCGCTCCGCCGGGGCCGCCGCTCCCCCGGTTGCGGAGTCCAACCGGGTGAGGCGCGATGGAAACCGGGCGCGCCTCCCCTGGTGGACCGATCCACAGGACGTGCCCGCGCGAGGAGGGATCGCACATGGGAGCCGCTGACGGTTTCACGGATTCCGGAGAGCTCGACGGTCTGACCGTCTACGACAACGGGGGCGAGAAGGTCGGCACGGTCGGCCGGGTGTACGTCGACGACGCCACCGGCAAGCCCGACTGGGTCACGGTCAAGACGGGCATGTTCGGTATGAAGGAGAGCTTCGTGCCGCTCGCCGGAGCGCGTCGAGTCGGCTCCGACCTGCATGTCTCGCATCCCAAGGAGAGCGTCAAGGACGCCCCGAGGGTGGATGCCGACGCGCATCTGTCCGTGGCGGAGGAGGAGGAGCTCTACCGCCACTACGGCCTGACCCGGAAGACGGGCGGCAACCTCGGTGACACCGGACGCGCGGGCGGCGACGCCCGTACGGCGGCCGGCACGGGCGCGATGGGCGCCGCCGGGGCCGCCGGAGCGGCCGGCACCGGCCGGGCGGCCGGGACGGCCAAGTCGGGCACCGCGCCGGGCGCGGTCGGCACGGGCGCGGCGGCGGGAGCCGGCGCGGGCACCTCGGCGACCTCCCGCCCGCTGGCGGGCGCGGGCGCGGGCGCCGAGCGGTCGGCCGGCGTCGCGGGACGCGAGGAGATGATCCGTTCCGAGGAGCAGCTGCACGTCGGGACGGAGGAGTACGAAGCGGGCAAGGCACGCCTGCACAAGTACGTCGTCACCGAGCACGTGACCCGTACGGTGCCGGTCTCGCACGAGGAGGTGCGGGTGGTCCGTGAGCCGCTGCAGCCGGGCGAGAAGGTGACCGGGCGCACCGATCTCGGTGAGCAGGACGTCGAGGTGACGCTGCACGCCGAGCGGGCGAGGGTCAGCAAGGAGTCGGTGCCGGTCGAGCGGGTGCGGCTGGAGACCAACCGGGTCACCGAGCAGAAGGAGGTCTCCGCCGACGTCCGCAAGGAGAAGATCGATTACGCGGACGGCCTCAAGGAGACCGGCGAGGGCCGGGACATGGGCGGCGAGCCCGGACGGGGACGCCGTCGCTGACGGTCCCTCCCCCACGCTCCCCACCCCGCGGGTGGTCCCCGCAGCACGACGGGAGGGGCGGGCCCCGGCCACCGGCCGCGGGTCCGCCCCTCCCGTCCGTCGTCCCCGAGGCGCGTCCGGGCCCCCGGTCCGCGGCGGCGCCTCAGCCCGGCCGGTGCGCGCCGCGCGGCAGGAACCGTACGGAGGGACGCCCCTGCGGGCCGTCCGGGGTGACCACCGCCCGCACGTGGTAGACGGCCTCGATCAGTTCCTCTGTGATCACCTCGCGCGGGGTGCCGGCCGCGACGACCCGGCCGCCGTCCATCACCGTGACGGTGTCGCAGAACATCGCGGCCAGGTTGAGGTCGTGCAGGGCGACGACGCTGGTGACGGGCAGCGTGCTGACGAGGTGCAGCAGTTCGAGCTGGTGCTGGATGTCGAGGTGGTTGGTGGGTTCGTCGAGCAGCAGTTCGCGCGGTTGCTGGGCGAGGGCGCGGGCGATCTGGACGCGCTGGCGTTCGCCGCCGGACAGGGTGTGCCAGGACTGCCCGGTCAGGCCGGTGAGTCCGGTCAGTTCCAGTGCCTCGCGCACGGCGTCGTCGTCGGCCGGTCCGGGTGCGGACCAGGCGCGGCGGTGCGGGATGCGGCCGAGCCGGACGACGTCCAGGACGCTGAGTTCGACCTGGGTGACGGCGTGCTGGTCGACGACGGCGACCCGTTGGGCGACGGCGCGGCGCCCGGTCGCGGCGAGGTCGCGTCCGTCGAGGGTGACAAAGCCGCCGCCGGGCGGCAGGACCCCGGCCAGCACCCGCAGCAGGGTGGACTTCCCGGAGCCGTTGGGGCCGAGGAGTCCGAGGGTGGAGCCGGGGGCGGGGGCGAGGGTGACCCCGTCGAGGATGAGCCGCCCGCCGGCCCGCCGGCTGACGCGGTCGGCCCGCAGGCCGTCGTCGCGCGTGGCCCCGGACCGTACGGGGGCGGTGGCGGGTCCGGTCACGGGTTCCTCCGGGTCCGGTGCAGGATGACGACGAAGGCCGGTACGCCGATCAGCGCGGTGACGACGCCGACCGGCACTTCCTGGGGGTCCAGCACGGTCCTGGCGAGGGTGTCGACCCAGACGAGGAACACCGCCCCGGTGAGCGCGGTGACCGGCAGCAGCCTGCGGTGCGGGGAACCGGTGAGGGCGCGGGCGGCGTGCGGCAGGACGAGGCCGACGAATCCGATGGCGCCCGCCGAACTGACCAGCGCGGCGGTCAGCAGGGCGGTGGTGCACAGGAGCACGATGCGGGTCCGCCCGACGTTCACGCCGAGGGCGGCCGCCGCGTCCTGGCCGAAGGCGAACGCGTCGAGGGTCCGGGCGTGGCCGAGGCAGACCGTCAGTGTCACGGCGAGGACGGCGGCACAGAGCCACACGTCGGTCCAGCCGACGCCGCCGAGCGAGCCGAGCAGCCAGAACAGCACGCCGCGGGTCTGTTCGGCGTCCGCGGCGGTCATCACGATGAACGAGGTCAGCGCGGAGAACAGTTGCATCGAGGCGACGCCGGCGAGGACGACGCGGTCGGTGGTGCCGCCGAGGGTGTGGCTGAGCAGCATGACGACGGCGAACGACACCAGGGCGCCGAGGAACGCGCCGGTGGAGATCGACAGCGCCCCGCCGCCGACGCCGAGGACGACGACCACGACGGCGCCGGTGGAGGCGCCGGAGGAGACGCCGAGGACGAAGGGGTCGGCGAGCGGGTTGCGCAGCAGCGACTGCATCACCGTGCCGCAGACCGCGAGGCCAGCGCCGCAGACGGCCGCCAGCAGGGTGCGGGGCATCCGGAGGTTCCAGATGATGCCGTCGCGGATGGGGGTCAGCCCGGAGTCGCCGAGGCCGAGGTGGGAGCCGACGGCCGCCCAGACGTCGCCGACCGATATCCGGGCCGGCCCGATCGTGACGGCGACGGCCACGGAGAGGGCGAGCAGCGCGAGTCCGGCGCCCCAGACGACCGGACCGCGCAGCAGCCGCGCCCCGAGCCGGTCGCGGCCGCCGGGCCGCCGGGGGGCCGGGGCGGCCGGCTGCTGGTGGGGGGCTCGCTGCTGGACCGTCACCCGGCGAGCCCGAACGCGCGCAGCCCGGCCGCGACGCGCTCGACGCCCTCCACGGTCCGGATGGACGGGTTCATGGCCTGGCCGCTGAGCAGGATGTAGCGGTGGTGGCGGACGGCGTCCATGTTCTTGGTCGCCGGGTTGGCCTCCAGGAACTCGATCTTCTTCTCGGCGCTCTCGGCGGTCTGGGACTCGCGGGTGAGGTCGCCGAGGACGAGCACGTCCGGGTCGCGGTCGGCGACGGTCTCCCAGTTGATCTGGGGCCATTCGTCGTGGGTGTCGTCGAAGACGTTCTCCGCGCCCACCTCGCGGGTGATGACTCCGGGGGCGCCGCAGCAGCCCGCCAGGTAGGGGGACTCGGAGTTGGCGAACCAGTACAGGAGGGTGGCGCCGGAGGCGGTTCGCCCTTCGGTCGCCTTCGTCACGCGGGCCCGCAGTCCGGCGACGAGCTTCTCGCCGCGCCCGGGTACGCCGAAGATCTCGGCCAGGTCGCGTATCTCGCCGTAGACGCTGTCCAGGGTGAGGGCCGTCGTGCGGGCGCCGTCGCCGTCGCCGCTGTTGTCCTTGCCCGCGCAGTCGGAGGGCGAGACGTAGGTGGGGACGCCCAGCTCCTCGAACTGCTCGCGGGGGGCGACGCCGCCCTTGCCGAGCGTCGAGGTGAAGGAGGCGCTGACGAAGTCGGGTTCGAGGTCGAGGACCTTCTCGGACGAGGGGGCGTTGTCGGAGATCCGCGGGACCTTCGCGTCGGCCTTCTCCAGGCCCTTCATGACCGGGTCGGTCCAGGTGGCGGAGCCGGCGATGCGGTCCTGGAGGCCGAGGGAGAGCAGGATCTCGGTGGAGCCCTGGTTGAGCGACACCGCCTGCCGGGGCGGCGCGTCGACGGTGACGGTGCGTCCGCAGTTCTCCAGCGTCACCGGGTAGCCGTCGGCGGCTTGGCCCCCCTTCGCCGCGGAATCGTTTCCTCCGCCGCAGCCGGCGGCGGTGAGGACGAGGAGCCCGACCACACCGAACACGGCGGCGCGGACGGATCGGGCGGGACGGAGCACGGGGGGCACGGGGGACCTCGGCGTCTCTGGGCCCATACGCGGAGCCCGTGGTACGGAAGACCGCGCTCCGGTGCGGAACGCGGGGCGCCAGCAGGTCTTCGGACTCGGGTTCGTACGGACGGAGCGCCTTCCCGGGACCGTGACGTCCCAGTGGCCGTGCCCCGGCCGTCCCCCTCACCGCTGCGCGTCAGTTCCGGAGTCGCACCGGATTCCCTGACTCCTGGTGGAGTACGACTGGCCCCGGCAAGTTATCACGCGGCTCCCCGGCCCCGGCCCGGCGGTCTCGGGGCCGGAGCCGGGGAGCCCGCGGCGTGCGGGACACGGTCGCCCGTCCCTGTGACGGCGTCAGGGGCGCTGGAAGGCGATGACCGCGTTGTGGCCGCCGAAACCGAAGGAGTGGCTGACGGCCCGTCGGGCGGACACCGGCCGGGGCACCTTGGTGACGCAGTCGATGCCGAGGCCCGCCGCCGGTTCGTCCAGGTTGGCGATCGGCGGGACCAGGCCGTGCTGGAGCGTCAGCACGGTCAGCCCCGCCTCGATCGCCCCGGCGGCGCCCATGCAGTGGCCGAGCACACCCTTGGGCGCGGTCACCGGGGGGCGATGGGGGTAGGCCCGTGCGATCAGCTTCGCCTCGGTCGCGTCGCCCAGCGGGGTGGAGGTGCCGTGCGCGTTGACGTGGTCGACGTCCTCCGCGCGCCAGCCGGCGTCCCGCAGCGCCGCGTCGGCCGCCGCCCGTGCGAGCGCGCCGGAGGGGTGCGGACTGGTCGGGTGGTAGGCGTCGGTGGTCGCTCCGGCGCCGGCCAGCAGGGCGCGGGGCTCCGCCCCTCTCCTCCGGGCGTCGTCGGCGCGCTCCAGCACCATGACGGCTGCGCCCTCGCCCACCACCAGCCCGTCCCGGTCCTCGGCGAAGGGCCGGCACCGCAGGGCAGGATCGCCGCCCGGCAGCGCCGCCGCGCCCGACCGGGCGAATCCGGTCATCGCCAGCGGGTAGAGCGTCGACTCCGTGGCGCCGGCCACCGCGATGTCGCACTGCCCGGCCCGCAGCATGTCGCGGGCGACGGACAGGGCGGTCACCCCGGACGAACAGGCGGTGCAGGGCGCCAGGCTGGGGCCGGTGGCCCGCAGCCGGACCGCGACCTCCGCGGCGGGCATGTTCGGGATGGTCAGCAGGACGCCGGTCGGCGAGGTGGCGCCGGCGCCGCGCCGGTCGAGCAGGACCGCCTGTTCGGCGATACCGCCCGAGCCGCCGCTGCTGGTGCCGATGACCACCGCGACGCGGGTCCCGTCCCAGCCGGCCGGGTCCAGGCCGGCGTCCTCGACCGCCTGGAGGGCGGCCAGCACGGCGAGCTTGGTGTACCGGCCCATCCGGTAACCGGTCCGCCCGCCCACCGCCGCGTCCAGATCGACGCCGGTCACCCGGCAGGCGAAGTCGATGGCGCACCCGGCCAGCTCGGGCACCGCGTGCGCCGTCGAGCGGCCGGCCAGCACGCCGTCCCACGTGGTGTCGGTGTCGTGACCGGCCGGGGTGATCATCCCCAGGCCGGTGACCACGACGGCGGCCCCGCTCATCGGTCGTGGCCCACCGGGGCAGCGGCGTCCGGCGCCCCGACGATCTCGGTGATCTCCGCGAGGGTGGCGTCGCGGCAGCGGGCCCCGGCCTCCAGGTCGAGGCCGAGCGCGTCCTTGACGATGAGCGCGAACTCGGCGACCGCGAGGGAGTCCATCTCCAGGCTCTCCATCGTGGAGTCGGGGCGGATCTCGGCGGCCGGCACCCTGAACGTTCCGGTCAGCACATCGACGATCTTGGGATGGATGGCGTTCATCCGCTTCCTCTTCTCCTTCTCTCGTGCACGGCTCGTACGACGGCGGGTGTCCGCGGCACGACGGACCCCACCGACCGGGCTTAACGGGTCGCACGGGGTCCGGTTACGCTTCCCGGCGAACCGATTCCTCTACGCTCACCTGCGGCCTTTCACACCAACGGGAGAGCAGAGAGGTGGTTCCCCAGTAGGCGAGGAGAACCGCGCGCACCCCGGCCGCTCCCACCGCCTCACGCATCCGGGCCGCCGCGGTCACCGCCCGCCCTCCTCTGCGCCCCCGGACGCGCGGTGCCACGGCCCGTCCGGGTCGTCGTACACGTCCATGTATCCGGGTCCCGCGATCGGCCGGTCGGCGAACACCTCCTCGGGGAACGCGAACGCGTCCACCAGCGTGCGGGCGTGCGCGGCGACGGCGGCGACGGCCGTCTCCAGCAGGTCGGGCAGCAGGTCGACCTGATCGGCGGTCATCCGGCCGGACGCCAGCAGGTCCCCGGCGTTGCGGCTCACCCACCGCAACAGGAAGAGCCGCTCCAGCTCGGCGAGGCGGTCCCGGGCCTCTCCGGGCGGCAGCGCGGCGACCGCGTCGGCGTACGCCTCGGCGGCCTGCCGGCAGGCGTGCGCCTCGACCCGGAGCAGCGCCGGTCCGGCCGCCGCGTTCCACCGGCGCAACGGGTCGCCGGGCGGCGCGGCGGTCATCCGGCGGCGGGCCCGGGCGTAGTGCACGGACTCGACGGCGGCCACCAGGGCCCGCAGGAACAGCGGGTCGGCGAGGTCCCCGGGGACCCGGTCGCGGAACGGCAGCGGGTCGGGGTCGGTGAACAGCAGCTCGGCGGCAGCCTTGGCGTGCACCGCGACGTTGTCGCCCTCGGCGGTGATGGCGCCCTCGACCCCGGTGAGGAGTTCGGCGATGCCGTTGTTCTCCAGCAGCCCCTGCGCCCCGCAGCGTTCGCGGCTCTCCACGATGACGCCGCGGGCCTGCCAGGTGATCCAGCCCTTGGCGACCGCGACCAGGCGCTCGGCGCCCTCCCGGTCCTCGTCGGAGCAGCCCGCCCACAGGTCGAGGGCCCGGCGGTGCAGCAGGCTGATCGCGTAAGTGGTGGCGAGCGCCTGGGCGAGGGGGCCGTGGTGGGTGCGGTGGGCGTGCACCGGCACCCGTTCGCCGTGGCGGCTGCCGGAGATCGTACGGTGCCCGGCGTAGCGGACGGCGACGGCGAGCGCGAGGCGGGCGGAGCCGACGGTGGCGCCGCTCATGCAGAGCTTGCCGGGGGTGACCCGGCCGATGGAGACGAGGAATCTGCGCCGGCGGCTGCCGAGCCCGCTGGTGAACTCCCCGCCCTCGCCGACCCGGCCCTGCTCCCCCGCGAGCAGCGCCGACCGCTCCACGAAGTACTGGTCGAAAGCCGTCAGGCAGTGGTCGACGGGGGAGCCCAGCCGGGCGGGCAGCCGGCGCACCCGGACCCCGGGCAGGGCGGCGGTGCCGTCGGTGAGCGGGGCGAGGAAGAGGAACACCCCGTGGTCGGTCCCGTCCACGAGGAGCCGGGCCGCCACCACTCCGCTCTTGGGCCCGCCGGCCACACCGGTGTTGGGCATGAACTTCTGTGCCCCGGCCCGCGGGGTGTGCAGCACGAACCCGTCGCGCTCGGGGTCGTAGGTGGCGGTGGTGCCGAGGGAGGTGGCGTCGTTGCCGTGCGCCAGTTCCGTACAGAGGAAGGTGCCGACGGTGTCCATGGCGAGGTAGTCGGACAGATCCCGTACGCCGTCGGGGTCGTGGTCCAGGAGGCTGCCGAGGAACAGGTTGTAGTGGATGCCGGCGACGGTGGCGAGCGACGGGTCGACAGGACTGATCCACTCGTGCAGCGCCGCGAGCGACCGCGGGTCGGCGGCGAGCCGGGCGGCGTTGTCGAGGCAGCCGTTGAGCAGCCGCAGCCGGTCGTAGGTGACGGAGAGCCGCTCGTCGGGTCCTGCCCCGTGCCGCCGGGTGCGGAACGGCTCGGTGGTGATCAGGCGGCGCCAGAAGGCGTGTTCGTCGGCGAAGCCGGGGCCGTAGAGGGCAGCGGTGAGTGTCTCCGCGACGGGGACCGGCGCGGACTCAATGAGCATGGTGGTCATGTCCCGTGAACGATCCCGGAACGGCGAGGACACTCCCGGAGGGATACGTTCCGACTGGTCAGGCCCGTTGGAAGGCGAGGGCGACGTTGTGGCCGCCGAATCCGAAGGAATGGCTGAGCCCGGTGGCCGCCCGCAGAAGGCGCGGACCGCCCGTCACGCAGTCCAGCGGCAGTCCTTCCGCTGGTGCTTCGAGGTTGGCGACCGGTGGCACCAGGGAGTGCTCCAGCGCGAGCACGGTGGCCACCGCCTCGATCGCGCCGGCCGCCGCCAGCGTGTGGCCGACGACCCCCTTGGGCGCGGTGACCGGCGGCCGGTGCGGGAACAGCCGGGCGATGAGGCCGGACTCCATCGCGTCGTTGAGGGGGGTCGAGGTGCCGTGCGCGTTGATGTGGCCGACGTCCGCCGGGACCCAGTCCGCCTGCCGCAGCGCGGCCTCCACCGCCCGCCGCGCGCCGCGGCCCTCCGGGTCGGGGGCGGTGGGGTGGTGCGCGTCGGTCGCGGAGCCCGCGCCCGCCAGCAGGGCGCGGACGCGCGCCCCCCGGGCCCGCGCGTCGCCGGGTCGCTCCAGCACCAGCAGGGCCGCGCCCTCGCCGATGACGAACCCGTCCCGGTCGGGGGCGAACGGCCTGGAGGCGAGGGCCGGTTCGGCGGTCCGCGTGGACAGCGCCCCCATCCGGGTGAAGGCCGTGACGACGAGCGGGGTGAGCACCGCCTCCGCGCCGCCGGCCACCACGACATCGCACTGGTCGCTCGTCAGCAGGTCGCGCCCGACCGCCAGGGCGGTGGCGCCGGAGGCGCAGGCCGTGGCGGGGGCGAGACTCGGGCCGCCGGCCCCGAGGGCGATGGCGACCTCCCCGGCCGCCGCGTTGGGGATCATCATCGACACCAGCAGGGGCGACACCGCCTCCGGACCCCCGGCGTCGAACCGCCGGGCGTTGTCGACCAGGGCCGACACCCCGCCCACCCCGACGCCGAGCACCACGCCGACCCGGGCGCCGTCCCAGCCGTTCGGGTCGAGACCGGCGTCCGCGACGGCCTGCCGCGCGGCGAGCACCGCCAGCTTCACGAACCGGGCCATCCGGTAGACCGACCGGCCGCCCACCGCTTCGTCCAGGTCGAAACCGTCGACGGGGCACCCGAAGTCGACCGGCAGCCCCGCCAGTGCGCCGAGGGTACGGGCCGTCGAACGGCCCTCCAACAGCGCCTTCCACAGGCCGTACTCGTCCGCCCCGGCCGGGCTCACCACCCCCATGCCGGTGACCGCCACCGGTCCGGTCCCGGCCGCTCGCCCGCCCGCGCGCCCCACCATCCGCCGTCTCCTCCCTCGTCACGGCCGCCCGGCGGGCGTCCGAACCGGCGAACGGCACGGCCCCGGCGGAGGGTGCGCCCCATTGGGCCGTACGGGTGACACGACGGGCATCGGGGCCGGGAGGGGCACGACTCCGAGGGTCGGGCCGGCCGGGCGAAATTCGGTCGCCCCGGCCGGGCGGCGGCTCGTAGCGTCGCGGTATGGACATCGTCTCCGTCAACATCGCGCGCCCGCGGCCCAATCCGTGGAAGGAGGCGCGCACCACCGGCATCGACAAGCGGCCCGTCGACGGCCCGGTCGCCGTGTCGGCACCCGACCCCGACACCCCCGGCGCGGCCGGCCTGGCGGGTGACCTGATCGGCGACGTGCGCAACCACGGCGGCCCCGACCAGGCGGTCTACGCCTACGCCCGCGAGGATCTCGACGCGCGGGCGGGCGAGTGGGGCATGCCACTGGCCCACGGAACCTTCGGCGAGAACCTGACCACCCGCGGCCTGGACGTCAACGGGGCACGGATCGGGGAGCGTTGGCGGATCGGCGCGGACGTGGTCCTGGAGGTGTCGTGCCCGCGGATCCCCTGCGGCACGTTCCAGGGCTGGCTGGAGCGGGACGGATGGATCAAGCGGTTCACCCGGGACTCGCGGCCCGGCGCGTACCTGCGGGTGGTGACGGCCGGCCAGGTCCGCGCCGGCGACCCGGTGCGGATCGAGCACCGGCCGCGGCACGACGTCACGGTGGCGCTCGTCTTCCGGGCCGTGACCCTGGAGCCGGAGCTGCTGCCGCGCCTGCTGGTCGCCGACGCGCTCCCCGAGGACATCAGGGAAGCGGCCCACCGCCGCGCGCGGGCGTAGTCGTCCCACGACGGCCGTCCGGCTCCCGCACGGCAGGGCGGCCGTCGCGTCCGGCGCGCGGGCGTAGTCGTCCCACGACGGCCGTCCGGCTCCGCGCACGGACGGGCGGAACCGGACGGTTCCGCGCACGGCACGGCCCCCGCGGGACGCGCAGGTACCGCGAGGGCCGGGCCGGCGGGCGGGGATCAGGTGATCTCGTCCGTCGCCTCTCCCCCGTAGCGGCGCTCGAACTTGGCGACCTGGCCCTCGGAGTCCACTACCCGCGCCTTGCCGGTGTAGAAGGGGTGGCTCTCGGCGGAGATCTCGACGTCCACCACCGGATAGGTGTTGCCGTCGTCCCAGTCGATGGTGCGGTCGCTGGCCGCGGTGGATCTGGTCAGGAACGCGTATCCGGCGGACCGGTCGCGGAAGACGACGGGACGGTAGTCGGGGTTCTTGTCCTGCGGCACGGGGCCTCCTGGGCGGGTGGTGCGGGTCGACGGCTCCGACCAGGGTCCCCATGACGGCGGCGCGCCGCGATCGCAGACGTCCGTCCGGGGGTGCCGACGCCCGCCTTCCGCACCCCTGCGGCGCCCCACGCCCCCGGCCCCGCGCGCACGACGACACCCCCGCGCGACGCGTCCGCGGTGCCCCGCGTCGCCGGGCAGCCTCCCGCAGGGCCGCTTCCCCGCACGCCGGCCAGGTCCCGTAGCCCGCCCGGTACCGCAGCCCTGCCTGGTCCCGCAGCTCGGCCCGGTCCGCTCAGGGCTCGCGTACCGCCTCCAGCGCGTCCGCGACCAGCCTCAGGAAGCCCGCGTGGGCGCGTGGACCGCACAGGGGCTCCGGGTTCCACGGGACCACCCGTGTCCCTCCGTCGATCAGCGCGGTCCAGGCCGGCTGGGCGGCCAACGCGGTGAGCGGAGCGGCGTGCGCCCGGATGTCGGTGAGCAGCAGGCGGGGCCCCAGCGCGGCGGCCTCCGCCCACGGCAGGGTGGCCCAGTTCACGCCCGCGCCCTCCGGCGGCTCGACGGTGTCCACGCCCAGTTCGGTGAGGACCCGCAGCTCGGGCCACATCCGGGGGCGCGCGACGTACGCCTGGTCGACGTCGGCCGGGGACAGCGCCACCACCCGGGCGGCGGCCTCGGGGAGGCTCCGCGCGATCTCGCGCAGTCGCTCCCGCGCGGCGACCAGTTCCTGTTCCGCGGCGGGGAGTTCACCCGCTCCGAGCGCGTGGGCCAGCTCGGCGAACCGCTCGGAGACCTCGGCGAGCGTCCGGCCCTGACCCACGTCGATGACGGCCACCGGCACCTGCTCCTCCAGGTGCTTCGCGGTCTCGGGGTCCAGCCCGTACACCTGGCCGGCGCCGTAACTCACCGCCACCACGAGGTCGGGACGACCGGCCAGCAGCGCCCCGGTGTCCAGCCCGACTCCGGGACCCAGGTACTCCACCTCGTCCAGGGGGAGCGTGCCGGTCTTGGCGCGGTCCGGCTCGGGGCCGTCGTGGCCGGACCCGAAGATCCCCCACGGGCGTACGCCGTAGTCCCACAGGGTGGCGCCCGCCTGTATGTACGCCAGCACCCGGGACGGCTGCCGGCCGGCCGTCACCAGGCGGCCCCGGTCGTCGGTGAACCGCCATCCGCTCTGTTCCGTCACGTCGACACTCGCCTCTCGGCCCGCTGCCGGGCATCGCCCACCATTCGCACGGGTGTACCTGCCCAACCCGCCGTCCGGACATCCCTGGGAAACCGAATCGGCCACGACGCCACGGCCCCGGCCGCTCCCGGCCGTTGCACGACCCCCACCGGCCGGCCCGCACGTGCCCACCGGCCCCACGGTCCGGCAGCGTCAGGGTCCGGTGGCGTCACGGTCCTGCCCACCCTCGCCTCCGCACGGACGCACCGGCCTCACCCCCGCGCACCCGCACAGCAGCGGGAAGCCGGTGATGTCCGGCCCTCTCCCGGTTTTCTCCACAAGGCCCACCCCGGCTGTCGCGCGACCACCCGCGCCCCTCTCCGATCCTCCTCAACATCCTCTTTTTCTGCGCCTGTTGGCGTAACGGCACCCTGCCGGCGCCGGCCCGCCCGGCGTGAAGGACCGGTGAATGACGGCCTCTTCCTCCAGGCGGACGTCCGTCGCGCCGTTTCGTCCGCCGCCGATCAAGACACACTCCCCACGACCCACCGGCGCCCCGGTGCCCTCCCGGACGGAGTGACTTCCCCATGCCCTCGACCCTGTTCAAGGCGGTACTCGCCGCGGCCGTCGTCGGGTCGCTCGGCGCCGCCGCGGCACCGGAGCGGCCGAGTGCCCCGGCGCGCGCCGGGAGCCCCGCCCCCGCGACGGCATCGGCATCGGCATCGGCATCGGCATCGGCAAACTGTCCCGTCGTCGACGTCATGGCCGTCTACACCCCGAAGGCCGCGGCGGCGGCCGGCGGGACGGGGCGGGTGTTCGCGTCCGCCCAGCAGATCGCCACCCGGATGAACCGGTCGCTGAAGGCCAGCGGGGTCTGCGGGCGGATCCGGATCGTCCACCCGTACACCGCCACCCGCTACCAGGGGTCCGAGGAGTTCTCCGAGGCGTACGCCAACCTGCGCGCGGGCACCGACCCCGCGCTCGGCCGGGAGGCCCGGGAGCGGCGCGAGCGGTACGGAGCGGACCTGGTGACCCTGATGGTGGACGTGTCCGGCCGGGGCGGCGGCACGGGCGACTACTCGCCCCGGCTCGGGCCGGACACCGACGCGTACGCCTACTCGGTGGTCGACGTCCAGGGCATCGCGCAGGACTCCGCCAGCCACGAGATCGGTCACAACCTCGGCCTGGCGCACGACCGCACCACGCTCGCCTCCACCCCGGACGGCGCGATGGAGGTCAACCCGGAGCACCCGTACAACACCGGGTGGGTCACCGAGGACCGGTCCCACTACACGATCATGGCCTACCGGTCCGCGTGCGGGGACTGCCGCCGGGTCAGCCGGTTCTCCGGCGCCGAGGGGACCTGGAAGGGCATGCGGATGGGCGACGCCGCCAACGACAGCGCCCGCGCACTGCGGCAGTTGATGCCGGTGGTGGCGGCCTACCGCTCCCCTCGCTGAGGGCTCACAGGCCGGTGGTGTCCGTGTCGCGGCCGAGGCGGGTGAGGGGGCCGGGGTCGGGGACGGTGATCTCGTAAAAGCCCAGCCGGTCGTAGAAGGCACGGGCGGGGGTGTTGGCGGTGAGCATCGACAGGTGCACGGCGTCCACCCCGCGCGCCCGCAGCGCGTCGAGGAAGACCCGCATCAGCTCGCGCCCGTGCCCGCGCCGCTGATGGTCCGGCAGCAGGTCGATGTGCAGATGGGCCGGGTGGTCGAAGAGCAGCGGGTGCACCATGTGCTCGGGCCGGTGCAGCAGCGCCGCCATCTCCTGCGCCGGAGTGAGGGCGGGGCCGGCCGGGGGCGGGAAGCGGCCGGCGACGAGCGGCAGCCACTTCTCCCGGAAGGCGGCGGCGAAGGCCACGGTGTCCGAAGTCCCGAGGACGTAACCGACCGCGTGCCCGGAGCCGTCGTCGAGGACGAAGGTCAACTCCGGTTCCAGGTGGGCGTAGGGGGCTGCGAAGAGGGCGGCCATCAGGTCCGGGTCCGGGTAGAGGTGCCGGGCGTCGCCGCCGTTGTCCGCGGTGCGGACGCAGATGTCCGCGAGGGCGGCGCGGTCGTCGGGGCGGTAGGCGCGAACGTACGGAGGCAGTCCCATGGCGGTCATCCTCCAAGAGATGGGAGCGCTCCCACAAGGGGTTCGGGCAGCCCGGCGCGCCGCCGCCGCGCCGAGCTGCCGGCCGACGACTCCCGTCAGCGCTCCCGGTCGGCGCGGCACCCGGACGGCTCCGCCGGAGCACTCCGGTCGGCCGGCACGTCCGCACCTCCGGAGGGCCCCTCCGCCACCGGCGCCTCGGCGAGGGCCTCCTCCGCCGAGGGCTTCCCGACGGCCGCCGCGGCCGGTGTCCGGGCGAGCTCGACGTTGAACTGGGCGCCGGCCAGCAGCGAGAGGTTGGTGAACCAGGTCCAGATCAGGAACACCACGAGCCCCGCCAGGGAGCCGTAGAGCCGGCTGTAGGTGCCGATGTGGGTGGCGTACAGCGCGAACAGGGCCGAGGCGACCAGCCAGAGCACCGCGGCGAGCACTCCTCCGGGCAGCAGACCGTGCCGTATCCCGCGCGGGGCCTTCGGGCCGGTGCGGAACAGGACGGTGATCAGGCAGGCGACCAGGACCAGCAGCGCGGGCCATTTGAGGACCGACCAGACGTCCTGCGCCGCCTCCGCGAGGCCGATGCGGCGGGCCGCCCACCGTGCCAGCGGGCCGGTGAGCACGAGGACGAAGGCGCTCGTCATCAGCAGGAGCAGCAGACCGAAAGCGGAGGCGGCGATGATGGGCGCCTGGCGCAGTGCCGGGCGGGTGTCGCTGACGTGGTGCATGGCATGCAGCGCCCGGCGGAAGACGGCCAGGTAGCTGGAGGCCGACCAGACCGCGCTGACGCTGCCGGTCACCACCAGCAGCCAGACCGCGGTGCGCTCCTCGGTGGCGGCCAGCAGTGGCTGGCGCAGCGCGGCCCCGGACTCGGCGGGCGCGAACGCGGTGATGTCGGAGATCAGCGCCGCGGTCGCGTCCGGGTTGGCCAGGCCGATGACGGAGACCGTGACGAGCAGGGCGGGGAGCAGGGCGAGGATCGCGTAGTACGTCAGCGCCGCCGCCCAGTCCGAGATGTCGTCGTTCCACAGCGACAGGGGTGTCCGGCGCAGCGCCGCCGACCAGCGGACGGACCGCCGGCGGAACGGGAGACCGCCGTCGGGGGCGGTGCGGGATGCGGGCTGGCTGGACACGCGGGCTCCGGGGAGTCGAGGGCGGGCGGCGAGTGCCGGGAGCGACCGCCTCGGCCCTTTCTCTCATGCCTCCGTTTCGCCCGCGTACACCGGTCCCCGTGCGCCGCCCGTCGAGCCCACTCGGGCGGCGGTCCGCCACGTCGGAACCGGTCCGGTTTTCCGGCGGCGGATCGGACCGGTCCACCGGACCGGTCCGCGCCTACGGTGATCAGTGCCCCGGCCGGAGCGGCCCGGGCACCACTCGTCCACGAGCAAGGAGAGTCGCATGAGAGAACGCCGTATCGGCGGGCCGTCCGGCCCGGTCGCGAGCGCGCTGTGCCTGGGGGCGATGCCGTTCGGCAGCACCGTCGACGAGAAGACCTCGTTCGCGATCCTGGACAGGTTCGTGGAGGCCGGCGGCACGCTGATCGACACCGCCGACAACTACGTTTTCTGGATCCCGGGCACCACCGGGGACGAGAGCGAGACCACCGTCGGCCGGTGGCTGGCGAGCCGCGGGCTGCGCGACGAGGTGCTGATCTCCACCAAGGCGGGCGGCCGGCCGACCGTCCCCGGCACAGGTCTGGAGACCGCCGAGGGCCTGTCGGCCCCCGCCGTGCGGGCGGCCGCCGAGGGGAGCCTGCGGCGCCTGGGTACGGACCGGGTCGATCTGTACTGGACGCACCTGGAGGACCGGTCGGTCCCGCTGGAGGAGACGGTGGAGGCCCTCGACGCGTTGGTCCGCGACGGGAAGGCCGCCGTGCTCGGCGCCTCGAACCACGCGACCTGGCGGATCGAACGGGCGCGTGCCGTCGCCCGGGAACACGGCCGGACCGGTTACTCCTGCGTCCAGCAGCGCTACTCCTACCTGCAGCCGCGTGCCGACGTGGAGCTGCCGGAAGGCGGCCACGTGCACGCGTCGCCCGAACTGCTCGACTACCTGCGCGAGGACCAGGACCTGACGCTGATGGCGTACTCCTCCTTGCTGTCGGGGGCGTACACCCGGCCGGAGAAGCGTCTGCCCGCGGCCTACGACCACCCGGGCACCGCGCCCCGGCTGGCCGCGCTGCGCGAGGTGGCAGCGGAACTGGGCCTCACCCCCAACCAGGTCGTGCTCGCCTGGCTGATGGGCGGGGATCCGCCGGCGATCCCGATCGTGGGCGTGAGCTCGGTGGACCAACTGGACGAGGTGCTGGGCGCGGTGGACGCCGACCTCCCAGCGGAGCTGCGGGCGCTCCTCGACCGGGCGGGCGCCCCGTCGCACCTGTGAGTCCGGTCTTCGGCCGGGCCCGTGCCCGGCGCCGTCAGGTTTCCCGGCGCGGGGCCGCGTCGATCGCCGCGGCGAGCCGCCGGACGGCGCCGGGCACGGCCGGGTCGGCGAGGTTGCCGTAACCGAGGACGAGCGCCGGGGGCCCGGTGTCCGTCTCTCGCCGCACGCGGTAGTCGTCGAGGTCCGCCACCCGCACACCGAGCCTCGCCGCTTCCCGCACGGCGGCGGCGGGGCTGCAGGCGGCGGGGCCGTCGCCGAGGGACAGCAGCAGGTGGAATCCGGCCGCCGCACCGGACACCGGCAGGCCCGGCAGCGTGGACGCCAGCTCGTCCAGCAGCCGGTCGCGGCGGTGCTTGTAGCGGATCCGTGCGGCCCGCAGGTGCCGGTCGTACGCCCCGGAGGCGAGGAAGCCGGCGAGCGCCCGCTGGTCGATGACGGGCGGCGGGGCCCCCGCGGCTGCGAGCGCGTCCGCCCAGCGGGCCGGGGCGGCCACCCAGCCGATCCGCAGCGCCGGGGAGAGGGTCTTGCTGACCGATCCCATCAGGGCGACGTGCTCCGGGGCCATGCCCTGGAGGACGCCGACGGGGTGCCGGTCGTAGCGGAACTCGGCGTCGTAGTCGTCCTCCAGCACGAGCCCGTCGCGCTCCCGCGCCCAGGCGACCAGTGCGGCGCGCCGTGCCGGGGCGAGGACGACGCCGGTGGGGAACTGGTGGGCCGGTGCCACGATCACCGCCCGCACCTGCGGCTCGTGGAACAGCAGGTCCACGCGCAGTCCGTCCCCGTCCACCGGGACGGGGACCGGGACCAGCCCCTCCGCGGCGACGACCGTGCGCAACCGGGTCCAGCCGGGGTCCTCCACCGCCACGCGGCGGTGCCCGGCGGCGCGCAGCAGGCGGCACATCTGGAGCACGGCGTCCAGGGTGCCGCCGCGGACGACGAGCTGCCCGGCGTCCAGCGCGGCCCCGCGTCCGCGCACCAGGTACGCGGCGAGCCGCTGACGCAGGAGCGGAAGGCCCTGCGCGTCGGGGTAGCCCAGTTCGGTCCTGGCCAGCGACCGGGTCGCGTCCCGCACGGCGTCGGCCCACGCCTTGCGGGGGAACGCCCGCAGATCGGGAACGCCGGGCAGCAGGTCGAACTCCGGGTCCGGCCGGTCGGCGGGGGCGGGAGGCGGGGGCGTCCCGGCCGGCGCCGCCTGTGCGCGCACCCGGGTGGCGGAGCCGCTGCGCGCCTCCAGGTATCCCTCGGCGGCCAGTTGGGCGTAGGCCTCGGTCACCACCCACCGGGAGCAGCCCAGCTCGGCGGCGAGCCTCCGGCTCGGCGGCAGGGTGCTGCCGGTCGCGATGCGTCCGCCGGTGACCGCGGTCCGCAGGGCGCGGGCCAGCCGGATGTGCAGCGGGCCGTCGGCCGGTGCGCCCAGTTCGAGGAAGGTCCCCCACGCCGGGTCCGTTCGGTCGTCCGTCACGGAGGCCGATGGTACGCACCGCCCGGCGGGGGCTTTCCGGGGGCCGGGGCAGGGGCGGGGCTCAGGTGTTGATGGTGGTGAGCAGCACCACCGCGTCCTCCAGCGCCACCATGCCGTGGCGCTCGCGCGGGACCGGGTGCAGGAAGCCCTCGCCGATGTCGACGTTGCCGGAGGCGGAGGTGACCCGGACAGCGCCGCGCAGGACCAGCAGCGAGGCGGCCAGCGGTGCGTTGTGCTCGTCGAGCTCGGTGCCGGCGGTCACGGCGATGACCGTCTGCCGCAGCGGGGCCTGGGTCAGCAGCAGGTGGGCGCTGCGGCCGCGCGGGGCGGCGCGGGCGGTGGCTAGGTGCTGTTCGGCGAGCGCGTTGAGGTCGTCCATGGGTTCACTGTGCCGCAGCCGGGGCCCGCTCGCCGCCCGGGCCGCCTGTCCGGACCGGGTGCCGGGGCGGGGGCGGCCGGACGGCTCGCGCGGCGGGCCCCGGGAGCGCGCGGGGGCGCTCCCGGGGGCCCGGTGCGCCCCCGGATCGGACGCGGGCCGGCCGGAGGGCTGCGGCGGGGGCCCTACACTCGGCGGATGGCGAAGTATTTCGACGTGCACCCCGACAATCCGCAGCCGCGCACCATCAGCACCGTGGCCGGTCTGATCCGGTCCGACGCGCTGATCGCGTATCCGACCGACTCCTGCTACGCGCTCGGATGCAAGCTGGGCAGCCGTGAGGGCATCGCCCGTATCCGGTCGATCCGGCATCTGGACGACCGCCACCACTTCACGCTGGTCTGCGAGAACTTCGCGCAGCTCGGCCAGTTCGTGCAGATCGACAACGACGTGTTCCGGGCCATCAAGGCCGCGACGCCGGGCAGTTACACCTTCATCCTGCCGGCGACGAAGGAGGTGCCGCGCCAGTTGCTGCACCCGAAGAAGAAGACGGTCGGCGTCCGCATCCCCGACCACACGGTCACCCAGGCGCTGCTCGCGGAGCTGGGCGAGCCGCTGCTGTCCAGCACCCTGCTGCTGCCGGACGAGGAGGAGCCGCTGACGCAGGGCTGGGAGATCAAGGAACGCCTGGATCACCTGGTGGACGCGGTGGTGGACTCCGGCGACTGCGGCACATCGCCGACCACCGTGGTCGACTTCTCCGGCGGCGAGCCGGAGATCGTACGCAAGGGAGCCGGCGACCCCGCGCGCTTCGAGTGAGCGGTCCCGCGCCGCGGCCCGGGCGCCCCGCACGTGCGGGGCGGCCGGGCCGCCGTGTGCCACCGTCCGTCAGGCGGTGAGCGCCGCGTCGGGGGCGAGCGTCAGGCCCGCGTGGGCGGTGGCGGGCACGGCGGGCGTGGCGGTGACCCATCGGCCGAGCGCGCTCTCGGCGGTGATGCCGGGGCCGAAACCGGCGATGAGGCCCTGGGAGGACTCCGGTGCGCCGCCGTCGTCGAAGAGCCGGGCGAGTGCGTCGAAGACCACCGAGCTGGCGATGTTGCCGCGCTCGGTCAGCGTGGCCCGGCTGTAGCGGAACATCTCCGGCGGCAGGTCCAGGTAGTGGCAGAGGTCGTCGAGGATGCGCGGGCCGCCGGCGTGCACGATGAAGAAGTCCATCGCCGGCACGGTCCAGCCGTGCTCGTCGACCAGGTCCAGCAGCACCGGGGCGAGCATCTCCATGGTGCCGGGCACCCGGCGGTCGAGCTGGAAGTGGAATCCGGTGTCGCGGACGGCGTAGGAGATCCAGTCCTCGGTGTCCGGCACCAGGTGGGAGCCGTTGCGCTCCAGCCGCATGCCGGTGCCGCCCTCGCCGCGCACCACCGCGGCGGAGACGGCGTCGCCGAACAGTCCGTTGGAGAGCAGCGAGCCGACGCCGATGTCCGCGGGCTGGTAGCAGAGCGAGCAGAACTCGCAGGAGACGATGAGGACGTTGGCGCCGGGGTAGGCACGGCAGAAGTCGTGCGCCCGGTTGACGGCGGCGCCGCCCGCCGCGCAGCCGAGCTGGGCGATGGGCAGTTGGCGGGTCTGCGGGCGGAAGCCCATGGTGTTGATCAGCCAGGCGGTCAGCGACGGCATCATGAAGCCGGTGCAGGACACGTAGACGATCAGGTCGATGTCGGCGGCCTCCACCTCGCCGTGGGCGAGTGCGCGGCGCACCACCTCGGGGACGCGGGCCTTGGCCTCGGCCTCGTAGACCTGGTTGCGGAGTTCGAATCCGGGGTGGCGCAGGGTCTCCTCGATGGGCTGCACGAGGTGGCGGGTCCGCACGCCGGTGTTCTCGATGAGGCGCAGCACCAGGTCGAGCTGGGGGTGTCCGGCGTGGGTCTCGCGGGCCAGTTCCAGGGTCTGCTGCATCGTGATGACGTTCTCGGGCACAGCGATGGCCGGTCGGCACAGGGTCGCCATGGGTACTCCTCGTTCTCTGAGGCGGAGGCTCTCGTCACCACGTGACGGGCAGGGCGAGCGGGTAACGCCAGATGGAGGTCGTGTTCCAGCGGATCTCGTCCGGTGGCACGGCCAGGCGCAGGCGCGGGAAGCGGTCGAGCAGCGTGGAGAACGCCACTTCCAGCTCCATCGTGGCCAGCGGGGCGCCGAGGCAGTGGTGGGCGCCCCAGCCGAAGGTCATGTGCGGGATGGACGGCCGGTCGGGGTCGATCTCGTCGGGGCGGTCGAACTTGCGGCCGTCGCGGTTGGCCGTCAGGTACGACACGTGGACGACGTCGCCCGCCTTGACGGTGACTCCGCCGAGCTCCACGTCCTCCAGGGCGATGCGGGGGATGCCGACGCCCTTGCGGAAGGGGATGTGCCGCAGCAGCTCCTCCAGGGTCCTGGGGAGCCGGTCGGGTGCGGCGCGCAGGGGGCCGAGCACGTCGGGCCGGGTGAGCAGCGTGTAGGCGATGTTGCCGAGCTGGTAGGTGGTGGTGTCCTGGCCGGTGATGAGCAGGACCATGGCCATGACGGCCAGCTCGTCGTCGTCGAGGAGTTCGGCGCCGTCGCGGGCGGTGGCGAGGGTGGAGAGCATGTCCTCGCCGGGGTCGCGGCGGCGTTCGGCGGTGATCTCGCCGAAGTAGGACCGCAGTTCGGCCTTGGCGCGGACCGCCGCCTCCTTGCCCGCGGCCCCGGTGTTCATCATGGTCAGGGCGTGGGCGCGGAGCCAGGGCCGGTCGGCCTCGGGGATGTCGAGGACCTCGCAGATGGTGATGAGCGGCAGGGGCGCGGCGACGGCGGCGGTGAAGTCGGCGGGGGAGCCGTCCTTCTCCATGTCCGTCAGCAGCTGGTCGACGATGATCTGCGTGCGCTGCCGCATGTGCGCGATCCGGCGTGCGGTGAAGCTCTTGGCGACGAGGCCGCGCAGCCGGGTGCCGGCCGGAGGGTCCATCAGGTTGATGGACTCGGCCTGCACGATGGGCTCGGGGGTCATCCGGGGGAAGTCGCGGCCGAGCACCGCGGCGCGGCTGAACCGGCGGTCGGTGGTGACGGTGCGGACGTCCTCGTAGCGGGTGACGAGCCAGGCGTCCTCCGCGCCGTACGCCATGCGGATGCGGGACACCGGCTCCTCGGTCAGCACCTCCCGGAGCTGGGGGTCGAACTCCAGCCGCTCAGCGAAGTCGAACGGGCAGCTGCGGACGGTTTCCGTGTTCTCCACCGGGGGTTCTCCCAAGGACCGGTCGGGGGGCGGGGATGCGTCCGGGCCTGGCCGGGCGCGGACCCCCACTCACTGCCCCTTCACTCTCCGGAACATGTCGGACACGTGGAGTAATCAGCCGATCAGCGCTGATCCCGTCCGGGGCGCCTCGCGGAATCCGTTGAGGCACCCGTGCCGGAACCCTTTACGCCTCTGTCATGTCCGGGTAACTTCCAGGGCGCAAGGAATTGCAGAAAGATTCCGGCTCGACTTTCGACGGGTCGTCATCTCCCGTTCTCCCGGCGCGCATCCGCGCCGGGAGGCACAGCTCGCCCGAACCCCGGGGCGCGTCCGGGTCCTCCGGCGGGGATCCACGTCCGCACCCGCACCGGGGCGGACGCTGTCGGCTGCCGCTTCACCGCGGCCCTCCCCTGGAGTTCGCATGAATCGCTCCCTCCACCGGTCGCTGCGGCGCCCGCTCGCGGCGGCCGTCGCGGCCGCCGGGCTGCTGGGGCTCCTCACCGCCGTCCCGCGCCCCGCGCCGGCCGAGGCCGTGCCCGTCGCGTCGGCGGACACCTCGGCGACCGTCTTCTACTGGACGAAGACCCGGAACTGGTCCTCCTACCGCCTGCACTACGCCCCCGACGGCGGCTCCTGGACCACCGTCCCCGGCACCGCGATGACCGCGGCCTGCACGGACTGGGTGAAGCTGACCGTGCCGCTCGGCGGCGCGGCCGGGCTGGCGGCCACCTTCAACGACGGCAACGGCGTCTGGGACAACAACAACGGCAAGAACTACGCCCTGGGCACCGGCGACATCACGGTCAGGGACGGCGTGGTGGCCCACAGCGACCCGTGCGCCACCACGCCCACCGGCCCCTCCCCCTCCCCCACGCCCGGCGCGTCCGGCAACACCGCCGAGGTCTTCTACTCGACCGCGAACGTCGGCTGGAACACCGTCAACATGCACCACAAGCCCACCGGGGGCGCCTGGACGACCGTGCCGGGAGTAGGCATGGCGGCGGCCTGCACCGGGTGGGTGAAGCGGACCGTGGACCTCGGTTCCGCCACCTCGCTGGTGGCCGCCTTCAACAACGGCAACGGCGTCTGGGACAACAACAACGGCTCCGACTACACCCTCGCCGCCGGCCGCAGCACGGTGAGGGACAACAAGGTGACCGGGTCGGCGGCCGACCCGTGCGCCTCCGCCGTGCCGGACACCGCGGCGCCGACCGTGCCGACGGGGGTGACCGCCACGGCGGACGGCACCTCCGTCGTGGTGTCCTGGCAGCCCTCCACCGACGCCGTCGGGGTGACGAAGTACCAGGTGACGAGGGTCGGCGGCACCAAGGGCGACCGGGTCGCCGACGTGGGTTCCACCGTGTACTCGGACACCGGGCTGGAGCCCAGGACGTCCTACCGCTACACCGTCCGGGCGGTCGACGCGGCCGGCAACGTCTCGGGCGCCTCGGCGGCGGCCTCCGCCACCACCGGCGCACAGCCGCCCGCCGCCGGCCAGGGCGCTCCGCTGGGCACCGACCCGCGCAGGGACCCGATCTACTTCGTGCTGACCGCCCGGTTCAACGACGGCGACACCTCCAACGACCGGGGCGGCAGCCAGCACGTGAAGTCGGGCAACGCCGCCAACCAGGACCCCATGTTCCGGGGCGACTTCAAGGGCCTGGTCGACAAGCTCGACTACATCAAGGGCCTCGGGTTCTCCGCCGTCTGGATCACCCCGGTCGTGCTCAACCGGTCCGACTACGACTACCACGGGTACCACGGCTACGACTTCTACCGGGTCGACCCCCGGCTGGAGTCGGCCGGCGCCTCCTACCAGGACCTCATCGACGCCGCCCACGCCAAGGGCATGAAGATCTACCAGGACGTCGTCTACAACCACTCCTCCCGGTGGGGCGCCAAGGGCCTGTTCACGCCGACGGTCTACGGCGTGCGGGACAGCCAGTGGAGCTGGTACTACGACGAGAAGAACGACGGCTTCGAGTACGACGGTCTGACGGTGGAGACCAAGTCCGGGAAGTCGTACTACAACGGCGACCTCTGGTCCACGGCGGAGCCGACCGGCAACACCTGTCTGAACTGGGGCAAGCCCACCGGCGGGAAGTCCGCGGAGGGCTACACGGTCTACAACTGCCAGTGGCCGAACCCGACGTCCGGCATGTTCCCTTCCGCGTACTACCACCGGTGCTGGATCGGCAACTGGGAGGGCGAGGACTCACGGAGCTGCTGGCTGCACGAGGACCTGGCCGACTTCGACACCGAGAGCCCCGCCGTCCAGAACTACCTGATCGGCGCCTACGACAAGTACATCGACATGGGCGTGGACGGCTTCCGGGTGGACACCGCCGTGCACATCCCGCGCACCACCTGGAACCGGCGCTTCCTGCCCGCCATCCAGGAGCGCGTCACCGCGCGCTTCGGCGCGGCGGCGGCGAAGAACTTCTTCGTCTTCGGCGAGGTGGCGGCGTTCGTCAACGACAAGTGGAACCGCGGCTCGGTCAACCACTCCGCGCAGTTCTACACCTGGAAGGAGCGCAAGGAGTACAGCGCGGACGACGCCGCGGCGGCGCTGGAGATGTACGACTACGAGCAGCAGCAGGGCACCGGCGCCCAGCCCACCTCCACCAACGCCTTCCTGAACGGCAACAGCTATCACGCCCCGGACCACAGCCGGTTCTCCGGGATGAACGTCATCGACATGCGGATGCACATGAACTTCGGTGACGCGAACAACGCCTACCACAACGGCAAGGACTCCGACGACAGCTACAACGACGCCACGTACAACGTGGTGTACGTGGACAGCCACGACTACGGGCCGAACAAGAGCAGCGAACGCTACGCGGGCGGCACCGACGCGTGGGCGGAGAACATGTCGCTGATGTGGACCTTCCGCGGCATCCCGACGCTGTACTACGGCTCGGAGGTGGAGTTCCAGGCCGGCAAGAAGATCGACTGCGGGCCGAGCTGCCCGCTGGCGACGACGGGGCGCGCCTACTTCGGCGACAGGATCGCCGGACAGGTCACCGCCCCGGACTTCAGCACGGTGGCGTCGGCGAGCGGCGCGGTGGCGGACACGCTGTCCCAGCCGCTGGTGAAGCACGTGCAGCGGCTCAACCAGATCCGCCGCGCGGTGCCGGCGCTCCAGATGGGCCAGTACTCCACGGAGGGCATCACCGGCTCGATGGCGTACAAGCGGCGCTACACCGACGCGGCGAGCGGGGTGGACAGCTTCGCGCTGGTGACGGTCACGGGTGCGGCCACGTACACCGGTGTGCCGAACGGGTCCTACACCGACGCCGTCACCGGCGACACGAGGACGGTGACGGACGGGAAGCTGTCGGTGGCCGCTCCGGGCAAGGGCAACCTGCGGGTCTACGTGCTGGACCTGGGCGGGGCGAACAAGGGGCCCGGCAAGGTCGGGACGGCGGGTCCGTACCTGAAGTGATCCGTGTCTGAAGTGATCCGTACCTGACGTGACCCGCCGTGCCGCGGGTCACCGTGCGGCGGGTCACCGTGCGGCGGGTCACCGTGCGGCGGGTCACCGTGCGGCGGGCGCCCGACGGCGTCCGCCGCACGGGCGCGCGAGGGGGTGCCCGGTCAGTTCCGCGGCTCCGGCGCGCGCAGGTGGGGGAAGCGGAGTTCGGTGCGGCTGCGCGCGGGGGCGCCGGGGCGCAGCACGGTGCTCGGGTGGGCGGGCCGGTTGGGTGAGTCGGGCAGGTGCTGGGTCTCCAGGCAGACGGCGCCGTGCCGTTCCATGGGACGGCCGGCCGCGTCCACGAGGGTGCCGTCCAGTTGGTTCGCCGTGTAGACCTGGATGCCCGGTTCCGTCGTCCACACCTCCAGGATCCGGGCGGCGTCCGGGGCGGTGAGCCGGGCGGCGCGGCGCAGGTCCGTCCGCGGGCCGTGTTGCCGGAGCACCCAGCAGTGGTCGTAGCCGCCGGCGTCGCGCAGTTGTCCGTCGTCGGCGGCGAGCCGCTCCTTCAGCAGGCGCGGCCGGGTGAGGTCGAACGGGGTGCCTGCGACCGGCAGCGGCGGGCCGAGCGGGATGCCGTCGGCGTCCACCGGCAGCCAGGCGTCGGCGTCGACCTCCAGCAGGTGGCCGAGGACGTCGCCGTGGCCGGCGAGGTCGAAGTAGGCGTGGTTGGTGAGGTTGACGACGGTCGGCCGGTCGGCGACCGCCTCGTACCCGAGGCGCAGGGTGCCGGACGGGCCGAGGGTGTAGGTGACGGAGGCGTCCAGCGCGCCGGGGAAGCCCATGTCGCCGTCGGGGCTGTGCAGGGTGAGCCGCACCGAGACGCTGTCCCCGGTCCGTTCGGCGGTGGCGTCCCACACCTTGCCGTGGAAGCCCCCGGGGCCTCCGTGCAGGGTGTGTCCGCGGTCGTTGACCGGGAGTTCGTGGTCGGTGCCGTCCAGGGTGAAGCGGCCGTGCGCGATGCGGTTGGCGTACCGGCCGACGACCGCGCCGACGTACGGGTGCTCGCCCGTGTAGTCGCCGAGTGCGGTCAGCCCCCGCAGGACGGGGCCCGGCACGCCGGCCGTGTCGGGCACGGTGAGGCGGTGCAGGGTGGCGCCGAGGGTGAGGATCTCGGCGCGCACCCCCGTCCCGCTGTCGAGGACGAAGCGGTGGACTTCCGTGCCGTGTACGAGGCCGAAGAAAGTCCGGTGCACGGTGGGGCGCGGCATCACCGGCTCCCGGGGCCGGCGGGGCGCTCGGCCGAGGTGGACTCGCGGACGACGAGGCGGTAGCCGGGGCGCCGGCGGCGCGGCTCGACGGCCTGGCCGGACAGCCGTTCGACGAGGCTGTCGACGGCGAGCCGGGCGATGGCCTCCTTGTCCGGGGCGATGGTGGTCAGGGTGGTGGCGCCGTAGCTGCTCTCCTCGATGTCGTCGAAGCCGACGAAGGCGATGTCGCCGGGGATGCCGAGCCCCCGCTCGGTGGCGGTGCGCATCGCGCCGACGGCGATCAGGTCGTTGTACGCGAACACGGCGGTGGGCCGGACGCCCCGGTCGAGGAGGGCCGCCATCGCGGCGGCCCCGTCCTCGCGCCCGTATCCGTCGGTGACGACGACCAGGGACTCGTCGGGTTCGATGCCGGAGGCCGCGAGCTCCTCCCGCCAGCCGCGCAGCCGCAGGTGGGCGGGCTGGCGTTCGCGGCCGGTGCGGGAGCCGACGAACGCGATCCGGCGGTGGCCCTGTTCCACCAGGTGCCGCACGGCGGTCCGGGCGGCGGCCACGTTGTCGATGGCGATGTGGTCGTAGGGTGCCTCGTACTCCCGCTCCCCCAGCAGCACCAGCGGGGCGGTCTCGGTGCGCGCCATCAGGTCCTCGGTCTCCAGGTGGATGGGGCTGAGGATGAGGCCGTCGATCACATGGGACCTGAATCCCTGGCTGACCAGCAGTTCCTTCTCCCGCAGCCCCGCGGTGTGGTCGACCAGCACGGTGTAGTCGTGGCGTGCGGCGGCGTCGACGACCGCGCCGGCGAGTTCGGCGAAGTACGGGTTGCCGAACTCGGGCACGGCGAGGGCGATGATCCCGGTGCGGCCCTTGCGCAGATGGCGGGCGGTGAGGTTCGGGCGGTAGCCGAGCTCGTCGATGGCCTGCTGGACCTTGGCCCGCATCTTCGGTGTGACGTGCTGGTAGTTGTTGACGACGTTCGACACGGTCTTGATGGATACGCCCGCCCGCTGCGCAACGTCCTTCAGGCTGACGCCCACGGCACTCCTCGACTCGATACGGCTCTGACCCCGGCTGGACCCCCGTGCAGCTCAGGTGGATCTGCGGCTGCGCGCCAGATAGCGCTGAGCGACCACCACCACGATAAGGAAACCGCCGCTGACCACGGACTGGTAGGAGGAGTTGAGCGAGCCGATCTGGTTGATCAGGTTCTGGATGACGGCGAGCAGCAGGACGCCCCAGAGGGTGCCGCTGACCGAGCCGGCGCCGCCGATCAGCAGGGTGCCGCCGATGACGACGGCGGAGATCGCGTCGAGTTCCATGCCGACCCCGACGATGGTGACCCCGGAGGTGAGCCGGGCGGCGTTGAGGGCCCCGGCGAGTCCGGCGAGCAGCCCGCTGAGGGTGTAGACGAGGAGCTTGGTGCGGGCGACGGGCAGACCCATCAAGGTGGCGGCGTCGGCGCTGCCGCCGACCGCGAAGAGCGTCTGGCCGAACGAGGTCCGCTGGAGCACGGTCCCGCCGATCCCGAAGAGGGCCAGGGCGATCAGGATCGGGTACCCGAAGCCCCAGACGCTGCCCTGGCCCAGCTCGGCGAAGGCGGAGTCCTTGGGCACGAGGTAGGTGGTGGCGCCCTCGTCGGTGATCGACAGCAGCAGGCCCCGGGCGCCGAGCAGGGTGGCCAGGGTGACGATGAAGGGGGCCAGGTTGCCCCGGGCGATCAGGAAGCCGTTGAGCAGGCCGATCGCTCCGCACACCAGCAGCGGGGCGAGCAGCGCGGCGAGGAAGCCCCACTGCGAGGCCCAGGCGGCGAGCACCCCGCCGAGGGCGAAGACGGAGCCGACGGACAGGTCGATGCCGCCGGTGATGATCACCAGGGTCATGCCGAGCGCGACGACGGCGAGGAAGGACGCCTGGACGGTGACGCCGCGGGCGTTGTCCAGGGTGGCGAAGGTCGGGTAGACGAAGGAGGCGATGATCACGACGGTCAGCAGGACCGCCAGGACGCCCTGGCGCTGGAGGAGTTCGGCGGCGCGCCGCCGGCCGCCGGGCGCGGGTTCGCCGGCCGGCCGGGAGGCGGACGCCTCGGGCGGCGGGGACGCGGGGGCGGCGGGGGCTGTGGTGGTTTCGTTCATCGGGACCGACGCTCCCGGGCGACGTAGACGGCGGCGACGATGATCGCCGCCTGGGCGATCTGGGCGGTGGAGTCGGGCAGGTCGTGCTTGACGAGGGTGGCGCGGAGCAGCTGCATCAGCAGGGCGCCGGCCACGGTGCCGAGCACCCGGACGGATCCGCCGTTGAGGGGGGTGCCGCCGACGACGACGGCCGTGATGGCGGAGAGTTCCATCAGGGTGCCGAGCGAGGACGGGTCGCTGGCGGTGAGCCGGGCGGTGGCGAGTACCCCGGCGAGGGCCGCGAGGACGCCGCAGAGCACGTACACGCCGATCAGGACGCGCTTGACGGGGAGCCCGGCGAGGGCGGCGGCGGACCGGTTGCCGCCGACGGCGACGATCTGGCGGCCGAAGGTGGTGCGCCGCACCAGGAAGGCGACGGCGGCGGCGAGCACCGCGGCGATCCAGACCACCAGCGGGACGCCGAGGAGGGAGCCGGTGCCGAGCGACAGGAGATCGGGGTTGACGATCTGCTTGAGCTGTCCGTCCGCCACCACCAGGGCGATGCCCCGGCCGCCGACGAAGAGCGCGAGGGTGGCCACGATCGGCTGGAGGCCGACGAGGGAGACCAGGGCGCCGTTGACCGCGCCGACGACCGCTCCGGCCAGCAGGGCGACGACGAGGGCGGGCACCAGGCCGTAGCCGAGGTAGAGCGGGAGGAAGGCGGCGGCCAGCGCCATGGTGGAGCCGACCGACAGGTCCACGCCCTCGGTGCCGATGACCAGGGCCATGCCCAGGGCGACGATCACGATGGGGGCGACCTGGACCAGCTGGGTGCGGAAGTTGTCCGCGGTCATGAAGTGGTCGGTGAACAGGGCGTTGAAGAGCAGCACCACGGCGACGGCGACGTACACGCCGTACTCCTGGTACCAGGACGGTTCGCGGAGCCGCGCGAGAGCGGGGGCGACCCGGCCGGACGGGCCGGGCTTGCCGGGCCGTGCGGGGGGTGCGGGCGGGGAGGCGGTGGCCTGGGTCATCGGGGCTCCTCCTGGGCCGGGGTCTTCTCCCCCGGCGCCGGTGCGTGGTCGGCGAGCACGTCGAGCAGCCGGTCCTCGGCCACGTCGTCGCCCGCCAGTTCGCCGGCGACGGCTCCGCCGCGCAGGACGACGATGCGGTCGGCACCCTCGACGAGTTCTTCGATGTCGGACGAGATGAGCAGCACGGCGAGTCCCTCGCCGGCGAGTTCGTCGATGAGGCTCTGCACCTCGGCCTTGGCCCCGACGTCGATGCCGCGTGTCGGCTCGTCCAGCAGCAGCACCTTGGGTTCCAGGCAGAGCCAGCGCGCCAGCAGCACCTTCTGCTGGTTGCCGCCGGAGAGTTCGCCGACCTTCTGCTCGGGGCTGGACGCCTTGATCCGCAGACGCTTCATGAAGATGTCGACGATCCGGTCCTGCTTGGCGCGCGAGACGACACCGGCGCGCGACAGCCGGGGCATGGCGGCGAGCACGATGTTCTCGCGGACGGAGAGGCCGGGCACGATGCCCTCGGCCTTGCGGTCCTCGGGCAGCAGGCTGATGCCGGCCCGGATGGCGGCGGCCGGGGTGAGCCGGCGCAACGGGACGCCGTCCACGACGAGTTCCCCGGCGTCCAGCGGCAGCGCGCCGGACAGTGCCTTGGCCGTCTCGCTGCGGCCGGAGCCGAGCAGGCCGCCGAGGCCCAGCACCTCTCCCCCGTACAGGGACAGCGAGATGTCGTGCAGCCGGTGGCGGCTGGAGACGCCGGTCGCGGTGAGCACGGGGGCGCGGGCCGCCTCGTGGCCCTCGGCTCCGAAGCTGGTGACGCCGGAGCGGCGGACCTCGGCGAGGTCGCGGCCGAGCATCATCGACACCAGTCGCATCCGGTCGAGGCCGGCGAGGTCGCCGGTGTGGATGTGCCGGCCGTCGCGCAGGACGGTGACGCGGTCGCAGATCCGGTACAGCTCGTCCATGCGGTGGCTGACGTAGAGGACGGCGATGCCCCGCCCGCGCAGGTCGCCGATGACCCGGAAGAGGGTCTCGACCTCGCGCGGCTCCAGCGAGGAGGTGGGCTCGTCCATGATGACGACGCGGGCGTCGACGGAGACGGCCCGCGCCAGCGCGACCATCTGCTGGGTGCCGATGCCGAGGGTGTGCAGCGGTCTGCGGGGATCGACGCGTACGCCGAACCCGTCGAGGAGTTCCGCGGCCTCCCGGTGCATCCGGCCGAAGTCGATCAGGCCGAAGCGGTTCTTCGGTTCGCGGCCGAGGAAGATGTTCCGCGCCACGCTCATCAGCGGGACGAGGTTGACCTCCTGGTAGATGGTGGAGATGCCGGCCTGCTGGGCGTCGAACGGCCGCGCGAAGGCGACGTGTTCGCCGGCCAGCAGCAGCTCGCCCTCGTCGGGGGCGTGGACGCCGGTCAGCACCTTGATCAGGGTGGACTTCCCGGCGCCGTTCTCGCCGACCAGGGCGTGGGTCTCCCCCGCGCGCAGGGCGAAGGAGACGCGGTCCAGGGCGATGACGCCCGGGAACCGCTTGCTCACCGCCCGCGCCTCCAGGACGGGGCCGGGACCGTCGGCCGCGGCGGGCGCCTGCGGCTGCGGTACTGCTTCGGGTGGTGCCATGGATCCTGGCCTTTCCGGTTTCCTTCGGACGGCGGCGGGCCGCGCCCGGGAGGGCGGGCGGCGGACCGGTGGGGCGCGCGGGGCCGGGGGCCGGGCGCGCGGGCCGGCGCGGCGCGGGGAGGAGTCGCGCCGGCCCGGTGGGAGCGGCGGATCAGTAGGCGCCGCCGAGCGAGGAGGCGGCGTTGGCCTCGTCGTACTGCCGGTCCTCGATGATCACGTTCTCCGGGATCTCCTCGCCGGAGTAGAACTTCTGCGCGGTGGCGAAGGCGAGCGGCCCGAACCGCGGGTTGGACTCGATGACGGCGTTGTACTCGCCGTCCACCACGGCCTGCACCGCGTTGCGGGTGCCGTCGACCGACACGATCTTGACGTCCTTGCCGGGCTTCCTGCCCGCCGCCTTGAGCGCGGTGACCGCGCCGAGGCCCATTTCGTCGTTCTCGGCGTAGACGGCGGTGATGTCGGGCTTCGACTGGATGAGCTGCTCCATGACCTGCTGGCCCTTGTCGCGGGCGAACTCACCGGTCTGCTGGGCGACGATCTCGATGCCGGGCGCCTCGGCCTCGATCCGGTCCACGAACCCCTTGGTGCGGTCGGTGGTGACGTTGTTGCCGGAGGCGCCGAGGAGGATGGCGACCTTGCCCTTGCCGCCGGTGGCCTTGATCATCGCGTCGGCGGCTCGCTTGCCCTGCTCGACGAAGTCCGAGCCGAGGAAGGCCACGTAGTCCTGGCAGGCGGTGGAGTTGAGCTTGCGGTCGATGGTGAGGACGGGGACCTTCTTGGCGGCGGCGGCCTTCAGGGCGGGCTCCAGGCCGTCGGAGTTGAGCGGGGCGACGATGAGGAACTGTGCGCCCTGGGAGAGCATGTCCTGGATGTCGCTGATCTGCTTGGACAGCTGCGACTGGGCGTTGGTGGTGAGCAGCTTCTTGACGCCCAGCTTCTTCGCCTCGTCCTTGATGGACTGCGTCTCGGCGATCCGGAAGGGGTTGGCCTCCTTCTCGGACTGTGAGAAGCCCACCACGGCGTTCTTCAGGTCGAGTTCGGGTGCTCCGTAGGTCTTCAGGGAGCAGCCGGGGCCGGAGCTGCTGCCGGGCTCCTTGGCCTCCTGGGCGCCCTGGCTGCTGTCGCCGCCCGCCGCCGCGGGGGTCTCGGACTTGGCGCAGCCCGCGACGGTGAGCATGGCGGTCGCGGCGATGAGGCAGGCCGCGGTGGCGGTACGGGATCGACGCTGGATCATCATGCGCGGGTGCTCCTTGGCGGGTCGACGGCACGCGGCGGTGCGTGCGGTCAGGGTGAGTGAGGTGGGGGAAGCGTCAACCCGACTGCGGATGACGCGGGTACGCGTTCCCGGGCCTCGCCGGCACGAGGCGGCGGCGGAGGCGGAAAGGGGCGGCGCAAGGGTGCTGCGGCTCGATTTACAACGTTATATATCCGGCTTCGGCGCGACGGCAAGAGTCCGGTCGCCCGTTTGTGGAACCGTGTTCAAAGGAGGCGCCGGAGCCGTGCGGAGAGGACCCCGGCGGCCGCGCGGAGGAGGGTCGCCGGGGGCCGCGCGGAGGATCGTTTTCCCCGCGCGGCCCCGGCGCGGCCCGGCGTAAGGGCCGCGGGCCGGTCCCTCGGCGTACGGGGCCAGGGGTCCCCGGCCCGGGGCGTACGGGGCCGGGGCTTCCCGACCCCGTACGTCCGGCCTTCCGCGATCAGGGCTTCCCGGCTCCGTACAGGACGCCGACCTCGGTGGCGGTGAGGGCGTGGTCGAAGACCGCGACCTGGTCGACCGAGCCGTTCCAGAAGTCGGTGGACGAGCCGTTCCACTTGGCGCGGCCGACCGACAGCGGTCCGGTGCTGACGTCGGGCGCCCCCGCCTCGGCGGTGCCGCCCTGCCGCCCGTCCACGTACACCGTCAGGGTGTTGCCCTGCCGGACGCCGACGAGGTGGTACCAGCGGCCCGTCTCGGGGGTGATCTCCTGGCGCGCCCGGTGGCCGCCGGGCGCACTGAAGGCGAACGCGCCCTGCCCGTACTGGAGATAGAACGGGTTCTCGGTGCGCCGGCCGTCCTGGCTGACGGCCGAGGCGTAGTTGCCGGGCAGCGCGTCGAGCGTCACCCAGGCGGAGACGGTGTAGTCCTTCGTGGTGTCGAGGACCGGTCCGGCCGTCTGGGCGTACTGGCCGTCACCGTCGAACTTCAGCGCGGAGCCGTGCACACCCGGCGTCCAGGAGGCGCCTCCTTCGAGAGTGAGCGTGGCCTTGTTGGGCCCGCTGTCGGCCGCCGTGGCACCCACGTTCTCGTCGAGCGACCAGGAACCGCCGCCCGCCAGCTCGTCCCGCTCACCGGCGGCGGCGCCGGCGGCGATGACCTCCCGGTTGATCTTCCGCACCGCGGCCGGATCGACCTTGATCTCCCGACGGTCGTACGTCCAGAGGCCGTTGAGCTCGGTCTCCAGGTCGGTGACCTGGGTGTAGACCGAGCCGGACAGCTCGGCGCGGGCCGCGTCCAGGTAGAACGTGCGGGTGTTGTCGACGTACTTGGCGGTCAGCGCCGCCTTGTCGGAGACCCCGCTGTAGATGACGGCGGGCGCGCCCGGCCACATGTGCCCCGGCGTGCGCAGCGTGAACCCGCCGTGCTCGCCGTCCATCGCGGCGCGGTCGTCCGGGAACGGCGCGTCGTTGTTCACGTAGTCATGGTGGTCGACGATGTCGCCCTTGCCGGAGTCACCCTTCGAGTTGCAGCAGTTGACGCCGCTGTGGGCGTTGACCACGCGGGACGGGTCGGCCGCCTTCACCGACTCGGCGATCTTGCCGGTCTCCGTGCGGTCCCACTCGCCCCAGCCCTCGTTGAAGACGATCCAGCCGCCGATGGCGGGCGAGTTGTGGAGCTGCCTCATCATCTCGGCGCCCTGGGAGAGGAACGCCTGCTTGCCCGTGTCGTTCGAGATGTCGCTGGAGACGAAGTCCTGCCAGACGAGGAGCCCGAGCTGGTCCGCGTGGTAGTACCAGCGTGCCGACTCGACCTTGATGTGCTTGCGCACCGCGTTGAAGCCGAGGTCCTTCTGCGCCTTCAGGTCGAAGGCGAGCGCGGCGTCGCTGGGCTGGGTGTAGAGGCCGTCGGGCCAGAAACCCTGGTCCAGCATGGCGAGGGAGAAGAACGGCTTCCCGTTGAGGGTGAGCTTCTGGTAGCCGCCGACCTTCTCGACCTTCAGCGACCGCATGCCGAAGTAGCTGTCCACGGTGTCCGTGGAGCGTCCGTCGGTCAGGGTGACGTCCAGGTCGTACAGGTACGGGTCGTCGGGCGACCACAGGTGCCGGCCCGCGACCGGCAGGCTGAGCGCGCGGTTGGCGGGGCCGGTGACGGTCCCGACGACGTGGCCCTTCTTGTCGCGGGCGACCGCCTCGACACGGGCGGCGGCGCTCGCGTCGTCGGAGTTGACGGTGACCGAGAGCCGGCCGGCGTCGATGTCCGGGGTGGTGGTGAGGGAGTCGACGGAGGCGCGGGCGACCGGCTCCATCCAGACGGTCTGCCAGATGCCGGAGGACTCGGTGTAGACGATGCCGCCCGGCTTGGTGGACTGCTTGCCCTTGGGCTGGTTCGGGCCGGTCACGTCGGTGACGGCGACGACGATCTCCTGCGGACCGGAGCCCTTGACCGCGTCGGTGATGTCGGCGCTGAAGGCGGTGTACCCGCCGGTGTGCTCGGTGACCTTCCGGCCGTTGACGTAGACGGTGGCCCGGTAGTCCACGGCTCCGAAGTTCAGCAGCAGCCGCCGGTCGTCGCGGTCCTTGCCCACGGACCAGTTCCGCGGCACCGTGACGAGCTTGCGGTAGAACATGTGGTCCTCGTGGCGCTCCAGTCCGGAGAGCTGCGACTCGACCGGGAAGGGCACGGTGATGCGCTCGTCGAGCTTCTTGCCGAAGACGGGCTGCTCGCCCTCGTCGGCGCCGGCGAACTCCCAGGGTCCGTTCAGATTGAGCCACCGGTCGCGGACCTGCTGGGGCCGGGGGTACTCGGGCAGCGGGTCGCGCCGGTCGAGCTTGTCGCCCCAACTGGTCGTCAGCCGGTGGGTGGAGGAGTTCTTCGCGGTGCGGCTGATGTCGGGGACGCTCTCGCCGCCGGCGGTCAGGCCGCCTTCGGCACCGTAGGTGACCCTGACCTGCTGGCCCTGTTGGACCGGTTCGGCGAGCTGCGCGACGAAGGTGTTGCGGTCGCCGGGCGCGCGGGTGACCCGGGTGACGGGCATCGGAGTGGTGTCGGCCTCGATCACCAGGTGGTCGCGCACGCCGTCGAGGCCGCCGACCCGGTCCTGGAAGGTGGCCCGGAGCTGCTTGCCGTCGGCGGTGACGCCGAGGGCGACGGGGTACACCTCGAAGTCGGCGGGCGGGGTGAACGCGGACTCGGGCACGAGCTGCTTGGCGAGCTGCGGGCTCGACCAGCGCAGGAACATGTTGGCGCCGCCGACGTCCTGGAACATCTCCAGCCGGAACGAGTGCTTCTCGCCCGCGACCAGGTGGACCGGCTGGGCCGCGGTCTGCTCGTTGTCCCAGTCCGGCACCCAGTGGTCGATGACGGCCTTGTCGTCGACGAAGAGGCGGAAGCCGTTGTCGCCGCTGGCGGAGAAGGTGTAGTCCCCGGTGGCGGGTGCCTGGATCTGACCGGTCCAACGAGCCGTGGTGTGCTCGGTCTTGCCGGTGGCGGACTCGAAGGCCCCGGTCAGACTGGGGAAGTTGATGTCCGGGTCGAGCGCCGTGGCGCCGAGCCGCGCGAAGTCGCGGGCTCCCGGAGCGGACATGGCGAAGTACTCGCCCTTGAGCCCGTGCACGTCGGTGACGGGATCGGCTGCGGCCGGAGCGGCCGTCGGCGCGGCGGCCGCGAGAGCCGCGGCGGGGGCGCTCCCGGCTGCGCCGGCCTGGGTCGCGCCGACCGGGATCAGCAAAACGGCCGCGCAGGCGAGTGTGGTCAACAGTGCACGTGGGCGCGGGTGTTGTCGTCTCATGGCATCGTCCTCACGAAGAAGCCGGCGTGCCTCCAACCGGTGGGGCACCGCACATGGTCGCTCATTCAGTCACAGCCCCCGGACCGACCACAACGGTCGTGCACCACAAATTTTCAACGATATAAATTCTGTCGTCCGAACCGGCCGACGCACGGCGCCCGAGGCACGCACGGGAGGCGGGCGGGGCGCGGAAGGCGTGCGGGGTCGCCGAAGGCGCCCGCGCCGCACCACCGGAGCGAGGCCACTCGAGCCTCCTCCGGCGGCGCGGCCGGGCGTGTGCCGCTCCCCCGAATCCCTGTCGGCGCAAGGCGAATTCGGGCCGTCCGCTCACTCGGGCAGCCCGGCCTCCCCGACCGCCCAGCCGGTGTTCGCGGACTCGCCCAGCCGGAAGTCCAGCCTGCCCCCGTGGCGCAGGAGTTCCCCGCCGACCCAGGACCTGTCCCGGTCGCGCCCGTCGACCTTCACGGAGGCGATGTACGGGTGCGCCGCGTCGGCCGCCGGGGCGTCGACGGTGATGTCCGCGCCACGGGGACGGTCGATGACCGCACGCGGGAAGAGCGGCGTCCCCAGCAGCAGGGACGCGCTTCCGGGCTTCTGCGGGTACAGCCCCAGCGCGGAGAAGACGTACCAGGCCGACATGGTGCCGAGGTCGTCGTTGCCGGGCAGACCCCGCGGACCGGTGCCGTAGACGGTGTCGACGATCTCGCGCACGGTCTCCTGCGTCTTCCACGGCTGCCCGAGGGCGTTGTACAGCCAGGGGGCGTGGATGCCCGGTTCGTTGGTGGGGTCGTACCGCAGGGCGTCGCCGCCCCTCACCGACCAGGAACCGTCCGCCGTGTGGAAGAAGGCGTCCAGCCGGCGCGCGGCGGTCTCCCGGCCGCCCATCGCCTCGGCCAGTCCGCCCACGTCCTGCGGCACCATCCAGGTGTACGTCGCGCTGGTGCCCTGCGCGAAGCCCCGGTCGCTGCCCGGCTGGAACGGCGTGACCCAGCTCCCGTCGAGGTTGCGCGCCTGGATGTAGCCCGTCGTCCCCGCGCCGTCGCCGGCCTCCGGGTTGAACACGTTGCGCCACCAGCGTCCGCGCTCCGCGAAGTACGCGGCGTCCTCGCCGTGGCCGAGGAGTTCGGCCCACTGCCCGAGCGCGGCGTCGGCGACCGCGTCCTCCAGCGTCTCGGCCGCGCCGCCCCAGCAGTGGCAGACGTCCTGAGCCGCGTATCCGGACGCCATGTACTGGGCCAGGTTGGGCCGTTGACCGGTGCACTGCCCGGGACAGCCCGCGTCGCTCAGCCCGTCGGCGACGGGCACGGTGGCCTGGCGCTTCAGCGAGGCGTAGGCCCCCTGGTAGTCGAAGTTCCGCACGCCCATGGCGTAGAAGGTCGCCAGGGTCGCGGCCGTCGGGTCGCCGGTCATCACGTGGGTGGCGCCGTTGACGTGCACCCAGCGGTCCCAGATCCCGCCGTTCTGCCGGGCGAAGTTGTACAGCGACTGGGCGAAGTCACCCGCGACGTCCGGCTTGAGCAGGGCCAGCAACTGGATCTGCGCCCGGTACTGGTCCCAGCCGGAGAAGTTGCTGTACTGGGCGCCCTGCCCCCGCCCGATCCGGTGCGCGGCCCCGTCCATACCGGGATAGCGGCCGTCGGTGTCGCTGACGAGGTTGGGCTGCAGCAGGGCGTGGTAGAGCGCGGTGTAGAAGGTGGTGCGCCGTGCCGCGGAGCCACCGCCCACCCGCACCGCGGACAGTTCCCGGTCCCAGGCCGCGCGGCCCGCCCGCGCCACGTCGGCCACGTCCGCCCGGGGGGCGACCTCCTGGCGGAGGTTGGCCTCCGCGCCGGCCAGGCTGACGTAGGAGATCCCGACGCGCATCCGCACGTCCCGGTCGGTCGAGGTGTCGAACCCGACCCAGCCGCCCGATCCGCGTCCGGCCCGGTCCGCGCCGGTGGCGTATCCCTCGCCGCCGGAGTTGTCGGTGGTGCCCGGCGCGAGCGTGCCGTCCTTCCAGGTGCCGGTCGAGGAGAAGTCCCGGTCGAAGGAGGCGGTGAAGTGCAGCCGGTAGTAGCTCTTGCGGTTGTTGGCACCGCCGTTGGCGCGCCGGCCGCAGAACGCCCCGGTGAGGACCGAGCCGGTGACCTTGCGGTGGGCGCGGTCGATGTGGATCTCCGCGTCCTCGCTCCCGTTGAGCGAATTGGACACCCTGAACAGCAGGTTGGCGGCCTCGCCGGCGGGGAAACCGAAGTCGGCGACGCCCGCGCGGCGGGTCACCGCGAGGTCGGCGGTGGCGCCGGAGTCGAGCCCGACGGTGTAACGCCCGGGAACGGCACGCTCGTCGTCGTGCGAGAAGCCCGAGGCGTAGACGGCGTCCTTGGTGTCGGCCGACGGCGAGGAGGTGACCTCGCCGACGAACGGCATGATCGGCACGTCACCGGCGGCACCCGGATTGCATCCTGCGCCGTTGACGTGGGTGAGGCTCAGCCCGCGCATCCGGGTGACCCCGTACTCGTAGCCATTCGCCGCGCCCGTGCTGGTCTGGTCGCCGGTCGTGCTCGTGGGCGACCAGGCGACCATGCCGTACGGAAGGGTGGCGCCGGGATAGGTGTTCCCGCCGTTGGACGTCCCGATCATGGGGTCGACCAGGTCGGCGGGGTGTGCCACGGGCACGGCGGCCGCCGCGGACCCGGCTGTGGCGGCGGACCCGGCCGTGGCGGTCGCCGCGGGCAGCGCCGCCGCGGCGAGCGCGACGGCGAGGACGGTGGAGGCCGCGCGGGCGCCGACGTGGCGGGCCACTGGAGCTCTGGGGGGCATGGGGCTGGAAACCTCCGTACGGATGACAACGTTGTCGAGATGCGATCCCACTGCTGTGGGCGAGCCGTGCGGGATCGCGCCGATCGTAGGGTCGGTGGCCGGGCGAAGGGAATGCCCCGAGCGGGTTCACCGGGTGAACGCGCGATGAAGGCCGGGCCCGAACCGTCCCATCGGGTGGCGTTGCGGACGGTGTCCTCTGCGGAGGAGCGCCGTCCGGGCGGGGCGCGGAGCGGGACGCTTCTGCGCGGCCGGGGGGCGCGGCCCGCGCCGGGCCCGTCCGGCGGCGGGCGGTCGCCGGGGTGGAAGGATGGGCGCATGGATACCGTCACACCCGGCCGCGCGGTTCACCGGCCGTGCGACCCCGCCCCCGCAGGAGGACCGTCGTGACCGTCGGCCTCGTCGCCTTCCTCCGCGCCCGTCTCGACGAGGACGAACGGACCGCACGCGCCGCGCTCGACAGCCCCGGCCGCGCCTCGTGGCAGGCGCTGGGGACCGGTGTGTACGCGGAGGCGGCGGTGCGCGAGCAGGACGACCCGCCGCCCCTCACCACCACCGGCCCGGAGGTGGGCGGCTCCGACGAGGACGCCGCGCGGGCCGCGCACATCGCCCTGCACGACCCGGCGCGGGTGCTGCGGGACGTGCAGGCCCGCAGCACGACGGTGGACGAGTACGACATCGCCCTGTGGGCCGCCGTGGACGACGACCGGGCCGCTTACTGGCAGGGGCGGCTCGACGCACTCCGCGAGTCGTGCTTGCGGATCGCCTGGGTCTACGCCGACCACGAGGGGTACCAGCAGGCGGTGGCCCCGGAACCGGTCTGACCCGCGCGCCGGAACCGCACCGCCACGGGAACCGGCCGCACCCGCGCCCACACCCCGTATCCCACCCGCATCCGCGAGGAGGCACCGTGATCCGCTGGACCTACGTCTTCGTCGACCGCCCGGCCCCACACGCCGACCCTGCCTCGGCCTTCTGGGCGACGGTCACCGGCACCCGGGTCGGTGCGCCCTGGGGCGACCGGGGCGAGTTCCGCTCCCTGGAGCCCGTGGGCGCCGACCCCTGCCTGGTGGTGCAGACCGTGGGCGTGGCAGGCCCCGCCGGTTCGGTGCATCCGGACTTCGCCGTGGACGACCCCGGGGCGTTCGCGGACCGGGCCGTCACGCTCGGCGCTACCGTGGTGTCCCGGACGCCCGGGCTCACCGTGCTCCGCTCCCCCGCCGGCCAGCCGTTCTGCGTGGTGGCCTGGCGCGGACAGCGCGTACGGCCGGACGTCGTCACCGATCCGCGGGGCGGGGTCAGCCGGGCGGATCAGGTGTGCCTGGACGTGGCACCGGACGCGTTCGCCGCCGAGGTCGTGTTCTGGGCGGAGCTGACCGGCTGGCGGTCGCGCGCGGACTCGCTCGCCGAGTTCCACACGGTGCGCCCGGCGGGAATCGACTCTCCTGTCCAACTCCTGCTGCAACGACTGGACGAACCGCGCCCCGCCTCCGCCCACCTCGACCTGGCCTGTACGGACATCGCCGCCACCCGCGACTGGCACGAGGAGTGCGGTGCGGGGTTCGTGGCGGAGTACCCGGAATGGAGCGTGATGCGGGACCCCTCGGGAGCCCCGTACTGCCTCACCGGACGCGACCCGTGGACGGGCGGGGGACGAGCGGCGGGCGACGGCGGGTGACCCGCGCGGCATGAGGGGCGGGGCGGTCCGGACGGGGCCCCGGCTCTCGTGGGCAGGCCCGCACCGGTCGAGCGGGTTCATCGGACGTCACGGAGGCGTCGCCCTCCGGTGGACCGTCCCCGGAGGGCGAGGCGCGGAGGCCCGGCGGTCCGTCCCCCGGCAGTCACCGTGCCCGTTCGCCTCAGCCGGTCCAGGGCCGCCGGCGGTTCTCCCGCTCCGGGTCGATGCCGCTGAGCCGCACCAGCGCCCCGTCGACCACGCCAGATGTGTCTCCTACGGCGAGGCCCGGCGCCTCGATCATGTCGGCAACCCCCTCCAGGTAGGTGACCAGCGTCTCGGATTCGTCATCAGCGGCCACGTGGTCGCGGGACCACCGGCCCATGAAGCCGCTGTCGGCGTCCAGGTACAAGCCCGAGGTGGTGTCGGCCGCCCCCGGCAACAACGACGCACGGCCCGACCGCCTTTCGGGGTCCGGACGGTGCAAGCGGCCGCCGCTTCCGCCGGCACGTCGAGCGGGTGGGGCGGATCGGCGGTGCGGGCGCCGGACACCGGTCCGGTGGCCTCCCGGTCCGGCGCTCCGGCCCACGTGACCACCGGGCGCCCCGGACGTCACCACGCTGCGCCGGCCCGGCGGCCGATGGTTGACGGTAGGGCGGCCGCGATGCGGTCGTCGGCCCGTGCCGATCGCAGCGTGATTCTCGTGACCCTCCGGTTGGCCGTGCTGACCTCGATCGTGGCGAGGGGGTGCCCTCCCGGAGCAATGAGATGTACCGCTCTGCCGTTGACGGTGAGTCTGCAAGCCGCCCGCACGCGATCGCGGAAGTGCACGGTCTCGGCGGCGATGTCGACGGCACCGACGACGGTGGTGCGGGCTCCGCGAGGGAGGAGTGCCGCGTCGGCGTCGCGGACGCTGTCGGGCGCGAGCAGCTGGATCATTCTGCGCGTGTCCCCGGTCCGGGCCGCTGTCAGGAAGGCTTCGACGATCTGCTGGTCCGGCCGGCTGTTCCGCTCCGCGACGTCCTGGGCGCCTTCGAGACGCTGCCGGGCCCTGCTGGCGTGCTTCCTGGCACCGGTCGCTGTCCCGCCCAGCACGTGCGCAACCTGGTCGAACGGTACGGAGAACAGGTCATGCAGGACGTACGCGACGCGTTGGGACGGGGTCAACTGGTTCAGCAGGACCATGAGCGCGCGGGAGACGTCTTCCGCGCGGAGGATCGCTTCGTCCGCAGCCAGTTGCGCCGCCGGGACGGCGTCCGCGAGCAGAGGGACTTCGCCGCGGCGGCGTCGGGCACGCAGCTCGTCCCAGCAGATTCTGGCGGTGACGGTGGTGAGCCAGGCTGACGGGTTCTCGATCGATGGCGCGGATCGTGCGGCCGTGACCCGCAACCATGCTGTCTGGACGGCGTCTTGGGCGTCGTGGGCCGAGCCGAGCAGGCGGTGGGCAGCCGACAGCAGATGCGGTCGTGCGGTCTCGAATTCCTCGACCGTGATCGGCATGGGTGTCACCTTTCGAGGCTGGCGAACGTCAGGACGGTCGGTGCAACCCATTCCCTGTTCGCAACCCGAGGAGATGACGACGTCATGAGCCTACCGATGGTGCGGTTCCGCGCCGACAGCGGCACGGCAGAGGTCCGGTCGCACGGAGTGAGGGTGTTCGCCTCCCTCCGGACGGTCTTGCCCCCGGGGCGGGCCCACACGGCGGGGCTGCCGCAAGCCGCTCGGCCGCGAGACCTGATCGGCCGAGCCGTGGGAGCACCTGTTCCGGCGGAGCCGTTCACCGTCGGGGGGTCGTACGACTCGTGAGCTCCGTACTGATCATCGCCACTGTCGGGTGCGTCGTCGCGAACGGGTTCATCGCGATCGCCGACTACGCGAAGGCACCGTTCGTGCTGGCGAACTCCGCAGAGGTTCGGCTCCCCCCGGCCGCGGTGCCGTACCTGGCCACCGCCAAACTCCTGGGCGCCGCCGGCCTTCTCCTGGGGCTTCTCGGGGTCCCCCGGGTGGGTCTGGCGGCAGGAATCGGCTTGACCGCGTTCTTCGTCGGCGCGGTGGTGGCGCACGTCCGCGCGCGGGTCTTCCACAACATCGCCTTCCCGTGCGGCTACCTGCTGCTGGCAGTCGCCGGCACCGGCTTCTTCGTGGGCGAGGTATGACCCACGCCGGCGCACCCCCTCTCGCCGGGAGGCCGCGCCCGCCGATCGGGCGCCGAAACATCACCCGTGTGGAGAGGAGCATCACCGACGACGGTGCCTGCTACCGCGCAGACGCCTTCGGGCTCGCGTCGCCCGGCGCGAAGCACGAGGCGGGGAGCCGGCGAGCACAACGACCGCCACCACCCCCACGCCGCTGTCGGCGGCGGGCCGCCCGCCGTGGGCGGGCGGCCCACGCGTCGCCGCTTCACGGCCTCATCGGCTAGAAGTCGTCGGCGCCGTTGCGGAGTTCCGGGGTCCAGTAGCCGGTGAGGGCCCGTGCCGGATCGACCGCGACGCCGTCGCCGCCGGGAGCGGTGACGGCGATGACCGTGTCGTCGTCGCCCTCCAGCGTCAGGGAGAACGCCGAGACGGGTTCGTTCTCCTCGTCGACCCCGCCGTCGGACAGCTTCACCAGGGCGTACGCAGGCGCGCCCGGCGCGAGCACGACCGGGGTGGCCGGCTTGCTCTTGGCCACCGCCGGTGCGTCCTGCTTGTGGCTCTCCAGGAACTGGAGGTGCGGGTAGCCCGCCAGCCGGCAGGAGCGTGCGGAGGTGTTCTTGGCCGTGAGGACGAGGTGGGTGTAGGGCGGACCGTCCTGCTTCGCCGCGGTGACGTCCACGTCCCCGGCGGTGCACACCGGGGCGGTCGTGCCCGCCCGCGTCCCCTTCGTGCCGGTCGACGCCGCGGTCTCCCCTCCGGTGGAGGCCGCGCTGCCCGTCGTGTCCTTCGCCGCCGCCGAGGGCTCGGCGTCGGACGCGTCCGCCGCGTCGGACGTAGGGGCGTTCTCGCCGCCGGTCGTGCCCGGCGAGGAGGCCGCCGCGGCGGCCGGCCCGGAGTCCCCTTCGGCCTGGCAGGCGGTGAGGGACAGGACGAGGGCCGTGCCCGCGACGGCGAGCATCAGCGGGCGGCGCGTGGTGTGCAGGTTCATGGAGGTTCCCCCGTGGGTGGTTCGGGACCGCGGCTCGAAAGTGCCGTCGGCCCGTGGGTCGTCGTGCTGCGTGGGCGTGCTGAGCGGTGGAGGGGTGCGTCGGTCTTCCCGTGTCGAGGGCTGGGCGCGTACGCGGCCGTGGCCGGTCCGTGGCCGCCCCCGGTTCCGCGCCGGCTCCGTCACCGCCGCGGATCCGTTCACCGCGGTGGCGCCTCGACCGGATCGCGTGCACCGGGTGAGGCACCCCGCGTCCGCCCTCAGTCGATCACTTCCGGGCGCGGCCTCCCAGGCGGTTCTCCCGGCAGAAGTACCGTCCCGCATACTTCTGCCGGGGGGCCCGCATCCGTACGGGCCGGACGACGGGGGACGCCACGGTGCGCGTCGGCACGCCTGCGACGGGGGACTTCGGACAGCGGTTGCGTCTGCTGCGGACCGCGGCCGGGCTGAGCCAGGAGGCGCTGTCGGACGCCGCCGGAGTGAGCGTCCGGGCGCTGGCCGACATGGAGCGCGGGCGTACCCGCGGCCCGCAGCGCGGCACGGTCCGGGCGCTGGCCGAAGCGCTGGACCTTGACGAGGAGGGGGCGGCGGACCTGGAGAAATCCGCCGCCGCGGGCCGCCCCCGTCCTCGGACGGCTGCCGGACCGCCCTCTCACGTCGCCCTGGCGCTGCCGCGCGACATCCCCGACTTCACGGCGCGGGGCCCCGCGCTCGCCCGGCTGCTGGAGCTGGTGCGCGGTCCGCGTCCCGGCCTGCCCGGTGTCACCGTGGTCGCCGGGCAACCGGGCCTGGGCAAGACCGCGTTCGCGGTGCACGCGGCCCACCTCCTCGCCCCGGACTTCCCCGACGGGCGGTTCGCCCTCGACCTGCACGGCATGGAGCCCGAACCGGTCACGGTCCGGGACGCGTTGGCCCGGCTGCTGGCCGCGGTGGGGGTGGCGGACGCCACGATTCCGGCCGGCACCGACGACCGGGCGGGGCTGTGGCGGTCGCTGACCGCCGACCGGCGTCTGCTGCTCCTGCTGGACAACGCCGCCGACGAGGACCAGGTCAGGCCGCTGCTGCCCGGCACCGGCCCTTCCTGGGCCCTCGTCACCAGCCGTCAGTCGCTGGCGGGGCTGGAGTCGGTCCACCGCAGCGACCTGGCCCTGCTGCGGCGGGAGGAGTCGGTGGAGCTCCTGGCGCAGATCGTCGGTCAGGGGCGCGTCGCGGCGGAGGCGCAGGCCGCGCGCGACCTCGCCGACCTGTGCGGGCACCTGCCGCTGGCCGTCCGGATCGCCGGCCAGCGACTCCTCAGCCGGCCGCACGAGCGCCTGGCGAAGCTCGTCGTCCGCCTCGCCGCCGAGGGCCGCCGACTGGACGGACTCCGGGCGGGCAGTCTGGGCGTACGCGCCGCCTTCGCACTCTCCTACCGTCAACTCCCGCCCGCCTCGCAGCTCTTCCTGCGGCGCGCCTCGCTGGCCGCCGGAGGGGACTTCGGACCCGAGACCGGCGCGCTGCTCACCGGTCTGTCGTACGAGGAGGCGGTCGTGCGCGCCGAGGAGCTGACCGACGCGGGGCTGTTGCAGAGCGACGCCGTCGAGGAGCGCTACCGGTTCCACGATCTGCTCAAGCTCTACGCGGCCGAGCAGCTCGCCGCCGAGGACGTCCCCGGAGCGCGGGACGCGGCCCTGGACCGGACGGCGCGGTGGATGGTGCGCCGGGCCACCGCCGCCGCACTGCACTTCGACGCCGACCACCTCGGGAACACGCCCCCCGGCGACCCGGATCCAGCGTCGGCGCCGGTCGGCCGGGAGGAGGCGCGGGCCTGGCTGGAGGCGGAACGCGCCCAGTGGGTCGCGGCGCTGGGCCGCGCCCTCGACATCGGGCTATACCGGGAGGTGCTGGACGCGGCGGAGGCGATGCACTGGTTCTCCGACCTCAACCAGCACTGGGAGCAGTGGGTGGAGGTGTTCCGGTGCTCCTCCGCAGCGGCCCGCCTGCTGGGCGGCGGACGGGAGGAGGCGGTCCACCTCAACTACCTCGCCTGGGCCTACAACATGTGCGTCCACGACCCCCGTGCCGCGCTGAGGACCGCCGACGCCGCCCTCGCGGCGGCCCGCGCGTGCGAGGACGGCCTCCAGGAGGGATGGGCCCTCGGGTACGGCGCGGGCGCGCTCCAGCGGATGGGCCGGTCGGAGGAGGCCCACGGCCGCCTGCGGGAAGCGGCCCGTTGCCTCGCCTCCGTGGATTGTGCCCACGCCCGGCTGGCCGAGCTGACGATCCTCAACACCCTCGGCACCCTGCTGCGCCAGACCGGCCGGGCCGAGGAGGCCCTAGGCATCCATCGCCGCGCCGAACGGATCTGCCGCGCGGGGGTGCCCGGCCGGCCGGACGAACTGATCGGGCTGTACCTCGCGTTCGTGCTGCAGCAGCTCGGCAACGACCTCGCGGCCCTCGGCCGCGGCGCCGAGGCCGAGCCGCCGCTGCGGCATGCCCTCACCGCCTTCGAGGCGGCGCACATGCCGGTGTGGGCCGCGTCGGCGCGCCTCGACCTCGGTCATGTGCTGAAGGCCCTCGGGCATTCCGAGACCCGGCAGACCCTGCTCGCGGCACGCGAGGCGCTCGCCGCGCTCAGCAGTCCCCGGCGGGAGGAGGCCGCCGCCGCGCTCGCCGCACTCGACCGAGCGTCCGACGTTTCCTGAGGGAACCGCGCCCACCTGCGGGTTTCCCGGTAGGGTCGCGGCCCGACGGTGTCAGAAAGCCGTCGTCACGAGGGAGTTGCCACGCATGCCTACGCCTCAGGACATCTGGGACGCCGCCGATCTGCCCGCACGGCGGCTCGCCGGGGTGGCCCTGAATCCGTCCTCGTCACCGGACGTGCTGCTGCGCCTGCTCGCCGACGGTCCGCCGGCGGTGCGGATGGTGCTGTGCCGGGACCGCGTCCTGCCCGACACGGTGGTGGAGGCCGTGCTCAGGCATCCCGACACCCGCACCCGCTCGTTCTTCGCCCGCAACCCGCACGTCGATCCCGCCCAGCGGGCCCGCCTGGTCGACGATCCGGAGTGGCTCGTCCGCGCCCACCTCGCCGAGGCTCCCAAGGTGCCGGGCGGGGGCAGGCCCGCACCGCTGCCGGACGACGTGGTCGTCCACATGATGCTCACGTACGAGGGGGACCTTCTCGGCGGCCCGCTCTACGAGCAGATGTCCCCCGGGCTGTACCGAGGCCTGGCCACCCATCCGGTCGCCGGGGTCCGCCGTTGGGGGGTGGGGTTCTGGAGCGGGCTGCCCGCCGTCACACGGACCGCCCTGCTGGCGGACACCGACGAAGAGGTCAGGAAGCGGGCGCGGGCGCATCTGCGGAGCGAGGACCCGGCGTGGGTGGAGCGGGAACTGCCCGCCCGTGCGTGCCACGCGCGCCTGCACATGCTGATGCACCAGGCCCTCAGCAGAACGGTCGTGGACAGCGTCCTCACCGCCCCGGTCGCCGAGAGGGAGCGGCACGTGATCGCCGGTAACCCGACGCTGCCCCACGACGTGGTGGTCCTCCTGTCCGCCGATCCCGACCCGGCGGTACGCGAGGCCGTCGCGCACCGCCCGGATCTCCGGGCCGACGAGCGCCGGACGCTCGCCACCGATCCCGACCCCCGGGTCCGGCTCGCGCTGTCCGTGCATCCGGCGCTGAGCGAGCAGGAACGGGCCGCCGTCGACTACGCCATACCGGCGGACAACGGCGTTTACTGGTGGCCCGTGTCCCCCCTCCCCCGGGATCCCCACGAGGTCCGCCGGGACGCCGACTCCGCCCACCCGCTGCTGCGCCGCAGTGCGGCCCGGGACCGCTTCCTGCCGCCCGACCTCGTGGAGCGGCTGGCCGCCGACGACGATCCCGGCGTACGCGCTCTGCTGGCCCACATCCATCCGGACGCCCCCTCCGCGCTGCTGCTGCGGGTCTTCGTGGAGCACGACGGCGCGGACCGCGCACGCCTGATCACCCGGCCGAACTTCCCCACCACCGGTCTGTCGGTCTTCGCCGACCACGACGACCCCGAGGTCCGGGCCCTGGCCGCCCGCGATCCCCGTACCGCCCCTGCCACCGTGGAGCGCCTGACCCGCGACACGGACCCCGCCGTGCGGGCCGCACTGGCGCGCCACCCGGCTCTTCCGCGGGCGCGGCTGACGGAGCTGCTCGCCGACGAGGAACTGGCCCACCCCGCCGCGGCGAACCCGGCGTTGGATCCCGAGGTGATCGAACGGCTGGTGTCGACGGGCGGCGCGTGGGCATGACCGCCGACGCGGCGCGGCGCAAGGCCCCGTCCCGGCAGTGGCTCTCCCCGGAGACTCCCCGGGGGACCTGCCGTCGCACGGGCGGCGGCCGGGACACGACCGTCCGCGGCCGCCGCCTCGCCGGCGCATCCGGTACGTCGCTCCCGGTCCGGCTAGGGAGTGTGGATGACCGGACGCGGCGCGGTCCCGGAGCCGAGGGCGAAGCTCGGGTGCGGCGGCTGGTTGTAGGCGGTGTTCTGCCAGGCGAGGGCGGTGCGGTAGGTGGTGTCGTGGAGGAGCGTGGTGATCTTCGTGCCGGTCTCGTACGGCGTGGAGTAGATCCGTAGCGCGGTGTTGTTCGTGGTGGGCCAGACGACTTCCTCGCGCCAGTCGCCGAGGATGTCGCCGGAGAGCGCGGGGGTCGCCTTGGTGCCGTTGTTGGCGTGCACCGAGGCGGCGGTCAGCAGCCGGGTGTCGCCGGAGGTGCCGTACTTGTCGATGTGGGTGGAGTCGAGCAGTTCCCGCGTGGTGTCACCGTCCCACCAGGCGAGGAAATTGGTGCTGGAGGGCTTGCGGTCGGCGACGACCGCGCCGGACGGAGAGCGGATGCCGGAGACCGCCGAGGACCAGGACTCCGCGCCGGGGCTGCCGGACCAGATGTCGCCGCTGACGCCCCGGCCGTTGTCGCCGGAAGCGGGGGTGGACCAGATGATCGTGCCGGTCTTCGCGTCGGCCATCCAGGACGACGGCTTGGAGCTGTCCTCGTCGACCTTGAACTCCTCCAGGCCCGGCCGGGACGGGTCGAGGTCACCGACGTGCTGGGCGTCGCCGTGGCCGTTCTTCGTGGTCCACAGGCCGCCGCCGTTGTCGTCGATTGCCATCGCGCCGTAGACGATCTCGTCCTTGCCGTCGCCGTCCACGTCGGCCACCGACAGCTGGTGGTTGCCCTGGCCGTCGTAGCCCTTGCCGGTGTTGGTGGAGCTGTTGGTGTCGAAGGTCCACCGGCGGGTGAAGGCGCCGCCTCGCCAGTCCCAGGCGGCGACGACCGTACGCGTGTAGTAGCCGCGCGCCATGATCAGCGAGGGCCGGGCGCCGTCGAGGTAGGCGGTCCCGGCGAGGAAGCGGTCGACGCGGTTGCCGTACGAGTCGCCCCAGGAGGAGACGGTGCCGCGCGCGGGCACGTAGTCGACGGAGCCCATGGCCGCCCCGGTCCGCCCGTCGAACATGGTGAGGTACTCGGGTCCGGTCAGCACGTAGCCGGAGGAGTTGCGGTGGTCGGCCGACGTGCTGCCGATCGTCTTGCCCGTGCCGTCCACCGTGCCGTCCGCCGTCTTCATGGCGACCTCGGCACGGCCGTCGCCGTCGTAGTCGTACACCTGGAACTGCGTGTAGTGGGCGCCGGAGCGGATGTTGCGGCCGAGGTCGACGCGCCAGAGCCGGGTGCCGTCGAGCCGGACTCCGTCGACGATCGTGTTGCCCGTGTAGCCGGACTGCGAGTTGTCCTTGGCGTTGGTGGGCTGCCACTTCAGTACGAAGTCGAGCGCGCCGTCCCCGTCGAGGTCGCCGACGGAGACGTCGTTGGCCTCGTAGGTGTAGGCGACCCCGTCGGGGGTGGTGCCTCCGGCGGGCGGGCTGATGGCCACGTCCTTGTATCCGGCGCGGAACTGCACCGCGTGCACGGAGTCGGCCTGCTCGACGCCGCCGACGACCGCGCGGACGGTGTAGTCGGCGGTGGCCGGCGCGCCGGAGTGGAAGTAATCGGTCGACCCGGTGACGGGGGTGGCGTTCACCTTGGTGCCGGCGCGGTAGACGTTGAAGGCGACGTCGTCCGGGTCGGTGCCGAGCCATCGCCAGCTGACCAGGTTGCCGCTCTCGGTGTGGACGCTGACGACGCCGCGGTCCAGGGCTTCCGCCTGCCGGGCGGTCGCCGCGTGGGAGGTCTGTCCGGCGGCGACCAGGCCGCCCGCCGCGAGCAGTCCGGCGGCGAGGGAGCTGACGATCACACGGGTCCGACCGCTGCGGCGACGCCTGCCGCGCGGGTGGGGGGCGGAGCGGGAGGGAGTCACGGTACGCACCTTCGGCCGGGGGCGGGTTACGTGACGTCAGTTGCTGCCGGGGGTCAGAAGGTTGCCGTCGGCCGCCGATTCTTTGCGCCGGCCGCCCGGCAGGTCCGCGCGCCCGCCGATGCCGGCGGCGCGGGCGGCGGAGTGCAGGGAGCGCAGGGCCAGCAGCAGGAAACCGATGTCGTCGAGGTACACCGGGTCCGGGATCAGGTCGACCGGCGAGACGGTGTAGACGAGGGAGGCCCAGAACAGGGCCTTGTCGCGGAGCGGGATGCCCGCGTCGGTGAGCAGTTTCCTGGCCCGTACGACGCGTACGAACAGAACTGCCGCCACCGCCATGGTGATCAGCGCGAGGGCCGCGCCGAGGATGAGCCAACCCGTGGTGTCCATGGTTCCCCGTCTACCCGTTCTGCGGCCCGGCATCTCGCCCGGCGGGGTTCCGCGGCCGCCGGCGTCGTGCGCGGGCCGGCGGCCGGGGCGCGGTGGCCCCGGCTCACCGCGCCTGCCGCTCCGCCTGCCTGCGGGTACGGCGCTTGAGGGCGCGCCGCTCGTCCTCGCCGAGGCCTCCCCAGACGCCGAAGTCCTGGCCGTTCTCCATCGCCCAGCGCAGGCACTGTTCCTGGACCGGGCAGGTCCGGCAGACCGCCTTGGCGTCCTCGGCCTGCACCAGAGACGGCCCGGTGCTGCCGATGGGGAAGAACAGGTCCGGGTCGACCTCGCGGCAGGCCGCGAGACTCCGCCAGTTGTCCCCCGTCCCTTCGACCGTGACTCCGTCGTGCACGGCCCCGCTCTGCATGGTTCCGTTCCGCATGACTCCCACTTCCGGTGCTCGGGTTCGGTATTCGGTCCGTAGGCGTCGGGTGACCGCGTAAACGGAACCGAAACCACCGGGAGCCGCTTTTCGGGCTCTTTCCCGCACGCGTTCCCGTATGCGGTGGCCCGGCGCACTCGTCGGCGTACGGGAGACCCTCGGCATCCCGCTACGGGGATGGTCCGTCGTCACGGTGCGTACTCGCGTCGGAACGGTGTGTTTTCGCTCGTACGGGTGACGAAGGAGCGGTTTCTCAGGACGGCGGCCGAGGGGCCGTCTCCCGGTGCAGCGCGAGCATGGCCTGGTCGTCCTGGGGGCGTCCGCCGGTGTGGCGGCGGACGTCGTGGACGAGGGCGTCCAGGATCTGCGACGGTGACGTGGAGTCACCGAGGGCGCGGCGGCGGCGCAGCAGCAGCGGCAGCCGTTCGGCGGCGTCGTAGAAGACGCCCGCGGTGTCGCGCGACTCGCTGACACCGTCGGTGTAGCAGATCAGCGTGGCGCCCGGCGGGAAGTCGAAGGTGTCGACGGGGGCGGGCCAGGCGCCGAGTCCGCCCATGCCGAGCGGCGGCGCCTCGGCGCTCGGCACGAGCAGGGTCGCGCGCCCGCGGTCGTCGAGGAGGACGGGCGGCGGATGGCCGCGGTTGACGATGCGCACGGTGCTGAGGTCGGGGGCGAACTCGGCGACGAGCGCGGTGGTGAAGCCCTCCACGTCCTCGAGACCGCCCCGGCGGTCCCCCTCGCGCGACAGCGCCCGTTCCAGCGCGTCCACGAGGGCGGGCAGGTTCTCGGACTCGTCGGCGGCGTAGCGGAAGGCGCCGATGTCGGAGCAGACCGCGCTGACGGCGCCGAGCCCCTTGCCGCGGACGTCGCCGACCATCACCCGGGTGCCCCACGGCGTGGCCTGGGCGACGTAGAGGTCCCCGCCGATCATCGCCTCGTCCTCGGCGGGCACGTAGCGGGCGGCGACGGTCAGGGGGCCGATGCGGGCGGGCGGCGGGGGCAGCACGGCCCGCTGGGCGACGGCGGCGACCTGCCTCGCCCTGCGGGTGGAGGCGTCCCGTCGCGCCAGTGTCCGGTTGATGACCACGGCCAGAACGGTCACGGCCGCCAGGGTGAGCTGGTTGGCGACGCCGGCGCGCCAGCCGAAGGTGCCGTCGACGTGCGCGAGGACCGCGTGGACCGCCATCGAGATCAGCCCCACCGCGACGACCCCCCGGGGCCGCAGCAGCGGGGCGGCGGCGACGGGGGCGACGGTCAGCAACGGCGCCGACGTCACGTCGGCCGGCGTCACGAGGTCGATCACGACGGCCAGCACGATGACGAAGCCGGGGATCCACTGGGCCCTGCTCGGTTGCCGCACCACTCCCCCACGCTCCCCGCACGGGCCGGGCCGCGCATCCCGGGGCGCGGGTCAGCAGCGGTGCGGGAGCGGGGTTCCGGGCGGCGGAGCGGCGGCGCAGGCCGCGTCGAGGCGGCTGCGGTGCTGGTTGACGGTGTCCGGGTCGTCGAACACGTCGATCCGGATGCCGGGTGTCTCCACGACGGCGCGGTCGCCGATCTCCGGGGCGGGCACCCGTAGCAGGTGGAGCGGCGGCGAGCCGGTGAGCGGATGGGGCGGGTGGTCGAGCGGGACGACCTGCACCGTCAGACGGGGTACCCGCGCCGCCGCCTCGTCCAGGGCCGCACGCTGCCGGGCCATGACGGCGGGTCCGCCGACGTCGGTGTGGAGGGCCGCGGCGGGCAGCAGCGCCCAGAGCGCGGCGCCGCGGGCGTGCAGCCGGGCCTGCCGTTCGTGGAGCAGTTCGAGGCGGCGCTCCAGGCGGGCGGCGGTGTCGTCGGGGTACGCCGTCCGGTGGAGGGCCGCCGCGTAGGCGGGGGTGCGGAGCAGTTCGGGCACCAGGGCCGGGTGCCAGGTCCGGACGAGTCCGGCGGAGGACTCCATGCCGATGACGTCGAACTGCCAGGGTTCCATGGCGTCGCGCCACCGGTGCCACCAGCCGGGCAGGTTCGCGGCACCGAGGCGGGCAAGGACCGATGCGGCCTCTGCCTCCGGAACACCGTAGCGCGCGAGCAGGGCCTCCACCTGGCGGGCGTCGAGGCCCGTCTCGGCCCGTTCGATGCGGCGCACCGTGGCGGGGTGGGCGTCCAGGGCGCGGGCGGCGTCGGCGAGCGGCACTCCGGCGCGTTCCCGCATCATCCGCAGCCGGGCCGCGAGGACGCGGTGCTCCAGGGTGGGGCCGGATCGGGCTCTCATCGCGCACGCCTCGCTCGGTCGGCCCCGATGCGGAGCGTCGCACATTCTGTCGCTTGCAAAGTATGCCCTTTGCGCGGACAGTACGTACATGCCGGAAATAGCTACTGGTGGGAAACATGCGCCGCGCGCCACGGGGAGCGGTGCGGCTCACAGCTGGTGCGCGCCCCGGGTGCCCCGCGCGGTGCCCGAGGCGCGTCACCGGGTCCGCGAGGCGATGCGCGCGTGGGGGGAGCCCGCGGAGCGCGTCGAAGCGGCGTCGCTGATCGTGACGGAACTGGTCGCCAACGCGCTCCAGCACACCGGCACCCGGCGGATCCGCTGCCGACTGCTCCGTTCGGGCGACGGCGTGCGGATCTGCGTCTGGAACCGGGGCCGGGGGCGCCTCCCCTCGCCCCGGCCGCCCGCCGACGCGGAACCGTCCGGCGGCGACGCCGGGGCGAGGGGTGCGGCGTCCTGGCCGACCGCCGGGGCGGCGCGCGGCGAGGGCGCGGAGCGGGCGGAGGGACTGTCCGAGCACGGCCGGGGCCTCGTGCTCGTGGAGGCGCTGTCGAAGCGCTGGGGCACCAGCGCGGCCCTGGCGGGACGCCTGGTCTGGGCCGACGTCTGATACGTCCGCGCACGCGTGACACCCCGCCGGGGAAGAGCCCGCCGGGGGACGGCCGCGTCAGACGGTCGCCGTGCGGCACTCCGGGTGACCCCAGCCGTCGGGGTTCTTGGCGATGGTGTCCTTGGCAGCGTACGGCTTCCCGCAACGGCACCGGCCCGCGAACTTGGCGCGGATCGTCCCGCCCGTGCGCGGGGTGCGGGCCGTCCCGCCGGACGCGGCCCCCTGCTTCGCCTTCGGCGCCGGGCCGCCCCTGGCCGACCGGGCGGGTGCGGGCACCGGCAGCGCGGTCGCGCCGTGGACGGTCCCGGCCGCGACCTGTGTGACGGCCGCCTCGCTGGCGGCCTGGTCGGCGAGCGCGTTCAGCGGGTCGCCGTCCACCTGGTGCGCCGGCACGTACTGGAACCGCACGGTGCGCCCGGACAGCAGCGCGTCGATCCGCACCACCAGTTCCTGGTTGGCGACCGGCTTGCCGCCGGAGGTCTTCCAGCCGTTGCGCTTCCAGCCCGGCAGCCACTTGGTCACCGCGTTCATCGCGTACTGCGAGTCCATCCGCACCTCCAGGGGCACCGCCGGGTCGGTCGACTCCAGCAGCGAGCGCAGGGCGGTCAGCTCGGCCACGTTGTTGGTGGCGGTGCCCAGCGGCCCGGCCTCCCAGCGGACCGGGTTCCCCTCGGCGTCGGCGACCACCCACGCCCAGGCGGCGGGCCCGGGATTCCCCTTCGACGCCCCGTCACACGCGGCGATCATGCGTTCGTCCATCCCTCGATCATGCCAGCCCCGGCCATGCGCCCGGCCCGCTCTCCCCCGCCGGGGCCCGGGTGACGGAGGCCCGCTCCACCCGCGCCGCTTCCGGGGACGGCGGCCCGCTCCCGGCGGCGGGGCGGGGTCGGGTCGGGTCGGGGTCGGGTGATCACGGCACGATGGAGTCCACGTACCCGCCGTCGACCCGCACCGCCGCCCCCGTGGTGGCGGACGCCTGCGCGGAGCTGAGGTAGACCACCAGGTGGGCGATCTCCTCGGGCTCGATGAGGCGCTGGAGGAGCGACTGCGGGCGGTGCCGCCGCATGAACACGCGCTGGGCCTCCTCCCACGGGAGGTCCTTGTCGACCAGCTCGTACACGAAGTCCTCGACCCCGCCCGTGTGGGTGGGTCCCGCGATCACCGTGTTCACGGTCACGCCGGTGCCGGCCGCCTCCTTGGCGAAGCCGCGCGAGACGGCCAGCAGGGCGGTCTTGGACATGCCGTAGTGGATCATCTCCGCCGGGATGACGATCGCCGAGTCGCTGGCGATGTTCTGCACCCGGCTCCAGCCCCGCTCCTTCATACCGGGCAGGTAGCGCCGCACGAGCCGCACGGCGCTGAGCACGTTGGTGTCGAAGTAGGTGCGCCACTCCTCGTCGGTGATCTCCAGCGGCGGCCGGGAGCCGAAGATGCCCAGGTTGTTCACCAGGACGTCGGCGGCGGGCACGGCCGCCAGCAGCCGGTCCGCCCCCTCGTCCGTGACCAGGTCGCAGGCGACCGCCTCCACGTCCGCGTCCGGTGCGGCGGCGCGTACGGTCTCCGACGCCGCGTCCAGGCGCTCCCGGTTGCGCCCGGTCAGCACGACGGCGGCGCCTGCGGCGGCCAGCCCGGTGGCGACGGCCAGGCCGATGCCTTGCGAGGAACCGGTGACGACGGCCTTCTTGCCCGTGAGATCGATGCGCACCCTGCGGTCCTTCCCGTCCCTGTCCCCGCCCCCGTGCGGCGACGGATTCCCAGCGTCGCACCGGGCCGCACGGGGCGCGCTGCGGGCCCGTTCGGGCGGCACGGGGGCCGGCGGGACGTTCGGCCCTGCGTTTCGCCGATGGGCGGGCGGCTCGTCAGGCGGGGGCGCCCTTGACCTCGACAATGCTTGAGGTTCTACCGTGCGATCCATCCGCCGGGGCCGTCCGCCCCGGCGGCGCGGATCGCGGGCATACCGGCCCGCGCGCCCGCCCCGCCGAACACGGAGCCTCCATGAGCATGGACATCACGGCGTGGTCGTCGCTGCAGAGCGTGATCAACGCCCCACAGGACCACCGCCCCTTCTCGCGGGCCACCGTGCGCCGCGTCCTCGCCTTCGCCCGGCCGCACCGACGCGCCCTGACCTGGTTCCTCGTGGTGAGCGTCGCCGGGGCGCTGCTCGCGGTGGCCACCCCCATGCTGGCCGGACGGGTCGTCGACACGATCGTGCACGACGGCTCCTCCTCCACCGTGACCCGCCTGGCGCTGCTCATCGCGGTGATCGCGGTGGCGGAGGCCGGACTCGGGCTGGTCACCCGCTGGTTCTCCGCCACGCTGGGCGAAGGGCTGATCCTCGACCTGCGCACCGCGGTCTTCGACCACGTACAGCGGATGCCGGTCGCCTTCTTCACCCGGACCAGGACCGGCGCGCTGGTCAGCCGGCTGAACAACGACGTGATCGGCGCCCAACGGGCCTTCAGCAACACGCTGTCCGGGGTGGTCGCCAACGTGGTGACGCTGGCCCTCACGCTGGCGGTGATGGTGGGCATCTCGTGGCGGATCACGCTGCTGGCGCTCGTCCTGCTGCCCGCCTTCGTGGTACCGGCCCGGCGGACGGGCGCCCGGATGGCGGGACTGCAACGGGAGGCGGCGGCGCACAACGCGGCGATGGGCACCCGGATGACGGAACGCTTCTCCGCCCCCGGCGCCACGCTCGTCAAGCTCTTCGGGCGGCCCGGGGCGGAGTCGGCGGCGTTCGCCGAGCGGGCGCGCCGGGTCCGCGACATCGGGGTGCGGACCGCGATGGCCCAGTCCGCGTTCCTCACCGCGCTCACCCTCGTCTCGGCGCTCGCCCTGGCGCTGGTCTACGGCCTCGGCGGCCTCTACGCCCTGCGCGGCTCCCTGGAGCCGGGCGACATCGTGGCGCTCGCCCTGCTGCTGACCCGGCTCTACGCCCCGCTGACCGCGCTCGCCGGGGCGCGGGTCGAGGTGATGAGCGCGCTCGTGAGCTTCGAGCGGGTCTTCGAGGTCCTCGACCTGAAACCGCTGATCGCCGAGAGGCCCGACGCGCGGGGGCTCGACGACGGACCGGTGCCGATCGAGTTCGACGGGGTGTCGTTCGCCTATCCGGCGGCGGGCGAGGTGTCGCTGGCCTCGCTGGAGGAGGTGGCCCGACTGGACTCCCGTGGCGGGGAGAGGGTGCTGCACGACGTGTCGTTCCGCGCCGAGGCCGGGCAGACGGTGGCAATCGTCGGCTCCTCGGGCGCCGGCAAGTCCTCGCTGGCCCAGTTGCTGCCCCGGCTGTACGACGCCGACACGGGCGCGGTGCGGATCGGCGGGGTGGACGTGAGGGAGTTGACCGGCGCGGCACTGCGGGCGACGGTCGGCATGGTGACCCAGGACGGCCACCTCTTCCACGAGTCGGTCCGCGCCAATCTGCTGCTGGCCGCGCCGGACGCCACCGAGGAGGAGATCCGGGACGCGCTGCGGCGCTCACGGCTCGACGGTCTGGTCGCGTCGCTGCCGGACGGGCTGGACACGGTGGTGGGCGAACGCGGCTACCGGCTCTCCGGCGGTGAGCGCCAACGGCTGACCATCGCGCGGCTGCTGCTGGCCCGTCAGCGGGTGGTGGTACTGGACGAGGCGACCGCCCATCTGGACTCCACGGCCGAGGCCGCCGTCCAGGAGGCGCTCACGGAGGCGCTGCGCGGGCGGACCGCCCTGGTGATCGCGCACCGTTTGTCGACCGTGCGCCACGCCGATCTGATCCTGGTGGTCGAGGAGGGGAGGATCGCGGAGCGCGGCACGCACGACGAACTGCTGGCCGCCGACGGCCGGTACGCGCAGCTGTACCGGACCCAGTTCGACCGGCCGCGGACGCCCCGGCCGCACCCGGTGGGATGAGCCGGTGCGTCAGGCGGCGCGACGGAGCAGACGCGCGCGGCGCAGCGGTCGCCGGGTCCGGCGCAGGGCGTCGCGCCCGGCGTACCGCCACGCCCCCGGGCGGGCGGGCCCGCGTGCCCCGACGCCGGTGACGAAGGTGCTGACGGGCGCCATCGGGTCGCCCGAGGCGGCGCGGGCCAGCAGGACGCCGACGACGAGCGGGAGGAGGGCACCCGCCAGAGCGGTGCCCGCGAGGGTGACGTGGTGGGCGCGGGTGGTGCGCCGGATGACGGGGAGCATGGGTCCATCAGACCGTCCGGTGCCCGCCCGGCGGATGGGCCGGGGTACTCAGTCCGGGGTCCGGTGGTACTCACGCCGGGGCGGTACGGGCGCGCCCCTGGCATCACCGTGCGTACCCCCGGCAGCACCGTGCGGGCCCGCCCCCGGCACCGGTCACCGGGCGTCGGAGCGCAGGTGGGCGAGGACCGGGAGGTGGTCGCTGCCGGTGGCCGGGAGCGCCTCGATCCGGGTGACGGCCGCCGCCCGCGCGAGGACCTGGTCGATCCGGGCGACGGGCAGGGAGGCGGGCCAGCTGAGGGCGAACCCCCGCTCCGGGGCGGCCAGTCGGGAGGTGACGGGGCCGAGGCCGCGGTCCTGGACCGTGCCGTTGAGGTCACCGAGCAGCACCAGTCGCTCCAGCGGCTCCGCGTCGATCCGTCGGGCCAGCAGCCGTGCGCTCCCGTCCCGGCGCCGGGCCTCGAAGCCGGCGGTGGGACCGATGCGCACCGACGGCAAGTGAGCGACGACGGCGGCCAGTTCACCGTCCGGGGTGTGGACGGTGGCACGCAGCCCCCGGTTCCACCCCGCGCCAACACCGCTCGGCCGGATGTCGAGGGCCCGCACGTCGGTCAGCGGGTGTGCCGACCAGAGCCCGACCGTGCCGCGCGCCGCGTGGTACGGGTACCGCGCGGCGAGCTCCCGCCGGTAGACCGGGAGGGCGGCCGGCGTCACCTCCTCCAGGGCGATCAGGTCCGCCCCGTGCGGGACGAGGGACCGGGCGGTTCCCCGCGGGTCCGGGTTCACGTCGCTGACGTTGTGCTGGAGCGCGAGGAAGTCGTGCGGTGCGCCGGCGGGGGGCAGCAGCAGGGGTCCGAACTGGCCCGCCCAGACCAGCGCGGGGAGCGCGGCGGCGACGGTCCCCGCCGGGGAGCGGCGCAGCAGGGCGACGGCGAGCAGCGGCGGGACGGTCAGGCCGAGCCACGGCAGGAACGTCTCCAGCAGGCTCCCGGGCCGGCCGGGCAGGTCCGGAACCACCCCCGGAGCGAGCAGCAACAGGGCGACCACCAGGGCGCAGAGGGACAGCACGCGCCCGCCGCGTCGACGGGCGGGGGCCGGCCCGGCCTCCGGCTCGCGGTCCGCCGCCGGGACCGTGTCGCCCGGGGCGGCGCCCTCGCGCTCCGTGCCGTCCGCGGGCGCCCGGTCCGTCGCCGCCGAACCGCTCCCCGTGGACCCCGGCCGCATCCGTCTCCGCTCCCGTCCCGTCACCACGCCCCGGCGGGGCGTGTCACAGGGACGACGCGGACCGGTGCGGCACGGTTCCGCACCCCCCGCACGGCACCCCTCCCGGACACCGGCGCGAAGCATCCCGGCGTACGGGCGGGGCGGTCGGACGGAATGCTCCGCAAAATCCAGAAAGGTGAATCCGCGGCGACCTGACGCCGCGTCACCGCAATTCCTCGGGCGAATGGCGTAAGGGCGCGAAGGCCGGCCGTGTCCCGCAAGCCGGGCGATCGGCGGCGATCGGGCGGGAAACGGCTTCACGCGCTTCCACCGCACTGTGCCACGGGCGTACTCGCTTCCGGGTGCGTGCCTTTCCGCGTGTCGGGCGCAATTGCCGGAAGGGCGGGGGAGGTTCCCGCACGTCCGGGCACCGTTCCCGTACTCGCCGCGCGTACGCGGTGCGGAAACGTCCCCAGCTGAGGTTACGTGCGAGTCATACGTGTGTTCCGGCCGTCAATCTGCCAAAGTGCACTTCGGTTTTACTCACTTGATCCGGAACCAGAAAAGCACGCCTCACACCGCCATTCCGAGAGAGCATGAGAAATGACCGGTAGGCACGCACTGCATTGGCCTTACGGGCTCGCCCTTTCGAAACGGCACTTCGGACGGTCGGGCGACGAGGCATCCCGGCGCGGCGCAAGAGTCACCCCGGAGAAATCCACTTGAAGATTCTGCACCTGGTCCAGCCCGTGGAGGGCGGCGTCGCGAGGGTCGTGGTCGATCTCGTCCGGGCGCAGGCCGGAGCGGGGCTCCGTCCCGTGGTCGCCTGTCCGCCGGACGGCGGGCTGGCCGCCGCCGCCGCCGAGGCGGGCGCCCAGGTACGTCCCTGGCACGCCGGGCGGGACCCGGATCTGCGGCTGGCCGGCGAGGTCGCCGGGGTCCGCGCCCTGGTGCGCTCGTGCCGGCCGCAGCTGGTGCACGCGCACAGCGCCAAGGCGGGGCTGGCGGGCCGGATCGCCGTGCGCGGCCGGGTGCCCACCGTCTTCCAGCCGCACGCCTGGTCGTTCGAGGCGGTGCGCGGGGCGACCGCGGCGTCCGCCCGGCGGTGGGAGCGGTTCGGGGCCCGCTGGGCCGACCGGGTGCTCTGTGTCAGCGAGTCCGAGCGCGACCGCGGGCGGCTCGCCGGGATCGCCGCCCGGTGGTCGGTGATCCGCAACGGCGTCGACCTGGACCGGTTCCGTCCCGGCGACCGGGACGCCGCCCGCGCGGCGCTCTCGCTCCCCGCCGGAGTGCCGCTGGTGGTCTGCGTCGGCCGGCTGAGCCGTCAGAAGGGCCAGGACGTCCTGCTGGACGCCTGGCGGCGGGCTCGTGCCGGCGGTGCGCTGCTCGCCCTGGTCGGCGGCGGGCCCGAGGAGGACCGGCTGCGCGCCGCGGCCCCGGACGGAGTGCTCTTCGCCGGAGCGGCGGACGACGTGGTGCCGTGGCTGCACGCCTCGGACGTGGTCGTGCTGCCCTCCCGCTGGGAGGGGATGGCGCTGGCGCCGCTGGAGGCCATGGCCTGCGGGCGGCCCGTCCTGGTGACGGACGTCGCGGGGGCCGGCGAGAGCCTGCCGCCGGGCCAGGCCGCCCACTGCCTGGTGGCTCCGGAGGACCCGGCGGCGCTGGCCGGGGCTCTGGCGGCGCTGCTGGCCGACGCCGGTCTGCGCGAGGCGCTGGGCCGCGCCGCGGGGCTGCACGCCCGTGCGGCGTTCGACGTGCGGGCGACCGCGGACGCGGTGGTCCGCCTCTACCAGGAACTTGTTCCCCCGTCAGGCACCACCACGAGAGAGCGCACCGAGCGATGACGACGGAGAGTGCATCACTCCCGGCCACGGCCCGGGGGACGGCGACGGCGGCTCCCACCGTCCATCCGCCGCGGGCCGGACGCGCGCCGGACGCGTCGCGGGGTGCGCCGGGCCGGGGCGGCCGCGACCGTCCCGCGCTCCTGCCGGTCTGCGCCGACGTGCTGGCCGCGGGGCTCGCGCCGGTGCTGCTGCCCGGCGCGGTGTGGCCCCCGGCGGTCCTCGCCGCGCAGGCGGCGGTGACGGTGCTGCTCAACGCCCGGCGCGGGCTGTACCGGCCGCGGCTGACCCCCTCCGCGCTGGCGGACCTGCCGGCGCTGCTGGTCGTCGTGCTGTTGCAGTGGTTCGTGACCGCCACGGTGTTCGGCGCCCACGATCCCGCCGGGGCGATCGGCTGGCGGGACCTGTTCCTCGGGGTGACGGCGCAGACCCTGCTGAGCTGCGCCCTGCGGGCGGCGGCGCACGGGGTCCGCGCGCGGGCCGCCGCCCGCGCGCCCGGCTCCGCGCTCGTGGTGGGGGGCGGGCCGGTGGCCCGGCAGGCGGTGACGGTGCTGTCCGAGCATTCCGAGTACGGCCTGCGGCCCGTGGGCCGGGTCGTGCTGGGGCCGGCCGGCGGGCCCGAGGCGCAGACCGCCCACCGCGGGGCGGTGCCGGTGCTGGCCGCGCTGGAGGAGGTGCGCCGGGCGGTGGTGCAGAACGCGGTGCGCCAGGCGTTCTTCACCGAGCCGCCGCACACGACGCCGGAGGGCGCCGAACTCTTCGCGCTGGTCACCCGGCACGGCTGCCGCAGCTGGCTGATCGAGGACCCGACGGCCACCCCGCCGCAGGCCTACGGCGCGGCGCACCGTACCGACCATCTGTGGGGCTACACGGCGCGGTTGCTGCCCACCGGGCACGGCGGGCCGGTGTCGCGCGCCGTCAAGCAGCTCACGGACCGGGGGCTCGCCGCCGTCGGCCTGCTGGTGGCCGCCCCGGCGCTGGCGGGCTGCGCGCTGGCGGTACGCCTGTCCGACGGGCCCGGTGTCCTCTTCCGGCAGGAGCGGCTCGGCCTCGACGGCCGCCCGTTCACCCTGCTGAAGTTCCGTACGCTGCGCCCCGCCGACGCCCACGAGTCGGCCACCCGCTGGAACGTCTCGTCGGACCGCCGGATGAGCACGGTGGGCCGGCTGCTGCGCCGGACCTCGCTGGACGAGCTGCCGCAGCTGTGGAACGTGCTGCGCGGGGACATGAGCCTGGTCGGCCCGCGCCCCGAACGCCCTTTCTTCGCGGCCCAGTTCGGCGTGGCGCATCCGGGATATCACGCCCGTCACCGGATGCCGGCCGGGATCACCGGGCTCGCGCAGGTGCACGGCCTGCGGGGGGACACCTCGATCGAGGACCGGGCCCGCTTCGACAACCGCTACATCGCGACGTGGTCGCCGTGGCAGGACGTGTGCGTCCTCGCCCGGACCGCCGCGTCGCTGTTCAGGCTCGGGGGAAGCTGACGATGACGACCACCTCCGCGCCCGCCGGGACCGACGCCCCGGCCGCGCCGCCGGCCCGCCGTCCCGCGGCGGACGGGACCGCCCGCCGGGCGCGACGGACCGTCGACCGGTGGTGCCTGGTCCCCCTGGTGGCGGCGGTGCTGCTGCTGGCCCTGCCGGTGCGTGAGGGGTCGGGGGGCGTCCCGCCGGCCGACCTGGCGTCCGGGGTGCTGGTGCTGTGCGCCGTCGGGCGGGCGCTGGCGCTGAAGGCCCGGCCGCTGCCCGCCGGAGCGGCGGCGGTGGTCTGCCTGCCGGTCGTGGGGCTGGCGGTGGCGACCGTCACCGCCGCCGATCCGGCGGCGGCGCTGCCGGGGTTCGTGCGCTATCTCCAGATCTTCGTCCTGGTGCCGCTGGCGGTCTGCCTGCTGGTGCGGGAGGCGAGCGGGTTCCGCGTGGCCATCGGGGCGTTCGTGCTGCTCGCCCTCGTCCAGGGGGCCATCGGCGTCCACCAGTACCTCACCGGGACCGGCGCGTCCTACCGTGGCGAGGAGATCCGCGCGGTCGGCACGTTCGGGCCCGGCGACGTCATGGGGATGGCGACGGTGGTGGCGTACGGTCTGCTGGCGGTCCTGCCGTACGCGCTGCGCACCGCGCCCGGCGCGCCCGTGTGGCTGCGTCCCTGCGCGCTCGCCGCGACCGGCGTGCTGTTCCTCGCGCTCGCGCTGTCCTTCAGCCGCGGTTCGTGGATCGCGACGTCGGCCGCCGTCCTCGTGGTGGTCCTGCTGACCGGGGCGCGGCGGGCGGCCCGGACGCTGGGCACGCTGGTGGCGCTGGGGGTGGTCCTGGTCGGCGGGTTCGGCGTCGGTTCCGCGCTGGTGTCCGAGCGGCTGAGCAGTGTCACGCACGTGGCCAGTGCCCCCGACCGGTCCGTCAACGACCGCTACACGCTGTGGGCCGCCGCCGGACGCGTGTGGCGCGAGCACCCGGTGACGGGGGTGGGCCTCAAGGGGTTCCCGGCGCACCGGGACGGACACGCGTCGATCGGGCTCTCGTCCGGCAGCGACACCGCGGGCGCGGGTCAGCAGTTCCGCCGCCAGGAGCTGCTGTCGCCGCACAACATGTATCTGCTGGTCCTCGCCGAGCAGGGGCTGATCGGTTTCGTGGCGCTGGTGGGCAGTTGGCTCGCGGTGCTGGCCGGCGCGGTGTGCGCGCTGGTGCGCGCCCGGTCGCGCGGCGGCCCCGCGGTGGACTGCGGACTGGCCGCCGTCGGGCTGATGACCTGGCAGACCGTGGACTTCCTCTACGCGGACATCGGGGGGCCGTCGACCGTGCTGACGGCGGTGGTGTGCGGGCTCGCCGCGCGGTGGGCGCTGAGCGGCGCGGAGAGGCCGGCGGCCGCGTGAGCGACACCAGCACGGGCGCCGGACCCGCCGCGGGTGAGCGGGAGGACCCGGAGACGGCGGCCGGTCCCCCGCGCACGCCGGAGACCGCCGCCGGCGTGCCGCGGACCGCGCACGGCTCGACCCTCCCGCTGGTTCCGGCGCCGGGCGGGCGGGGGCCCGGCCCGCGGGCTCCGGGGGAGGCTCCGGTGCTCGGCCGCTTCCTGGCGCGGGCGGCGGCGGCCACGGCGGCGCTGACGGTCGTCGGCGCGCTGCTGGGGCTGGTGCGGGACCAGACCGTCGCCCACTTCTTCGGGGCGGGCGGCGACAGCGACGCGTTCCTGGTCGCCTGGGCGGTGCCGGAGATGGCGGCGACGCTGCTCATCGAGGACGGGATGGCGCTGCTGCTGGTGCCGGCGTTCAGCCAGGTGCTGGCGCGCCGGGAGGCGGCCCGCCGGGAGGCGGCCCGCCGGGCACGGCCGGGCGAGGAACCCGCGGACCCCGTGCGGGAGTTCGTGGCGGCGACACTGCCCCGGCTCTGCCTGCTCCTGACCTGCGCGGCCGGACTGCTGCTGGCGGGCGCCCCGTGGGCGGTGGGCGTCCTCGCACCGGGGCTGGACGATCCCCGGCTCGCCGTGGACTGCACCCGGCTGACGGCGGTGACCGTCCTCACCTTCGGGATCACCGGGTACTTCAGCGCCGCGCTGCGCGCGCACGGCAGCTTCGCGCCACCGGCGGCGGTCTACGTCGCGTACAACGTCGGCATCGTCGGCATGACCTTCGCGTTCCACGCCCTGTGGGGGGTCCGGGCGGCGGCGGCCGGGGTGGCGGCCGGCAGCGTGCTGATGGTCCTGGTGCAGTTCCCGTTCTTCGCCGCCCGGCTGCGGCGGCACAAGGGCGCACGCGGACGGCCGGGGCGCGCCGGGACGCGCCGCCGCGACCGGAACGGCCTGCCGCCGCTCGGCTTGGCGGTGCTGGCACCGGTGCTGGTGTTCGTCGTGAGCCGCCAGTGCCAGGTGCTGGTCGAGCGGTTCCTCGCCTCCACGCTGCCGGCCGGGGCCATCTCGCACCTGAACTACGCGCAGAAGGTCGCGCAGATGCCGATGGTGCTGTCGATGATGATCTGCACCGTCACCTTCCCGGTGGTCGCGCAGGCCATGGCGGACGGGGACCGCCGGGGCGCCCGGCTGCGCGTCGAGCGGGATCTCGCGCTCGCCGCCCTGGTGGTGCTGCTCGGTACCGCGACCGTCGTCGCCTACGCCCCGCAGATCATCGAAGTCCTCTTCCAGCGGGGCGCGTTCGACGCGCAGGACACCCGGACGACGGCCGGCGTGATGCGCGTCTACGCGCTCGGGCTGCTCGGCCACACCCTGGTCGGGGCGCTCGGCCGCCCGTTCTTCTCGGCGGGGCGCCCCAGTTGGTACCCCGCCTTCGCCATGGTCACCGGCCTCGTCGTCACGACGGGTGCCGGCTTCGCGGTGACGTACCACTGGGGGGTGCTCGGCATCGCCGCGGCGAACGCGGCGGGGATCAGCACCACCGCGGTGCTGCTGCTGTCCGGGCTCGGTTCCCGGGTGGTGGCCATCGAGGTCCGCGCCGTCTCCCTGTCCCTCGTCCGGCTCACCGTCCCCGCCGCGGCGGCCGGGGCGGCGGGGTGGTCCGCCGCCCCGCTGACCGGCGGCGCCCTCCCGAGTCTCGCGGCGGGCTGCCTGCTGGTCCCCGCCGTCTTCGTCCTCACCGGTCGTGCTCTCAGAACCCCGGAAGTCGTTCACCTGCTGGCCCTCACCCGACAGAGGTTCCTCCATGGTCACTGACCCGTCGGCGCGCGTCGCCGATCCGCACCGACGCGCGGCCCGCCCAGGCGGCGCCGCCCAGCCCTGGATCCTCACCTACCACTCGGTCGGCGACCCGACGGACGACCCGTACGGCATCACCGTCTCCGCGGAACGCCTCGGACAGCAGCTCGCCTGGCTGCGCAGCCGGCGCCTCGTGGGCGTGGGCGTGGCCGCCCTGCTGCGGGCCCACGCACAGGGGCGGCGCGGCCTGGTGGGGCTGACGTTCGACGACGGTTACGGCGACTTCCTCGACCAGGGACTGCCGGTGCTGCGCCGCTACGGCTGCACCGCGACCGTGTTCGTGCTGCCGGGGCGGCTCGCCGGGCAGAACGACTGGGACCCGCTCGGCCCCCGCAAAACCCTGCTGACGGAACGCCAGATCCGGTCGCTCGCCGACGCCGGGATGGAGGTCGGCTCGCACGGGCTGTACCACCAGGACCTGACCGCGCTCGGTGACGCGGAGCTGCGCGCCGAGACCCGGCACAGCCGCGATCTGCTGCGCGAGATCACCGGGACCGCGCCGGCCGGCTTCTGCTACCCGTACGGCGTCGCGGACCCGCGGGTCGTGGACGCGGTGCGGGACGCCGGGTACGCCTACGGCTGCGCGCTGCGCCCCGGCCCGCTGGCGGGAGAGCACGCGCTGCCCCGGACCCACGTCAGCCACGCCGACCTCGGACTGCGGCTGCGGGCCAAGGAGCTGCGTCACCGGATGCGGCACCGGGCGGGCCGCACCCCGTCGGGCCCGCCGCCCACCGGCATCCGGCGGGGGGACGCGCGATGAGGGCCCTGCACGTCATCACCGGCCTCGGCGTCGGCGGCGCGGAGCAGCAGTTGCGGCTGCTGCTGCGCCACCTGCCGGTCGAGTGCGACGTGGTGACGCTGACCAATCCGGGCCCGGTGGCCGCGGGACTGCGCGCGGACGGGGTGCGGGTCGCGCATCTCGGAATGCGGGGCAACCGGGATCTGACGGCGGTCTCCCGGCTGGCGCGGCTGATCCGGCGGGGCTCGTACGACCTCGTCCACACGCACCTGTACCGGGCCTGCGTCTACGGGCGGCTCGCCGCGCGGCTGGCCGGGGTCCGGGCCCGGGTGGCCACCGAGCACTCGCTCGGGCGGGCGGAGATCGAGGGCCGGCCGCTGACCGCGGGCACCCGGGCGCTGTACCTGGCGAGCGAGCGGCTCGGATCGGCGACGGTCGCGGTGTCGCCCACCGTGGCGGGCCGGCTCCGGGACTGGGGTGTGCCGGCCGGCCGGGTCCATCTGGTGCCGAACGGCATCGACGCGCACCGGTTCCGGTTCAGGGCGGAGCGCCGCCGGGCGACCCGGACGCGGCTGGGCCTGCCCGACGGCGCCTTCGTGGCCGGCGGGGTGGGGCGGCTGGTCCCGGGCAAGCGGTTCGACCTGCTGGTGCGCGCCGTCGCCGCGCTGCCCGGCGTCCGGCTGGTGCTGGCGGGCGACGGACCGGAGCGCGCCGCGCTGACGGCGCTCGCGGCCCGGCTCGGCGCCGGGGACCGGATCACACTGCTCGGCGAACTCGCCGACGGCGGGCCGGGGCCGGACGTGCCGGACCTGCTCGGCGCCGTGGACGTGTTCGTCTCACCGTCGCGCGAGGAGTCGTTCGGGCTGGCCGTGCTGGAGGCGCTGGCGGCGGGGCTGCCGGTGCTGTACCGCGCCTGCCCGGCGATCGAGGACCTGCCCGCCGCGTTCGCCCCGCACGCCGTGCGCGTCGGTGACGACGCCGCCTCGCTGACCGCCGCCCTGCGGGCGTCGGAGGGCGGTCCCCGCCGTCCGCCGCCGCCCGCCGTCGACCGCTATGACATCCGACGCAGCAGCCGGGACCTGATGGACGTGTACACCCACGTCCTGGCCGGCGCCCGACCGACCGAGAGAGCACACTGATGACCGACTCCCCCGCGCAGCGCACGGCCCTCTTCGGCCGCCTGACCCGCAGGCTGCGCCCCTCCCACCGCCCGCCGGCCTGGTGGCCGCTCCCCGCGTGCGTCCTGCTGGGCGCGGTGTGCGGTCTGTCGTACGGCCTGGCGGCCACCGACACCTTCGAGTCGACCGGGTACGCCATGGCCGTCGCCGAGAAGGGCACCGACCCCTCGGCCGCGCTCGGCTACGCCCAGTCGTACGGCCGGCTGGCCACCGGCGACGCCACCCTGGGGTACGCGCAGGGCGCGGCCCGGGAGCCGGTGGAGACCCTGCGCGGCCATGTGCGCGCGGAGACCTCGCCCGACTCGCCGATGATCGCCGTCACCGGCGTGTCGTCCGACCCGCGGCGGGCCGCGCAGATCGCGGACGCCGTCGTGGAGGCCCTGATCGTGAGCGGTGGCCACGTCGCCGAGGACACCGGGGTGAAGCTGATCCCGTTCGGCCACGCCGTCGCCCCGTCCGCCCCGGTGTCGCCCTCGGTGCCGTTGGGCACCGCGGTGGGCGCGAGCGCGGGCGGGCTGCTCGGCGGGCTGGTGCTGCTGGTCCGGCCCGGCCGCCCGGCCCGCCGGCACGCGGCCCCGGTGCCCGGCCCGTCGCAGGGCGGTGCCGCCTTCGCCACCGAGGGACGGGAGCTCGTACGATGACGCAGCCGCTGCGTGACGGACTGACCGTCACCCTGTGCCGCGACGGCGGGGAGTTCGCCTCGCTGGCCGCCGAGTGGGACGGCCTGCACCGTGCCTGCCCGACCGCCACCCCGTTCCAGAGCCACGCCTGGCTGCACTCCTGGTGGCTGCGGTACGGGCAGGACGCGCGGTTGCGGATCGTACTGGCCCGCCGGGGCGGGAGGCTGATCGGCGCCGCCCCCCTGCTGCTGGTGCACCGGCCGATGCCGCTGCTGATGCCGATGGGCGGCGCCATCTCGGACTTCTTCGACGTCCTGGTGGACGGGCGCGACCAGGAGGGGGCGCTGCTCGCCCTGGAGCGGGGCCTGGACCGGGCGGCCCGGCACGCGGTGATCGACCTGCGCGAGGTGCGACCGGACGCCTCCGCCCAGCGGCTGTTCCGGCGCTGGGAGGGGGCCCGCGCCCGGCTCCACGACTCCACCTGCATGGAGCTGCCCGCCGAGCCGCTGGCCGAACTCGCCGGACGCCTGTCCGGCTCCCGGGCGCAGCGGGTGCGCGCGAAGCTGCGCAGGATCGACGCGCTCGGCGTCGTGTGCCGCACGGTGGCGGCACAGGACGTTCCGGCCGCCCTCACCACGCTGCTGCGGCTGCACGCCCTGCAATGGGGGGACCGGGGCGTCAACCCGGAGCACCTGCGCCCCCGGTTCGCGGCCCATCTGTCCGCCGCGGCGGGCAGCTTGGTGCGGGACGGCGGGGCGACGGTGACCGAGTTCGTGCTCGACGGCGAAGTGGTCGCGGCCAACCTCTCGCTGCACGCCGGTCATCTGACCGGCGGTTACCTCTACGGCGCCCACCCCGGCCTGCGGGAGCGGAAGGTGGACGTGGCGACGATGCTGCTGCGCGAGGTGTCGCGGCAGGCGGCCGACGAGGGACGACGTACCCTGAGCCTCCTGCGCGGCGCGGAGCAGTACAAGAACCACTGGCAGCCGGTCCCGGTGGTCAGCCAGCGGCTGCTGCTCGCCCGGCCCGCCCTCGAACCGCTTCTCCGGCTGCGGGAGTCGCAGGTGACGGCCCGTGACCGGGCCGCCGAGACCGTGAAGACCCGGTTCCCCGGGGCCCGCGACTGGCACGACCGGCTGACCACCCTGGCGGGCACGGTCCGTTGATGCAAGGCCCGTTGGGGCACGGGCCCGGACGGCCGAGCGGGACACATAACTTTTGCGCGGATCCGTGACTGTTTGTCGCCTCACGCGTTGTCACTGCGAACGGGGCCGCGAACCCCGCAGACCCTCACACCTCTCGCAGACCCTCACCCTTCTCAAGGAGTACCGAATGTCGCGCATCTCGAAGGTGGCCGCCGTCATGGCGGGAACCGGTGCCCTGATCGCCGGCGGAGCCGGCCTGGCCACCGCCGACGCCGGAGCCGGCGCCCTCGCCGCCGGCTCGCCGGGCGTCGTCTCGGGCAACGCCATCCAGCTGCCCATCAACATCCCGGTCAACCTCTGCGGCAACAGCGTGAACGTCATCGGCGTGCTGAACCCGGCCTTCGGCAACACCTGCGCCAACGTCTCGACCCACCAGGAGGAGACCCACGAACAGGGCTCCTACGAGGAGTCCGGCGACTACGGCCACGGCGGCTGATCGCACTCCCTTCCCGCGTCGGCCGGTCCGCCTCCTTCCCGGAGGGGGACCGGCCGTCGCGCGTGTCCGGGCGGGGGTCAGGCGTACCGGTAGACGCCGTCGTGGGCGAGCAGGGCGGAGGGGGCGACGTCCCACGGCGGCATCCGCTCGCGCAGCGCGAAGACCCGGCCGGCCTCGGGGTGGTCGCGGGGCAGCGCGGCGGCGGGCTGGTAGCCGGAGCGCGGATGGGCCTTCTGCCAGCGGCCCCAGACCAGGTCCAGGAAGGCGTGGTGGAGCCAGAAGACCGGGTCGTCCGGGGACGCGGCCCCCGCCATCGCCCCGCCGACCCAGCGGTGCACCTGGTTGTGGAGCGCGACGGGCCGGCCGGCCGAGCGGATGCCCCAGCCCTCGATCCGGTTCCGGAAGCCCTTGGTGGCCAGGCTGTTCCACGGATCGGCGTCGTACACCCCGTCCTTGAGCGCCCCGTCCAGCTCCTTCTGCGTCGGCAGGCCGACGGGGTCGGCGGGCCGGCCGAGGTTCCGGGTGAGGAAGGGGACACCGCTCGTGGAGCCGAGGGTCCACCGGCCGCTCTCGTGGGCGAACGGTCCCGACGTCACCTGCCGGTCGCCGGAGCGGCCGTTGCCGCCCATGAAGTCGTCAGCCCACAGCGGCCCGTCGGGCGCGCGGTCGCGGGTCCAGTCCCAGTACGGCACGGTGACCGACCCGTCCACCTCGCGCAGGGCCTTCTCGAACTCCAGCAGGTAGCGCCGGTGCCACGGGAAGAACGACGGCGTCATGTGGGCGGCACGCGGCCGGTCCTCGCCGTCGGTGACGTAGAACTCCCGGTGGAGCTGGACGAACTCGTCGTAGCGGCCGGAGCTCTTGAGCTCCAGTACCGCGTCGACGAAGCGCCTGCGTTCCGAGCGGGTGAGGTCGCGCTGATTCTTACGGGTGTACACCCTTGATCCGTCCTCCGGTCAGATGGTGTGGTGCGTGGCCGACAGCCGGACCGAGCCGAGTTCGTCGACCGCCGCGCGGGCTGCCTCACGCAGCGTGGGGAACGACTCGTAGTGCGTGATCTCGCTCAGATAGGTGCCGTCCGCCCGCCGCATCACGTGCAACGGCACGTCGTCGACGGTGACCTCGGGCATGCCGGTGGCGGCGGTCGTCATCCCGTCGCGCGGCCCGGTGCGCGGCGACGGTCCGGCGCTGCCGCGGATCCGGCGCCCCCGGTACGTCTCGGAGAACCGCTCGGCCGCGGGCCCCTGGGCGACCGGCTTCGGGTCGTCCGGCGTGTCGTCGCCGACGATCGGCAGCCAGGCCGCCGCCGTGCCGCCGACGGCGCCCACCGCGAACACCCCGCGCAGCGCGGCGCGGCGTGTGACACCGGGCCCCTTCGTCCCCGTGCCGTCCATCCGTCCGGTCCCAGTCATCCGTGTGCGGCCTTCCTCTTTCGTGCCTCTCTCGCGCGGGCCGTCTTCCGGTGCCCGCCTCCCCCATGAGACGGCGCGCGGTCCTCTCTCGCCCGAACGGCTCGCCGCGCCGTCCGTCAATCGCTCGACCGTGGTAAATACCGGCCGTTCGCGGCCGCGTCGGCCGCCGGGCGTGTCCCGGCGGGACAGCATGGCCACCCCCGCTGCTGGAGGTTGTGGACATGGGTGTGCCGGGACAGACGCACGAGCACCGTCAACGCGCGCCGGAGGAGGCCGATCTGGCCGACCCGGCGTTCTGGCGGCTGCCGCGCGCGGAACGGCTGCGGGCGTTCGCGGCACTGCGGCAACTGGACGCACCCGTGCGGTTCACCCCCCGCTCCGGACGGGACGCGGGCCGCCCCTTCCACGCACTGGTCACGCACGCCGACGTGAAGGCCGCCAGCCGGCGGGCGGACGTCTTCGCCAGCGCGCCGGGCGTCACCACGCCGGAGCCCGCCCGGTGGGCGAAGGCCGTCTTCGGCAACTCCATGGTCAACATGGACGGCGCCGAGCACACGGGGCACCGCAGGATCGTCTCGCGCGCCTTCACCCCTCGCCTGCTGGCGGCGGCCGAGGAGAACATCGACCGGGTGGCGCACCGACTGGTGGCGCAGGCGGTGGACCGCCGGGCGGACGACTTCATGCGCTCCGCCGCGGCCCGGCTGCCGTTCGAGGTGATCTGCGACCTGATGGGCGTTCCGCAGCGGTACCGGCCGGAGATCGAGGAGCAGATCGACCACGCGTCCCGTTACGTCGGCGTGCGCCGTCAGGGGCTGGCGCGCCTGCGGCTGCCGGGCCGGGGGCTGCGTTCGCTGGCCCGGATGCAGATGGTGATGGCCCGGCTGGCCCACGAGCGGCGTCGGCGCCCCACCGAGGACCTGATCTCGGCCCTGGTACGGGCGGACGTGGACGGGCAGGCGCTGACCGCCCGTCAGCTCGGCTCGTTCTTCTCGCTGCTGCTGGTGGCGGGGGTGGAGACCACCCGCAACGCGATGGCGCACGGGCTGGCGCTGCTGGCGGCCTGCCCGGACCAGCTCGCCCTGCTGGAGTCCGACTTCGAGCGGTACGTCGGCGGTGCGGTGGACGAGATGGTCCGCCACTCGACGCCCATCATCCAGTTCCGCCGCACGGTGAGCGCCGAACACGAACTGGGCGGCCGGGTCTTCCTGCCGGGCGACAAGGTGGTGCTCTTCTACGCCTCCGCCAACCGGGACGAAAGGGTCTTCGCCGACCCCGACCGCTTCGACGTCACCCGCTCGCCCAATCCGCACCTCGGCTACGGCGGCGGCGGTCCGCACCACTGCCTGGGCGCGCATCTGGCGCGGCTGGAGATGACCGCCCTGTTCCGCGAGATCGTCACCGGACCGGGCGGTCTGCGTGCCACGGGCCGGCCGGAACTGGTGCACTCCAACTTCGACAACCGGGTGCGCTCCCTGCCGGTCTCGGTGGCGTCCGCGTCCTGCCCGCGGTGACCCGAACGGACGCGCCCGACGCGCGCGGGGATGGTTTGTCGCGCGGCGGGGATAGGGAGCGGGCGCCGGTGGGACTCTCCCCACACCGTCGAACCGGCCGGAGGTTCAGCACATCACGGGAGACCCATGTCCAGGAGACGCCGACTTCTTCACCTCTGCACCGCGACCGCGGCCACGGCGGTTCTCGTCGTGGGCGGGGTGGCCGGGCTGACGAGCGAGCAGCACACCACCACCGACGGCGCCGCCCCGTCCGCCGACGGCGGGGCCGGCGCCCCGGCCGTCGGCGCCTATCTGGACTACGGCCCCGACGGGATCGCGCGCATGGAGCGGATGTCGCAGTGGCTGGGCGGCACCGAACTCAGGGCCGGTCACACCTACCTCCCCGGCGACCTGTGGGTCAACATCGAGGGGACACCCGGCTTCCTGCCCTCCTGGGCCGCGTGGCGCAAGGCGGACGACGACCGGGTGTTCGTCCTGAACGTGCCCATGCTGGAACGCAACGAGGAGCACGTTCCCGACGCCCAGGTCCGCCGGATGCTGCGATCGGGCTCCGTCGGGCTGTACGACCGCCACTTCCGCCGGCTGGCCCAGCGGCTCGTGCGGCTCGGCGTCCCGGACACCGTGATCGTGCTCGGCTGGGAGATGAACGGCACCACCTACACCCACCGCTGCGGCCCCGATCCCGCCGCGTGGAAGGCCTACTGGAAGCGGATCGTGCACGCCATGCGCGCGGTGCCCGGGCAGAGGTTCCGCTTCGACTTCGCGCCGAGCCGGGGCCTGGACGCCGTCCCGTGGACCGACTGCTATCCCGGCGACGACGTGGTCGACATCATCGGCATGGACTCGTACGACCAGCCCCCGGCCCAGTCGTTCGACGAGCAGGTGAACGAGCCGTACGGCCTGAAGGCCCACGTGGAGTTCGCCGCCGCGCACGGCAAGCCGATCTCCTATCCGGAGTGGGGGCTCTTCCGCAACGGCGACAACGCGACGTACATGCGGCGGATGCTGGAGTGGATGGACGCGCACCCGCCGCTCTACCAGACGCTGACGGACTACTGCCCGCACGGGGTGTGGCAGTGCGCCGACAACCCGGAGGCGTCGAAGGTCTACCGCGCCCACCTCGGGAAGCAGCCCGAGCCGTCCCCCACCCCGTCCCCGACGCCCTCCGTGCCCCCGTCGCCTTCTCCGAGCCCGACCGGGCCGGGCACGCTGCCGGCCCCCGGACCGCGCGAGTGGTGCGTCACCGTTCCCGGGAGCTGGTTCGGCAACTGGCTGAAGGACCGGAGGATCTGCGTGCGGCTCTGAAACGCCCCGCACGACGACAGCCCCGGCTCCGAGGGAACCGGGGCTGTCCGCCCACACGGATCCAGCGCGTGGGAACCGGCTGCGAGCCGGGCCTACCGCCAGCACAACGGGTGCCGGACCGCCGGGGTCACGCCGCCATTCGGAGGACGCGAGCGGCGGCCGGACCGCTCCCCGGGTTCAGGCGGTGCCGGGCGCGTCCACGGCGCCGGGCACAAGGTCGGCGCCGGGAAGTCCCTCCGCCGGCAGGTCCTCCCCGCCGGACGGCGCGAACCAGGTCGGCCCGTCGGCGAGCGCCTGCTTGATCCGGAACAGGCCGAAGTCGGCGAGCGGCGGCAGGGCGTCCAGCCCGAACCAGCCAACCTCCAGCGACTCGTCGTCGTTGACCCGCGCCTCGCCGCCGGTGGCCCGGCAGCGGAAGGTGATGTCGAGGTACTGACACACGTCCCCGTTGGCGTACCGCACCGGCTTCAGGGCCTGGGTCAGCACCACCCGCTCGGCCACGCACCGCACCGCGGTCTCCTCGAACACCTCCCGCTCGGCGGTGGCCGCCGGCTCCTCGCCGGGCTCCGGGATGCCGCCCACGACCGACCACTCACCGGTGTCCGCCCGCCGTCCGAGCAGGACGCGGCCGTCGTCGTCGAAGACGATCGCGGTCACCCCCGGAAGCAGGAGCAGCTGGTGTCCGGCGGTGGCGCGGATCTCGCGGATGAAGTCGGGAGTAGCCATGCGCCGACCCTACTGCGAGGTCTCCCGGGTCCCGGTGACGGTGCGGCGTACCTTCCGGGAACGCACGGCGCGCACGGTGATCCAGCCGAGTCCGACCACCGCGACCAGCGCGACGACGCCTTCCGGCAGGGTGCCCATCCGGGTGGCGGGGGTCAGCGAGGAGCGCAGGGGCACCTCGTCCACCAGCGCGCCCGGCTCGAACATGCCGGTCCGCTCGACGATCGAGCCGTCGGGCCGGATGACGGCGCTGACCCCGCTGGTGACCGGGACGACGACGGCGCGGCCGTGCTCGACCGCCCGCACCTGGGACATGGCGAGCTGCTGGTAGGTCATCTCGCTGCGGCCGAACGTCGCGTTGTTGCTGGGCACCGCGATCATGCGGCCGCCGTGCGTCACGGTGTCGCGGACGGCGTCGTCGAAGGCGGCCTCGTAGCAGGTGACGAGCCCGACCCGGGTGCCCGCGAGGTCGAAGACGCCGACCTTCGTGCCGCCGCCGAAGTCGCGCTGGACCCGGTCGACGTCCTTGCTGAAGATCCGGGCGACGGACCGCATCGGCATGTACTCGCCGAACGGCTGGATGTGCCGCTTGTCGTAGGTGTCGAGCGGCCCCTTCTCGGGGTCCCACTCGATCAGCGTGTTGCGGAGCTTGCCGGTCTCGCTCTCCGGCTCGACCACGGCACCGACCACGGTGGGCGCCCCGATGGCCCGCACGGCCTCGTCGATGACCGCGCGGGCGTCCGGGTTGAGGTAGGGGTCGAGGTCGGAGGAGTTCTCGGGCCACAGGACGAAGTCGGGCTGCGGCTCCTTGCCCGCCTTCACGTCCGCGGCGAGCTGCTCGGTCCGGGCGGCGTGGTTGTCGAGCACCGCGCGGCGCTGCGAATTGAAGTCGAGGCCGAGGCGGGGCACGTTGCCCTGGATCGCCGCGACGGTGGCGGTGCCGTCCTCCGCCTCGTCGGACACCAGCGGCAGCGAGCCGAGCGCGGCGGCCACCGGGACCAGCACGGTGGCGAGCGCGACGGCGGTCGCCGCCCGCGGCACCTCGCGGGTGGCACGGTACGCCGCGGCCCGGCGCACCCCCTCGTACAGCCCGAATCCGCAGAGCACCACGGCGAAGCCGAGCAGCGGGGTGCCGCCGAGGGCGACGATCGGGAGGAATGGTGAGTCGGCCTGGCCGAAGGCGATCTTGCCCCACGGGAAGCCGCCGAACGGGAAGCGGGCGCGGACCGCCTCGTCGAGCGTCCAGACCGCCGCCGCCCACAGCGGCCACGCGGGGAGCCGGGAGACCGCGGCGATGCCCACGCAGCCGACGGCGACGAACAACGCCTCGGCGACGGCGAGCGCCAGCCACGGCACCGGGCCGACGTCCTCGCCGGTCCAGTGCAGCAGGGGGAGCATGAAGCCGAGCCCGGCCAGCAGACCGAGCCCGAACCCGGCCCGCAGCCGGCGGCCGTGCAGGACCCAGCCGAGCAGCGCGAAGCCGGGCAGCACCAGCCACCACAGGGGGCGGGGCGGGAAGCTCAGGTACAGCAGTGCCCCGGAGAGCACGGCCAGGAACGGGCGGACCCACGGCAGCCACCGCCGGCCGGAGCGGCCGGCGGGGGCGGGCGAAGGGGCGTCGACGGGGGTGATGGTGGCGCTCACCTGCCGGAGTCTACGGTGGGCGGCTGTGCGGGCGCCGGGGCGGGAGCCGGGCGGTCACGGCGTCGGCGGCGCGCGGCCACCGCGTGGGGCGCGCGGGTCGGTCCCCCGCGTCGGGCGGCCGCCGGTCGGGCTCCGGGGCGCCGCCGGTCAGGCTCCGGCGGGGGTGCCGCCGGCCGGCAGCCGCAGCCGGTCGCGGATGAACCGTACGGCCGCCTCCGCCTCGTCCACGGTGACGGTGAACGTCATCCCGTCGCCGAGCCTCAGCACCAGGGCCTCGCCGCGGCGGACCACCACCGCGGTGCCCTGTTCGGGACGCCAGCGGTAACCCCAGCCGCCCCACTGGCGGGGGGTGACGCGCGGGGCGAACTCGGCGCCGACCACGTGGGTGAGCAGGATGCGGCGGCGGGGCAGCCCTATGTGCCCGCACCGGACCTCCAGCGCATCGCCGTCGACCCGCACGGCGACGTGCACGAAGGCGAGCGTGCCGAACAGGATCAGCAGTCCCGCGGCGACGCAGCCGATCACCGACATCAGCAGCGGTGCGATGCCGGAGGCCCAGGAGGAGTCGACGGCGAGCTGGACGCCGAGGGCGATGCAGCCCGCGCCCACGGCCGCGAGGAGCCACTGGACACGGTTGCGTGCGTGGCCGGTCCACTCGGTGGACGGCACCTGGGTCGAACCGTGCTGAGCACGGGCGGGGTGGTCCGTCATGCTCAGCAGCGTACCCATGTTCCGCGCGGCGGCGAGGGCGCGGGCGGCGCCCCGCGCCGGGGCCGGGCCGTCAGTGCGCGGCGCCGACGGCCTTCAGCAGATGCCCTTCGGCGTAGGCCATTGCGGCGTCCGGGAGGGGGCCGGGCCGGCCGGAATGGATGACCAGGAGCGTTCCGGTCGGTTCGGCCGACGGAGCGGGCGCGGCTCCGGCACGGCGGAGCGCCTGGGCCGCGACGGCGTCGGCGGACCCGAACAGCTCGGGCTCCGTGCCGTCGGGGCGGCGCACCGCGGCACGGATGCGGTCGGCGACCAGTTCGTAGTGGGTGCAGCCGAGGACGACGGCCCGGACGCCGGGCGGTGTGAGGACCGCGGCGGCGGCGACGGCGCGGTCGATCGCCTCGTCGTCGGCGCGCTCGACGGCGTCGGCGAGACCCGGGCAGGGCACCTCGGTGACCTCGGCGCCGGCCGCGAACTCACCGATCAGCCGGCGCTGGTACGGACTGCCGGTGGTGGCCGGGGTCGCCCAGATGGCGACCGGGCCCCCGCCGGCCGCGGCCGGCTTGATCGCGGGGACCGTGCCGATGACCGGCAGCTCCGGCTCCAGCACCGCGCGCAGTGCGGGCAGCGCGTGCACGGACGCGGTGTTGCAGGCGACGATCAGCACGTCGGGGCGCTGGGCGGCGGCGGCGCGACCGGTGGCGAGCGCGTGCGCGGTCACGTCCTCGGGGTCCCGCGGGCCCCAGGGCATGCCGTCCGGGTCGCAGGAGAGCACCAGATCGGCGTCGGGGCGGAGCCTGCGCACCGCGGCCGCAGCCGCGAGCAGGCCGATTCCGGAATCCAGGAGCGCGATCTTCACCCGGTCACCATAGTCCACCGGCCTCGCGGGACGGTCGGCGTCGGGCAGACTTCGGCGGGTGAGCGCCCTCGGCCAGATCGCCGTCCTGTCCCTGTCCGCCTGGCTGTGGCTGTCGTTGTGCCAGGGCTTCTACTGGCGGACCGACCAGCGGCTCCCCCGCCGCACCGACCCCGTTCACTGGCCGTCGGTGGTGGTCGTGGTGCCGGCCCGCGACGAGGCGGCGACGCTGCCGCTGAGCCTGCCGTCGCTGCTGGCGCAGGACTATCCGGGCGAGGCGCGGATCGTCCTGGTGGACGACTGCTCGGGCGACGGCACCGGCGAACTGGCCCGGTCGCTGGCGGAGCGCCACGGCGGGCTGCCGCTGACGGTGGTGCGGCCCGGTGAACCGGAGCCCGGCTGGACGGGCAAGCTGTGGGCGGTGCGGCACGGCATGGCGTGGGCCCGGCGCCACGGTCCGGAGTTCCTGCTGCTGACGGACGCCGACATCGCGCACCGTCCGGACAGCCTGCGGGAGCTGGTGGCGGCGGCCGGACCCGAGGGGCCGGACGGCTTCGCGCTGGTGTCGCAGATGGCGCGGCTGCGGGTGGAGAGCACCTGGGAGCGGCTGATCGTGCCGGCGTTCGTGTACTTCTTCGGCCAGCTCTACCCCTTCCGCCGGGTCAACCGGGCGGGCGGCCGGACCGCGGCGGCGGCCGGCGGCTGCGTGCTGCTGCGTGCCGGGGCGGCCGGGCGGGCGCGGATCCCGGAGTCGATCCGGCAGGCGGTCATCGACGACGTGGCGCTCGCCCGCGAGGTGCGGCGGACCGGTGGGCGGATCTGGCTGGGCCTCGCGGACCGGGTGGACAGCGTCCGGCCGTATCCGGACCTCGGGGAGCTGTGGCGGATGGTGGCGCGGAGCGCGTACGCGCAGCTGCGGCACAGTCCGTGGCTGCTGGCCGGGACCGTGCCGGGGCTGGCGCTGGTCTACCTCGCGCCGCCGGTGGCGCTGGTGGCGGGGGCGGCCGGGGGCGACGCGGCGGCGGTCTGGGCGGGCGGCGCCGCGTGGGCGCTGATGACGGCGACCTACCTCCCGATGCTGGCGTACTACCGGCAGTCGCCGTGGTGGGCCCCGACGCTGCCGTTCACCGCGGCGCTGTACCTGCTGATGACGGTGGACTCGGCGGTGCGGCACTACCGGGGGCGCGGTGCGGCCTGGAAGGGGCGGACCTACGCCGCGCCCTCCCCCGTGGCGCCGCCGGCCGCCGACCGCTGAGCGCCGCGGGCCGCCGGGCGTACCTGCTCGGGCCTCCTGCGGCGGCCCGCTGTCACTTGCGGCCGGGCGTCCAGTCCAGGCCCCAGGCGTACGTCGCGTCGATGGTGCGCTGCGGGCTGACGCCGTGCGCGGGGACGAGGTAGCGGGCCTCCCGGCGGACGGTGAGCTCGCCGCCCTCGTTGCTGATCAGTGCGAGCGCGCAGACGGTGGAGGGCACCGTGCACTCGTCCAGCGAGAAGTCGATCGGCGCGCCGTTCTGCGGGGTCAGGGTCACCGTGGCGTGCAGGTCGGCGAAGCTGCGGGCGCCCTCGTAGACGGTGACGAAGATGAGGACCCGGCGCAGTTCGCCCCTGTGGTCGAGGTTGACCGTGAGGTTCTCCCCGGCGGCGGAGGACCCCGTGCGGTCGTCGCCGTCGAGGAGGATGTAGGGCGGCCGGTTCAGCGCGCCGAAGGCGTTGCCGAGGGCCTGCACCACGCCCTTGCGGCCGTCGGCGAGTTCGAAGAGTGCGCAGAGGTCGAGGTCGAGGTCGGCGTGGACCGCGACGGCCCGCCCGAGCTTGGCGCCCCAGCCCCGGAACTGCTTGCGCATCTCCCAGTTGAGGTTCACCCGCAGGGCCCCGGAGGTGCCGCCCTGCTTGCGCAGGGAGACGGCCGGGGAGTCCTTGGTCAGCGTGACCTTGGTGAGCCGGACGGGTGGCGCGGACGGCGGCACGACGGGCGGCGTCGGGTGGACCGAGGGCGGCGCGGGCGGCGTCCCCTGCGGGTTCCCGGACGGCTGGGTGGCGTACGGCGAAGGGGCATGGGGCGAGGGGGCATGGGGCGAGGGGACCGGGGGCCGGGGCGCCTGCGGGGACTGGGGCGCCTGCGGGGCCTGAGGTTGTTGCGGGGCCCGGGGCGGCTGGGCGGTTCGGGGCGGCTCGTCCACGGTGATGCCGAAGTCCCGTGCGAGGCCCGCCAGTCCGGTGTCGTACCCCTGTCCGACGGCGCGGAACTTCCAGGCGCCCTGGCGGACGTACAGCTCGCCGAGGACGAAGGCGGTCTCGGTGGTCGCGTCCGCACTGTCGAAGCGGGCGATCTCGCCGCCGTCGGCCGCGTCGCAGATCCGGATGTACAGCCCCGCCACCCGCCCGAACGTCCCCCCGTCGGCGGAGGCCGCGAGGACCACCCGGTCGACGGCGGGCTCCATGTGCCCGAAGTCGACCAGCAGCGACTCCGTCACGCTGCCGCCGGCGGGCCGCTTCGCCTCGTGGCGGACGGCCCCGGAGGTGTGCGCGGGCTGGTTGTAGAAGACGAAGTCCGCGTCGTCGCGCACCCGTCCGCCCACCAGCAGCAGGGCGGAGACGTCCACGTCCGGGGTACCGGGCCCCGTCCGCCACCCGCACTCGACCCGCACCGCGCGGGCCCGCACCGGCACATTGGCACCCTTGGGCATGGTCATGGTCGCCCCTTCGTCCGGCCGGGCCGCCCCCGGCTTCCCGGCCAACCTATGGTGCGGCGGCGGCACGTATCCAGTCCGGCGCGGCGCGCCCGCTCCCCCGTGCGCACCGGGGGCCGGGGTGACCGGCGCTCCTCGCGCGCACAACTCCCGTACGACGCATCGAGGTTGCCGGGCACGCGCGGTCGGCCAACCGCAAAAGTTTCTGTGCACAGACTCCTATGCACAGACTTCTGTGTGGTCTACCGTCGAAGCCATGGAACTACCGGAGCAGCCCTCCCAGGTGCATCTGACGGCACGTAACCTCCGTGGCATCGCACACCCGTTGCGGGTACGGATCCTCACCGTCCTGCGGACGGAGGGTCCGGCCACGGCGACCATGCTGGGCCGTCGGCTGGACAAGAACACCGGGGCGACCAGCTACCACCTGCGCCAGCTCGCGGAGTACGGGTTCGTCACCGAAGCGCCGTCGCGCGGCGGGCGGCGCGAGCGGTGGTGGCAGGCGTCGCACGCCAACACCGTGGTGCCCGACGACGAGGTGCTGGGCGAGAGCGGGGGGCTGGGCGTCGCCTACCTGCAGGCACTCGGACGGGTCTGGTCCGACGCCCTGACGGCGGCGATCGAGGCCACCCCCTCGCTCACGCCGGAGTGGCGCGACGCGCAGGACTTCGGTGACTACGCGCTCACTCTCACCCCGGCCGACGCCAAGGAGTTGACGGCGGAGATCCACGCCCTGCTCCGCCGGCGTACGGCCGCCGGTGCGCGGGCCGCGCCGGACACGGCACACGTCGCCTTCCAGTTCCAGTTGTTCCCGACCAGCGAGGACCGGCACGACACCCAGCCCACCGACACGGAGTAGAACGATGACCTCACAGCACACGGCCGCGGGGACCGCGGCGGACGACGGAACGGCACGGACGGCGCCCGATCCCGGACCCCGGGTCCTGCGTGGCCTGTTCGGCATGCTCTCGGCCAACGCGGCGGCCCTGTCGGCCAACCGGGTGTTGTCCGTCGCCCTGCCCTGGTTCGTCCTGACGACCACCGGCAGCGTGGGCAAGACCGGGTTGGTGGCCTTCTGCCAGATCGTGCCGTACGTGATCGCGCAGGCGCTGGCGGGTCCTCTCATCGACCGCATCGGCCCGAAGAGGATCAGTGTGGTGGGCGACCTCCTGTCCACCGCCGCGATGGTCACCGCACCGCTGCTCCACCTCTCGGGGAACCTGCCCTTCGGCCTGCTGCTGGGGCTGCTCGCGGTCGTCGGGGCGGCGGACGGACCGGCCAACGGCGCCAAGGGGCTCTTCGTGCCGGCGGCCACCCGCGCCGCCCGGGTCCCCCTGGAACGGGGCACGGGCCTGTCGGCCGCCGTGGAGCGGACCGCCACCACCATCGGTCCGGCCCTCGCGGGTGTGGTCGTCACCGCGTTCGGCAGCCTCTACGCCCTGTGGGTCACGGCCGCGCTGTTCGCGGTCTCGGCGCTCGTCGTCTCCACCACCCTGAGCGATCCGGTGCCGGAGCCGCACGAAGCGCAGGTCGAGGAGAGCGGGGGCTACTTCTCACAGTTGCGCCAGGGCGCCGCGTTCCTCAAGGACGCGAAACTGCTGAGGTCCATCGTGGGCATGCTGGCGGTGACCAACCTCCTCGACCAGGCGTTCATGGCGGTGCTGCTGCCCGTGTGGGCCAAGGAGTCCGGCAACGGCGCGGAGGCCATCGGCCTGGTGATGAGCGTGTTCGCCGCGACGTCGATCATCGCGGCGCTGGTGGCCGCAGGGGTCGCCGAGCGGCTGCCCCGGCGCACGGTCTACCTGATCGGCTTCTCCCTGGGCGGTCTGCCCCGCTTCGCCGCGATGGCGCTGGACGCGCCGCTGTGGCTGGTGCTGACGGTGCTCGCGGTGGGCGGCCTCGGGTCGGGCTTCGTCAACCCGATCGTGGGCGCGGTGACCTACGAGCTGATCCCCACCCAACTGCTGGGCCGGGTCAAGACGATGGCACAGGCGGTGACGTGGGCGGGAATTCCGTTCGGCGGTCTGCTGGGGGCCGGTCTGGTGACCCTGACCAGTACGTCGACGGCTCTGTGGATCGTCGGCGGGATGTACGTCGTCGCGATCGTCGTGCCCGGCATGAGCCGGGAATGGTCCGGGATGCGCAAGCGGACGGTCCCCGGACCGGCCGTCCACGACGTCCCGGACGACGGGCACGGCGCGGCTCCGGAGACGGAGCGCGGCATCACCGGGGAGAGGGCGGCCGGCGCGGCTTCCGTGACCGAGGGCGACGCGGCCCCGGTGGGGCAGGACCGCGCTGCGACGGGGCGCGGGGCGGGACGCCCCGCCGGCCCGTCCGCACCGCAGGAGGAGTCCGCGGTCCCCGCAGCGGTCTGAACCGGCGTACGACGACCGGGGGGCGCAGGCGCGTCGGCCGGGGCATCCCGCTCCGGCCGACGCTTCCGTGCGGGCAGAAGTGCCCACGTCGCGCGGGCAGAAGTAACCAGTTATCCCGTCCGGACCGCTCTGCCAGGCTCGAAATCGGCTGAGCACCCGAGGGCCCTCCGTTACGGGTCGACGACGAGGAACTGGTGGACGCATGACTACGAATCCGATGGTGGCCCCGGCTCCCGGCCGGGAGCGGGAAGCGACGAGCGAGACGCTCTCTCCGGCCGAGGCACGCATCGCCGAGGTGTGGCGGTCCGTACTCGGCACCGGGCCGGCGGCGGCGGATTCCGACTTCTTCCGGCTCGGCGGCACCGAGGAACAAGCGCAGGACATGGCGGGCCGGGTGGCCGTGGAATTCGGCTCGGACTTCCGGGTCGCTTCCGTGCCGGGCCCGTTGACCCTGCGGTCCGTGGCGGCGTTCCTCGCCGAGGAGGCCATGCGGCGGGCGCTCCGGCTGTTCGAGTCCGACGACGATGCCGGGGACGACGGCCCGGACGCCCTCGTGGCGTCTTCCGCGGACCACGACACCGCCGCGATCCCGCCCGCCGTCCGGGACGGGCGGCCGATGCCGCTGTCGTTCGCGCAACGCCGGCTGTGGTTCCTGGACCAACTGGAGCCGGGCCGGGCGGAATACCTGATCCCGATGGGGCTGCGCATCAGCGGTCCGCTGGACGTGGCGGCACTGGAGGAGTCGTTGTCGGACCTGGTGGCCCGGCACGAGGTGCTGCGGACCCGATTCGTCACCGACGGGGACGGCACTCCCGGCCAGATCGTCGACGAGCCGCTGCCGCTGCCCCTCACCGTGCGGGACCTGCGGTCGGTCGCGGGCGCCGACGCGCGGGAGGCGGCGGCGACCGCGCTCGTGGACACCGAGGGCTTCCGGCCGATGGATCTCGCCGAGGGGCCGCTCGTTCGCGCCCTGCTGATCCGGATGGCGGACGAGGACCACCTGCTGTCCTTGACGGTCCACCACATCGCCTTCGACGGATGGTCGGTGGGGGTCCTGTCGCGGGAGCTCACCACGTTGTACACGGCGCGGGTCACGGGTATGGCCGCGGGCCTGCCCGAACCGGAGCTCCAGTACGCGGACTTCGCGGTGTGGCAGCGCGCCTGGTTCACCGGTGACGTGTTGTCCGGGCAACTGGACTACTGGCGCGGGCGGCTGGCCGGCGCCGAGCCGCTGGAGCTGCCCACCGACCGCAGGCGCCCGGCGCGGCGCAGCGGCAACGGCGCGATGCTCACCTTCGGCATCCCCGCCGAGACCGCCGCCGGCGCCCGCAGACTGGCGCACGAAACGGGCTCCAGCCTGTTCATGACGCTGCTGGCGGTGTTCCAGGTGGTGCTGTCGCGTTACAGCGGCCAGCAGGACATCGCGGTGGGCACCCCGATCGCGGGCCGCAACCGGGCCGAGATCGAGGACATGGTCGGCTTCTTCGTGAACACGCTGGTGATGCGCACCGACCTGTCGGGCGATCCGACGTTCACCGAGCTGATCGACCGCGTCAAGGACACCGCGCTCGGCGCCTACGACCACCAGGACCTGCCCTTCGAGCGGCTGGTGGAGGAGCTGGCGCCGCAGCGGGACCTGTCCCGCAACCCGCTCTTCCAGACGATGTTCGTCCTCCAGAACACACCCGACAACCGCTCCTGGGATCTGCCGGGGCTCTCCGTCCGGCAACTGGACGTGGCGGCCCAGGAGTCCAAGTTCGACTTCACGTTCTACGCGACGGAGACCGCCGGCGGCGGCCTGGACGGCACCCTCGTCTATTCGACCGACCTGTTCGACGAGGCGACGATGGTGCGGCTCGCGGGGCACTTCGAGACACTGCTCGGTTCCGCCGCGGACGCCCCGGACGCTCCCCTGTCCGCCCTGGAGATGCTGACGGCGGCGGAGCGGCGCGAGATCCTCACCGACTGGAACGGCCCGGACACCGACGCACCGGACTCCGTCACGGTCCACCGGCTGTTCGAGGAGCGGGCCGCCGAGCGTCCGGACTCCCCCGCCGTCACGTGCGGTCCGGAACACCTGACCTACCGGGAGCTGGACGGACGGGCCGAACGGATCGCGGCCCGGCTGCGTGAGCGCGGTGCCGGACCCGGGACGCTGGTGGGCATCTGCCTGGACCGGGGCACGGACATGGTGGGCGCCCTGCTCGGCATCCTCAAGTCGGGTGCCGCCTACGTGCCGCTGGACCCGGCGTATCCGAGCGACCGGCTCGCCTACATGGTCGAGGACAGCGGTGCCCCGCTGATCGTCACCCGGTCCGCGCACGCCGGGCGGCTGCCCGCCGCGACACCGCGGCTGCTGCTGGACGACGACTCCTGGCCGGCGGACCCGCCGGTACCCGCCGGCGGCGTCACCTCCTCGGTGCCGGGGCCCGACGACCTGGCGTACGTGATCTACACGAGTGGTTCGACGGGCCGCCCCAAGGGCGTGCAGATCACCCACGGCGCATTGCGCGCACGCATGCGGGAGACCCGGCGGCAGCTCGGCCTCACGTGCGACGACCGGGTGCTGCAGTTCGCCTCGATCTCCTTCGACTCCTCGGTGGGGCAGTTGTTCGCGCCGCTCGTCTCGGGGGCGTCGCTGGTGCTGCGCGACGACGCCTGGGACCCGGGGATGCTGGCGCACGCGCTGCGTGCCCACCGGGTGACGGTGGCCTGGCTGACCCCGTCCGCCTTCGGCGCACTCGCCGCCCAGCTCGACGGGCCGGACGACGTGGGGCCGGAACTCCGGCTGGTACGGCTCGGCGGAGAAGCGCTCCAGCAGGAGCAGGTACGCCAGTGGTTCCGCCACACCTCGGTGCCCCTGGTCAACGGCTACGGGCCGACGGAGGCGGCGCAGGAGGCGGCGACGGCGCGGATCACCGGGCCCGGCGACCATGTGCCGATCGGACGCCCGGTCGCCAACGCGAAGATGTTCCTGGTGGACCGCGACGGCCGGCCGGTGCCGGTGGGTGTGCCGGGAGAGATGTGGATCGGCTGCCCCGGACTGGCCCGAGGGTACCTGGGCAAACCCGAGCTGACCGCCGAGAGGTTCCGGACCGTCACGGTGGACGGCACGCCGCGCCGCGTGTACCGCACCGGAGACCTGGCCAAGTGGCATCCGGACGGGCACCTGGAGTTCGTCGGGCGGGCCGACAACCAGGTGAAGCTGCGTGGCTACCGCATCGAGCCGGGCGAGATCGAGGCGGCGCTGCTGGCCCACCCGTCGGTCACCGGCGCCACCGTCCTGCTGCGCGAGGACGTGCCCGGAGACCCCCGGCTGGTGGCGTACGTCGTCGCACAGCCGCCCGTCGAGGCCGGCGGACTGCGCGCGCACCTCCGGCGCGACCTGCCGGACTACATGGTGCCCGCGGCCTTCGTGCCCCTCGACCGCATCCCCCTCACCCCGAACGGCAAGACGGACCGCCGTGCGCTGCCCGCGCCCGCCTCCGACCGGCCGGAGCTGGGCGCCGCGTACACGGCCCCGCGCACGGAGACGGAGCGGACGGTGGCGGCGGTCTGGTCGCAGGTGCTCGGCATCGACACCATCGGGGCGGACGACGACTTCTTCGCGCTGGGCGGTCATTCGCTGCTCGCGACGCGGGTCGTCTCCCGGCTGCGCCGCCGCCTGGGCGTCGACATCCCCGTACGGACGCTGTTCAGCGCGCCGACCCCGGCGCTGCTGGCGGCCGCCGTGGCGGACCTCGACCACGCGGGTGTCTCGCGCATCCCCGCCGTGGAGCGCGACGGCAGCCCGCTGCCCTTGAGTTTCGCCCAGCAAAGGCTCTGGTTCCTGGACCAGTTGGAGCCCGGGCGGGCCGAGTACCTGCTGCCCTTCGCCTTCCGTGTGCACGGTGCGGTCGACCTGGACGCCCTGAACAACGCGTTCACCGCGCTGGTGGACCGGCACGAGATCCTGCGCACCCGGTTCGGCACGGACAGCGACGGCTCGGCCGTCCAGACGGTCGTTCCCGCAGGACCGGTGACCGTGCTGGTACGGGACCTCCGGCCGGTCGGGGACGCGGCGGCCCGCGAGGACGCCCTCACGGCGGTCCTCGCCGGGGACGCGCTGCGCCCGGTGGACCTCGCCGCCGGCCCGATGCTGCGCGCGGTGCTGGTGCGCCTGGCCGACGAGGAGGCGGTGCTCGCGGTCACCGTGCACCACATCGCCTTCGACGGCTGGTCGGTGGGGGTGCTGGTGCGTGAGCTGTCCGCGCTGTACGCGGTGGCCCTGGGCGCGGGAGCCGACGCGGCCCCGGCGCCGCTGCCGGTGCAGTACGCCGACTACGCGCTGTGGCAGCGTTCCTGGCTGACCGGCGAGACCTTGGAGCGGCAACTCGGTTACTGGCGCGACCGCCTGGCGGGCCTGGAGCCGCTGGAGCTGCCGACGGACCACGCCCGGCCCGCGGAGCGCACCGGCAAGGGTGAGGTCGTCCGCTTCTCCGTGCCGGCCGAGGTCGCCGCACGGGCCAGGGAGGTGTCCGCCGAGGGCGGCGCGAGCCTGTTCATGACCCTGCTGGCGGTGTTCCAGCTCCTGCTGGCCCGCTACAGCGGTCAGCGGGACGTCGCCGTGGGCACGCCCATCGCCGGCCGCAACCGGGCGGAGACGGAGGATCTGATCGGATTCTTCGTCAACACGCTCGTCCTGCGCACCGACGTCTCGGGCGACCCGGCGTTCAGCGAGCTGCTGGCCCGTGTCAAGGACACCGCCCTGGGTGCGTACGACCACCAGGACCTGCCCTTCGAGCGCCTCGTGGAGGAACTGGCCCCCGACCGTGACCTGTCCCGCAACCCGTTGTTCCAGACCCTGTTCGCACTCCAGAACACGCCTGGCGCGGACGCCTGGAGCCTCCCCGGGCTGACGATGGAGCCCGTCGAGTCACCGGTGCGCGACGCCAAGTTCGACCTGTCGATGTATCTGGCGGAGAGCGCCGACGGCACCCTGGACGGGGCGGTGGTGTACGCGGGCGACCTGTTCACGGAGGCCACCGCGCGCCGGCTCGTGGACCACTTCACCCACCTGCTCGACGCCGCCACCGCACGCCCGCACAGCCCTCTGTCCGACCTGGACATGCTCGGAACCGACGAGCGGCACCGGATCGTGCGCGAATGGAACGACACGGCCGCCCCCGTCCCGGCGGCGGCCACCCTGCACCGGCTCTTCGAGGAGCGTGCGGCCCTCACCCCGGACGCCGTCGCCGTCGTGTGCGGCGCGGACGAGCTGACGTACCGCGAACTCGACGAGCGTGCCAACCGGTTGGCACACCGGCTGCGGGCCGAACCGGGGATCGGGCCGGACGTGCCGGTGGGCGTCTGCCTGGAACGCTCCCCCGCCCTGGTCTGGACGCTCCTCGGCATCCTCAAGGCCGGCGCGGCCTACGTGCCGCTCGACCCGGAACACCCGGCGGAACGCCTGGCGTACCTGGTGGAGGACTCTGGAGCCCCGCTGGTCGTCACCGACGCGCTGCACGCCGGTCTGTTGCCGGAGAGCCTGCTCACCCTGGCGGTCGACAGCGCCGCGGACTTGCCGGACTCCTTGCCGGTCACCGCTCCGGAACCTGTCGCGGGCCCCGGCGACCTCTCCTACCTGATCTACACCAGCGGTTCGACGGGCCGCCCGAAGGGCGTCCGCATCGAACACCGCGGAGTGGTGAACTACCTGGCCGGCATGCAGCACGCCTTCCCCCTCGCGCCGGGCGAGGGCTTCCTCCAGGCGACGCCCCTGTCCTTCGACGTGTCGGCGTACGAGATCTTCTGGCCGCTGTGGCAGGGGGCGAAGGTCGTGCTGGTGCCCGGCTCCGACCGGCTGGACATGACCGAGGTGTCACGCCTGACGGCGGCGCACCAGGTGGTCGGCTTCCACTTCGTCCCGAGCCTGCTGGACCTGTTCGTCGCGCAGGCACGCCCCGAGGACTGCGCCCACCTGCGCTACGCCTTCGCCAGCGGCGAACCGCTCCAGCCGACCCTGGTGGCCCGCTTCCTCGACCGGTTCCCCGGCGACCTGATCAACCTCTACGGGGCGACGGAGGTGTCGGTCGACACCACCTACTGGCGGGCGTCGCGCACCGACCCCCGCGGCCCGGTCCTCGCGGGACGCCCCATGGTGAACCAGACTGCGTACGTCCTGGACCCGGATCGGCACCCGGTCCCGGTGGGCGTGCTGGGGGAGGTGTATCTCGGCGGCGACAGCGTAGGACGCGGCTACCACGAACGGCCCGGACTCACCGAGGAACGCTTCGTGCCGGACCCGTTCACCGGCGGCCGCATGTACCGCACCGGCGACGTCGGCCGCTGGACGCCCGACGGCGAGCTCGACCTGCTGGGGCGTATCGACCGACAGGTGAAGCTGCGCGGGGTGCGGGTCGAACTCGGTGAGATCGAGGCGGTGCTGCTCACCAACCCCGCGATCGGCGTGTGCGCGGTGACCGTGCGCGAGGACACGCCGGGCGACAAGCGGCTCGTCGCCCACTACGTGCCCGCGCCGGGCGTCACCCCGGACAGCGGGGCGCTCCGCGGATGGGCGGCCGAACGACTGCCGCGCGCCATGACGCCGTCCGTGTTCGTGTGCCTGCCGGAACTCCCCCTCAACAGGAACGGCAAGGTCGACCACGCGGCGCTGCCGGCGCCCGACGAGGACGAGGTCCAGGCGGATTTCGCGGAGCCCCGGGACGAGATCGAGGGAGAGATCGCGGCGATCATGGCCGAGGTGCTCGGCCTGGACAAGGTCGGGATCCACCACGGCTTCTTCGACCTGGGCGGGCATTCCCTCCTCGCCATTCAGCTCGTGAACCGCATCGAGGCGGCGACCGGGGTCCGTATCGCTCTGCGCCATCTCTTCCAGGCGCCGACGGTCACCGGGATCAAGCGCCGGCTCATCGAATTGTTCGACGCGCAGGAGCAGGTTTCCTGAATTCAGCGGCCCGCTGCCCCCACGCAGAGACCCGTTGCCCACCCGAAGAAGAAGAGGACGGACATCATCATGGGCGAGAACTCGATCGAGGCGCGGCTGCTGTCCCGCATGCGACGGCGTGCGGACGCGGACGGAATCGTACGCGCCGACCGGCAGACCGCGGGAGCGCTGCCGCTGTCGTTCGCACAGCAGCGGTTGTGGTTCCTGGACCGTCTGACCCCCGGAAGCGCCGACTACCTGGTGCCGACGGCCCTGCGCGTACGGGGTCCGCTGGACGTCGCGGCGCTGGAGCGGGCGCTGTCCGGGCTGGTGGCCCGGCACGAGGTGCTGCGGACGGCGTTCCCGGTGGACCACGACGGGTCGCCGCAGCAGGTGATCACCGCACCGTGGCCGGTGGAGGTCACGGTGCACGACCTGCGGGGAGAGGCAGACGCCGAGGCGCAGGGCCGCGAGGTGCTGCGGACCGGGGCGACGCGCCCCTTCGACCTCACGTCGGGCCGGCCCCTGCGGGCGGACGTCGTGCACCTCGCCGAGAACGACCACTACCTGTTGGTGACGGTGCATCACATCGCTTCGGACGGCTGGTCGTCGGGAATCCTGGCGCGGGAGCTGCGGGAATTGTACGCGGCGGCCCTGGCAGGCCGTGAGGCGTCGCTGCCCGAACTCGCCGTGCAGTACGCGGACTTCGCCGTGTGGCAGCGCGACCGGCTCACCGGGCCGGCGCTGGAACGGCAGCTCGGTTACTGGCGCGAGCGTCTCGCGCACTCCACGCCGCTGGAACTCCCCACCGACCACCAGCGTCCGGCGCAGACGAACGGCGCGGGCGACGTCGTCACCTTCTCGGTGCCGTCCGAGGTCGCGGAGCGGTTGCGTGAGGCGGCGGGGCGGCAGGGCGCGAGCCTGTTCATGGCGCTGCTGTCGCTGTTCCAGGTCGTACTGGCCCGCTACTGCCGCCAGGACGACATCGCGGTGGGCACCCCGATCGCGGGCCGCACCCGCAAGGAGATCGAAGACGTCGTCGGGTTCTTCGTGAACACGCTGGTGATGCGGACGGATCTGTCGGGGGACCCGACGTTCGCCGAGCTGATCGACCGCGTCAAGGACACCGCCCTGGGTGCGTACGACCACCAGGATCTGCCTTTCGAGCGCCTGGTGGAAGAGATCGCGCCGCAGCGGGACCTCTCGCGCAACCCGTTGTTCCAGACGATGTTCGTCCTGCAGGCGCCGGGCAGCGCGGACGGCGAGGTCTGGGAGCTGGCGGGCGCGGACGTCGAGCAGGTCGAGATCGAGCGCGGCGTGGCGAAGTTCGACCTGACGCTGACGGCGGTCGAGTCGTCGGACGGTCTTCGTGCGGTGCTGGAGTATCGGACGGATCTGTTCGAGCGGGCGACGATCGAGCGGATGGCCGGCCATCTCGCCACCCTCGCCGCCTCCGTCGCGGCCACCCCCGACGCACACCTCTCCGAACTCAACATGCTGACCGAGCGGGAGCGTCAGGACATCCTGGTCGAATGGAACGGGACCACCGGCCCCTACCCCGACACCGCGACCATCCACTCCCTCATCGAGGACCGGGTCGCGTCCGACCCCGACGCCGTCGCCCTCGTCCACGGCGACACGCAATGGACCTTCACACAGGTCAACGAGAAAGCCAACCAGCTCGCCCACCACCTCCGGACCACCGGCATCACCCCCGACACACTCATCGCCGTCTGCCTCGACCGCTCCCCCGAACTCATCGCCACCCTCCTCGGC
>NZ_CANLBS010000021.1 GCF_947488945.1 uncultured Streptomyces sp.
CGCGTTTCCCTTTCCGGCGAGTCCGACTCTATCAGATCCTTTCGGGCCTGATTCCCAGTCAGTGGGGTTTGCCTTCCTGGCCGTTGGGCCGTTCCGACGAGTGAGACTTTAGCGGATTCCGCGGCTCCGACGCTAATCGGGCCCGCTCTTTCGAACGTGCAATCCTCATTTCGCACAGGCGCACGCGAAGGCATACGACTGAAGAGTCGCGGTCTTTTCGTGGTTCGTGCGGAATGGCTGTCCGGGGACCGACCGGAGTCGGCGCTCACGTCGGACAACTCGGAGCACACTACGGATCGGCCGGGGCCGTGTCAACCCTGCCCCGGCCTCCCCTTCCGGCCGGCGCGTCAGCCCTGGCCGGAGGCCAGCGCGCGGGAACGGTCGCGGGCCGCCTCCAGGGCCGCGATCAGGGCGGCCCGTACCCCGTGGTTCTCCAGCTCGCGGATGGCGCTGATGGTGGTGCCGGCCGGGCTGGTGACCGCCTCCCGCAGCTTCACCGGGTGCTCCCCGCTGTCCCGGAGCATGACCGCCGCGCCGATGGCGGCCTGCACGATCAGGTCGTGCGCCTGGGCGCGCGGCAGGCCGAGCAGGATGCCGGCGTCGGTCATCGCCTCGACCAGGAAGTAGAAGTAGGCGGGGCCCGAGCCGGAGAGAGCGGTGGCCGCGTCCTGCTGCGACTCCGGGACGCGCAGCGTCTTGCCCACCCCGCCGAAGATCTCCTCCGCCGTACCCAGGTGGGCGGTGGTGGCGTGGCTGCCCGCCGAGATGACGGACATCCCCTCGTCCACCACGACAGGGGTGTTCGGCATCACCCGGACGACCGGGGTGCCCTCGGCGAGGCGTTCCTCGATGAAGGCGGTCGGGATGCCGGCCGCGGCGCTGATGACGAGCCGGTCGGCCATGACGTGCGGGGTGAGTTCGGCGAGCAGGGTGCCCATGTCCTGCGGCTTCACCGCGAGGATCAGGATGTCGGCCGACTTGGCCGCGTCCGCGTTGGTGACCGCCGCGACCCCGTACCGGGTCCGCAACTCCTCGGCCCGGTCGGGGCGGCGGGTGGTGACGAGCAGGTCGGCCGGACGCCAGCCCGCCCGGATCATGCCGCTCAGCAGGGCCTCGCCGATCTTGCCGGTGCCGAGGACTGCGACTGTCTGGGTCATGGGGTTCACCCTCCGGGCGGTGCTCACGCTTCTCGGTGCTCAGGTCTGTCGGGGCTCAGGTTTCCAAGGTGCTGACGACTCTCGGCGCGCCACGGGGCGTACCCGCGGGCACGGCCCGTGCGGGGCGCCGCGCGGCCATCCTCGCACCGGCCCCCGTCAGGCCGTACGGCGGCGGAGGGTCGCGGCTCCCAAGAAGAGGACGAGCAGGGCGCTTCCGGCGACCACCACGACGTCCCGGACGAAGTCGCCGGTCACGTCGGCGTGGCGGAGCACCTCGTTCATCCCGTCGACGGCGTACGACATGGGCAGGACGTTCGACAGGGCCTCCAGCACCGGCTGCATCCGGTCGCGGGCGACGAAGAGGCCGCAGAGCAGCAACTGCGGGAAGATCACCGCCGGCATGAACTGGACCGCCTGGAACTCCGAGGCGGCGAAGGCCGAGACGAACAGGCCGAGCGCGGTGCCGAGGAGCGCGTCGAGCAGGGCGACCAGCAGGAGCAGCCAGGGCGAGCCGACGACGTCCAGGCCCAGCAGCCAGACCGAGACCGCGGTCGCCAGCAGGGACTGGGCGACCGCCACCGCGCCGAAGGCGAGGGCGTACCCGGCGATCAGGTCGCCCTTTCCGAGCGGCATGGCGAGCAGACGTTCCAAGGTGCCGGAGGTGCGCTCGCGCAGGGTCGCGATGGAGGTCACCAGGAACATCGTGATCAGCGGAAAGATGCCCAGCAGCGAGGCGCCGACGGAGTCGAAGGTGCGCGGGCTGCCGTCGAACACGTAGCGCAGGAGCGTGATCATCAGGACCGGGACGACCAGCAGCAGCGCGATGGTGCGCGGGTCGTGGCGGAGCTGGCGCAGGACGCGACCGGCGGTGGCGAGCGTGCGGGCGGTGCCGAGAGGGCGGTCGGCGGTCATCGCGGGGCCTCCTGCGCGGTGGTGGGCGCGGCGGGCGCCGACGCCTCGTCGACCAGGTGGAGGAACGCCTCCTCGACCGTGGCGCGCCCGGTGCGGGTGCGGAGGTCGTCGGGCGATCCGGTGGCGAGGAGTTCCCCCTCGCGCATGAGGAGCAGCCGGTGGCAGCGTTCGGCCTCGTCCATCACGTGGGAGGAGACCAGGATCGTGGTGCCGCGGGCGGCCAGCGTGTGGAAGAGGTCCCACAGGTCGCGACGGAGCACCGGGTCGAGTCCCACGGTCGGTTCGTCCAGCACCAGGAGTTTCGGGGTGCCGAGGAGGGCGACGGCGAGCGAGACGCGGCTGCGCTGCCCGCCGGAGAGGTTTCCGGCCAGAAAGTCCGCGTGGCCGGTGAGGTCGACGTCGGAGAGGGCGCGTCCGACCGCGTCCCGGCGGGCCTCGCGCTCGGCGCGGCCCGGCCGGAGCACGGCGGCGAAGTAGTCCAGGTTCTGCCGGACGGTGAGGTCGGTGTAGACGGAGGGCGCCTGGGTGACGTAGCCGACCAGGGACCGCAGAGCGGGGTGCCCGGCGGGCCGGCCGAGGACGTCGAGGCCGCCGGTGGCGTGTGCCTGGGTGCCGACGACGGCCCGCATGAGGGTCGACTTGCCGCAGCCGGAGGGGCCGAGCAGACCGGTGATCTCCCCCGGGCGCACGGTGAATCCGAGGTCGCACAGGACGGTGCGGCGGCCGCGTACGACGGTGAGCGAGCGGGCCTCGACGGCGGGGTCGGCGGGCGGCGGGGGCGCGGGGTCGTCGGCCGCGCCCCGAGTTTTATTCATCATGTGATGAATATCGGGCGGCCGACCCGTCCCGTCAAGCCCCGCGACGCCGCGTCCCCCGTCGGAGTTCAGGGCGTGAGCACGGTCAGCTCGACGACGTACCGCTCCTCCACGACGCCGTCGGGGAAGCGTTCCAGCAGGCGGGCGCGTTCGTCGGCGAGGAAGCGCCGGACGTCCCCGGCGCGGTCCGGGCCGAGGACGAGGAAGGCCGAGTGGCTGGAGAGGTTGGCGAGGTGGGTCTCCACCGGCACTGCGCGGGTCCACGGCAGCAGGCGTCCGGCGAGCACGGGGTCGGCCGCCGGCCCGGCGAGGTCGCGCCGGACTGCCTGCGGCGTGTCGTGGGCCCCGCTGCGCGCGCCGAGGAAGCGGCGGAGGCGGGCGTCCTGGGCGGCCACCCAGGGCACGTCCTCGTCGGCGACGTTCCACCAGAGCGCGAGCGCGCCGCCGGGCCGCAGGACGCGTACGGCCTCGGGGTAGGAGCGGGGCGGATCGGTCCAGTGCCAGGACTGGGCGTACGTGACGAGGTCGGCAGAGCCGGAGGCCAGCGGGAGTCGGTTGCCGTCGCCGCGGACCACGGCGGCCTCCGGGAGGGCCCGGCGCAGCTCGGCCGCCATCGCGGGGCCGGGTTCGACGGCGATCACCCGCGCCCCGCGCCCGGTCAGCCCACGGGTGGCGAGGCCCGTGCCGGCGCCCACGTCCACGACGACCGCACCGCGCAGCGGACGCCCCGCGAGTTCCTCCACGGCCTCGTAGAGGACGGGCGGGTAGCCGGGGCGCGCCGCCGCGTACTGGGCGGCGGCGAGGTCGAAGGAGAGCGCGCGGGCGGGAGCGCCGTCGGCGGGGCGGGGCGCGGAGGCGGGTGCGGAGTCGGAAGGTGACATGACGGCATCCTTCCCGTAGGCGTCGTAGCCGGGTACCCCATGGGCTCGCGCGGAGCCGGGAACGGCCGGCGGCGAGAACGCCGGAGCGGGGAGGCGCGCTCCGCAAGCAGACGGGGCACGGGCAGAGGCCGGTACAAGCACGCGCCGCGGCAGGCAGGCGCCCGGTACGGGCTACGTGCGCCGGGCTCGGCCCGTCGTCGGCTTGCGGGCGGCCGGGTTGCCGGCGCGGTGGGTGCGGCGCTTGGCGTAGCGGGCGAGCGCCGTCTCGTACTCCGCGCGGGCCAGCGCCTCGCCGGGCGCCTCCCGCAACGAGCGGACGAAGTAGGCGAGCAGCGAGCCGATGAACCCGATGGTCTTCAGGCCCCGGAGGCTGTCCTCGCGGCCCGGGTCGGCGGGGCGGGCGCGGAAGCCCTCCCAGGTCTTGCGGAAGGCGATGGCGCTGCACACCGCGAACATGAGCACCACCAGGATGTTCAGGAGGCTGCCCACCTCCGCGATCGCCAGCCCGGAGAAGGCGACCCTCAGCACCACGCAGGAGAGGGCGGCCAGCGCCAGCGAGCCCACCGCGACCCCGGCCCGCCGCAGCCCGTAGTGGCCGTCGTGGTCGACCCAGGTCGTGCCGAAGAAGCGGAGCGGCTCGGGCTGCGGGCCGGGGGCGGTGGAGGCCCGCGCGGCCCGGCCGGAGGAAGGGGTGCCGGGTGCGTCGCTGTTCTCGCTCACGGACCCGATTATCCCCCGGCCGACCGCCGGACGTCAGTCGCAGCGCGGTGCGATGTACCCGTCGCTGCCGGTGCGGACGTACGCGTCCGAGACGAACTCGCCCCCGGCGATGCAGTCCCAGATGTTCGAGGTCCCGTAGGGCCCGGTGATCGTCTGGCCGGGCTTCTGGCAGTAGACCGGCACGCTCACCCCGTAGGGGAGGAGGCGGACGACGGCGTACTGGGTGCCCGGCCCGGTGCGGACGTTGACCCGGTACCCCGGCGCGACCGGGTAGCGGGCGACGCCGGTGGACGCGTACGCGGTGACGTCGACGAGCGGGAGTGCGGTGCCGGACGCGGCGGGCTCGGCGACGGCCGTTCCGGCTGCCGCCGGGGCGGTGGCGGCGGCGAGGACCGTGCCCCCCGCACCCGGTGCGCCGTCGTCCGGCACGGCTCTCGCGGTGGGCTGGACGTGCTCTTCCACAGTCATGTTCGTTTCCCCCGAACCATGGGATCCCGCAAGGGGATCGGTATGTGTGGCGCGCAGGCTAGCAACCCCTGCCGGGCCCCGGCGAGGCATCGACTAGGCTCCGTGCGTCGCGCTTGCGGTCGAACACACGGGGGTGGGCGATGGCGCCGCTGCAAGGGGCCGGACCCGATCCGGAAGCGGAACATCCCGAGTACGCCGGCCAGTACCGCCTGGAGGCCTGTCTCGGCGAAGGCGGGATGGGCGTGGTCCATCTGGCGCGGTCCGCGTCCGGACTGCGGCTGGCCGTCAAGGTGGTGCACCGGCAGTACGCCGCGGACCCCGACTTCCGGGCCCGCTTCCGGCAGGAGGTGGCCGCCGCGCGGCGGGTCAGCGGAGCCTTCACCGCCCCCGTCGTGGACGCCGACCCGGACGCCGCGCTGCCGTGGATGGCGACGCTCCACATCCCCGGCCCCACCCTCGCCGCCCAGGTGAAGCGGAACGGCCCGCTGTCCCCGGCCCAACTGCGCAGGCTGACCGCGGGACTCGCGGAGGCGCTGCGGGACATCCACCGGGCCGGGGTGATCCACCGCGACCTCAAGCCGAGCAACGTGCTGCTCTCCGACTCCGGCCCCAAGGTGATCGACTTCGGGATCTCGCGGCCGTACGACAGCGATCTGCGGACCGAGACGGGGAAGCTGATCGGATCGCCGCCCTACATGGCGCCGGAGCAGTTCCAGCGCCCGCGCGAAGTCGGCCCGGCCGCCGACGTGTTCGCGCTGGGGGCGGTGCTGGTGCACGCCGCGACCGGCCGGGGCCCGTTCGACTCGGACAGCCCCTACCTGGTGGCCTACCAGGTGGTGCACGACGAGGCCGACCTCGCCGGGGTGCCGGAGGACCTCGCGCCGCTGGTCGGGCGGTGCCTGGCGAAGGACCCGGCGGACCGGCCCACCCCGGACGGGATCATGGCGGCGCTGCGCCCTCCGTCGTACGAGGCCGCGGCCTTCGTACCGGCCCAGCGGCGGGCGCCCACGGGTCCGCCCGTGGAGCCGGGGCCGGTCGCGGGGCGCGGGAACGCGGGTGCCGGGGCCGCGGAGCCGGCGGAGGGGCCGCAGACACCGGTGACGCACCTGCGGGACGGCGGCGGCGCGGTCCGCGGCCGGCGGTGGCCGGCGGGCCGGACGGCCGTCGTCGCGACGGCCCTGGCGGTGCTCGTCGGCGCGGGGGCCGTCGCGCTCTCCTCGGCCGACGGGGACCCGGCCGCCCCCTCCGGACCCGGGGCGCGGTCCCCGGCGGCCCCCGCCGCCTTCACCGCCTGGCGGACGGCGCTGTCGGCCGCGGCGGGTTCGACCCCGTCCTGCGTCGGGTCGGCCGGGGCGGGGGGCGCGGACGGCGCGCTCTTCTGCACCGCCGCCGGATACGGCACGGCACGGCTGGACCCGTCCGACGGCCGGGTGGTCTGGGAGCACCGGGACGCGTCGCGGGAAGCGGTCGCGCTGAGCACCTCCCCCGGCGGCCCGCTGCTCGCCTCCGCGACGGGGGCACTGCGGGCGTACGGGCCGGACGGCGGGAAGCCGCTCTGGGACACCAGGCCGCAGGACGGCTCCGGCGGCGCCTTCCCGGCCGGGAACACCCTGCTGCTGATCGGCTCCGACGGGACCGTGCGGGGGCTGGACTCCGCCACCGGCGACTCCCGTTGGCACCACCGGCTCGACGGGCACGTGCGGCCTTACTACGGCTCGTACGACGCCGTGACCGGGCTCGTCCACCTCTTCGAGAACGCGGCGGACGGGACCACCACCCTGGTCACCGCGGTGGAGGCGCGCACCGGGGCCACCCACTGGCAGCGTCGGCTGGACGGGTTGCTCACACCGAGGGGCACGACCGGCGACGGGGCGCTGGTGCTGACGTCGGCGGACCTGACCTCGCAGACGGACGCCCTGGTGCGGTACGACCCCGGGCGCGCCCGCGCCGAGCGGCTGCCGCTGCCGTTCCGGATGGCCGAACCGGAAGTCGTGGTCGGCGACGACAGCGCCTATCTGCTGGCCCGCGGCGGCACCCTGGTGGCGGTCGGCGTGGCGAGCGGGGGCGGGGGCGAGCGGTGGCGGCTGGAGACGGCCGTGGGTCTGACCTCGTCACCGGTGCTCGGCAGCGGCGGCCGGCGGCTCTACTTCACCGCGGCGGACGGCAGGCTGCTCGCCGTGGACACCGGTGAGGGCACGCTGCTCGGGCAGACCGGGGCACGGCTGAAGGAGGGCAAGCTGTCCCTCGCCTCCTGGCTCCCGGCCCCCGCGGTCCTCGGCCGGAACGTGATCGGAACCGCCCCCGACGGTTCCGTTTTCGCGGTGGACGGGGACGACCCGGCTGGCTGGTGAGGGCCGGGCCCGGCGCACACAACGCGCCCGGCGCCCCCCGGAGGAGGGGCCGGGCGCGGGGGTCCGGGGTGCGGTGGGTCAGCCGAGCTTGGAGACGTCGCGGACGGCGCCGCGGTCCGCGCTGGTCGCCATCGCGGCGTAGGCGCGCAGGGCGGCCGACACCTTGCGCTCGCGGGCCTTGGGGGCGTACACGCCGTTCAGCGCGGCGCGGCGGGCCTCCAGTTCGGCGTCCGGGACCAGCAGCTCGATCGAGCGGTTCGGGATGTCGATCCGGATCCGGTCGCCGTCCTCCACCAGGGCGATCGTGCCGCCGGAGGCCGCCTCGGGCGAGGCGTGGCCGATGGAGAGGCCGGAGGTGCCGCCGGAGAAGCGGCCGTCCGTGATCAGGGCGCAGGTCTTGCCGAGGCCACGGCCCTTGAGGAAGGACGTCGGGTAGAGCATCTCCTGCATGCCGGGGCCGCCACGCGGGCCCTCGTAGCGGATGACGACGACGTCACCGTGCTGGATCTCCTTGCGGAGGATCTTGTCGACGGCCTCCTCCTGGGACTCGCAGACCACCGCGGGGCCCTCGAAGGTCCAGATGGACTCGTCGACGCCGGCGGTCTTGACGACGCAGCCGTCCACGGCGAGGTTGCCCTTGAGGACCGCCAGGCCGCCGTCCTTGGAGTACGCGTGCCCGACGTCGCGGATGCAGCCACCGGCCGCGTCCAGGTCGAGGGTGTCCCACCGCTCCGACTGCGAGAACGCGGTCGCGGAGCGGACGCAGCCGGGGGCCGCGTGCCAGAGCTCGACCGCCTCGGGCGACGGGGAGCCGCCGCGCACGTCCCAGTCCTTCAGCCACTCGGCGAGGGTGGCGGAGTGCACCGAGTGCACGCCCTCGTCCAGCAGCCCGCCGCGCTGGAGCTCGCCGAGGAGGGCGGGGATGCCGCCGGCCCGGTGCACGTCCTCCATGTAGTACGTGCCGCCGGGAGCCACGTTGGGGGCGACCTTCGCCAGGCAGGGGACGCGCCGCGAGACCTCGTTGATGTCGTCGAGGCCGTAGCTCAGCTCGGCCTCCTCGGCGGCGGCCAGCAGGTGCAGGATCGTGTTGGTCGAGCCGCCCATGGCGATGTCGAGCGCCATGGCGTTGTCGAACGCGGCGCGGGTGCCGATGGAGCGCGGCAGGACCGACTCGTCGTCCTGCTCGTAGTAGCGCTGGGTGATCTCGACCACCGTGCGGCCGGCCCGCTCGTACAGCGCCCGGCGGGCGGTGTGGGTGGCCAGGACCGAGCCGTTGCCCGGAAGCGAGAGGCCGAGGGCCTCGGTCAGGCAGTTCATCGAGTTGGCGGTGAACATGCCGGAGCAACTGCCGCAGGTGGGGCAGGCGTTCTCCTCGATGCGCAGCATGTCCGCGTCCGAGATGCTCTCGTCGACGGCGTCGCTGATCGCGTTGACCAGGTCCAGCTTGCGGACCGTGCCGTCGACCAGGGTGGCTTTGCCGGCCTCCATCGGACCGCCGGAGACGAAGACGGTCGGGATGTTGAGGCGCATCGCGGCCATCAGCATGCCCGGCGTGATCTTGTCGCAGTTGGAGATGCAGATCAGCGCGTCCGCACAGTGCGCCTCGACCATGTACTCGACGGAGTCGGCGATCAGGTCGCGGGAGGGGAGGCTGTAGAGCATCCCGCCGTGGCCCATGGCGATGCCGTCGTCCACCGCGATGGTGTTGAACTCGCGGGGCACCGCGCCCGCGGCCTTGATCGCCTCGGAGACGATCCGGCCGACGGGGGCGAGGTGGGTGTGGCCGGGCACGAACTCGGTGAACGAGTTGGCCACCGCGATGATCGGCTTGCCGATGTCCTCGCTCGCTACGCCCGAGGCCCGCATAAGGGCGCGGGCGCCCGCCATGTTACGGCCGTGGGTGACTGTGCGGGACCTCAGCTGCGGCATCGTCGCTCGCTCCTTCGACGTGAAAAGACTGTCTCCGAGCGTACGCCTGCCTCCACGATCCGGACAATGCGTCCGGATCGCGGGACGCCGGTCCAGCGGGCGGGCGGCTCCGGGCGTCCTCGGCCCGCGGAGTCCGGGGTCCGCGCCGTCGTCCGGACCGGTCGCGGAGCGCCTGCGCGGACGGCCGGTGAGCGCCCACGCGGACGGGCCGGGGGCGCGCCTACGCGGACGGGCCGGCGGCACCGGCCGGCGGGTCCGTACCGGTCAGGTAGCGCTGGAGGGTCGGTGCCACCATCCCGACGATCTTCTCCGGGTCGGCCGAGGCGAGCGGCTCGGCACGGATCACGTACCGCAGCAGCGCGATGCCGACCATGTGCGAGGCGGCGAGTTCGGCGCGGAAGGTGGGGTCCGGCACGTCCAGTTCGGCCGCGATCCGCTCCAGCAGCCGCCGCAGCAGGAACCCGCGCAGCACGTTGGCCGCCGTCTCGTTGGTGAGCGCGGAGCGGACGACCGCCAGCAGCGGGGCCCGGGTCGCCGGGTTCTCCCAGACGGCGAGGAAGTAGCGGGCCAGCCGCTCCCCCACCGCGTCCGCGGGGCCGCCGAGCACCTCGCGGACGAGGAGGGCCGGTTCGAAGGAGACCTCGACGGCCGCCGCGAACACGTCGTCCTTCGTGCCGAAGTAGTGGTGGACCAGCGCCGCGTCGACGCCGGCGGCGCGGGCGATGGACCGGATCGAGGTCTTGTCGTAGCCGCGTTCGGCGAACTCGGCGCGGGCCGAGGCGAGGATCCGGGTCCGGGCGTCGGGGCCCCCGGCCGACTCGGTACGGGCCGGACGGCCGCGGCGGCGGGGCGCGGCGGGGCGTTCGGGCGCCGGTCCGGGGGTCACGGCCCCGGGGTCCGCGCGGACGAGGCCAGGTGGAGGCGGGTGAAGGCGAGGGCCTCCGCGAGGTCGGCCTCGCGTTCGGCGGAGGACATGGCCCGGCGGGTGTTGACCTCGATGACGACATGGCCGTCGAAGCCGGTGCGGGCCAGCCGCTCCAGCAGTTCGGCGCAGGGCTGGTCGCCCCGGCCGGGCACCAGGTGCTCGTCCTTGCCGGAGCCCTTGCCGTCGGCGAGGTGGACGTGCGCCAGCCGGTCGCCCATCCGGTCGACCATGGCGAGCCCGTCGGTGCGGGCGGTCGCGGTGTGCGAGAGGTCGACGGTGAAGTGCCGGTAGTCGTCGTGGGTGACGTCCCAGTCCGGTGCGTACGCGAGCATCTCGCGGTCCCGGTAGCGCCACGGATACATGTTCTCCACGGCGAACCGGACGTCGGTCTCGTCCGCCATCCGCCAGATGCCGTGGACGAAGTCGCGGGCGTAGGTGCGCTGCCACCGGAACGGCGGGTGCACGACGACCGCCGAGGCGCCGAGCTTCTCGGCCGCGGCCCTGGCCCGCTGGAGCTTCACCCAGGGGTCGGTCGACCAGACCCGCTGGGTGATCAGCAGACAGGGGGCGTGCACGGCGAGGATCGGCACCCCGTGGTAATCGGAGAGGCGGCGCAGCGCCTCGACGTCCTGGCTGACGGGGTCGGTCCACACCATGACCTCGACGCCGTCGTAGCCGAGGCGTGCGGCGATCTCGAAGGCCGTCGCCGTCGACTCCGGATAGACCGAAGCAGTCGACAGGGCGACCTTCGCATCGGGGATGCGCACCACTGGATCTGCCACCAGGACAGCGTACGGGCAGTCGCCCGCGCCGCCGAGGGACCGGGTCGAGAAGTGACCAGGGCCATGGGCGCGGTCGCGTCGCCGCCCCGGCGCCCCCGGTCCGCACGCCCCCTGTCCCGCAACGCGCCCGGTCCGGCGCGGCGGAGCCGGCTCAGCGCAGGGCGACGCGTCCCGCGGGGAGCGGGAGGTGGGCGAGGCGGCGCAGGATGACGCCCTCGCGCAGCGCCCACGGGCAGATCTCCAGCTCCTCGACCTCGAACAGGTCCATCGCCGCCTCCGCCACCAGCGCCCCGGCCAGGAGCTGGCCGGCCCGCGCGGGCGAGACGCCCTGGAGCGCGCCGCGTTCCTCGGTGGTCATCACGGCCAGCTTGGGCACCCATTCCGCCAGCGCCCGCGCGGTGAGGGAGCGCTGTGCGTACAGGCCCTCGGTGGAGCGGGCCGCGCCGGCGATCCGGGCGAGCTGCTTGAAGGTCTTCGAGGTGGCGACGACGTGGTCGGGGCGGCCGAGCCGGGCGAAGTCGCCCACGGTGCCCGCGATCCGGGCGCGCACGTGGCGGCGCAGTTCCCGTACCGCCGACGGGCCGGGCGGGTCGCCGGGCAGCCAGCCGGCCGTGAGCCGGCCCGCGCCGAGCGGCAGCGACACGGCCACGTCGGGTTCCTCGTCCATGCCGTAGGCGACCTCCAGGGAGCCGCCGCCGATGTCCAGGACCAGCAGCTTCCCCGCCGACCAGCCGAACCAGCGCCGGGCCGCCAGGAAGGTGAGCCGGGCCTCCTCCTCGCCGCTGAGCACGGCGAGGTCGACGCCGGTCTCCCGGCGCACCCGCTCCAGCACGGCGTCGGCGTTGGTCGCCTCGCGGACGGCGGAGGTGGCGAAGGGCAGGACGTCCTCGCAGCCCTTGTCCTCGGCGGCCTGCACGGCGCCGGCGACGGTCGACACCAGCAGGTCCACGCCGGCCGGCCCGATCGCCCCGTCGGCGTCGAGGAGTTGCGCCAGCCGCAGCTCCGCCTTGTGCGAATGCGCGGGCAGCGGGCGGGCGCCGGGGTGGGCGTCCACCACCAGCAGATGCACCGTGTTCGAACCCACGTCGAGGACTCCGAGTCTCATGGGCGGAACGCTACGCCGGTGTCGGACTTACTCTTGGCCCCGTGCCAAAGACGAAAAAGGCGAAGCCGGGCAAAGCAACGAAGACGTCGAAGGAACAGGTGACACCGCAGCCGCACATGAACGGACCGCTCCGGTCCGACGACGAGAAGGGCCTCGACTTCGCTCGGGCCTGGGTGGAGTTCCCCGACCCCGCCGACGACGAGCAGGTGTTCCGCTGCGACCTGACCTGGCTGACCTCCAGGTGGACCTGCATCTTCGGCAGCGGTTGCCAGGGCATCCAGGCGGGCCGGGCCGACGACGGCTGCTGCACGCTGGGCGCGCACTTCTCCGACGAGGACGACGAGAAGCGGGTCGCCGGTCACGTCGCCCGGCTCACCCCGGACATCTGGCAGTTCCATGCCGAGGGCACGGAGACCGGCTGGGTCGGCGTGGACGACGACGGAGAGCGCCAGACCCGCCGCTGGAAGGGCTCGTGCATCTTCCAGAACCGCCCGGGGTTCGAGGGCGGCATGGGGTGTTCGCTGCACATCCTGGCCCTGCGGGAGGGCAAGGAGCCGCTGGAGACCAAGCCGGACGTCTGCTGGCAGCTGCCGGTCCGGCGCACCTACGACTGGATCGAGCGCCCGGACGACACGCGGGTGCTCCAGGTGTCCATCGGTGAGTACGACCGGCGGGGCTGGGGGCCGGGCGGCCACGACCTGCACTGGTGGTGCACCTCGGCCACGTCCGCGCACGGGGCCGGCGACCCGGTCTACGTCTCGTACCGTCCCGAACTCGTCGAGCTGATGGGCAAGCAGGCGTACGACCGGCTGGTCGAACTCTGTGAGGAGCGGCTGTCCTCGCTGCTGCCGATGGCCCCGCACCCGGCGGACCCTGCGCACCCGGCGCCGCGCGTCTGAGTCGTCGTCCCGCCGCCCGCACAGCGGGCGGCGCGGCCGGAGCCCGCCCCTTTTTTCGGGGGGCGGGCTCCGGCGCGTTCCGGGGTCCCGGCGCGTTGCGGGGCGGCGCTCCCTCCGTCCGCGGCCGTCAGGCGGACGGCGGCGTGCCGGGACCGGCCGGGTCGGTGACCGGACCGGACGGGCCTGCGGGGTCGTCGGTGGGATCGGCGGTGCCGGACGGACCGGGCGCGGTGGGGTCCGTGGTGGGCGGCGGGCCGGTCGGAGTCGTGGGGTCCGGGGTGGGCGCGGCCGGGTCCGGGGTGGGCTCCGACGGCCCGGTGGTACCGCCCGGATCGGTGGGCTGCCCCGGCTCGCTCGGACCGCTCGGACCGGTGGGTCCTGTGGGGCCGGGCGGGGTGAGCGGCGGACGGGACGGGCGCCCGGTGTACGGGGGCCGGGTGTACGTCGGCGTGGCGCGGTGGCCGTAGCCGTCGATCAGCACCGCCGAACCGGCCGGGGAGAAGGAGATCCGGGCGCTCCACGGGCCGTCCGGGACCGCCGCCCGGATCACGTGGGCGTGAAAGGTCACGCTCTCGCCCGGGTCGAGCCGGCCGGCCGAGCGGCTGAGGCGCAGCCAGCCCGCGTCGGTCCTGGCCCGCCAGGCGACCGGCGCCGGACCGGTGGCCGTGAGGGTGATCGTGGTGAGGTCGCCGGCCGAGTGCGCGGTGACGATGAGCCGGCCGGTGCCGGGGGCGGGTCCGCCCGCGGGCACCACCTCGGAGGTGACCGCGTCGAGGGCCGCCGCGCCCGCCGGGGGGCGGGGATCGCCGGGACTGGCGTTGCCCGCGTTCTCGTACGGCCCGTACGGGTCGCCGTCTTCGCCCGCGACGCCGTCCCGCTCGGTCGCGGTGACCGGGGAGCCGCCGTGGCCCTCGCCGGTGAGCGGGGCGCCGCGGTAGGCGGCCCAGAGGGCGATGACCGGGGCGGCGACCACCGTGGCGACGACGGTCGTCGTCATGACCCGGGCCCGGAGCCGGTCGCGGCGGGCGGCGTGGTCCTTGGGGTCCAACGGGTAACCGGTGCGGTCGAACCGCGGGGTACCGGCCCGCGAGCGCCGGGCGTGCGCCAGGGCGACCCGCACGGAGGGGCGCGGCGCCTCCAGCACGGTCAGCGGTGCGGCGGGGGCGATGGCGGCGCCGGGCCACGGGCCGGCGGCCCCGGCGCGCTCGGCGGCGCGGCGGCAGCACGGGCAGTCGTCGACGTGCCGGACCAGTTCGCGGCGGAGCGGGGCCGAGAACAGGGACTGGCGGCTGCCGACGAGCCGGGAGACGGCGGCGCAGTCGCTGCTCTCCACCACGGCCAGCGCGGCGCGGGTGCGCTCCACCTCGCAGGTCGCGGCGGCCAGCAACTCCTGTGCGGCGGCCGGTTCGAGGCCGAGGACGGAGGCGACGGCGGCGGGGGCGAGCCCGTGGCGCACGGAGAGTTCGAGTGCCTCGCGCTGCTCGGGGGTGGTGCCGGCCGCCTCGGGCCAGGCGAGCCGCGCCAGTTCGCGGCGGCGCGCCTCGGCGGCCGCGGACGCCCGCGCATCCGCCTCCCTGCTCCCGGACGGACCGGCGTGCTCCGCGTGACCGGCGGGCTCCGCGTGACCGGCGGGCTCCGCGCAACCCGGGAGCACCGCGTGACCGGCGGTGACCCGGTCGGGGGCGTGCGGGTGCGGTTCGTGCGCGCCGGGGGCGTGCACGCCGGAGACCGCATACGCGGGGGCGGGACCGGTGTGGGAGCGGGCGGCCGGGACGCCGCCCCGGCCGGTCCGCCGGTGCGCCTGACGGCCGTGCCGCTGCTCGGTGAGCACCCGCATGCAGGTCCACCGGGCCAGCGCGTACAGCCAGGATTTACGTTCCTCCTCGCCGGCGGGACAGCGCCCCTGCTGCCGTTCCGCGACGGCGAGAACCATGCCGAGGGCGTCGGTTGCTGTCTCGTGGTCGCAGAGCACGGACAGGCAGTAGGTGAACAGGCCGTCGAGGTGGGACTCGTCGTACGCGGACGGCCGCTGCGCCGGGAGGTGGGGCGCGCGACGGCGTGATCGGTGTGCGCCGGTGGTGTGCGTGGAGGGCTCCAGCCTGCTGCTCGTCACCCGGCGACCGTAGGCAGAGAGAAGAGGTCCCTTAGTACCTCTTCCTGACATTTAACCCTTGCGAGTGAACGTTTCGTTCGAAAGGGGACAGCAATCCTTTCTTCTGGCGTCTGTTTCACCCCTGCTGCGCCTGACCCGTGGTCTTTCCGCCCGCATCACTCCGGACCTCTGCGCCCCGGTCCGCCGGGGCGCACGCCCCGTCCGCCCCGTGCGCCCCCGCAGCCCCGGGGCCGCCCGGGACTCCTGGGCCGAGAGGCGGCGCGCCGCCGGGACCGGGCGGCGGGGGCCCGCGGGACCGCCGCCGTGACCCGTTGTCGTACCTCCCCTATACGGTGGCGCCATGGCCACCCGTACGAAATCCGCGAAGGACCGGCCGTCCTACCGCTGCACCGAGTGCGGCTGGACGACCGCCAAGTGGCTCGGCCGCTGCCCCGAGTGCCAGGCGTGGGGCACCGTCGAGGAGTTCGGCGGCGCGCCCGCCGTGCGCACCACCGCTGCCGGCCGGGTCTCCACCGCCGCCGTGCCCATCGGGCAGGTCGACAGTCGGCAGGCCACCGCGCGCTCGACCGGGGTCGGTGAGCTGGACCGGGTGCTCGGCGGCGGGCTGGTGCCCGGCGCCGTCGTGCTGCTGGCCGGCGAGCCGGGCGTCGGCAAGTCGACGCTGCTGCTCGACGTGGCCGCCAAGGCGGCGAGCGAGGACCACCGCACGCTCTACGTCACCGCGGAGGAGTCCGCGAGCCAGGTGCGCATGCGGGCCGACCGCATCCGGGCGATCAACGACCACCTCTACCTCGCCGCCGAGACCGACCTCTCCGCCGTGCTCGGCCACCTCGACGCCGTCAAGCCGTCCCTGCTCGTGCTGGACTCCGTACAGACCGTCGCCTCCCCGGAGATCGACGGCGCGCCGGGCGGCATGGCCCAGGTCCGCGAGGTCGCGGGGGCGCTCATCCGCGCCTCGAAGGAACGCGGCATGGCGACGCTGCTGGTCGGCCACGTCACCAAGGACGGCGCCATCGCCGGTCCCCGTTTGCTGGAGCACCTGGTGGACGTGGTGCTCTCGTTCGAAGGGGACCGCCACGCGCGGCTGCGGCTCGTACGCGGCGTCAAGAACCGTTACGGCGCGACCGACGAGGTCGGTTGCTTCGAACTGCACGACGAGGGCATCACCGGTCTCGCCGACCCGTCGGGCCTCTTCCTCACCCGCCGCGACGAGCCGGTCCCCGGCACCTGTCTGACCGTCACCCTCGAAGGCAAGCGCCCGCTGGTCGCCGAGGTGCAGGCGCTGACCGTCGACTCGCAGATCCCCTCGCCCCGGCGCACCACCTCCGGCCTGGAGACCTCGCGCGTCTCGATGATGCTGGCGGTGCTGGAGCAGCGCGGCCGGATCAGCGCCCTGGGCAAGCGGGACATCTACAGCGCCACCGTCGGCGGGGTGAAGCTCACCGAGCCGGCGGCGGACCTCGCCATCGCGCTCGCGCTGGCGAGCGCCGCCAGCGACACCCCGCTCCCGAAGAACCTGGTCGCGATCGGCGAGGTGGGGCTGGCCGGCGAGGTGCGCCGGGTCACCGGCGTCCAGCGCCGGCTGTCCGAGGCGCACCGCCTCGGCTTCACCCACGCCCTGGTCCCGAGCGATCCCGGCAAGGTCCCGGCCGGTATGAAGGTCACAGAAGTAGCCGACATGGGTGATGCTCTGCGGGTGCTGCCGCGCCGGTCCCGTTCGGAGGCACCACGGGAGGACGGCGCACGCCGGTAGACTTTGCCCTGGTCTCGCCCGCCCGCACGCGCGGCACGAGGGACGCGAGGCACCGCAGACCTGGAACCCGAGGAGTGCAGTGGCAGCCAACGACCGGGCAGCATCGCCCGGAAAGTCCGGCCAAGGCACCGGTAACGAGGCGCTGATGCGCGCCTCCCTGAGCGCGGTCGCGCCCGGAACCGCCCTGCGCGACGGCCTGGAGCGCATCCTGCGGGGCAACACCGGCGGCCTGCTGGTGCTCGGCATGGACAAGACCGTCGAATCGATGTGCACCGGTGGTTTCGTGCTCAACGTCGAGTTCACCGCGACCCGGCTGCGCGAACTGGCCAAGCTCGACGGTGCGCTGATCCTCGACAAAGACATGACCAAGATTCTCCGGGCGGGGGTGCAGCTCGTCCCGGACGCGGCGATCCCCACCGAGGAGACCGGCACCCGCCACCGCACCGCGGACCGGGTCTCCAAGGCGTGCGCCTTCCCGGTGGTCTCGGTCTCCCAGTCGATGCGGCTGATCGCGGTCTACGTCGACGGTGAGCGCCGGGTGCTGGAGGAGTCGTCCGCGATCCTCTCCCGCGCCAACCAGGCCCTCGCCACGCTGGAGCGGTACAAGCTCCGCCTCGACGAGGTGGCCGGCACGCTCTCCGCGCTGGAGATCGAGGACCTGGTCACCGTCCGGGACGTCACCGCGGTCGCGCAGCGGCTGGAGATGGTCCGGCTGATCGCGACGGAGATCGCGGAGTACGTGATCGAGCTCGGCACCGACGGCCGCCTCCTCTCGCTCCAGCTGGACGAGTTGATCGCGGGCGTGGAACCGGAACGCGAGCTGGTGGTGCGGGACTACGTGCCGGAGCCGACGGCCAAGCGGTCCCGGACGGTGACCGAGGCGCTGGCGGAGCTCGACGCGCTGAGCCACACCGAGCTGCTCGAACTCGCCGTGGTGGCGCGCGCGCTGGGCTACAGCGGATCGCCCGAGACGCTGGATTCGGCGGTCTCGCCGCGCGGCTTCCGGCTGCTGGCCAAGGTGCCGAGGCTGCCGGGGGCGATCATGGAGCGACTGGTCGAGCACTTCGGCGGGCTTCAGAAGCTGCTCGCGGCGAGCGTGGACGACCTCCAGGCGGTCGACGGGGTCGGCGAGGCGCGGGCGCGCAGCGTGCGCGAGGGGCTTTCGCGGCTGGCGGAGTCGTCGATCCTGGAGCGGTACGTGTAGGACTGCCGGGGGCGTCCGGCGGCCGGTTCTTTCGCCCTGCGGGCGGGTCGGGGCCGACGCGGGGCGGGTACGGGGGTGCCGGTGCGGGGACCGTTGCGGGCCGGGATCCACGGATGGGCGGGTCCGTCCTGAACCGCCGGCCGGGCTGAGGGGTGCGGGGTGCGGGGTGCGGGGACATGCAGCGCGCCGGGAACCCCGGCACGGGGGTTCCGTCCTCAAACGCCGGACGGGCTGGAGCGGGCTCGGGGGCTCCGGGCGGGTTGGCCCGGACTTCGAGGGCCGAGGCCCTGTCCGGCGGATCATGTGACGACGGCCTCGCGTCCGGGCCATTGTTCGGTTCGTGGCGCGGGGAAAGCGGTGGTCGTCCGATCGGCTTCCTGCAACGATCCGTGCATGACCACGTTGTTCCTGATGATCGGCCTGCCAGGGGCCGGAAAGACCACGCGGGCCCGGCAGCTCGCCGCAGAACACGGCGCGCTGCGTCTGACGCCTGACGACTGGATGATTCCCCTGTTCGGCAAGGCGGAAGCGGACGGAAAGCGCGATGTGCTGGAGGGCCGCATGCTCTGGCTCGCCCTGGAGGCGGTCAAGTTGGGCACCGACGTCGTCGTGGACTTCGGCTGTTGGTCACGGGACGAACGGTCTGCGATCCGCTGGCTGGTGGAGGCCGAGGAGGCGTGCATCCGCATGGTCTACCTGCCGGTGGACGGCGAGACCCAGCGCGCCCGTATCGCTCACCGCTGGACGACCGTTCCTGAGGAGACGTTGCAGATGTCCGAGGCCGACATCCTGCACGGGCGGGCGCATTTCGAGGAGCCCGACGCGGCAGAGTTGGAGGGCCGCAGGATCGCCGGCCCGCCGCCCGGCTGGGTCGGCTGGCGGGAGTGGGCCGCCGTCCGGTGGCCGTCGTTCGCGTGACGGCTGCGGCCCACGGCAACTCGGCCATACCGAGCACGCCCGTGCCAGTCCGAAATGATCCGCCGGACAGCACCTAGGGGTGCGCGGACCCAAGCTGAGCTGGGGGCCCGGCTGAGGGGCGCAGACTCCGGCTGAGGGCGCGCGGTACTCCTGCTGCCGGCGCGGGCGAGGGCTTGGGCGGGCCCTTTCGGGTGGGTCAGTCCTTGGCCAGGACGAAGGACGCTCGCTGGACGGGTTCGCCGGGGGCCTTGGCTTCGAGGAGGTAGGTGCCGGGGCCGGCCTTGCCCGCGGACGGTGTGGCGCACTTGGGGGCGCTCTTGGCACGGTTCCAGTCCACCGCGTGGACGACCGTCGAGCCGGCCGGGACGGCGAGGTAGAGACTGCCGGGACCGCTCGGGCAGTCCGCCGAGGACCAGATCTCGTCGTCGTCCGCGCCCGCCTCGGTGATCGTCAGCACCGCGGTCTTCGGCCCGACGTCGGCCTTGCACTCCGCCGACGAGGTGTTCTTGACGACCAGTTCGAACTTCGGCCGGTCGTCGGGTCCGTACGTCACCTTCTTCGTGCGGAGGGTCAACTGCACGGCTGCGGGGGCGCAGTCGGGAAGCGTGGATCCCGCGGGGACCTGCCGGCCCGAGGCTGAACCGGAGGAGCCGGAGGAACCGGCGCCGCCCGCACCGGAGGTGGCGTCGGAGCCCGTGCCGCCGGACGAACCGGCCGTGGCCGGGCCGCCGTCGGCGGAGCCGCCGCCCGAGCCCGCACCGGACCCCGAGCCCGCTGACGTACCGTCACCGGAGCCGCCGGAGTCACCCGAGCCTCCGGAATCCGAACGCCCGCCCGGCTGTTGACTGATCGCCGGCCCCGAGCCGGAGGGTCCGGGCGTGATCGACTCGACCGGACCGGAACCTCCCGGCTTGCCGTCGCCGTTGTTCCGGCCGCCTCCCCCGGAGGTGACGACCCACGCGACGAGGACCGCGATCAGCGCAACCAGAACGCCCGCTACCGCCCTCCGACGCCAGTAGATGGTGGAGGGAAGCGGACCGACCGGATTGCGCAGAGATCCCACGTCGCAAACTGTACGAGAGATCGGGGTGCACTCCGGCCCCACCCGCCGCTCCGATCGACATCTTTTGCCGATCATCATTCCGGCAGGGGTCGTTGAGGCACGCCGAAGGCACCGCAGACCGGGCAGAGGGGACAGAACGGGTGGCGTTGTGGGGCACCTGGCCGACGTCGGCGGCGACACCCCCGTGCCCGTGACCGCGGCCTCCGCTTCCGTGCCAGGATCGGGGGTGCGATGACTGCCACGACTTCGACACAGACGCCCCCCGCCGCCGCCTCCCTCCACGCCCCCGTCATCGGGTGGTTCGACCAGCACGCCCGCGATCTGCCCTGGCGCCGCCCCGAGGCGGGCGCCTGGGGCGTGATGGTGAGCGAGTTCATGCTGCAGCAGACCCCGGTGAGCCGGGTGCTCCCGGTGTACGAGCAGTGGCTGGCCCGCTGGCCGCGCCCCGCCGACCTGGCCGCCGAGGCGCCGGGCGAGGCGGTCCGCGCCTGGGGGCGGCTCGGTTACCCGCGCCGGGCCCTGCGCCTGCACGGCGCCGCCCAGGCCATAACGGAACGCCACGGCGGCGACGTGCCGAGCGAGCACGGCCAGTTGCTGGCACTGCCCGGTATCGGCGAGTACACGGCGGCCGCCGTGGCCTCGTTCGCGTACGGGCAGCGGCACGCGGTGCTGGACACCAACGTGCGCCGGGTGTTCGCGCGGGCCGCGGCGGGCATCCAGTACCCCCCGAACGCCACCACCGCGGCCGAGCGCAAGCTCGCCCGTGCCCTGCTCCCGGAGGAGGACGGGCGCGCGGCCCGCTGGGCGGCGGCCACCATGGAGCTCGGGGCGCTGGTCTGCACCGCGAAGAACGAGGACTGCGCCCGGTGCCCGATCGCCTCGCAGTGCGCCTGGCGGCTGGCGGGCAAGCCCGCCCACCAGGGCCCGGCGCGCCGGGGGCAGACGTACGCGGGAACCGACCGGCAGGTGCGCGGGCGGCTGCTCGCCGTGCTGCGCGACTCGGTGGCGCCGGTGCCGCAGGCCGCGCTGGACGCGGTGTGGGACGAACCGGTGCAGCGGGCCCGCGCGCTCGACGGGCTGGTCTCCGACGGGCTGGTCGAGCCGCTGGCCAACGGGATGTACCGGCTCCCGCTGACCTGAGCGCGGCACGCCGCGCCGCTGTGACAGGGGGCGGCGACGGGCACTGTTACACAACCGATGGGCAGCCGTGCGTCCGCGTACGGCTGCTCCGCACAGCCCCGTGACACCGCCTCCGTAGCGTCTGCCAGGACGACGCACGGGGCATCCACGGGGACGGAGGCGGTTGGAATGGCGCAGGGCGAGGTGCTCGGGTTCGAGGAGTACGTCCGCACCCGGCAGGAGGCGCTGCTGCGCAGCGCTCGGCGGCTGGTGCCGGACCCGCTGGACGCGCAGGACCTGCTGCAGACCGCCCTGGTGCGCACCTACGGCCGCTGGGACGGCATCGCCGACAAGTCCCTGGCCGACGCCTATCTGCGCCGCGTCATGATCAACACGCGTACGGAATGGTGGCGGGCGCGCAAGCTGGACGAGGTGCCCACCGAACAGCTCCCCGAGAACAGCGTGGACGACGGCACGGAGCAGCGGGCCGACCGGGCGCTGCTGCGGGACGTGCTGGGGGTGCTGGCACCGAAGCAGCGGAGCGTGGTCGTGCTGCGACACTGGGAGCAGATGAGCACCGAGGAGACCGCCGCCGCACTCGGCATGTCCCCGGGGACGGTCAAGAGCACGCTGCACCGGGCGCTGGCCCGTCTCCGGCAGGAGCTGGAGAGCCGCGGCACGGCGGCGGGGCGGACGGGTGCGGGAGCGGGTGCCCGCCACGAGGAGCGGGGGCGGGAGCGGTGCGCGGCCTGACGTGCGCGGGGGACGCCGAAGACGACGCGGGGCGGCGGACGGGCGTCCTGGCGGCGCTGCCGGCCCTGGCCGTCCTCGTCCTGGTGGCCGCCGGCTGTTCCGCCGGGGGGACCGGCACCCGTGACGAGGGGCCGGCCGCCGGCACACAGCCGGCTGCCCGGCCCATCCCGTCCCCGGTCCCGGCGGACGGGACCGCGCGCCCGGCCGAGCGGGTGGACGCGGTGGCGCTGCTGAAGCGGGACCCGCAGGTGTCCGCCGGGGTGCGGGCCGGGCTGAAGCCGTGCGCGGGGGACGCGTACCCCGTGGACACGTCGTACGGCTCGCTCACCGGCGGTTCGGCTCCCGACGTGGTCGCCAACGTGATGACCTGCGGGGACGCGCTCGGCATCGGTACGTACGTGTACCGCAGGACGGCCGGCGGCACGTACGAGCACGTCTTCGGCGTGGAGCTGCCCGCGACCTACGGCACGATCGACCGGGGGGACCTGGTGGTGACGACGCGGGTGTACGGCTCCGAGGACGCCGTCGCCTACCCCTCCGGCGAGGACGTGGTCACCTACCGCTGGACGGACGGCCGGTTCCGCGAGGCGGACCGCGTGCACAACGAGTTCAACCGGGCTGTCGGCAGCGCGGACGAGGAGCCGGAGCCCGCCCGCACCACGAAGGGCTGACCCGGCGGCGGCAAGAGACCACCACAGGCACCGAGAGGCGGCGGAAGCAGTCGCATGGCCGAGACCCATGTTCTCTTCGTCGAGGACGACGACGTCATCCGTGAGGCCACCCAGCTCGCCCTGGAGCGGGTCGGCTTCACGGTCACCGCGATGCCCGACGGGCTGCGGGGGCTGGAGGCGTTCCGGGCGCGGCGGCCCGACATCGCCCTGCTCGACGTGATGGTGCCGGGGCTGGACGGGGTGAGCCTGTGCCGTCGTATCCGGGACGAGTCGACCGTGCCCGTCATCATGCTGTCGGCCCGCGCCGACTCGATCGACGTGGTGCTGGGCCTGGAGGCGGGTGCCGACGACTACGTCACCAAGCCGTTCGACGGGGCGGTGCTGGTCGCCCGCATCCGCGCGGTGCTCCGCCGGTTCGGCCACGCGGCGGGCCCGGACGCCCGCTCGGCGGGAGACGGCGGCGGGGCGGCGGACGGCGGGGGCCGGCTGGCCTTCGGCGACGTGGAGATCGACACCGAGGGCATGGAGGTGCGCCGGGCCGGTGAGCCGGTGGCGCTGACGCCGACCGAGATGCGCCTGCTGCTGGAGTTCTCGGCGGCCCCCGGCACCGTGCTCTCCCGCGACCGGCTGCTGGAGCGGGTCTGGGACTACGGCTGGGGCGGCGACACCCGGGTGGTGGACGTCCATGTGCAGCGGCTGCGCACGAAGATCGGGCAGGACCGGATCGAGACGGTCCGCGGCTTCGGCTACAAACTGCGCCCATGAAGCGGTTCGCGCTGCGGACGGGGGTCCGCTGGAAGATCAGCTTCGCCATCGCGGCGGTCGGGGCGCTGGTCGCGGTGGCGCTGAGCCTCGTCGTCCACAACGCCGCGCGCGTCTCGATGATCGACAACGCCCGCGAGGTCCAGCTGGAGCGGCTGCTCTTCGCGCAGCGGCTGTACGAGTCGAGCAGCGCCGCGAAGTCGGCGCCGGCCTTCGGCGTGAAGGTGAACGACCCGGCGCTCCCCGACAGCCTGCGGGCCGCGGTGGAACGCGACCGGCGCGCCACCCATGTCGACGCCTACGACGGCGGGGTGCCGGACGTCTGGGCGGCGGTGCCGCTGGCCAACGGGGACGTGCTGTCGCTGCACACCCGGTTCAGCGACCGCAGCGCCACGGTCACGGGGGATCTGGACCGGGCGCTGCTGATCGGTTCGGTGACGGTGGTGGTGGGCGGCTGCGCCCTCGGCGTCCTGATCGGCGGACAGCTCTCCCGGCGGCTGCGCAAGGCGGCCGCCGCGGCGGGCAAGGTCGCGCAGGGCGACACGGACGTACGGGTGCGGGTGGCCGTCGGTGGGGTGGTGCGCGACGAGACCGACGAGCTGGCGCGGGCTGTCGACGCGATGACGGACGCGCTGAACGAGCGGATCGAGGCGGAGCGCCGGGTCACCGCGGACATCGCGCACGAGCTGCGCACCCCGGTGACCGGGCTGCTCACGGCGGCCGAGTTGCTGCCGCCCGGACGCCCCACCGAGCTGGTGCGGGACCGGGCGCAGGCGCTGCGGACGCTGGTCGAGGACGTGCTGGAGGTGGCCCGGCTGGACAGCGCCTCGGAGCGGGCCGAGCTGCAGGAGCTGGCGCTGGGCGAGTTCGTCGCCCGGCGGGTGGCACGCGTTGCTCCGGGCGCGACGGTGCGGGTGGTGCACGAGTCGTGGGTGTCCACCGATCCGCGCCGGCTGGAGCGGATCCTCGGCAATCTGCTGGGGAACGCCGCGACCCACGGGGCGGGACCGGTGGAGGTCGTGGTGGAGGGCCGGCTGCTCCGGATCCGGGACCACGGGCCGGGCTTCCCCGAGGCACTGCTGCGGGAGGGACCGAGCCGGTTCCGTACCGGGAGCAGCGACCGGGCCGGCCGGGGGCACGGTCTGGGGCTGACGATCGCGGCGGGTCAGGCGCGGGTGCTGGGCGCCCGGCTGACCTTCCGCAACGCGGCCCCTCCGGGTGCCGCCGCGGGCACGGGAGGGGCGGTCGCGGTGCTGTGGCTGCCGGAGCGCGCCCCGACGAACACGGGGAGCTTCCCGGTGCTGCGGGTGGGTGAGCAGCGGATCAGACGGAGACGTGCACGGTCTTCAGGTACGACACCGGGTTGATCGCGGAGCCGTAGTTCGGCGTGGTGCGGATCTCGAAGTGCAGGTGCGGACCGCTGGAGTTGCCGGTGTTGCCGGACAGGGCGATCTTCTGGCCGGTCTTCACGTGCTGGCCTATGTGCACGTCGATCTTCGACAGGTGCGCGTACTGCGAGTACTTGCCGTTGGCGTGCTTGATCACGATGGCGTTGCCGTACGCGGGGCCGTCGCCGGCGCCGTTGCCGCCGGCCTTGACGACGGTGCCGGAGTGGGCGGCCTCGACCTTGGTGCCGATGGCGACCGCGAAGTCCTGGCCGGAGTGCTTGTGGGCCCAGCGGGCACCGCCGGTGCCGTAGGAGGCGCTCAGCGCGTAGCGGTCGACCGGGGTCTCCCAGGCCTTCGCCTTCTTGGCGGCGGCGGCCCTGCGCTCGGCGGCCTTCTTCTTGGCCGCGGCCTTCTTCTCGGCCGCGCTCTTCTTGGCGTGGTCGGCGTGGCTCTTCTGGGCCGACGCCTGCTTGGCGATGGATTCGGCGGTGACGCTGTTGGTCAGGGCGCCGGAGCCGGAGGTGTCGGACGCGAACGCGGCGCCCGCACCGAACACCAGCGACGCTCCGAGACCCGCGGTGACCAGTGCACCACCGACGCGGGAGACGGACGGGCGGTGGGAGTGCTGAGTGGTGACGCGCTTCGACATACGAGAAGTCCTCCGTGAATGGGGGAACCCGGACGCTCTGTCCGGGCTTGCCCCACCTTGGTAACCCGGCACCCACCCCCGACTCAAACCCCCCATCTACGACCTGAAGCCGTAGAACGGACATAGGGAATTAGTTGAAGATGATCCGTTATGGGCGATTCGCTCTTCCTCCGGATCTCGGTCGGCCAACAGGTTTAACCCCAGCTCCACGCGGTCCGCCCCCAGCACCACCCCGCCTCCGCGGCGCGCCGAACGGCGGCTCCAAGGTCCCGGTACGCCGGGGGCCGAAAGACCCTCCGGCTCTCCCGGCCCCCTCTGCTAAGCCGACTAGTAGGCACGAATCGGGCTGTGCGCCTTGTCACCGCCGGTGGGACCTAGGGGTGTCCGTTTCGGGACCTTCGGCCCCGGGGCCCAGGGGGTGCGCGGCCGGTCGTCGCGCAGCCCGCGAGCGCCGGGGGACCCGTGGCCGGCCGCCGCGACGGCGGCACGCTCCCGGCGCTGCGGTTACGCCGCGCGGTCTCGCGCGGTCTCGGGGCCGCGCGACGGGATGGCCGTGGCATCGCGATGAGGTAGCAGGGGACCGCCGTGCGGGGAGAGCCGCCTGCCGGGCAGGTGGCTGCGGACGGGGAGGGAGCCGCCTGCCGGACGAGCCGCCTGCCGGACGCGGCGACCGCGCCGTGGCACTCGGCGCGGCACGCCGACGCGGCACGCCGTCCCTCCAGGACGCCGGGCAGGCCACGCCTTTCGCTCCACCGGGCCACGTGCGTGCGGACCGGTCGGCGCGCACGTCCTGTCGGGGGACCACTCCCCTGGGGGCCGATGCCCGGCGCCGGAGCCGCATCCCCGCCCCACTGCCGGCACAGGTGAGGTGGACGGTGGGCCGGGCAGGCAGCAGGCCGAGCGGGACGGGTAGCAGGCGCCAGGGCAGGCGGCAGGCCAAGCCAGGGCAGGCAGCGGGCCGAGCGGGGCGGGCGGCGGGCGGCAGGCAGGCGGCAGGCCAAGCGGGGCGGGCGGCAGGCCGGGCGGGCGGGCACCAAAGGGGCGACAGGCCGAGCCTCCCCTGCCTGCCGCCCTGCGTCCCCGTTCGGCCCGCGAGGGGTCGGGGTGCGAGCCCTCGCCCGCCGTCAGGATTCGCCGACCGTTCACCGGCGACGCCCCCGGGCGCGGAAAAAGGGGCTGCCCCGGACCCATCGGGTCCGGGGCAGCCCCTTCGTTCGCACTACGCGATGCGCGGTGCCCGGCGTACGCCCGTGGGCGTCACGCCTCCTTGGTCAGGTTCGGGCCGCCGCCCGCCGCCGACTCGATCGGAGGGGCGTCCGGCAGGGCCGCCTTCTCCTCGCCGCGGAACGAGAACTTCTTCTCCTCGCCCTCGCCCTCCGTGCCGACGACCACGATGTGACCGGGGCGCAGCTCGCCGAAGAGGATCTTCTCCGACAGGATGTCCTCGATCTCGCGCTGGATCGTCCGGCGCAGCGGCCGGGCGCCCATCACGGGGTCGTAGCCCTTCTTGGCGAGCAGCGACTTGGCCTCGGCACTGAGCTCAATGCCCATGTCGCGGTCCTTCAGTCGCTCGTCCACCTTGTCGACCATCAGGTCGACGATCTGGATGATGTCTTCCTCGCTGAGCTGGTGGAAGACGACCGTGTCGTCGACGCGGTTGAGGAACTCGGGCCGGAAGTGCTGCTTGAGCTCTTCGTTGACCTTGACCTTCATCCGCTCGTAGTTCGTCTTGACGTCGCCCTGGGCGGCGAAGCCCAGGTTGAAGCCCTTCGAGATGTCCCGGGTCCCGAGGTTGGTCGTCATGATGATGACCGTGTTCTTGAAGTCCACGACCCGGCCCTGGGAGTCGGTCAGGCGACCGTCCTCCAGGATCTGGAGCAGGGAGTTGAAGATGTCGGGGTGGGCCTTCTCGACCTCGTCGAAGAGGACGACGGAGAACGGCTTGCGGCGCACCTTCTCAGTGAGCTGGCCGCCCTCTTCGTAGCCCACGTAACCGGGGGGCGAACCGAAGAGGCGGGAAACCGTGTGCTTCTCGCTGAACTCCGACATGTCGAGGGAGATCAGCGCGTCCTCGTCGCCGAAGAGGAATTCGGCGAGCGTCTTGGAGAGCTCGGTCTTACCGACGCCGGACGGGCCGGCGAAGATGAACGAGCCACCGGGGCGCTTCGGGTCCTTCAGGCCGGCCCGCGTACGGCGGATCGCCTGCGAAAGCGCCTTGATGGCGTCCTTCTGGCCGATGACGCGCTTGTGCAGCTCGTCCTCCATGCGCAGCAGACGGGAGGACTCCTCCTCCGTCAGCTTGAAGACCGGAATGCCGGTCGCGGTCGCCAGGACCTCGGCGATGAGCTCGCCGTCGACCTCGGCGACGACGTCCATGTCGCCGGCCTTCCATTCCTTCTCGCGCTTGGCCTTCGCCGCGAGGAGCTGCTTCTCCTTGTCGCGGAGGGACGCCGCCTTCTCGAAGTCCTGGGAGTCGATGGCCGACTCCTTGTCGCGGCGGACGCCCGCGATCTTCTCGTCGAACTCCCGGAGGTCCGGCGGCGCGGTCATCCGGCGGATGCGCATCCGGGAGCCGGCCTCGTCGATCAGGTCGATCGCCTTGTCCGGCAGGAAGCGGTCCGAGATGTACCGGTCGGCCAGGGTGGCGGCCTGGACCAGCGCCTCGTCCGTGATGGAGACCCGGTGGTGGGCCTCGTAACGGTCGCGCAGGCCCTTGAGGATCTCGATGGTGTGCGGCAGCGACGGCTCCGCGACCTGGATGGGCTGGAAGCGGCGCTCGAGGGCCGCGTCCTTCTCCAGGTGCTTGCGGTACTCGTCCAGCGTGGTGGCGCCGATGGTCTGGAGCTCACCGCGGGCCAGCATCGGCTTCAGGATGCTGGCGGCGTCGATCGCGCCCTCGGCGGCGCCCGCACCCACGAGGGTGTGGAGCTCGTCGATGAACAGGATGATGTCGCCGCGGGTGCGGATCTCCTTGAGGACCTTCTTCAGGCGCTCCTCGAAGTCACCGCGGTACCGGGAGCCGGCGACCAGGGCGCCGAGGTCCAGGGTGTAGAGGTGCTTGTCCTTGAGGGTCTCGGGCACCTCGCCCTTGACGATGGCCTGGGCCAGGCCCTCGACGACCGCCGTCTTGCCGACGCCGGGCTCGCCGATGAGGACCGGGTTGTTCTTGGTCCGGCGGGACAGCACCTGCATGACCCGCTCGATCTCCTTCTCGCGCCCGATGACCGGGTCGAGCTTGGATTCGCGGGCCGCCTGGGTGAGGTTGCGGCCGAACTGGTCGAGCACCAGGGAGGTCGAGGGGGTGCCCTCGGCGGGACCGCCGGCGGTGGCGGCCTCCTTGCCTCCGGAGGAGTACCCGGACAGGAGCTGGATGACCTGCTGCCGGACCCGGTTCAGGTCGGCGCCCAGCTTCACGAGGACCTGGGCGGCGACGCCCTCGCCCTCGCGGATCAGGCCGAGCAGGATGTGCTCGGTGCCGATGTAGTTGTGGCCGAGCTGGAGGGCCTCGCGGAGCGACAGCTCCAGGACCTTCTTGGCTCGGGGCGTGAAGGGGATGTGGCCGGACGGGGCCTGCTGGCCCTGACCGATGATCTCCTCCACCTGCTGGCGGACCGCCTCGAGCGAAATCCCGAGGCTCTCCAGGGCCTTAGCGGCGACACCCTCACCCTCGTGGATAAGGCCCAGGAGAATGTGTTCGGTGCCGATGTAGTTGTGGTTGAGCATCCGGGCTTCTTCCTGAGCCAGGACGACAACCCGCCGCGCGCGGTCGGTGAACCTCTCGAACATCGTTAATCGCTCCTCAGAGCGGTCAGGCAGTAAGGGGTCGGTCCCCTCCCTGTCCTTCCGCAGCTTAGTCCCGCAGGCGGGGACCGCTCATTCCAACTGCCGACACCGTTCTTGGCCTCCTGCCCCGAACGCCGACATCTGCTCCAACCCGATGGTGGGAGACGATGTTCCCGCAGGCCAGGCATATACGCCGGTCGCCAGTACGCCGATGGCGAACGTGAGACGCCGGGGACCCGCGTGTCGCCCCTTCCCACCAGTGATGTCCTACCCGCCATTACAGACAGTCCATGCCGTCCGCGGCGCGTCCCTCCGCTACGGGCGAACAACGGAACCGCCCCGGACGCGCGGGGCGCATCCGCTCCGCACACCACGTGCGTTCGGACGCGTACGGTGCGTAACCTCGGGGCTGCCGGAACGGTTCACCGGGCATGGCCCTCCCCGTTCCCCCTCCCCGCTCGGCGCCCGGCGTCCGTCCCGCGCGACCCACGGGTGGCTCGCCGGTGCCCGCGGGCACCGCTTCTGCGGCCCTTGGGTGGTACGCGGACGTGCTGGGCTGGCCGGTGCGCACCGGACCTCCGGCCGAGCTGGAGACGGGAACGCGGTTCGACGTCCTCGACCTGCCCGCCGAAGCCGGCCGGGCCGTGCTGCGCAGGGCCGGGCTCGCCGGTCCCGTCGCACGCGCGGCGGGCCGCACGCACTTCTTCGTGGCCGCAGGGAGCGCGGACGAGCTGCCGGGGCTGCTCGACTGGCTGGAGTGGGGCGGCGTGGAACTGGACCTGCGCGGCGTGGGCTCCGGCGGCCGTGTCGCGGCGCCGGTCCCGCCGGGCATGCCGGTGCGCGCGCCGGGGGCCGCGTTCTGGCTGCGGCCTCCCGGTCCGCCCGGCGAAGGACGGTCGGCGCTTCCGGCCCTCGCGGGCTTCGGGAGCAGGGGTGGGGGTGCTCCCGATCTCGTACGACTGGTGGACGCGGCGGCGACGGAATGCCATCGGGCCCGATTGGCGGGCGCCCGTGAGCGGCAACGTCCGGCCCGAGAGCCGGCGTCTCAGCCGTTGGCCTTCTCGTAAGCCTCACGGATCTCCGCGGGAACGCGGCCGCGGTCATTCACGTTGTGGCCGTTCTCGCGGGCCCACTTGCGAATCTCCGCGGTGTCCTTGTTGCCGCCGCCGGTCGCACGGCCCTTGGCCCGGCCGGTCGCCGTGCGGCCACCGGTACGACGCCCGCTCGTGGTGTACGGCTCGAGAAGGCCACGGAGCTTCTCCGCGTTGGCCGTGGTGAGGTCGATCTCGTAGGTCTTCCCCTCGAGAGCGAACGTGACGGTCTCGTCCGCCTCTCCGCCGTCGATGTCATCGACAAGAAGGACCTGAACCTTCTGCGCCACCGGATTTCCTTTCATCGAAAATGCAGTACGCGGAAAGGAAACCGCTTTTCCCCGGAAAACACAAACCCCTGAGCGAGGTTCAGGGGGCGGGGAAGACGGGAAACGGGAGCGATTCGGACATAGGGCTACCGTTTCTTCCGGCGGATCACAGGTGCAGAAGCATGCGGCTGTTGCCCAAGGTGTTCGGCTTCACTCGTTCGAGACCGAGGAACTCCGCGACTCCCTCGTCATAGGAACGCAGCAGCTCACTGTAGACATCCATGTCCACCGGGGTCTCGCCGATCTCGGTGAAGCCGTGCTTCGCGAAGAACGCGACTTCGAAGGTCAGGCAGAAAACCCTGCGCACTCCGAGCCAGCGGGCGGTCTGGAGCAGCTTGTCGAGGACCTGGTGGCCGACGCCGCCGCCGCGGACGGTGTGGTCGACGGCGAGGGTGCGCACTTCGGCGAGGTCTTCCCACATCACGTGCAGTGCGCCGCACCCGACGACGCGGGCGTCCTCGTCGCGTTCGGCGACCCAGAACTCCTGGATGTCCTCGTAAAGGGTGACCATCGCTTTGTCGAGCAGGATGCCTTGCGCGACGTACCCGTCGAGGAGCCGGCGGACCGCCGCGACATCGCTGGTCCTGGCGCGGCGGACGGTGATGGCGACTTTAGCGACCGCCGGGTCGGTTTTCCCGCCGGTTTCCTGTTCGGTTTGCGACAGCTCTGAGGACATGCCCCGACGCTATCGCCCGCTCTCCCCCTCCGCCGCATCGGCCGGGCCCGCCCGGTCGTCGGCGGCCTCGCTCCGTTCGGACAGATCGGGGGAAACGATGCGCATGGCGTCGCGAAGAGCTTCGCGCTGCTCGGCCGACATCATGCCGAAGAAGGCGACGAGGGCGGCGGCGGGGTTGTCGCTTCTCGACCACGCTTCGTTCATGAGTGCGGCCGCGTAGGCGGCACGGGTCGAGACGGACGTATATCGATAGGCCCGGCCGTCGACTTCCCTGCGCACCCAGCCCTTCTGATGAAGGTTGTCCATTACCGTCATCACGGTCGTGTAGGCGATGGAGCGTTCCTTCTGGAGGTCTTCCAGAACTTCTCGCACGGTGACCGGTCGGTTCCATTGCCAGACGCGCGTCATGACGGCGTCTTCCAGGTCTCCCAAGGGGCGAGGCACAGGATCACCTTAGGGCTAGATGTCCGAAATGCGCAGGTGTTTACACGATAAAGGGCGCACGGCTTCGCAGAGCCGTACGCCCTCATGTTTTTCGGGTCGCACAGGGTCGCACCGGGGGCGCGGAATTCCTTCCGCGCGCCGGGGCGCACGCCGCGGTAACGGCGCGCGCGGTCCGTTGCGAGGACGCCGTCCGGGGCGCCCCGGTCACGGATCGCGGTCCGCGGCGCGGAGGGGCGGGGGTCAGGCCTCGGTGCGCGGCGCGGCCGTCACCGCTTCGGCGCGCGCGACGGCGGCGTCGACGGCCGCGTCCTCCTTGGCCTTGTTCGGGCCGCCCTGGCTCTTGACGATCGTCACGACGAGGCCGATGAAGAAGGCGGCCATCACCACGGGGGGAACGAGCGCGGATACGTAGTCCATGCCGACCAGAGTAGCGATCCGGGTCCGGCGGCCGACGGCACCCTCCCGCCCGGCCGCGTCGGCCGGGCGGGACAGGGGCGCTAACCGGCGGCGCGTTCCTCCGGCGCGGGGGCCGGACGGCGGCGCGGCGGGAACACCTCGGAGGGCTTGGGCATCGGCCGGTCACCGGGCGCGGGCCGTCGCGCCGGGGTGGTCGGCGCGGGCGGGCGCTCGGGCTCCCCGGCGTCGGCCCGGCCGCCCGGCAGGGCGAGCAGCCGACTGCGCGGCGCCGGGGCGGAGAGCGGGACGGAGCGGCCGGCCAGCCGGGCGCGCACCGAGCGCTCGGCGATCACCTGACAGCGCTCCAGGAGCGCCGTGGCGACGGGAGCGCCGCGCAGGGCGCGGAGTGCGGCCAGGTCGTCGGGCCGCGGGTCGTACCCGGCCGCCAGGGCGTCCTGGAGGAGCTCCAGGTAGCCGCTCGCGGAACCGGGCAGGGCTTCGCGGTAGCGGGCGAGGTCCGCGAGCAGGAAGGCGCGCAGCCGGCCGGCCTCACCGGCCGCCTCGTCCACCGCGCCCGCGAGCCGCAGGCAGTCCTGGACATCCTCGTCGGGCAGGGGCGTGGGGTGGAGGGCGACAGCGAGGGCGCGTCGGAGCACCCGCAGCTCGTCCGCACCGAACGCCATGCCGCCTCGTGATCCGTAGGGCGTGGGCATAACGCGACAATAGGTGCTAAAGGGACAAAATCCGCTTAACTGGTCGCGGACGGCGCGCCGGGCCGCGGCCCCCGCTTCCGGGGTTTTCGCAGGTGCCCGGCGTGTCCTTACGTCCGGGAGACGTTCCGCTCGTAGACCAGCCGCAGCCCGATCAGCGTCAGCCAGGGCTCGTGCTCGTCGATCGCGGAGGACTCGCCCAACACCATCGGAGCAAGGCCGCCGGTCGCGATCACGGTGACGTCCTCCGGGTCCGCCGCCAGCTCCTTCTTCATCCGGCCGACCACGCCGTCGACCTGGCCCGCGAAGCCGTACAGGATGCCGGACTGCATCGCCTCCACGGTGTTCTTGCCGATCACGCTGCGCGGCCTGGCCAGCTCGATCTTGCGGAGCTGCGCGCCCTTCACGCCGAGCGCCTCGACCGAGATCTCGATGCCCGGGGCGATCACCCCGCCGGTGTACTCGCCGCGCGCCGACACCGCGTCGAAGGTGGTGGCGGTGCCGAAGTCCACGACGATCGCGGGGCCCCCGTACAGCTCGACGGCCGCGACCGCGTTGATGATGCGGTCGGCGCCGACCTCCTTCGGGTTGTCCATCAGGATCGGCACGCCGGTCTTGATGCCGGGCTCCACGAGGACCGCGGGCACGTCCCCGTAGTAGCGGCGGGTCACCTCGCGCAGCTCGTGCAGGACGGCGGGGACGGTGGAGCAGATGGCGATGCCCTCGATGCCGTCGCCCAGCTCCATGCCGAGCAGCGGGTGCATGCCCATCAGGCCCTGGAGCAGCACCGCCAGCTCGTCGGCGGTGCGCCGGGAGTCGGTGGAGATCCGCCAGTGCTCGACGATCTCCTCGCCGTCGAACAGACCGAGCACGGTGTGGGTGTTCCCCACGTCGATGGTGAGCAGCATCAGTCGTCGGCCCCGCCGGAGAGTGCCTCGTCGCGGAAGTCCAGGCCGATGTCGAGGATCGGCGAGGAGTGGGTGAGCGCGCCCACCGCGAGGTAGTCCACACCCGCCTCGGCGTAGGCGCGGGCGGTGTCCAGGGTGAGCCGGCCGGAGGACTCCAGCACCGCCCGGCCGCCGACCAGCGCGACCGCCTCGGCGGTCGCGCCCGGCGTGAAGTTGTCGAGCAGGATCAGGTCGGCGCCCGCGTCGAGCACCTCGCGCACCTGCTCCATCGTGTCGACCTCGACCTCGATGGCCAGCTCCGGGAACTCCTCGCGCACCCGCTTGAACGCCTCGGCCACCCCGCCGGCCGCGACGACGTGGTTGTCCTTGACCAGCGCCGCGTCCGAGAGCGACATCCGGTGGTTGACGCCGCCGCCGCAGCGCACCGCGTACTTCTCCAGGGCGCGCAGCCCCGGCGTGGTCTTGCGGGTGTCGCGGACCTGCGCCTCGGTGCCCTCCAGCACGTCGGCCCAGGCGCGGGTGGCGGTGGCGATGCCGGAGAGCCGGCACAGCAGGTTGAGGGCGCTGCGCTCGCCGGTGAGCAGGTCGCGGGTGCGGGTGGTGACCGTCAGCAGCTTCTGGCCGGGGACGACGCGGTCGCCGTCCTCGACGTGCCGCTCCACCTCGAAGGAGTCGGTGCAGACGATGGAGAGCACGGCCTCCGCGACCCGCAGCCCGGCGACCACGCCGGCCTCGCGGGCGGTGAAGTCGCCGGTGGCGACGGCGTCCTCGGCGACGGTCGCCACCGTGGTGACGTCCACCCCGCCGTCCAGGTCCTCCTCGACCGCGACGTGGGCGACGTCCTCGACCTGGACGGGGTCGAGCCCCGCCTCGGCCAGGAGCTGGGCGAGCGCGGGGTCGAGCCCGCACTCCAGGGCGTCGTCGTCGTAGTCGCCACCGCCGCAGCCGCAGCCGTCGCCGCAGCCTCCGGCGGACGGGGCGGGCGCGCCGATGTGGATCAGCGGTACGTCCACCGGTGTCGGGCGCGGATTCTCTTCGGGCGTGCTCACGGTGGTGGCTCCTCGGGGCGTCGGCGGTGCGGTGGGACGGGGTTCGTACGGGGCAAGGCGGGCGCCGCCGGTGTCCGGCGACGGATAAGCAGTCTGCTCAATTCTCCGGGCGTACGGGCGGGAACGCCGTGGTCTCCGTCCGGTGCACCGAGAGCTGCCGGTCCTCGCCCACGCGAACCATGAGGTGGGCGCGCCAGTGGTCGTCGTCGCGGTCGGGGTGGTCCTCGCGCCAGTGGCAGCCGCGGGTCTCCTCGCGGGCGCGGGCTGCGGCCACCAGGACGCGGGCGACCATCATCAGGTTGGTGGCCTCCCACGTCTCCACACCGGGGACCGCGGCCTTGGTCCCGGCGGCCGGGACGGCGCCGTCGTGCAGCGCCTCCAGCTCGGCCGCCGCGGCGGCCAGGCTCTCCCCGGAGCGCAGCACCCCGGCCCCACGCGTCATGATCCGCTGCAGCGCGGTGCGGGCCTCGGTGGGCAGCAGCGGCACCGGCTCACCGTCCGGAGCGTCGGCGGGGACGGTCCGGACGGGCCGGGTGGCGGCGATGTCCGCGGCGATCCGCTCGGCGAAGACGAGTCCTTCGAGGAGCGAGTTGGACGCCAGCCGGTTGGCGCCGTGCACTCCGGTGCAGGCGACCTCCCCGCAGGCGTACAGGCCGGGGACGGTGGACCGGCCGCACAGGTCGGTGCGGATGCCGCCGGAGGCGTAGTGGGCGGCGGGCGCGACCGGGATCGGTTCGGTGACGGGGTCGACGCCGTGGGCCCGGCAGGCCGCCAGGATGGTCGGGAAGCGCTTCTCCCACATCCCGGCGCCGAAGTGGCGGCCGTCGAGGTACATGTGCTCGGCGTCGTCCAGCTCCATCTGGCGGGTGATGGCCTTGGCGACGATGTCGCGCGGGGCCAGCTCGGCCAGCTCGTGCTGTCCCGTCATGAAGCGGGTGCCGGACGCGTCGACGAGGTGCCCGCCCTCGCCGCGTACGGCCTCCGAGACCAGCGGCTGCTGTCCCTCGGCGCCGGGTCCGAGGAAGAGGACCGTCGGGTGGAACTGGACGAACTCCAGATCGGAGATCTCCGCGCCGGCCCGCAGGGCGAGAGCCACGCCGTCGCCGGTGGAGACCGAGGGGTTGGTGGTGGCGGAGAAGACCTGGCCCATGCCGCCGGTGGCGAGGACGACCGAGGGCGCGCGGACCGCGCCGACGCCGTCGTGCTGCCCCTCGCCCATGACGTGCAGGCTGACGCCCGCGGTACGGCCTTCGGCGTCCGTGAGCAGGTCCAGGACCAGCGCGTTCTCGATGGTGTGCAGGGCGGCGTCGCGGACGGCGGCGACCAGGGCGCGGGAGATCTCGGCGCCGGTGGCGTCGCCCCCGGCGTGCGCGATGCGGTTGCGGTGGTGGCCGCCCTCGCGGGTCAGCGCGAGGGATCCGGCGTCCGTGGTGTCGAAGTGCGCGCCGGTCCCGATCAGCCGGCGCACCGCGTCCGGCCCCTCGGTGACCAGGGTGCGGACCGCGTCCTCGTCGCAGATCCCGGCGCCCGCCACCAGGGTGTCGTCCAGGTGCTGCTCGGGGGTGTCGCCCTCGCCGAGCGCGGCGGCGATGCCGCCCTGCGCCCAGCGGGTCGAGCCGTCGTCGAGCCGGGCCTTGGTGACGACCACGGTGTCGAGGCCCGCGGCGGCGCACCGCAGGGCCGTGGTGAGACCGGCCACGCCGGAACCGACCACGACGACGTCCGCGTCGATGGCCCAGCCGGGGGCGGGGGCGGTCAGCCGTATACCGGTCACGAGGACGCTCCGAGGTTCAGCGGGATGTTGTCGATGAGTCGGGTGGCGCCGACCCGGGCCGCCACGGCGAGGATCGCGCCGCCCTCGTCGCGGTCGTCGGGCAGCTCGGTGAAGTCGGCGGGGTCGACGAGCGCGAGGTAGTCGAGGACCAGCGGCACCCGGGCGCCGGCCGCCTCGGCGAGGACGGTCCGGGCGGCGTCGCGCACCACGGCGGCGGTGCGGACCGGCCCCGCCTGGGCGAGCGCCTGGGCGTCGGCCGCCGCGCGGGTCTCGCCGAGCGCGTCGAGCCCGGCGGCCCGGCCGGGGGCGACCGGTTCGGCCGTCGCCCGCTCGCGCAGGGCGTGCAGCGCGGCCAGCCGGTCGCGGGCGGCGAACAGCGCGCGCGACAGGGCGAGCGCGGTGGACCGCTCCTCGGCGGAGAGGAAGCGGTTGCGGCTGGAGAGGGCGAGGCCGTCGGCGTCCCGGACGGTGGGGGCCGCGGTGATCTCGACGCCGAAGTTCAGGTCGCGGACCATCCGGCGGATCAGGGCGAGCTGCTGGGCGTCCTTCTGTCCGTAGAACGCCTCGTCGGGACGGGTGAGGTGGAGCAGCTTGGCGACGACGGTCAGCATGCCGTCGAAGTGGCCGGGGCGCGAGGCGCCTTCGAGCCGCTCCGCCATCGGGCCCGCGGTGATCCGGACCTGGGGGTCGCCGCCGGGGTAGACCTCCTCGACCGAGGGGGCGAAGACGGCGTCCGCGCCGGCGGCGGCGGCCACCGCGAGGTCGGCGTCGAGGGTGCGGGGGTAGCGGTCGAGGTCGGCCGCCTCGCCGAACTGGAGCGGGTTGACGAAGACGGTGACCACGACCTGCCCGTGCGGGCCGGCCACCTCGCGGGCGGTCCGCACGAGGGCGGCGTGGCCCTCGTGCAGCGCGCCCATCGTCATGACGACCGCCCGGCGCGCGCCCGCGGGGCGGGGCAGCGCTTCGAGCTCCGCGGCGGTGCGCAGCAGGACGGCCGGGCCGGCCGGGGTCGCGGGGGTGGTCATCGGGGCTCCTGCCGGGTGGTCGTCCGGGCGGCCCGCGGCGGGCGCCGCCGGGGCCGGCGTGTGCGGGGCGGCGGTCACGGGGTCTCCTCCGCGTCCCCGCCGCTCTTCGCGCCGGAGTCGGCGAGGACGCCGAGCAGGTCCTCGGCCAGCTCCGGCTTGAGCAGGCCGTGGGCGAGGGCGCGGTCGGCGGTGGCGCGGGCCATGGCGAGGTACCCGGGGACCATCTGCGGGGCGTGCGCGCGCAGTTCCTCGACGTGTGCGGCGACGGTGCCCGCGTCGCCGCGGGCGACCGGTCCGGTGAGCGCCGCGTCGCCGGAGCGCAGGGCGTTGTCGAGCGCGGCGCCGAGCAGCGGGCCGAGCATCCGGTCGGGCGCGGACACCCCCGCCTTGGTCAGCAGTTCCATCGCCTCGGCGACCAGGGTGACCAGGTGGTTCGCGCCGACGGCGAGTCCGGCGTGGTAGAGCGGACGCGCCTCTTCGGCGATCCACTCGGGCTCCCCGCCCATCTCGATGACCAGCGCCTCGGCGGCCAGTCGCAGTTCCTCGGGGGCGGTGACCCCGAACGAGCAGCCCGCCAGCCTGGGGACGTCCACCGGGGTGCCGGTGAACGTCATCGCCGGGTGCAGCGCCAGCGGCAGCGCGCCCGCCCGGCGCGCGGGGTCGAGCACCTGGACGCCGTACCGCCCGGAGCTGTGGGCGAGGAGCTGGCCCGGCCGGATCGCCCCGGTCTCGGCGAGTCCCCGCACCAGCCCGGGCAGCGCGTCGTCCGGCACCGTCAGCAGGACCAGCTCGGCACGGGCCAGCACCTCGGCCGGGGTGACCAGCGGGACGTCGGGCAGCAGGGCGGCGGCACGGCGGACCGAGGCGTCGGAGACGCCCGAGACGGCGACCGGGCGGTGCCCGGCGAGCTGGAGCGACGCGGCGAGCGCGGGGCCCACCCGGCCGGCCCCGACCACCCCGACGGTGAGCCGGGCGGGGCGGTCCCTGGCGTCGAGCGGTTCCTTCGGAGTGTTCGTGTGCACGCGGCTTCGGCCTTCCGTTCCAGTCCGCGGGGGGTACCGGACGATTCATCTGCATGCTACGCCAGCGTCGCGGACCGCCCGCCGCACCGTCCACAGTCTGTGGATAACTTTGCGGCAGCTGCGGATACCGGTGGATATCCCTGCGGGCCGGCGCCCCTTTCCGGGTGATGATCGTCCCATGGCAGACAGGGACGAACAGAAGAAGAAGCGGCGCCGACTGGCCGCGTGGGCGCGGTCGCACCGGCTGCTCGCCCGCACCCCGGCGGACGGCACGCTGGGCGAACGGCTGGCGGAGCTGGCCGAACACGCCGGGACCGTCCACGACCTGGACGAGCCGGCCGACCTCTACGGCGACGGGGTGGTCGCCGCGCTCGAACAGCGGGTCGCGGAACTGCTCGGCACCGAGGCGGCGGCGTTCTTCCCGACCGGGACCATGGCCCAGCAGGTCGCGCTGCGCTGCTGGGCCGGCCGCACCGGCAACCCGGTCGTCGCCCTGCACCCGCTGGCCCACCCGGAGGTGCACGAGGGCGGCGCCCTCGGCGCGGTGAGCGGGCTGCGGACCGTGCACCCGACCTCGGCCCGGCGCCTGCCCACCGCGGACGAGATCCGTGCGTGCGCGGATCAGTTCGGCACCCTGATGCTGGAACTGCCGCTGCGGGACGCCGGGTTCGTGCTGCCGACCTGGCGGGAGCTGACCGACGTGGTGGCGGCGGCCCGCGAACGGGACGCGGTGGTGCACCTGGACGGCGCGCGGCTGTGGGAGTGCGCCCCGCACTTCGGCAAGGGGCTCGCGGAGATCGCCGGCCTCGCCGACAGCGTCTACGTCTCGTTCTACAAGTCCCTCGGCGGCCTCTCCGGTGCGGCACTGGCGGGTCCGGAGTCGCTGGTGGCGGAGGCCAGGACCTGGCGGCACCGGTACGGCGGCCAGGTCTTCCAGCAGTACCCGGCGGCCCTGTCGGCCCTGATCGGCCTGGACCGAGAACTGCCCCGGCTGCCCGCGTACGCGGCCCACGCCCGGACCGTCGCCGGGGCGCTGGCCGAGGGGTTCGCCGCGTCGGCCGTGCCGTGGTTCCGGGTGCACCCGCAGCCGCCGCACACCCATCAGTTCCACGTCTGGCTGCCGTACGGCGTGGACGAACTGGACGAGGCCTCGGTGCGCCAGGCCGAGGAGACGGGCGTCACCCTGTTCCGCCGCTGGTTCCCGGAGTCGGGCGGGACGCCGCTGCCGCCCGGGGTGTCGCTCACCGAGGTGACGGTGGCCGCCGCGGGGCTGGAGTGGTCGGCCGAGGACGTGCGCGCGGCGGTCGCCGACTTCGTCTCCCGGCTGCCCGGTGACCGCTAGCGCACGCCGAGCGCACGCACCGGCACCGCCCCGGCGCGGACCCCGCCGGGGCCATGGCCGCCGCTAGCGCGCCCCCGGGCGGCGGTCCGGGGCGCCCAGCGCGTGCCGGAGCCGGCGGCCCAGCTCGCGCAGGACCTCCCCGTCGTGGCGGCCGGGCGGCGGTGGCGGGGGCACTCCGAGACGGGCGGTGCGGTAGGTGTCGAGCAGGTGCTGCTGTATCGCGTCCATGTCCTCAGCCTGCGCGGCGCCGCCCCGCCGCGCGCGCCGATTGACGGGCCCCGTCAAACGATGCGGGCGCGGCGCCCGGCACACCGCACCATGGACGGGTGAGCGTGACCATAGACATCGCCGGGCTGCCGGCCGACCGCATCGTTTTCGAGCCCTCGCCGCTGGCCGAGCTGGGGGTAGCCCTGCACGCGCTCACGGAGCCCGGCCACCACCCCGGCCTGCACGGCTGGGCGACCGCGACCTCCGCCGCGCTGGAACCGGACCTGGCGGACCGGCTGCACGAGGCCGACTTCCTGTGGCAGAACACCTTCTCCGACATCTTCACGCCGTTCGCCGGGGTGCCCGGCGACGGCCGGACGGGTTCCTGCCTCGCCGAGGACCTCGACACCCTGGACCGGATGGACGACGAGCGGTTCGTCTCCGCCGCCCTGGAGTTCACCTGCTGCCACCTGTACGACGCGGGCACGCCCTCGCCCCTCGTGGACGCCGCCTCGCGCGCACGGGCGCGGGAGACCGCCGCGGCGCGCGGCCCGCGGCAGAGCGACTTCACCGAACGGCTGCTCGCCGACCCCGGCTCCGTACGCACCTGGATCCGCCGGCTGCTGGAGGACTGCGACGCCGCGTTCTTCGCCGACACCTGGCGGCGGGTGCGCGTGCCGCTCACCGCCGACGCCCGGCACAAGACGGAGCTGCTGCGCCGCAAGGGGACGGCGGAGGCGGTCGGCGCGGTCTCGGCGGCGGTGTCGCTGAGCGAGGACGGCGCCACGGTCACCGTCGACAAGCTGACCCGCGGCCGCACCACGGCCACCGACCCGGAGGTCGGGCCCGGGGTGACCTTCGTGCCGACGACGTTCGGCTGGCCGCACCTGGTGGTGCTGCACGCCCCCGGCTGGCGGCCGGTGATCCAGTACCCGGTGCACCGCCCGGAGCTGCCGGTGCCCGCGTCCGTCGAACTGCTCCGGCTCCGGATGGAGGGGCTGGCCCACCCGATGCGGATGCGGCTCTGCCGGGACCTCGCCCGCTCCCCGTACACGACCGGCGAACTCGCGGTCTCGCTCGGGATCACGCCGCCCGAGGTCTCGCGCCACCTGGCGGTGCTGAAGAAGGCGGGCCTGGTCACCACGCGCCGGCGCGGGCGCTACGTGCTGCACCAGCTCGACCTCACCGTCGTCGCCCGGCTCGGCAGCGACTTCCTGGAGGGCGTGCTGCGCTGAGGGCGCCGACGGTCAGCGGCCGGCGCCGCCCGCCCGGACCAGCCCCGACTCGTAGGCGAGGACGACGACCTGGACGCGGTCGCGCAGGCCGAGTTTGGTGAGGATGCGGCCGACGTGGGTCTTCACGGTGGCCTCGGAGAGCACCAGCCGGCCGGCGATCTCGCCGTTGGAGAGCCCCTGGGCGACCAGCAGCATCACCTCGCGCTCCCGCTCGGTGAGCCTGGCCACGTGCTTGTCGGCCGGTTCCGGGGTGCCGCTCGGCAGCAGCGGGGAGAACCGGTCCAGCAGCCGCCGGGTGGTGGAGGGCGCGACCACCGCGTCGCCGCTGTGCACCGCGCGGATGGCGGTCAGCAGCTCGCCGGGCGGCACGTCCTTGAGCATGAAGCCGCTGGCCCCGGCCTTCAGCCCGGAGAACGCGTACTCGTCGAGGTCGAAGGTGGTCAGGATCAGCACCTTCGGCGGGTCCTGCTGGGCGCAGATCCGCCGGGTGGCCTCCACCCCGTCCAGCCGGGGCATCCGCACGTCCATCAGCACCACGTCGACGGCGGTGGCCCGCAGCACGTCGAGCGCCTCGGCCCCGTCTCCCGCCTCCGCGACGACCTCCATGTCCGGCTGCGCGGCGAGCACCATCCGGAATCCGGTGCGCAGCAGCGCCTGGTCGTCGACGAGCATCACGCGGATGGCCATGAGGGGGTGTCCTGTCTCCAGTGGGGCGGTACGGGGCGGTGTCACGAGGCGGGTCTGAGCGGCAGCAGGGCGCTGATCCGGAACCCGCCGCCCGGTCGCGGCCCGGCGTCCAGGGTGCCGCCGACCATGCCGACCCGCTCCCGCATGCCGATCATGCCGTGCCCGGCGCCGTCGGCACCGCCGTCCTCGTACAGCTCGTGGGCGGCTCCCCGCCCGTCGTCCTCGACGAGCAGCCCGAGCCCGTCGTCGAAGTACACCAGCCGCACACTGGCGCCGGCACCGGCGCCGCCGTGCTTGCGGGTGTTGGTGAGCGCCTCCTGCACGATCCGGTACGCGGTCAGCTCCACCCCGCTGGGCAGCGGGCGCGGGGTTCCCTCGACGGTGTAGTCGACCGCCAGACCGGCCTTGCGGACCTGTTCGACCAGGTCGCCGATCTGCTCGACGTCGGGCTGCGGGACGTACGTGCCGCCGTCCTCGGCATCGGTGCGCAGCACGCCCAGCAGCCGCCGCATCTCGGCGAGCGCCTGCCGGCCGGTGCCGGAGATGGTGGCCAGGGCCTGCCGGGCCTGCTCGGGCGCGGCGTCCATGACGTAGGCGGCGCCGTCGGCCTGCACCACCATCACCGAGACGTTGTGCGCGACGACGTCGTGCAGCTCGCGGGCGATCCGGGCCCGTTCGGCGGCGACGGCGACCTTGGACTGGGCCTCCCGCTCGCGCTCCAGGCGGGCCGCCCGCTCCTCCAGCTGGCGGAAGTAGGCCCGGCGGGTGCGGATCGAGTCGCCGAGCACCCAGGCCAGCACGAACGGCACGGTCAGCACGATCACGACGGACAGCCGCTGGACCCAGCCGCCGGCGGTCCCCTCGGAGGGCCAGCGCAGTTCCCCGAGTCCGGCCGCGACCAGGCTGCACCCGAGGGCCAGCCGGGACGCCCCGCGCTCGCCCTGTGCGGCGACGGTGTAGGTGACCACGAGCATCGCGAAGTCCGCCGCGCACGGCTCGACGCCGCCCAGCAGCTGGACGACCCCGGCGCCGATGGCGAGCAGCAGCATCTTCTCCGGCATCCGGCGGCGCAGCGCGACGACGGTGCACAGCGCCAGGATCACCGGGACCGCGAGGATCCGCTCCCGGCCCCCCGTCCCGCCGCCGATGCCGAACTCCAGGGCGGACAGCCCGAGGAGGACGACCGCCCAGCAGCAGTCGACGCCCGTCGGGTGTCTGCGGAGGAATGCGTAGAGGCGCTGCACAACGCCCAGCGTAGGGACCGCGCGCGTTCGGCGGGGTCAGCCGGAGGGGCGATCCGGGCCCCGGCACCGTACTCCCCAAGGTGGAGACTGGGGCCGTGGACGACGGATGGCGCGGATGGCGCGAGGCGACGTGGACCGCTCTGTACGGGCCGGACGGCTTCTACCGGAGACCGGAGGGCCCGGCCGGGCACTTCCGGACCTCGGTGCACGCCTCCCCCCTGTTCGCGTCGGCCGTGGCCCGGCTGCTGGCGGCGACGGCCGAGGGGCTGGGCACCGACGAGATCGCGCTGGTGGACATGGGCGCGGGCCGCGGCGAGCTGACCGCGGGGGTGCTCGCGGCGACCCCCGCGGGGCTCCGCGTCACCGCGTACGCCGTCGAGCACGCGGCCCGGCCCGCGGGACTCGATCCGCGGGTGGAGTGGTGCGCGCGTCCGCCCGTCGGGGTCAGCGGGCTGTTCTTCGCCAACGAGTGGCTGGACAACGTGCCGGTGGACGTCGTCGAGGCGGACCCGGAGGGCGTGGCCCGGTACGTGCTGGTCCGCCCCCCGGACGGCGCCGAGCGGCTCGGCGATCCGGTGGACGGGGCGGACGCCGCGTGGCTGGCGCGGTGGTGGCCGCTGCGGAGTCCGGGGGACCGCGCGGAGATCGGCCTGCCGCGCGACCTGGCGTGGGCGGCGGCGGTCGGTTCGCTGCGCGCGGGCCGTGCGGTCGCGGTGGACTACGCGCACCGGCGGGACGCCCGGCCGCCGTTCGGCACCCTGGCCGGGTTCCGGGAGGGGCGCGAGGTGCGTCCGGTGCCGGACGGCTCGTGCGACATCACCACGCACGTGGCCCTCGACGCGTGCGCGGCGGCGGGCGCCCCGGACGGTGGGCCGGCGCCCGAACTGCTCGACCAGCGGACCGCGTTGGGGCGGCTCGGGGTCGCCGGCGGACGTCCGCCGCTGGCCCTGGCCTCCACCGATCCGGCCGGTTACCTGCGGGCGCTGTCGGCGGCCGGCGAGGCGGCGGAGCTGACGGCCCGCGGCGGGCTGGGCGACTTCGGCTGGCTGACGCAGGAGGTGGGGTGAGGCGCCCGGCGGCGGTGGGGCGGCGTCCCGTCGCCGGGGCGGGACCCGGTCCGGTCCCGGCGGCCCGGACCACCGGGCCGCAGGCGATACTGGCCGCATGACGGAGACGACGGTCGGCATCGGCGGCGCGGCGGAGAGCACCGACATGGTGCTCAACATCGGGCCTCAGCACCCCTCCACCCACGGCGTGCTCCGGCTGCGGCTCGTCCTCGACGGCGAACGCGTCCAGCACGCCGAACCGGTCATCGGCTACATGCACCGGGGCGCGGAGAAGCTCTTCGAGGCCCGCGACTACCGGCAGATCATCATGCTGGCCAACCGGCACGACTGGCTGTCGGCGTTCTCCAACGAGCTGGGCGTGGTGATGGCGGTCGAGCGGATGCTCGGCATGGAGGTGCCCGAGCGCGCGGTCTGGACGCGGACCCTGCTGGCCGAGCTGAACCGGGTGCTCAACCACCTGATGTTCCTCGGCTCCTACCCCCTCGAACTCGGCGGCATCACCCCGATGTTCTACGCCTTCCGGGAGCGCGAGGAGCTCCAGGCCGTGATGGAGGAGGTCTCCGGCGGCCGGATGCACTACATGTTCAACCGGGTCGGCGGCCTGAAGGAGGACCTGCCGGCCGGCTGGCTCGGCCGCGTCCGGGACGCGGTCGCCTCGGTGCGTTCGCGGATGGACGTGTACGAGGACCTGGTGCTCGGCAACGAGATCTTCCGCGGCCGGACGGGCGGCGTCGGCGTGCTCTCCGCCGAAGCGGTGCACGCCTACGGGGTGTCCGGGCCGATCGCCCGCGCCTCCGGCGTCGACTTCGACCTGCGCCGCGACGAGCCGTACCTGGCGTACGGCGAACTGGCCGGCGTCCTCAAGGTGGTCACGCGCGCCGAGGGCGACTGCCTGGCCCGCTTCGAGTGCCTGCTGGACCAGACGCTCAACTCGCTGGACCTCGCGGACGCCTGCCTGGACCGGATGGACCAGCTGGCGCCGGGGCCGATCAACCAGCGGCTGCCGAAGGTGCTCAAGGCGCCGGAGGGCCACACCTACGCCTGGACGGAGAACCCGCTCGGCGTCAACGGCTACTACCTGGTGTCCAAGGGCGAGAAGACGCCGTACCGGCTGAAGCTGCGCTCCGCCTCGTACAACAACATCCAGGCGCTCACCGAACTGCTGCCGGGCACGCTGGTCGCGGACATGGTGGCGATCCTGGGGTCGCTGTTCTTCGTCGTCGGCGACATCGACAAGTGACCGTCGCGCGGGCCGCGCGGAAGGGTGGCGGCCGCCGGGCCGCCGGCCGCTAGGAGATCGCGCGGCGCAGGTCCGGGGCGGGATGCCTGCGGTCGGCCTCGTCATGGTGCGCGAGGTCGATGACCTGGCCCACCGCCCGCCGGTCGCCGTCCCGGTCGCGGTGGTCGGCGAGCGCCTCCTCGCCGACGACGTCCGCCAGGTCCTCCTCCTGCACCGACTCGATCGCCGCGGGCTGCTTCTGCGTGCCGAAGAAGTCGAAGGTGCCCTGCGGCACCAGGTGGCGGCGGGCCGCCGCGTACGGCACGACCGACGAGGCGCCCGGCACCGTCCGTGCGCCCGGCGCGAGGGGCGGCAGGGGGGACTGCGGGTAGCCCGACGACGGGAGCGCCTGCTGCGGTACACGGCCGGGGGCCGGGTGCACGTCGGCGGCCGGGGCGTGGACGGCCGGGGCCTCCGGGCGGGCGGACGCGGCGGCGTGCCGGCCCGACGCGGCGCCGGTGCCGGACCGGTCCCGCTCGACGCGCTCCTCCTGGGCCCGCTCCGCGAGATCCCGGCGGCGGGCTTCGTCGGCGCGCCGGCGGGCCTCCTGGAGGCCGGCGTTCCGGCTGAGGCCGGCGAGCGCCTCGGCCGCGCGCAGGTACGCCGCCGGGGTCGGGGTCGAGCGGGCCGCGAGCAGTTCGCGGGGCTGGACGGCAGCCTCGATGGCGAGCTGACGGCGGCCCTCCAGCGCGCTGGCCCGCTCGGTCTCCGCGTTGGCGTAGCGGCGCAGCAGACCGGCGTGCTCCCCGCGCAGCCCGGCGAGTTCGACCCGCTTGCGACGGAGCTTGGCCTCCAGCCGGGTGCGCACCTCGTGCGCCTCCTCCAGCTCCTGTTCCAGCTCCGCGACGCGTTCCTCGGCCCGCCACGCGTCGCCCGCGCGGGCCCGCTCCAGCTCCGCCACCCGGAGCCCGGCGGCCCGGTCCCAGCTGCGCATCAGATACGCACCGGCCAGGCCGGTCGCCGCAGCGGCGGCCACCAGCAGGCGCAGCGGCAGCGGTTCGGCCACCAGCCAGGCGGCGACGGCCAGCACGACGGACACCCCGGCCACCGCCGACGGCGGCAGGATCTTGTGGAGGGGTGGCGAATGACGGTGGCGTCCAGAGGGCATGGCCCGAAATTTACCGCGCCCACCGACCACAGGGGAGTGCACCCGACAATTTGTTCCCCGCCGGTTACCTCGTGGAGCCACGACGGGCGGTATCCGTCCCTTTCGCCCCGCGCGTGCGCTCTTCCCGCTCATGGAGACGGGGAAGCGGGCTTTGGCCTGACCGCTTCCCCGCGTTTTCGCGCACCGTCGTTCCGGGCGACGGCATTTCACGCTCGGCCGCCCGCCCGGACGGTCAGCCGATCAGGCCCTTGGACCGCAGGTATTCGCCCGCCACATCGGTCGGCTTGGCCCGCTCCGCGTCGACCTTCCGGTTGAGTTCGGCGAGGTCTTCCGTGGTCAGCACGTCGGTGAGCTTGCCGAGCGCGTCCGCGACCTCCTGGGAACCGGCGTCCTTGGCATTGACGACGGGAAGGACGTTGTCCGCGTTCTGGAGCTTCTTGTCGTCCTCCAGGAACACCAGGTCGTAGGGGTCGAGAACGGCGTCGGTGGTGGTGGTCAGCACGAGCTGGTCCGTGCCGTCCTTGACCGCCTGCTTCGCCTGCGGGGTCCCGACGCCCTTCGGGTCGATTCCGACGACGTCGATGCCGTACTTCTCCTTGAGACCCGGCGCGCAGAAGGGGCGGACTTCGCACTCGTCACCGGCCGCGATCTTCACTTTGATCTTGGAGGCGCCGAGGTCGGAAAGCGTCTTCAGCTTGTTCTTCTCGGCGAATTCCCTGGTCACCGCGAAGGCGTTCTGGTCGACCGCCTCTCCCGCCGGAAGCACCTTCAGTCCGAGCGGTGTGGCGAGCTTCTCCAGCGCCGCCACCGTCGCGTCGGCGTCGCCCGAGGCGACGGGGCTCTTCTCCGCCTCGGCGCTGCCGTTCACCTTGGCGTTGAGGAATTCGGCGATCGTCGCCGCGTATTCGGGTACGACGTCGATCTCCCCCTTCTCCAGCGACGGTTCGTACAGCTCACGGTTCTTCACCGTGGTGATCGAGGTGCTGTATCCGGCGTCGCCCAGGATCTGGGCGTAGAGCTCGGCGAGGACCTTGGACTCGGTGAAGGCGGCGGCGCCCACCACGAGCGAGCCCTTCTTGTCGCCGGCGCCCGCGGAGGCCGTCGATCCGCCCTTGCCCTCCTCCAGGCTGTCGCCGCCGCAGGCGGCCAGCGACCCGGTCAGCGCGAGCGTCCCGATGACCGCGCCGGCTATGCGCGAGTTCCTGCTCATGTTGTTCTCCGTCCACGGCGAATGAGGTGACACAGAAGATGAGGTGGTGCACCGGGGTAGGCACGGAACCGCGGTGCGGGACCGGGCCGTCACACCGCCCGGCGGCGGCGCGACGGGGTCAGCAACCGGCCCGCGGCGGCCAGCACGCCCTCGACCGCGAGCGCGAGCAGGGCCACCAGGACCGCCCCCGCGAACACCTGCGCGGTGTCGTACGTGTTGAAACCCGCCGTGATGATGCGGCCGAGACCCCCGAGCCCGACCATCGCGGCGATCGAGGCGGTGGCGACCACCTGCACGGCGGCCGACCGCAGCCCGGTCATCACCATGGGCAGGGCGAGCGGCAGTTCGACCCGGAGGAAGAGCTGGCCGCCCGACATGCCCATGCCCCGGGCGGCCTCCACCACCGAACGGTCCACCTCCGCCATGCCGACGTGCGCGTTGGTCAGCAGCGGCGGCACGGCGAACAGGACCAGGGCGATGATGGTGGGCCAGTAACCGGAGTTGCGCAGCGGCGTGACCATGAAGAGCGCCAGCACCGCGAAGACCGGCACGGCCCGGCCCACGTTGGAGACGTTGACCGCGAACGAACCGCCGCGGCCGACGTGCCCCAGCCGGAAGGCGAGCGGCAGCGCGATCAGGCATGCGATCGCCAGCGCGGCCCCGCTCACGTACAGGTGCTCCGCGAGGCGGTGGGCGGCGCCGTTCTCCCCCGACCAGTTCGACCCGGTGACGAGCCAGGTCCACGCGTCCGCGACGACTCCCACGTTCAGTTCGCCCCCACGGTCGCGGCCGGGCCGCCGGTCTTCTCCGGCCGGTCCGCGCGGGCGCCCGGCGCCGCGGACCGTATCCGGGTCCAGGGCGTCAGCAGCCGCTGTACGCCGAGGAGCAGCAGGTCCGCACCGACCGCGAGCGCCACGCAGAGCACCGACGCGGTGAGTATCTGGGCCTTGAAGAAGCTGGGCAGCGCGTCCTCGATGAGATTGCCGAGGCCGCCCTTGCCGACCAGCGAACCGACCGTCGTCAGCGCGACCGTCGAGACGGTGGCGATCCGCAGACCCGCCATCAGTGCGGGCAGCGCCAGGGGTATCTCGACCTCGCGCAGCAGCCGCGCCGGGCCGAATCCCATTCCGCGCGCGGCCTCCCGCGCCTCTTCCGGAACGGCTTCGAGCCCGGCCAGGATGTTCCGCACCAGAATGGTCAGCGAATACAGCACCAGTCCCGTCACCACCAGCGCGGCGGAAAGCCCGAACACCGGCAGCAGCAGGGAGAACATCGCCAGCGACGGGACGGTGTAGAGCACCGTGGTCACCCCGAGCACCGGACCGGCGAAACGCGGTCCGCGGCGCGCGAGCAGGGCCAGCGGAAAGGCGACGAGCAGCCCGATCGTGACCGAGAGCGCGGTGATCCAGATGTGCTGGACCACGGCGTCCGTCAACTCCTCGCTGCGGGAACGCAGATACTCCCCGCAGATCCAGGCGTTCGTCACCAGGCAGTTCTCCGCGGCCATCCGTCCCCACCTCCCGATCCGCCCTCGTCCACCGGCCCCGAACCGGTGTGCGAGGAGCCTATCCTCGACCACCGACAATCGCCGGGGCTGTCGTATTCCAGCAACATGTCCTTCACAGAACGCGCCGCACAGTGGGGAATCATGATCCGTTTCGAGCACGTCACCAAGCGGTACGCCGACGGAACCGTCGCCGTGGACGACCTCTCCTTCGAGGTCGCCGAGGGTGAACTGGTCACGCTCGTCGGACCTTCCGGATGCGGCAAGACCACCACCATGAAGATGGTGAACCGGCTGATCGAGCCGACCGAGGGGCGGATATCCGTCGACGGCGAGGACATATCCGCCGTCGATCCCGTCCAGCTCCGCCGCCGCATCGGCTATGTGATCCAGCAGGTCGGTCTCTTCCCGCACAAGACCGTCCTGGAGAACACCGCAACCGTTCCCCATCTCCTCGGCTGGAAACGCGGAAAGGGCCGCGAGCGTGCCGCCGAACTCCTCGACCTCGTCGGACTCGACCCCGCCGTCTACGGCGACCGCTACCCGGAACAGCTCTCCGGCGGCCAGCGCCAACGCGTCGGCGTCGCCCGCGCGCTGGCGGCGGACCCGCCCGTGCTGCTGATGGACGAACCCTTCGGCGCGGTCGACCCGGTGGTGCGCGAACGGCTCCAGAACGAGTTCCTCCGCCTCCAGGAACAGGTCCGCAAGACCGTCCTGTTCGTCACCCACGACTTGGAGGAGGCGGTCCGTCTCGGCGACCGGATCGCGGTCTACGGCCAGGGCCGCATCGAGCAGTTCGACTCCCCCGCCACCGTCCTCGGCGCCCCGGCGACCCCGTACGTCGCGGACTTCGTCGGCTCCGACCGGGGCCTGAAGCGGCTCGCGGTCACCCCGGTGGAGGAGAGCGACCTGGACCGCCCGCCGGTCGTCCGGCTCACCGACCGGCTCGACGCCGCCCTGGACCGGCTGCGCGCCGAGGGCGCCTCCTGGGCGGTGGTCGTCGACGGCGACGGCCGGCCCCGCGGCTGGCTGCCCGCCGACGCCTCGGCGCCCGCCGGGGCGACATCCCCGGCCGGCCCCGTCAAGGGCTCCGCGACCGCCGTGGCCGACCGGCTGCGCCCGATGGACGACGCGCTCCCCCTCGGCGCCCCGCTCCGGCACGCCCTCGCCGCGATGCTCCAGCACGACGCCGGCTGGATCGCCGTCGTCGACGGTAAGGGCGACGGCGCCGCCGACGGCCGGCACCTGGGCGTCCTGACCCCCTCCCGGCTGCACGAGGCGCTGCGCCGCTCCGTCGGCGCCGACGCCCGGTCCCTGCCCCGCGCCGAGGTCACCGTGGAGACCGCGGGCCGGACCGCCCGCCCGGCGGAACCGGACGGCCCGGTGACCCCTGCCCGGTGACCCCCGCCCGCTGACGCCCTCCCCTCCGCCACGCCCCCGGCGACACCCACCGGCGGCCTCCGCCCGCGCACGTCCGCCCCCGCCGCGTATCCCGCCGCCGGTGGGCGTCCGCTCCCCGGCGGTGGCGGGCGGACTGCCCGTAGGCTGACGGTATGAGTACGTTGCGCGGACGGGGCACGGTACGAGGCCTGCCGGAGTGGGACCGCTGTGCGGTCATGGGCGTCGTGAACGTGACGCCCGATTCCTTCTCCGACGGAGGGCGCTGGTTCGACACCGCGGCCGCGGTCAAGCACGGCCTGGAACTGGTGGCCGAGGGCGCCGACCTGATCGACGTCGGCGGCGAGTCGACCCGCCCCGGCGCCAGCCGGGTGGACGAGGACGAGGAGCTGCGCCGGGTCGTCCCCGTGGTGCGCGGCCTGGTGTCCGAGGGCGTCGCGGTCTCCGTGGACACCATGCGGGCCAAGGTCGCCGAGCAGTCGGTGGCCGCCGGGGCCGCCCTGGTCAACGACGTCAGCGGCGGCCTGGCCGACCCCGACATGGTCCCCGTGGTCGCCGCCGCCGGGATTCCGTTCGTCGTCATGCACTGGCGCGGCTTCTCCGCGTCCATGAACAGCCTCGCGGTCTACGACGACGTGGTCGCCGACGTCGTCACCGAACTGCGCCGGCGGATGGACGCCGTGGTCGCCGGCGGGGTCGCCCCGGAACGGATCGTGATCGACCCCGGCCTCGGCTTCTCCAAGAACACCGCCCAGGACCTCACGCTGATCGCACACCTCGACGACCTGCGGGCGCTCGGGCGCCCCCTGCTGGTGGCCGCGTCCCGCAAGCGGTTCCTCGGCCAGGTCCTGGCCGGCCGGGACTCGGCGCCGCCGCCCGCGCGCGAGCGCGACGCCGCCACCGCGGCCGTCTCCACGGTCTCCGCGCTGGCCGGCGCCTGGGCCGTCCGGGTCCACGAGGTGCGCGCCAGCGCCGACGCCGTCCGGGTCGTCCGGGCCGTCGAGGGAGCCGCGTGACCACAGGGCGCGGGGACGACGCGCACCGCGCGGCCGACGAGCACGCCGGCGCGGCGGCCGACATCGCCGCCGTCGAGGAGGCCAACACCGCCTTCTACGAGGCGGTGGAGGGCGGCGACCTGGACCGCCTCTCCGACGCCTGGCTGCCCGGCGAGGACCTGACCGTCTCCTGCGTCCACCCCGGCTGGCCGGTGCTCCGGGGCCGCGGCGACGTGCTGCGCAGCTATGCGCTGATCATGGCCAACACCGAGTACATCCAGTTCTTCCTCACCGACGTCGCGGTGGCGATGACCGAGGACACCGCGTCGGTCACCTGCACGGAGAACATCCTCAGCGGCGGTCCGGCCGAGGAGGGCGAGGAGCTGGGGCCCCTGGTGGGACAGCTGGTGGTGGCCACCAACGTGTTCCGTCGCACTCCCGGCGGCTGGAAGCTCTGGTCCCACCACGGTTCCCCGGTCCTGGCCGACACCGACGAGGACGAGGACGAGGAACCCGGCGCCTGACCGGCTCCGCGTCCGGCCCACCTGCCGGGTTGAATGCATGGCCCACCGGGTATGGGCCGCTACCGACCCCGCAGGACCGGGGCCCGAGCCCCCGCGGGCACGTGACGTGGGAGCCCGCAGGTAGATTCGACGGACGGCACCGCCGCCGCGACCCGCGACGACGGCGCTCCGACGACCAACGACAGCAGGAGTGATTCGCGTGGATCGTGTCGCGCTGCGGGGCCTCAAGGCCCGTGGGCACCACGGCGTCTTCCCCCGGGAGCGGGAGGAGGGCCAGACCTTCATCGTGGACCTGACGCTCGGCCTCGACACGCGTCCCGCCGCCGCCACGGACGACCTCTCCCGCACCGTGCACTACGGCGTGGTGGCGGAGGAGGTCGTCGACATCGTCAAGGGCGAGCCGGTCGACCTGATCGAGACACTGGCGGAGCGCATCGCGCAGCAGTGCCTCAAGCACGAAGGGGTCCAGGAGGTCGAGGTCGTCGTCCACAAGCCGGACGCGCCGATCACGGTTCCCTTCGACGACGTGACCATCACCATCACCCGGAGCCGAGCATGACCTCATTTTCGCCCGAAGGGCAGAGCGACCCGACCGTCCAGCCGGTCCCGGCCGCCGTCGTGGAGCAGGTGGACGCCGCCGACGTCACCCTCTCCAACCCCCAACGCGCCGTGCTCTCCCTCGGCTCCAACCTCGGCAACCGGCTGGAGACCCTTCAGGGCGCCATCGACGCTCTGGAGGACACCCCGGGCCTCCGGGTGAAGGCCGTCTCCCCGGTCTACGAGACGGAGCCCTGGGGCGTCGAGCCCGGCTCCCAGCCCTCGTACTTCAACGCGGTGGTCATCGTGAAGACGACGCTGCCGCCGTCCTCGCTGCTGGAGCGCGGCCACGCCATCGAGGAGGCGTTCGACCGGGTCCGGGAGGAGCGCTGGGGCCCGCGCACGATCGATGTGGACATCGTCGCCTACGCGGACGTGGTCTCCGACGACCCGCTGCTCACCCTGCCGCACCCGCGCGCCGGTGAGCGGGCCTTCGTACTGGCCCCCTGGCACGACGTGGAGCCCGAGGCACAGCTTCCGGGCGCCGGTCCGGTCGCCGCCCTGCTGGACGGCGTAAGCCGCGAAGGCGTACTTCCCCGTGCCGACCTGGAACTCCGTCTCCCCGAGTAGTCGTTAGGCTCGACGGGCATACGGTCACCGACGGAATCGGTGGACCGGCGCACCGGCGCATCCGGTGGGCCGGCGCAAGGGCGGCGAAAGGGCGGCTGACTCGGTGAAGCAACTACGGCTCAGGGTGCTGGCCGGCCTCTTCGCCGGGGCGGGGGTCCTCTGCTGGGCCGGTGCCCGGCTCTGGAACTCGCTGGGCTCCCTGCCGAGCGTGCCGCTGGCCGCCTCGGTGGTGCTGGCCGCCCTCGCCGCGATCCTGCTCGCCACCGCGCTCTCACTGCGGGCCCGGCTGCGCGCCCAGCGCGAGCGGCGCCCAGGCGCCAAGGGCGTCGAGCCGCTGATGGCCGCCCGTGCGCTGGTCTTCGGCCAGGCCAGCGCCCTGGTCGCCGCGGTCGTCGCGGGCGTGTACGCGGGCGTCGGGTTCTTCCTGCTGAGCTTCCTGGACATGCCGGGCCGCCGTGACCAGGCCATCTACGCCGGTGCGGCCGTCGTGGCCGCCTTCGGCGTCGTCGCGGCGGCCCTCTTCGTGGAGCACGTGTGCAAGCTCCCGGAGGACGGGGACGACGACCCGACGGCCGCCGCCGCCTGACCCGGCCGCGCCGCGCGGGGCCGCTCCCCGTCAGCGGGCACGGGCCCGGCGCGGGCCGCTTCCCGTCAGCGGGCCATGATCAGGCTCATCGCCTCGGCCCGGGTCGCGGAGTCGCGGAGCTGGCCGCGGACCGCCGACGTGATCGTCTTGGCCCCCGGCTTGCGGATGCCGCGCATCGACATGCACATGTGCTCGCACTCGATCACCACGATCACCCCGCGCGGCTCCAGGATCTCCATCAGCGACTCGGCGATCTGGGTCGTCAGCCGCTCCTGGACCTGCGGCCGCCGGGCGTAGACGTCCACCAGCCGGGCGAGCTTCGACAGCCCGGTGATCTTTCCACTGGTGGCGGGGATGTAGCCGACGTGCGCCACGCCCCGGAACGGCACCAGGTGGTGCTCGCAGGTGCTGAACACCTCGATGTCCTTGACCAGCACCATCTCGTCGTGGCCCAGGTCGAACGTGGTCGTCAGCACGTCCTCGGGCTCCTGGTGGAGACCGGCGAAGATCTCCCGGTAGGCCCGGGCCACCCGGCCCGGCGTGTCCCGGAGCCCTTCCCGGTCCGGGTCCTCGCCCACGGCGAAGAGCAGCTCCCGCACGGCCGCCTCGGCCCGCTTCTCGTCGAACTCGCCGAACGGCCCTCGGTCCCGCAGCGTCACCGGGTCGGTCATCTGTGCCTCGTTCCTGTCTGGTCCCACCTGCGCGTATGCGCACGGGCGTGCAGAAAAGCCGCGCCCCCACAGGCTAAAACCTGTGGGGGCGCGGCTTCCATTCCGTACCCGGCGGGAGCCCGTGAGGGCGATCACACCGGGGCCGTACGGATCAGCTCTCCGGACGCTCCTCCGGGACCGCCTCGGTGGACGGGCCGATCTCGGTCGGGGTGACCCCCGAGCCGTTGGCGGTGGAGACACCGGTGGTGAGTGCCAGTTCCTTCGGCGAGAGCACCGGCGGACGCGTCGACGGGGTACGCCGTGCGGAGCCGGTCCACGCCGGGCGGGCCGGGCGCTTCACGATCGGGGCGAAGATCTCAGCGATCTCCTCCTTGCCGAGCGTCTCCTTCTCCAGCAGACGCAGGACGAGGGCGTCGAGGATGTCGCGGTTCTCGACCAGGATCTCCCAGGCCTCGTTGTGCGCCGTCTCGATGAGCTTCTTGACCTCTTCGTCGACCAGCCCGGCGACCTCTTCCGAGTAGTCGCGCTGGTGACCCATCTCACGGCCCACGAACGGTTCGGTGTTGTCGCCGCCGAACTTGATCGCGCCGAGCCGCTCGGTCATGCCGTACTGCGTGACCATCGCGCGGGCCGTGGCACTGGCCTTCTCGATGTCGTTGGCGGCACCGGTGGTCGGGTCGTGGAAGACGAGCTCCTCGGCCGCGCGGCCGCCCAGCATGTACGCGAGCTGGTCGAGCATCTCGTTGCGCGTCGTGGAGTACTTGTCCTCCTCGGGCAGCACCATCGTGTATCCGAGGGCACGGCCGCGGGAGAGGATCGTGATCTTGTGGACCGGGTCCGACTGGGGGGAAGCCGCCGCGACCAGGGCGTGTCCGCCCTCGTGGTACGCGGTGATCTTCTTCTCCTTCTCGGACATGATCCGGGTCCGCTTCTGCGGACCGGCCACGACCCGGTCGATCGCCTCGTCGAGCATGGCGTTGTCGATGAGCTTCTTGTTGCCGCGCGCCGTGAGGAGCGCCGCTTCGTTCAGCACGTTCGACAGGTCGGCGCCGGTGAAGCCGGGGGTGCGCCGGGCGACGGCGTTGAGGTCGACGTCCTTCGCGACCGGCTTGCCCTTCTGGTGCACCTTGAGGATCTCCAGGCGTCCCAGCATGTCCGGGCGGTCCACCGCGATCTGCCGGTCGAACCGGCCCGGTCGCAGCAGCGCCGGGTCGAGGATGTCCGGCCGGTTGGTGGCGGCGATCAGGATGACGCCGCCCTTGACGTCGAACCCGTCCATCTCCACGAGGAGCTGGTTGAGCGTCTGCTCGCGCTCGTCGTGCCCGCCGCCCATGCCGGCGCCGCGGTGGCGGCCGACCGCGTCGATCTCGTCGACGAAGACGATGGCCGGGGCGTTCGCCTTGGCCTGTTCGAAGAGGTCACGGACGCGGGAGGCGCCGACGCCGACGAACATCTCGACGAAGTCGGAACCGGAGATGGAGTAGAACGGCACGCCCGCTTCGCCGGCGACGGCGCGCGCGAGCAGGGTCTTGCCCGTTCCGGGCGGACCGTAGAGCAGCACGCCCTTCGGGATCTTGGCGCCGACGGCCTGGAACTTCGCCGGCTCCTGGAGGAACTCCTTGATCTCGTGGAGCTCTTCGACGGCCTCGTCCGACCCCGCCACGTCGGCGAAGGTCGTCTTCGGCGTGTCCTTGGTGATCAGCTTGGCCTTGGACTTGCCGAACTGCATGACCTTGGAGCCGCCGCCCTGCATCTGGTTCATCAGGAACAGGAAGATGACCACGATGATGACGAACGGAAGGAGCGACAGCAGGATCGACAGGAACGGGGACTGCTTCGACGGCGAGACGGTGTAGCCGTCCGCGATGTCACCGTTCTCGTACTTCTGCTGCAGCATCTCGGCGAGGTCGACACCCTGGGTGCCGATGTAGCTCGCCTGGAACTTGCTGCCGTCTTCGTCCTTGAGCTCCTGGCCCTTCTTCAGCTCGATCTTGATGATCTGTTCGTCACCGGTGGTCAGCTCGGCCGACTTCACCTGGTTCTTGCTGATCGCCTGGACCACCTGGCCCGTGTCCACGGCTTTGTAGCCGCCGGACGAGCCGACGACCTGCATCAACACGACCACGGCGAGGACGGCCAGCACGATCCACATGACCGGCCCACGGAAGTATCGCTTCACGTCCATCCATACGGAGCGAAGACGCCCCGTCCCTCCTGCCCGTAGGTAAATGCTGCTGTGAGAAAAGACTGTTCTTCGGACGGTACCCCAGCATTGTCACCCGCGACCGCCGAGGACGTCCGGGAAACCCGCTTTCGAAGCCTTCAACGGCGGGACGGCGGCGAGGGTTCCCCGGGGGCCGGCCCCGTTCGGGGCGCGGGCCGGGAGGCGGGGCCGCGGCGGCTGCCGCCGGGCCCCCTCACGGTCGGTCAGCCGCCGTAGACGTGCGGGGCGAGCGTGCCGACGAACGGGAGGTTGCGGTACTTCTCCGCGTAGTCCAGCCCGTAGCCGACGACGAACTCGTTGGGGATGTCGAAGCCGATCCACTTCACGTCGATCGCGACCTTCGCGGCGTCCGGCTTCCGCAGCAGGGTGCAGACCTCCAGGCTGGCGGGCTCGCGGGAGCCGAGGTTGGAGAGCAGCCAGGACAGCGTGAGTCCGGAGTCGATGATGTCCTCGACGATCAGGACGTGCTTGCCCTTGATGTCGGTGTCGAGGTCCTTCAGGATGCGGACGACGCCCGAGGACTGGGTGCCGGCGCCGTACGAGGAGACGGCCATCCAGTCCATCGTGGCCGGGGTGGACAGGGCGCGCGCCAGGTCCGCCATCACCATCACCGCGCCCTTGAGGACTCCGACGAGGAGCAGGTCCTTGCCCGCGTACTCCGCGTCGATCTTCGCGGCCAGCTCGACCAGCTTGGCGTCGATCTCTTCCTTGGTGAGGAGCACCGACTGAAGGTCGGTACCCATGTCCTTCTCGTTCACCCGCGTCTCTTTCTTCGCCGCTCCGGCCCGGTAGGTGCCCGGGCCGGACCGGCACACTCGCCTGCACGTCAGCCGCTTGCGCTTTCAGCTCTGCCGAATGACCAGTCTGCCACCCTGCCGTCGCGCTTCGACGCGGCCCGGCAGGTTGATGGCCCGCTGGCCGCGCCAGCCGGTGATCAGACGGTCGACTTCCTCGATGTGCCGGGCGAAGAGCGAACCCGCCGGGGCGCCGGCCCCGACGATCGCCCGGCGCAGCACCCGCCGGCGCACCGCGGACGGCAGGGTGAAGAGCTTGGCGCACTCCAGCTCGCCCGCGTCGTCGCGCACCGAGCGGTCGGCCTCGGTCGCCCACGAGTCGAGGGCGTCGGCGTCGTCGCGGGAGAGCTGGGCGGTCCGGGCCAGCGCCTCCACGACGCCCTTGCCGAGCGCCTTCTCCAGGGCGGGCAGCCCTTCGTGGCGCAGGCGCGAGCGGGTGTAGGCGGGATCGGTGTTGTGCGGGTCGTCCCAGACGGGCAGCGACTGGACGAGGCACGCCTTGCGGGCGGTCTGCCGGTCGAGCTGGAGGAACGGGCGGCGGTAGCGGCCGGCCGGGCCGGAGGCGGCGGCCATGCCGGACAGGGAACGGATGCCGGAGCCGCGGGCGAGCCCCAGCAGCACGGTCTCGGCCTGGTCGTCGCGGGTGTGGCCGAGCAGGATCGCGGCGGCGCCGTGCCGTTCCGCGGCGGCGTCCAGGGCGGCGTAGCGGGCGTCGCGGGCCGCCGCCTCGGGGCCTCCGTCGCGCCCGACGTGCACGGCGACGGCCTCGACGGGGTCGAGGTCCATGGCGGTCAGCCGGGAGACGACGTCGGCGGCACGCAGCCCGGACCCGGCCTGGAGGTTGTGGTCGACGGTGATGCCGCCCGCCCGGACGTCGAGCTTGCGCGCCTCGAAGGCGAGGGCCGACGCGAGCGCCATGGAGTCGGCGCCGCCGGAGCACGCCACCAGCACGAGGGGGGCGGGGGGACGTTCGGGGAGGGCGTGCGCGCCGGTCGCCCCGGCGTCCGCGAACTGCGGGTGCGCGGCACGGGCGCGGTCCGCGCCCGCGGCGTGTGGGCCGGTCCGGAGGCTGTGTTCGGTGAGGACGTCGTGGAGTACGCGGCGGACCGCCAGGCGTATCGCCGCGACCGCAGGATGGGGACCCATGTCCGGTGCCCTTCGTGGAGTTTCGGGAGGGTGCCTCCGGGCGGCGGGACGCGGAACGGCCCCGTCACTCAGAGTGCGTCGATGGTGACAGAGACAAGCTCTCCACCGAGCATTGCACGGCTTCCCATGCCCTTATGGTCCCTCGGATGGGTGATTGGTGGGGCGATCCGCGGCCGCGGGGCGCGTCAAGATCACGAATCTGCCTTACGGTGCACGCGCGCGACCCACTCCGCGGGAGCGGCGATCTCGGCCTTGGTCGGCAGCGTGTTCGGAGAGGTCCAGACCCGGTTGAAGCCCTCCATGCCGACCTCGTCCACCACCGCGCGCACGAACCGCTCGCCGTCGCGGTACTGACGCAGCTTCGCGTCCAGGCCGAGCAGCTTGCGCAGCGCCAGGTCGAGCCGGCTCGCGCCGCGCGCCCGGCGCTGCTGGAACTTCTCCCGGATCTCGCCCACCGAGCCCACCACGTCGGGCCCCACGCCGTCCATGACGTAGTCGGCGTGGCCCTCCAGGAGGGACATCACCGCGGTGAGCCGGCCGAGGATCTCGCGCTGCGCGGGCGTCTGCACCAGCTCGACGAGGCTGCGCCCGCCGTCGTCGCCCTGCTCGCCCTCGGGACGGCCGGCCCCGGAGAGGGACTGGGCGGCCTCGCGGAGCCGTTCGAGGAAGGCGGAGGGCTCGACGTCGGTCTCTTCGAGGAAGGTCTGGATCTCGCCCTGGAGGTGGTCCCTGAGCCAGGGCACCCCGGTGAACTGGGTCCGGTGGGTCTCCTCGTGCAGGGCCACCCAGAGCCGGAAGTCGTGCGGGTCCACGTCGAGTTCGCGTTCCACGTGCACGATGTTCGGCGCGACCAGCAGCAGCCGGCCGCCGCCCGCGGAGGCCGGCAGGTCGCGGCCGGACGGAGCGAACGTCTCGTACTGGCCGAGGACCCGGGAGGACAGGAACGACAGCAGCATGCCCACCTCGACGCCGGTCACCTTGCCGCCGACCGCGCCCAGTACGGCGTTCCCGGCGCCGCCGCCGCGCCGCTCCTGCATCTTGCCCAGCAGCGGGCGGAGCAGTTCGCGGAACCCGGCGACGTTGGCCCGGATCCAGCCGGCCCGGTCCACCACCAGCACGGGGGTGTCCTCCGGCTCGGTCCCCTCGGGGATCATCCGGGTGAAGGAACGGACGTGCTCCTCCGACGCCTTGGCGTGCCGCCGCAGCTCCGCGACGACGGCGCGCGCCTCCTCCCGCCCGATCTCGGGGCCCGGCCGTGCGAGCCGCGTCGCGGTCGCCGCCGCGAGTTTCCAGTCGACCATCTCGGGACCACCGAAGCTCGTCATGCGTCAACCGTACGTGAGTCCGACGCCGGGCGGTGGGGTGTCGGAGAGCTCAACGGGTGCGCGGGACCAGTGCTCCGGCGAGGTCGTCGAGCGCCGCCTCGGCGGCGCCGGGGGCGGTGGTGCCGGAGGTGAGGAAGGCGAAGGAGAGCAGCCGTCCGTCTTCGGAGACCACGGTCCCGGCCAGTGCGTTGACCCCGGTGAGGGTGCCGGTCTTGGCCCGTACGAGTCCCGCCGCGTCCGAGGTCGCGGCGTACCGGCCGCCGAGGGTGCCGCTGAATCCGGCGACCGGCAGGCCGGTGAGGACGGACCGCAGTTCGGGGTGGGCGGGGTCGGCGGCGCGGGCCAGCAGCGCGGCGAGGAGGCCCGCGGAGACCCGGTCGCCGCGGTCGAGGCCGCTGCCGTCGGCGAACCGGGCCCCCGCGATCGGCAGCCCGGCCTTCCCGAGCTGCGCGGCGACGGCCTTCGCGGCGCCGTCGAAGCTGCCCGGTCGCCCCGCCGCCAGGGCGGTCTGACGGGCCAGCGCCTCGGCGATGTCGTTGTCGCTGTTGGTCAGCATCCGCTCCACCAGGGCGGAGAGCGGCGCGGAGCGGTGGGTGGCCAGCGTGCGGGCGCCGGCCGCGGCCTTCTGGCGGCGGGGGTCCGCGGTGGTCTTCACCCCGGCGTCCGTCAGGAGACCGGCGAAGCGCCGGGCCGCGTCGCCGGCCGGGTCCGAGGAGCGGGGCGCGGGGCCCTTGTCGCTGTCGTCGAGACGCGCCTCGTCGACCATCAGGGCGGTCATGGGCGCGATGTTGTCGTTGGGGCCGATGGGGTGATGTCCGGGACCGCTGTAGCGGGTGACGTCGTAGGCGACGGTGACCGGGCCGCGACGGTCGGCGCCGGCCTCGCGCAGGGAGGCGGCGGTGGCGGCGGCCAGACCGCGCAGGGCCTGTTCGTCCAGCGTGGGGTCGCCGCCGCCCACCAGGGTGACGGTGCGCAGGTCCCCGGCCCCCCGGACGGTGGTGGCGATGCGGTGGTCGGGCCCCCGCGCGGAGAGCGCGGCGACGGCGGTGGCGATCTTGACGGTGGACGCCGGGGTCATCGGGGTACCGGCGGACCGCCCGTAGAGCTGCTTGCCGGTGGCGGTGTCGACCACCACGGCGGTGGTGCGGGTGCCGAGCGCGGGGGCTTTCAGCAGCGGGTCGAGCGAGCGGGCGAGGCCGGCCGCGGCGGCCGGGGCGGCGCCGGCGCGGAGCGCGGTGAGCACCGCGGCGGCGCTGGGCGCGGGCTCGGGGGCGGGCGGACCGGCCGCGGGGGTCCGGTGAGCTGCGTCACCCACGGGGGCCCGGTCGGCCGCCCACTCCCGCTCGGCCGTACGCTGACCCGAGTCCCAGGGCCCGGCGGCGAACACGGCGCCGGCGGCGACCGCCAGGCCGAGCACCACGGAGCCCGCGGCGAGCCGCCAGTCGTCCGGCACGACCGGCAGGGCGCCGGTCAGGCCCTTCAGCCTGTCCCTCGGGGAAGACGGTTCACGGGACGGTTCATCCACCGGCTCGGCCACCGTCGACCAGCCCCTTTCGCGAGCACTCTTCTGCGTGGGGGACACTTAATCACCAGTCGTATGTGTTGATCATGGAGGAGCCACCCGTGGAGTTCGACGTCACCATCGAGATCCCGAAGGGTTCGCGGAACAAGTACGAGGTGGACCACGAGACCGGTCGGATCCGTCTTGACCGTCGACTCTTCACCTCGACCGCCTACCCGGCCGACTACGGCTTCGTCGAGAACACCCTCGGCGAGGACGGGGACCCGCTGGACGCGCTGGTCATCCTGGACGAGCCCACGTTCCCCGGCTGCCTCATCAAGTGCCGTGTGGTCGGCATGTTCAAGATGACCGACGAGGCCGGCGGCGACGACAAGCTGCTCTGCGTCCAGGCGGGCGACCCCCGGATGGACCACCTGCAGGACATCGGCGACGTCTCGGAGTTCGAGCGCCAGGCGATCCAGCACTTCTTCGAGGTCTACAAGGACCTGGAGCCCGGCAAGTCCGTCGAGGGCGCCGACTGGGTCGGCCGCGCCGAGGCCGAGACCGAGATCGAGGCGTCCTACAAGCGCCTGCAGGAGCAGGGCGGTCACTGACCCTTTCGCGGTCCCGGTCCGCCCCCGCGCACGGGATTCCGTTCGTCATTCCGCTTCACGGCGGTGAACGGCCGGGCCGGGTGCGCAATTCGCTCATCCGGATCTGCTCCGGGAGCGCTCACGGGCGGTACACCCTCACCGGTGTACCGCCCGTTCTGCATGCGTCCCCCTTGTCCGCGCCCATACTGGGCAGACGAGCGGCTAGAACGCGCAGGCGAGAAGGAGTGGGGTCGAGCAGTGGCGGAACCGGGCGGTCCGGAGGACCAGAAGCCCCAGTCCGACGAGGCGCGCAGCGCGTTCGCCCCACCGGCCGGGGTCGGGCAGCCTGCCGCGCCGTCCGAGGACGACTCGCCGACCTCGGAGTTCGCGCTGCCCGCCGGCGTCCAGCCCGACCCCTCCCAGGGTGGTTCCGCTTCCGGTTCCGCAACGGGCAACTTCCCGCACTCGGACACGCTCAGCTCCGCCTTCGCGCCACCGCGGTCCTCCAGCGCGCAGTCCCCGCCCGCGTTCACCCCGGCGCAGGGCATCCCGATGATCCGGCTGACCAAGGAAGCGCCCTGGCAGGACCGGATGCGCACGATGCTGCGGATGCCGGTCACCGAGCGGCCCGCCGCCGAGAGCGTGCAGCGCACCGACGACTCCGGTCCCGCGGTCCCCCGGGTGCTCGACCTGACGCTCCGTATCGGCGAGCTGCTGCTGGCCGGCGGCGAGGGCGCCGAGGACGTCGAGGCCGCGATGTTCGCGGTCACCCGCTCGTACGGACTGGACCGGTGCGAGCCGACGGTCACGTTCACGCTGCTGTCCATCTCGCACCAGCCGTCGCTGGTCGACGACCCGGTGACGGCGAGCCGTACGGTGCGCCGCCGCGGCACCGACTACAACCGGCTGGCCGCCGTGTTCCGGCTGATCGACGACATCACCGCCGAGGACGAGGAGGTCTCCCTGGAGGAGGCCTACCGGCGGCTGGCGGAGATCCGGCGCAACCGCCACCCGTTCCCCGGGTGGGCCCTGACCGCCGCCGCCGGGCTGCTCGCGGGGGCGGCCTCCGTGCTGGTCGGCGGTGGCTTCCTGGTCTTCTTCGTGGCGGCCGCGGGCGCGATGCTCGGCGACCGCCTGGCCTGGCTGTGCGCCGGGCGGGGACTGCCGGAGTTCTACCAGTTCACGGCAGCGGCGATGCCGCCCGCCGCGCTGGGGGTGGCGCTCACCCTCACCCACTGGGGCGACCTGCGGCCGTCCGCGGTCATCACCGGTGGGCTCTTCGCCCTGCTGCCGGGGCGGGCCCTGGTCGCCGGGGTGCAGGACGGCCTGACGGGTTACTACATCACCGCGGCGGCCCGGCTGCTGGAGGTCATGTACTTCTTCATCGGGATCGTCGTCGGCGTCCTGGTGGTCATCTATCTGGGGCTCCAGCTGGGGGCGCAGCTCAACCCGGAGGAGCGGTTCGTCGCGCACGACGAGCCGGTGCTGCAGATCGTCGCGTCGATGGCGCTGAGCCTCGCCTTCGCGATCCTGCTCCAGCAGGAGCGTTCCACCGTGCTCGCGGTGACCCTCAACGGCGGCGTCGCCTGGATCATCTACGGGGCGATGGCCCGGACCGGGGACATCTCGCCGGTGGCGGCCACGGCGGTGGCGGCCGGTCTGGTCGGTCTGTTCGGCCAGCTCTTCTCGCGCTACCGCTACACCTCGTCGCTGCCGTTCATCACGGCGGCGATCGGGCCGCTGCTGCCCGGTTCGGCGACGTACTTCGGGCTGCTCGGCGTGGCGCAGGGCGAGCTGGACCGCGGGCTCGCCTCGCTCTCGACGGCGGTGGCGACGGCGCTGGCCATCGCGATCGGGGTGAACCTCGGGAGCGAGATCTCGCGGCTGTTCATGCGGGTGCCGGGCGCCGTCGACGGCGCCAACCGGCGGGCCGCCAAGCGTACCCGCGGATTCTGACCCCGCCCGTACGCGACGGCGCCCGCTCCCCGTGGGGGGAGCGGGCGCCGCGTGCGTACGGCGGGGTCAGCGCTTGGCGTGACGGCCGCGCTGGCCGGTGGAGGAGCTCGGGCCCTCGTCGTCCCGGTCGCCGGAGGCCGCGGCCTTCTTCGACTTGGAGCGGGCGCGCAGGTACTCGATGGCGATCGGCACCACGGAGACGAGCACGATCAGGATGAGGATCATCTCGATGTTCTCGTGCACGAAGTCGATCTTGCCGAGCAGCGCACCGAGGACGGTGACACCGACGCCCCAGAGGATGCCGCCGATGATGTTGAAGGTGATGAACGAGCGGTAGTTCATCCGGCTCACACCCGCGATGATCGGCGTGAAGGTGCGCACGACGGGCACGAAGCGGGCCAGCACCAGCGACTTCGGACCGTACTTCTCGAAGAAGTCGTGGGCCTTCTCGACGTTCTCCTGCTTGAACAGGCGCGAGTCGGGGCGCTTGAAGAGGGACGGCCCCACCTTCCGGCCGAAGAGGTAGCCCACCTGGTCGCCGATGATCGCCGCCAGCGCCACCAGGACGCAGACCAGCCAGAGCGGGGTGTCGAGCTGACCGGTGGTGACCAGCAGCCCGGTGGTGAAGAGCAGCGAGTCGCCGGGCAGGAAGAAACCGATCAGCAGTCCGGACTCGGCGAAGACGATGAGGAGGACACCGGCGAGGCCGAAGGTGTTGATCAGATAGTCCGGGTCCAGCCAGCTCGGGCCGAGCGCAAGCGTATTCAAGGGTCCGGGCTCCAGGATCGTTCGATGGGCGGGCGGCGTGGGCGGCCCCAAGCTATCAACGCCTCAGGACCGCCCCCGGTTCCAGTGGGCGCACCGGGGATGCGCACCCGGCGAACCGGGACAAAGCTGGCCCGCAGGAGGTGCCACTCATGGGCATGGAGGATTACGGCGGCGGCCAGGCGGAGCGTGCGGACGTGCTCGTCGTCACCACGAACGACGTACCCGGCCACCAGGTGACCCGGGTGATCGGCGAGGTGTTCGGGCTGACCGTCCGCTCCCGCCATCTCGGCAGCCAGATCGGAGCCGGCCTGAAGTCGATGGTCGGCGGCGAGCTGAAGGGGCTCACCAAGACCCTGGTCGAGACCCGCAACCAGGCGATGGAACGGCTGGTCGAGCAGGCGCGGGCGCGCGGCGCCAACGCGGTGCTGATGTTCCGCTTCGACGTCTCGGAGGCGGCGGACGTCGGCACGGAGGTCTGCGCCTACGGCACCGCGGTGGTGATCAGCGAGCTCTGAGCGCCGGTCGGGCAGCGCCCCGGACACCATATCCACGCGGAATGCGCATGTTTACAGGTGTATGCGGCTTTCACGTCGCTAGGGTGAGCCGGTGGCCACCCCCTCGCCGTCCGCCGGTCCGCCCGCGCCCGCTCCCGCCCCGGCCCGCCGGCTCCTGGTGGCGGTCCTCCCCGCGCTGACCGTGGGAGTCGCCTCGGCGCTCGTACTGCTGGGCGTGAGCCTGCTGGCGGAACAGCTCCAGGACGTGCTGTGGGAGACACTGCCGGACGCCCTCGGCGTCGGCCGGTTCTCCTCGCTGTGGATGATCGTGATGCTGACGGCCACCGGGCTCGCGGTCGGCCTCGTCGTCCGGGCCGTCCCCGGGCACGCCGGTCCCGATCCGTCCACCACGGGGCTGGTCGACGCCCCCCTGCCGCCCGGCGTGGTGCCGGGGCTGCTGCTGGCGACGATGCTGGCGCTCGCGGGCGGGGTCAGCCTCGGTCCGGAGAATCCGATCACCGCGGCCAACATCGCGCTTGTCTACTGGCTGGGCCGCCGCTTCGCCCCCGGGGCGCCGGCCGAGGCGTGGGTGGCCCTGGCGGCGGCCGGCACCGTCGGGGCGCTGTTCGGGACACCGGTGGCCGCCGCCCTGATCCTTTCCGAGACGCTCGCCTCCCGGCCGGGCCCCGGCGCCCTGTGGGACCGCCTCTTCGCCCCGCTGGCGGCGGGCGCGGCCGGCGCCCTGACCATGTCGCTGGTCGCGCACCCCAGCTTCGACCTGTCGCTGCCGGACTACACCCACGCCTCCTGGGGCGATCTGCTGGCGGCACTGGTGATCGCACCGGCCGGCGCGCTGCTCGGCCTGGTCGCCGTCTACGCCTTCCCGGTGGCGCACCGGCTCTTCCGGGCCCTGCGGCATCCGGTGCTCGCCCTGACCGCCGGCGGACTGCTGCTCGGACTGCTCGGAGCCCTGGGCGGCCACCTGACGCTCTTCAAGGGGCTGGACGAGGTGAAGACGCTCGCCGCCGACCCGGAGGGCTGGTCGGCGGGCGGATTCGCGGCCATGGCGCTGGTGAAGACGGCCGCCCTGCTGGTCTCGGCGACCTGCGGCTTCCGGGGCGGGCGGATCTTCCCGGCGGTCTTCGTCGGGGTCGCCCTCGGCCTGTGCGCCCACGCCCTGGTCGACGGCGTGCCGCCCGCCCTCGCCGTCGCGTGCGCGGTCCTCGGGGTGCTGCTCGCCATCACCCGGCAGGGCTGGCTGAGTCTGTTCACGGCGGCGGTGCTGGTGAGCGACACGGCGGTGCTGCCGCTGCTGTGCGCGGCGTCGCTGCCCGCCTGGCTGCTGGTCACGGGCCGCCCGCAGATGCAGCTCGGGGCGGACGGCACCGCTCCACGGTGAGCACGCGGGACGCGGTACGGGCGCGACGCGCGGTCCGCCGATCCGACGCGCCGGGTGCCCCATTTGTCCGTATCGTCGTTCGGGTACGGCCCGTCCCGCACCGGAGGTCCCCGCATGCCCACGCCCGTCAACGTCGCCGTCGTCTACTACTCCTCCACCGGCACCGTCGCCCGGATCGCGGAGGCCATCGCGGAGGACGCCGAGCGGGCGGGCGCGGAGGTGCGTCTGCGCAAGGCGGCCGAGCTGGCCCCGCAGGCGGCGATCGACTCCAACCCGGCCTGGGCCGCCAACGCCGAGGCGACCGCCGGCATCGCCGAGGTCTCCCCCGACGACATGCTCTGGGCGGACGCGGTGGTCTTCGGCTCACCGACCCGGTACGGGAACGTGGCCGCGCAGCTCAAGCAGTTCATCGACACCCTCGGCGGGCTCTGGCAGGCGGGGCAGCTCGCCGACAAGGTGTACAGCGGCTTCACCTCCAGCAGCACCCTGCACGGCGGACAGGAGTCGACGCTCCTCGCGCTCTACAACACCGTCCACCACTTCGGCGGCATCCTCGTCGCGCCGGGCTACACGGACCCGACGAAGTTCGTCGACGGCAACCCGTACGGCACCTCGCACGTGTCCGGGCAGGGGGACCTGCCGGTCGACGCCACCACCCTCACCGCCGCCCGGGTGCAGGCCGAGCGGGTCGTGAAGTTCACCCGGGCCCTCAAGGCCGGCCTCGCCGCCGAGGGCTGACACCCGGCAGTACCCCCGGGAGGGGGCCGAGAGGAGACCGCCATGGCGCTGCACAAGGGACCGCACGGCGCGGACGACTCGCAGGAGCGCCGCAGGCTGGCCCTCAACCCGTTCTTCGGGGAGGCGGACCCGACCGCGGGGATGACCTCGGCCCCACCCCGCCACCGCCTGCCGGACGGCCCGCTGCCGCCCGCCACCGCCTACGGGCTCGTGCACGACGAGCTGATGCTCGACGGCAACTCCCGGCTGAACCTCGCCACCTTCGTCACCACCTGGATGGAACCCCAGGCGGGCGTGCTGATGGCGGAGTGCCGGGACAAGAACATGATCGACAAGGACGAGTACCCGCGCACCGCCGAGCTGGAGAAGCGGTGCGTGGCGATGCTCGCCGACCTGTGGCACGCACCGGACCCGTCGGCCGTGGTGGGCTGTTCCACCACCGGCTCCAGCGAGGCGTGCATGCTCGCCGGGATGGCGCTCAAGCGGCGCTGGGCGAAGAAGAACGCCGACCGCTATCCGTCGACCGCCAGGCCCAATCTCGTGATGGGCGTCAACGTCCAGGTCTGCTGGGAGAAGTTCTGCACCTTCTGGGAGGTCGAGGCGCGGCTGGTGCCGATGGAGGGCGACCGCTACCACTTGGACCCGGAGGCCGCGGCGGCGCTGTGCGACGAGAACACCATCGGCGTGGTCGCCGTGCTCGGTTCCACCTTCGACGGCAGCTACGAGCCGGTGGCCGAGCTGTGCGCGGCCCTGGACGCCCTCCGGGAGTCCGGCGGCCCGGACGTCCCGGTCCATGTCGACGGCGCGTCCGGGGCGATGGTCGCGCCCTTCCTCGACGAGGACCTGGCCTGGGACTTCCGGCTCCCGAGGGTCTCCTCCATCAACACCTCCGGCCACAAGTACGGCCTGGTCTACCCGGGCGTCGGCTGGGCGCTGTGGCGTTCGCCGGCGGAGCTGCCGGAAGAACTGGTCTTCCGCGTCAACTACCTCGGCGGCGACATGCCCACCTTCGCGCTGAACTTCTCCCGGCCGGGCGCGCAGGTGGTCGCGCAGTACTACACCTTCCTGCGGCTGGGCCGGGACGGGTACCGCGCGGTCCAGCAGGCCTCGCGGGACGTGGCGCGCGGGCTGGCCGAACGGATCGAGGCGCTCGGCGACTTCGAACTCCTCACCCGCGGGGACGAGTTGCCGGTCTTCGCCTTCACCACCGGCCCCGACGTGACGGCGTACGACGTCTTCGACGTGTCGCGGCGGCTGCGCGAGCACGGCTGGCTGGTGCCCGCCTACACCTTCCCCGCCCACCGCGAGGACCTGTCGGTGCTGCGGATCGTCTGCCGCAACGGCTTCTCCTCCGACCTCGCGGCGCTGCTGGTCGAGGACCTGCGGCTGCTGCTGCCCGAGCTGCGCGCCCAGTCGGGCCCGGCCGACCGCGACAAGAACGCGGCCACCTCGTTCCACCACTGAGCCAGGTCCGGGCGGGCGGTCACCCGTCGTCGCCGGGGTCCGGTCCACCGGTGGCGTACGGGTTCTCCTCGCCCTCGCCGAGCACGCCGACGAACGGCTCCCCCTCGCCCGCGAAGGTGTAGGCGCCGGCCTCGATCCGGCCGATCACCTCGCGGGTCCACGCCTCCCCCGCGTCGGCGGTGCGGATCCACAGGTTCATGATCTCGCCGATGTGCCCGAGCGAGCCGGTGCCGCCCTCCGGGACGTAGTGCGAGGTGACCGATCCCCGCCACTCCTCGATGCCCGCCAGCCGCTCCCGCAGCAGCGCCAGCGCCTCGTCCCGCTCCAGCTCGACCATGAAGCCGACGGCCGCCGAGAGCACGTCGGTCCGCTGGTCGTACGCGGTCAGCGCGGCGCGCAGCAGCGCGAAGAACTCCGCCACGCCCCGCTCGGTGACGCCGTACTCGGTGCGCGGTGGGCCGCCCGCCGTGGAGGGCGCGCTCTCGTGGGCGACCAGCAGTCCCTGCTTGGCCATCTGCTTCAGCGCGTGGTAGATCGAGCCGGGGCCGGCCTGCGACCACTCGTGCGCGCCCCAGTACTCCAGGTCGTTGCGGACCTGGTAGCCGTGCGCCCGGCCGTGCTGCCGCACCGCGCCGAGGACCAGCAGCCGGATCGCCGACATTCCACCCGCCTTCCGGGACGCCGTCCGTCGCACGGCGCCGTCCGGCACCGCCACGGTCGAGGCTATCCCCGGTCCGCGGCCGCACTCCGGCGGGCGGACGGCCGCGTCAGAACGGGAAGCTGGTCCTGCCGTACTGGACCGACACCCAGCGGCTGGTGGTGAACGCCTCGACGACCGCCTCGCCGTTGAGCCGGCCGAGTCCGGACATCTTCTCGCCGCCGAACGCGGCCCGCGGGTCGTCCTGGACGGTGGGCCCGTTGACGTGGAACATCCCGCTGACCGCCCGCCGCGCGAACCGCACCCCGCGCTCGACGTCCGCCGTGTGGACGGCCCCGCTGAGCCCGTACGGGGTGTCGTCGACCAGCCGCAGTGCCTCGTCCTCGCCGTCGAAGGGGACCAGCAGGGCGACCGGGCCGAAGATCTCCTGGCGCAGCAGCGGCGACCCCTGCGGCAGGCCGGTCAGCACCGTCGGCTCGACCACGTTGCCGCGGGTACGCCCCCGCAGCAGCGCGGTCGCGCCGGCCGCGAGCGCCTCGTCCACCAGGGCGGCCAGCGCGTCGGCCTGGAACGCGTTGATCACCGGGCCCAGCCGGGTCTCCGGGTCGCGGGGGTCGCCCACGGTGAGCTTCGCCGTCTCGGCCACGAAGAGCTCGGTGAACTCCCGCTCCACGGCCCGGTCCACCAGGATGCGGTTGGCGGCCATCCCCACCTGGCCCTGGAACAGGAACCTGCTGTGCACGGCGGCGCGCACCGCCTGCTCCACGTCCGCGTCGTCCAGCACCACCAGGGCGCTGTTGCCGCTGAGTTCGAGTACGCAGCGCTTGAAGTGCCCGGCGGCCACCGCGGCGACGTGCCGGCCGACCCGGTCGGAGCCGGTGAAGGCGACCACCCGGGGCGCCGGGTGGGTGAGGAAGGCGTCACCGATCTCGGCGCTGTCGGTGACGACGACGTTCAGCAGGCCGGCGGGCAGGCCCGCGTCCTCGAAGATCCGGGCGACCAGTCCGCCGCCGACCACGGGCGCGTTCTGGTGCGGCTTCACGACGACGGCGTTGCCGAGGGCGAGCGCGGGAGCCACGGTCTTCGTCGCGGCCAGCAGCGGGAAGTTGAAGGCGTTGATGACGGCGACGACACCGGCGGGCCCGCGTCGCAGGCGGTTCTCCTTGCCGTCCGCGGCGGCCGGCAGGATCGCTCCGAGCGGTCGCACCGCCAGCCCTGCCGCCTCCTTGAGGAACTCGGTGGCCAGGGCGATCTCGAACTCGGCCCGGGACCGGGTGCCCCCCAGCTCGTCGATGATCGCCTCGGCGATCTCACCGGACCGCTCGCCGAGGATCCGGGTCGCTCGCTCCAGCACGGCGCGGCGGTCGAACGGCGGGGCCGCGGCCCACGCGGGCTGGGCGCGCTCGGCGGCGGCGTAGGCCTGGTCGATCTCCGCCGCGGTGGCGACGGTCAGGGAGGCGAGCTTCTCCCCGTTGTACGGATTGAAGTCGATGATGTCCCACGAGCCGGTGCCGGTACGCCACTCACCGTCTATGTACTGATGGGCCAGCTCATGGAAGAAGGACATGCAATCCCTTACTGCAGGCGTACGCATACTCCTGATCGGGCGTCATCGTACCCGTGGATCACGCCTCGCGGAGGAGTCCGTGCAGGAGTTCACGGCTCTCCTTCTCCCCCGGACTGTCGTCGTGCAGACGGGACATGGCGCGTTCGTACTGGGCCACGTCCTCCGCCTTGTCGAGGTACAGCGCGCTGGTGAGCTGTTCCAGGAAGACGACGTCGGAGAGATCGGACTCGGGGAAGCGCAGCATGGTGAAGGCCCCGCTCTCCCCGGCATGGCCGCCGAAGCTGAACGGCATCACCTGGAGCGTGATGTTGGGGCGCTCCGACATCTCCAGCAGGTGGTCGAGCTGGGCGCGCATGACCTCGCGCGAACCGTAGGGACGGTGCAACGCGGCCTCGTCCAGGACGACATGGAGGACGGGGGCACGCTCGGACACCAGGATCTTCTGCCGCTCCAGCCGCAGCGCCACCCGCCGGTCGATCTCGGCCGCGGGCCCGCCGCGCATGCCGCGCTCCACCACCGCGTGGGCGTACGCCTCGGTCTGCAACAGGCCGTGCACGAACTGCACTTCGTAGACGCGGATGAGGGAGGCGGCGCCCTCCAGACCGATGTAGGTCTGGAACCAGCCGGGCAGCACGTCGCCGTAACTGTGCCACCAGCCCGTCACGTTGGCCTCCCGGGCCAGACCGAGCAGGGCTTCGCGCTCCGCCTCGTCCACGACCCCGTACAGCGTGAGCAGATCCTCGACGTCCCTGGCCTTGAAGCTCACCCGTCCCAACTCCATGCGGCTGATCTTCGATTCGGAGGCGCGGATGGAGTAGCCCGCCGCTTCACGGGTGATGCCGCGGGCATCGCGGAGCCTTCTCAGCTGAGAGCCCAGCAGGATGCGCCGCACCACGGATCCACTCGACTCGCCTGCCGACACAGGTCCACCCTCCCCATCGCTTCCCGGGCAACGAGGCCCCCCGGAACCTCAAGAACCGGATTGTGCCACCAAAACGCTTCAGGCCGTACTCGTTCGGTTACGGAAATGGGAAGACTCGCCGGGATCCGAAGAAAATGTGTGAAGGGAGAAATGGTCGACAACCCTTACCGAATGGGGCAGGGCGGTCACGTGCACGTGCATCTGCCCTTGCATCTGCCCTGCGCATTCGGAAGCATGGTCGTCGCGCACCTGCGTACCCGTTCATGTTGTGACGCCGTTTCCCCGCAGTACCGCTGACCGGCAGTGCCGCTGCAGCCGCGAATCCCGGGAGTGCCTCGCATGAGGACCAATGGATCGACGACGCTCGAACCGTTACGGCGGGGCCTTCCCCCCTTCGATCCCGCGGCGTCCGCCGGATCGGCGTCGATCTCGCTGCCGGCCCGGTTCGAAGCGGTCGGCGGGGCACGGAGGTTCACCCGTACGACGCTTTCGCGGTGGGACCTGGACGAGCGGTTCGACGACGTGGCCCTGGTGGTCTCCGAACTCGTCACCAACGCGCTGCGGCACGCCGTCCCCCCGGACACCGCGCCCGAGCCCGCGGTGCCTCCGGTACGCCTGCACCTGATGCGCTGGACCTCGCGCCTGGTGTGCGCGGTGCGCGACCCCAGCCACGAAGGCCCGGTGGCCGGTGAGGCGGAGGATTCGGCCGAGTCCGGGCGCGGCCTGTTCCTGGTGGAGTCGTTCAGCGACAGCTGGGGCTGGCACCCCTCTCCCCCTTCGGAGAGCGACGCACCGGCGGGAGCCCTGATGGGCAAGGTCGTCTGGGCGATGTTCCGGCTGACCGCCGGGCCGGTCCCCGACGCCGCAGTCGGCGGCGCGACCGCCTGACGCCCCTGGTCGGTCCGGCGCGGGGTGTACCGCACCCCGCCCACCGAACCGGCAGTTCTGCTTCCATTTCGAGCCCAGCCGCCGGGCGTCGGGTTCCGGGCGGCGCGCGCCGGTGCGCCGGGGGTACGTGTACGTGGGGCTCGGGCGCCCGGGGAACCGTCAGGCACCCGCCGCCAGGTGGTCGAACTCCCCGTCCTTCACGCCCAACAGCAGCGCCGCGATCTCGGCGGGCGTGTAGACGAGTGCGGGACCGTCGGGGAAGCGCGAGTTCCGCATGGCCACGCCGCCTCCCGGCAGCTTGGCGAACTCCACGCACGACCCTTGCGAATTGCTGTGCCTGCTCTTCTGCCAGACGACCCCGTGCAGCTCCGTGGCCGCCATGCCGTTGTACACGTCACGCACAGGACGCTCCCCCGATTTGCAAGGTGCAAGTGTCAACCAGTCTGGATCATAGCTGGGTTTCACGTGCCACTGCATGAGCATATGCACGTGCACGCGCGGTGTTCCTGCGGTTACAGCTCCCGTCGGCCCCCTCTGCCCACCACGCCGAACGGCGTGTGAACGGTTCCCCGTGCCCCCTTCCCCTGGCGTCCGTATGCCCCCGGCGGCGGCCGCTACCCCCGGTGCCCCTCGTGCCGCAAGGCGACCGGGGATCCGCGTACTCACCGCCCCGGCGGCGCTACCGGACCGGTCTGCTGCTGGGGGCGCTGCCCCGGTCGTCGAGGGCGAGGGACAGGTCCACCAACGCGTCGAGCAGCAACGCTGACCCGCGCCGGACCACGGGGTCCGGCACGGGCTCCCGGTGCGCGGTTTCCGGGGCCGCCGGGGCCTCGGGTTCCGGATGCGCGGGGGCCGCCGGGGCCTCGGGTTCCGGCTTTGCCGGGGCTGCCGGCATCCCGGCCTCCGGCGTCGGGGGCCGCTCCGGCTCCCCGGCCGCCGGCCCCGCGTCCGACGCCGCGTCGGGTCCCGCGTCCTCGCCCGGTTCCGGGTACGGCGCCTCCAGGAAGTCCCAGCGGGCCACCTCCTCCGCGACCGGTCCCCACTCCGGCACCCGCCGCTCCCGGACCGCCTTCGCGCCCTGCTCGGCCGAGCGCCGCAGCGCGGCCGCCAGTTCCGCCGCCCCGCGCACCGGGGTCGCCGCACGGTCCGGCAGGTGCGCCTCCAGGAGCATCGCGGCGCGCCCCAGTTCCACCAGCGCGTGCTGTGCCTCGTCGGCGGCGAGGCGGGAGATGCCCCGGTGCCGGACGGGTTCGTGCTGCGCCTTCTCCTGCGCCTCCTGCCAGGCGATCCGCGCCTCGCGCGAGGCGATCAGCGCGGCCCGCACATCGGCGTTGCTCTTCTCGGCGGGGTGGGCGTACTGGTCGATGACGGTGGCGGCGTAGTACCCCACCGCCTGGAGCCACACCGCCAGCCGGCCCCGCAGGCGCGGCGTCTCCCAGGCCGGGAAGAGGGCGTACGAGATCATCGCGAGCAGCCCGCCCACCACGGTCAGCAGCAGGCGCTCCGGCACGGTCTGGGACCAGTCGTCGCCCGCCATCCCCAGCAGGAAGACCACGTACGCGGCGACGCAGGCCTGACCGGCCGCGTACCCCGTGCGCATCAGCAGGTACATGAGCCAGGCGCAGACCACCGCGAGGGCGGCCGACAGGGCGGGGCCGGGGTGGGCCAGTTGCACGATGCCGGTGGCGAGGGCGACTCCGACGGCGGTGCCGCCGAACCGGGCGACCGCGCGGGAGTACGTCTGGGTGAAGTCGGGCCGCATCACCATGACGGCGGTCATCGGCGCCCAGTAGCCGTGCCCGAGCGGCAGCGCGGCGCCCAGCAGGTAGCCGAGGGTGGCCACCGCCGAGACCCGGACCGCGTGCCGCAGGATCGGCGAGTCCCGGCGCATCTCCGCCCGGATCGCCCTGCCCACCTGCGGGACCAGCCGCAGCAGGGTGGGGCGGCGGCGGTGCGGGGAGGACGGATCCGGACCGGGCGCCTCACGGGTGCCGGTGCCCTCCGCGATCTCCACGACGTCCTTGAGCAGGGCGGCCAGCCGGTCGGCGGCCCGACGCGGCGGCCCGGTGAGGATGACGCCCGTGTCCGGGGTCCTGAGCACCGCGAGGGCGGGCGCCGACAGCTCCACCGGGTCGCCGTGGCGCACCGCGCGGGCCGCGGCGTCGAGCACCGCCCCGGCGGCCCCGAGCAGCTCGCGGGCCCGGTCGCGCGCCGGTCCCTCGGCGGGTACGCCCAGTGCGGGGTCCGCCAGCGAGGCGAGCACCGGCCGCAGCCGTTCGGCGACACTGCGGGTGCCGTGCAGCTCCGCGGGCCGGTGCCGTGCCTGGTGCGGGGTGACGGCGGCGGCGCTGCGCGCGGTCATCAGGGGCAGCGGGTCGAAGGGGGCGACCGGGTCGTGCCGCAGCCGGCGGGCGTAGTCGGCCTCGCCCGCGAAGGCGTCGGCGAGCGCGTCGCGCTGCGCACCCCAGCGGCGCACCGGGAACAGGAAGACGAGCGCGGCCTGCACCAGCCCGCCGACCGCCATCATCCCGGCGTGCGCCGCGGCGTCCAGGACGGAGGTCGGCAGGGTGACGGTCACCAGCATGATCGCCACGTTGGACGAGGCGATGATGCCGGCCGTCGTCCCGGCCGCCCAGGCGAGCCCCGCGAGGAAGGTCCAGAGCGCCAGCAGGCACATGAAGAGCACGGTGTGCGAGCCGGTGAGATAGCCGACGAACGTGGACACGGCGAGGCTCGCGCCGGAGACCAGGGCGAGCACCGGCCGGGGCCGCCAGCTGCGTTGGAAGGTGGCGGTGGCCGCCTGGAACGCGCCGAAGGCCGAGCTGGCCGCGATGGCCGGACCGAAGAGACCGAGGGAGACGCCGACGACGATGGCCAGTCCGGCGGCCCCGCGGAGTGCGACGAGGGGCTCCAGACGGCGCCGCTCGATCTTCAGCCCCGAGCGCGCGGTCTCCTTCAGCGCGCGGAGCCAGCTCATACGGCGAGCGTAACCGGAATATCGAGCAATCCCGACTTATCGGTCAGGCGTCGCGGCCATCTCGCGGGCCTTGGGACGTCGGGCCGTGACCTGACCGGCTACCGGGTGATGCCCCGGTCGGGCCGCCCCCCGCGGGACCCCGGTCCGGCACCCGTCCGCGCCCGGTCCGCCGCCTCGGTTCCGTGGTTCCAGCCGTCCTCGTCGGTGACACCGCGCACCCGCGCCGTGGTGGTCTTCGGGAACATCCGCTCCGCCGCGCCGTCCACCGCGACGTCCCGCGCGGCCAGCACCGGCAGCAGTCCCGCCGTCCCGTCGGCCGCCCCCGTGCCCGCAGGGGCGCCCGCGTCCGTCTCGGCGGTGACCCGGGCCGTGTCGTCGGCCAGCCGGCTGCCGAGCCGCTGGGCGTAGGCCATCAGGAAGGACTGGCGGAAGGTCTTGGTGCGCTTGCGGCCGCCGGCCCGCTGTTCGGCCTCCGCCTTCGTCATCGCCGCGGTGCCCTGGACCAGCAGCGAGGTGTGCAGCAGCTCCACCGCCTCCAGGTCGGGTGCGAAGCCGACGACCGTGCTGAAGCCGAGGTCGCTGTTCCACACCGCCCGGCAGCGGTTGGCCGAGGCCACCGCGTCCAGCAGGACCGCCTTCGCCGTCTCGTAGGGGGCGTCGACGCCGATGCGGCACGCGCCCGGCTGGTCGGCACGGTGCGTACGGGCCGCGAGCAGCGCCTCGTCGATACTGTGCCGGGCCATCAGCTCCTGCGCCTTGGTGGTGAGCGCCTCGGCCTCCTCGGGGAACCCGGTGGCCTCGGCCTTGGCGAGCAGCGCCCGGATCCGGGTGAGCATGCGGGGTTCGTCGTGCGCGGGCGGCAGCACCGACCCGGCGGGCAAGGCCCCCGGCGGCGGCCCCACCGGCTCGATCGGCGGCAGCCGCAGCAGCAGCCGGTACAGCCCGAGCAGCGCGGAGGCGTACGAGAAGCGGTCCGGGCGGCCGCGCGGCGCCGGCGGCGGAAGCTCGGCGAGCTGGGCGGCCCAGCGCGGCGGCAGCGCCGGATAGGCCGCGGTCTGCGCGGTGATCACCGCGGCGACCAGCGGCACGTCCGCCTCGTCCCGCTCCCGCCGCACGAACCGGACCACGTCGGCCGGCTGCCAGCCACGCGTCCAGGCCCGGCGCAGGAACTCCTCGCCGCGACGGTGCAGTTCGTCGTCCGCGTCCGGCGCGGCGGCGAGCAGGGACGCGCCGGTGTCGAGTCCGGCGTCGCCGTCCGAGTAGAGAGCCGCCGCGAAGGCCTGGTCGATCACCGATTCCATGCGACCAGCGTAGGCGGCGGGCCGGCGCCGCCCGCCGGACGGGGACGGGGACGGGGACGGGGACGGGACGGATGCGGCCGGTCACGCCGCGCGGTGGGGCCGCGCGCCGCAGGGCGTTGTCGGTGCCGGATGCCAGACTCGAAGGCATGAGCGAACGGTGGGCCGTGGCGCCGGTGGAGGGCGGTGGGGCCTTGCTGGCACCGCTGGGTCGGGACGGGCGGGCCGCCGGACCGGTGCTGGCCGAGCCCGACCTCGCGGAGGCGGTCCGCTCCCGCCCGGACGTGGTGCGCTGGGTCTGGCGCTCCACCACCGAGGTCTACCCCCGTCTGCTCGCCGCAGGTGTGCGCGTCGAGCGGTGCTACGACGTCGAGTGCGCCGAACAGCTGCTGCTCGGCCACGAGGGCCGGCTCGGCGAACCCCGCTCGGCCGCCGCCGCGCTGGCCCGGCTGCGGGGCGGCCCGGTGCCGCCCGACCCGCCGGCCCGCGGCGCGGAACCCGGCTCCCAGTCGTCCCTGTTCGAACCGCCGTCCGGGACGGGGGTGTCGCTCGAGGACCTGCTCGACGTCTACGCGGAGCAGCTCGCCCGCCACGACCGGGCCGAACACCCGGACCGGATGAGGCTGTTGACCTCCTCCGAGTCGGCCGGGCTGCTGGTCGCCGCCGAGATGCACCGGTCCGGTCTCCCCTGGCGGGCCGACGTCCACCGCGAAGTGCTGGCCGAGCTGCTCGGTGAGCGGTACGCGGGGGGTGAGCCCCGGCGGCTGGCCGAGCTCACCGACGAGATCTCGGCCGCGTTCGGCCGCCGGGTCCGGCCGGACCTGCCCGTCGATGTCGTCAAGGCGTTCGCCGGGGCCGGCGTCAGGATCACCTCCACCCGGCGCTGGGAGCTCGCGGAGATCGACCACCCGGCCGTCGAGCCCCTCATCGCGTACAAGAAGCTCTACCGCATCTGGACCGCGCACGGCTGGAGCTGGCTCCAGGACTGGGTGCGCGACGGCCGTTTCCGGCCCGAGTACCAGCCGGGCGGCACGGTCAGCGGGCGCTGGACCACCAACGGCGGCGGGGCGCTGCAGATCCCCAAGGTCATCCGCCGCGCGGTCGTCGCGGACGAGGGCTGGCGGCTCGTCGTCGCCGACGCCGACCAGATGGAGCCCCGGGTGCTGGCGGCCGTCTCCCGCGACCGGGGGCTGATGGAGGTGGCGGGCCACGACGGCGACCTCTACACCGCGCTCTCGGACCGGGCCTTCGAGGGCGACCGCGACCACGCCAAGATCGCCCTGCTCGGCGCGGTGTACGGCCAGACCTCGGGCGACGGGCTGAAGAACCTCGCCGCGCTCCGCAGACGCTTCCCGCTCGCCGTGGCCTACGTGGACGACGCGGCGAAGGCCGGGGAGGAGGGCCGGCTCGTCCGGACCTGGCTGGGCCGCACCAGCCCGCCCGCGGCGGGCTCCGGCGACCAGGGCGAGGCCGGACTCCCGCAGGAGGACGCGGCGCAGGACGCGACCGGCGGCAGGGACGGCGGTTACACGCCGGGCTACGCCTCCTCCGACGCCCGCGCCCGGGGCCGCTTCACCCGGAACTTCGTGGTCCAGGGCAGCGCCGCCGACTGGGCGCTGCTGCTGCTCGCCGCCCTGCGCCGGTCCCTCTCCGAGGGCGGCCTGCGGGCCGAGCTGGTCTTCTTCCAGCACGACGAGGTGATCGTGCACTGCCCGGCCGAGGAGGCGGAGACGGTCGTGTCCGCGATCCGCGCGGCCGGTGAGCTGGCCGGCCGGATCACCTTCGGCGAGACCCCGGTACGGTTCCCCTTCACCACGGCGGTCGTGGAGCGGTACTCGGACGCGAAGTGAGGCGCGCGGACGGGTGGCGGTCGGGTCGGGTCGGGTCGGGCACGGTAGGCGGTGAACGGCTCGGAAGGGCACGCGCCCGCCGCACCGGCCACCGCACCGCCGTGCCCGGCGGGCTGCGGTCGGTCACGGCCGTTCCGGCGTCCGCCCGCTCCCCATCGCCCGTACGCCCCCGGTAGGTTCGGCACATGGACATAGGCCATCTCCTGGGCTCGGGTCGCAGCGCCGATGTGTACGCACTCGGCGGCGGCGCCTGGGTCCTGCGCCGCTACCGGGACGGGTCCGACGCCACCGGCGAGATGGCGGTGATGTCGTACCTGTCCGCCCTGGGCTTCCCGGTCCCCCGCATCGGCCCGCCCGCCGACGGCGCCGGGCCCGGCGATCTCGTCCTGGAACGGCTCACCGGCCCCACCTTGGCCGAGGCGTTCCTCGCGGGCCGGCTGGACGCGGACGAAGGCGGCGCGCTGCTCGCCGGGCTGCTGCGCGAACTGCACTCCCTGCCGCCCCGGTTGTCCTGCGATCCGGACGCCAGGATCCTCCACCTGGACCTGCGTCCGGAGAACGTGCTGCTGACGGAGAACGGCCCGGTGGTCACCGACTGGACCCACACCGGCGAGGGCGATCCCGGCCTCGACCGGGCGATGTCCGCGCTGATGCTGGCCCGGACGGCGCTGGACCGGGAGGGCGCGACGGGCCCCCCGGTCACCGGACTGCTCACGGCACTGCTCGCCGCCCTGGCACAGGACGGCGGTTTCGGCGAGGACGAACTGGCGCGGGCCACCGCCCGCCGCGCGGCCCGCCCCCACGCGTCCCGCGCGGAGCTGTCGGCCCTCGCCGCGGCGACGGAGCTGGTCCTGACGCACGCGCCGTGACCGCCGTGACCGCCGGGAGCCCCTGACCGCAGGGACGCCGGCGACGGACACGGAGGCGGGTCCGCCTCAGCCTTCGTCGGCCCCGTCCACCGGGCCGGTGAGCCCCCACTCGCTCCACGAACCGTCGTACACCGCGATCCGGGTGCGCCCGGCCAGCGTGGCGCCGAGCGCCAGAACACAGGCCGTCACGCCGGACCCGCAACTGACGACGAGACGTTCCCGGTCGCCGGCCACCTCCTGGAACGCGGCGCGCAGCCGACCGGCGTCCCGCATGCGCCCTCCGTCCTGGAGACCGCCGAACGGCAGGTTCACCGAACCCGGCATGTGGCCACCGCGCAGCCCCGGCCGGGGTTCGGGCGCCGTGCCGGCGAACCGCTCCCGCGTCCGGGCGTCGACCACAGCCGTGCGCGGGTCGGCGAGCGCCTCGGCCACCTCGGCGCGCCCCACGAACAGGCCGGGACGCGGCCGGACCGTGACATCGCCCCGCCGGTCCGCCCGTTCGGCCGCCGGCTCGTCCTCCACCGGCATTCCGGCGTCGGAATAGGCGGGCAGTCCGCCGTCCAGCACCGCCACCCGGTCGAAGCCCGCCGCGCGGAACATCCACCAGGCGCGGGCGCTGGAGTAGACGCCCACCGCGTCGTACACCACGACCGTGCTCCGGTCGTCCACCCCCAGGGACCTCGCCCCGGACTGGAACGCCCCCGGCCCCACCGACATGTGGGGCAGTGGCGAACCGGGGTCGGAGAACTCCCCGTCGATGTCGAAGCGGACGGCCCCCGGCACCCGTCGGGCGGCGCCCCGGGCCCGACCGACCGAGGCGTCGAGGACCACCAGCCCCGGCGTCCCCAGCCGCCGCGCCAGCCACGCCGCGCCGACCAGCGGCGGCACACGGTCCCCGGCGTCCCGGCCGCCCGCGCCACCGGACCCGCCCGCCGTCCCGGCTGCGTCGTACGTCGTCACGTTCACGGCCTCCCCCTTTCGCGCGTCCACCGCTCCGCCGGGAACCTATCCTCCGCGGACGGCGCGGAGGAACGGCCCCGCCGTGCGGCGGTGTTCACCGGGGGAAGCAGTCGCCGGGGGAGACGGCCGTCGGTTCCGGGCACGCGGCCCGTCGCGACGGCGCGGGTCCCGGCGCGCCGACGCGTGGACACGCCCGGCACGGCAGCGTACCTTCCGTCTGCCCGCACTCCGCGGGCGATTTCGACCATGCCTGTGGGGGGCCGCCGCCGTGTCCGAGTTCAAGGCTCCGAGAGCGCTGCCACGCCTGCCCGTACCGGCGGCCGGCCGACCCCCGACGAGCCCGCCGAGGACCCTCGGGGTGCTCCTCGTCGCCGTGGTCGTCCTGCTGGGCACGGTGGCGGTCTGCGACCTCCTCGCCGGATACGCGGCCGTCCGCCTGGACCACACCCGTTACGGAGACCAGTACTTCAGCTACGCCCTCGCCGCGGACCTGGCCGAAGCGGAGCGGATCGAGCGGATCGCCCAGCAGTTCCGGGGGACGGCGTACGTCCTGTGCGCCGGCGCGTTCGTCGCCTGGTTCTTCCGGCTGCGCCGGTACCTCGGCCGGGTCGCGCCGCAGGCGTTCGACCGGGGACCCGGCTGGGCGATCGGCTCGTGGTTCGTCCCCGTCCTGAACCTGTGGATGCCCTACCGCATCGCCGTACAGATGTGGACCGCCCCCCGTCCCGGACCGGTGCGAGCGCGATCCCTGTGGCCGGTGAACCTCTGGTGGCTGCTGTTCGCCGGGACGCAGCTCGCGGCCTACGCGCTGCGCGCCGAGGCCTTCGCCCCCGTCCCCGGCCTGCGGACGTCGCCGGCGCCGGACCTCGCCCTGGCCGGGCTGGAGACATGCGCCGCCGTCGCCGCGGCGCTGTTCGCCGTACGCCTGACGGCCCCGCACCGGCGGCCCGCCGTACCCACCGGGACCGTCACGCCCGCACCCCCGTCCTGACCTGCTGGTTCCTTCCCCTCGAATCCGGTGGACGCCGCATCCGCGGGGGCGTACGGTCCGTCTGCCCGCCGTTCGGCGGGCAGCATCCGTCCGTACCCGTGGGGGGTCTCTGCCATGTCCGGAATCCACACCGTTCCACCTTCGCCCGCGCCGCCGTCCGGGTGGCCGAGACCCGCGCCGGCCGCCGGGCCGGAAAGGCTCACGAAGGCGGTGGTGGCGATGCTGGCGCTGGTGGGTCTCACCGACGTCTTCGCTCTGTTCGCCCGCCTCCAACTGGCCTCGGCGATCGGTGACGACCCGTCCCCCGCCTTCTTCCGCGCGGAGGACATCGACGCCGCGGACCGGCTCCAGAGCATCGCCACCCTGGCCCAGATCGCGGCGTACGTCGTCTGCGCGATCGTCTTCGTCGTCTGGTTCTTCCTGATGCGCCGCTACCTCGGATCGCTCGCGTTCGACGCGTTCGACCGCGGCCCGGGCTGGGCGATCGGCACGTGGTTCATCCCTCTCGCCTGCCTGTGGATGCCGTACCGCATCGCCCTCGAGATGTGGGGCGCCCCGACGAGATCCCGGTACGCGGAACCCGCCCGGTATCCGTCCGCCTGGCCGGTGCGCGTGTGGTGGGGCCTGTTCGTCCTGTCGCTCGTCGGCGAACAGATCACCTCCCGGGCGTACGACGACGCGCACGCGCTCGGCGAGATCAGGGACGCGATGGGGTACCTGGCGGTGACCGACGCCCTGGACGCCTGCGCGGCCCTCGCGGCGGCGTACTTCGCCGTACGCCTCATGGCCCTGCACCGGCGGCCCGTCGCGGAGCGCGCTGCCCCGACCGCTCCCGCCGTCGCCGCTCCCTGACCGGACGGTCCAGGCCCGTACCCGTTGTCCGTGCCCGTACGATCCCCGCATGGACGACGGCGCGGGATTCCGGCTCGGCACGAGGGCGGCGGAGCGGCTGGCCCGGACCGGGGCCCGGGAGGTGCGGCCGGGGCTCACCGAGGCGGAGTTCCGGCGGGTCGAGGAGACCTTCGGGTTCGCCTTCGCCGACGACCACCGCGCCTTCCTCGCCGCCGGTCTGCCGGTGGGGCGGCCCGACGGGCGCGGCCGCACCCGGTGGCCCGACTGGCGCGACGGAGACCCCGCCGCGCTCCGGGACCGGCTGCGGGCGCCGGTCGACGGGGTGCTCTTCGACGTCGGGCACAACGCCTTCTGGCACGAGGGCTGGGGCGACCGCCCGGACGCCGACACCGAGGCGGTGGACCGCGCCCGGCGGCTGCTCGCCGACGTGACCCCGCTGGTGCCCGTCTACTCCCACCGCTACCTGCCCGCCGGGCGCGGCGCGCACGGCCATCCGGTGCTGTCGGTGCACCAGACCGACCTCATCGTCTACGGCGCCGATCTCGACGACTACGTGGCCCGCGAGTTCGACCACGCGGCCCCGGCTGCCGAAGGGACCCCGGAGCCGCAGGTCACCGTGCCGTTCTGGCGCGACCTGACCGGCTGACCCGGGCACGCCGCCCCGGACACCGCGGGGCCGGGCCGCCATGGGCGTTTGACCTTGACCCTCGGGCAGGTCGCAGCCTCGGAACAGTTCACGCTCGCCGACGTGGTGACGCTCCCCACCCGACCGGGGCGCGCCCCGTGGGCGCGGGCCCGGCGCTCAGCCGGCCAGCGGCTCCAGTCCCGTCCTGAGCTGGTCGAACGCCCGGTCGGCGGCCCGTACCGCCGTCGGATACGTCGCGTCGGCGCTTCCGCCCTCCGCGATCCGACGCCAGTTCTCCAGACCGAGCACCCGCAGCACCGCGACCACCTGGGCGGCGGCCAGCCGTTGCGGCAGCCCCTCGCCGAGCGCCTGCGCGAGCGCCGCCTCGGAGCGCCCCTGGTAGGCGTACATCCGGGCCACCAGCGACGGCGTCCCGTAGAGCATCCGGTGGAAGGCCAGCACCTGCGGGTGGTCACAGAGCCCGGTCACCGGGTCGCGGCGCTCCAGGCCGTCCAGGAAGTGGCGGTGCAGCGCGTCCAGCGGGGACTCCCCCGGCTCCCGTGCCGCGACCACCCGCGCCGACTCGTCCTCGTGGTCGGCGAACCGGTGCAGTGCCAGGTCCTCTTTGGTGGGGAAGTACCGGAACAGCGTCGGCTTGGAGATGTCGGCGGCGGCGGCCACCTCCGCGACCGAGACCTTGTCGAAGCCCCGCTCCAGGAACATGGCGATCGCGGCGTCCGAGACCGCCCGGTAGGTCAGCAGCTTCTTGCGCTCCCGCAGACCGACCGGCGGCTGCGCACCGGCGCCGGTTCCGGGCCTCTCTCCATTCATGCCCCCGAAGCTACCCGCCCCCGGTCCCGGCCCCCGGCGCTCCCCCCGGCCCGGCCTCCCGCCCCCGGACGCCGCCCCAACGCCCCCACCGTCCACCACGCGCCCGAGGGACCACCCGATCGGGGGACATCAAGGGACGGGGCGGATCAGTAACGGTCCGACCCCGACCTCAGCACTGCTTGGAGGACTTCCCCCTCTCCCATCGGGTTCACCGCACCCGTGGACCAGTAGGGCCTCGCCCGTGCCAGGGTCGCTGTCAACGAGAGCACCAAGTCCCTTCGTTCCGTCGAACGCGGTGGAGCGGAGCTGATCCGCCGCGACCAGCGGACCGTGTCCACGACCGCTGATTTGATCCGCTGGAATCTCAGGTAGAACTCCAGGTCATCGCGCCAGCCACGGCGGCACGCCTCTGGCGCGACGGCAATCCAATCAGCGACGGCCCTCCTCTCGTCCGACCGCGTGTAGCCCATCTTGTGAAGGTGATCGGCCAAGTCATAGACGGGATCACCCCACGCGGCGAGTTGCCAGTCGAGCAGGGACGTCCGCCTCTCCTCCACCAGCATGTTGCCCCGATGCATGTCCCCGTGCAGCAGCCGGAAGGGCCTCATGGTCAATCGCGATGCTTCCCGTTCCAGGGCCTCGAAGGGGTCGTACGGGATGTCGAGATCAGCGAAGAGTCTCGGGTTCTCTTCTCCGTACTTCAGGCGCAACGCACGCCCGAACTCCACCATGACGGCAGAGAATCCTCGCACATCGCCCCCCGCCGGCCAATCCGTAGGAAGTTCTGGAATCTCTTCGACTGGAAATGAGAGGAGATCCGCGAAGAAGGAGGCAACGTTTCCAGCGAGATGATCAGGGATTCCCCTGCCGGCTGGATACAGCTGCGCCACCGGTTTTCCGGGCAAGAAATTCTGAACCTGGAAATAGGGGTCTTCGTGGACGAAGAGGAGCCTCGGGACCGATCTCACCCACGGGTGAAGGGAACCCACGACGCGATCCTCCCGCCAGGGGGCCAGGTCCATGACCTGGACCCCTGGTACCGGTATGCGCACCACGAAGGAGGATCCATGAGCATCTACCCTCACGTTGCGGTGGTAGTGGCCTCTCTCGCCGGATTCTCTAGCGGTCGCCACTTTGTACATTCCCATGAAATCGGAAGCATTCAGGTCCATCTGCGCCCCTCGCGTCAACAGGAATCACCTCGGCTCCAGCAAGCGAAGCACCTATTCCAGCAACATTTCAACAACGCTGTCCATCCGCCCGTAATAGTCACTCAAGGTGCCTAGGGGGATGACCTTTCGTTGCGCCGCTTCCCGAATTCTTGTGATCTCTGGATCACTATGCCCTATTCTCTCCGCCGCCTTACCGGCCAGCACGGAAAGGAACGGGTAGACATCGGCGCGCTCCAGACGCTGGACGGCCTCGCGGAGGCTGGTGACCGCAGCTCCCCTGTCCCCCTTCCTCAGGTGGAGAAAAGCGCGGAAGAGTTCGGCCCGGGCTCGGCCGGATCGGTACTGGACACGTTCGAGAGTCCTCACGGCTCGGTCGAACGAGACACCAGCTTCGGCGTACAGGCCCAGACGCGTCTCCGCGAGTCCTTTTGCCGTCAGAGCCTTACCCACCTCGTGCCCCACATGCAGGCTCTCCTGCGCACTGAGCGCTCTGTTCGCCGCTGCGACAGCTTCCCCGGGAGAGGTGAAGGCGAGGAGTTCGGCACGATTCGTCTCGATGTCCGCGAGCCCGTGCAGCGAGTTGCTCGCCCGGAAGAGCACAGCGGCCTCGTCCAACTCCCTCTGGGAGGACTCGAAGTCGAGAAGAAAACGGTGCGCGAGGTGAATGAGGCGCTTCACTTCTGCCTGTAAGGCGCTTCCCCCGGGGGGCACCGACCCGTACACCTCGTCGGCAAGGGCGAAGGCCGTCGGGAAGTCTCCCGCACACATCGTGATGTCGGCCAAGGCGTAACCCGCCATGCCACGGACCTCCTCGACCGGTCCGGTCCACAGCCGCTCGAAGGTGTCCCGGGCCGCCACGCTCTTCCCGATGAGCCGATGGGCATGCGCGGCCGCCAGCACGAGCCTCGCCTCCAGCGGGGAGGCCGGCTCGGGATCATCACCCCCGATCTCCGTCTGCGCGAGGTGACCCCGCCCGCGAAGGACGTGGTCTTCAGCCGCCAGACACCGGGCCACTCGTGACCACCCCTCATTCCGGGCCCCGGAACCCTCTCCGCTCTCGACGTAAGCCCGGATGTCGGAGATGAAACCGGTCGCCGACTGGCTTCCCGACACGGCTTTGCTGCGGTCCGCGCAGGCGAGGATCCTCTCGGCCGTCATTCCGTCACAGCGCAGGCCGTGGTAGACGGCCTCCTGCCAAGGCGAGAACCCGAGCGCCGCACGATCGGGCGTTCCCGGCATCGCCAGTTGGCTCTCGGGGTTCTCCGCGTAGGACTCCCAGAACCCCTGAAGCGCCGCATGGACGGGACGTTGACGCTCGGCGGACCACTCCGCCTGGAGTGCGTGGACCATCAACTGGTGGAGTTGGTACCACCCGCCAGAGAGGTGCCTGACAAAGGAATACTGGACGAGTTCGTCCCAGAGCGTTTCGTCCCTGACGAAACGGGCGAACACAGCACGGTTGAAGAGCCTGGCAAGACTGAGATGCTGGAGCACCCTGCGGTGATCGGCAGGCACGTGATCAAGAAACCGGTCCTTGATGCGATCCTGGGGAATCTCGCGTTCGCCGCTTTCCCGTTCGGGCGTGTCGATGGCCAGATCCAAGTAGAAGGGGATTCCTTGACTGGCTCGGGTGATGACGTCCCGCTTGTCCTCGTCGAGGACACCGGCGTTGGTGAGCAGCTCCTGGCAGTACTCGGCTTCCAAGGGAAGTACGGGCCACATGTCCGATCGGCCCGCCCACTCCTTCCAGCTCACCGGCTCCCTGCCCGCCAACACGATCAGTCCGCGCCTCAGGAGGCCGAGCAGATCACGGAGCCAACGATCGTGCGAGGAACCGGTCGAATCGCTGCCGACTATGCTCAGCATGTCGTAGCTGTCGACGAAAAGAACGTACGGTTCGGCGACGCTGGCATCTTCCAGGTCCTGCGCGAACATACGTGTCACCGTGTGAAGGAGATCGGACGTCGGCAGCTCGTCGAGGTACCCGAGGTCTGGTTCCGAGCGGACCAGTCTGCTCTTCTTCATGGCGTTGAGCCCTTGAGCGGAGAACTTCAGACCGGCCGCGACCGCACCGATGAGGCTGGCGCCCGATGCCGCATCGAGTATCCGCGCCGTGGCCTCCCCATTGGCCCCTAATGCCTCACCGGTCCGCTTCAGTTCCATGTTCGGATGGATCTTCTGCCAATAGGCCGTGTAAGCGACGTCGAAGCGCTCGAACTTCACCCCCTGCGCTCCGAACTCGTTGCGCAGCTGGGCAAGTGCGGATTCGAGCTGGTGGCTTCCGGGCAGACGCAAGTCGAGCGTGGCCGTGCGCCCCCGACGCTCAGCCACGCGCTTCCACTCTTCGAGAAGGCGCGTCTTCCCCACACCGGGCAGTCCGTGCACATTGAGAAGTCTGGCACCGGGTGACCTGAGCGCCAGTTGATCCTGGAACTGAGCCATCAGCGCGGTACGATCCACGAACGTCCGGCTTCTTCCCGACATGCGTCTTTGCCTTGCTGCAGACATTCATCCCCCGAGACTCTGCGGGCACTCGCCATCGACGTCTTACCCATCAGGCCACGCCGCACCCCTCCGTCGGGACTCGGTATGCGCCGCCCTCGGTGGGCGCCCCGTGATTCGTCCCTGCCGCGATCGCGCCGGGGCCGGACCGTCCGTTCCGATGGGCCGACGAGGGGCCTTCCTTCAGAAGTCCGCTTTTTCTCCGAGGTGTTCCCACGTCGATTCGAAGAACTGCCGCGCGGCCCTGACCACGCCCACCTGCTGCGGGGTGGAGTCTGCTGCGGCCCGGAAGGGGTAGAGCGTGGCGCCGTTTCCGTAGGAATCGAGCGCGGCGACCGCCTCGCCGTCCGCCAGTACCGCGGTGCCCGCCTCGGGAACGTAGAACCCCTGGAGCACCACGCGGTTGTTGAGGATGTACAGCTTCAGCTGTGGGGAGAAGCGGACCAGCCGCACCTGGACGTCGACCACCGGGACCGCGTCCCGGCCCCGGAGTTCGTACAGCGCGGAGCGCAACACCGTGACGTGACTGTGCAGGATGCTGCCGAGCCGGGCCCTGACGCGCGGATCGTCCTCGCCGGAGAGCTGCCGCGGGATGGCCAGCGTCTCCGACGTGGTGTCGGGCAGCAGCAGACGCGCGGTGATGCTCTTCGGCGGGCTGATCCGGCCGGCCAGGATGAGGTCCTTCTGGTCGGCGACGCGGGCGGCGAGCGACTCCGTCGTCATCGAGAAGACGTCCAGCCGGACGTCCTTGGCCTCGAACGCCTCCTCCAGGTACGGCTTGAGGAGCACCGGCGGCATCCGCTCCGAGACGACGGCCCAGACGTCGCTGCTCTCGCCGCGTACGGTTCCGTGTTCGTCGGGGCGCTCCGCCCTGTCCAGGGCGACGAACGATCCGCTTCCCTGCCGGGTGGTGATCAGGCCCTCCCGCCGCAGCAGGCTGAGCGCGTGGGCGACCGTCGCGCGGGCGACGTCGTACCGCTCGCTCAGCTCCTCCTGCGTGGGCAGCCGTTGGCCCGGCAACCATGTCTCGGCGTTGATCTGCTTGCGCAGTTCGTCGGCGATGCGCCGGTAGTGCAGCCGCGTGTCGCGCGGGAACGCATCGCCCTCTGCCACGTGTCTATTTTACAACGAGCGCCCTGAGAGACGCAGTTGACCGCGAAACTGCGCCTCAATACGGGACGCACCCCGATGGGCGCGTGACGGAGCCCTGAACACCGGTGCAGACCCCGCCCTCAGAACACGTCCGGGCACCACGGCCTGCGGCCCGTGCGGAAGGCGGCGTCGGCTTCCGCGGCGGCACCGGGGCGGTGCTCCTGGACCGTGCCGAGCGCGACCAGGCGTTCGACCGACTCGTCGCCGAGGTACAGGCGGGCCAACTCGGCCGCTCCCAGGGTCAGGTCGGGGTCCCGTACGGTCGGCGTGCAGGTGACCGCGTCCGGCCCGGCCGCCAGCAGAAAGCGGCCGTCCGCCGGACCGTCCGGGTCGTCGACCTGCAGGACCAGGGTGACGGGGCAGACATAGGTGCGGGCCTCCAGCGCGGCCGGGATGTCCAGCACCCGCAGCCAGAGCCAGTCGGCCGCGGTGACGACACGGGCGGCCCGCGGGTCCGGGAAGAGCAGCGGGAACAGGTCGTCCGGGGCACGGAATCCGGTGCGGACCCTGGTGACCCAGTCGATCGAGCAGAGGAAGTGCCACAGCGCGCGCTCGGCGGCGGGGGTCGCCGCGAGCAGGTCACGGACCACGACGGTGCACATGGGCTGCTTGCCGTCCCCCCATCGGTCCTCGACGCGGTAGGTGGCCAGACCCTCGATCTCGCCGGACGCCGACCGGTACTGCGCGTGGAAGGGCTGCGTCCACTCCTCGTGGGCCGGCACGCTGATTCCCGTCCTCAGCTCCCACCAGCGCTCGGGCCGGTCGATCACCCCGTGCCGGGACGCGGCGATCCGGTCGTGCAGGCCGGGGCCGGCCTCGCGCACCTCCTCGCCGTCCACCAGGTCGACGCGCCCACCGTCCCCCTCCGCCGGCACCCGCGCGTGCGGGTCGAGCCCGGTCCGCAGCACGTCCGCCTCCCACTCGACGACGGAGGTCGCGGGGCCGAAGCCGAACCGCCCGTAGATCGGGTACTCGGCGGCGATCAGGGTGGCCAGCACCTCGCCCCGCTCCTTCGCCGCCGCCAGATCCTCAGCCATCATCCGGCCGAGCAGTCCCCGCCTGCGGTGCGACGGCGACACCGTGACGGCGGTGATCGCGGACACCGGCAGCCGCGCCCCGCCGGGCACGGTCAGCTCCTGGGCGAACGAGCGGAAGGTCGCCACGCACCGCCCCTCGTCGAACACCCCCTGCACGCGCGAGAGATCGACGTGCGCCAGCCGCACGGCCGACTCCTCCTCGCTCTCCCCGGTGGGGTGGGCGAACCCGACCCGCTTGGCGCGGAACCAGTCGCGGAACTCGGGCGGGGTGACGGTACGGGGCACAAGACTCATGCCCCCACGCTATGCAGCGCACCTGTGCGACGTCGCGCCGTTTTTCCCGGGGACCGGCACCCGTGCCCCGGCAGCGGCGGCCGCGCGCCCGCACCTCACGCCCGCACGTCACGCCCGCCCTTCCCGCCCGCTCAGAACGCCGCCCGTACCGCCCCGACCTCCGCGGTTCCGCCCAGCAGCGGTGCCGCGCCGATCCGGGCGACCACCGGGGAGTCCACCCCGAGCAGTTCCAGCGCGCGGGCCAGGACCGGGCCGAGCGCCCGGGTGCCGCCGTCGTCGAGCTTGAAGGCGAGGGCCCGGCCGTCGGCCAGCGCCACCGCCTGCACCGCCTCGGCGCCCATCTTGGAGAGCGTGCCGGGGACTTCGCGCATCAGCCAGGTGTCGGGCCGCCGCGTTCCGGCCACGTACTCCGGGTGGGCGCGCATGGCGTCCGCGACCCGGCGCTCCGCCGTTCCGGGCTCGGCCAGCACGAACGACCGGAACGCGCGGGCGAGGCCCACCAGGCCGATCGCCATCAGCGGCGCCCCGCAGCCGTCCGTGCCGACGGCGGCGACCGGCTCGCCCGCCGCCTCCTCGACCACTTGGTGGACCAGGCGCTGGAGCGGGTGGGCCGGGTCCAGATAGGTGGCGGTGTCCCAGCCGTTGCGGACGCAGACCGCGAGCATCGCCGCGTGCTTGCCCGAACAGTTCATGGTGAGCGGCTCCCGCACGTGCCCGGCCGCGAGGTACGCCTCGGCCTCGACCGGGTCCAGCGGCAGGTCCGGCGGGGTCCGCAGGTCGGCGGCGGTCAGGCCGTGCTCGGCGAGCATCCGCCGCACCAGCGCGAGGTGGAAGCCCTCACCGGAGTGGCTCGCGGCGGCCAGCGCCAGCCGCTCGCCGGACAGCTCCAGCCCGGCGCGCAGGATCGCGGCGGCCTGCATCGGCTTGTTCGAGGACCGGGGGAACACCGGCGCGGCGGGGTCGCCCAGCGCCCGCTCCACACTTCCGTCTGCGGCCAGCAGCACCAGCGAACCACGGTGGCGGCCTTCGGTGAACCCCGACCGTACGACCTCGGCGAGCACCGGGTGCGCGGGGGTATCGGCGGGGGCGGGCTGGGCGGCGCTGGCGGTCATGAGTGCCTTCCGGGGCGGGGACCCGCTCCCGGAAGGATCGCCTCAGGTGAGCAGGTCGTCTACGTGAGCTTCCCCGTCACGGTACCTGCGGGCGATCTCCGCCCCGCAATCGTCCGCGGTGCGCTGGAGCTGGTGGCGGCGGCGGGAGACCTGCTGCTCGGAGCGGACCAGCCGTCCCATCGCGGTGTGCAGTTCCTCGTCGGTCCGGGCGCCCAGGTCGGACAGCTCGACCTCGGCGAGCGCCTCCGCGGCCAGCTTCCGGCACTCGTCGCCGCGCGGCGTGGTGAGCGTGACGTGCCGGGCGGACGAGCGGTGCAGCGACGGGGTGTCCGTGAGGATCTCGGAGAGCCGGTCGACGACCGGGGACTCCGGGTCCCGGCGGCGCGCCAGTTCGGCGCGCAGGATGTCGATCCGGCCCTGCACCAGCCGGCGCACGTAGCTGAGGTCCGCCTCGTCGCGCTGCGCCTCCCGCCGCCGGTCGCGCAGGTCGTTCAGGCACAGCCCGCCGAACCCGGCCTGCGGGCGCACCGCGCCCAGGCCGTCGGCGGCCCCGCCCGCAGCGCCCTGCTCCGGCACGGACGCCGAGGACCGGACCGGTCCCGCGCCTCCCGCCCCGGGCCCCGGCGCCGCTTCCGGCCCCGGTACGCTCCGCTGCACCGGTGGCCGCATGGTCCCGGTCCGCTTCGCCGGTACGGCGCCGGGAGATCGTCCCGCTCCATAGGTACTCATGCTGTTCCGTCCCCTCGACCGGTGCGTCGGCACACCGCCATCGTGCATGGTGCCACCCCGCACGGGGCCGGTGCAGGTGTTCTGTACCCGTTCGGCCCAAGATAGGTTGGTCTGTATGCGTGCAGTGGTACAGAGGGTGGATGGCGCCCGGGTCACCGTGCCCGGCGGGACGGACGGATCGGGCGAACCGTCGGTGGTCGGGGAGATCGTCGGCGAGGGCCTGTGCGTACTGGTCGGGGTGACCCACGAGGACACCCCGGCGAAGGCCGCCCAGCTTGCCCGGAAGCTCTGGTCGGTCCGTGTCCTGGAGGGCGAGAAGTCCTGCTCGGACGTGAACGCGCCGCTCCTGGTGATCTCGCAGTTCACCCTCTACGGGGACGCCCGCAAGGGCCGCCGCCCCACCTGGAACGCCGCCGCGCCCGGTGACGTCGCCGAGCCGCTGGTCGACGCGGTCGTCGCCGAACTGCGGGCGCTCGGGGCGCAGGTGGAGACGGGCCGGTTCGGGGCGGACATGCGCGTCGGACTCACCAACAACGGCCCGTTCACCGTCCTGATCGAGGTCTGAGCCGGGGCCCCGCGAGGGTCCCGCCCCCACGAGACCCGACGACCGGCCTACGGCTCGACGACCGTCTCCTGTGCGGCGGCGGTGTCGCCCGCCAGCAGTTCGGCGTCCACCGGAACGTTTCGCTTCACCAGGGCGAGGGCGATCGGCCCCAGCTCGTGGTGGCGGGCGGAGGTGGTGACGAAGCCGATCTGCCGGCCTTCCGCTCCGTCCGCGGCGAGCCGGACCGGTGTGCCGTGGCCGGGCAGGTGCACCTCGCTGCCGTCCAGGTGCAGGAAGACCAGCCGGCGCGGCGGCTTCCCCAGGTTGTGGACGCGCGCGACGGTCTCCTGACCCCGGTAGCAGCCCTTCTGGAGGTGGACCGCGGTGCCGATCCAGCCCAGCTCGTGGGGAATGGTCCGGTGGTCGGTTTCGAAGCCCAGGCGCGGCCGGTGCGCCTCGACGCGCAGCGCCTCGTACGCCAGCAGGCCCGCGACCGGGCCGTTGGCGGCGGCGTACTTCTCCAGGTCGGCGCGGGGCAGGAACAGGTCCCGGCCGTACGGGGTCTCGCGCACGGTCACACCGTCGGGGGCCCCGGCGATCGAGCCGGCCGGGAGGTGGACGACGGCGAAGTCCTCGGTGCGGTCGGCGACCTCGACCCGGTAGAAGAACTTCATCGACTCCAGGTACGCGATCAGGTCGCCCCGGGTCTCCGGCTCGACGTGCATCCACACCGTCGAACCGTCGTCGACGAGGTACATCGCGTGCTCGATGTGGCCGTTGGCGGAGAGGATCAGGGCCTCGGTCGCCAGCCCCGGGGCCAGGTCGCTGACGTGCTGCGTCAGCAGCAGGTGCAGCCAGCTCAGCCGGTCGTCCCCGCTGACGGCGACGACGCCCCGGTGCGAGAGGTCGACCAGGCCCTGTCCCCGGGCGAGGGCGCGTTGCTCGGGAAAAAGGTCGCCGTAGTGCGCGGCGACGCCTTCGTCGCGGCCTTCGGCGGGGACGGCGCCGGGCAGGGACAGCAAGGGGCTCTTCATGCGACAAGCGTACGGCTGCCCACGGCCGGGCGGACCCGCGGCCGGGCGGAGACGGCGTCGGTCCGGCGCCAGGCCGGTCGGTGGGCGGGGGCGCGGGTCAGGCGCCCGCGGGGCCGCCGGACTCGCCGGCCTGCGCTGCCTTCGCCGTGCAGTCGGCGCACCGGCCGAAGATCGCGAAGTGCTTCATGTCGGTCTCGAAGCCGAACGTGCCCCGCAGCTTGGCGGTGAAGTCGGCGACCACGTCGGTGTCCGCCTCGATGACGTCGGCGCAGTCCCGGCAGACCAGGTGGATGTGGTGGTGCCGGTCGGCCAGGTGGTAGGTCGGCGATCCGTGCCCGAGGTGGGCATGGCTGACCAGGCCCAGCTCCTCCAGGAGCTCCAGCGTCCGGTACACCGTGGAGATGTTCACCCCGGACGCCGTGCGCCGCACCTCGACGAGGATGTCGTCGGGCGTCGCGTGTTCCAGCGCGTCCACGGCTTCCAGAACGAGCTGACGCTGGGGTGTCAGCCGGTAGCCGCGCCGGCGAAGGTCGGTCTTCCAGTCGGTGCTCACCACCCGACCAGTGTAGGGCGGGGCGGCCCGCGCTCCGCTCCCCGGACACGGGACACCCGCGCGGCCACCGGCCCGGTGGGCCTTCCGCTGCGGGGTGGGGGGCCCTACTTGAAGAACGCGATGCCGTCGTCGGGCAGGTCGCCGAGGCTCTTCGCCATCTCCTGGACCTCTTCCGGCGTGACGACCTTCTTGAGGTGCGCCGACATGTACGGGCGCATCTCGACGTCCGGCGTGGACTTCTCGCCGACCCACATGAGGTCGCTGTTCACGTATCCGTAGAGCCGCTTGCCACCGCTGTACGGGCCGGAGGCCGCCGTGCGGGCCACCGCGTCGGTGATGACGTCGATCTGCGGCTTCTGGTGCGCGAGCTCGCCGTACCAGACCTCGACGACGCCCTGGTCGCGGACCATGACGATCTCGACCTTGCGGTCCTTGTCGATGCGCCAGTAGCCGGACTCCGACTCCAGCGGACGCACCTGGTTGCCCTCGGCGTCGAGGACCCAGGTGTGCGAGACGTACTCCAGGAAGTCCCGGCCGTCGTGGCTGAAGGTGACCTCCTGGCCGAAGTTGCACTTCTCGGCGCCGGGGAAGTCGGAGACGCCCGCGCCCGCCCAGTTGCCGAGGAGGAACGCCAGCGGGACGAGGTCCGGGTGGAGGTCGGACGGAATGGAGATCATGAGCGGCTCAGACGATCTGTGAGGGGGCGGAAGGCCTGCGGTGTCAGAAGGTCCGCGACGTCAGCGCTGGCCCTGGTACAGCTTCTTCACGGTCACACCTGCGAAGGCGAGGACGCCGACGCAGACCAGGACCAACAGAGCGGTGAAGAATGCCTCAAGCACGGGAGCTCCTCAGAACGAGCGAATGACGGCAGTACGGGCCGGGCCCCAGCCTAATGGGTGGGAGCCCGGCCCTCTCGTCCAGGTCCTCAGCCGAGGAGCTGGTTCTGCAGGATCACCGTCTGGTGGAACGGCACCCGCGCCGCCTCCCCGCCGGGCCTTCCCTGCACCACCAGGGCCAGGGTGTCGCCCGCGACGGCGTACGCCTGACGGGTGTGCTCCGCGCCGTACGGCGCGGTCTCCTGGAAGACGTACGAGATGACGCCCTTGACCTTGTCGCCGTCCCAGCTCTCGTCCAGTTCCGCCTCGGGCGCCTCCACCAGCGGGGCGCCGGCTTCTTCGAGGACGGAGATCTCGTCGTACACCTCCGAGGCGAGGGCGACCGAGTTGAACTGGAGCAGGTAGATCCGGGTCCGGGTGCCGTCCGGCACCGTCCAGCCGGTGGCGGCGATGTGGCGCGGGGCGGCGTCGCCGATCGCCGGCCCCAGGTTCTCGCGCTCGTTCTCCTCGTACTCCCGCAGGAACACGTCGGTGGTGATCCAGCCTCCGGTGAGCTTCTTGTCCGGCACCGCTCCGGCCGGGGCCGGCAGCAGCAGCTCGCGGAGGTCGGCGTGGTGGATCTCGCCGGGGTTCGACGCGCTGTACGGCCGGGGCGATCCGGCCGGCAGCGAGGGCAGCGACAGCTCGGGGTAGTCCCAGCGGCCGTCGGTCTCGGTCGCCAGGCCCGGCACGTCGCCGCGGTCCAGGGCGGCGATCCCCCAAGCCGTGCCGCCGCCCACGGCGCCGAAGACCACCGCGGCCAGCGCCCAGCGCGCGACCGCCCGCACCACCCGCCGCGACGGCCGGCGGGAGCGCCGGACCGCACCGGGCGCGGGCACGGCATCCGGCGCCGGCACGGTGTTCGGGTCGGGCACGGCGGTGGGGTCGGGCAGGGCGTTCGGGGCGGGCAGGGCGTTCGGGGCTCCCGTCGGCAGCGGGGGCACCGCCACCGCGGTTTCCGCTTGCGGTTCCGCTTCTGCTTCCGGTGTGGCCGTCTGCTCGCTCATATGTACTCCCCCGGGGACGCGATGTGGTCGAGCTGGTCCCCGACCGTCGTTCTGACCGCCGTCAGGTCGAAGGGCTCCGTCCCGTCGACCGTGACGGTGAGGTACAGGTCCGCCTCGTACGCGAGGCAGATGACGCTGTCGAGGCCCTCGTCGCCCTTCGGCATCCGGTAGCAGCGGACGTTCTTGTGGTCCTTGATCTTCGGGCCGTCCCGCAGCACTCCGAGCGAGTCCATCAGCCCGGTCTGCTGCGACCAGATCCGGCGGACCGCGCCCTTGTCCTTCATCTTCACGAGCTGGATGGCGGTGACCTGGTCGCCGACGACGCTGGCGAACGAGCGCTGCGCCAGCCCCTGCACCTTCAGCTTGTCGACGGCCCGGTCGAAGGCCCGGCGGTCCTTGCCGGCCAACCCGCGCCCGACCTCCTTCATGGTGGCCGTGGCCCGCTTGCCGCTGATCTCCCCGTCGTTGCCGTCCTCGCCGTTGTCCGGCCCGAGCCGGGAGCCGTCGGGCACGGGCAGCAGCAGACGGCTCAGCTCGGTGTCACTACGGCCCCGGTCCGGGCGCCCGGCGGGGTCCTTGGCCGCTCCCGACTTCTCGGCGGCCTTCTCGGCGGCCTTGGCCGCGTCGTCGTCCCAGAGCACGGTCGGCACGGTGCGGTCCGCCCGGTCCACGGTGCGCACCGTGTACGCCGCGGTGCCGCCGACCGCGCCGAGCACCAGCACGACGGACAGCGCCGTCAGCAAGGCCCGGCGAACCCGACGGCGGCCACCGCCCCCTGCCCCGTCCACGGCTTCCGCTTCCCCGTCCGCTTCCGCTTCTCCGGGCACGGACGCGGGCGGCACGGACGCGAGCCCGGCGTCCGCGCCGGTCCCGTCCGCCGCGGCGGTCACATCCGCCACGGCGGTCGCATCCACCGCAGTGTCACCGTTCGCCCCCTCAGCACCGGGCGTCCCGCCAGTACCGGGCGCCCCGACGGGCTCCGCGGCCCCCTCGGCCTCGACGGCCTCGGCGGCCGTCGGCTTCTCGTTGCCGTCCTCGGTCACAGGCGCTCCCACTGCTTCTCGGCAAGCGCCTCGACGCTCTTCTTCTTGATGGGCTTGTTGTCGAAGACGTGGATGTCCATCACGATGTCCCCCCGCCGGGCGAGTGCACGGGCCTCGTACATCGGCTCGTAACCCGCCTTCCGCTCGACGGGGGACAGGTAGTAACGCCCGCTCCCGGAGCCGTCGATCGGGAAGCCGTCGTTGCCGGCCCCGCCTTCCTCGTAGGGCATGTACGCGTTCTGCTCCTCGAAGAACTCCGTCGCGCCGGCCCGGGAGCCGGGGCGGAACTGGACCAGGTTGACGAAGGTGGTCCGGTACTCGCCCTGGAGCCAGACCGCCGCCGCGTTGCGCCGGAAGTCCATGTCGGCGAGCGAGGTGAACATGGAGTCCGGCTCCTCGAACTCCTTCGCGTACTCGCTCAGGCCCACCCATCGCTCGGCGGGCAGGCCGTCGACGTCGCGGGCGCCCTTGGGGCGGTCCACCAGCAGCTTCAGCAGGTTGCCGTCCGTCGTGCGCAGGTGGTCCTGCTCGGCCGGCAGCGGATCGGGCGCCTGGTCGGCCGGCAGCGACTTCGCCGGATAGCCGAGGCCGTGCTGGGCCAGCACGGGCAGCGGGGTGGGCTCGCGGCCGGCCTGCACGCCGAAGCCGACCGCCGCGCCGGCCGAGACGCCCAGCAGGGCGGCGGCGAGCACGATCAGGGTGGTGCGTCCGCGAGGGCGGGTGCGCTCCGGCGGCGTGGTGCCGTGCTCGGGCACGGTGGACGCTTCGTCGGGCGCGACGGACACGGCGGGTGCGCCGGTGGGCGCAACGGGCGCCGTGCCCGCGAGTGGTGCAGTTGGTGCGGGCCCGTCGTGCGGACCGGGTTCCGGCGTGGCGTCCGGCGCGGTCCGCGTACCGGACGCGGCGGTGGGCACCGGGGATTCCGACTGCTCTTCGGGCAGCTCGGAACGGGTGTCGTTCAGTTCCAAAGGGTCCCCCCATGAGACCTGGGCGCGGATGTGAATGATCCGCGCACACAACTGACTCACCGGCGGCGGTTCTGGTTGTCGTGCGGAGGATTACAGTTCGGCATATGCCGAAGAAGCTCGTGATCAAGGTGACCGCCGGGGCCGACTCCGCCGAGCGCTGCTCGCAGGCGTTCACCGTGGCGGCGGTCGCCGTCGCCAGCGGGGTCGAGGTCTCGCTCTGGCTGACCGGGGAATCCGCGTGGTTCGCGCTGCCCGGCCGCGCGGCCGAGTTCGAACTGCCGCACGCCGCGCCGCTGCCCGACCTCATCGAGTCGATCCGGGCGGGCGGCAGGATCACGCTCTGCACGCAGTGCGCCGCGCGCCGGGACATCACCGAGGCCGATGTGCTGGACGGCGTCCGGATCGCGGGTGCGCAGCTCTTCGTCCAGGAGGCGATGGCGGACGACACCCAGGCGCTCGTCTACTGAGTCCGGCACCGGCCCCGGCACCGCCCCGACCGCACCGGCTCGGGCGCCACGCCACCGCACGGCCCGGCCCGACCCGACCCGGCCCGACCCGGCTCGGCGAACGGCCGTCCGATGCACCTCAGCGGCGTTTGCGGCCGTCCAGTTCGTCCCACCAGGCGTCCGACGTCGGGTCGCCGGTCCGGCCCCCGCCGCCTCCGGGCGTTCCGCCCCGGGCAGGGCGCTCATGGCCCGTGCGCTCCGGACCCGTGCGTTCGGGACCGCCCGCCGGGCGGTGGGGACGGCCGGGTCCGGGCCGGCCGGCGCCGGGTTTGCGGCGTCCGCCGGGTTCCTCACCGCCTGTGGTCTTCTCCCGCGCGCCGGGCCGGGGCCGGGCGCGCGGGGCGGGTTCGTCCCACCAACGGTCGTCCGGGCCACGCCGGTTGGCGATGATCGCCGCCACCGGCGGGATCACCATCGCGACCGCGCACATGGCGACGGCCGCCGGGATCGACCACAGGCGCACGAACGACCAGGCGGACACGAAGAGAACGACGCATCCGCCCATCATCAGGAAATAGCCGCGCCTGCGTCGGGCGTACATGTCTCCAGCGTAGGCCCGGACCCCCGGCGTCTGCCGCCCGAGCCGGGCCGGGCCCGGCCCGGCAGCGGACGACCGACGACGTCCGGCAGCGCCCCGAGCCCCCTGAGGAACGCCGGGCAGGAGCCGCGGAAACGGGCAGCCGCAGGAACAGGCGGCTTCGAGGACAGGCAGCCTCGGGCACGGGAGAGCCGAAAAGCCCGGAGGGCCGCTCCCCGGGCGTCCAACCCTGCGGGGAGCGGCCCTCCGGCCGTCACTGCGCCGTACCGCGCGTCCGTCCGTCAGACGGCGATGGCCACCTCGGAGAGGCCACCGGTCTGCGCGACCACGGTGCGGTCGGCGCTGCCGCCGGGCACCAGGGCGCGGACGGTCCAGGTGCCCTCGGCCGCGTAGAAACGGAACTGACCGGTCGCGGAGGTCGGGACCTCGGCGGTGAACTCGCCCGTCGAGTCCAGCAGACGGACATATCCGGTGACGGGCTCGCCGTCACGCGTCACGCTGCCCTGGATGGTGGTCTCACCGGGCTTGATCGTCGAGGCGTCGGGGCCGCCGGCCTTTGCTCCACACATGGTCTTCTGTCCTTCTGGTCGAGGTCGTGCGGGTCCGTCGGAGTTACTTGTTGGCGCCGAGCTCGATCGGCACGCCCACGAGGGAGCCGTACTCGGTCCAGGAACCGTCGTAGTTCTTGACGTTGGCCTGGCCGAGCAGCTCGTGCAGCACGAACCACGTCAGCGCGGAGCGCTCACCGATGCGGCAGTAGGCGATGGTGTCCTTCGACAGGTCGACCTGCTCGTCCTCGTAGAGGGCCTTGAGCTCGTCGTCCGACTTGAAGGTGCCGTCGTCGTTGGCGTTCTTCGACCACGGGATGTTGCGGGCGCTCGGCACGTGACCGGGGCGCTGCGACTGCTCCTGCGGGAGGTGGGCCGGGGCGAGCAGCTTGCCGCTGAACTCGTCGGGCGACCGCACGTCGACCAGGTTCTGGCTGCCGATGGCCGCCACGACGTCGTCGCGGTAGGCGCGGATCGACTCGTCCTGCGGCTTGGCCTTGTACTGGGTGACCGGACGCGTCGGGACGGCGTCGGTCAGGTCGCGGGAGTCCAGCTCCCACTTCTTGCGGCCGCCGTCGAGGAGCTTGACGTTCTCGTGGCCGTACAGCTTGAAGTACCAGTAGGCGTAGGAGGCGAACCAGTTGTTGTTGCCGCCGTAGAGGACCACCAGCGTGTCGTTGGCGATGCCCTTCTCGGACAGGAGCTTCTCGAAGCCGGCCTGGTCGACGAAGTCGCGGCGGACCGGGTCCTGGAGGTCCTTGGTCCAGTCGATCCGGATGGCGTTCTTGATGTGGTTCTTCTCGTACGCCGAGGTGTCCTCGTCCACCTCGACGATGGCCACCTGCGGGTCGTCGATGTGGGCCTCGACCCAGTCGGCGTCTACCAGGACGTCACTGCGGCTCATGAAATTCTCCTCCGGGGCAGTCTGCGGCGGGATGAAGCTGGGTGCACGGGCGCGGTCGCACGGCCGCGGATCACGGGGCGCGGCGCACGTGCACGGATGGGCCCTGACAGCGGTCGAAGGGCCGGGGAGGACCGGGGCGCGGTGGAACCGCCCCGCTCAGAAGGGGCGACAGAGCATGGCGGCGACGCGGCACAGGTCTACTGCCCGCCGCTTCGTGAGGTCCGCCTGTCGCTTCATGCGTCCGATCGTAGGGACGTTACGGCCGGGATGTCACCGGCGTGTTGAATAATGAGACAGGATCGTCCGCTATGTGAGATGAATTCCGACGGGAGGAGGTCCGGCGGACGATCGGTCCGGATGGAGGGGCCGCGCATCTGCGGACCGGACGTCCGCGTCTCACCATACGGGCGGAGGACCGTCCTGCGGGGGCTTTCGCCACCACGCGTCGCCGCGGCCGTCCCGCTCACGCTCCGGCTCCCGCCGCCCTGGTGGCCGGATCAGCCGGTGAGCGCGAATCCGGTGCCGCGCACGGAGATCCGCAGGCCGTTCTCGGCCACCTCGATCTTCGACAGTTCCAGTCCGTCCGGCAGCCCGCTCAGCTCGCGCTCGAAGTCGGTCTTCGTGCGCACCAGGTCTTCCAGCCCCGGTATGCCCTCGCCGGGGACCTTGTCGGCGTGCACGCGGACGGTACGCCCGTCGATCAGCGTCACGGTGGAGGTCACGCTGCGGGAGAACGAGCGCCCCAGGAGCGAGACCGAGCCGGTGACCTTGACCTTGCCGTCGCCGCCGTAGGCCACGCTGACGGCCTCGTCGCCCACGGCGGTGGTCAGGTCGGCGTAGCTCACGGCCGCGGTGCCGGAGAGACGGCCGGCCGTGGCGCTGGAGTAGCCCTCGCCGAGCGTGACGTCCTCCAGCCGGGCGTCGAGGCCGCTGATCCGGACGGTACGGCCGCCGCTGGCGGCGCTGATGCCGGAGAGGGAGACGTCGACCCGGTCGAGCCGTCTGTCGGCGACCTGGGTGAGGAAGGGAAAGCCCTTGATCGAGACGTCGGTGGACTCGGCGTCGCCGCCGGCGATCCGCACCCGGTCCGCGGCCTCGGATTCGGCGAAGTACACCGCCGCGCGGTCCACCGCCACGAAGACCCCGCACAGCACCACCAGGACGACCACGAGTACGCGCAGTGCACGCATGCCTGTTGTTCCCCCCACCTCGAACGACCGGAACCGCCCTGGCGCCGGCGAGCCTGCTGGTGCGTACGGGACGCGCCGGGGGCAGCGACGACGCGCGGGCCCCGGCCGGTTCCCCGGTCACCGTCGGCGCGACGGCGTGCGGTTCCCCGACCGGGGCCTGCCCCGAGGTCAGCCGATCATGCGCCCGAGGAGCCACATCGCAGGCGCGGCCGCCGTCAGCGGGAGGGCCACTCCGGCCGTCATGTGGACGAACCGGGACGGGTAGTCGTAGCTCGCCACCCGGAGCCCGATCAGGGCGCAACCGCCGGCGGCCGCGCCGAGCAGCGCGCCGCCGGCGCCGAAGTCGGTGAGCGCCCCGGCGGCGACGCCCGCGGCGGCCGACGCGAGCAGCGCCGCGAGTACGGAGGCGGGCCCGCGCAGCGGCAACGCGCGCACCACCGTCGCGACGGCGACGGCGATGCCGCCCACCACCACCGCGTCCGGGTCCGCCGCGAGGTGTCCGGCGGCGAGGACGGCGAGCGCGGCGGACACGACGGTGGCCGTCAGGCCGTACATCCGCTCGTCGGCCCCCGCGTGGCTGCGCAGTTGCAGGACGAGGGTGAGCAGCACCCAGACGCCGAGGGTGCCCAGCATCGCGGCCGGACCGTCCTCCCGTCCGGCGGCGAGCAGCACGGCGTCGGCGACGAGTCCGCCGGCGAAGGCGAGCGCGATGCCCTGGCGGGCCGGCCACATGCCGTTGAGCCGGAACCATCCGGCAGCGGTCACCGCCTGGAGCAGCACCAGCGGGACGACGAGCGCGTAGATGCCGATCGCCGCGCCGAGCGCCAGCAGCAGCCCGAGACCGGCGGTGATCACGGCGGGCTGGAGGCCCGGAGCGATGATCGGAGACCTTCCCTCGGCCCGCGCCCGCTGGGCGTCGGTGATCCGGGCGTTGCCGACGGTGGTGGCCGGACCGTAACCGTCGGCCCCGGCGGCGTCCGGCACGGCCGGACCCGCCACCGAGCCCGTCGCCGGATCAGCTCCGGCGGAGCCCGGCGTTCCGGCGGCGGGCGGCAGCCCCGCACCCGTCCGGGGCGCCTCCGGCGGCAGCGGCGCCGACCCGCCCCGCACCCGCAGCGGAGTGGTGTGCTCCTGCGGGGGCTGCGGGACAGGGGATGCCTGCGACGGGGCCGGGGTCACCTGCGCGGCGTACGGGGCCTGTCCGTCCGGCGCGGCGTACGAACCCGGCACGGTGTACGAGCCCTGTCCGTCCTGCGCGGCGTACGGGCCCTGGGCGGCGTACGGGTCCTGTGCGGCGTACGGGCCCGGCGCGGCCTGGGGTGCTTGAGGACCCTGGGGTGCCTGAGGGCCCTGAGGCGCCTGCGGGACGTACGCCGCCTGCTGGGCGTACGGCTCCGGCTGCGCGTACGGCTCCTGCTGGGCATACGGCCCTTGCTGCGCGTACTGCCCCTGTGGGTCGTACGGGTCCACCGGCTGGGCGTATCCGCCCTGCGGGGCGCCCGCCCCCGCCTGCCCGGGGTCGCCGGGCACCGGTCCGGTGGCCGGGTCCGGCCGCAGGGTCGGCTGGTACTGGGTGTCCCAGGTCTGTCCCTGCCAGGTCTGGGCCGCACCCATGCCGTCGCCGTGGCCATGGGGTGCCGCGCCGTCCGCGCTCCGCCCGGCCCAGGCGTCCGGGCCGTCCGGCGTCCCGTGGGTCGGCGGCGCGGGCGGGTACGTCGCACCCGCCCGGCCGTCCGTATACGAACCGTTCGTATACGAGGTGTCCGTATACGAAACGTCCGCGGGCGGCGGGGCCGGGTACTGGCCGTCGGGGTGCGCCGGGCCGTCCTGGCGGCCGTGGCGCGGGCCGCCGTACGGCTGCGGGGCGTACTGCTGGTCGCCCGGGTGCGGATCGCCCGGCAGGCGCCGGGCCTCGTCGTCACCGTGCTGTCGCGTGCTGCTCATGGTCTCCGGTTCACCCTCCTGCGAACGGCGGGAGCACCTCGACCGTGCCGCCCTCGGCAAGGCGTACGGTCTCATGCTCCCGGTTCCCGACCGGATTCCCGTCGATCAGGAACGCACATCGTCGCAGCACCTGCGTCAGTTCCCCGGGGTGTGCCGCCCGCACGGCGTCCAGGGCCTCCGCCAGCGTCGCCGCGCGGTACGGCTCCTCGGCCGTGCCGGCCGCGGACTTGGCCGCCGCCCAGTAGCGGATCGTCCCGCTCGCCATGGCGCCACCTTCCTCGTCGTCGGGACGCGGCGCGGTTCGCGCCGCGGCTCCGTCCTGGCCTTCCGGCTGTCCATGATGGGTCACGTCCATAATGGGTCGGCCGGGAACCGCCCAGTCCGCGATGCGGGCCAGCAGCTCCTGCGCGGCCGAGTTCTCCGCGTGGCCCATCCCCCGCTCCACCCACAGTTCGGCGGCCCCGTCGGCCGCCGCCGCCACCAGCATCCGGGGGTGGTCCAGTGGGAAGTACGGGTCACGGTCGCCGTGCACGACGAGCAGCGGGGCCGGGGCGATCAGCGGGACCGCCGCCACCGGCGACAGCGGCACCGGGTCCCAGTCCCGGTCGTGGATGCGGGTGCGCAGGCCGTAGCGGCCGACCAGTCGGCCCGTCGGGCGTGTCACCACCCAGTGCAGCCGCCGCATGGGGGCGGTGCCCCGGTAGTACCAGCGCGCCGGAGAGCTGACGGCGACCACCGCATCGGCGTGCGCTCCCCCGTGCGCCGTCGTGAGCCCCTCGTGCGCCGCCCCGTTCGGCCCCCGGACGGCCCCGCTGGAACGCTGATTGTTTTCCGTATACAAACCGCCGTGCCGGAGCACGACGGAACCGCCCATGGAGAACCCGACCGTAACGACCCGACCATGTCCCAGTGACCGCGCCCAGCGCACCGCGGCGGCCAGATCGAGCACTTCGCGGTCGCCCACGGTCGACTTCCCGCCGGACTTCCCGTGCCCCCGAAAGGAGAACGTGATCACGGCCGCACGCTGGGAGAACACCGCTGCGGCCCGCCGCACCGCAGGGCGGTCGACGGAGCCGGTGAAACCGTGTGCGAGGACGATCGCCGTCCGCTCCGCGGCGGAGTCCCGGCCGGCCGCGAAACCGGCCGTACACGGGGTGTACACCGCCTCGACCGGAACCCCGTCATCGGTCAGCAACGTGGCGCGCAGCGGGGTTCGCGTGATCAAGGGAACAGAAGAAGTCGGGAATCGACCCTCTGACGCAGAACTCATGTGGGCTATTCTGCTGCGAAGAGGATCCGGGCAAAGCAGCCCCCGGGTCCTTTTGTGCTTTCGGCTCGTTGTTACGGAGACGTTTCAACAAGCTCAGCGGTCCCAGGGCGCGGGGCCGCACCGGTAAAAACTGTATGACGGATGCCGCAGGGCACAGCCGTACAGCAGTACGAAGCAGTGCCGCATACTCCCCCGGGTCCGACCCGGGAGTGCCCCTCTCGCAGGGAACGAGGAGGACCGACGTAATGGGCGAGCGAACCGTGCACCACGATCGACCGACGACCCAGGCAGGTGGACGGCGATGAGTTCTTTGCTGCTCCTGACGAATGCCCTTCAACCGTCGACGGAGGTGCTTCCCGCCCTCGGTCTTCTGCTCCACAGCGTGCGGGTCGCCCCCGCCGAAGGACCCGCTCTCGTCGACACCCCCGGTGCCGACGTCATCCTGATCGACGGGCGGCGTGACCTTCCGCAGGTGCGCTCGCTCTGCCAGCTCCTGCGCTCCACCGGGCCGGGATGTCCGCTGATCCTCGTCGTCACCGAGGGCGGTCTCGCGGCCGTCACCGCCGACTGGGGCATCGACGACGTGCTGCTGGACACCGCGGGGCCCGCCGAGGTCGAGGCACGGCTGCGGCTGGCCACCGGCCGGCAGCAGATCACCTCGGACGACTCCCCCATGGAGATCCGCAACGGCGACCTCTCCGTGGACGAGGCGACCTACAGCGCCAAGCTGAAGGGCCGGGTCCTCGACCTCACCTTCAAGGAGTTCGAGCTGCTGAAGTACCTCGCCCAGCACCCGGGCCGGGTCTTCACCCGCGCGCAGCTCCTCCAGGAGGTCTGGGGCTACGACTACTTCGGCGGCACCCGCACCGTGGACGTCCACGTACGGCGGCTGCGCGCCAAGCTGGGCCCCGAGCACGAGTCGCTGATCGGCACCGTCCGCAACGTCGGGTACCGCTTCGTCGCCCCGGAGAAGGGCGACCGCTCCAAGAACGACGGGAGCGACGGGAGCGACGACAAGGCGGTGGCCGCGGCCACCGCGGCGGTCGTCACCCGTCCGGAGCAGCCGGAGGTGTCGGAGATCGCGGAAGAAGCCCCGGCAGCGCCTGCCAAGAGGTAGTTCCATCCGCGTAGACTGCCGCGCGTGGCCAAGGTGACGCGGGACGATGTGGCGAGACTGGCGGGGACGTCGACCGCCGTCGTCAGCTATGTCATCAACAACGGACCCCGGCCGGTCGCCCCGGCCACGCGCGAGCGGGTGCTCGCCGCGATCAAGGAGCTCGGCTACCGCCCCGACCGGGTGGCCCAGGCCATGGCGTCGCGGCGGACCGACCTCATAGGCATGATCGTGCCGGACGCCCGGCAGGCGTTCTTCGCGGAGATGGCGCACGCCGTCGAACAGGCCGCCGCCGAGCGCGGGAAGATGGTCCTGGTCGGCAACTCCGACTACCGCGACGAGCGCGAGGTCCACTACCTGCGGGCCTTCCTCGGCATGCGGGTCTCCGGGCTGATCCTGGTCAGCCAGGGCCCCAGCGAGCGCGCCGCCGCCGAGATCGAGGCGTGGGACGCCCGGGTCGTGCTGCTGCACGAGCGGCCGGAGGCGATCGACGATGTCGCCGTCGTCACGGACGACGTCGGCGGCGCCCAGCTCGCCACCCGCCACCTGCTGGAACACGGTTACGCCTACGTGGCCTGCCTCGGCGGCATGGAATCGACCCCGGCGGTCGGCGACCCGGTCGCCGACCACGTCGAGGGCTGGCGGCGGGCCATGCAGGAGTCCGGCCGCTCCACCGAGGGCCGGGTCTTCCACGCCCCGTACAACCGGTACGACGCCTACCAGGTGGCGCTCGGGCTGCTGTCCGGTCCGGACCGGCCGCCGGCGATCTTCTGCTCCACCGACGACCAGGCGATCGGGGTGCTGCGGGCCGCCCGCGAGCTGCGCATCGACGTCCCGGGCGAGCTGGCCGTGGCGGGCTTCGACGACGTCAAGGAGGCCGGGCTCACCGACCCGCCGCTGACGACCGTCTTCTCGGACCGACCCGCGATGGCCCGCGCCGCCGTCGACCTGGTGCTGGACGACTCGCTGCGGGTCTCCGGCTCGCGCCGGGAACGCCTGCGGCAGTTCCCCTCCGCGCTGGTGGTCCGGCGCTCCTGCGGCTGCGGAGAGGCGACGCCCGAAGCCCGATAGCCCTTGGGCCCCCCACCGGGACGGGGGACCTTTATGCCGGGCTCACGAGGTTCTGCCGGGCTTCTCAGCAGGGGCTCAGGCTCCTCTCATGTTCGCTGGACAGGCTCTGGACATGACTGAGAGCCACCGCCCGAGCGGCGAGTACCCGACGTATCCCCCGTACGGCACCGACGCGTACGGCTCCGAGACTTACGGCACCGACGCGTACGGCGCAGCGACCCCCACCGCGCCGGCCGGCTACCCGCCGCCGCCCGCGTACCGGCCGTCGCAGCCCGTCGCGCTGGAGTCCGGCGCCACCGTGTGGCCCGGACCGGGTGCGGACGGCGGCGACGGGGGCGACGGCGCCGCGACCGGTCACGCCTGGGCCGCCCCGCTGCCGCCGGCCGGGCCCAGGCGCCGCGTGAAGGGCCCCACCGCCCTGCTGGCCGCGGTCGCCCTCGCCGCCGCCGCGATCGGAGGCGGCACCGCCACCCTGATCGGGCAGTTCACCGACGGCGGCCCTGCCGGCTCCTCCGTCAGCGCCGTCAGCGGCACCACCGTCTCGGCGAGCAGCAAGGGCACCGTGGCGGGCGTCGCGGCAGCGGTCTCCCCGGCGATCGTCGAGATCGGCGCCACCTCCACCGCCGGTGAGTCGACCGGCTCCGGGGTCGTCATCACCTCGGACGGTGAGATCGTCACCAACAACCACGTCGTCTCCGGCGCCTCCGAGATCAAGGTGACCCTCTCGACCGGCAAGACGTACACCGCCGACGTCGTGGGCACCGACCCCGACAAGGACCTGGCGCTGATCAAGCTGCGGAACGCGAGCGGGCTGAAGACGGCCGCCCTCGGCGACTCCTCCTCGGTGGCCGTCGGCGACGAGGTCGTGGCCATCGGCTCGCCCGAGGGCCTCACCGGCACCGTCACCAGCGGCATCGTCTCCGCGCTCGACCGCGACGTCACCGTCGCCAAGGACGACAGCAGCAGCGGTAGCGACGGCAGCGGCTCCTCCGGCTCCGACCAGTGGAGCCAGAGCCAGAGTCAGGGAGGCAGCGGCGGCGAGCAGTGGCCGTTCGAGTTCGGGGGCCGGCAGTTCAACGGCGACACCGGCACCTCGACCACCACGTACAAGGCGCTCCAGACGGACGCCTCGCTCAACCCGGGCAACTCCGGCGGCGCCCTCATCAACATGGACGGCGAGATCATCGGCATCAACTCCGCCATGTACTCCCCCACCTCGTCCAGCAGCACCAGCGGTTCCAGCGCCGGCAGCGTCGGCCTCGGCTTCGCCATCCCGATCGACACCGTCAAGGCCGATCTCAGTACCCTCCGTGCCGGTGACGGGTCCTGAACGGCACCCCGACCGGGTCGTGAGCGGGGATCTCGGCATCCTTCCCCCGCCGTGCGACGCTGGAACGACCACCTCCGGCGCCACCGCCGGACCGGAACGAGATGAGGACGCCGAGCGATGAGCCCCGCCGAAGACGATCCGCAGCGCATCCTGATCGTCGACGACGAACCGGCCGTGCGTGAGGCGCTGCAGCGCAGCCTCGCGTTCGAGGGCTACGGCACGGAGGTCGCCGTCGACGGCTACGACGCCCTCGCCAAGGCGGAGGCGTACGCCCCCGACCTCGTGGTGCTGGACATCCAGATGCCCCGGATGGACGGCCTGACCGCCGCCCGCAGGCTCCGGGCCAACGGTGCCACCACGCCCATCCTCATGCTCACCGCCCGCGACACCGTCGGCGACCGGGTCACCGGACTCGACGCCGGCGCCGACGACTACCTGGTCAAGCCGTTCGAGCTGGACGAGCTGTTCGCCCGCATCCGCGCCCTGCTGCGCCGCAGTTCCTACGCGTCCGCGGCGGGCGCCGACGCGGTTCCCGACGACGTGCTGTCGTTCGCCGACCTCCGCATGGACCTCAACACCCGCGAAGTCACCCGCGGCACCCGTCCCGTGGAACTGACCCGGACCGAGTTCACCCTGCTGGAGATGTTCCTCGCGCACCCCCGCCAGGTGCTGACCCGCGAGCAGATCCTCAAGGCCGTCTGGGGCTTCGACTTCGAGCCGAGCTCCAACTCCCTGGACGTGTACGTGATGTACCTGCGGCGCAAGACCGAGGCGGGCGGCGAGCCCCGGCTCGTGCACACCGTGCGCGGGGTCGGGTACGCCCTGCGCTCCGGCGGCGGTGACGGGTGAGACGCCTGCTGGGCCGGCTCCGCTCGCTGCCGCTCCGCTCCCGCCTCGCCCTGCTCGTCGCCACCGCCGTCGCGGTGGCGGTCGCCGCGGTCGCGGTCGCCTGCTGGTTCGTCACCCGCGAGCAGTTGGAACACCGGCTGGACGACTCGCTGCGCAGCTCCCGGGTGGACGAGGACGCCGTCCGCGACCTGCTCGCCTACTGCCAGGGGGCCGGCCAGTCGCAGGCGCCGCAGTCCCTGAACCCCTCCTCCACCACCGTCCAGATCATCGACACCGAGGGCACCGCCTGCACCGCCCCGAACTCCTCCGCGCTGCCGGTGACCGATGACGACCGCAAGGTCCTGGCAGCCGGGCACGCCTACGCGCTGCACACCGAGACCGCCGCGAACGGCGTGAAGATGCGTGTCTACACCTACGAGCTGCCGACCAGGCCCCCCGGCCAGTACGCCGTCTCCATCGCCCGGCCCATGAACGAGGTCACCGACCCGCTCTCCTCGCTCGCCTGGCTGCTGCTCGGCGTCGGCGGGCTCGGCGTCGTCGGAGCGGGCGCGGCCGGCCTGTGGGTGGCCCGGTCCGGACTGCGGCCGGTGGACGAACTCGCCGACGCCGTCGAGCTCGTGGCCCGCACCGAGGACCTCACCGTGCGCATCCCGGTCGAGGGCGAGGACGAGATCGCCCGGCTGTCGCGCTCCTTCAACTCGATGACGGCGTCCCTCGCGGTCTCCCGCGACCGGCAGGCCCAGCTCATCGCGGACGCCGGGCACGAGCTGCGCACCCCGCTGACCTCGCTGCGCACCAACATCGAGCTGCTCGCCCGCAGCGAGGACACCGGCCGGGCCATCCCGCCCGCAGACCGCAAGGCCCTGATGGCCTCGGTGACCGCCCAGATGACCGAACTGGCCGCGCTCATCGGCGATCTGCAGGAGCTGGCCCGCCCGGACGCCGCCCAGCCCGGACCGCTGGAGGTGGTGGGGCTGCACGACATCACCCGTACCGCCCTGCAACGCGCCCGGCTGCGCGGCCCCGAGCTGACCGTCACGGAGGAGCTGGCCCCCTGGTACGTCCGCGGAGAGCCGGCCGCGCTGCAACGGGCGATCGTCAATGTGCTGGACAACGCGGTGAAGTTCAGCCCCGCACGGGGCACGGTCGAGGTCACCCTGCACCGCGGTGAGCTGCGGGTGCGCGACCACGGCCCCGGCATCCCGGCCGAGGACCTCCCGCACGTCTTCGAGCGCTTCTGGCGCTCCCCGTCCGCCCGCCAGCTCCCCGGCTCCGGCCTCGGCCTGTCCATCGTCGCCCGCACGGTCCAGCAGTCCGGCGGCGACATCGCCCTCCGCCCGGCACCCGACGGCCACGGCACCGAAGCCGTCATCCGCCTCCCGGGCGCCCCGCAGCCGCCGCCGGAGCTGACGACGGGGGCGTGAAAGCACCACCGGGGAGTTCCTTCGCCGCCCTACGCACGAGGGCGGCCCCGCCTTCCCGGCCGGGCCGCCCTGTCCGTACGTCGTGCGTGTGCTCGTGCGTGTGCGTCGTGCGTGTGCGTCCGGTCGGCTACTGGACGACGGTGATCCGGTCCGCCGCCGGCGGTGCCAGCGGGGCCGCAGCGGTGGAGTGGGCGGTCAGGTACGCGTTGAACAGGTCGAGGTCGGACGGGCCGACCAGCTTGTTCGTGCCCTGGCCGAGGGCGGCGAAGCCGTCGCCGCCGCCCGCGAGGAACTCGTTCATCGCAACCCGGTAGGTGGCCGCCGGGTCGATCGCCGCACCGTTCAGCTTGATCGTGTCCACGACGACGCGGGCGGCACCGGTCTTCGTGAGGTCCAGGGTGTAGGTGAGGCCCTCGGAGATCTGGAGGATCTTCGGGCTGGCCTCGTTGGAGCCGCTGACCTGCTGCTGGAGCGCGGTGATCACCTGGGCGCCGGTCAGGTCGATCACGTTCATCATGTTGGTGAACGGCTGCACGGCGAACGCCTCGCCGTAGGTCACCACACCGGCGCCCTCGCTGCCCGTGGCCGCGTACACGAGGTCGGCGCGGATGCCGCCCGGGTTCATCAGCGCGAACTGGGCGCCGCCCTTGTCCGCCGGGGCGAGCCCTTCGAGCTGGGCGTCGGCGATCAGGTCACCGAGCGGCTTCTCCAGGGCGGTGGAGCCGCGGCCGTTGATGTCGGCGCTGATGAAGCCCTGCGGCCGGGAGGCGATCGGCGCGGCCAGGGCGTTCCAGCGGGCGATCAGCGCCGTCATGTCCGTCGCCTTGGCCTGGTCGCGGCTGACCACGTGGTTCGCGGACTGGACCGACGTACGGACGATGTCGTCGGTGCGGCGGTCATAGGTGAGCGTGGTGTCGGTGTAGAGCTTGCCGAACGACGCGGCCGAGGTGACCATGCGCGGCTTGCCCGCCGGGTCCGGCACCGTGCAGACGTACGCCTGGTGGGTGTGGCCGGTGACGAGGGCGTCGACCTTCGGGGTGATGCCCTTGGCGATGTCCAGGATCGGGCCGGAGATGCCGGCGCCGGCCGCCGGGCTGTCGCAGTCGTAGTTGTACGAGGTCGAGGCCGGGGCGCCGCCCTCGTGGATGAGCGCGACGATCGACTTCACGCCCTGCCGGTCCAGTTCCTTGGCGTACTTGTTGACCGTCTCGATCTCGTCGTGGAACTTCAGCCCCTTGACCCCGTTGGCGGTGACGATGCCCGGCGTGCCTTCCAGGGTCACCCCGATGAAGCCGATCTTGACGCCGTTCTTCTTCCACACCGTGTACGGCTTGAGCACCGGCTTGCCGGTCTTCTCGCTGGTCACGTTGGCCGCGAGGTACGGGAAGTCGGCGCCGCCGAACTCCTTGCCCTCTTCGTAACAGCCCTCGACCGGGTGGCAGCCGCCCTTCTGCATGCGGGTCAGCTCGTCGACGCCCTCGTCGAACTCGTGATTGCCGACCGCCGTCACGTCGAGGTCGAGCCCGTTGAGCGCCTCGATGGTCGGCTCGTCGTGGAAGAGGCCCGACAGCAGCGGGCTCGCGCCGATCATGTCGCCGCCGGCGGCGGTGATCGAGTACGGGTTGCCCTTGCGCGCGGTGCGCAGCGAGGAGGCGAGGTACTCGACGCCGCCGGCCGGTACCGACTTCACGGTGCCGTCGGCCTGCGTCTCGGAGACCGCGCCCGACGAGCCCGACGGGGGCTCCAGGTTCCCGTGCAGGTCGTTGAAGGAGAGGAGCTGGACGTCGACGGTGCGGGACTGATGTCCGTGGCCGTGGCCCTTGCCGGGCCCGTGGCCCGTCCCGCCGCCGTGGGCGTTGGCCGGCATCGCGGCGACGAGGGCGCCCACGGCGGCCAGGCCGGTCGCGGCGGCGAGCACCCGCCGGGAAGCGCGTTTCTTCTGCGGAGTCGCTGACATCGGTCCCCTTGTGAGTTCAGCGTGAGGGTCGGTGGTGTGGCGCCGGCGTGTGATGACACGGCTGGATCCTGCGAGCGGAAGCCTAGGGTCAACGCGCGTAGCGCGACAGGTGTTCGGGGTTACGAGCGCGTTGCCGTTGCCCCGGGAACCCCACGGAACGCCACATAACGCCTACCGGGCCGGGGCCGCCCGCACCCGTGCCGCACGGGACGGACCCACCCGTCCCGAGCCCGCTCCGGGGCCCCGTCGCCGTACGCTCGTACGCATGACGAACGACGTACCCCTCCCGGCGCCCGGACGCGAGATCGAGACCCTCGACGCACTCACCCCCGACCAGTCCGATGCGGTGCTGGACCTGCTCGCCGAGGCCGCCGCCTCCGACGGCCGGCAGGCCGTGTCCGAGCAGGGCCGGCTCCAGCTCCGGGGCGGGCACCGCGACGGCGTAAGGCACTTCCTGCTCCTGGTCGGCGGCGAACTGACGGGGTACGCGCAACTGGAGGACACCGACCCGGTCGAGGCCCCCGCGGCCGAACTGGTCGTCCGCCCGGCCGCCCGCGGCCTCGGCCACGGACGCGCGCTCGGCTCCGCGCTGCTCGGCGCGACCGGCAAGCGGCTGCGGGTGTGGGCGCACGGCGGCGGGGCCGCCGCCCGCCACCTGTCGCAGGTCCTCGGCCTCTCGCTCTTCCGCGAACTGCGCCAGCTCCGCCGTCCGCTGACCGGGTCGGCGGTCTCCGAGCCGGTGCTGCCGCCGGGCGTCACCGTACGCACCTTCGTGCCCGGCCAGGACGACGAAGCCTGGCTCGCGGTGAACCGTGCCGCCTTCGCCCACCACCCCGAGCAGGGCTCGCTCACCCAGCGGGATCTGGACGACCGCAAGGCGGAACCGTGGTTCGACCCGAAGGGCTTCTTCCTGGCGGAGCGCGACGGTGAGCTCGTCGGCTTCCACTGGACGAAGGTCCACGCGGACGAGCGCCTCGGCGAGGTGTACGTCGTCGGGGTCCGGCCCGACGCCCAGGGCGGCGGCCTCGGCAAGGCGCTCACCGCGATCGGCCTGCGCCATTTGGCGGCCGAGGGCCTGCCGACGGCGATGCTCTACGTCGACGCGGACAACACGGCGGCCGTGACCGTCTACGAGCGGATGGGCTTCACCACCCATGAGGTGGACCTGATGTACCGCACGGAGTCCTGACCCGCCCGCACCCCTCCGAGCGCCCCCGCCCCCGTCCGGCCCCCACCGGACCGGGCGGGGGCGCTCGTGCGTGCGGCGGAGGTTCGCGGGCTTCGCGGGGGTTCGTCACCGTCTCGACCGGGCCGGACCGTCTACCGCAACAGCATTGATCCGGATTGCACTTGACGTGCGGTCAGAAAAGCACCACCCTTTCACTACTCAATTAGTGAAAGGGTGGTGCTGATGACGGACGCAAGGGCTGACGCCTTCGAGTTCCGCATCGACCGGCGCAGCGGCGTCGCCACCTACCTCCAGATCGTCCAGCAGGCCAAACAGGCGCTGCGGCTGGGCGTCCTGGAGCCGGGAGACCGCCTGCCCACGGCCCGCGAGGTGGTGGAGGTGACCGCGATCAATCCGAACACCGTGCTGAAGGCGTACCGCGAACTGGAGCGCGAGGGGCTGGTGGAGGCCCGGCGCGGCCTCGGCACCTTCGTACGCCGGACGCTCGGGGCCGCCGGGGCGGGGGAAGGGCCGTTGCGCGCCGAACTCGCCGACTGGGCGCGCCGGGCACGGGCGGCCGGGCTGGAGAGGGACGACATCGGCGCGCTCTTCTCCGCCGTACTGGACAGCACCTTCGAGGGGGACGCACACGAATGACCCGGACCGCGATCGAGGCGCACGACCTCGGCACCACCTACCGCCGCCGGAAGGACCACTGGGCCCTGCGGCACTGCTCGTTCCGGCTGCCCGCCGGCCGCGTATGCGCGCTGGTCGGGCCCAACGGCGCCGGCAAATCGACTCTGCTGAGCCTGGCCGCGGGCCTGCTGCGCCCGGCGGAGGGATCGCTGCGCGTGCTCGGATCGCCTCCCGCCGAGGCGCGCACCCGCATCGCCTACGTGGCCCAGGAGAAGCCGCTGTACCAGCAGTTGACGGTCGAGGACACGCTGCGGGCCGGACGGGCGCTCAACCCCGGCACCTGGGACCGGGCGATCGCCGAACGCGTCGTCGGCGACCTGCCGCGCGGCGAGCGCGTCCGCTCGCTCTCCGGCGGCTCCCGGACCCGCCTCGCCCTGGCGCTCGCCCTCGGCAAACGGGCCGAACTGCTGCTGCTGGACGAGCCGATGGCCGACCTCGACCCACTGGTCCGGCACCGGCTGATGGGTGTGCTGATGGCCGAGGCCGCCGAACACGGCACCACCATCGTGCTCTCCTCGCACATCCTGACCGAACTGGAGGGGGTCTGCGACTTCCTGCTCCTGGTGGACGGCGGCCGGATCCGCCTGGGCGGCGACGTGGACGAGATACTCGCCGCGCACACCCTGCTCGACGGGCGCGACGCCGGGCAGGACGACCGTCGCGACGGCGGCCGGCCGGGTGACCGCCCCGGCAGCCCTCTGGCCCCGCACACCGTCGTCGAATCCCGCGCGACGGGCCGCCGGCTCACCGCACTGGTCAGAACGGAGGGGCCCGTGGACCCCGCCCGCTGGGAGGCCACCCGGCCCTCCCTTGAGGAACTGCTCCTTGCCCACCTGCGCGCCCCCGAGGCGCCTTCGCTGCTCACCCCGGCCGCGACCGCGGGAGCCCGCGAGGCGGTGACCGCGTCATGACCGTCCTGACCCCGGCCGACGCCCCCGCCACGGTCCGGCGGACGGACGCCCGCCCCGGCACCGTGCTCGACGCCGCCCGCGTCGTCGCCCGCCAGCACCGCACCATGGGGTGGCTGCTCGGCGCCCTGACCGTGCTGGCCGTGGGCGCGCTCATCGTCGTCCGTCTGCGGGCGGACGGCATCGCCGCCGACTTCGCGACCACCGGTTGCAGCGTCGACAACACGACCCGGGCCTGCGGCGGAGCCGTGCGCTCGTACTTCGACAGCGAATGGTTCGCCTCGCGCCTCCAGACCTACCTGGGCCTGCTCCTCATGGCGCTGCCCGCCGTCTTCGGCGCGTTCATGGCGGGGCCCGCCGTCGGACGCGAGCTGGAGAGCGGCACGTACAAGCTCGCCTGGAGCCAGGCCGTGTCACCGGCCCGCTGGCTGGCGGCCAAGCTCGCCGTCCCGGCCGCCGCCGCCGTCACCGCCACCCTCGTGCTGACCGCCGCCAGTGCGTGGTACCGGCCCGAGAACCAGGCGGACCGGCCCTACGTGCTCGCCTGGTACGGCCCCACCCTGTACGGCTCGCTGGGCACGGTCCCGTTCGCGCTCGCCCTGTTCGGCCTGGCGGTCGGCACCCTCGCCGGCGTGCTGCTCCGCCGGACCGTCGCCGCCATGGCCGCGACCGTGGTCACGGTGGGGGCCGTCGTGGCCGGCCAGGTGAGGTTCCGGTCGCACCTGTGGCCCACCGAGGTGTATGAGTCCGCCCTGAACACCAGCAATCCCGCCGGCTTCCCCACCGAAAGCTGGATCACCTGGAGCGGCTACGTCACGGCGGACGGTACCCGGATCACCGACCCCTGCGGCGGCCTCGGAGAAAAGACGGACATCGAAACCTGCATGGACTTGTCCGACGTCACCGGCTTCTTCTACCTCCACCACCCCGAGTCGCACTTCTGGCCCCTGCAACTCGTCGAGTCCGGCATCCTGCTCGCCGCCGCACTGGTCGCCGTCGCGGTGGCCTTCCGGCTGCTGAGGCGCCTGCACGGCTGACGCACCCACCCGTCCGGTCACCCCGAGCGACCGGACGGGGCGGCACCGGTCCGGACCCGGGACGGGGGCTCCGGGCCGGTCGTCGTGGGCGGACGGGGGCCTCCGCTGCCGCCCGCCCGCGTCCACACCGCTTCCTGCATGTCATGTCACCGTTACCAGCCATTCAGACTGGCTTGCGACCCTCACGGAATGCAGCCAGCTGTACCCGCCCCCCGCAACGGGAAGCCTCAGCGCCCTCCCGGATCATCCGTGATCTTTCCTGGCTCCGACGCGCCCATACGGCCGTTCAGCGGGAAGAATGGGTCCATGAGCCAGCAGCCCAGCTCCGAGGTCCCGGTCCAGCCCACGCAGCCGTCCATCGGCTCACTCGCCGCGCACCGCCCCCACGCCGTCGCGCCCTCGCCCTCCGTCGGCTTCGCCTCCGGCTCCGACCTGGCCCCCGACCTGGACACGGACGCCGACGCGTACGAGCCCGACAGCGACGGCGACACCCTGCCCCACGGGCGGTTCCTCGACCGGGAACGCAGTTGGCTCGCCTTCAACGAACGGGTGCTCGAACTCGCCGAGGACCCGGCCACCCCCCTCCTCGAACGGGCTAATTTCCTCGCCATCTTCGCGTCGAACCTGGACGAGTTCTTCATGGTCCGGGTGGCCGGTCTCAAGCGCCGCATCGCGACCGGCGTCGCCACCCGCTCCGCCTCCGGCCTCCAGCCGCGCGAGGTCCTCGACCAGATCTGGACCCGCTCCCGCGAGCTCATGGCCCGGCACGCCGCCTGCTTCCAGCAGGACGTGTCGCCCGCCCTGTCCGACGAGGGCATCCAGCTGATCCGCTGGCCCGACCTGACGGAGAAGGAGCAGGCGCGCCTGTTCACCTTCTTCCGGCAGCGCGTCTTCCCCGTCCTCACCCCGCTCGCCGTGGACCCCGCGCACCCGTTCCCGTACATCTCCGGGCTGTCGCTCAACCTGGCGGTCGTCGTGCGGAACCCGGTCAGCGGCCACCGCCACTTCGCGCGGGTCAAGGTGCCGCCGCTGCTGACGCGCTTCCTGGAGGCGTCCCCGCAGCGGTACGTGCCGATAGAGGACATCATCGCCGCGCACCTGGAGGAGCTGTTCCCGGGCATGGAGGTGCTGGCGCACCACATGTTCCGCGTCACCAGGAACGAGGACCTGGAGGTCGAGGAGGACGACGCGGAGAACCTGCTCCAGGCCCTGGAGAAGGAACTGATGCGGCGCCGCTTCGGGCCGCCGGTCCGGCTGGAGGTCGAGGAGTCCATCGACCCCTACGTCCTCGACCTGCTGGTGCGCGAACTGAAGGTGTCGGACGCCGAGGTCTACCCGCTGCCCGGACCGCTCGACCTGACCGGGCTCTTCGGCATCGCCTCGCTGGACCGGCAGGAGCTGAAGTACCCCAAGTTCATCGCCGGCACCCACCGCGACCTCGCCGAGGTCGAGTCCGCCTCCGCGCCCGACATCTTCGCCGCGCTGCGCGAGCGGGACGTCCTGCTGCACCACCCCTACGACTCGTTCTCCACCTCGGTGCAGGCGTTCCTGGAGCAGGCCGCGGGCGACCCCGACGTGCTCGCCATCAAGCAGACGCTCTACCGCACCTCCGGCGACTCCCCCATAGTCGACGCCCTGATCGACGCCGCCGAGTCCGGCAAGCAGGTCCTCGTCCTCGTGGAGATCAAGGCGCGCTTCGACGAGCAGGCCAACATCAAGTGGGCGCGCAAGCTCGAAGAGGCCGGCTGCCACGTCGTCTACGGCCTCGTCGGCCTCAAGACGCACTGCAAGCTGTCGCTGGTGGTCCGGCAGGAGGGCGACACGCTGCGCCGCTACTCCCACGTCGGCACCGGCAACTACCACCCGAAGACCGCCCGGCTCTACGAGGACCTCGGCCTGCTCACCGCCGACCCGCAGGTCGGCGCCGACCTCTCCGACCTCTTCAACCGCCTCTCCGGATACTCGCGGCGCGAGACCTACCGCCGCCTGCTGGTCGCGCCGAAGTCGCTCCGCGACGGGCTGGTCGCCCGGATCAACAAGGAGGTCGCCCACCACCGCGCCGGGCGCCCCGCGTACGTCCGGATCAAGGTCAACTCGCTGGTCGACGAGGCGATCATCGACGCCTGCTACCGCGCCTCCCAGGCGGGCGTGCCGGTGGACATCTGGGTGCGCGGCATCTGCGCGATACGCCCCGGCGTACCCGGCCTCTCGGAGAACGTCCGGGTGCGCTCGATACTCGGCCGGTTCCTCGAACACTCGCGGGTCTTCTCCTTCGGCAACGGCGGCGAGCCCGAAGTCTGGTTCGGCAGTGCGGACATGATGCACCGCAACCTCGACCGCCGCATCGAGGCGCTGGTCCGGGTCACCGACCCGGCCCACCGGGCCGCGCTCAGCAGGCTCCTGGAGACCGGCATGGCCGACACCACGTCGTCCTGGCACCTCGGGCCCGACGGCGAATGGACCCGGCACTGCACGGACGCGGACGGCCAGCCCCTGCGGCACGTCCAGGAAATGCTCATCGACGCACGGAGGCGGCGGCGTGCGACGCCCTGACCAGCAATCCCTCAGGACGCCCGCGGAACTCTCCGCCGAGGCCGTCCTCGCGCCCTATCTCCGGGCCCAGGCCGGTGACTTCCTGCGCAGCCTGCGCCTGCACCGCGAGCACAGCGCGCCCACCGACCCCGGAGCCCACGGCGCCGAGGAGGCGACCCGGGCGCTACGGCGCTCCGCCCGCCGTATCAGCGCCACGCTGCACACCTTCAAGGGGCTGGTCGAGCCGGGCTGGGCCGACCAGTTGCGGGCCGAGCTGGCGTGGCTCTCCGGCACCCTGGCGCGGGAGCACGCCTGCTCGACGCGGCTGACCCGGCTGCTGGAGGCGCTCCACCAGCTCTCCGGCCCCGCACTCCCGGCCGCCCGCGCCTCCTCCGCAGGGGCCGCGGCCGGGGACGGCAAGGACCGGGCGGCGCTCAGCGTCGGGGCGGCACGCGCCGGAGCGCTCCTGGAGCGCCAGCTCACCCTGGCCCGCACCCGCGCGCACTCCGCGGCGCTCCAGGCGCTCGGCTCCTCCCGCTTCCACGCCGTGGCCGACGCGGTCGCCCTGCTGGCATCGGAGGTCCCGCTGGCCGCCGCGGACCAGGAATCGGGGGTGGACGCGCTGCTGGGGCCCGCCGAGCGGGCCGAACAGCGGCTGATCGGTGCGGTGGCGGCACTGCCGGCCGACGAGTCCTCCGAGCCGTACAACGAGGCGCACGACGCGCTGTGGCACCAGACCCGGTTGCTGCTGCGGCTGCACCGGTACGCCCACGAGGTGGTCCGGGGGGCGCCCGACCCGGTCCTGGTCGCGCCGGTGCACGCCCTGGACCTGCACCGGGACGCCGCCGAGGCCGCCACCGCCGCCGCTTCGGCGGCCCGTACGCCCCGGATCGCTCCGGCGACCGCGTACGCGCTCGGCGTGCTGCACGCGGACCAGCGCCACGAGGTGGAGGCCGCCCGCGGACTCTTCCGGGAGAGCTGGCCGTTCGCGGCGGTGAGGGCGTCGTGAGCCACACGGGGACGGTGCGGGCCGCCGGCTGCGTGCTCTGGCGGCGCGCGGCGGACGACGGGGCCCTGGAGGTCTGCCTGGTCCACCGGCCCCGCTACGACGACTGGTCGCTGCCCAAGGGCAAGCTGAAGCGGGACGAGGACGCCCTGGACGCCGCCGTGCGCGAGGTGCTGGAGGAGACCGGCCACCACTGCGTACCGGGCGCCCCGCTGCCGACCCTGCGGTACGAGGCCCACGGGCGGCCGAAGGAGGTCCGGTACTGGGAGGCCGAGGCGACGGGCGGTTCGTTCACGCCCAACGACGAGGTCGACCGCATCCTCTGGCTGCCCCCCGCCGAGGCCCGCACCCGGCTGACCCGCCCCGACGACCGGATCCCGCTCGACGCCCTGCCGGTGTCGGTCCTCAAGGGCTGACCGGCGGCGGTCACGGTCCCGGGACCTGACCGGTCCTGGCCCCTTCGGTCCGCCCCGCAGCGCACGACCGGCGCGGGCGCAAGAGCGCGCGCCGGGTGCGCTCCGGCGCACGCGCCACGGTTAAGGCCGTCCGTACGCCGTCGGTCCGGCGCGGCGCCCGGACGCGCCGGTGCCATCAACCCCGGCCGCACCCCTCCCCACCTGCGCATCCGCCTTCCTCCGGCCTCCCTGGCCATCCCAGGACCCCCCGGCTGGCCCCGGTCCCGGCCGCCCCGCCCGTCCGGCTCCGCAGCGCACCCGGAGACGGCGGCCCCGCACCGTCCGACACGGTTCACCTTCCGTTCACTCTCCCCCGTAGGCCGCTTCACCTGATCTGCCTAATTTCGGACGTACAAGGTGCGAGGCGAAGCCGACGCACCACTCCTCATCGCACGCCGTCGTAGAACATGCAGACCACGGCGGCTCCTGGAAGGAACACCCGAAAGTGAAGCTTCAGCGCAAGAACCGGCTTCGTGCCACCGCGCTCGGTGCCCTCGCCGTCTCCGGCGCCCTGGTCCTCACGGCGTGCGGTTCGGACGACAACAACAGCGGTTCGACCGGTGGCGCCGGCGAGACGAAGGCCGCGGCTTCGGACATCGCCTGTGACGGCGCCGAGGGCCAGCTGCTCGCCTCCGGCTCCAGCGCGCAGAAGAACGCCATGGACCTCTGGGTCAAGAACTACATGGCCGCCTGCTCCGGCGCCCAGGTCAACTACAAGTCGTCGTCGTCCGGCGAAGGCATCATCGCCTTCAACCAGGGCACCGTCGGCTTCGCCGGTTCCGACTCGGCGCTCAAGCCCGAAGAGGTCACCGAGTCCAAGAAGATCTGCAAGACCGGCCAGGGCATCAACCTGCCGATGGTCGGCGGCCCGATCGCGGTCGGCTTCCACCTGGAAGGCGTCGAGAAGCTGACGCTGGACGCCCCGACCCTCGCCAAGATCTTCGACACGAAGATCAAGAAGTGGAACGACCCGGCGATCGCCGCCCTCAACGACGGCGTCGACCTCCCGGACAAGGCCATCCAGCCCTTCCACCGCTCCGAGGACTCCGGCACCACGCAGAACCTCGGCAAGTACCTCGCCGCCGCCGCCCCGAGCGACTGGAAGTACGAGGCCGAGAAGAAGTGGCCGGCCCCCGGTGGCCAGGCCGCGTCCGGCTCCTCCGGCGTCGCCGCCCAGGTGAAGCAGGTCGACGGCTCGATCGGCTACTTCGAGCTCTCCTACGCCAAGTCGCAGAGCATCACCACCGTCGACGTCAACACCGGTGGCGCCGCCCCGGTCGCGGCCACCTCGGAGAACGCCTCCAAGGCCATCGCCGCCGCCAAGATCAAGGGCACCGGCAAGGACCTCGCCCTGGACCTCGACTACACCACCAAGGCCGACGGCGCCTACCCGCTGGTCCTCGTGACGTACGAGGTCGTCTGCGACACCGGCAACAACCCCGAGACTCTCGGCGCCGTGAAGTCCTTCCTGACCTACACCTCCTCGGAGGAGGGCCAGAGCATCCTCACCGAGGCCGGCTACGCCCCGATCCCCGCCGAGATCAACAGCAAGGTCCGCGAGACGGTCGCCGCCCTCTCGTAACCACCCCCTCCGCCCCGGCGGAGACCCGCGGGGCCCCGGCCCCGCGGAACGCGACACCCGGCGGGCCGGCCCGGCACCACTGCGGACCGGCCCGCCCCTCCCATCCGGTGCACCGCCGCCAGGGGAGCTCCCGCTCCCCCACACAGACCGGAAAGACCATGGCTTCCACCACACCGATAGACATCCCCCCGGCTCCGCCGGCCGAACGAAGGCGCCCGACGTCCACCGGGCGCGTCGGCGACAAGGTCTTCCTGGGCCTCTCCCGGGGCTCGGGCATCCTGCTGCTCGTGATCATGGCGGCCATCGCCGTCTTCCTGAGCTACCGCGCGGTCATCGCCCTCTCGAAGAACGAGGGCAACTTCCTCACCACCTTCGACTGGAACCCCGCCGGCAACCCGCCGGTCTTCGGGATCGCGGTCCTCCTCTTCGGCACCGTCGTCAGCTCGATCATCGCGATGGTCATCGCGGTTCCGATCGCCGTCGGCATCGCCCTGTTCATCTCGCACTACGCCCCGCGCAAGATCGCCGCGCCCCTCGCATACGTGATCGACCTGCTCGCCGCGGTGCCCAGCATCGTCTACGGCATCTGGGGCGCCCTGGTCCTGGTGCCGTACCTGGAGGGCCTGAACCTCTGGCTCGACCAGTTCTTCGGCTGGACGTACCTCTTCGAGAAGACCGAGGTCGGCGTCGCCCGCTCGCTCTTCACCGTCGGCATCCTGCTCGCGATCATGATCCTGCCGATCGTGACCAGCGTCAGCCGCGAGGTCTTCCTCCAGGTCCCGAAGATGAACGAGGAAGCCGCGCTCGCCCTGGGCGCCACCCGCTGGGAGGTCATCCGCCTCTCGGTGCTGCCGTTCGGCCGCTCCGGCATCATCTCCGCCTCGATGCTGGGCCTCGGCCGCGCGCTCGGCGAGACGATGGCCGTCGCCACGGTCCTCTCGCCCAGCTTCCTCATCTCGCTGCACGTGCTCAACCCCGGCGGCGGGACCTTCGCACAGAACATCGCGGCCAAGTTCGACGAGGCCAACGAACTCGGACGGGACGCCCTGATCGCCTCGGGCCTCGTCCTGTTCGTCCTCACCCTGCTGGTCAACGGCGCGGCCCGGCTCATCATCGCCCGCCGCAAGGAGTACTCGGGGGCCAACGCATGAGCCACGCATCCACCGGAGTCCAGGACCGCCCGGCCCCCGTGCCGCCGTCCCGGAACAAGGGCGGTCTCAGCAGCCGCACCCTCCCCCGCTGGTCCCCGATCGGCTTCGCCGTCCTCGCCGTGGCCCTCGGCTGCGGCCTCGGCGCGGCCGCCGGCTGGCACAGCCACATCCAGTGGGGCATCGTCTCCGCGCTGCTCTTCCTGGCCCTCTCCTACGTCGCCACCTCGATCGTGGAGAACAAGCGCCAGGCCAAGGACCGCCTCGCCACCAGTGTGGTCTGGGTCTGCTTCCTGGTCGCCGTCGTCCCGCTCGCCTCGCTGCTGTGGACCACGATCAAGAACGGCTCCGAGCGCCTCGACGGCTACTTCCTCACCCACTCCATGGCCGGCGTCCTCGGCAGCGAGGCCAGCGGCGGCGTCTACCACGCGCTGATCGGCACCCTGGAGCAGGTCGGCATCGCCACGGTGATCTCCGCACCGCTCGGCCTGCTGACCGCCGTCTACCTGGTGGAGTACGGCAAGGGCGCGCTCGCCAAGGCCGTCACCTTCTTCGTCGACGTGATGACGGGCATCCCGTCCATCGTGGCCGGCCTCTTCATCCTGTCGGTCATGCTGATCATGGACTGGGACGGCTCCGGCTTCATGGGCGCGCTGGCCCTGACCATCCTGATGATCCCCGTGGTGGTCCGCTCCACCGAGGAGATGCTCAAGCTCGTCCCCAACGAGCTCCGCGAGGCCTCCCTCGCCCTCGGCATCCCCAAGTGGCGCACCATCCTGAAGGTGGTCCTGCCGACCGCGATCGGCGGCATCGCCACCGGCGTCATGCTCGCGATCGCCCGCATCGCCGGCGAGACCGCGCCGATCATCCTGCTGGTCTTCGGCAGCCAGCTCATCAACGCCAACCCGTTCGAAGGCGCCCAGTCCTCACTGCCGTTCTACATCTACGAGCAGTACCGGATCGGCGAGGCCGCGTCCTACGACCGCGCCTGGGCCGCAGCCCTGGTGCTGATCGCCTTCGTCATGATCCTGAACCTGGTGGCCCGCGGCATCGCCCGCTGGAAGGCCCCCAAGACCGGTCGCTGACGCGGCCATCGGCGACCTCCGAAAGAAGCAGTGATTCACATGGCCAAGCGCATCGACATCAGCGGACTGACCGCCTACTACGGGTCCCACAAGGCCATCGAGGACATCTCGATGACCGTGGAGCCCCGCTCCGTGACCGCCTTCATCGGCCCCTCCGGCTGCGGCAAGTCCACCTTCCTGCGCACCCTGAACCGGATGCACGAGGTCACCCCCGGCGGCCGCGTCGAGGGCAAGGTGCTGCTGGACGACGAGAACCTCTACGGCTCCCAGGTGGACCCGGTCGCCGTGCGCCGCACGGTCGGCATGGTCTTCCAGCGGCCGAACCCCTTCCCCACCATGTCGATCTTCGACAACGTGGCGGCCGGCCTGCGGCTCGCCGGGAAGACCCGCAAGAGCGAGCTGAACGACGTCGTCGAGCGGTCGCTCAAGGGCGCCAACCTCTGGAACGAGGTCAAGGACCGCCTGAACAAGCCGGGCTCCGGCCTCTCCGGCGGCCAGCAGCAGCGCCTGTGCATCGCCCGCGCCATCGCGGTCGAGCCGGACGTGCTGCTGATGGACGAGCCGTGCTCCGCGCTCGACCCGATCTCCACCCTCGCCATCGAGGACCTGATCGGTGAGCTGAAGGAGCGCTTCACCATCGTCATCGTGACCCACAACATGCAGCAGGCGGCCCGTGTCTCGGACCGCACGGCGTTCTTCAACCTCTCCGCGGTCGGCAAGCCCGGCCGGCTCATCGAGATGGACGAGACGGAGCGGATCTTCTCCAACCCGTCGGTCCAGGCCACCGAGGACTACATCTCCGGCCGCTTCGGATAAGCCTCCCGGCGGACCGGCCCCGTGCCGGTCCGCCCCAGGAACGGCCTCGCGGTGCTGCATGGCGGTGCCACCGCAAGGCGAAAGGGTCCGCCCCCGCTCTCCGGGAGGAGAGCGGGGGCGGACCCATGTGCGGGGACGGGCGGCGCGTTCTTCAGGTGGCGGCCCGTCCTGACGGGCGGCGCGTTCTTCAGGTGGCGGCCCGTTCCGCCTCAGCCGAAGAGCAGGTACACCAGGCCGTAGCTGCCGGCCGCGACCAGCGCGGCCGCCGGCATGGTGATGAACCAGCCCAGGATGATGTTCTTGGCGACGCCCCAGCGCACGGCGTTGACCCGCTTGGTGGCGCCGACGCCCATGATCGCCGAGGTGATGACGTGGGTGGTGGAGATCGGCGCGTGGAAGAGGAACGCGGAGCCGAACATGATCGACGCACCGGTGGTCTCGGCCGCGAACCCCTGCGGCGGATCCAGCTCGATGATCTTCCGGCCGAGCGTGCGCATGATGCGCCAGCCGCCCGCGTAGGTGCCGAGCGACAGCATCATCGCGCAGGCGATCTTCACCCAGACCGGGATCGCGTCGTTCGGACCCTCGACGCCGGCGATGACCAGGGCCATCACCACGATGCCCATCGTCTTCTGCGCGTCCTGGAGACCGTGGCCGAGGGCCATGCCGGCCGCCGAGACGGTCTGCGCGATGCGGAAACCGCGCTTGGCCTTGTGCGGGTTGGCGTTGCGGAACATCCACATGATGGCGACCATCACCAGGTAACCGCCGACCAGGCCGATGACCGGGGAGAGGAACATCGGGATGACGATCTTCTCCAGGACGCCGTCCCAGTGGACCATCGTCCCGCCGGCCAGGGCCGCGCCGACCATGCCGCCGAAGAGGGCGTGCGAGGACGACGACGGAAGGCCGTAGTACCAGGTGACCAGGTTCCAGATGATCGCTCCGACCAGCGCCGCGAAGAGGATGCCCATCCCCTTGTGGCCCTCGGGCGTGGCGATGAGGCCTTCACTGACGGTCTTGGCGACCCCCTGGCCCAGGAAGGCGCCGGCGAGGTTCATCACCGCGGCCATCGCCAGGGCGGCCCGCGGGGTCAGCGCCCTGGTCGAGACCGAGGTGGCGATGGCGTTCGCGGAGTCGTGGAAGCCGTTGGTATACGTGAAGCCGAGCGCGACACCGATGGTCACGATCAGCGCGAAGGTGTCCACGAGGTTCAGGACTCCTTGACCGCGATGGTCTCCACGGTGTTGGCGACGTGCTCGAACGCGTCGGCCGCCTCTTCCAGCACGTCCACGATCTGCTTCAGCTTCAGCACCTCCATGGCGTCGTACTTGCCGTTGAAGAGCTGGGCGAGCAGCTTGCGGTGGATCTGGTCGGCCTGGTTCTCCAGACGGTTGACCTCGATCCAGTACTCCGTGAGGTTGTCCATCGTGCGCAGACCGGGCATGGCCTCGGCGGTCAGCTCGGCCGCCCGCGCCAGGACCTCGATCTGCTGTTCGACGCCCTTGGGAAGCTCCTCCACCTGGTACAGGACGACCAGGTCGACGGCCTCCTCCATGAAGTCCATGATGTCGTCGAGGCAGGACGCCAGGTTGTAGATGTCCTCGCGGTCGAACGGCGTGATGAAGGAGGAGTTGAGCTGGTGGAAGATCGCGTGGGTCGCGTCGTCACCCGCGTGTTCCGCCGCCCGCATACGCTCCGCGATCTCGAGACGGGAGGCAGAATCCGCTCCGAGCAGTTCCATCAGGAGTTTCGAGCCCGTGACGATGTTGTCCGCTGAGGCGGAGAACATGTCGTAGAAGCTCGTCTCCCTGGGGGTCAGACGAAAGCGCACGTGGGGTCCTCGGGGTGCTTTGGATTCGGTCAGGCTGATGCTAGGCGCATCATCCGGCCACGGCTAACCGGCATTCTTCAGTGTCGCCCATCGAACACGGTGATCAGCACGGCCCCCCGGTCACGTTTCGGCTCGATTCGTTACGCTATACCCACGGGGGGTATACACCCGGCAGCGTACGAGGAAAGACGACCGCGGAGGACCCATGACCAGCACCGAGGCCGCCGGAACAGCGGAATCCGAGCGACCGGAGACCGCGCCCGCGACCCGTGCCGTCACCGATCACGACCGCGGCGTGCACGGCTACCACCACCAGAAAACCGAACACCTGAAACGGCTCCGCCGGATCGAGGGCCAGGTCCGCGGCCTGCAACGGATGGTCGACGAGGACGTCTACTGCATCGACATACTCACCCAGGTCTCGGCCTCCACGAAGGCGCTGCAGTCCTTCGCGCTCCAACTGCTGGAGGAGCACCTGCGCCACTGCGTCGCGGACGCCGCGGTGAAGGGCGGGGCCGAGATCGACGCCAAGGTCGAAGAGGCCACCAAGGCCATCGCCCGCCTGCTGCGCACCTGACCCGGCCGGGCGCTGCGGGCGCACGGCATCCGTGGATCGCACCCGAAGACCGGGCCCGAGAACCGGCCTCGGCCGCCGCCGGTCCACAATGTCGGAATCATCACATTGTTCCGTGATCTTTTCCGTGAACGTGTGCGGGGTCGTTTCCGTAGTCCGTTCCGGGATGCCCGCCGGTGCGACGGTTCCGACGAGCCGCACCGGCCCGACCCCGGTCAGCCGCGCGGGTCCGCTTGGCGCGGGATCGTGGTGCGCCGCCCGGAACGGGTCGGGACGGCCGGAGCCTGTCCGGCGTGCGGGCGGTGGACCCGGACGTCGAGCACCTCGTCGATGCGATCCACGCTGAGCCGCTCGTCGCCGCTGGCCGAAGCCGCGATCATCAGCTCCCCGCAGAGTTCGATCTCGGCCAGAGCCACCCCGTCATGAGCGCCCGGAGCGCTGAGCGTCACCACCTGCGTCACCTCTCTCTGCCGTCGCCGGCCTCTGGCGCACAGGCCCCAAGCGTAGGGAGCGTCCCGCCCGAGGCGCATGACACGGACGGACCATTTCGGCCCCTCCCAACCGGGCTCCCCCACCCCGCCCGACGACCCCCTCTACGGCCCCGCCCATCGATCGCGCCCGGTGCGCCGTGCCGGGAGCCGTCACCGCTCAGCCCTGCTGGATCTCGCCGGTGTAGATGTCCGCGTCGTCGGGCAGCTCGACCTCGACCGGCATCCCGAACCCGTACAGCAGGAGCGTCGACACCACGGTGACCTGCGGGCCCTGCGCCGAGAAGCGGAACCGGTGGCGCACCTTGCGCAGCCGTCCCTCCTCGTCGAGGTAGGCGTCGAAGGGCACCGCGTCCGTGCTGAACCCTTTCGCCGCGGCCGTCAGCGCGTCCCGCGACAGCGGGGAGGCCGCCGCAGCGGCCCGGCCGATGTCCGCGGTGCCCCGGTAGTGGCGCACCTTCACCCCGGCCAGCTCCGTGGCGCCCACCTCACGCACACCGCTGGCGCCGCGCAGGAGTTCGGCCGCCGCCGTCGGGTCGGTGACCCCTCCGGTCACGAGGTTGCCGTCGGCGAGGCCCGCGGTCTCCACCTTGACCCACTTGCCGTCGGGCACCCCGGCACCGCGGTTCATCATGTACAGCGCGCCCGGTGCCAGCAGCTCGGTGATCGGCCGGTGCTTTTCCGTCCCGGCGGGGTCCTTGGGCAGCACGACCTTCACCGAGCCGGTCTGCCGACGGAAGTCGTACGTGCCCTGCCCCCGGATGGTGACCCGCGTCCCGCCGGACGACGTCTCCATGGACGTCCGGGTCTCCGCGCCACCGGCCTCGGCCAGCACGTCGGCCGCCCGCCCCAGGACCGCCGCGGGCTGCTCGGCCACCGGCCCGTCGGCCGAGGCGTTCGCCATGTCGCCCCCCGGGGCCGAGCACCCGGCCGCCACCGCCACCACGCCCGCCGCCGCCAGGGCCGCCAGAGCCCGCACGCCGTTCTTCCCGTGTCTGTGCTGCTGCCCGTGCTGCCGCACCGCCATCGCCCGCCATCCCCCGACGACCTGTCGCCGGACCGAACCTCACCGCTGCCACCCGCTCCGCTTAACGACGGCCCCGGCCCCCCGTCACGCCGCCCCACCCGCACGATGGTGTTCGTCCGCCCTTCACCCAGTACGCCTGACGCCCGTCGGGCCACCGCCGGTACCGTGGGCAGGTGCACCAGGAAGCCTCCGCCCCCGCCTCCGGCGCCCCCGTCTCCCCCGCACCGACCGCCGTCCCGGCCCCGCCCGGCGCAAGCGGCCCGCCGGACCACCTCACGACGACGATCGAAAAGGGCTCGTTCTGCCTCGCCCGGTGCAGTTGCGGCTGGTCGGGCCCCGCCCGCCGGTCCCGCGACAAGGCCCGCACGGACGCCGAGGAGCACCGCACCCGGCGGTGACGGGCCGGCGTGACGGCGTACGTACCGGGGCTCGCGGTGCCACGGGCTGCCGGCCTCCTCGGCGGCGGCACGGGACATCACCCCTCCGCGGCGCCATGACACGGGCCGCCGCCCGCTTCCGGGGCGCCGGGGCGCCCGCTTCCGTGGCCGGACGCGCGGGAGCGGGCCGCGCCGTGTGCGCGACCCGCTCCCGTCCTGCGTCCCGTCCCGCGTGCCGGCTCCGGCCTCAGGCCGCCAGGTCCTTCTCGCCGATCCCGCCCGCGCCGCCGCTGCCCGGCCGCGGCTCGGGGATGCCCCGCGGGTCGCCGTGACCCCCGGCGGCCACCGGAGCCTGCGCCCGTCGTGACCGTACGAGCACGCCCGCCCGGCCGGACCGGGCGACGGCCGCGACCAGCGGGGTCAGCAGCGCCATGGCGAGCGGGGCGAGCAGCAGCGCCACGGCCGTACCGAGGGCGAGACCGCCGATGACGTCGGTCGGGTAGTGCACACCCATGTAGACGCGGCAGAAACCCTCCACGAAGGCCAGCGCGAGCGCGGCGAACCCGAACCTCCGGTGCGCGACGAAGACGCCGACCGCCAGCGCCATGGCCATGGTCGCGTGGTCGCTGACGAAAGAGAAGTCGGTCTTCCCCGCGACCAGCACGTCGAGACCCTCGTGGTCGACGAACGGACGGGGGCGTTCCACGAACCCGCGGATGGGGATGTTCACCAGCAGGGCGATGCCCGCGGCCAGCGGCGCCCAGACCATCGCGGCGACCGCGCCGACCGAGTCCTCCAGCGAGCCCCGCCGGCGGACGCTCCACCAGCACCACAGGACCACCAGGACCATCGCGCACATGATCCCGTACTCACCGACGAACTCCATGACCCGGTCGAACCAGGTGGGGGCGGCCTTCGCGAGGCCGTTGATGTCGTAGAGCAGGCTGACGTCGGGGTTCGACCCTTCGAGTGCGAGTCCAGCCATCTGCCGCGGCCCCTTGCCTTGTCTGCTGCCGCGGCGCGCGTCCGTGCGCGCCGCACTTGGTCGTACCCCCGTGGTTCGGTGCGATCCCTGTACCGCGTGACAGCGGCGCCCGCATCAGCGCGCGCACCACCGTCGTCCGGGCACCGACGCATGGTCAGTGCGCGTTCTGCCCCAGTCCAGGGAACGGCCTGACGCTCCCGCCGGTTCCGTACTCCACCGAATGATCACCAGGACGTTATCGAAGAGTGACTCATCGTCGCAGCTCAGGGCCTGGGGCTCACGCAGAGTTCCGGCCATCGCCGACGCCCCGTCAGGCTTCCGGAAGGTCGGTCGGCAGCGCCGCCGCCCCGTCCTTGGTGACCCGGGTCGCGCCGAAGTAGTCGGGCGTGTCGATCTTGTCGAACCTGATCACGGCCCCCGTGTACGGAGCGTTGATCATGTACCCGCCCCCAACATAGAGCCCGACGTGGTGGATGGCCCGTGAATTGCTGAGATCGTCCGAGAAGAACACCAGGTCGCCCGGGAGCAGTTGGTCGCGCGAGGGGTGCGGACCTGCGTTGTACTGGTCGTTGGCGACGCGGGGCAGCTCGATGTCCACCGTGCGGTAGGCGGCCTGCGTCAGCCCCGAGCAGTCGAACCGTCCGCCCTGGTCAGCGGTGCCGTTGCCGCCCCACAGATAGGGCGTGCCGAGCTTCTCCTGCGCGAAGTAGATCGCCCCGGCCGCCTGCTGCGAGGGCTGGACGCGGCCTACCGGAGCGGCGAAGCTCTTCTCCAGCGACCGGATGATCTTGACGTAGTTCTGCGTCTCCGAGATGGCCGGAACTCCACCCGCCCGGATCACCCGGTACGCCCCGGCGTTGTACGCGGCCAGCATGTTGTTCGTCGGATCGCCCGGCACGTCCTTCACGTACCCGGCCAGCTCGCAGTCGTACGAGGCGGCCGAGGGAATCGCGTCCGCCGGGTCCCAGACGTCCCGGTCGCCGTCCTTGTCCCCGTCGATGCCGTGGGTGGCCCAGGTGCCCGGGATGAACTGCGCGATCCCCTGCGCCGCCGCGTGACTCTGCGCCCGCGGGTTCCAGCCGCTCTCCTGGTAGAGCTGCGCCGCGAGGAGCGCCGGATTGATCGCGGGGCAGAGGGCGCCCCACTTCTGCACCAACGGCTGGTACCGGGCCGGTACCGCCCCCTTCGCCAAGCCCACCGACCCGCCCGCACCACCGACGCCCGCGGCGGCGGAGTACGTGCCGACGACGAGCAGCCCGACGAAGCACAGGCACAGCCCGATTCCACCGCCGACGAACCACCAGTATTTCCGCACCCCCCAACCATCCCCCACGCGGGGCAGGTTCATGGGTGGTTTCGAGGGTGTGTACGAAGCGTTCGAGGCATCGGGGGCTCACACCGGCCACTGAATCTCCGTCAGGACGCTCCCGCCGACCAGTGGTCGGAGCGGACGTTGGGCCGAGGCAGCGGGTACACGCCCTCGTACGCGGGCCCGTTCGGCTTCGAGGCGGACCCGGACACCTCCGACTCCCGGACACACGGAGTGTCCGCCTCCAGGAACGCCTGCCCGTGACCGCGGAAACTCACGCTGACGCCGAAGCCGCCGGACTGCGCGTACACCGCCGGGAACTCCTCGTCCCGGTTGTGCGCCTTGATCGTGTAGTCGGCGTCCCGCCAGTACCTCTCCACCTGGGCCAGGAATTCCGACCGCCGCTCGGCCGACACGATCGTCATCACGGTGCGCCGCCGCGTCACGTCGCAACTACCGGTGGTGGTCGGCCCGTGCGCCCACTGCACCTCGGGATCGATCGCCCTCAGCACGTCGTCGAGCATCGCGTCGGACCGCTCGGCCGCCTCCTGCATGTCCATCGCCGATTCCTTCCCCGGCTGCGCCCCGTCCGCGCAGCCGGCCAGTGCCAGACCGAACGCCAACGCCACGGCCACCGTACGGAGCGTTCGCCTCATCGCTGTTCCTCAATCCTGAGATGGCTGGAGTTCCCCGACACGATCAGGGCAATGCTGTCGGCCGACACCGCGTCGCGCACCGGGTCGAAGTACTGCGAGTGCGCCTCACCGCTGAGTCCGTTCCCGCTGATCACCGGCGGACCGGGATCGACCGGGAACCGCCGCGCGCCGAACGCCTTGCTCGCCGGATCCTTCCCGAACCAGAGGTCGTCGTCGCCCGGATCGGCCAGATCACCGGCCAGATAGGCGCCCGCCGGCCCGAGGATCAGACCGGCCGACCCGACCGCCACCTGCGTCTTCGACGGCAGCTTCGTCACCGGGTCGTTGGCCGCCGAGCCCACGAACACGTGCCCGGCGCCCACCCCGAGATCCACCGCGTGGTCCGCCCCGACACCCGGACTGCCGACGAGGATGATGTCGTCGACCCCCGGAATCCCGCCCAGCCGCTGCGCCGCCGCCCCCACGGTCCGGGAGCCGTAGGAGTGCCCGATCGCCGTGAAGTGCGGGTCCTTGACCTTACTGGTGGCGGTGAGCCCGCTCCAGAAGTCGTTGTACGCGGCGCCGCCCTTCTCCGCCCTGGCGGTCCCCATGATGGCGAAGTAACCGGCCACCCCGCCGTCGCCGGGGAGCTGCGGGGCGTCGTACCCCAGCCAGACGATGGAGGCGCTGGAACTGTCGTACCCCTGCGCGCCGATCGCGGTGTCCCTGGCCCGCTTCAGGTCGTTCTTCGCGAACTCCTCGTCCAGGGACGTGTTCAGCCCCGGCACGTACGCCGACACGTTCCGCGAGAGATCGGGGTTCCCGTACGAGACGATCGCCCGGCCGTTGCCCTCGTCCCCGATGCCGAGCAGGAACATCGGCGGCTGCGACCCCTGCTTGAGCTGCCGGTCGATCTCCTTCAGGCCGGCCAGCATCGTCTGCGACTTCTTGTCCTTCCGGCCCTCCAGCCTGGCGATCAGATCCTGGAGGTTCTGCCGGTTCGCCCGGTCCCGCACGTCGGCGGGTATCCCGTCGAGGTTGCCGATCCGGTCCGGCAGCAGTTCGAGATACCGGTCGCGGTCGCCCTGGCTGAGCCCGTCCCACCACCCCTTGCGCCCGGCCGCGCTGCCGTTCACCGGGATCCGGTCGGCGAGGTACTGACGCTCCTGCGCCCGCACCTCCGCCCCGACCCGGGTGCCCGAGCCCGGCAGGCCCATGTCCCCGACACCGACACCGCCGGAGGCGTCGACCCACTCCCCCACGGCCCCCGCCCAGTCCCCCCCGGTCCACTTGGCGCCAGCGCCACGGGTGTCCTTCGACCACTGGTCGCCGAGGCCGGTGAGGCTCTCCACGGGGTTCAGAACCGTCTTCACCGCACCCTCGACGTCGCCCCAGAGCCCGTCGCCGACCAGGCCGTCGAAGAATCCGCCACGGCTCCCGCCCCCGGAACCGCCGGAGGGGCGCGCCACTTGGGCGTGCTGGGGGACGGTGTCGTCGTCTTCGGGGGCGCCGGTGGTGGTGCCGGTCGAGCTGGTGGTGCCGGTGGAGCCGGTGGTACTGGTGCCGGTGGAGCCGCCGGTGGTGCTGGTGCCGGTGGAGCCGCCGGTGGTACTGGTGCCGGTGGAGCCGCCGGTGGTACTGGTGCCGGTGGAGCCGCCGGTGGTGCTGGTACCACTGGTGGTGGTGCTACCGGTGGTGGTACCGCCGTCGGCCGATCCGCCGCTGGCCGTCCCGCCGTCGGCCGTCCCGCCGCTGGCCGATCCGCCGCTGGCCGATCCGCCGCCAACTGTCCCGCCGCTGACCGATCCGCCGCTGACCGATCCGCCGACGGTGCCGGCGTTCGGCTCCGTGCCGCCGCCCGCCACGGCGTCACCGCCCCGCGAGGAGCACCCACCGCCGGTCAGTTCGCAGATGGCGTTACGGATCTCGCCGGTGAGCTGGGTGCCCACTCCCGTGGCCGACATCGCGCCCACCAGGGCCACGACGACAAGGACCATCCCCAGGTACTCCAGGGCACTCTGTCCACGGTCCCGCGCCCGCGCCATCAGCCCGGCGATGTCGAACGGCTTCGATAAGTCGCGCTCGTCACACGCGAGGGCGAACCATCTACGCGCGTCGCTACGCAGGAGAAGAACAAGAACCGCGACCGGCATCACCAGGTGCGGAACGCCCGGCCCGCCCTCGCCAACGCTGAGGGCCGACACGGCTCCGAGCACGAGCCAGACGTGGACCGCGATGAGCCCCCACCGGATCCAGCGGCCCCCGGTACGTACGTACAGCGACAACGCCAGCCCGACGAACCCCGGCAGCGCCGCGTACAGCACCATCCCGAGCAGCCGCCCGTCCACCGCGTCCACGGAGGACGCGAGGGCGAGCACATTGACGACACCGACGATCGTCACGACGAACAACAGGCGGACGAGAACCAGTACGGCCTGCAGCGCCCTCGGCAGCGAGCGCGGCCCCAAAGGTTCCGCTACACCATCTGGTGCGCCGTCACCCAGGACTACGAGTTCTCGTATGCCAGACACGTGGGGTCCCCCAGCTGCTGAATGGGCGCGGTGGCAGGCCGCCACGACACTCAGACCACCACACCGGCCCCACCCCCGGCATGGGCCCCAGGACCCAATTGGAGACTCAAACTCGCCGCCCGCCTACGGAGTTGAGGCGGAACCGGGCATACACCTCAACTCCAGAGGACCCACCCCAGCCCTCCTCATCCCGCCCTCCCGGCTCCACCTCTCCTCACCTCTCGCCGCGCTCAGACCTTCGTGGCGGACCAGAAGTCGGAGTGAATGTTGGGCCGAGGAATGTTCTCCATGCCCTCGTAGGAGGGCGTATTGGGCTTACTAGCGGAATCAGCGACTTCGGAGTACTTGACGCAGGGGCTGTCGACCTGGAAGAAAACCTGCCCTTCGCCTCCGACGCGGAGCGTCACACGAAAACCCTCTTTCGTCTTTGCGTAAATCGCAGGGAATTCCGCACTGTCATTTACGGCATCAATTACGTAACCATCTTTACGCCACTGCCGATCAACGACTCCAAGAAGATTTCCGCGACGCTCCGACGAAACGATGGTCATCACCGTGCGCCTGCGCGTAACTTCACAGCTTCCCGTAGTAGTCGGCCCATGCGTCCACCGAATTACTGGACTAATTTCACGAATAACGGAGTCCAAAATCCCGTCCGCCTGCTCGGCTGCACTTTGCATGTCCATTTGGACCCTCGAACCTCCCACCACGGTTGTCGAATTGGTACAACCAGACGTAACACACAGGGCCATCAAAAGTGGAGATAGCAACCATGACCATCGCCTCACCGATACACCTCTCTTTGGATCTGATCCGACTTATTAGTGATGATGAAGGAAATATTCCCGACCGATACAGGATCCGCCTGCAGGTCAAAATAGTTCGAATGAGCCTTAAGGGAGGGGAACGTAGGCCCATCCCCTACCTGAAACCTCCGCGCACCAAAAGCCTGACTCGCGGGATCTTTGCCAAACCAAATATCGTCCCCAGCGGGGTCAACAATTGCTCCTGCCGGGGAGCCTTGAAGTAGCCCGGAAAGAGACGCAGCCTCGACGCCCGTCGGCATTTTCGTCACGATGTCATTTTCCGCCGCTCCGACGAACACGTGATCCCTCCCCACTCGCAAATCCTCGGCGCGATCGACCCCAACCCCAGGGCTCCCCACGAGCACGATGTCGTCAACCCCGGGGATTCCGTCCTCCTCCTGAGTGGCCGCGCCCACCGTTCGGGATCCGTACGAGTGCCCGATCGCGGTCAGGTGCGGGTCGTCATGCTCGTTCGTCGCGGCGATCCCCTCCATGAAGCCGTAGAAAGCCGTGCCTCCCTTCTCCGCTCGCCCGGTACCCGTGACGGCCAAGCTCGACCATCCGTCCACGAGTTGCGGAGCGTCGTACCCCAGCCATGCGATGGAAGCCGTGGACGGGTCGATGTCACGCGCGTTGATTGCCGTATCTCGGGCCCGCTTCAGATCGTCCCTGGCGAATCCCTCGTCCAACGCCGTGTTCAGGCCCGGCACGTACGCGGCGACGTTCTTCGACGCATCGGGGTTTCCGTACGAGACGATGGCCCGTCCGTTGCCCTGGTCACCGATTCCCAGGAGATACATCGGCGGGTCGCCCGGCTTGGGGACGGCGAGCAGTTGGCGTTCGATCTCCTGGAGCGCGGCGAGTTGGGTCCGGGACGTGTCGTCGTCGCGGCCTTCGAGTTTCCCGATGAGCAGCTGGAGATTGTCCCTGTTCGCGGTGTCACGGACGAGCGCGGGGATTCCGTCGAGGTTGCCGATCACATCGGGATAGACGGCGAGATACTCCTCGCGCCGTTCCTGGCTCAGTCCGTTCCACCAGCCCTTGCGCTCGGCCGGAGTACCGTCGAACGGGATGTTGTCGCGGAGGTAGGCGTCGGCCGCGATCCGTACCGCTGACGCGTCGGCGGCGGTATCCGTCCAGACACTGTCGGGGACCGCGAGCCCGGCTTCCGCCCTCAGGTCCCGCAGGATGCGGCCGAACTCCCAGTCGGTCTCCGCCGCCGTCCGCAGGGCGCGGGCGATCCGGTCCGCGATGTCCTGGGCCGCGGTCTGGTTCGGGTTGGCCGCCACCAGCCCATGCATCGGGGTGGTGATCCCGGGGTAGCCGTCGCCCCATGCGGTACCACCCCGCAGCGGCCGGCCGTCGGCCAGCGCCTCCCCGCCGGACGGGTAGGTCACCGACCCGTCCGCGTGCACCGTGAACTTCAGGGCCGCGGCTTCGTCCAGTGCGGACCGGACGGCGTGCTGCTGGGTACGTACCTCGTGCGCCAGGCTGTTCAGCAGCGACCGGACCAGGCCAGTCTCGGTGTACACGTACTGGAAGTTGCGGGCGAGCCGCTTCATGCGGGCCAGCGCCGCGTCCACCGCCTCTCCCCGCTGCGTCTCCTGCAGACCGCCCTTCATCTGTCCGACCAACCGGTCCCGCGCCGCGTCGGCCCTGTTGCTGATCCGCCCCCATCCGTCGGCCGCACCGTCGAGCTCCCCGCACTGCACCTTCAGCAAGCGGCCCCAGCTGAGCGGTGCGTTCATCGGCTGCCACCGGTGGTTTCGGCGCCACTGTCGATGCGGGCGAACGAGGAGCGGACCTGCTCGTTCGTTCCTCGCTGGGTACGCGCGACCTCCCGCAGATTGACGGCGAGCGCGGCGCACTCATCGGCGGCCGTCGCGATCCGCCGCTCCCAGGAGTCCCGCACTGCTGCCAGTTCGGTCAGCGCCACCAGCTCGCCCGCTCCGGCGAGCAGCCCCGCGTGCGCGGTCTCCAGTTCCGCACGGACGGGCCCCCACTGGGTACGCAGGCCGTCCGCACACACGGCTGCCCTCGACCAGGGCGCGTCACTGTGACGCAGGTCCGCTGCCCCCGGCCCCGTGCCGCCGTCACCCGGTGGCCCGGCGAGCTCTCGCAGCCCCTGCCGCCCCATCGGTTGTCCCACGACGCTCATTTCCACTCACCCCGTTCGTCGTTCGTGGAGCGGACTGTGCCCGATCGTCCGGGACCGGTGGGACGGGGTGGAAACGGCGGCCCGGGGCTCCTGGCCGTGCGGCAGCGGGGTGGCACGGACGACACGCCGTACGCGGTTTCACCCGAACGATGGGCGCGGTTGGACGTACCTCCCCCGGCACGGGTGGGGGGTCACTCGTCCTTGACGACGTACTCGACCCAGAGCACCTTGCCGGCGCGCCCGCAGGGCCGGTCAACCGTCGACCATGCGCCCCAGCGGTCGGCGCACATCGCCACGATCCGAAGGCCCCTCCCGCGCTCCGCGGACAGGGAGTCCGCCGTTTGGTCCGGGACGGCCCGGCCGAAGAAGGGGGGAGGGATCTCCGGATTCCCGTCCCAGACGCTGAGCCGAACCCGCCCGCGCCCCGCCCCGCGCACCTGGACGGTGTACGGACCGGTCGAGTGGAGGTAGGCGTTGGTGGCCAACTCGCTCAGCAACACTTCCCCGGTGGCCGTCAGCCCGCTCAACCCGTGCGCCTGCAACACGGCCCGGAGACCCGCCCGCGCGACGCCGGGCGACCGTGGATCGTGCGGGAGATGGAGTGTGTAGGACCAGGGCGGCGCTACGGTGGCGTGGTTCATGAGTTCCCCGTTTCAAGAGTGGTGACGTACGTGGAAGGACAGCAGCCGACGGCACATCGATGCCGCGCCGTCCCTGTCGAGCGGATGTGCGTCCGAGCATCTGTCCCACTGCTCACGCTAGAGGGAGCATGGAATGCATTCCATGAATCGCGGGGAATGAATGGCGAAAACCCCTCGTGCGGGTGACCCGGCGGGAGACATGTTGATGGCCAACCCCATGACGCCGACGGCCCGGCGGCGACGGCTCGGCGCCGAACTGCGCAAACTCCGGGAGCGCGCGGGAATCACCGCCACCGAGGCGGCCGCCCTGCTCGGTGGGAACCAGGCGCGGATCAGCAACATCGAAGCCGGCCGGTACGGCGTGAGCGCGGAAAGGGTGCGCACCCTTTCCCGCCACTACGACTGCACGGACCGCGCACTCGTCGACGCACTCGCGGCGCTGACCGGCGAGCGCAGACAAGGCTGGTGGGAGGGGTATCGCGGGTTGCTGCCCGAGCGGTTGATCGATCTGGCCGAAGTCGAGTACCACGGGACGGCCTTCCGCACCTCCGGCACCCTGGGTGTGCCCGAACTGCTCCAGACGACGGACTACGCCCGCGAGTCCCTGCGCCGCTATCTGCCCACCCTGGACCAGTCGGCGATCGAGCACCGGCTTTCGTTCCGGATGAAGAGGCAGACGGTGGTCTTCCGGGAGGGACCGCCCCCGTTCACCGCCCTGATCCACGAGGCCGCGCTGCACATGCCCTTCGAACAATCCGGCCTGGCGGCACATCAGCTACGGCACCTGCTCACCATGGGAGAGCGGGACCACATCATCCTTCGCGTCGTCCCCTTCGCCGCCGGTCACCCCGGACACGGCCACGCCTTCTCCTACGTACAGGCCGACGTGCCCCAACTCGACACCGTGCATCTCGACCTGCCGCACGGCACCCTGCTCCTCGACGCCGAACCGGAGCTGCGGACCTACCGCGAGGGGCTCGACCACCTTGAGTCGCTCGCGCTGTCCCCCTCGGATTCCCTCTCCGCCATCCGGGACCTGACACCCAGCCAGTAGCGCCCAGGGGCCCGGAAAGCACCCTTCGGACCCTTGCGAGGCATGAGCGCTGCTCCCCGAGGTTCCCGAGAAGCCCTCAGCTTGCGCGCCGATGGAGCGTCAGATGCGCACGAAGGCGCACGCACAGCGCGTACGCGGCGCATGGCACCAACCCCGTGCGACCCGAAAGGCGCGGCCGCCCCACGGATCCACGACCTCCCCTCATTGCTCCCGGTCACTCTCCGTGATACACAGAGTAATCGTGCAACTGCTCACGTATGACAGAAGGATCCGCAGGTCAGGGTGGGCGCTCCGGTCAAACGTGCGAGATCCGGGTAAAGAGACACGGGAAGGCGTCGTGCGTACGAGGTTTCATCAGCGAAGATAGAAGGCGACCCGTGCCACCCGGTGCGGGCGGCTAACTACCCAACTGGGGCGGTGACTTACATGATCCTGGCAGCCGAAAAAGGCGACATCACCACCATCATCGGCGGAATCGCACCGAACTGGGGGCCGTTCGGGACGCTCGGCAACGAGGCTCGCATCATGATCGAGGTAGTGATGGCGGTCGCCATCCTGCTCTGCCTCGGCATCGCGATCTGGGGCGCCGCGAAGCAGCGCATCGGCGCCACGGCGCTGCGCGACACCTTCAGCGCGGAGCAGGGGAAGGGTCTGATCGTGGCGGGTCTGACCGGAGTCTTCATCATCGGTTCACTGGGGACGCTCTTCACCATCGTGTACGGCATGGCCGTCTGAGCACCCGTCAGCCAAGCCGTTCACCGCGCATCCCCGTCCGCGCCCACTTCCACCGTCCGTCGTGCCCACCGGCTGAGGTTGCGTCTCCCTATGTCGAGTCACCACACCGCGCCCGCGCGGCAACCAGCGGCGCTACCGTCGTACTACGCGGAACTGCACACGGCTGAGGGGGCGTACGCGGCATGAGCTATGACGACGGGCACGGCTACGGCAGCAGGGAGTCGGGCGGGCGTCCCGACGACGCCTACAGCACCCTTGGCGGCACCCGACAGACCCGCACCCGCCTCCCCGACGGCGAGCCCGGCCCTCCCTACGGGCGACGCCCGGTCCGGGGCACACGCTCGCTCGTGACCGTAGTGGGGGTCGTGGTCCTGCTGATCGGAGCGATCGCATTCGCGAACCGCGGCAGCGGCGACGGTGCGGCTGACAAGGCGACGGGCGGCAGCGGCACTAAGTCCGACAGCGCCGCCTCCGCCCCCACCGCCCCGACCGGCACCGATCCCGTGACGGGCAAGACCGGCACCATCGCCTCCGGCTTCGCCCACGACGCCCAGGGGGCGCAGAGCGCGGCGGCGAACTACGCGGTGGCGCTGGGCTCGGCCCAGATGTTCGACAAAGCCCAACGCGACGAGATCATCCAGCGGACTCACACACCATCTGTATTCGACCGGCTGATGAATGATCTGGACGTCGCCTACTCGCCAGCATTCCTCAAGAATGTTGGACTCAACGAGAACGGCAGTACCCCGGACGGACTCACGTTCATCTCAAGGACTGTCCCTGTGGGTACCAAGGCCACCGACTACGCAGATGACGTGGCGACGGTCGAAGTCTGGTGTACGGGGCTCGTGGGCATGGCTGGACAGGGATCGACGAGGCCCGTGACCGAAACGTGGTTCACACTCACTCAGCAGCTGGTCTGGACGGAGGACAGCTGGAAGATCAGTTCGTCCTCACAGGCAGAGGGGCCCACGCCGGTGAGTAGTGGCAACCGAGCCTCGACCACCGAGGAAATCACCGGTGCCGTCGAGGGCTACGGAGGCTTCACCTATGCACGCTAGCCGTCGACTGCGCGCGCTGTTGAAGTCAGCTCTCACCGGAGCCCTCACAACTGCTCTGTTTTTGCCGTCCGGCCGCGCGAGTGCAGCGCCGTCCCCGACGCCGTCTCCGAGCACCAGCAACGATCCGTGCGACCTCATTGTCGGGCTGGCCAAGGACTACTGCGAAGGCGACCCCGGTACCGGTTCAAGCACCGACACCACGCTCACCAACGACGCCCTCGACCCCCTCACCTCGCTCGCCCACGGTTGCGCCGACGCCGCCGCGTACCTCATCGGCAAGCTGAGCGAGGCCGTGGAGAACACCGCGACGGTCGACTTCACCAGTTCCACCTTCCGCACCCAGTACGCGGTGGTCTTCGCGGCGTCCACCATCCTCACCCTGGTGCTCTGGCTCTTCGCCGTGGCCAAGCGCGCCATCCGGGGCGTTCCCTTCGCCACCGCGATCTCCGAGGCAGTCGGCTTCCTCTGGCTCACGGTCCTGGCCTCCGCCTTCACCCCGTTGATTCTCTACACCGTCGTCTCCGCGACCGACGGCGTCACCGAGGTGCTGTCCACCGCCACCGGCGGCCAGTCGGACGTCTTCTTCGGCTCCTTCGCCGAGGCGCTCAAGAAGGGCGACGACATCGGCGGGGGACCCGTCATGCTGATCGTCGTCTCCCTCGTCTCGATCCTCGCGGCCGGCGTGCTGTGGCTGGAGCTCGTCATCCGGGCCGCCCTGCTCTACGTCGGCGCCCTGCTCGGCGTCGTCGTCTACGCCGGGCTCGTCGACAAGAACATGTGGGGCCACGTCCGCCGCTGGGCGGGCATCATGATCGCGGTGATCATGGTGAAGCCGGTGATCGTCATCGTCCTCGGCCTGGCCGGCGCGCTGTCCGAGGACGACGGCCCCAACGCGATGTCCGCCGTCGTCTCCGGCCTGGCCATCATCCTGCTGGCCATCTTCGCCTCCGCGATGATCTATCGCTTCGTCCCCGGCTTCGGCGACGAGATCCAGGGCGCGCGCACCAATCGCAAGCAGGCGACCGACGGCTCCCAGGCCGCGGCGCTCATCAGTTCGCCCGCCGCCCTCGTCTCCCAGGGCATCAAGACGCACAGCGGGCGCAACGCCCAGAACAGCGGCGGCGGAGGCGGAGGCGGCCGGCCCGCCAACCCGGTCAGTGGCGGTGTGGCCGCGCACAGTTCGCGCGGCTCCGGCGGCGGAGGCTCCGCCGCCCCCGCTCCCCGCAGCGGTTCCGGTCCGACCTCCGGCACCCCCCACGGCAACCGCTCTCCCCGGGGCGGTTCAGGCAGCACAGGACAATCGAGCACAGGAGGGGGAGGACGTTGACGACTCAGTCCCATCCCATCACGCCCCGCCGTACGTATCTGATCGGCCGTGCCCGGCCGAACGCGATCATCGGCAAGAACCGCGAGACCGGCGAGATCGCGCTGATCATCGCCGGCGCGTTCCTCGGCATGATGAGCGGGCTGCTCGTCCCGGTACTCGCCCTGCGGATCGTGCTGCTCACCGGCTTCCCCCTGCTGGCGCTCGCCGTCGTGTACGTCCCGTACAAGCACCGCACCTTCTACAAGTGGTACGAGATCAACCGCAGCTACAAACGGTCCCTGCGACGGGGCACCGCCTACCGCTCCGGCGCCATGGAGGCGGGCGTGCACGCGGACGGGCGCGAGGTGGAGATCGGACCGCCGCCGGGCATCGGCCGTATCAGCTGGCTCGCGGCGCCGTTCGGGCCGGATGAGATCGCCGTGCTCCTGCACGCCGACCGGCGCACCGTCACCGCCGCCATCGAGATCGAGGGACCCGGCGTCGGGCTCCGCGACAGCGAGGACCAGGAGGCGCTGGTCGACCGGTTCGGCACCCTCCTCAAGCACGTGGCCAACGGCGACGGGTTCGTGACCCGCATCCAGATGCTGGCCCGCACCCTGCCGGCCGACCCCGACGCGCACGCCAAGGACGTCGCCCAGCGCGGCGACAGGGCGGCGCCGAACTGGCTGCAGGAGTCCTACGACCAGCTCCAGTCGATGGTCTCCACCTCCAGCGAGCAGCACCGCGCCTATCTCGTGGCCTGCATGCACTACAGCCGCGAGCTCGCCGCCGAGGCCAACGCGATGGCCCGCGCCGCACGCCCCCAGGGCGGGCGCAGGATCGACCGCGACTCCGGTCTCGCCGTCGTCATGGCCCGCGAGCTGACCGACATCTGCGCGCGGCTCGCCGAAGCCGACATCCGGGTGCGGCAGCCCCTCGGACAGAGCCGCCTCGCCTCTCTGGTGCACTCGATGTACGACCCCGACCACCCCATCGACCACATCCAGGCCATGACCAAGCGCAACGCCTGGCCGGCCGAACTGGACGCCGTCGAGCCCACGTTCCTGCAGGCCAAGACGCGCGAGTCGGTCACCCGCTCCCCCTGGTGCCACGCCACCGCCTGGGTGAAGGAATGGCCGATGACGCCCGTCGGCGTCAACTTCCTGGCGCCGCTGCTCGTCCACACGCCCGACGTGATCCGCACGGTCGCCGTGTGCATGGACCTCGAACCCACCGAGATCGCCATCGAGCGGATGCTGACCGAGAAGACCAACGACGAGGCGGAGGCGAGCCGCCAGATGAAGATGAACCGGACCGTCGACCCGCGCGACGTCGCCGCCCACGGCCGGCTCGACCAGCGCGGCGAGGACCTCGCCAGCGGCGCCGCCGGCGTCAACCTCGTCGGGTACATCACCGTGTCCTCGCGTTCGCCGGAGGCGCTGGCCCGCGACAAGCGGACCATCCGCGCGTCGGCGGGCAAGTCGTATCTGAAGCTCGAATGGTGCGACCGCGAGCACCACCGCGCCTTCGTCAACACCCTGCCGTTCGCCACCGGCATCCGCCGCTGAGAACGGCCCCGCCGCTGCCCGCCCACCCACCGAGCCAGCAGCACCACCGCACCCCCCTCCGGGTCTCCGGAGGGCCGAGAGAGAGGGCAGTCACGCCATGCGAGACCCGCTGTCCGCAGCGTCGGACGCCTTCACCGCCTTCCTCTTCGGAAAGGTGGAGACGACCCGCCTGCCCGTCCGCACCTCGACGGGCCAGGCCCAGGCCGTCTACCTCCCCACCGCCGCGCCCGGCCTGGGCGACTCCGGTGTGATCATCGGGCGCGAGGTGTACTCCGGCAAGGGCTACATCTACGACCCGTTCCAGCTCTACGGCCAGCAACTGCCCGCCCCGCACTGGCTGGTGCTCGGAGAGTCCGGCAACGGCAAGTCGGCCCTGGAGAAGACGTACGTCCTGCGCCAGCTCCGCTTCCGGGACCGCCAGGTCGTCGTCCTCGACGCGCAGGGCGAGGACGGCGTCGGCGAGTGGAACCTCATCGCCGAGGAACTGGGCATCACGCCCATCCGGCTGGACCCGGCCGCCGCCCTCAACGACGGGATCCGGCTCAACCCGCTCGACCCGGCGATCACCACGACCGGACAGCTCGCCCTGCTGCGCACCATCATCGAGGTCGCCATGGGCCACGGTCTCGACGAGCGGTCCGGCTTCGCCCTGAAGGTCGCCCACGCCTACGTCAACGGGACCATCACCGGCCGTCAGCCGGTCCTCATGGACATCGTCGAGCAGCTCCGCCACCCGGAGCCGGAGTCCGCCGAGGCGATGAACGTCGACATAGACGACGTACGGGCCTGGGGACTCGACGTCGCACTCGTCCTCGACCGACTCGTCGACGGTGACCTCCGCGGCATGTTCGACGGCCCCACGACCGTGGGCATCGACCTGGACTCCCCCCTCATCGTCTTCGACCTCTCGCACATCGACCGCAACTCGATCGCGATGCCGATCCTGATGGCGATCGTCGGGGTGTGGCTGGAGCACACCTGGATCAGGCCGGACCGGAAGAAGCGCATCTTCCTCGTGGAAGAGGCCTGGCACATCATCAACTCCCCTTTCGTCGCCCAGCTCTTCCAGCGGCTGCTGAAGTTCGGGCGCCGGCTCGGCCTGTCCTTCGTCGCCGTCGTCCACCACCTCAGCGACGTCGTGGACGGTGCGGCGGCCAGGGAGGCCGCGGCCATCCTGAAGATGGCGTCGACCAGGACGATCTACGCCCAGAAGGCCGACGAGGCCCGCGCCACGGGCAGAGTCCTCGGGTTGCCGCGCTGGGCGGTGGAGATCATCCCGACCCTCACCCCCGGCATCGCGGTATGGGACGTCAACGGCAACGTCCAGGTCGTCAAACACCTGATCACCGAGGCCGAACGCCCCCTGGTCTTCACCGACCGCGCCATGACCGAGTCCTCTCCGGAGGACCTCCTTCCGGAGGACGTGCGGGCCGCCGAGCTGGAGGCCGAGCAACGCGCCGCCCGCATCGAACACCAGCAGCGCCTCAATGAGTCCTCCGAGTCAACGGTGGCGTGACATGGCACCTCGGGAATCCGGAGCCGAGCCCGACCGCTCAACAGGCCGGGGAGGTGTCCCGGACGGCCTGCTGGTCGGGCTCCTCGTCCTCCTGCTCGGCCTGGCGATCCTCACCTGGACCGCCACCGGCCTGTCCGGTCTGCTGTCCCGCGGCGGCTGGCCGGACGGCCTCACCCTGCTGCGGGCACCCCTCGCGCTGCGCGAACTGGTCACGGCTCCGCAGGACCTGGCCGCGGCCTGGCCGGACACACCTCCCGCCCAGCTCTCCGGCTACGGATTCTTCTGGGGCATTTTCATCAGCGAGCTGATGGTGCTCCTGGTGGCGACCGTCTTCGTCCTCGGCGTCGTCACCCGGTGGCGGCTGGTGCGCCGCAGGGCCCGGGAGGACCAGCTGGCCGGCCCCGTACGGTTCACCGCCCCACCGGTGGAGCGGGCCCCCGCCCCGGAGCAGCGTCCGGACGGCGTCCACGGTCATGCGGTGCCGCCCGCGCCGGCCTCCCGCCCGCAGCCGGTCCCGCCCGGCTCCGCGCCCGACCGCGGCGAGGTCCACGGGCAGACAGCGGAGCCGCTGCCGGCCCCCGCGCCGCCGCAGCTCTCCTCCCCGGCCGTCCTCCCCCCGTCGGCCGCTCCGGCGGAAGCCGCGCCCGCCTTCGTGCCCGCCCCCCGCGGGCACGGCACGCCGTACGTGCTGTACGCCGCGGCGGCCGACCGCCGGAGCACCGCCGTCCAGGCCGTGCTGGACGCGGTCGGTCCGGTGCTCGTCACCACGTCCGACCCGAGCATCTGGTCGGAGACGAAGGACGCCCGCAGCAAACTCGGCCCCGTCCTGGTCTACGACCCCGGACACCTCTGCGACACTCCCGCCCGCCTGCACTGGTCCCCCGTCGACGGCTGCGCCGAGCCGCAGACCGCGGCCGACCGGGCGGCCGCACTGCTCGCGCCCGTACGCCCGCAGTCCCGCCTCGACGCGGAGACCGCCGACACCGCGCAGACGCTGCTGCAGTGCTGGCTGCACGCGGCCGCACTCGACAGCCGGCCGTTCCGTCAGGTCCACCGATGGGCCCAGGGCGGTACCGCCCACGAACCCGTACGTCTGCTGCGCACCCACCCCGGCGCGGCCCCGGGTCTCGCCGGACTGCTGGAGTCCTCGCTCACCGCCCATCCCGAACGCCGGCAGATGGCGCTGGAGTTGGTGGTAGGGGCTTTCGCCGCGCTCGCCACGGTGCACATCCGGGAAGCGTGCACGCCGATCCGATCCGATGCGCTCGCGCTGGATTCCTTCGCCTTCGAAGGGGGAACCCTTTATGTGGTCGGCGAGCCCATCGAGGATCCTCGTCGGCGTCCGGGCGCGATGCCCCTTCTCACCGCGCTCGCCTCACACGTGGTCGAGCACGGCCGCCGCATGGCCGCACGGTCAACCGACGGTCGGCTCGACCCACCAATGACCCTGGTCCTGGACGATGTCGCCGCGGTGGCGCCGATCCCCTCCCTGCCGGAACTGCTGGCGCACGGTGAGGGACACGGACTGGCGACACTGGCCCTGCTGCGGTCCGCGGAACAGGCCCGAGCCCGCTGGCCGGAGCCGCTACCGGAGCCCGCCCAGGCGTCCTTCCCGGACCGGGCGCCTGGCTCCTGACCTGTGCCGCCGACCCGCGTTCCCTCGTCGGAGCTCTCTGTCCGCGGGCGGGTCGTCAGGAGCGGGGCAGCACGAACTCCAGCTCCCGGGCTCCGTCGACGGTGCCCGGCACCAGCATGGTGTCGCCGGAGGGGACGAAGCCGAAGCGCCGGTAGAAAGCCTGCGCCCGAGGGTTCTCCTCGTGCACGAACAGCCGGACGCGTGCGAGCACCGGGTCCTCCAGGGCCCAGGCCCAGTCGACGGCGGCCCGGAACAGTGCGTCCGTCAAGCCCGTGCCCCGAAACTCAGGACGTACGTAGACGCCCACCAGATGCCCCTGTACGGCCTCGATGGGCGTACCGAACACGATTCCCACAGAAGGGCGTTCGATGAGCACGGTCACCGTGCCGACCCAGCGTCCGTCGGGCCCTTCAGCGACGAACTGCTGGCTTTCCACGCCCCCACGACCGGCCGCCCTGTCCTCCCAGTACGAGTCCGGCTGACGGGAGGCCGCCTCGTAGGTGTCGAGGAAGGCGACCGGCGCCGCAGGGTCCTGGAGAGCGGCGAGCCGGAGTTCCTTGACCGCCGGCCATTCCTCGGGGCGCACCGTGCGCATCACATAGTCCATGCGGCGATGCTCACCGCCCACGAAGTCCGCAGCAACACGTTTCTGGGCCCGCATCGCCCCCTCAGGACCGGGGGCAGGCGCATGCCGGGATGGGTCCGGAACGCGGAAAACCCCCGTGCCACCAGGCACGGGGGTTCCCCACAAAAATTGTTCGGCGGCGACCTACTCTCCCACAGGGTCCC
>NZ_CANLBS010000022.1 GCF_947488945.1 uncultured Streptomyces sp.
CTACGTCTTCCACGGCACGGTCACCGCAGCGGCAGTCCGCTTATGGCTCCGCCCATGATCCGCCGGACACGCCCTAGGCGGGACGGGCACGGAGGTGGCCCATCAGCGCTTGGAGGTCCTTCTGGTCGAGGCCGCCGCCGACGGCCGGCTCCTCATCGAGGTCCGCGAGCTCCTGGACCGCGGGGTCGTCGAGGATGCGCCCCATGAAGAGCAGCTTGTCGCTCAGCCGCTGCTCGACGATCTCGTCGATGCTCCCTTCGGAGGCGAGCACGGTGATGCGGGTCTCTGCTTCGGGCGCGAGTCCGAGGCGGTGGATCCGGTCGAGGCTCTGCAGGAACCGCCCGGCCGCGAAGTCGCGGTCGACGTAGACCGCGTCGTGGCAGTCGTGGTGCAGGCTGATGCCCTCGCCGAGCGTGGCGGGGTTCGACAGCAGCACCATGCTGTCGGGGTCTTTCCGGAAGCGCTCGATCTCGGCTTCGCGGTCCTCCGTCCCTCCGTGGACCATGGCCGGCCGGAACTCCCTGAGGACTCTCTCGAGGGTGTTCAGGCTGCGGATGAACGTGGACCACACCAGGGTCTTGCGGCCCTGGGCCGCGTTCTTCGCAACGATGGCCAGGACCTCGCGGTACTTCGGGGACATCTCGTAGCTGGGGAGGTCCCGCATGAGGTCGAAGAGCGGGCTGCCCTCGGGCACGGCCAGGGGCGGGACCTGGTAGTTCAGCGGTTCGTAGCGGGTTGTGCCGACAGCGAGCAGGGCGGGGCTGGTGGCCGCCATCAGCATGTAGACGATGATCTTGCCGAGGGCCTGGAAGTCGCCTTCCGATCCGGCGGCCCGGGCTGAGAACCGGCCGATGAGGGCTGCGTACACCTCCTGGTGCAGAGGGGGCATCGGAAGGGTGCGGAGGGTCGTCGTCACCGGGGGCAGCCCCAGTTCGTGCTTGGTCGTGCGGGTGAACAGTGGGCGCAGCACCTGGCTGGCCTTGGCGAGGTCGCCGCCAGCCACGGCCTGCGTCACCTTCTGGCGTCCGTACCCGGGCCACACGAAGCCGAAGAGGTTCTCGATGTCCTTGACCCCGTTGGGAGCCGGGGTGCCGGTCAGGATCAACCGGTGGCGGGCCCGCGGGCCGAGGGCGAGGCAGGCTGCCCCGTACTTCCCCTCGCCACCGAGCTTCATCCGGTGCGCCTCGTCGAGGAGGAGCATGGAGGGACGGGCGCTCAGCCACTGGCCGAGCTCCTCGACTGACTGGCTGAGGCGCTCGTAGTTCACGATGATCACATCGGCTGCCGGATCGGTGTCCCGGGACAGCACCTCCATGCGCAGCGGCTCGCTGAGGCACTGCGCGTTCTCGTACTGCCACGACTCGTAGCAGGACTTCGGACCGACGATCAGCAGGCGCTCGACGCCCTTGGCCGTGCGCAGCGCCTGGAACACAGCGAGACCGACGCGCGTCTTGCCTGCCCCCGGAACGGAGAAGTTGGCCCCGTGGCGCAGCGAGAGGAGCTTGGCGATGTCACGGCGCTGGAAGGAGGCAAGGCCGGCGGTCCACCCAGGGCCGAGCAGCCCGGCGACCTCGTCCTCCTGCACCTCCCTGGCTCCTCCGGCCGCCGGGTCGAGGCGGTCGGACACCGTCTGGGCATCTGCTGCGGAGTCCGTCGCAAGCGCGGCCAGTTGCGGGTCCCAGGCGACGCTGGACTGCGCAGGCCATGCCGCAAGCGCCACGAGGTTCGTCAGGAGGTCGTCGAGGTCGACTTCCATGCTCGCGGGAGAGCGCTGCACGCTGCTGCGGAAGCGCAGGGCGAGACGGCGCAGGTCCGCCTCGCACCCGGCGCCGGCCCTCAAGCGAGCCGTCGCCACGCTGTCGCCGAAGCCGATCTCGAGGCTCGCCGCGGAGGCGGGCAGTCCCATCAGCTCTCCCGGGTGGCGTTGAGCAGCCACTCGACGCCGTCACCCGGCGAGCTGAACGTGCGGCCCGCCTGCTTGGCCAGGCGCGCGAGGCTCGCCCGGAGGGTGAGCAGAGCGTCGTCGAACGAGTCCTCGTCGAGGGCGCGCTTCGCCTTCGCCTCGGCGAACTCCGCCGCGCACTGGTTCACGTAGTCGGCGGCGTCCGTCAGGCGCTCGGGCACTGCGATCTTCCGCTTCTGCAGTTGCGCGTTCTGGCCGGCCATCTTCACAGCGACGTCGAACGTGCCGCGGGCTGACTTGATCTTCGCAGCGGCCTGTGTCACTTCCGAGGGGGTGAGCTTGTCTCCGGCGAGGGTCGCAGCCTTGGCCCTCAGCAGGTCGTCGGTGAGGGCCCGCGTCGCCTTCACCACCGCCGTGCCGTCTTGGACCGCGACGCCCGGCAGGCCGGGGATGGACACCGCGGCGGACTCCTGCGCGGCAGGCCGGAGGTCGTCCGGCAGCCGCTCGTCGAGGAAGCGGGTGTGGAAGTCGGCTTCAGCGAGGCGGACCGAAGTCTTCGGGTAGTTCAGGACGACCATCGCAAGCCGGGACTCCTTCAGCTGCTCGGCTGCGTCCGGGTCCGTCTTCGCGAGCTTGGTGTAGTCGCGCTGCAGTTCGCGGAGCTTCTCCTGGTGGTCCTCGAAGTCGACCAGTCGCAGCCCGACGCCACTGGCGGGGTCCTTACTGCGGTCGATGGCGTCGTTGACCAGCTGGTAGACCCACCGGTCCTGGCGGAGCGTCGTGGTCTTGATGTTGAAGTCCCGAGCCACGTCCTCCGGCCGCCGCCCGTTGGCCAGCTCCTCCTCGATCGCGATCAGGCGGTTGATGTAGGAGTACTCGCGCCGCTTGTCCTTCCGCAGCTGGAGGGCGAGCTCGACGTTGTTGATATCCCGCCGCGACGTGTCCGCAGGCAGGACCCCCACGCGGATGTCCTTGACCCCGATCTTGCGGAGGGCCGCGCAGCGGGTGTTCCCGTCGACGAGGATGCCGTTGGGACTGATGATGCCGGGCTCCTTCTGCCCGAAGTCGTCCAGCTCGTCCTGCAGCGCAGTGAAGTCGGGGTCCGTCTGCGTCGGATTCGCAGGGTTCCGGCTGAGGAGGAGGGCGAGGTAGTCCTGCGCAGGCTCACTCCAGGGCTCCTCTTCGAGCACCCGGTTCTGTTCGGGGTCCAGCGTGCGCTGCGCGCGGATGCGGTGGGTGTCGGGGTTGAAGTAGAGGAGGTCCACCGGCATGGAGATCACGCTCAGGTGCTTCTGCTCACCGCGCCACTCCACGGTGACCTTGGCGCTGTCCTCGGCCATGGCCTGCTTCAGCCGCTCCTCGACCATGGACCGGATCCGCTCGCCCTCGGGCGGAACACCGAACTTCACAGCCATAGCCAGGCCTCTCCTAGGTGGGTAAGCAGCCGTACACGCTCGTCAGGAATAATGGCAGGAGCCACTGACAACGGGCTGGTGATCACCCAGACTTGCACGACTGACGACTTGAGAAACGGAGCAGACGTGACCCTCCCCGCCTGGAACGACCCGTCCTTCAAGGGTGGAACCATGATCAGGGGCGCGCTGTGGCTCGTCCAGGAGATCGGTGAGGGCAACACCTTCACCAAGGAGCAGCTCCGCAGCGCGTTCCCCGGCGTCTCGCAGGCGGACCGTCGACTCCGCGACCTCCGGTCCTACGGGTGGGTCATCCACACGAACACCGAAGACGCCAGGCTCATGGCCGAGGACCAGCGGTTCGTGGAGGCCGGGGTCGCAGTGTGGGACCCGGCCGCCCGCCGAGCAGCTGCACCCGAGAAGACGATCACGGCCAAGCAGGCCCAGGCCGTACTTGCCCGCGACGGCTACATGTGCACGGTGTGCGGTATCGGCAGCGCAGAGCCTTATCTAGATGACTCAAACCAGACGGCCGTGCTTTCGGTCACCCGGCGTACCTCTGTTCTGCTCGACGGCCGCGAGGAGGATCTCCTGGTCACGGAGTGCAAGCGTTGCCGTGCTGGCGGCGGCGGTCAGGCGACACGCGCCGATGGAGCCCTCACGGAGATCAAGAACCTGGACCCGGCAGATCAGCGGCGGCTGGCCCGATGGGCCGAGCGGGGGCGCCGAGGCTCGACAGCGCTCGAGCGGGCCTGGAACGCCTACCGCCGCCTCCCTGCAGCGGCGCAAGAGGAAGTTCTCAAGGCGCTGGACTCCTGACCAGCATTGAAGACGCCCTCCGCGTCGAATGATCATGATGGAAGCTGTCACTGGCGCCGCGTAGACTCCCCACTCTTGTCCGGTTTAGAGAGGCTGATAGGCGCCCGTCGGCCGCCACCTGCGACTATGGTGCTGGCGCGGAGCCTGTGCTGCCGGATGCCTATCTGTTCACTTGGGTGGTTGCGGAAGCACCGCCGCTTCTGCGCTGGAGATCCTGGCGTGCCTGGAGGGAGATCGCTATGTCGGCCGTCGAGCCTGAGAAGCCGCTTAAGGTCATTGAGATCTGCGCTGGCGCGGGCGGCCAGACCCTCGGGCTGGAGCGGGCGGGTTTCCGCCACCGCCTCGCCATCGAGCTCGACGACAAGGCTGCTGAGACTCTGCGCCGCAACCTTGTGGAGTTCCTCGGGTATAGCGAGGAAGAAGCGCGCGACTCCGTAAAGGTTGGCGACGTCGCGGACCCTGCTGTCTGGAACCCGGTTGTCGATGCGGAGGACCTCGACCTCCTCGCCGGCGGAGTGCCCTGCCCCCCCTTCAGCATCGCCGGGAAGCAGCTGGGCTCAAGCGATGAGCGCGATCTCTTCGCCTGGGCCGTCGAGCTATGCGGCAAGGTGCGTCCCAAGGCCCTGCTGCTGGAGAACGTGCGCGGCCTCAGCGCCAACCGCTTCGCTGGCTACCGCCAGCACGTCCTCGACCGGCTCAAGGATTCCGGTTACATCGCAGAGTGGCAGCTCCTCCAGGCGGACGACTTCGGCGTCTCCCAGTTGCGTCCGCGCTTCGTGCTGGTTGCGCTCCAGGAGGAGTTCGCCCCCTACTTCGTGTGGCCGGAGCGCAAGCCCGGGAGCGCCAAATCCGTTGGCGAGCTCCTGGTAGACCTCATGGCGAAGAACGGCTGGTCGGGCGCCCACGAATGGGCCGAAAATGCCTCCGGTATCGCGCCCACCATTGTCGGCGGGTCGAAGAAGCACGGAGGCGCCGACCTCGGCCCGACGCGTGCTAAGCGAGCGTGGGCGCAAAAGGGCGTCGACGCGATGGGCGTGGCCGACCAGGCGCCCTCGGTAGACGGTCCCCCTGTCATCGAGGGCAGCCCGCGTCCGAAGCTGACCACGGCAATGGTTGCCCGCATCCAGGGCTGGCAGGACGCGGACAGCGAGGTGAACGCCGACGAGGACGACTTCCGCTGGCGGTTCCATGGCCGGAAGACCAGCGTGTACCGACAGATCGGCAACGCGTTCCCCCCGCCCGTCGCCAAGGCGCTCGGCGACTCGATCAGGAACGCGCTGAACAAGGTCGGCGAGCCCCACGACCTAGTCGAGACCGCAGATGTCGTCACCGACCCTGTTTACAAGCTGCTGCGCAGCAGCACGCGGGCACTCTCAGTCGACCAGATCATCGCCAAGCTCGCGGCGGCGGGCACGGCCATGGACCAGCCGACGGTGGAGCGGCACCTCAACCACCTCAAGCACGACTTCGAGATGACGACGGTGACGCGCTCCAACGGAGCCGCCGCGTACAGCATCGGCGAGTTCAAGGCCTTCGTCGGCCAACGCGACCACCAGCGCCACGATCTCTTCACCCAGCACCGCTCCAAGATCAGCTGACTGTCGCAATCGCACCTCCGAGGGGGTCGGAGAGCGTTCCCACCGATGCGGGTCAAACCGCCGCTTGAGGAACGCCGTTAACGGTCAGTCCTGAGTCTAGGCGGGGGCGGTCCTCCTGCCTTTTCGCACCGTTCGGCTCTTTAGGCTGCTCACCCTGCTCCATCAGTGGGGCACCCGTAAGGGAAAGAAGTCGGACCAGCTCGCCCTGCAACCCTTCTTGAAGTGGAGTTCCATCCTTCCCGAAGGAGTCGATCTCGCCACTGAAAAGAAGACGCTGAGTCGACTCATGCGTCACTTTCACAGTCAGGATTCCACTGTGATCGTAGATGAACCGGACGAGCAGGGCATTCCGCTCGGGATCCTGCTCGGGCTTCGGAAGCCTCACTTCCAGATCGGCTAGAGGAAAGGCGCGGTCGCTGTCGGCCGGGTATCCATTCTCGCCTTCGACAATCTCTACGGTCACAGAGGAAGCGAAGGGGCGCGAGGGAAGGAAGCGGCACTCACCGGTTGCGGCGAGGGTCCGGTTCCGGCGGATCACAGGTTGAAACCCCTTGCGCGGGCCGGCATCGAAGGCGGTCCCGAGGTCGTAGTTGGTGACCAGGCTGAAGCGGTCCTTGTGGTCGGGATCATCAAGCGCAGCAGAGTAGATGGCAGCGCCGCGGGCCACAGCCGTCATGGGGTTGCAGAGCTCGGGCGGGATGATGCGGTCAGAGCCGAAGATACTCGCGACCGCGTCCCGGGCCTCGGGGATTTGGGAAGTACCGCCGATCATCAGGACTGCGTCCACGTCGGCTGGAGTGAAACTCGTGTCTTGCAGGCACTGCGCCAGCGGTTCCATTGCCCGCTCGATCAGCGGGGCCACCGCCGCGGTGTACTCGGCACGGGAGATGTTGAGTGACTTCCCAAGCGCTGGAATGTCGAGAGGCACTTCGGGAACATTCCGTCGCGACAGTGAGATCTTCGTGAGCTCAACAAGTCTGCGCCAGCTGTCACGATCATCACGCGACATCTTGTCAGGGATCTCACCCAGCTTCACCAGGACGATTCGAGCTAGCGCTTCATCGAATTCGAGACCGCCGAGTGCCGCGATGCCTCGAGAAGACAGCTCCTCGAAGTACTTGCCGTCGTAGTCCAGCAAGGTGACATCGATAGTTCCGCCACCCCAGTCGAATATCAGCAGCTTTCCCGCGATGTCGATTTCATTCGCATACGAGATCGCTGCCGCGGTCGGTTCGTTGAGGAGGGATTTCACATTGATGCCGGCCAATCGCGCAGCCGCACGTGTGCGGTATCGGGCCCCGCCGGTCGCATTCGCAGGGACTGTGATGACAGCTTCACTGAGGTCGAGGAAACTGCGCTGTGCGGCTTCCTTCATCTGGGAGAAGAGGGCTGCCGCTGCAGCCGTGCTGCGGAACGGCTGTCCGCCGAGCCAGATGTGGTGCTCATCGAGCAGAGGGCTGTCGGCATCAGCTTGCTCAATGCCCGCAGAACGGGTTCCAAGCATGCGCTTGACTGCGTCGATCGGGATGGCTGAAGACGTCTTCGCCGTCCAGCCGAAGCAGAGCGTGCGCTGCAGCTCCCGGATCCCGAGGACAGAGGGGAAGAGGTCCTCGAACTCTGGGAGGCGCCACTGCGCAGGCACGTTGCCACCGTCGACAGCAACGATTTCGCTCGACAACCCGTCCGAGCGTGCGACGACCGAGTTGCTGGTCCCGAAGTCGATTCCGAAAGTCACTGGTCTCCCTCGTCGTCAGCGTGATCGCTTGATCCTGCTTGGTCTGTTCCGCGGAGCTTCGCCGCGTAGGCGCGTACGTGTGGGGAGACGGCCCCGCTCCCCGAACGAGCGCGTCCACCTGGGGAGGCTTTCGTGTGAGGCGCCGATCGGTCCGCAGAGTGCTTCACGCGCTCGTACGCACTCACCTGAGGTGCCTCTTTGCCAGCCCCTTCGGATTGCCGGAGGGGCAGCTTCCCGGACGGACTGCCATCTGCCTCCCCTCGTCCAACGCGCCCTACCTGACGACCGGTTGTCTGCCGCTCTACCGTCTGCTGCCGGTCGTCCTCCGGAGGATGCCGCGTCTCGGACACGCCTCCCCCGGCCTTGGGCTGCTCCGGAGGCTTCGCAGGCGACTTGTCGTCGGTAAGCAGCCTTCCCTGCGGGTGAGGGCGTGAGAAACTCCCGTGCTCTTTTCCCCGCGGCGGAGCTTTCGCGGATCCGGCCTCCAAGGGTCGCACCCAGCCGCACTCGATTGTTCGGTTGGTCTCGGTATCCAAGTAGGCGGGGCTCAGCACCTCGTATGCGTCACCTTCTGCCGGGGGGCCACCGGCAGCAGTTCCCTCGTTCGACCGCGCCAGGTTGAACGCTGAGAGGTCACCAGGCTCGATCACGCGCTGGAGACCAGCGAGACCCAGCTCGGTCTCGATCCGGTCCCGGAGCTCTCGAAGAGACGATGCGTGCGCTGCTGCCCGATCGATTACCGCCAACTGGGCGAGATGCCGCTCTCTCACCCTCATGCCTTCGACCACGCCGGCGCGTACGGAGTCTGCGATCTGCTTTCCCGCTGATCGCGCAGCACGTGCGGTGTCGTTGGCGCCATCCTGGTGGCTTAGGGCTTCGCGGAGAGATCCCAAGCCGGCCTCGATTCTGGGTTCCAGCACGGACAGCAGCTCGGAAAGTAGGGCAGCAGCATCGAATGTTCCGGGGTCAACCCTTGGATGGCCTGGCCCGATCCGGATCTGGACCGGACGATCGCGCTCCACCGCCCGGCCGCCGTCGCGCCGAGCGACTTTGGAAGAGGGCGGCACCTGCCGTGCGCGAGCGGTTTGATGGCTCTGAGCGGCCGCGCCGGAAGGATTGCCGCCTCGGTCGGTACTCTGCCGCCGCTTTCCCTTCGAGGACATCCTGCGCTTATTCGGATTACTACTCATTGGATGCTGCTTTCAGGTGGGGGGACTGGGCTGCTGCCTGGCGCAGAATGCAGTCCCAGGCCGGTACACGCAGCCCGCAGGATGCCTTCTGCAGCCTGGCTCCTGGCGTACTCGCGTTCGCCGGCGCTTGCAGGGTCGGTACGGCGCGGAAGAGGCCGGGCTCCATCGTGGAACGGCGCATCGGCCGCAGGCGGCACCTCCCATTTTTCCGGAGAGATCGGCAGCCGGAAGGATCCGGGCACTGCATGGCCGCGCTCCTCAGCCTGGATAGCGTCCTTGGCTTGGTTCGCCATTGCTTCCCCCTCTCCGCCGAGGCGGCGGCGCAGTGACCGCCAAGCGGTCTTCCATTCAGACTCCGGGGCCAGATCCCGGAGTCCGAGTGCGAGGTAGGGATTCAGGACGTAGTCGCTCTCCCGGCGGTGCTGAAGATTCCGAATGATGTCTCGGTTGCGCGCCAGATTCGCACTGGCTCGCGCTGGCAGCCGATCCTCTCCAGACCTCTTGCGATCGGAGGGCGGGTGGATCTCTTCCAAGGCTTCTTCATACGACGGCTTGGGCGAGGCGCGAAGGATCCGGAGAAAGGCACGAACGTTGTGAGCTTCCCACCTGGCAGCCGTCGTCAGCCTCTGCAGTGCTCTTGTCTCATCCCACGCGCGTCGGAAGAACATCTCCGCGCGATCGTGGTCACCGTGCAGCTCCGCGAGGCTGCCGTTCCTCACCATCCTGAGAATCCGCCGGACCATGAACCAGCTGGCGAATTCCCTCTGAGCGGCCAGGTCTATCCGAGCCATAGGAGCCGTCTTCTCCAAGACAGGCCACAGCCACTTGCGGTCAGTAAGCCCCCTTGGGAGCTCGCCGGTTTTGCGGACTGCTCTCAGCTGGGAGGCCAGCGACCAAGGCTCCGTTGAGTGCGGAATCAGGTCGTCGATGGCCGTGACGTCGCCTTGCGCGAGCCGCGTGATGCAACTGCGCCGGAAGATCTCATCCTCCCAGCCGAGTTCCGCGATCAAGTGGGTGGGCAATTGCGCCGGAGCTATGCGCGCTTGCAAGTAGAGGCTTCGGTCGTCGGCAGAGCCCAGACCACGGTTACGGAGGCGTCCCTGGTCGATCAGGTCGTCGATGACGGGCAACGGCAAGTGCTGCAGCAGCTCCTGCTGTGCCTCTTCAGTGATGCGAATCCGCGAGGTTACCCGGATGTAGGAGGTATAGCGTCTCCATGCCGCGTCTGAATCCTCACTCCGGACTACGGCGCCCTGTTCGCTGTTGTGGCCATCAGGGATCCGGCCGGGCAAGTCGTCGGCCAGCGCCCTTGCCCGAGCCGATTGCAGATGAGGCAGCAGATCCGGGAAAGCGTCGAGGGCTTCAGCCAGCAGGCAGACGGCTGCGATGGAGGGCAGCGGTAGAACGGCGGAGAGGGCTGACGCCGCCAACTGGTCCTTGGCGGCGTCCGCTGTCCCATCTTCGAGCGCTGTTGCCGGGAAGCCCGCTGCGCGTACGCCTTGGGCAAGGTCTTGCACTGCGCCGATTGCAGCCTTCCACTGCTCCTCGGAGCTGAAGCCTTCGGGCAGTCGGGCCGCGGGAGAGCTCTCCAGTACGGACTCGGCTGGCTCAGGGCTGCAGGACGCGGCGGCCGCAGGAGCGGGGACCTCTTTGCCTGCGGCCCGGGCAGCGATCAGGGAGAGTCGGCGCTGCCGTTCCCTCTCGAGGAGCTCCCAGCGTGCTGCCGCGGCTCCGCCGACCTCAGGCGCAGGTTCGGGAGAATGCGAGAAGAGCGGGTTACCTATCACAGCTCGTCCTCGGCATACCGGGCAATCGCGGAGGTCACTGCTGCCGGGGTCCGGTCCAGGCAGTAGGCATCCACGAACGCGGTCCGCTCGGCGATGCCCAGATCGGCAGCCGCCTCTGACAGCTTCCTCAGCCGCAGCGCCATGGAACCAGACTCAGCTGATTCCAAGGGGTGCTTGACCGCCACAGCAAGGGGTTCTTCCGAGAAATCGCTGTCTACCAACGCGATCAGACCAGCGGGCGTCCGACGGATGTCCGCTTCGATCTCCGTCCGGTCCCTGGACCAGCGGTCAAGCAGTGTTTCGTGGGCCGCGGTGTCGACTTGCAGGCCGCCGCCGTGCAGGACGCCCATCAGGTCACGGGCTAGCCGCCAGTCGAGAAGGGGATGCAGGCGCATGTTCGAGTAGTCGCGGAGACAGCGGTAGCAGGATCCGAGGCATTCATCCGCGTGGGTTGCGCCGAGCTCTTCCAGATAGGCAACGACCTTCACGAGGAATTTGTCGATCTCATCCGCTGCACCCAGACGGGTGCTGAATCCTGCGCCGTTCTCCAGGCTGTCAGCGAGGTAGGCGAAGACAGGGGAGGCGGCTGAGGCGGACCCGTGGATGCCGGCAATGAGCTCCTCCGCCTGCACGTCGAGATGTGGGGCCGCGGCCCGGCGGAGCAGTGCGGACAAGGAGTACCAGGCAGCTCGGCGGCCGTGCACTGCATCGGCGAAACCGTGCTCCTGGCCGTACTCGGAGATGTCGAACCTGAGGCCCCGTTGGGGATCGACAGCGGCACGGGCGCCGATGAAGAGCATGTCCGTGTGCTCGGCACCGCCCAATGCGGTCTCTAGGTCTGCCTGGGCTTTGGGGCTGTCAACGACGTGATAACCGCGCCACGGGCCATTGGCCTTCTTGAAGCGGAAGAGGCGGCCGTTGTTGCTGTTGATGGTGTACCGGTTGCCGCTGCCAGCATGGACAACGAGCCAGTCGTCGGCCGTACGGGGTACACGGGGGGCGTCGTTCTCGAGGTCGGCAGCAGTGCGCGTGCTCGCTCCGCCGCGGCCCCACTCGCGGGATCCGTCGTAGTCTCGAGGCTCTCCTGCGCGGAAACCTGCTGGTTCGCGGAAGGGGAACGCCGTGTAGCTGCGGCCGGAGGCCCCGCACGCCGGGCAGGAGACGGCGTCGCTTTCCTGGTCCACGGGCTGGATGTGCGCGCAGAGACGGCACATGGCAACCCAGTTCTCAGGTCCGAAGGGCTCCTCCTGCGCGATGGGCTTCGTTCGGCCCGGACGGAAGGAGACAACGCCCATCGACTGGTGCAGACGACCGTCGCGAGGGGTCTCCGCGCCGGGGGCGAACTTGGTGAGGGAGAGGGAGAGGTCCCGGTCGATGGCTCCGTCCGGCGGCCACGGGAAGTTCCGATCTGGCAGCCGGGTGTAGAGGTAGCGGACCCTGGTGGGGAAGCCGAACATGGGAAGCAGGCCGGACTCAGCGAGGCGCTGGCTCAGGTCGGAATGGCCGGTAGGGGCAGCGGCGACCTGATCGATCTGGTCGATGAGTTCATCGGCGCAGGCCGCTGGGTCAAGAGACGCGACCGCCTCGGGTGTGCGGGCCTGCAGCGCCCGTCCAGCGGCGGCTACATCGCCCTGGTGTTCCGCGACCCATCTACGGACCGCATGGGAGTGCGTCGGCCAGTCCTGGGCCGTACCGAACTCACCGTGGATGTTCTGAGTCAGCGGCGTGCTCTTGGAAGCCCCCGCGGCGGCGATAGAAGCGAACGCCTGGCGGAGCACTTCGCCGAGTAGGACCCGCTTGAAGACGGACTCCATGCCGAGCGCGAGGTAGGGAGCGGGAGTCGGCGCGTTGGTGATCTCCTCAGGCCGGGCGAAGTAGTGCTCGTCGTGGCTGCGGCCTCGGCAGACAGTGAGGGCGACAGCGGTCGGATTGCCCCGACGGCCTGCGCGTCCGACCCGCTGCTGGTAGTTGAACCGCGTGGGCGGCATGTTGGCCAGCATGATGGTGTGGAGGGAGCCGACGTCGACGCCGGCCTCCATGGTCGTTGTCACCGAGAGGACTTCGATGCCGTCGGCAGCCTCGACGTCGTCTTCGCCGAGGAAGACGTCCTGGAACCTCGCCTGACGGGATTGCGCTTCGATCCGATCGGTCTGACCAGTGAGTTCGGCGGCGCGCAATGCAAACCCTCCGGTGCCGCTCTCCGCCTTCCAGGCGTAGTAGTCGTCGTTGAGAGCGCCCTCGTACTTCTGCGGGTCCGCGGGCAGCTGGGCTCGGCACTTGGTGCAGATACCCGCGCCCGGATGGAGGTGGGGGCGGCGGCAGGTGGGGCAGGTCCAGGTGCGCCCGCTGCCCACCCTCAAAGAGACCTTGGCAGGATCGATCGTGTACTGGACGACGGCGGTTCCCCAGACTCCGAGGACGCGATCGATCACATCCCCGTACTCCGCACCTTCCCTCTGGGCGACGGCCTTCCAGAATCGGGCCAGCGGTGCCGGCGGCTTCTCAGAGCCGCCGCGCAGTTCCTTGAAGCGGCGCATCATGCCCAGGACCCGCAGGCTGGCCCTGGCCAGGGAGAGGTCGGAGCCCGTGGGCAGGTCGACTGGGGACCGGTCGTCGGAGAAGCTGAGCCAGCCGAGCCCGAGGGACTCGAAGTCCATCCCGGCACCGGTAAACAGCCCTTGCACGAACTCTCGGCCCAGGTTGTCTTCGATTCGTGAGAGGAACTCCTCCTGGTCACCGGTAAGGCCGGCTTTGCGTCCCCGGTCCCCCTTCCAGTCGAAGAGGGATGTCCACCGGATCCCCTTGTGGTCCTGCAAGGACGCCGCTGGGCCGCCAGGATTGATCCCCCGGTCGAGCAGGCGGCCTCGAAGGTCGTAGCGCAGGTCTGAGAACGACGGCAGGCGGCCGAGCACAGACTCAAGTTCCGGCATCCGCGCAGGGTCGGCGAGCGGGTCGTCCTGGAGGATGTCCTTGAGGTCGGCTACTTCTCGCGGATGCCTGCCGCGCAGCCGCGTAATGGCTGCGACTGCCTGGTCACGGTCGGTGGAAGCGCCTCCATCACCGTAGAAGGCCTTGAACAGCCGAAGGTCCGCTTGCGGATCGCCTTGCTCCTGAACGGCTTCGGCCGCCATGAGGCGGAGGAGGTCCTGGTAGTGGCGCAGGGACAGGCCGCTCGCGAGATCCGCAGCATCGTCACGGCTGTCCGAGAACGCGATGAGTTTGCGCTCTGCGTCCGGAAGGTGGCCGAGGACTTCGGAGGTCAGTACCTGGTTGAGCTTCTCAAAGCCGGTACGCATCCGCCGCACCGGACTGCTGCGCAGACGAGAGGGGTGGTCGATGCCCACCGGCTTCATCGCCCCGGTTCGGGCGTCGCGGACCTGCCTTTGCTCCCAGTCGTCCCCGCAAGCGGGACAGCGGGTCGGAACGGCCGGCAGGGACTTGAGGTCGATGGGATTGCCCTCCCCCTTCCGGTCGGGCACCACGTGGAAGGACCACCCGGTCGGACTGGCCTTGTCGTTGACCAGGCGCCCGGTGTCCGGCAGATACCGGCTCTCCCGGAACTCGAACGCCGCACGGCGCCCCTTGTTCGACTCGCCACCGCTCCACGACGCTTCCTCCGTGCCGAGCGCCGCAGTACGCGGCCAGTAGACAACGTAGTTGCCCGCATCGGGGGCGCCGGTCACCTCGTCCGGCAGCCGGTCGAAGTCCGGGAAATCCGTATGGAGTGAGCCCTTGAACGCCTCACGCCCCATCGAGGACGGCACGGCGTATCCGCCGAGCATGAGGTCGCCGCAGCTCTGGCAGTACAGGAGCTCCAGCACGCGCGCGCCGCAGCTGCACCGAGGGGTGGGCGTACGGAACAGGCGGCCGACACGGCGCTTCGGAGTCCGCTCCCCGGGCACGTCGGGGCACATGGGGTCTGAGCAGGCCCACATGCCGTCGATGTTGCGGAAGAACATGTGGGCGCGGAGCTTCGGGCGCCCCTTCCCGTCGGCGACAGCGAGCGCCCTGAGGACACCCCGCAATCCCTCTGCCTGCCCGTCGTGCGTAGGCGCGCCGGGAAAGAGCTTCTCGGCCGCATCGGGGAGCGCCATAGCCTGCGGCTTTCCCTCCGGCGCAAGCGTCAGGGCGAGTGCGTCGGCAGCGCCGGTGGAGTCCAGGAGCTCGTTGGCCTCTTTGCTCGTGAGCTGCTGGGCGGCGGCCCCGGAGAGTGCGCTCAGATGCTCCGAAAGGTCGACTGGCCGCGGCGCGGGCATCACGAGGTGGCCGGGGATCACCGTCTGCCGGCCGCTCGGCAGAGCGAAGAACGCCTCTAGGAAGTCGTCGTCGCGTCCGGCTTCCAGAGAAGCTGACGCGGCGAGGACACGGAACCTGTCCGGCGCTGAGTCCAGGCCGAGGCGGTGGCGGAGTTTGCGGAGCAGGTAGGCGACTTCGGTTCCAGCCGTTCCCCGGTACATGTGGAGTTCGTCCAGGACGAGAGTGAAGCGGGCCCCCGGGGTGGTCTCAAGCCATCGCTTAGTGGCGCGGAAGAGCGGATCCTCCCGCGGCCGGGTCAGCATGATGTTGAGCATCGAGTAGTTGGTGACCAGGACGTCGGGGGCAGCATGCTGCATGTCCCAGCGGGCGTGCATCTCGGAGCCGCCTACGCGCGGAATGAAGTCATGAGATTTCTTGCCGCTGCGGTTCTCTCGGTCCTCGAGTCCCGTCATGTAGGTGCGCATCCGGTCCAGAGCGGGGCGGGAGTCCGAAGGCCCGGAGACGGGGGTGGCCCCGGTGTAGCGGCCGAAGTAGAAGCGGTGGCCATTGCGGTGCTGGTCCAGCCACGCACGGGCCGGATCGCTGTCGAGCGCCCGGCGCAACCGCACCAGCTGGTCGTCGGCGAGGGCATTGGTCGGGTAGAGGACGAGGGCCCGCATCGCTGCCGGATGCCCGGGCTCGCCGCTCCGGCTGGGAGCGAACCCTTCACCGTCCTGCCACCAGCGGGACTGCGTGCTTCCCCGCCCGGTCCATTGAGAAGACTCGGCCACGAGATCTGCAATCAGCGGAAGCAGGAATGCCTCGGTCTTGCCTGAACCAGTACCAGCGGTAACGACGAAGTCACGGCCGTCTCCGCACGCACTGACAAGAGCCTCGTGCTGATGGCGGAAGAGCTCCTCCACGCCGTCGGGCAGCGCGAACCGGGCGAAGTCCGCTGCCTGGGGGTGCGCCCCGGCTGCCCGGAAGGAGTCCTCCAGAGGCATCCCGCTCATCTGGTACTGCGGTCGCAGCTCGAGAAGCGGCTCCCTCCACGCCCCGCCGTCCGTGTTGAGGAGATCCCGCCTCTCGCGCATGACGGATTCGTCATCGACCGCAAACGGCGTGTCGTAGTACCGCATGAGGGTGTCCCTCAGCGCTCGGAATGAGCCGGGGATGTCAGACGCCGAGGGACGGCCCGGGCGGGGGGACGAAGAAGTCATCGTGCGGCCTTCCGGGAGACTGCAGGCTCCTCGACTTCGAGCTGCTGGAGCAGTGATGCGGCCAGCTTCTCGGCTGCGTGCCGGGGAATGTTGTCGTAGCGGACGATTTGCGCCTTCTCGTGGATCCGGGGCTGGATTCCCGTGCACAGAACGGCGGCTCTTGCGTGGAGGGGCGGAAGCGGGGCTCCCCAGTCGACAGAGAGCCTGCCAGTCCGCTCACGGCCCTTTCCGGACTCGGGCCGCCACCGCATCGTGCCGGTCCCAAGCCTGGCGTGCTCCAAGAAGACGCCGTTCTCATGCTCCGTGCTGTGCCACTCCTGCCCCCGCCGGATCTGCACGAGGCGCGCCCAGTCAGTGCTGCGCCACCGGTAGAGTCCCTCTTCGGAATACGACTGTGCGGGTTCGTACTGCCGGTTCTCGTGGTTGTAGCGCTCCACCGTGTGGGCATTGCCGATGGCCGGAGGAGCAGCCGGGGAGCCGGGCGCCAGTTCCGGCAGCAGGGCGAAGAGACGGAGGGACGCGCAGGGCACAAACGTGCATCCGACCTTCTCCGCATGCTGTACGAGCTTGTCAGGGTGCTCGTACCCCAACAGCACGGTGTCGGGCACGGCGATGTCTCCTTCAGCGGTCTCATTGCGAATCCAATGGATCCGCTCGCCGGCGTCGTAGAGATCCTCCACAGCTCTGCTGATGGCCGCGGAGCGCCGACCCGTAAGGAGTGCGAGACCGTCCGAGTAAGGAAGGGTCGTCAATACGGGCGGCGCTACAGCCCACAGGCCGGCCCGCCAGTCGACATCGATGTAGCCGAGCGCCGATACATCCCGCAGCCACCGCCCTTCCGCCCCTTCACGGACGCTGATCCCCCGGCTGCGGGTGATCCAAGTGAGGGCTGCCCTGAAGTCAGTGATCTTCCCGTAACCGATCTCGCTAACCCACCTGAGGAGCAGGTCCCCGACCTCCATCACCGCATCGCCCCCTGCGCGAGCCGTACGCACGCTTCCCACTCGTCCCCCGTGCCGACGTCAGCTACAGCCCGTACAGCCTGAGCCCATCGACCGAAGTGCGTCTCCGGCTTCAGGCTGGGAAAGGCTGGCAGCGCTGCTTCAAGGCGCCAGGTAGCGCGGCTGTTCTGGAAGATCCATCCACCGCAGGCCGGAACGCGGACTTCGAAGCAGTACCCCGATGGGGTCTCCGGCAGCCTCTCCCACCATCCCGGGACGTCGGGTTCGGCAACTCGCCACCCACGTCCGTCGGTTGAAAGGAAGAGAGTCTCATCGGCTCCGCGGCGGCACAGCAGGACAGGCCACTCGGCATCAGCCTCTGCCAGGCGTGTGTCAAGCGCGGCACCTCGGATCGCTGTATCGCCGCTGGCCTGTCCGGCGTATGCCTCGGCGCGCCCTCCGACGAAGGGAAAGCCGATTGGAGCAGCTGTTTCGCGAAGCGAAGGAGCCGACTCGGCGGTCGTGAACTCCAAGCTGCTTCCGCCTGCCTCGACCGTGTGCCTGCCGAGGCCGGGTCCGCAGTCAGAGAGCCGCAGCGGTGCAGTAGTCCGGGGCCTTGACGGCACGTCAAGGCCGTCAAGGAGAACCCTGCCGGGGGCGCCACCAGGCAATGCAAGGTCCGGCTCGCCACCCGTCAGGTAGAGGCTGCTGCTGATGTCCGGCGCGATCAGGAGCCCGCCTTGCAAGCGGGCCTTGAATTGCGCTGCCGGCAGCGTCCCTACCACTGCGCCTGCGGTATCGAGGATGGCCGAGCGAAGAGCGACTGGATCATCAAAGACCACATGATGGTGGAGAGTCCATCCGTCCGGCATCCAGGAGAGGCGTCCCGGCTCCTTCTTCCGTCCCGGCGAAGCCGCACGCCTGAGGAGTCGCTCAACGTCGGGAGCCGCTTCGGGCGCTGAGAGGATCATGTGGTCCTCGCCCGGCGAGAATCGCTCCGCACTGGTTCGGCAGTCCAGAGCGACGTTCTGACGGAGCAGAACGAGGGGCGAGGCGGAGCGGGAGACTGCGATGCCGTCTCCGTGCAGCTGTACCCCCCGGTGCAGACTGCGAGCTGTCGGGAGGGGAAGCCCCTCCGGCATGTAGTACTCAGTGGCCCCGATCCGGCGCAGGCTGACACCGTTCTCCAGCTGGTACTCCGGGTCACCGGGGTGCGCCAGGCGGGCCAGCCATCCCAGCCGACGGCTCTCGAAGCGCACGAGCAGCTCCCCGCGCAGCGATCCGTGCGGGATGTAGGTGTCAGACCCGTCCCAAGCGTCCGCGATTGCCGCCAGCAAGTCTTCGACAAGAGGACGGAAATCAGGGTCGCGCAGCGAGTGCTGGAAGGACTTGGAGAACTTGGCCTCGTAGTCCCAGACACTGATCCCGTCAGTCAGCACGTCCCCCGGCAAGGGCCATGAGGCCTCGTCCCTTGCGCGCATGACGTTGAAGAACCGAAGCAGTTGCTGACGATCCGAGTCCCGCAGCACGGCCTGGGACAGGGCATAGCCGATTCGGGCCTGGTGGTGGGGAAGGGATTCCCTCGAGGGGATGGTGCACACTCCGCGCTTACCACCCCTTCGCACCTGCCATGCAGCCAGGCGCCGCCACATTTCAGCGACGGGGAGGTAATGCTGAGACGTCAGAACGCCGGCCCTGTCCGCCAAGAGTTCAGAGAAGCGGTCGTGGTAGTTGTTGGCCCTGTGCGCTCCGTCGTTCGCCATCCGAGTGGCGGCCATGACGGAGCAGGCGAGCAGCGGCAGCACTGACGGAGCGCGGCTGTCATCCCGTCGCGATGACTCGTAGTCCTCCACCTCCTGAAACGGCCGTGGCGCAGTTGGCTGAACGACCTGCTTGACCGCCTCTACCAGCGGAACACTGACCCCGCACTTCCGCTGCAGCGACCTGGCCTCGCGCTCGTCAACGAAGAGGACGACCGGTTGGCCGTTCCACTCTTCACTGAAGAACGCATGCTCCAGTGCGTCCTGCCACTCGACATACGCCGCGAACCCCACTCCGAGCCCCCACTCTTCATGCAGAACCATGCCGTCACCCCCGCGAACGGACGGCTAGCTGTTGTACCCAGGGTGACCTCGGCTCACAGGAGGGTCATCCTAGAGGCCGCTGACCTCGCGGGCTTCAGAGAGGGTCGACTCAATCCGATCGGGCTACAAGCCGAGTTCGCAGACTGAGGCAACGGACAGACGCGAGGTTGCCCCCGGGCTACAAACCCCTGCACGCAGTTGAGCGTTACAGTGGAGGGGCGCGGACGCGCCGTATGTCCTTGGGAGTGCGTCGGCCTCCACAACATCGGCGCCTTGGCGGAACTCCTCAATCAGCTGATGCGCGGGCAGGGTCCGCGCATCAGCTGAGTCACCGGTCGAGGGCAGCGATCAGCTTCTTCTGCTCGGCCTCAGGCAGGGGTGCCTTCTTGATCGCCTTGGCAACGAGGGTCGGCATCAGGGCGGGATCGAGATCCAGCGACGCCAGCAGGTAGCCACCGACTCCGTCGCGCTTCACCGAATCGATGCGGAGACCGAGCTCCCGCAGTTCGCGGATGCGCCGTTCAGTGTGGACGTCATCCGCATTGATGGCGCGCAGGACGGCCGCATCCACCGGCTTGCCCAGGTGCTCGCGCAGGAGCCCGAACAGGTCCTGGCAGGCGGCGGAGTCGTACGGGACAGCCAGGTACCTCTCGGGGATCCGGTCGCCGAAGCGCTCCTGCAATGTCTCACCGACGCGCGAACGCAGCTCTTCAAAGGCAGGACGTGACGGCGGCAGGGTGGCGCGGAGCAGTTCCTGCATCGAGCGGGCCATGGCCTTCTTCGCAAACAGGTAGGCGCTGAAGACCGCCTCGGCGGACTCATCAGCCGCTCCGAGCAGAGTCGCCAGCTCGTCTACGGCGAACTTGGTATTGGGCTTGTGGAGCTTCCAGGCGGCGTACGCTTCCTCGTTCTCCATGGCTCCTCTTCAGCGCGCTGCTCCGCAGCAGGACGCGGGTGGCTAGGTGGGATGCAAACGGGGCCGTCTCGGGCGGCCCTTCGGCGGTGGCCCGGTCTTATTCAGAGATCGTCCGATTCGCTTCGGCCTGCTGCGCGGCAAGGCTTCGGAGGACCGAGTGGTCGTGCTTCGGCAGCTCGTTCAGGAGCCGGATGAACCAAGCCGCGATCCAGCAGGAATCACGGTGGACCCAGTCTCCCGGTTTGAACACGGTCGCAGGTTCCCATGAGCCGCGCGGGGGCTCATCACTTCGGACAGCGGCAGCGATATCGATCTCGAACTCAGCCGCGGAAGCGTGTCGTCGCTCCAGCTGGGCGGTGACACCGATGATCCACCACTGAAAGATGCGGAACGACGGCGCCACCGACTCCAGTGCAGTCCGCGTTCCCGCCGTGGTAAGTCCGACGGAACGGCCTGCTTGGGTAGCGAGACCCAGAGGCGGCGCCAGATGAGCAGCGCTATGCACGGTGACAAGGTTGGTCCCCTCGTCCTCGTCGGCCGGGAGATCCTGGGCTGAAGAGACCCGCTCGATCTCTTCGTAAGTAGTCACGTCCAGATCAGTATGGAGGAACTGCTTGATGCCGGCGTAGAAGAGGGAGGGGGTCTCGATACGAAGTTCCGCACCGGCCCGCGTGCGCACTTCGTCGAAGAGCCTGGGCCAGGGCCGCTGGATGCCCCCGGCGCCCTTCCGGGTCTCGTACCAGTCCTCCTTCGTGTCGTTGGAGACGAAGAGGATGCGGGATCCGGCTGGAAGGCTCTGCGCGTGCTCGACGACTTCCTCCCAGAGAAGGAAGTCACCTGCGGCCTTCACGGGAGTGTCCTTGCCGAAGTCCCGGTAGCCCGGGGGGATCTCGTTGGGAAAGCGGAAGCCGACGGCCTCCTCGATCCGCGCCCGCAGTACGGAGTCGTCCGGCTGAGCGCCGATGCGGTCGCCGTACATGCGAGCCACGCGGAGGAGGACGGGGTCATCGGCCTCAGCAAGGTTTGACGGCAGCCCGTGCTGCGACTTGAGACCGTCGAGGTGCTTCTTGAGTAGGGTGCGGTTCTCCTGGAGCAGGTCGCCGACCGATGAGTCGCTGATGAGCAGCGCCAGCTCCTCGCCTGCATCGAGCGGCGCTCCGTACTTCAACAGCTGGTTGATCACGACGTTGCGTGCTGCGATGACTGATGCCACGGCTTGCGTCAGGTGGCGGTTGACGTCCTTGGCCGCGCCGGTGAGAGCGGCCTTGCGCGACTCCAAGGTGCTTCGCCGCCCGCGTACGAACTCCAGGCCCACCTGATGAGGCATCCAGAGCCGATCCGATACAGCCTCCAGCGCCGTGAACACGTCTTCGCGAGCCGTCTCGGTGTATTCGTACAAGCTGAGGAGGATGTTCGTGTCGAGGACGACGAGCCCGTTGGTGAAGAACTGCTCCCGAGCAGCGTCCTCCGCCGAAGGCGCAGGCTCGAGCCAGGACTTGAAGCGCTGGATCAACGGGGGTTCACTCGGATCCACTTGCCCTCCTTGGAGCTCGCCACCACCCTTTCGGAGGTTCATGCTGTCATGAGATCGATCCTGGTGACGACAGCTACGGGCAAGTAGGCAGTGGAGCTCGACCGGTCTCGTTCATCGGGTCTGCCAGCCCTTTAGGATGACCGCCCGATCTTGCTTGAGCGGCAGTGCCTCCGCGGCTGCGGAATCGGACGCATGCCGGGCGTACCCCGCCGCATCAGTGGAATTGAGTATGCTGCGCTGTCTACTCCACAACCACGACCACCGCATCCTGGTGCCGCGAGTCCTTTGCCTGGAAGCGGACGAGACGGCGTACCGCGCATTTCTTCTCTCCGTTAGAGCGCGCATCGTACGGAGGATCGGCGGCCACGCCCCCGCTGAACGATCTTGGTCAGCCGAGGAAGCTCAGCCGAACCTGACGGTTGTCTTTAGAGATGTTCGTATCCACCAGGCACACCGACTGCCAGGTGCCCAGCTCCAGGCGGCCGGCGATGACCGGGAGGGTGGCGTGCGGGGGGACCAGGGCGGGGAGGACGTGGTCGCGGCCGTGGCCGGGGGTGCCGTGGCGGTGCTGCCAGCGGTCGTCGGCGGGGAGCAGGGTGCGGAGGGCGGCGAGCAGGTCGTCGTCGCTGCCGGCCCCCGTCTCCAGGACGGCGATCCCGGCGGTGGCGTGCGGGACGAAGACGTTCAGCAGGCCGTCCCGCCCTCCGGCGGCGCGGGCGAGGAACTCCTCGCAGTCGCGGGTCAGGTCGGCGACCGTCTCGCGGGACCCCGTGGTGATGTTCAGGACGGTGGTGGTGAAGGCGTCAGGCATGGGTCCATCCTGCATCCTTCCGGCCGTAGGCCGCCCCTGACCACGCGGTCGACGCCGCGCCCGGCATGCCCGGTGCGGCCCGAGCCCGGTGCGGTCCCCTCCCACGAACCGCCCGGCCCCGGAACCCGCAGCGCCGGGGCCGTGCGACAGCTCTGCGGCAGCCGTGCGACAGCCCTGTGACCCCGCACAGAAGGGGAACCAAGCACTCCGCGTACACCTGCGGCGCGCCGTTGCTACAGTCCCTCCGGACGTCTGAACAGCCCTCGCCCACCTGTACGGGCACCGGGGCGCGCCGGGCCGGGGGATGCCGGGGGCGGCCCGGTGCGCGCACGATTGCCTCCACCACACCGGGAGACTTCCGTGATCGACGACCTTCTGCCCGCGACGGTGTCCTGCGCCGACACCACGGTCGACGACGTGCCGGCCGACGCGCTGTTCCCCGAAGAGGCCTCCCTGCTGCGCACGTCGGTGCCCAAACGCCGTCGCGAGTTCACCTCGGTGCGGGTGTGCGCCCGGCTGGCGATGGCCGACCTGGGGCTCCCTCCGGTCCCCGTCCTGCCGGGCCCGCGGGGTGAGCCGGGCTGGCCGGAAGGGATCGTCGGATCCATGACCCACTGCGCCGGGTACCGTGCCGCGGCGGTGGCGCGTTCGAGCGACGTACGCGCCCTCGGCATCGACGCGGAGCCGCACGCCCCGCTGCCCGAGAACGTGCTGGAGAGCATCGCACTGCCCTCCGAACACCGCCGGGTCCTGGACGCCGCGGAAAGGGGCGGCGGCACGGGGCCCATCCACTGGGACCGGCTGCTGTTCAGCGCGAAGGAGAGCGTGTACAAGGCGTGGTACCCGCTCATGCGGACCCGGCTGGACTTCGAGGACGCCGACATCGAGTTCGACTGGACACCGGGCCCGACCACCAGCGGCGTCTTCCACGCCCGGCTGCTGCGCACCGCTCCGGGCGCTCCCACCGCCTTCGACGGCCGCTGGCTCGTCAGGGACCGGCTCGCACTCACCGCCGTGATCGTGACGGCGGCCGCCTGAACGACACCCGGCCGAGGGCGAGGCCCGACGTTGAGGCCAGACAATGAGGCCGGGGACGACCGCGCAGGGCAGCCAACCCTCGCCCGCTCAGGCCGACTTGGCTCCTGCTGCCGACCGCGTGCCTGCGGGAGGTACGGCGATCCCCGACGTCGGCCCCGGGCGCAGGGTCCACGGGACGGGGTCGGTGTTGGCGAGCCATCCGTCTGCGACGAGTCGGCTCACCACCAGCAGGCGCAGCGGTCGCCGGAACTTCCACTGCATGCCCTCGCAGAACTGGGAGAGCGACGGCCCATGGCCGTGTTCCACCCGGAAGGCGGCGCTGAACTCGGCCGCCTGCGGGCCGCAGTCCGGGTTCGCCTCCTTCCACGCCTCGTACGCGCGGCGGGTCTTCTCCTTCACCGGGGAGACCTTCTTGCGGCGCGTGAACGCCTCGGCGACCCGCGTCGTCGCCAGGTGGCACAGGGGGCACTCCTCGACGGCAGCGACGTGACGCCGCAACGCCGGGCTCACCTGGTCCTTCCAGGCCACCCACGCGTCCTCGTCGAACGCCCAGGCGGACTCGCTCCGGCCCTCGTTCTCGTCGACGCCGCCCAGCAGCAGCCGGCGGTCGCCGGGGAGCACCCCGGCGAGATGGCGTACGGCGGGGGCCAACAGATATTGCCCGCTTTCGAGTTCGGCGAGGAATCCCCGGGTCAGCAGCTCGGGCAGGGCCTCGCGGCACTCGGCGGGCAGGTCGGACGGGACCGGGCACAACTCGTCGGGCGTGTGGTGGGCGGCCAGGTACAGCGCGGCCAGCCGGGCCTCCGGGCTTGCCTTCCGGAGCGGCTTCGCGGCGAGCGTGCGGGTGCTCCATCCGGAGACCCGCGAGCGCATCACCTTGCCGAAGGGCAGTTGGGGGTCCTGGTCGGGCGACAGCTCCTGCACCATGAACTTGATCGGTACGCTCGGGTCGCTGGTCAGCACGTCGCCCTGCGGGTTCCAGCCCAGCGTGACGACTCCCGCGACGGCCCGTTCGGGATCACCCAGTCGCAGCGAGCGGAGGTCGCTCCCCGAAAGGTTGCCGACCCCGCTGCGCGCGGCACGGATGGCGAGCACCATCGCGAGCAGGCGCGCATCCGCGTCCTCCAGCGGCAACGCCGCGGCGAAAGACAGCAGTTCTCGGGCGGCCTCCCCCTGCCGGGCGGTCAGCAGGAAGGGGCGCAGCTCACTCGGCACGGCCGGGGTGGCCACGGCCTGGGCGGGAACGAGCGGAGACTTCGACACAACGTACCTAACGCGTGGGATCGGCTGAGGTCACTGACGGACCCGGAGCGGCCGGGGCAGCGCCGGTCAGTACCGGGGACACCGAGCATCACACCACACACGCCACGTCCGCCGCCCGTCCACAGGAAGACCTGTGGACAACCGCTTTCGGACGTACGGTCGCGGGGGAAGTCGCCGGGTGGCCGGGGAAAATCGGGGCGGCGGCGGCACGCGAAGAGGAGCCGGGGCAGGGCAGGACGATCACCGGGGAGCGACCATGGGCGTTTCGATCAGGGCGGCACGACCGTCGGAGGCGGGCACGCTGAGCGGGCTGGCGCTGCGCTCGAAGGCGTACTGGGGGTACGACGAGGCGTTCATGGCGGCGTGCCGGTCCGAACTCACCGTCACTCGGCAGCAGATCACCGCAGGACGGGTGAACGTGGCGGAGGACGACGGCACGGCGGTGGGCTTCACGACGCTGGCGGGCGACCCGCCGACGGGGGCGCTCGGCATGATGTTCGTCGATCCCGGTTCGATGGGCCGGGGCATCGGACGGATGCTCTTCTCCCGCGTGGTCGCCGACGCCGGGGCGCTGGGCTTCACCCGCCTCACGATCGACGCCGACCCGCATGCCGAACCGTTCTACCGGGCGATGGGCGCGGTCCGTACCGGAATGATCCCGTCGGGCTCGATCCCGGGCCGGCTGCTCCCGTCGATGGCCGTCGATCTGCCGGACTGAGGCCCGGTGCCGGAGCCGGTACTCCACGCGCCGCTCGCCCTGCCGCGCGCCGGGCACGGGTTCGCGGGGCGAGCCCGCCGGCCCCGGACCGGCCCGCACCGCTCGGCCCCGGACCGGCCGGCACGCCGACGGCACTGTCGGACCCCCGCCCTATGCTCGGCTCATGAGCGTCTCCCTCTACTACACCGCGCGCCGGGCCGAGCCGTTGACGGACGGCGAGAGCGCCGCCGTCGAGCGGGTGGTGACCGCGCACCGTGCCACGTTCCCGTACGACGACGAGGAGAGCCTGTACCTGTACGAGCCGGACGGCGGGGACGACGGCCCCCTCCTCGACGGCTCGACCAAGATGCCGTTCGATCCCGGTCGTCTCCTGCCCGTACTGGCCCATGTGCTGGACTCCGTCACGGAGTTGCGCCGCTCGCTGCCGGCAGCCTCGTGGCACGTGCATCTGGACGATCTCGACATCCCGTGGGACGAGACCGAGGGATACGCCCTGCCGGGCATGCGGGACGCGGACCTGCTGGCGGAGCTGGAAGGGCTCTGAGGACGGGCGGGGGCCGGAGGCGCGGCCGGGCGAAGTCAGGTCCGGGGCAAGGCGTCAGATCCGGGGCAAGGCGTCAGGGCGGGGCAGGGCGTCGGGCGGTCAGAAGCCGGGATGCGGGGGCAGGGCGAGCCAGTCCGGCCAGGAGATCTCGCGGCCGAGGAAGCGCGGCTGCGCGAACGGCCAGTCGGCGGCGATCCAGCGCGGGACCAGCGCGTCGAGTGCCTGCTCGACCTTGCCGCCCACCAGCTCGTCCACCACCCACCAGGAGATCTCGCCGTCCGCGCCGGCCCTCTCCGGCGGGTCGATGTAGACGCAGCCGAGCAGAGATGTCTCCGCCGCGTCGAGCAGCGCGTAGTTGAAGGACTGGTGGGCGGCGATCTCCTGCTCGTGCCGCAACAGGTCGGCCCGGTCGGCCTCGTAGGTCATGGTGGCCGCCGGCCAGCCCCAGGCAGGGCCGAAGACGGTCCACAGCCGCTCGCGCGAACCCATCACCGCCGGATAGTCGAGCGGGGTGTCCGCCTCCCGGATCGGGCGCAGGTGATGACCACCGTCCGGCAGCGGTACCAGGACAGGGTGGACGAAGTCGTCGGGAAGCCAGCTCATGGCGCCCGACCGTAACAGCGGACGGCCGTCCGCACCCCTGGTTTTCCCCTGGGTTTCCCCTGCCACGGCCGCGCCGAGTCGGTGATCGTCACGGCAACGGCTCCACAAGCGGTCAAGCCGTCAAGCCGTCAAGCCGTCAAGCCCGCGGCGACGGTCGCGCCGAGTTCCCAGCACGCCTCCACGTCCGCCTTCGCCGGCTCCCCGGTCACCGTCACCGGCTCGGCGGCACGCCGCCAGCCGAGGCCGGTCGTGATCGACTCGATGCCGCGCACCGCACCGGTGACGTCGTTGCCGCCGTGCACCCAGTAGCCGAACGGGCGGCCCCGCGTCGCGTCCAGGCACGGGTAGTAGACCTGGTCGAAGAAGTGCTTGAGTGCGCCGGACATGTAGCCGAGGTTGGCCGGGGTGCCGAGCAGGATGCCGTCGGCGCCGAGCACGTCCGAGGCGGTCGCGCCGAGCGCGGCGCGGCGCACGACCCGCACGCCCTCGATCCCGTCCGTGGTCGCCCCCTGCACGACGGCCTCGAAGAGCGCCTGGCAGTTGGGGGACGGCGTGTGATGAACGATCAGCAGAGTGGCCACACCCACGCACCCTGCCTCCCCGGCCCGCCCGGCCGCAAGCGGGCACGCTGCTCGTCGGGCACGAGGGGGCGTGCGCCGGAGCGTCCGCCCCGGCACCGACAGGCGGAGGCGCACACGACGGGCGAGGGCGGACACAGGGCCGGCCGGTGCCGACGCGTGCGCACGCCGCCGGATGCCGCGCCGGACGGGCCGTCCCGAATTCGATACGGACCCGGATGCTTTTCGCACGGACGACCAGGCAGACTCTGTGGGGAGCAGTCCGTCCCACCACAAGAGGATCACGTAATGATCACGCTGAAGAAGGAAGATGGCCCTGCCGACCTGGACGGGGTGACCCATCTGACGATCGGAGCCTCCTGGGACCCGACCGTCGGCAGCAGCGGCGGCATCATGGGCAAGATCCGGCAGAAGGCCGGCACCGACCTCGATCTGATCGCCATCGCGATGCAGGGCGACGACCCCGTGCGGCTCGCGGGCCTCGACTCGCTGGACCCGCTGGGCAACGGCTCGCTGCTGCACAGCGGCGACAACCAGACCGGGCACGGCGACGGGGACGACGAGACGGTGACCGTCGAGTTCAGCCGGATCCCGGGGAACATCACCTCGATCGTGTTCGTCGCGGCCGCCTACAAGAAGCGCAGCTCCTTCCAGAACGCCCGCAACATCAGCTTCAAGGTGTACGACGCGACGGGCGGCAGCTCCACGCAGGTCGCCGACATCTGGCCGAGCATGCTCAGCGACGACAACGGCTGCGCGGTGGCGAAGGCGATGCGGGTCGGCTCGGCCTGGAAGCTCCAGGTGATCAACGAGACCGGCAAGATCAAGCAGGGCGACGAGCGCGCGCTGATGCGCTTCGCCGTGAGCAAGTAGCGGCGCGCGTACGCGGGTGACCGCATGTGCGGGTACCGCCTTGGGCGAGTACCGCGCATGCGGGTCCCCGCAGGTGCCCGCGTACCCGAGCCGGGTCGTGTTTCTGACGGTTCGTCACCGTGTCACCCGTCACGGCGTCACCCGTCACCGCGTCGCCGGGCTCCGTCCAGCCACGGTCCGAACTCGCCCTCCAGGATCAGCCGGCCGAGCTTCCGGTACTCCTGGAGCACCGCCGAAATCACCTGGTCCATGCCCAGCGGTGCGCCGGACTCCGCCGCGAGGTAGGCCGCCGTCACCGCGCAGGCGCGGATCGATCCACCGGCGAGCTCGAAGCGTGCCGCGCAGAACTCCAGATCGAGGTCCGCGTCGCGCGGCATGCCGGTGCCCAGGCACCGGTCCCACAGGGCGAGGCGCTGTCCGGCGTCGGGCATCGGGAAGTCGGCGACGACGTCGAGGCGCCGGGTGAACGCCTCGTCGAGGTTGGCCCGCAGGTTGGTGGTGAGCACGGCGATCCCGTCGAAGGACTCCATCCGCTGGAGGAGGTAGGCGGACTCGACGTTGGCGTGCCGGTCGTGCGCGTCCTTGACCTGGGAGCGTTTGCCGAAGATCGCGTCCGCCTCGTCGAACAGCAGGATGCCGTTGACGTCCGACGCCTCGACGAAGATGCGTTCCAGGTTCTTCTCCGTCTCCCCGATGTACTTGTCCACCACCGTGGAGAGGTCCACGACGTAGAGCTCCATGCCGAGTTCGGCGGCGACCACCTCGGCGGACATGGTCTTCCCGGTCCCGGACTCACCCGCGAACAGCGCGATGACGCCGCGCCCGCGGCCACCACCGGGCCGCATGCCCCACTGGCCGAGGACCTGCTCCCGGTGGCGTGCGCGCAGGGCGAGTTCGGAGAGCTGGAGCCGGGTGGCGGGCGGCAGCACCAGGTCGTCCCAGCCGACGGCGGGCTCGATCCGGCGGGCGAGCCGCTCCAGGCCCGCACCGTTCTGGGCCCGGACCGCCGCCCGCAGGTCCTCGGGGGTCACCGGCCGGCGCTCCTGCGCGGCGAGCCGGGAGGCGACGACGGCGGCCTTGCGCCGTTGCTCCGCGTCGAGACGGTACGTGGCGGCGGCATCGAGGAGGGCGTCATGGCCGGAGGCGTCCATCTCGGGCAGTCCCACCGAACGGCCCGCCTCGGCCAGCGCTCCGCGCCACCGCCGGGCCGCCTCGTCGGGTCCGGCGGGCCGGGCGACGAGGGCGACCGGACTGTCGTCGGTCCACAGCGGGTCCCAGTTCTTCTTCCCGTACGCGATCAGCGGGACGCCCCGGAGTGCGACGCTCAGGGCGGCGAGCAGTCGAGCCCCTTCGGGCCGTTCGGGGGCGAGCGCTTCGAGCGGTCCGAGGACGACCCCGCCGCCGCCGAGCCGGGCCTCCATCGCCAGGGGCACGGCGAGATCCGCCGCTCCGCCCGCCGGGGCGAGGGCCGCGACATCGACCACCAGCGGGCGGCGCCCCGCCGCGAACAGCGCCTCCACGGCCAGTCCGCCCGGATCTCCGCCCCGGTCGAGCAGGTGCACCAGGCCGCTGCCGGTGCCGAGCGCGGCGGCGACGCGCAGGATCTCGGGCCCTTCGCCCACCTCGTCGCGGGGCCCCGCGGCCCGGACGAGACCGCGAAGCCTTCCGTCGATCTCGTCGTCGCCGAGCAGGTGCGCGGTGACCCGGTCCGGGACGTGCAGGACCCGTGACAGCAGGGGCCGTTCGGTCTCCCGCACCTCCAGCAGTCCGCCGGCCACGAGCGGGGAGGACGGCGAGAGACGGAAGCGGCCCGGTCCCGCGGCGGGCAGCCCGCAGAGTTCCAGGGCCAGGCCGACGCTGGGCCGGCGCCGGGTCAGGTCGTCGTGGAGATAGCCGTAGAGCCGTTCGAACCGGTGGTCCACGTCGGGGGCGAGAGCGACCAGCAGCAGTTCGACGTCCACCGGGGCCAGCCGGAAGCCCTCGGCCAGCCGGCCGAGCCGGCCGCCCGACCCCGCCGACCAGGCGGTCCCGGAGCCGTACGGCGGTACGGGCGCGAACGCGTCGCGGGAGTCCACGATCCGCCCGGCGGCCTCGGGGGTGAGGTACTGCCCCCGGTAGGGGTCGTCGGGCTCCGGGTCCGTGGCCCGGCGGGCGGCGACCGCTTCCCGGACCCGTTGTTCGAGGCGGCCGAGCGCGTCGAAGAGGTCCGCGGGGCCCTCGGCGGAGGGGCCGCCGGATGGCGGGGGGCCGGTCGCGGGGCCCTTGGTGGCCCCGATGGTCGGTGCCGTCGTCAACGGGCTCCGCTCCCCCGCTTGCGCCGGCCCGGCGGCAGGGGCCGGTCGCGCGGTGCGGCGAACCCCTGCGCGGGCAGGTCGGTGCCCGCGCCGTAGCGCAGCCTGCGTCCGGGACCGTCCTCCTCGCCGGCCACGGCGGGAACGGACTTCACCACCAGCCCCTCCGTGACGGGCACTCCCGCCTCGGTGCGTTCGCCGGCCAGCGGGGCCACGACCCGCAGGTCGATCGCCGCTTTCAGCTCGCCGCCGAGCGCGGACCACACGTCGGAGGCGGAGGGCCCGTCGGTTCCCGGCCCGGCCGCTTCCATCTCCACGGTGAGGCCGAGGTCGGCGAGGCTACCGGTGTACAGCCGGGGTGGCAGCGTGTCGGCCCGTACCAGGCAGCGCAACACCTCGGAGAGCAGGCGGTGTTCGTCCTGCGGCCGGTTGGTCCAGGCGGTCACCAGGTAGGTCAGCTCGAACCAGCGGGGCGGGGTCCGCCGGGCGACGACGACCCCCTCGTCGTCGTACTCCTCCGAGGTCCCCGTCCGCCGCCGGGCGGCGGCCTCACGGATGCCGTGCAGGAACACGCTGATGGTCGGGGCGTTCCGCCGGGCCGACCAGTCCTTCGTCGGCGCGTCGAAGACCAGCTCGACCCCGCTGTCCTGGAGGCCGGCCTCCACCAGCAGCAGCCGCAGCGCCTCGTCGACTTCGTGGATCACCGGCGTCCCACCTCGTCGGGCGGCACGATGGTGCCGGGGACCACCAGGAACGGCGTGGTGACCGGGCCGAAACCGGGCCCCTTGGCCGTGATGGTGCGCGGCCCCGTCATGTCCTTGGCCAGGATGAGCAGTTGGGCGATGAAGGTGCGGTCGCCGCGGGGCAGGGTCGGTGCCGCGGCGGCCGTGATCCCGGGGTCCCAGCTCAGGGTCACGGGCGCGCCGGGAGGGAAGTCCTTGCCCCGCACGGAGGTGACGAAGCCGGGTTCCCCCACGGCGGGCACCGCGATGATGCGGGGCTGGAGGATGCGCAGCGGGATGCGGGAGACGTTGTCCCCCCGGTCGGCGTCGGTGCCGGTCGTGGTCAGCGTGCCGGTGATCGTCGTCCGCAGCGCCCGGTCGGGCGACAGCACGACGCGGATCACCGTGGACGCACGGGGTGCGAGGTCCGGCAGGGCGCACTCGCCCGCCGAGCAGCCCGCGGGGAGCGGACCGGCCGGGATGCGCGTGGGCAGGCCCAGTTTCAACCGGAGACCGGTGGCCAGCGCGTTCCTCCCGTTGCGCACGGTGTAGGTCACGACGACCTTGCCTCCGACGTAGCCGGGGCTGGGCTGGGCCCGCACGGTGACGGCCGGCCCCGCCTCGGGCTCGGCCGGCGCGGGGAGCGGCGGGGCGGGCGCCGGGGTGGAGGGCTGTGCCGGGGTGGGAGTGGGGGGCGGAGTCGGGGTGGGACTCGGGGTCGGCGTGGGACTCGGGGTGGGCGTCGGGGTCGGTGCGACCTCCTGGACGGGCAGGATCGTCCCGGCGGCGTTGTCGGTGGGGCTCGGGTCGAGCACCGTTCCGGCGACCGACCAGCCGATCGGCTGGTCCCCGACGGTCACCCCGGTGAGCCGCGCGGTGACGCGCACACCGGCTCCGGGCGCAACCACGCCCAGGTCGCACTGCGGGGCCCCGGCGGTGCACGGGCCGGCGTCGGTGGTGAGTTCCTCCAGCCGGACCCCGGGCGGGACGTCGACGGTGAAGGTGGTGCCGGGCGACGGCGAGGGGCCGTGATTGGTGACGGTGGCCGTCACCTCGACGGAGGAACCCACCTCCACGGCGGGGACGGTGGGGGGTGCGGTCACCGAGAGGTCGACCGCCTGCTGGAAGCTCGGTTCCTTCTGCCGTCCGGAGAGCCCGTCACTGAGCGGCGTCAGCTCGCCGGAGGCGAGGTCGAGCACGGACAGCGCCTCCGGGGAGTTCGGTGCGACCTCGCGCCGCGAGCTCAGGACCAGCCGTCCGCCGTCCGGGGACCAGGCGACGTCGCGGGGCTGGAACGGTCCGGTCGCCGAGGCGTCCGGGATCTCCTGCTCGCACCCGTCGGGGTTGTCCCGCTGGACGGCGGGCAGCACGACCCGGCATCCGCCGCCGACCAGCGGCTTGACGAGGATTCCGGCGCGCTCGTTGACCCTGCCGCCGCCGTCCTTGCGGTTGAAGGCGACGGCCGAGCCGTCGGGCGAGAAGGCGGGGCTGTCGTCGATGACCTCGCAGGCGCCCGGGCAGATCCTGGCGCTGAGGTCGAGCTGCCGGTCGAGGTCGTCCACGGGCACGGTCCAGACGTGCTTGTTGCCGGCGTTGCCGCCGATCACCGCCACCCGGGTGAAGGCGAGGGTTTTTCCGTCGGCGGACCAGGTCGGCTGCGCGTCGGCGCCGGTCTGCTGCCCGGCCGGCGGACGGATCTCGTCGATGACCGCCCCGTCGGCCACGTTCGCGATGAGGATCCGGCCCGGCCCGGACGGGCTGCCGTCCTCGGCGGGCGAGGTCCGGGTGAAGGCCAGTTTGGTGCCGTCCGGCGAGAAGGTGGGATCGGTGTCCCGGTCGAGCGGGCCGCGTCCGTCGAGCGGCATCGGGTCGGGGTGGGAGCCGTCCGCGTCGGCCAGCCAGATCCGCTCGATCCGTCCGGCGTCGGAGTCCTCGAAGCGGGTGACGACGATGCGCCGGCCGTCCGGGGTGTAGTTCTGCCGCTCGATCCACGGGTCGTACCCGTCCGCCGGGTTGAACAGCGGGTCGACGGCCGGATCGGTGTTGGTGTCGGCCGCCGGGTCCTCTTCGAGGATCGTGAGCCCGAGGTCCCTCGGGTCGGACCCGTCCTGCCGGACGTCCTGGAGGGTGACGACGTTGTCCGCCGAGGCGGTGGTCCGCTCGACGACGACGCCGCCGGAGTCCGCGGGGCCGAGCCAGGTGGGCGACTCGACGCTCCGGTCCTCGCTGAGCACCGGCTGCGGGTCGGCGTCGACGAAGGGGGTCGCCCGGTAGACGTTGTCGTACGGGTTGCAGCCGCAGGTCAGTTCGGGGCTGAGGAAGACCAGGTCGCCGCCGTCGGGCAGCCAGGCGGCCGCGCTGGTGCGCCAGCCGGCGTGGGCGCCGGTGAAGGCCGGCCGGTCGCTCCCGGTGCCCTCCGTGATCCGCAGGCGCGGGCCGGTCTCCCCGTCCGCCGTGAGGGTGTAGGCGACGAGGTCGCGGTGGTCGTCGTCGACCGCCGGGTTCCACGCCGGGTCGGTGGCGTCGCCGGCGGGCCCGTCGCTGATCCTGGTCGCGGGCCCGCCGTCATAGTCCCGCGTGTATATCTGCCGGCCGCGCAACGGGTCGGCGTCGGAGGAGTACGCGAGGCTGAGGCCGTCCGGGGAGAAGGTGGGGGACGTCTCGTCGGCCGGTGAGTCGGTCAGCCGTCGCGGATCGTCGGAGCCGTCGACAGGCACCTCCCACAGGTCGCGCCGGCCCGTCCCGCCCGGTTCCGCCGAGTCGAAGACGACGGTGCGTCCGTCGGGGGAGAGTTCGGGGTGCGCGGCGTCCTGGTCGACGGTGAGGCGGCGCACCGATCCGTCCGGGTCGCGGACGTACACCTGCGGCCGCGGACTGTCGCGCCGGCTGGTGAAGACCAGAACCCCGTCACGGGCGGAGGGGTCCTGGTCGTAGTGGGCCGCGCCGGCGCCGAAGAGCGGGTCGCTGGTCCGCGGGCCGACGACCTGCCCCAGGCTGCGGTGCGCGGTGCCGGCGAAGGCGATGCGCCCGGCCTCCGTCGCTTCGTCCGCCACCGGGGCGAGGCTCGGTGTCTCCGTCCGGACGGACGCCGAGCCGACCACCACCAGGGGCGTCAACAGCAGGACGGCGCAGGCCAGTCGGCCCAGCCGGGAACGCTTTGCCGGGCCAGCGGTGCCGGTCACGGCCCACCTCACAGTCTGTCGATGGCTCTCCACCCGCCAGCATCCCGCCCGCCGGGCCGGGAGAACAGGCCCCAAGTACCCGGCACGGGGGAAGCGGCCGCTGCCCTTTGCGGCGGTCCGTCCCCGACGCGCCTCCCGGGCGGCGGCGGGTGCCGCCGCCCGGGGACGTGCTGGATCGGACCGCGCTAGATCAGACCGTGCCGCATCGCGTATCCGACGGCATGGGCGCGGTTGCGCAACTCCAGACGCGTCGCGACCTCGTGCAGCACGTTCTTGACGGTGCGTTCGGAGTACGAGGTCTTCTGCGCGATCTCCGCGGTGTCGAACCCCTCCGACACCAGCCTGATCATCTCCGCCTCCCGCGTGGTGAGGGTGGACAGGGTGAGCCCGCGGGGGTCGAGGACCGTCCGCTGGAGGCTGCTGACGTGGTCGAGGAGCCTGCCGAGCAGGTCTCCCGGCAGGACGCCCTCGCCGTTGGCCATGGCCGTGACCAGATGGACCAGGCGGTCCTGGTCCGCCTCGCGGCGCCTCAGTACGGCGGCGACACCGCACTCGATCATCGTCTGGAGCGCACCCGCCTCGAAGAGCCCGACGACGAGTCCGGTGCGGGTCGAGGTGTTGCGCTGCAACCGGTGCAGCAACTGGACCGTCGGCTCGTCCACCGTGTCCACCACCACCAGCGACACCTGCGCCCCGTCCGCCTCGGCCTCGCCGAGCAGTTCTATCTCCGGCCGCAGCCGCAGTTGGTGGATCATGCCGGTCTGCAGGATCAGGTCCTCGGCGTACACCGCCACGGAGACCCTCTGCCGGGGCGCCGTCCCGGTGCCGCTCCCCAGGGAGCGCGGGGACGCTCCCGGTGCGCGGCGCGGGACCCGCCCGGTCGTGCTGCTCGTGGTGCCTGTCGTCGTCATCGCTCGTGCCCGTCTTCCTCAGGTCTTTCCGCCCGATATGCCTTCTCGCTCCCGCCCCCGTGCCCCCACCGGGCATGGGGCGCGAGCGCGGCGGGGGGCCGTACGCACACCTGGGCGGCGGGCCGCCGGGGCAGCACCCGTGCCCGCCCGTTGCCCTCGCGTCTCTGCTGCGGAGCGGGTCCCGCGCCCTAACGTCGCACCGTGACCACACATGCCGAACTCGAACTGCCCACGGTGACGGTGTCGCCCGGCGGGACAGCCACGACGACCCTGACGGTGCGCAACGACGGGGACATCGTCGAGGCCTACACGCTCGAAGTGGTCGGCGACTGCGCCCCGTGGAGCACCGTCGAGCCGGCACGGGTCTCCCTCTATCCCGGCACGTCCGAGACCGTGACGATCCTCTTCGCACCGCCGCGTTCCCACGAGGTCGCGGCGGGCGAGATACCCCTGGCCGTCCGGGTGCTGCCCGCCGAGCATCCCGACTCGGTGGTGGTACCCGAGGGCACGGTGCTCGTGGAGCCCTTCCACGAACTGCGCGCGGAGCTGGACCCGCGCCGCCGCCGGGGCTGGCTCCGCGCCCGGTTCCGCGTCGCGGTGCAGAACCGGGGCAACACCGCCGTCGACGTGGCCCTCACCGGCAGGCAGGACGGCCAGGACCTGCGCCTGGTCTTCGCCCCGGACCACCGGCGCCTGGAGCCCGGCGAGTCCGCCGAGACGCGGCTGAAGGTGCGGGCCCTCAAGCCGATCTGGTTCGGTCCGCCGGCCGGCTGGCCCTTCGAGGTGCTGGTGGCCGAGGACGGCGAGCGGGAGTCCGAGGAGGAACGGCCGCTCTCCGACAGCGTGCTGCCCGGCGAGTTCGCCCAACTCCCGATTTTCCCCCGCTGGTTGCTGATCGTCCTGGCCGCGCTGCTCGCCCTGCTGATCGCGTGGTTCGCCCTGGTCCGGCCGGCCGTGCGCAGCACCGCCAAGGAAGCGGGAACGGAGGCCGCGCAGGAAGAAGCGGCCCGCGTCTCCCCACCCGACGGAGCAGCCCCGGGCGCGGAGAGCCCGACGGGGGGCCAGGAAGCCGGGCCGGGCGCGTCGGCCGCGCCAGGAGGAGGCACCGGCGGCGGTGCCGGGGCCGGTACCGGCACGGTGACGGGCCCGGGGGGCGTCGGCGGTACGCAGCAGAGCTCGGCCACCATCGACGTGCAGACCGGGGCCGGAGCGCAGAAGGAGGGGACCTACAAGGTCCCGGCCGGGAAGGTGTTCGGCGTCACGGACATCGTCGTGGCGAACTTCCAGGGCGACGAGGGGGTGGTGACCATCTCCTTCGGAGAGCGCAAGATCACCACCATCGCCCTGGAAACCTTCCGCAACCAGGACTATCACTGGGTCACTCCCATCCAGATTCCCGAGAACGCCACGGTCACCGCCGCGGTCACGTGCTCCAAACCCGGTACTCCGGCTACCGGAACCCAAGCTACGGGCTGCCATCAGATCCTCAATGTGAGCGGTGTCCTGAGCGATATCCAGCGGTGAGGCGCAGTGGCACGGAGCCTTCTCGCCGCACCTCGAACGGCGCCAGGAGAACAGAAATTCCGGGCCCGGTGAAACCGGCCGACCGGGCCGCGCCGGATTCTTGTCCCTCCTGACGGCCGGAACCTTCCGGATCACACGTCGTGCGGGACGTCGGTGAGGTGACGAGAACGTCCGGTTCCGGCCTCCGCGAGGCCGGAATCCACCGCCCGGACCGCTCGGCGTGCTTATCGGAACAGTAGGGGCGGCCGGCCGCCGGAACGGACGCGCACCTGCCCGGATCAGGGAAGTTCGACCGGATCAGCGCGTTCCGCGACGTATCCTGGCCGGTTTCCGCCGTGCCCCCTTCACTTCACAAGCAACGAAACAGGACGAAAGAGCGGGGAAACGCGGGAAAAGGTGGTCATTCACCCCATCACGCGTTCCGGATTCCCCTGGCCAGCCTTCCACGCGGCTCCGGGGAACCGCCTGAGACATGTTTCTCACCTCATGTTTTGCTCACATTCCCTCCGCCCGGCAGGGGGAGGGTGGAGAATCCCGCGCCTTCCTCCCCGGCCCGGTCCGGAGGGGCAGGAAACCGCCGGGCCGGGTGCCCGAAAAGGCAGCACCATTGCCCCGCCTCCGGGTCTTTGGGGCCTACTGTCCGCGGACCGGGCCGGACAAGACTGAACCGTGATCGACTGACCACCCCGAAGGAGCGAGCATGCCGTCGTACCTCACCCCCGGTGTTTACGTGGAGGAGGTGCAGTCCGGAGCGCGCCCCATCGAGGGAGTCGGCACCGCGGTCGCAGCCTTCGTCGGCTTCTCGGAGACCGGCCCCTTCCACCGGCCGACCCTGGTGACCAACTGGGACCAGTACGTCCAGACGTTCGGCGCCTTCACCGCCGGCACCTACCTGGCCCACGCGGTCTACGGCTACTTCGCCAACGGAGGCGGCTCCGCGTACGTCGTCCGCATCGGCGGTCCCGCCCAGGACGCGTCGGACGGGTCCTCGGACGGCGCCGTCGAGGCCGCCGAACCCGTCGCGCTCGGCGGCTTCCTGGTCTCCGCACGGCCCGGCGCGGGCAAGGACCTCTCCGTCGAAGTCGCCGACGCCGAGGGGGAGAACCCGCCGGAGGACCGGTTCCGGCTGCTGGTGCGCAAGGGCAGCAAGGTCGTGGAGACCTACGACGTCTCCACCCGCAAGAACGTCAAGGGCTACCTGGTCAGCCAGGTCCGCGATTCCGCGCTGGTGCACGTCACCGAACAGCCCGGCACGGCCCAGAGCCGCCCCGAGAAGCAGACCGTCCCCCTGGCCCCCGCCGCCGACGCCCCCGGATCCGGGGTGGCACGACTCGACGCGAGCGAGTACGTCGGGGACGCCTCCGCACGGACGGGGTTCGCGGGACTGGAGGCGATCGACGAGATCACCATGGTCGCCGTCCCCGACCTGATGAGCGCCCACCAGCGCGGCGACATCGACGCCGAGGGCGTCAAGACGGTCCAGCTGGCGGTCATCTCGCACTGCGAGCAGATGGGCGACCGGGTGGCCGTCCTGGACACCCCGCCCGGCATGAACGCCCAGCGCGTACGCACCTGGCGCAACGACGACGCCGGATACGACTCGCGGTACGCCACCGTGTACTACCCCTGGGTCAAGGTCTTCGACCCGGCGACCGGCCGCAACGAGCTGGTCCCGCCGAGCGGACACGTCGCCGGCGTCTGGGCCCGCAGCGACAACGAGCGCGGCGTCCACAAGGCCCCCGCCAACGAGGTCATCCGCGGTGCGGTCGACCTCGAACTGCGGCTCAGCAAGGGCGAGCAGGACCTGCTGAACCCCATCGGCGTCAACTGCGTGCGCGCGTTCCCCGGACGCGGCATCCGCATCTGGGGGGCCCGCACGCTCTCCTCCGACCCGGCCTGGCGCTACCTCAACGTACGCCGGCTCTTCAACTACCTGGAGGAGTCGATCCTCCTGGGCACCCAGTGGGTGGTGTTCGAGCCGAACGACGACCGGCTGTGGTCGAGCATCCGGCGCAACGTCACCGCCTTCCTCACGGAGGAGTGGCGCCGGGGGGCGCTGTTCGGCCGCACGGCCGCGGAGGCGTTCTACGTCAAGTGCGACCGCGAGAACAACCCGCAGGAGTCCATCGACCTGGGCCAGGTCGTCTGCGAGATCGGAGTGGCGCCGGTGAAGCCCGCGGAGTTCGTGGTCTTCCGCCTCGCGCAGTTCTCCGACAGCACCAGCCTCGTCAACGAGTGACCTTCGCGGTCCTCCCCCACCATCGGAACAGGTGACACACAGTCATGGCAGAGGGCGACGCTCTTTCCACCCACGTCTTCGGCGTCCAGCTCGGCGGCTATCTCGTCGAGTCCATCCAAGAGGTCAGCGGCATGACCGTCGAGGAGGAGGTCGTCGAGGTCCGGCAGGTGACCGCCGAGGGCAAGCAGATCATCCGCAAGCAGCCGGGCGCCCGGCAGGCGGGCGAGGTGACGATCACCCGCGGGCTCGACAAGAGCAGCGAGTTCACCAACTGGATCAAGGAGACGCTCAACAACGGGGCGGTGGACACCGCCCGTCAGAACCTCACGATCGAGATCAAGGACTCGACCGGTGAGACGGTCCGCCGCATCCAGCTCATGCAGGGCTGGGCCAGCAAGTGGGAAGGCCCGTCGCTGAAGGCCGGCGAGTCGAGCGCCGCCACCGAGACCGTGACCATCACCTTCGAGGAGATCGTGGTCGAATGAGGCGCCGGACCGTGACGTCGGGCGGCCTCGACGAAGTCCTCGACAGCCTCGCCCCCGCCGCCCGCGAGGAGGGCGCGGGGCAGCCCGCGCCCCGGGAGCGGGAGCGGGAACGCGACCGGGAGACGCTGCGCACCGAGTTCGAGTTCGAGCTGCCGCGTGGGTACGTCGACGACGAGGGCCGGCTCCATCGTGACGGATCGATGCGGCTGGCGACCGCCCGGGACGAGCTGCGCCCGCAGATCGACCTGCGGGTGAAGGAGAACCCGGCGTACCTGTCCGTGGTGCTGCTGAGCCAGGTCATCACCCGGCTCGGCACCGTCACCGACGTGCACGCCGGCGTCGTGGAGCGGATGTACGCCACCGACGTGGCGTTCCTCCAGGACTTCTACCGCCGGATCAACAGTGAGGGCCACACGCACGCGGCGGTCACCTGCCCGCTGTGCCACGGCTCGTTCGAGGTGGACCTCTCGGGTGGGCGCCTGGGGGAATCGTGACGTACGCGCTTCCCCGGTTGCGGGAGGAGATCGCGTACGTCGCCTACCACTTCCACTGGCAGCGTGAGGACATCCTCGACCTGACCCACGGCGAGCGACAGCAGTGGGTCAGGGAGATAGCGCGGATCAACACCCGCGTCAACGAAGGCGGGTGATCGTGTGGGGCTCGGGAACCGGTGGCGCCGGCCGGACCGGTCGGCGTCCGGCACGCCCTCGGGGGACGGTGCCGCGGCGTCTTCGGGCGGGAACCCGCAGGACCGGGCCAACCCGGCCGCGGCGCCCGCCGCGAACGGGGACCCGGGCTGGGACGGGGGCTGGCAGCGGGTCGCCGCTCCGGCGACCACCGTCGCCCGCGCCTCCATCGGGGTGAGCGACGGACTGCGGTTCCGTTCGCAGCTCGCCTCGTGGCAGAATCCGGCGTTCGGCGGCGAACTCGGCCACGCCGTCCTGCCGTCCGCACCCGTCGGCCTCATCCACGGCGTCGCGCGTCCGGGCGTCGCCCGTCCCTCGACGGCCGGAGGGCCGCTGCTGCTGCGCGCCGTCCGGCCCGGCACGGACGAGGAGCCGCCGGCCCCGGCCGGACCGCCGCCCGTCGCCGCCGGTGGGAGGAAGCCGTCCGCCGGAACGGGCGGCCGGTCCGGGGACGCGCGCCGGACCGGCCCGCGGGAACGCGGCACCGGGGCGGACACCACGGCCGGCGGACCGGCCCGGTCCACGACGAGCCCCGCCACCGGTCCGTCCGAGTCCCCGGGGCACCTGCCGGACCCGTCACCGGCACCGGCCACGCCACCTTCCCGGGACGCCGCGCCCGCACGGGTCGCCGCCGTGCGACCCCGGCGGACCGCCCCGCCGCTGACCGTCGCCCGGCGCCCCGCCATGACGCTGCGGCGGATCGCCGGCATCCCGCCGGCCCCGGCCGCGCCCTTCGGACCCGTCGGACCCGTCACGCCCGCGCCCCCGGAGCCCTCAGCCCCCACCGCCACCGCAGCCACCGCGCCCACCGGCCCCGTATCCCGAAGCACCGCCCCGGCACGCCCCGCGACGGTTCGGCCCGCCCTCGGCAAGCCGCTGGCCGAACTGCCCCCCGGGGCGGTCCGTGCCGACGGGCCGGAGCGGAGCGGACCGGCGCCGTCCAGCCCCTCCGGGCCGCCGGCACCGGGCATGCCGGTGCTGCGGCGGGAAACCCCGGACGCGGCCGTCCCGCCGCCGGGCGCCGCCCCGGCACCCGCCACCGCCCGCCGGCCGCCCGCGTCCCGGGCCGGCGCCGCGGGGACCGACCCGTCGCCGGCAGCGGCGTCGCGGCCGGGCGGCCCGCCGGGGGCCGGGCACCTGCCCGCGGTCCAGCGGTCCTCCGCCGCCGACACGGCCACCTCCCGTGCCCGTGCACGCGGCGGCCTCGGCGTTCCGCTGCCCGCCCTCCCGCCGACGGCCCGGCTCCAGAACGACGCCCCGTTGCTCGGTGACCGCGGCCGGACCCGTCCCACGGAGACCCCGCGCGACACCCGGCAGGGCGCCCCGGCCGCAGGAGCCGCCGCCGGAACTCCGGGTCCGGCCACCGGTACCGCGGGCAACCCCGCCGCGGCCTCCCCCGCCACGCCCACCACCCCGCCGCCCACGCCCACCGCGCCGATGCCGGTACGTTCCCGGGCTGCGGGTCCGCCGCCCGGCGCCCCGACGCCGCAACCGGCGGCACTGCAGCGCGCGACGGCCGGTCCGGGCCCCCGCTCCGGCACCCGCGCGCCCGAGGAGCGTCCGCGCCGGTCTCCCGGCGCTCCGCCCGCCCCCGTCCGCATCCGCAGCGTCACCCCGCTCCCTGCTTACGGAACCCCTCCCGGCGCGGCGGACGCGCGCACGGGAACGCCGGGCACCACCAGCGGTACCGGCTCCGGCTCCGGCTCCGGCTCCGGCTGCGGCTCCGGCTCCGGCTCCGGCTCCGGCAAGGCGATCACGGGGACGCCGGGCGCGCAAAGCCCGAGCGGGACGCGGTCACCCGTCGTCCAGCGCACCCGGGCCCTCCTGTCCAGCAGATCGCTGAAGGTCAACACCACACCCGTGGAGGGTTTCCCGACGCCGCAGGCCACGTCCACCGCTGCCGCCCGGCCCGTCGTCGCGGCCACCTGGCGCCGGGACGCGGGGCCCGCCGCCCCCGGCGCACCGCAGCCGGGTCCCGGCCGTCCGGCCACGGCGGAACACCGACCCCCCACGGGCGGTGGCGCGGCCTCCCCGGCGGCTGCCTCCCGGCCACGCCCCGGCGCGACGACCGGCCCGCCCCGGCTCCTGCGGCGGCAGCCGCCCGGCGCCCCCGCCCAGCGCTCGACGGCCCCCGGCTCCGCGGCGCCCTACGAGGCCGCCACCGGGTCCGGCCGGGCGGGCACGCCTCCCGCCGACGCCCCGCAGCGCGGCGCACGTCCCGGCCGGACGCCCGCCGCGGTCCCCGGTCGTCCCGCCCCGGCGGCCGTCACCCCCGCCGGGCGCGCGACTCCGTTCGGCGGCGTTCTCCAACGGCTCGTACGGCGTTCCGATCCTCCGCGGCCCGGCGCGCACGACGGCCCCGGCCTCCCGGCCGCTCCCGGTCCCGGCCTCCCGGCCACTCCCGGCCCCGGTCCCCGGCCGGACGGCCGGGAAAGGGAACCGGCCACGGATGCGGACGCTCCGGCGCCACGCCCCGTGCGGCCCCTCCCGGTCGTGCGCCCCCATCCCCCCGGGCCCACCCCGCGGCACGGTGACGCCACGGCCCTCCAGCGGGCCGTGCTGCCCGTGGTGCCGGAATCGGTCGGCCCGGTCGCCGCGCCCGCGGCACCTGCGGGCGCTCCCCCGGTGACCACAGGTCCGCCGCCCCTGTCCGTACGCGTCCCCCCGCGCACCGCCGCACCGGGACCGGCGGCCGCTCCGGCCGGCGCCGTGCCGCGCACCGCGGGCGGGGGCGTACCGCGCACCGTGCAGCGGGCGCCCGACGACGCGACCACGGCACCGGCGAAGACGGCCACCGTGCCCACGGCCGAGAAGGGCGCCGGCTCCGCCGGCGGAGCCGGCACACCGGCGGCGAAGGCGGTGCCGGGCAGGGACGTGGTGTCGGGCAAGGACCTGGACGAACTCGCCCGCCGTCTGGTCGAACCGCTGGGCCGGCTGTTGCGGGCCGATCTGCGCCGGGGGCGGGAACGGGCCGGGCGGCTGCACGACGGCCGCCGCTGACGGCAAGACCCGGCACGGCACGCAGGGCCCCGGCAGGGCACAGCAGCACACGCCGGGACACGGCAGGACACGGCAGGACACGGCAGGACACGGCAGAGAACGAAGAGAAGAAGAGAAGCGCATGACGGACAACATCTTCGCGACGAGCGTGTTCTTCAAGCTCGTCATCGGCGGCAGCGACCTGGGCGCGTTCCACACCTGCTCGGGCCTGGGCGCCGAGGTGGAGATGGAGACGTACGCCGAGGGCGGCAACAACGGGTTCACCTGGCAACTGCCCGGCCGCATCACCTGGACCAACATCACGCTGACCCGCCCGGTCACCACCGACACCCTCAAGATCGCGCGGTGGCTGAACGAGACGATCCAGCGGGTCGAGCCCAAGGACGGCGAGATCGTCGCCCTGCGGCCCGACCTCAGCCGCATCATCAGCTGGCAGGTCCAGGGCATCGTGCCGGTGCGCTGGCAGGGGCCGTCCTTCGACCCGGCGAACTCACAGGCGGCGATCGAGACGCTGGAGATCGCGCACGAGGGCCTGGAGCCCTCCTGACGCGCGACCGCCGCGGCGCGGCGCGGACGTATTCCCACTGACGGAACAGACGGAACAGACGGAACAGACGGAAAGGAGACCCACCGTGCCGAGCACCGCGCGCGCCGGGCGCGCCCGCGCCCAACTGACCATCATGGAGCCGCCGTCGGCCGTCGGCGCACGGCCGGGCGGTGCGCTCGCCCGGCTCACCCTGCAGTTCAACCCGGCGAAGCTGTCGCTGAGCAAGAGCACCGAGTGGCGTCGCACCCCGTCCCGGATGGCCGGGCAGTCGGCGCTGCCCGAGTTCGTCGGCAGCGGACCCCGCACGCTGTCCCTGGAAGTCTTCCTCGACGCCACGGCCACCCATGACAACTCGGTCGAGAAGGCCGTGGAGCAACTGATGATCGCGTGTGTGCCCACCCCGCGCAGCCTGGCGCGCAAGACCCCCGCCAGCCCCTGGGTGCGTTTCGACTGGGGCACGTCGAAGACGACCTCGTTCGACGGGGTGCTCTCCAACCTCTCCGTCTCGTACACCCTGTTCGACGTCGACGGGAAGCCGCTGCGGGCCACCTGCTCGCTGTCGATCGAGGAGGCGAGCGTCGATCCGGCCGGCCAGAACCCCACCTCCGGGTCGCGGGAGGCCCGGCGGACCCATCTGGTCGTCGCCGGGGACAGCCTGCCGCTGCTGGCGTGGCGCGAGTACGGCGACGCGACCGCCTGGCGCACCATCGCGGACGCCAACGACATCGACGATCCGATGCGTCTGCTGCCCGGCCGCGAGCTGGTCGTCCCCGGTCTCGAAGACGCCACGGCGGAGGGCGGCCGGTGACCGCCCCCGGCCGCGCCTTCGCCGCCGATCCGATCGTGGAGGCGCCCGGAGCGCTGGGGGCGCCCTACCCCACCCAGTTGGTGAGCTGTGTGGTGGACGAGAACGTCGGGCTGCCGGACACCGCGGTGCTGACCTACCGGGACCCGGACCACACGTTCCTCACCGCCACCCGCATCACCATCGGGACGCCGCTGAAGATCTCGGTGGTGACCGTGAAGGAGCGCGCGCAGGAGCAGTTGTTCCTCGGCGAGGTCACGGCGATCGAGCTGGACACCGACTCGACCGGCTCCTTCACCGTCCTGCGGGCGTTCTCCAAGGCCCACCGGCTGCAGCGCGGCCGCAAGGTGGTGGCGTACCGCAACATGAAGACCGCCGACATCGTCCGCAAGGTCGCCGCGGGCGCGGGGCTGGCGTGCGGGAAGATCGAGGCGCCGGCCGTCACCCACAAGCAGCTCACCCAGCCGAACGTCTCGGACTGGGAGTTCCTCCAGCACCTCGCGGCCGAGAGCGGCGCACAGGTGCGGGTGGACGACAAGGGCGTTCTGCAGTTCGTGAAGCCGAAGCCGGCCTCCTCGGCCCCGCCTCCGACGACGCCGGCCGCGCAGCACCCGATGGTCCTGGAGTACGGGAGCAACCTGCTGGCCCTGCGGGCGGTCCTGACCGGCGCGGACGGCGCCGACGACGTGGAGGTGCGCGGCTGGAACGTCGACACCAAGACGCGGCTGGTGGCCCGGACGCCCTCGCTCCGGAGCACCGCGGTGCTCCCCGGGATGAGCCCGTCGAAGGCTGCGGCGGCTTTCGGGGGGAAGCCCCGGATCACCGTGGCCGACACCCCGTACCGCACCCAGGCGGAGGCGACCGCCGTCTCCGGCGCGGTGGCGGCCTCGGTCAGCTCCGGGTTCGGCGAGATCGAGGCGGTCGCCTACGGCAATCCGCAGCTGCGGGCGGGCGAGCCAGTGGCCCTCGGCAACGTCGGCCCCGCGTTCTCCGGCCGTTACACCGCCACCGCCGCCCACCACGTCCTCGAACCGGGCGGCGGCTACCGCACGACGGTGCTCGTCAGTGCGTCCCCCGACCGTTCGCTGGCCGGGCTGAGCGGCGGCTCCACCGCCCCCTCGGGCGGGCCCCGGATGCCCGGCCTCGCCATCGGCGTGGTCACCGACATCCGCGAGGGAAGGGCCCAACGGGGTTTCGTCCGGCTGAAGTTCCCCTGGCTCGACGACACCTACGTGACCGACTGGGTCCGTACGGTGCAGTGGGGCGGCAACGGAGGCGGCGGGGTGTTCAGCCCCGAGGTCAACGACGAGGTGCTGGTCGGTTTCGAGCAGGGGATGCTGGACAGCCCGTACGTGCTGGGCGGCCTCTACAACGGTCTCGACCGGCCCTCGGCGCACGACGTACCGCTGGTCGACCCGACCAGCGGGAAGGTCAACCGGCGTTCCCTGGTGTCCCGTTCGGGCCACCGGCTGGAACTGCTGGACACCCCGCGCGGAACGTCCGGCGTACGGCTCGCCAGTGGCTCCAAGCGGCTCGAAGTGGTGATGGACGAACGGCGGGGAGAGATCACGCTGTCGGTGTTCGCCCCCGCCTCCACCCGGCCGCAGAGCTCCGTGACGCTCTCCGCCTCGGGCATCACCCTCGACGCCGGGACGGGCGACGTGGACATCCGGGGAAGCTCGGTGAAGGTCAACGGCCGGACCGGGGTGACCGTCGAGAGCGGTACGGGCCCGGTACGCGTCCGGGGCGCCTCGGTGTCGGTCGACGGCAGGAGCTCGGCGACCGTCGACGGCGGACTCCTCGCCGTGCTGAAGGGGAAGTTCGTGCACATCAACTGAGTTCCCGGGACCGGCCGTCCGGAAGAAGAAGCGACCACCCGCACCACGCCAGAACCCCACCCGGCAAGGAGAACACCCGTCATGCCAGCCGCAGCCCGCTCCGGCGACGTCACCGAACACGGCGGCGTCATCGGCACCCCGCCCCCCGGCGCGGTGCTGGTGCCCACCGTCCTGATCGGCGGCCGGCCCGCGGCCGTCGTCGGGAGCCTGCACGCCTGCGTCCCGCACGTCGCCCTCGGCCCGGCGAACGTCGTCATGCCCAACCCGGCGGCCGTGGTCCGCGGCCCGGTGCTGATCGGCGGGCTCCCGGCAGCCCGGGTCGGCGACCCGACCACCTGCGGGGCGCGCATCAGGAGCGGTCTGATGAACGTCCTGATCGGGGGACCGCTGTGAGCGGCGACGGATTCATCGGACGCGGCTGGGGCTTCCCGCTGCGGGTCGGCACGACCGGCGGCATCGGCATGGTCGAGCGGGACCGGGAGATCGAGGAGGCCATCGGGCTGGTGCTCGGCACCGCGCCGGGTGAACGGCCGATGCGGCCCGAGTTCGGCTGCGGCATCCACGACTACGTCTTCGCCCCCGGCGACGGCGCCACCGCCGGACGGATCGCGCACGAGGTGCGGCTGTCGCTGGAGCGCTGGGAGCCCCGGATCGAGGTGACGGACGTGGTGATCGCGTTCGACGCGGTCGAGGAGGGCACCCTCTACATCGACGTGCGCTACACCGTGCGGGCCACCAACGACCTCCGCAACCTCGTCTTCCCCTTCTACACCATCCCTTCGGAGGGCACCCCGGAAAGCTCCCCGCAGGGCGCGCCGGAGAGCCCGCGGCGAACGGGAGGAGCGGTCTGATGGCACTGCCCTCGCCGAACCTCGACGACCGGCGCTTCCAGCAACTCGTCGACGAGGCCAAGCGCTACGTCCAGCAGCGGTCCCCCGAGTGGACCGACCACAACGTGTCGGACCCCGGCGTCACGCTCATCGAGACGTTCGCCTACATGGTCGACCAGTTGCTGTACCGGCTCAACCGGGTCCCGGACAAGAACTACGCCGCCTTCCTCGACCTGCTGGGCGTCACCCTGTTCCCGCCGACCGCGGCCCGCGCGGAGGTCGACTTCTGGCTCTCCGCCCCGCAGCCGGAGACGGTGCTGCTGCCGGCCGGGACGGAGGTCGCCACCCCGCGCGGGGAGACCGAGGACGAAGTGGTGTTCTCGACCTCCGACGAACTGCCGATCGTGCCGAGTTCCCTGGTCCGGCTCGTCACCGCACCGGTGTCGGGCGAGCAGACCGACCGGACCGCCCCTCTCGGCGCGGGCAAGGACGTCCCGTGCTTCCAGCCCCGTCCGGAGCCGGGCGACGCCCTGCTGTTCGGGCTGCCCACCGCGGTCCCCCGGTGCATCGTCGCCGTGCGGCTGGACAGCCGGGTGGAGGGGGTGGGCGTCGACCCGCGCCAGCCGCCGCTGGTGTGGGAGGCGTGGGACGGGGTCCGCTGGATCACCTGCCCGACCGGCACGGACAGCACCGGCGGGCTGAACAGGCCCGGTGAGGTCGTCGTGTTCGTCCCGGCCGGTCACACCGCGTCGGTGGTCGCGGGGACGAGGGCGGGCTGGTTGCGCTGCCGGGTCACCGCCCCCGAACCGGGCCAGCCGTTCTACTCCGAGTCGCCGACCATCAGGGAGGCCGAGATCTTCACCGTCGGGGGCACCGCCGCCGTCGAGCACGCGGAGACCGTCCTCGACGTCCCTCTCGGTGTCTCCGAAGGCGTCGCCGGTCAGCGTTTCACCGTGAGCCGCGTCCCGGTGCTGCTGGACGGAGACCCTCCCCTCGTCCAGGTGTCCACCGCCGACGGATGGCAGGACTGGACCGTCGTCGACCACTTCGGGGACTCCTCCCCGGAGGACCGGCACGTGCGGATCGACGCCGCGTCGGGCGAGTTCGCCTTCGCGCCCGCCGTGCGGGAGCCGGACGGCACGATGCGCGGCTACGGCGCGGTCCCGGAGAAGGGCGCGCACCTGCGCGTGCCCCGCTACCGCACGGGCGGCGGCGTGGCCGGCAACGTCGCCCGGAGCGCCATCTCCGTGCTGCGCAGTTCGGTTCCGTACGTGGCGGGCGTCGACAACCGCGAACCGGCGGTGGGCGGCGTCGACGGCGAGAGCGTGGAGAACGCGAAGGTCCGGGCGCCCAACATCCTGCGGGTGCAGGAGCGGGCGGTCACGGCTCGGGACTACGAGGTCATCACCCGTGAGGCGGCGCCGTCCCTGCGCCGTGTCCTGTGCCTGCCCGCCGTCGCCGGCGAGGCCGGCGCGGTGCGTGTCCTGGTGGTGCCCGACGCGCTGCCCGAGGACGACGGCCGCCTCCGTTTCGAGCAGCTCATCCCGTCGGACGCGGTGCTCGCGGCCGTCGCCGCGCGCCTGGACGAACGGCGTCTGGTCGGGACCCGGTTGATCGTGGAGCCGCCGGCGTACCAGGGTGTCACCGTGGTGGCGCGACTGGTGGCCGCAGCCGCCGACGCGGACCGGGTCCGCGCGGACGCGCTGGCCGCGCTCTACCGTCACATCGACCCGTTGCGGGGCGGCGCGGACGGCACCGGCTGGCCGTTCGGCCGGCCCGTCCAGTACGGCGAGGTCTTCGGCGTGCTCCAGGGCGTACCGGGGGCCGGACTGGTGGAGGACGTCCGGCTGTTCCCCGCGGACCCGATCACGGGCCGGCGCGGGGCGGAGGTGGACCGCATCGACGTCGCACCTGGCGCGCTGGTCTTCTCGCACCAGCACCAGGTGATCGTCGCCGCGCACGGGAGCGGTGACGGCTCATGAGCAGGGCCGCCGTCCCCGGACTCGCCAGCCGCTATCCGATCGGCGGGCTGCTGCCCGCCCTCTACGCCGACGACGACCTCGCCCAGCGGTTCACGGCGGGGCTCGACACCGTCCTGGCGCCCGTCCTGTCCACCCTGGACAACCTGCCGGCCTACTTCGACCCGGCGCTGGCCCCGGCCGACTTCCTGCCGTGGCTCGCGTCGTGGGTGGGCGTCGAGTCCGACGCGGCGTCGCCCGAGGAGCTGCGCCGGGCCGTCGTGCGGCGCGCAGTCGAGCTGCACCGGTGGCGCGGCACCCGGCGCGGTCTCGTGGAGCACCTGCGGCTCTGCTTCGGTGTGCACGCCGACGTCCGCGACGGCGGCGGCGCCGCGTGGTCGTCCACCCCGGGGGCCGAGCTGCCCCCCGCCCCGACCGGCGAACTGCTCGTACGGGTCTGGCCGGTGGACGGAGGCTCCGTGGACGGAGGCTCCGTGGACGCGGACCGCGTACGGGACGTCGTCGGCGCCTCGTGCCCCGTACACCTGACCTGCCGGGTGGAGATCCTGCCGGGCCCACCCGACGAGACTGGAGGCTGACCCGATGCGCTCGTGTCCGGCGTGCGGCACCGCCAACGGCGAGACCGACGACTTCTGCGGCAACTGCGGTACCTACCTGGGCTGGTCGAGCCGACCGCGACGGGCGGGCGCCGCACGCGCGGAACCCGCCGACCCCGCGGACGACCCGGCGCAGGCGCCCGCGGAGCCGGGCCCACCCGCGGCCGCCGCGGCTCCCGCTCCCGCTCCCGCTCCCGCTCCCGCTCCCGCGACGGAACCCCCGGCCCCGGCCGCCCCTGACGCCCCAGCCGCCCCTGGCTCCCAGTCCTCCCCCGCACGGCCGCCGGTGCCGCCCACGCCACCGGCCGCTCCGCCGTCCCCAGCGACGCCACCGGCCGCTCCCCCGTCCCCGCCGGACGCGCCCGTCACCGCCCCGGCTCCCGCGCGTCCGCGCCCGGAACCCGCCCGGCGTCCGGAACCCGCCCCCCATCCGGAACCCGCCCCGGACCCGGATCCGCCCCGCCCCGTGCAGCCGCGGCCCGCGGCCGTACGGCCGGCGCCACCCGTTCCGGACGAGGCGCCGGTGGTGGCGGTCCAGCCGGCCAGACCGGTGGCCCGGCGGCCGGCCGTCCGCCCGGTGGAGGCGGACGAGCCCGCGGACGGTCCGCCCTGCCCGGCCTGCGGCACCCCCAACCTGCCGGGGCGCCGGTTCTGCCGTCGCTGCGCCACCCCCCTGAGCACACCGGAGCAACGCGCTCCGCTGCCCTGGTGGCGCACGGTGTGGCCGTTCCGGCGCCGGGTGCGGATCGGCTCGGGACGCCTCCTGCGGCGGACCCTGCTGGTGCTGGCGGTCGCCGGGCTGGTGGTCGCCGGCGTCCTCTTCCTGCCCGCCGGGCGCTACGTCTTCGAGGACGTCCGGGACAAGCTCGGCGGGACGGCGGAGGTCAGCCCGTCCGGGGTCACCGCGAGCGCCTCCGCACCCGGCCACGACGCGGCGGCGGCCGTCGACGGACTGACCAACGAGTACTGGGGCGCCCCCGCTCTCGGCGCGTCGCTGAACTGCCGGTTCGGCACTCCGTTCCGGCTGGTGGGCGTCGTGGTGCACACCGGGGTGTCGAAGGAACCGAAGGAGTTCCGGCAGGGTGCCCGGCCGACCCGGGCGGACCTGCTGATCACCACGGCGGACGGCGAGGTGAAGAAGAAGACCGTGACCCTCAACGACAAGCCCGGCCCGCAGACGGTACGGACCGGGATCAGCGACGTCGTCTCCGTCGAACTGGTCCTGCGGGCCGCCACCGGCCAGGCGGAGGGCCGGCCGATCGCGGTCGGGGAGGTCGAGTTCTTCCGGCGCACGTGAGCGACCCCGGGCCCGCCCGGTCGTGGAGCCGCGACCGGGCGGACGTTCACAGCGCGCCCTCCAGCACGGCCCGGCCGAGCCGGGTGCGGTGGTGGAGCACCCGCACACCCTGGCGCTGCGAGTGCAGGAGCCCCGCCTCGCGCAGGACGGTGGCGTGCCTGCTGGCCGTCGACGGGGCGAGCCGGAGCGCGGCGGCGATCTCCATGGTGGTCATCGGGCGGTCCAGCATCCGGAGCAGCTCGGCGCGCGAGGCGCCGACGAGCTGCGCGACCGGGGCGTCCCCGCCGCCCCGCCCGCGTTCGAGCCAACCCGGCGGGGGCGTGAGCGGATGGACCAGGACCGGGGGCAGTTCCTCGTCGACCAGAGCGAGCGGGGCACGGACGCAGAAGAAGGCCGGGACGAGCGTCAAAGGGCGTTCGCGCAGCGCGAGTTCGCGGTCCACGGGGTACGGGGCGCGAAGGACGCGGTCCCGGTACCGCCACCCCGGAAGCCGGTCGAACCCGGTGAGCAGACCCTCCGCGCCCCGGGCGAGCACGGCCTCGGCCCGTACGCTCCGGTCGGCCGCCGCCAGCGCGCGCATCGCGGGCAGATAAGGCTCGACCGCCACCCGGTGGTAGGCGCGCAGGGCGGAACCGAGGCGGTGCAGCGCCTCGGTGGAGCCGTCGGCGAGCGGGCGCGCGCCGGCCGGAACGGGGCGGCCGGTGCGCGTGTGCAGCCGGGTGAGTTCGGCGCGCAGACGGCGCCGGGGGGTGGAGAGCAGCCGGTCGAGGCCCGTGTCGAGGTCGGCGTCGCCGCGGCCGGGCGTCAGGAAGTCGGGGAAGTACGCATCGTCCGGACACAGCCGGGTCAGCGCGCGTGTCGTGGGGACGAGGCCGGACACCCGCAGGGCCGCGCCCACTTCGCGGCGCCAGGCCCCGAAGGCGAGGGGCGCCTGACGGTTCTGGAGCAGGTGGAGACTGAGCGCGGTCTCCCACAGCGGGTCCGTTCCGGAGGCGACGCGCAGACGGGCCAGCTCCTGGCTCGTGAACTCCACCCGTAGCACCGCGCACCCCCGGGGGTCACAGGCTCTCACCGGCATCCGACCCGTGGACTCTACGCGCATCACCCATGTGAGGGAGGCATGTCATCGACGGACGGACCGGGCCCGTCCGGAACTCGCGCCGTCCCGGCCGGAATTCCTCCGGCCGGGACGGGACGGGGCGGGCCGGCCGGGGCGGGCCGGCGTCACGGGCGTCCGCCCGCATCGGACGCCCACCTGTCGCCGCCGCCCCTCAGCAGAGGGGCACGCCGGGCAGCTTCGCGTCCGGATGGTCGATGTAGATGTTGCTGATGAAGCCGTTCTGGTCGCGCAGCTTGCTCCACCAGTTGTTGCTGTATCCCTCGGCGTTGACGGTGTCGCCCTGCTTCTGGCAGAGCACCCGCACGGCCGTGGGACCGGCGAGGGTCGTGACGACGGCGGCGCCGACGCGGGCGTCGGCACGGACGTTCACCCCGCTGCCCCAGGTGTTGAACGCGTAACCGCTGCCGCCGCACCCGTTGTCGCTCGTCAGGTACGCCTGGTAGTAGCTGCCCGGATAGGCGAGGCCCGCGCCGTTGACGGCGATGTTCTGGCCCACCCCGTTGTACAGCTGCTCGTAGTGGATGTGCGCCCCGGAGGAGTTGCCGGTGCTGCCGGTGACACCGATCTGCTGCCCCTGCGCGACGTACGCGCCGCTCGCCACGGAGTACGACGCGAGGTGGAAGTAGTACGTCGTCCAGCCGCCGCCGTGGTCGATGGCGATGTAGTTGCCCGCGCCGCTCGGCTGCGCGTAGCGGGTGGCCGTGCCGGCGGCGGAGGCGAGCACCGGCGTGCCGGCCGTGGCGCCGCCGTCGGAGCGCACGAAGTCCAGCGCGCGGCGCACCTCGGCCGAGTGGTGGCTGTACGTCCACTGCTGTCCGCAGGGGTAGGGCGCCTTGAATACGGGCGCGGCCGTCACTCCGGACTCGCCCGCCTGCGCGGGGGCGGCCGTCAGGCCGGCGAGCGCCAGAAGAGCTCCGGCGACCAGGGCCGGAAGACGTCTGAATAACCTCACGAGTGCTCCTGGGTGGGGGAGGCGGTCCGGACGGTGGGCCGGACCGGGGCGCGGTGAGACGTCGGGAACGTAGCGGGACCCCGCCCCGCTGACAAGCGCCGGGCGCTCTCCTTCGACCAGGAACGAATGGGTTGCGCGATGCCCCGGCCGGCAGCACCGTGGCGACGACGTGCCAGAGCGCCCCCGGCAGCCGACCGGGAGCGCCCGTGCCCCGAAGGAGCCCCCGATCCCATGCCCCTCCTCCGTACCGCCCGTCGACCCGCCCCGCTCGTCACCGTCTCGGCCTTCCTCGGTCTGCTGCTCACCGCGCTCACCGGTCCCGTCGCGGCCGCCCCCCTCGTGTCCTCGCCCTCCGCACCCCCTGCCGGACACCCGGCCGTGCAGCCGGGAGCGGGGCGGACCCCGGACGGAACGGAGCGGATGACCGCCGTGGACATCCCGGCAGACGTCACGGCCGGAGTCGCCGTGTTCGACCGGCTCACCGGCCGCTTCACCGAGCAGTACCGGGCGGACGCGCCCTTCCGCTCCGCGTCGGTGGTCAAACTGCTCCTGGCACTGGACTTCCTGTGGAACCGGGGCCCAACCTACGAGGTGCCGCAGGCCGACCGGGACCGGCTCGGCGCGATGCTCAGCAGCAGCGACGACGCCGCCGCGAGCCACTACTGGTCCACGGGCGGCGGCAGCGAGGTGATCACCCGCATGGCGGCCCGGCTGGGACTCACCGGGACCGCGCCCCCGCCGGCCGGCTACCCCGGCTTCTGGGGCTACACGGCGACCACCGCCCTGGACACCGTCCGGGTCTACCGCTACCTCCTCGACGCAGCCCCCGAGCCGGTACGGACCCTCGTCGTGGGAGCGCTGCACCGGTCCACGCGCTGCGGGGCCGACGGCTTCGACCAGTACTTCGGGCTCCCCTCCGCGTTCGGCTCATCGGGAGCGGTCAAGCAGGGCTGGTCGGGCTTCACGTCCGGGGGCTGCACCGCCTCGGGGGCGCCGGTCGACGCGGGGACACGGCCCGAGGCGGGGACACGGCCCGACGCGGCCGCCACGCACGGCCCGTCCGCGCCCCGTACGGCACCCGCCGGGACCGCGGCGGCGACGCTGGACCTGACGTCCGAGGCACTGCACACCACCGGCACCGCCGGGCCCGACGACCGGACGGTGGTGGCCGTCCTGACCCTGCACCCCGACGGCACGTCGTACGGAACCGCCTACAACAGGGTCACCGCACTCACCGGTTCCCTGGACGTCCCCGGGGCCGTCCGCCCCTCCGGCACCCGGTTCACCACCTGGGGCAGCGGGGTACGGGTCCGTGCCGCCCCCACCACCTCGTCGGCGGCCCTCACCACCCTGCCCGCCGGAGTGGGCGTCCTCGTCGGATGCCAGCGGCAGGGCGGCCGGGTGTCGGTCCCGCCGTACGTCAACGACTGGTGGGCCTACCTGCCCCAGTACGGCGGCTGGATCACCAACATCTACGTCGACTCCCCGGGCAACACCCTTCCTGGCGTGGCCCCCTGCCCGTAGCGCCTTTCCCGCACCCCCCACCGAGAAGGAGACGCACCGTGCACCGCACCCACAGACCCAACGCCCCGACCCCGTCCGCACGTCGCGGGTCCGTCCTCGCCGTGTCACTGCTGGCCGCAGCGTCCCTCACGCTCGCCCCCGGCCCGGCGGCCGCCCGCGGTGCCTCGCCCGACGACGCCCCGCCCGACAGCGTGAGCTGGCACGTGGACCTGACCGCCCCGGCCGAGGAGACCAACGTCGCCCGCACCGGCGGCACTCTGCGCCTGCGCGACCACGGCCGGGGGCCCGCGTCGGCCCGCTCCGCCCGCGGGCAGGGCGCGGCCCTGCTGCCCGTACGCGAACTCGGCCGGGCGGTCGACCGCATATCCACCGACCTGGACGCCACCGTTCCGGCCGGGTCCCAGGTCGCCGTGGACGTACGCGGACAGGACGGTCTGGGCCGGTGGACCGAATGGCGCGAGGCACGGGCCGGCGCGCCCGCCGAGCTGCCCCGGGCCGTCACCCGGGTGCAGACCCGGATCACCCTGGTCACCGCGCCCGACGGCGCCGCGCCGACCGTCCGCGCCCTGGACCTGACCGCCTCGCTCGACGACGCGCCGCAGGCCAGGGCCGCGGCGGCCGCCTTCACGGCAACCGTCTACGCGACCCGCGAGGGCCTGGTCGGCGGTACCACCGCGAACGGGCACGTGATCGTCCCGAACGACCACTTCGTGGCACTCCCCTCCCGGCGCGGCCTCTCCCCGAAGGGCAGCGGCCAGTACTCGGTCAAAGTCTGCGGCCCGGCCCGCTGCGAGACGGCCCCGGTGTGGGACGTCGGCCCGTGGAACACCCACGACGACCACTGGAACCCGTCCTCCGTCCGCGAGACGTTCAAGGACCTGCCGCAGGGCAGGCCCGAGGCACAGGCGGCCTACCAGAACGGCTACAACGGCGGGTTGGACGAGTTCGGCCGCCGGGTGCTCAACCCGGCCGGCATCGACCTCGCCGACGGCACCTTCTACAACGTCGGCCTGAACGACAACGGCTATGTGACCGTGACCTACCTGTGGACCGGCACCGGCGCCGCGACCACGTCCTTCCCGACCTGGGGCACCGCCGTCAACATCCGTCAGCAGGCGACCAGTACGTCCACCCGCGTCGCACAGCTCGCGGGCCCCACCACGGTGCGCGTGCAGTGCCAGGTGCACGGCGGGGTCGTCCAGGCCGACGGCCACAGCAACGACGCCTGGTCCTACCTGCCGGACTACGGCGGCTACCTCTCCAACATCTTCATCGACGTCGCCGACGCCTGGCTCCCGGGCGTCCCGACCTGCTGACCGGAAGAAAGCCGGCACACGGGTCCGGGGCAGTTCGACCGCCTGTGCCCGCAGCCCCACGTCACGCACGCGCACCCGACGCCGCCGCGAAGCGCTCACGCCCGCGGCGGCGTCGGAAGGGTCAGCGTTGCAGGGTGAGGAGTCCCGGCCGCCACGGCAACCGGTTGTATTCGCCCCCCGCGTTGGGGTCCTTGCCCTGGTAGAGGAACCGCAGGTTGCACGGGTCGATGGTCATGGTCTGGTCGGGGTTGTCGCGGACCAGGTCACCGTGGCTGATGTCGTTGGTCCAGACGGCACCGCTGTTGGCCTTGCCCGCGAAGGGGTTGGTCTCACTCGCGGCCTGCGGGGTCCAGGCCCCGTTCAGGCTGGAGGCCGTGAAGGAGCGGAAATAGCGCCCGTTCGCGCCCATCGCCTCGACGATCATGAGGTACTGGGTCTGGCCCTGGACCTTGTAGACCTGTACGCCCTCGAAAAGGTTGGCCTTCGTGTCGCTCATGACCGTCGTGTACGACGAGCCGAAGCTGCCCGGGAAGTTCCCGATCGGCATGCTCGCCCGGTAGATCCTTCCATTGTCACCGGCGAAGAACAGGTACATGTTCTGGCCGTCGGCGATCAGGGTCTGGTCGATCGGACCGGTGTCGGAGCCGGAGATGCTCCCGGTGAACAGCGGCTGCGGAGAGGACCAGCCGTTGGGATTGGTGGGGTCACTCGACGTGCGGTAGACGAAGGGCGACGCACCCCACTGGTACGCCAGCACCCAGATGTCCTTCGGCGCGAAGTAGAACAGCGTAGGTGCGACCGCGGCCTGGTTCATTCCGGTCTGGGCGGCGGAAGCCATGTTCGGCCAGTCCGTGAAGGGACTGAACATCATCGAACCGTACGACGATCCGGACACGTTCGACGCGTAGACCAGGTGCTTGCCGTTGTGCGTCACCGTGGTGAAGTCCTTCACCGCGGCCCACCCGTTCGCCGGCTGCGCCAGCACACCCGTCGAGGTCCAGCGGTACGTCGACGGAAGAGCACATGTGCCTCCCGTCGGCGGCGTCCCGGGCAGGCCCGTCCACTTCTGGTGGCTGCCGCCGTTGCACGTCCCCATCTGCACGGCCGTGCCGTTGGCCGTCCCCGCTCCCGCGGCCTCCAGGCACAGCCCGGACTCGACGCCGACGACCGTGCCGTCGGACCCCACCCGCCACTGCTGGTTCGCACCGCCCGAACAGCCCCAGATCTGAACCCGGGTACCGGCCGTGGTGGCGTGGCCCGGAACGTCCAGGCACTTGTTGCCGTACACGCTCAGTTGGTTGGCGTCCGTCAGCGTCCACTGCTGGTTGGTCCCGTTCCAGCAGTCGTAGAGCTGCAGGTACGTGCCGTCGGTCTGAACGGCGCCCGGAACATCCAGGCACCGGCCCGAGCCGCCGCGCAAGGAGCCGGTGGCAGCCGCCTGGGCCGGGGCGGCCACCAGCATCGCCGCCATCGCGGCGAGGGCCGCGACCACGGCGGCGAGCACCGCGGACCCACGCCTGCGGCTGAGACTTCCTCTGTGCATGGGGACTACCTCAATCCTGAGTGGACGGATCCGGCCGGCCTCGTCAGAGGTCGCCGGGACTGCGGTGTGGTGCGCAGCGGCCCGTGAGCACCTGCGGCGTACCGCTGGTGGCCCCCGGTCCTCCGCGAACTTCCGGGTGGCGCCGGCCGAAGAGAGCAGAAGACTTATTTTGACGAGGGCATGACACGCATCGGGGCGCCTCCGCGCCACCGGCTCCGTGCGACGCGCCCCGTCATCTCCGTACCGCACACCGGGTCGGTGCGACGTGTTCGCCCTACCGAACAAGAGTCGAAGTGTCGAGCGCCTCTCACGATAGGGAGCTCCCGAAAGGCGTCAACCCCTCTCGCATGTATCGCCGGTAATGCCGAAACATTTTCGGGAATCCCACACGAAAAGACGGACGGGACACACATCAGCAGCAACGCCGAACCATGCCATGCGCCGACACGAAGTTGACCCGACACGGCCCCCACGCCGTCCGGCCGATATATTCCCAGCACACCGACCATTACCCGAGGCTTCCGATGCCCGCCCAGCGGAATATCGAAAGTTTCGAAAGATCGACAGAAAGTTTTTTGGTCAGGAGTGTTGACGCTACAACGTCACTGCCTCAATCATTCCTGTCGGAATAACCGGTCACGGGCTCGACACGTCGAGCGTGCCGGCTCGAACGACCCGGCCCCGTGGCTAGATCGGCGCACCACCGCTCTGCACATCCGCACCGCACATCCGCACCGCACATCCGCGCACCACCGCACCCCCACCAGCCCGATTCCGGTGAGGTCGCACCGAACCCGTCCCGGCTCTCCACCCGGTGGGAGAGGTACGCGGCGGCGCGCGGCGGCCCCCGGCTGAGCAGCGAGGGAGTACCGCCGTGCCCGCGTGCCGAGGATCGCCCCGCCCCACGACCGCTGTGTCCGGCGACTCCGCACTGCGCGGGCCCCGGTCCGCCCTGTCCGACCGTCCGTCTGTCCGCCCGTCCGTGATTTCTACCTTGGAGGCACAGCCATGGGCTCGTACGCCCTTCCCGGACCCTTTGTCCGCCGAAAGATCCGCGACCTGCTGTTAGCCCTGATCGTCGGAGTCCTCGGCGCCGTCACCGCACTCGTCGCGGCACCGCCTGCCGGCGCCGCCGAGAGCACGCTCGGCGCCGCTGCGGCGCAGAGCGGCCGCTACTTCGGCACCGCCGTCGCCTCGGGCAAGCTGAGCGACTCGACGTACGCGACGATCGCGAGCCGTGAGTTCAACTCGGTGACGGCCGAGAACGAGATGAAGATCGACGCCACCGAACCGCAGCGGGGCCAGTTCAACTTCACCGCTGCCGACCGCGTCTACAACTGGGCGGTGCAGAACGGCAAGCAGGTGCGCGGCCACACCCTGGCCTGGCACTCCCAGCAGCCCGGCTGGATGCAGAGCCTCAGCGGCAGCGCTCTGCGCCAGGCGATGACCGACCACATCAACGGCGTCATGGCCCACTACAAGGGCAAGATCGCGCAGTGGGACGTCGTGAACGAGGCCTTCGCCGACGGCAGTTCAGGAGCCCGGCGGGACTCCAACCTCCAGCGCAGCGGCAATGACTGGATCGAGGTCGCCTTCCGCGCCGCGCGCGCCGCCGACCCGGCGGCCAAGCTGTGCTACAACGACTACAACGTCGAGGACTGGACCTGGGCCAAGACCCAGGCCATGTACGCCATGGTCCGGGACTTCAAGCAACGCGGCGTTCCGATCGACTGCGTCGGCTTCCAGTCGCACTTCAACAGCGGCAGCCCCTACAACAGCAACTTCCGGACCACCCTGCAGAACTTCGCCGCGCTCGGCGTCGACGTGGCGGTCACCGAACTCGACATCCAGGGCGCCCCGGCCTCGACCTACGCCAGCGTGACCAACGACTGCCTGGCCGTCCCGCGCTGCCTCGGCATCACCGTCTGGGGCGTGCGCGACACCGACTCCTGGCGATCGGAACAGTCACCGCTGCTGTTCAACGGCGACGGCAGCAAGAAGCCCGCCTACACCGCCGTCCTCAACGCGCTCAACGGCGGTTCCACCACGCCCACCACGCCCCCTGCGGGTTCCGGACCGATCAAGGGTGTCGGCTCGGGCCGCTGCCTGGACGTGCCCGCCGCCAGCACCACCGACGGCACCCAGCTCCAACTGTGGGACTGCCACAACGCCACCAATCAGCAGTGGACGTACACCGCCGCCGGGGAGCTCCGGGTCTACGGCGACAAATGCCTGGACGCCGCCGGCACCGGCAACGGCGCCAAAGTCCAGATCTACAGCTGCTGGGGAGGCGACAACCAGAAATGGCGCCTCGCCTCCGACGGATCCATCGTCGGCGTCCAGTCCGGCCTCTGCCTCGACAGCGTCGCAGCCGGCACCGCCAATGGAACCCTGATCCAGCTCTACTCCTGCTCGACCGGCAGCAACCAGCGCTGGACCCGCGCCTGACGGGACCCCGCACGAACGCGAAAACGGAACGGCCGCTGCCCGAGCCGGCACCCACCGGCTCCGGCAGCGGCCGGACTGCCACGTCCCGCCCCGACGGGGGCCGCAGGGGTGGTCGCGGCGCACCTGGTCTCGACCGTTCTGCAGAACACCCCCGACTCCTACAACCAAGATCTTCGCCAGTTAACCGAGGGCTGGCCCATACCGGGTTGGCGGTTCTTCGCCCCGAACCCGGGTGTGCAGAACGTCCACCTGCTGGTGCGCGACGTCAGGGCGGGCGACGCTCAGCCGAGCCCTTGGCGCGACGTGACCCCGAAGGTCCCGCACGGGGGTGGACGCAGGTCATCTGGAATCCCGCGAGCCGGGGCCCCAAAGCCCTGTTCGACGCCATGCAGCAGCTCTCCTTGATGAGCGCGAACCAAGCAGGTTTCTCGTGGGTCACGCCTGCTGGAGAGCAGGCGTGGTGAGCGCAAGGTCGACACGGTCGAAGCAGATTTCCGGGGCCTTCAGCTCGATTCCGCTTTCGACGTAGTCACCATGTCCAAGAACACGTTCTTCCTGGCACAGAGCCACGACGAGAATCGAGCTTCTGCGTGCCATCGGGCGGCACCTCAAGCCGGGAGGTGCCGCCCTCCTCGACTGCACCGACCCCGTCGAGTACCTCCGAGCGGACGGGACCGCCCACACCGTCACCTATCCCCTGGGCCGTGACCGGATGGTGACGATCACTCAGACCGCCGACCGGGCGACCCATACACTGCACGCTCACGAAGGATGCTCGTGGTTCTGGAGGCGAAGTGACCGCTGCTCCCATCCTCGCTGCCGAGCGTGCCACGGTCACCATGGGCGACGTCACCCTGCTGGAGCCGACCTCGTTCGCGGTGCTGCCGGGCGAAATCTGGTGCCTTACCGGCGGCAACGGGTCGGGGAAGACGACGCTCCTGCGGGCCTTCCTGGGCAGCCGGAGTCTCACCGCCGGTTCGTGTTCGGTGCGCGGCGAACCCGCGGACATGGCCAAGCCGCAGCACCGACGCCTCGTGGCTTCCTTGGTCGACGCGATCCCGTTCGCCCGTGACATGACACTGCGCGAGCAGGTGACCCTGGTGGCCGCCCCCTGGTACGGCAACAGCGCGACGACCGCCGAAGCCGCAGAAGAGGTCATCGAGCGACTGGGACTGTCCCCGCTGGGCGAGCGGTTCCCCCATCAGGTCTCCTCGGGGCAGTTGCAACTCTTCGGCATCGCGCACGCGGCTGTGCCTCAACGGCCACCTGCAATTCTCCTCCGTGGACGAGTAGCCGCTACCACGAGGCCCTCGCCCATCCCGCCCTGGGTCAAGAGCCCTTCGCGGCAGGCTCAAGGATCGCGACGCACTCCACATGGTGGGTCATCGGGAACAGGTCGAACGCCCGCAGGGTCCGGACCTTGTAGCCGCCGTCCGCGAAGTACGCGAGGTCGCGGGCCAGGGCCGCCGGGTCGCAGGCGACGTAGGCGATCTTGCGGGCGCCGAGGCCGGAGAGGTGCTTGACGACCTGCTTGCCGGCGCCGGCGCGGGGCGGGTCGAGGACGATGAGGTCGCACTCGGTGATGCCGGTGCGCGGGAGGATCTGGTCGACCTTGCCGTGTTCGATGCGGACGCGGTCGAGGTCCTGGAGGTTGTGGCGGGCGTCCTCGACGGCGCGCTTGCCGGACTCGATGCCGAGCACCGCGCCCTTCTCGCCGATGCGCTGGCCGATCGCGCCGGCGAACAGGCCGACGCCGCAGTAGAGGTCGAGGGCGGTGTCGTTCTTGCGGGGCAGCAGTCCCTGCATGACCGCCCGGACCAGGGTGTTGGCCGCCTGCGGGTGGACCTGCCAGAAGCCGCCGGAACCGACGCGGTACGTGCGGTCGTCGGCGACCTCGCGGACGAAGGCGCGGCCATGGACGCGGTGGACGCCGCCGTCCTTCTCGTCGACGCGCAGCACGGAGACCGGCCGGTCGAGCTCCACCAGCGGCAGCCGGCCGCCGGGCTTCGGGGTGAGGATGACCTGGCGGTCGCTGGAGCCGGTGGCGGTGATGGCCTCGACGGCCGCCATCTGGGGCCATTCGCGCTGCTCGACGCCGAGTTCGGAGACGCCGGGCGCCGCGATGAGGCAGCGGTCGATCGGCTGCACCTCGTGCGAGCGGTGCTTGCGCAGCCCCGCACGCCCGTCCTCGGTGACGGCGTACTGGACGCGGGTACGCCACGCCGGCACCTCGCCCGCGGGCAGCTTGTCGCCCTCGGCCGGCATCACGGTGCCGTCCCAGCCGACGTCCTCCGGGGTGAGCCCGGCGAGGCGCATGAGCTGCTCGGCGACCACCTCGCCCTTGAGCCGCCGCTGCGCGCCCGGCTTGGCGTGCTGCCAGTCGCAGCCGCCGCACAGGCCGGGGCCGGCGTACGGGCACGGCGCCTCGACCCGGTCCTTGGAGGGTTCGAGGATGGTGACGGCGTCCGCGCGCAGGAAGCGGGAGTCGGAGTCGCCGTCGGTGATCCGGGCCACGACCTTCTCGCCGGGCAGCGTGTGCCGGACGAACAGGACCCGGCCCGCGTCGGTACGGGCGATGCAGTGACCACCGTGCGCGACGGGCCCGACCTCGACCTCGTACTCCTCCCCGACCAGCGACAACGTCGGCGTGGGCGCCGACGACGACGTGGATGCGTTGGATTCGTTCTGCATGAGGTGAGGCTCCAGGGATCAGGGGGGCAGGGCCAGCCGGAGGGAAGGGGCCAGGGCCGAAGGTCCGGCGGGCGGGCTGCGGGACAGCAGCCCACCAGTCTACGTGCGCTCCGCCGGACCGCTCACCACGCCGGAGGCCGGGTCCGGCAGGCACCCACCCGCTCACCACGCCGGAGGCCGGGCCCGGCAGGCACCCACCCGCACCCACGCCGGAGGCCAGGTCCGGCAGGCGCCCACCCGCACCCACGCCGGAGGCCGGGCCCGGCGGGGCCCACCGCGCCGGGGCCGTGGCGGGGCCGGGTCCGGCCGGGCACCGGGGCGCGCGGGTCAGGTGGCTCGGGTCAGGCCCGAGCCCTCGGAGGCCCGGAATCCGGAATCCGGACCACCGCCGCCCGCCGCCCGCCGCTCCCGGACCACCGCCGCTCCGGACCGCCGCCCGCCGCCGCGGCCCGCCCCGTCCCGCCGCCCGCGGCCCGCCCCGTCCTGCCGCGGCTCTCAGCCCTTGCGCCCCGGCTCCTTCGGCCGGCGCTCGGCCGTTCCACGGCGCTCGACCGGTCCCCGGCGCACCGAGCCCGGTGCGATCCAGTTCGCGCCGCGCCTGGCGCGCTTCTTCGCGGCCTCGGAGGACTCCAGCTGGTAGGGCACCGAGGTGACCATCACGCCGGGGGTGAAGAGCAGCCGGCCCTTGAGGCGCAGCGCGGTCTGGTTGTGCAGGACGTGCTCGTACCAGTGCCCGACGACGTACTCGGGGATGTAGACGCTCACCACGTCGCGCGGGCTCTCGCGGCGCAGCCCCTTGACGTACTCGATGACCGGGCGGGTCACCTCGCGGTAGGGGGAGTCGAGGATCTTCAACGGGACGTTGATGCCGCGTCGCTCCCAGTCCTCCCGGAGCGCCTTGGTCTCCGCGGCGTCGACGCTGATGGACAGCGCCTCCAGGTGGTCGGTGCGGATGAGCTTGGCGTACGCGAGGGCGCGCAGGGTGGGGCGGTGGAGCTTGGAGACGAGCACGATGGCGTGGACCCGGGACGGCCGGACGGTCTCGTCGGACGGCGTCTCGTCGGCGGCGATCTCACGGGCGACCCGGTCGTAGTGCTTGCGGATCGCGGTCATCGTGCCGTAGAAGATCAGCATGCCGAGCAGTGCGACCCAGGCGCCGTGGGTGAACTTGGTGGCCAGCACCACGACCAGGACGAGGCCGGTGAAGAAGGCGCCGAAGGTGTTGATCGCGCGGGAGCGGATCATGTGGCGGCGCTTGGCGGTGTCCTTCTCGGTGCGCAGGTGGCGGTTCCAGTGCCGGACCATGCCGGTCTGGCTCAGGGTGAAGGAGACGAAGACGCCGACGATGTAGAGCTGGATCAGGCGGGTGGAGTCGGCGCCGTAGACGGCGACGAGCGCGATGGCCGCGCCGGCCAGCAGCACGATGCCGTTGGAGAACGCGAGGCGGTCGCCGCGGGTGTGGAGCTGGCGGGGCAGGTACCGGTCCTGGGCGAGGATCGACCCGAGCAGCGGGAAGCCGTTGTACGCGGTGTTCGCGGCGAGGAAGAGCACCAGGGCGGTGGCGGTGGCGAGGACCACGAAGAGGAACGAGCCGTCGCCGAACACGGCGGCCGCGACCTGCGAGATCACCGGGTCCTGGACGAATCCGGCGCCCACCGGGGAGCCGTCGTGGATGAGGTCGGCGGCCGGGTTCTCCGCCATCTTCACCTTGGTGGCCATGGCCAGCCCGATGATGCCGCAGAACATGGTGACGGCCAGCAGCCCCATCATCGCCAGCGTGGTGGCGGCGTTCTTGCTCTTCGGCTTGCGGAAGGCGGGCACACCGTTGCTGATCGCCTCGACGCCGGTGAGCGCGGCACAGCCGGAGGAGAACGCCCGCAGCAGCAGGAAGACCAGGGCGAAGCCGGCCAGTCCCTGGTGTTCGGGTTTGATCTCGAAGGCGGCGGTCGGCGCGTGCATGGTGTCGCCGAGCACCAGGCCCCGGAACGCCCCCCAGACGATCATGATGAAGACGCCGGCGACGAAGAGGTAGGTGGGGATCGCGAAGAGCTTGCCCGACTCCTTGACGCCCCGGAGGTTCATCAGGGTGAGCAGGACGATGGCGGCGATCGCGCAGGTCGTCTTGTGCTCGACCACGAAGGGGATGGCGGAGCCGAGGTTCTCGACGCCGGAGGAGATCGACACGGCGACGGTGAGGACGTAGTCGACCAGCAGGGCGCTGGCGACGGTGAGGCCGGCCCGGGGGCCGAGGTTGGTGGTGGCGACCTCGTAGTCGCCGCCGCCGCTCGGGTACGCGTGGACGTTCTGCCGGTACGAGGCGACGACCGTGAACATGAGGACCACGACGGCGACCGCGATCCACGGGCTGAAGTGGTACGCCGACACGCCCGCGATGGAGAGCACCAGGAGGACTTCCCCCGGTGCGTACGCCACCGAGGACAGCGGGTCGGATGCGAAGACGGGCAGGGCGATGCGCTTCGGGAGGAGCGTTTCTCCCAGCTTGTCGCTGCGCAGCGCCCGTCCGATCAGAATCCGTTTGGGCACGTCGGTCAGTTTGGACACGCAGAGGATCGTAAGCGCTGGCCGGGCCGCTCATCGCGCCGCCGATCCGGCGCACCCCCAATCTCCTGCGATCAGCGGAGAAACACGCTGAATCCTTAACGAAATCCTTGCACGGGGAAGGCCGCACCGGGGCCGGACGGGGACCGGGTGTGGTCGCGCGGTGACGGTCGGCGCACCGCGCATCCGCACCCGCCCGCTTTCCGCCCGCCCCCTCCGCTCCCTCGCCGCTTTCCCCTCCCCGCCCCGTCCGCTCCCCCGCCCGCCCGCTTTGCCCGTGGCCCTGAGTCGGACGCAGACTCGGTGGGGGCGGCGTGGGCGCGGGCGCTTAAGCTCGTGCCCCTGGGCAACACCTGCGGTGGTTGCCCGTTTGTTTGCCCGGCAAGCTGAGGAAGAAGTGTGAGCAGGGTGTTTTCGCAGGTCAGCCGGACGACCAGGAGTGCGGGGTAGGCACGAGGTGCACATCGTCATCATGGGCTGCGGCCGAGTCGGAGCCGCACTCGCGCAGACCCTCGAACAGCAGGGGCACACGGTCGCCGTGATCGACCAGGACCCCACGGCGTTCCGCCGGCTCGGTTCCGGTTTCGGCGGCCGTCGGGTCACCGGGGTCGGGTTCGACCAGGACACCCTCCGTGAAGCGGGGATCGAGGACGCCGGAGCGTTCGCCGCGGTGAGCAGCGGCGACAACTCCAACATCATCGCGGCCCGGGTGGCGCGCGAGATGTTCGACGTGGAGAACGTCGCGGCCCGCATCTACGACCCGCGGCGGGCCGAGGTGTACCAGCGCCTCGGCATCCCGACCGTGGCCACCGTGCGCTGGACCGCCGACCAGATGCTGCGGCGTCTGCTGCCGTCCGGGGCCGAGCCGCTGTGGCGGGACCCGAGCGGCGGGGTGCAGCTCGCGGAGGTGCACACCACACCGGGCTGGATCGGCCACAAGATCAGCACGTTGCAGGAGGAGACCGGCGTCCGCGTCGCCTTCCTCACCCGTCTGGGCGAGGCGATCCTGCCCAGCTCGCAGACGGTGTTGCAGGAGGGCGACCTCGTCCACGTGATGATGCGCACGGACGAGGTCGAGAAGGTCGAGGCGGCCTTCGCCGAGGGCCCCGAGGAGGGCGGTCACTGATGCGTGTGGCGATTGCCGGTGCCGGCGCGGTGGGCCGTTCCATCGCGGCCGAGCTGCTGGAGAACGGGCACGAGGTGCTGCTCATCGACAAGGCGCCCACCGCCATCTCGGTGGAGCGGGTGCCGATGGCCGAGTGGCTGCTGGCCGACGCGTGCGAGATCACGTCGCTCGACGAGGCGGCGCTGCAGCGGTGCAACGTCGTGATCGCGGCGACGGGTGACGACAAGGTCAACCTGGTGGTCTCGCTGCTGGCCAAGACGGAGTACGGGGTGCCGCGGGTGGTGGCCCGCGTCAACAACCCGAAGAACGAGTGGCTGTTCAACGAGTCCTGGGGCGTCGACGTCGCGGTCTCCACGCCGCGGCTGATGTCGGCGCTGGTGGAGGAGGCGGTGAGCGTCGGTGACCTGGTCCGGCTGCTGCGCTTCAGCCACGGCGACGCCAACCTGGTCGAGCTCACCCTGCCGCCGGAGTCGGCGCTGGCGGGCACGCAGGTCGGCGAGGTGGAGTGGCCCGAGGACACCTCGCTGGTCACCATCATCCGCGGCACGCGGGTGCTGACGCCGAACTCCGAGGAGACGCTGGAGGCCGGCGACGAGCTGCTCTTCGTGGCCGCGCAGGCCCGCGAGGAGCAGTTGGAGGACCTGCTGTCGGTGCGCAGCGGGGAGACCGCGGACGAGTGACGCCCCCACCGTCGCCGTACGGGGTACGGCGACGGAGGGCGGCGTGACGTGTGAGGGGCCCGGCCGGTGGAATCGCTTCCACCGGCCGGGCCCCTCGTACGTGCGGCGTCCGCCGGTTCAGAACCCGTCGCGGCCGGTGTCGGCCGGCGTGTCGGGCACGGTGGCGGCGGCCTTGCGGGCCCGCTCCGCCTCCTTCTCGGCCTCCTCCTCCGCTTCCATCTCGGCGAAGACGTCGATGGGCGGCGGCGCCTTGGCGAGGAAGATCCAGGTCAGCCAGACCGCGAGCAGGAAGGGCGGAATCTTCAGCGCGACCAGGACCCAGCCGAGCTGGGCGGTGTCGGCCCACCAGTAGAGCGGGAAGAGGATCGCGCACTTGGCGAGCAGGATCAGACCCCAGGCGTAGCTGGCCCTGGCGTACGCCTTCTTGCGGCCGGGGTTCCGGGTGCGCCAGGAGAGGTTCTCCTTGAAGACCGGGCCGAGGATCAGGCCGAGCAGGGGGACGCCCGCGAGGGTGGTGACCAGGTAGGCGAGGGCCAGGCCGAGCGTGTAGAGCATGCCCGGGAGGTAGAAGTCCTTGGCGTTGCCCGTCATCATGGCGAAGACCACGCCGAAGGCGACGCCGAAGACGCCGCTGAAGGCGTGCTTGACGGTGTCCTTGCGGACCAGCCGGACGACGACGAGGACCAGCGAGATCGCCAGGGCGGCGATGGCCGAGGACTTCAGGTCCTTGTTGATGGTGAAGATCGTGACGAAGAGCAGCCCGGGCAGGACTGTCTCCACCATGCCCCGGACCCCGCCGAACGCCTCGAAGAGCGCGGCTTCGGTGACCGCCCTGTCGGCGGCGTGCTGGGGTGCGGTGCGGTGGGGCTCGTCCGTGTCGGACGTCGGCTTGTCGTGAGACGTCACCGGCTACTCCTTGCCGAGCGGTCGCAGTTCGTATTTGGGGTTGAACAGCACCCGGCGCCCGTGACTCATGGAGAGGCGGCCCGAGGCGATGAGCTTGCGTCCGGGCTCGATGCCGACGATCGAGCGCCGGCCGAGCCAGACCACGTCCAGCGGCGCGGTGCCGTCGAAGAGCTCCGCCTCCAAGGCGGGCACGCCCGCGCGCGGACGCAGGGTGACGGTCCGCAACGTACCAGCAACCTTCACGATCTGGCGGTCCGAGCACTCGGCGATGCGCGTGCACCCGGAGGCGTGCGCGTCCTCGCGCAGCTCCTCGGTGTCGAGTTCCTCCTGGGAGCTGGACAGCCGGTCGAGCATGCGGCGGAACCTGCCGGAGGACCGGCCTGCCTTCTCTGCTTCGTGGGATCGGGAAACAGCGCTCATAACCGAAGGGTACCGCCCGTCGGCGGCGCCGGAGGGTCCGGCCGAACTCCACCCGGACGGGGGACGCGGGGCGGGGTCAGCCGCGCTCGAAGCGGTACCCCATGCCGGGTTCGGTGACGAAGTGGCGGGGGTGCGAGGGGTCGGCCTCCAGCTTGCGTCGGAGCTGGGCCATGTAGACGCGCAGGTAGTTGGTCTCGGTGCCGTACGAGGGTCCCCAGACCTCCTGGAGGAGCTGCTTCTGGCTGACCAGGCGGCCGCTGTTGCGGACCAGGACCTCCAGCAGGTGCCACTCGGTCGGGGTGAGCCGGACGTCACGGCCGGCGCGGTGGACCTTCTTGGCGGCGAGGTCGACGGTGAACCCCTCGGTCTCGACCACGACGACGTCGTCGGCGCCGTCCTGCCCGACGGGCTCGGCGCGGCGTACGGAGGCGCGGAGCCGGGCCAGCAGCTCGTCCATCCCGAAGGGCTTGGTGACGTAGTCGTCGGCGCCGGCGTCGAGCGCCTCGACCTTCTCGTCGGAGGTGTGGCGGGCGGAGAGGACCAGGATCGGGACCCGTGTCCAGCCGCGCAGCCCCCTGATGACCTCGACGCCGTCCATGTCCGGCAGGCCGAGGTCGAGGACGACCACGTCGGGGTGGCGGGCTGCGGCGAGCTGGAGGGCGGTCGCTCCGTCGGGCGCGGCGTCCACCTCGTACTTGCGCGCCTTCAGGTTGATCACGAGGGCGCGTACGATCTGCGGCTCGTCGTCGACCACAAGCACCCGGGTCATCGCGGACCTGCCTTTCTGCTGCTGTAGGGAGCGAGTGTGCTGCACGGAGATGTCGGGCGCGTGACGCGCGGGTCCGGCCCGCCACAGGGGCCGGGCGCGGCGGTCATGTGAGGGCCCGGTCGGAGAGATCCGGGGCCGGGGGGAGGTGTCCCGGCGCGGCCCGGAGGGTGAGGACCATGGTCATGCCGCCGCCGGGGGTGTCCTCGGCGTCGAGGGTGCCGTTCATGGCCTCCGCGAAGCCGCGGGCCACCGCGAGGCCGAGGCCGACTCCGGCGCCGCGCGGGGCGTCGCCGTAGCGCTGGAAGGGTTCGAAGATCCGTTCCTTGCTGTCGTCGGGCACGCCGGGGCCCCGGTCGGAGACGCGGAGTTCGACACGTCCGCCGAGGGCGCTGGCGGCGACGGTGACGCGGGCTTCCTCGGGGCTGTACTTGACGGCGTTCTCCACGATGTTGGCGACGGTGCGCTCCAGCAGGCCGGGGTCGACGGCGACCATCGGCAGCGTCTCGGGGATGTCCAGGTCGACGCTGTCCTCCGGTACGCCTCCGAGCGCCATCGGCACCACCTCGTCCAGGTCGATCTCGCGGATCAGCGGGGTGACGGTGCCGGTCTGGAGGCGGGACATGTCGAGGAGGTTGCCGACGAGGTTGTCGAGCCGGTCGGCGCCGTTCTCGATCCCCTCGAGGAGTTCGGCCTCGTCCTCGTCGGACCAGGCGACGTCGGTGGAGCGCAGCGAGCTGACGGCGGCCTTGATGGCGGCGAGGGGGGTGCGCAGGTCGTGGCTGACGGCGGCGAGCAGCGCGGTCCTGATGCGGTTGCCCTCGGCGAGCCTGCGGGCCTTCTCGGCCTCGCCGACGAGCCGCTGGCGGTCCAGCACGACCGCGGCCTGGGCGGCGAAGGCGCCGAGCACCCGGCGGTCCTCGGCGGGCAGCACCCGGCCGGACAGGGCGAGCGCCATGTGGTCGCCGACCGGCATGTCCACGTCGGCGTCGTCGGGCCGGTCGGCGGGGGCGGGCCCGACCGCACCGGCGCGGGTCCAGGGCGCGACGTCGCTCTGCCGCTCCAGCAGGGCGACCGATTCCATGGCGAACGTCTCGCGGACCCGTTCCAGGAGGGCGTCGAGGGTCGTCTCGCCGCGCAGCACGCTGCCGGCGAGGAAGGAGAGGATCTCCGACTCGGCGCGCAGCCGGGCGGCCTGGTGGGTGCGCCGGGCCGCGAGGTCGACCACGGAGGCGACCGCGACGGCCACCGCGAAGAAGATCACGATGGCGACGATGTTCTCGGGGTCCTGGACGGTCAGGGTGTGGGTGGGCGGGGTGAACCAGTAGTTCAGCAGGAAGGATCCTGCGGCGGCCGAGGCGAGCGCGGGCAGCAGCCCGCCGGTGAGGGCCGCGGCGACGGTGAGGAAGAGGAAGAGCAGGACGTCGTTGGCGAGGCCGGGTCCGTTCTCCAGGCTGCGCAGCAGTACGGAGAGCAGCACGGGGCCGGCGACGCCGACGAGCCAGCCCCAGATGATGCGGTTGCGTCCGAGCCGGGCGCCGCCGGACAGCGGCAGGCCGCGCCCCTTGGCGACCTCCTCGTGGGTGACGATGTGGACGTCGAGGTCGGGGCCGGAGTCGCGGGCGACGGTGGCGCCGACGCCGGGCCCGTAGACGTACTGCCAGGCCTTGCGGCGGCTGGAGCCGAGGACGATCTGGGTGGCGTTGACGCCGCGGGCGAACGCGAGGAGGGCCGAGGGTATGTCGTCGCCGATGACGTGGTGGAAGGTGCCGCCGAGGTCTTCGACGAGGGTGCGCTGGACGGTCAGCTCCTTCGGCGAGGCCGAGGTCAGTCCGTCGCTGCGGGCGATGTAGACGGCGAGGATCTCGCTGCCGGAGCCCTTCGCGGCGACCCGGGCGGCGCGGCGGATGAGGGTGCGTCCCTCGGGGCCGCCGGTGAGGCCGACGACGATCCGTTCGCGTGCCTGCCAGGTGGTGCGGATGTTGTGCTCGCCGCGGTACTGCTGAAGGTATTCGTCGACCCGGTCGGCGACCCAGAGCAGCGCCAGTTCGCGCAGTGCGGTGAGGTTGCCGGGGCGGAAGTAGTTGGAGAGGGCGGCGTCCATCTTGTCGGGCTTGTAGATGTTGCCGTGGGCCATGCGGCGGCGGAGCGCCTGGGGCGACATGTCGACCAGTTCGATCTGGTCGGCGCGCCGGACCACCTCGTCGGGCACGGTCTCGCGCTGGCGTACGCCGGTTATGGACTCCACCACGTCGCCGAGTGATTCCAGGTGCTGGATGTTGACGGTGGAGACCACGTCGATGCCGGCGGCGAGGAGTTCCTCGACGTCCTGCCAGCGCTTGGCGTTGCGGGAGCCCGGCACGTTGGTGTGGGCGAGCTCGTCGACGAGGGCGACGGCGGGGGCCCGTTCCAGGACGGCGTCCACGTCCATCTCGGTGAAGACGGCGGTGCGGTACTCGATCTCGGCGCGGCGGATCTGTTCGAGGCCGTGCAGCATCACCTCGGTGCGGGGCCGGTCGTGGTGCTCCACGAAGGCGACGACGCAGTCGGTGCCCCGCTCGACCCTGCGGTGGGCCTCGGAGAGCATCGCGTACGTCTTGCCGACGCCGGGCGCCGCGCCCAGGTAGATACGAAGCTTGCCGCGTGCCATGGCCCCATTGTCTTCTTCTCCGACGGCTGCGGCCGGTGCGGCAGCCGGTCCCGACGTTACTCCCACGATTGGGGACATCCGGGACGGCGGGTCGCCCCGGGGACCCGTCTTGACGGAACCCTGATGCCGCCCGGCACGTGGGTGCCGGGCGGCATCGGGTCCGTGTCCGGGCGCCGCGCGGGGACGGTCGCCCGGGCACGGTGTCAGGCGCCGTCCACGAGGTCGCGCAGGGCGAGGTTGAGCCGGAGGACGTTGACGGTCGGCTCCCCCATGAAGCCGAGGATCCGGCCGTCGGTGTGCTCCCGGACCAGTTCGCGGACCCGGTCGACGGGGAGGTGGTTGCGCTCGGCGACCCGGCGGACCTGGAGGCCGGCGTACGCGGGCGAGATCGCCGGGTCCAGGCCGGAGCCGGAGGAGGTGACGGCGTCGGCCGGCACGTCGTCGGGGTCGACCGGGTGGCCGGGCACGGAGTTGTCCGCGACGACGGCGGCCTTGGCGTCGGTCACCTGGTCGATCAGCTCCTGGTTGTCCCCGGAGCGGTTGGTGGCTCCGGAGAGGATGAGCTCGTACTCGGTGTTGACGCTGTTGGCGCCGAGTCCGTCGGAGGGACGCGGCTGGAACCACCTGAGGTCGGGGCCGGGTGTCTCCTGGCCGTCCTTCGGCGGCAGGTCGTAGCGCTGGCCGATCAGGGAGGAGCCGACGGACTTCCCCCCGCTGGTGATCTCGGAGCCGTCGGCCCGGCCGGGGAAGAGCCCCTGCGCCACGCCGGTGACGGCGAGCGGGTAGATCACGCCGCACAGCACGGTGAGGACCATCAGGGCCCGGAGTCCGGCGCCGAGCTGCCGGACGGTGGAGGTCACGGATGTGTTCATGGCGGATCAGCCGATTCCGGGGATGAGGGAGACGATCAGGTCGATGATCTTGATGCCGGCGAAGGGGGCGACGAGGCCGCCGAGGCCGTAGATCCCGAGGTTGCGCCGGAGCATGCGGTCGGCGGACGCGGGGCGGTAGCGGACGCCGCGCAGGGCGAGCGGCACCAGCGCCACGATGATCAGGGCGTTGAAGACGACGGCGGACAGGATCGCCGACTCCGGGGAGTCGAGCCGCATGATGTTCAGCTTGTCCAGGCCCGGGTAGAGGGCCGCGAACATGGCCGGGATGATCGCGAAGTACTTCGCGACGTCGTTGGCGAGGGAGAACGTGGTGAGGGCTCCCCGGGTGATCAGCAACTGCTTGCCGATCGCGACGATCTCGATGAGTTTGGTGGGGTCGGAGTCCAGGTCCACCATGTTCCCGGCCTCCTTGGCGGCCGAGGTGCCGGTGTTCATGGCGACGCCGACGTCCGCCTTGGCGAGCGCGGGGGCGTCGTTGGTGCCGTCGCCGGTCATGGCGACGAGCTTGCCGCCCGACTGCTCCCGCACGATGAGGGCCATCTTGTCCTCGGGGGTGGCCTCGGCGAGGAAGTCGTCGACGCCCGCCTCCTGCGCGATGGCCTTGGCGGTGAGCGGGTTGTCGCCGGTGATCATCACGGTCCGGATGCCCATCCGGCGCAGCTCGTCGAACCGCTCCCGCATGCCCTCCTTGACGACGTCCTTCAGGTGGACGACGCCGAGCACGCGGGCGCCGTCGGCGTCGTCCACGGCGACCAGCAGCGGGGTGCCGCCGCCTTCGGCGATCCGGTCGGTGAGCCGCCGGGCGTCTTCCGAGGCCCGGCCGCCGCGCCGCTCGACCCAGGCGAGCACGGAGCCGGTCGCGCCCTTGCGTACGGCGCGGCCGTCCACGTCGACGCCGGACATCCGGGTCTGGGCGGTGAAGGCGACCCAGGTGGCGCCCCGGGGGGCGTCTGCGGCGGCGTCCTGCCGGCGCAGTCCGTACCGCTCGCGGGCGAGGGTGACGACGGAGCGGCCCTCGGGGGTCTCGTCGGCCAGCGAGGAGAGCTGGGCGGCGTCCGCGAGTTCGGCCTCGGACACTCCGGGGACGGGCAGGAACGCGGCGGCCTGCCGGTTGCCGAGGGTGATGGTGCCGGTCTTGTCGAGGAGCAGGGTGGAGACGTCTCCGGCGGCCTCGACGGCCCGGCCGGACAGGGCGAGCACGTTGCGCTGCACCAGCCGGTCCATGCCGGCGATGCCGATGGCGGAGAGCAGCGCCCCGATGGTGGTGGGGATGAGGCAGACCAGGAGCGCCACCAGGACGATCATCGACTGCTTCTGGCCGGCGTGGACGGCGAACGGCTGGAGCGTGACGACGACGAGCAGGAAGACGACGGTGAGCGAGGCGAGCAGGATGTTGAGCGCGATCTCGTTCGGCGTCTTCTGCCGGGCGGCGCCCTCGACCAGGTTGATCATGCGGTCGATGAAGGTCTCGCCGGGTTTGGTGGTGATGGCGACGACGATCCGGTCGGAGAGCACCTTGGTGCCGCCGGTGACGGCACTGCGGTCGCCGCCGGACTCCCGGATGACGGGTGCGGACTCGCCGGTGATGGCGGACTCGTCGACGCTGGCGACGCCTTCGACGACGTCCCCGTCGCCGGGCACGGTGTCGCCGGCCTCGCAGACCACCCGGTCGCCGACGCGCAGGTCGGTGCCGGGGACCCGTTCCTCGCGGCCGTCGACGAGCCGGCGGGCCACGGTGTCGGTCTTGGCCTTGCGCAGGGTGTCGGCCTGCGCCTTGCCGCGGCCCTCGGCCACCGCCTCGGCGAGGTTGGCGAAGATCGTGGTCAGCCAGAGCCAGCCGGCGATGGCCCACCCGAAGCCGTCGGTGGGGTCGAGCACGGCGAGCACGGTGGTGAAGACCGAGCCGACCAGCACCACGAACATCACCGGGCTCTTCACCATCACGCGGGGGTCGAGCTTGCGCAGCGCCTCCGGGAGGGAGGTGAGGAGCTGCCCCGGATCGAAGAAGCCTCCCCCGACCCGCCCGGCGGGCCCCGGTCCCTGCGGGTCGCCCTGGTGCGGCGCATGGGCCGGTGCGGCGGTGGACATCGGTTCCTCGTGTTCCGTGCGTGCGGTCATGACGCCAGCCCTTCGGCGAGCGGGCCCAGTGCGAGGGCGGGGAAGAAGGTCAGACCGGTGACGACCATGATCGCGCCGGCCAGCAGCCCGCTGAAGAGCGGTGTGTGGGTGCCGAGCGTGCCGGTCGTCGCCGGTACGGGTTTCTGGGAGGCCAGCGACCCGGCCAGGGCCAGCACGAAGACCATCGGCACGAACCGGCCGAGCAGCATCGCGAGCCCGATGGTGGTGTTGAACCACTGGGTGTCGGCGTTGAGCCCGGCGAAGGCGGATCCGTTGTTGTTGGCGCCGGAGGTGTAGGCGTACAGGATCTCCGAGAAGCCGTGCGCGCCGGAGTTGGTCATCGAGTCGGCCGGGGCGGGCAGCGCCAGCGCCAGGGCGGTGAAGCAGAGCACCAGCGCCGGGGTGATCAGGATGTAGCAGGCGGCCAGCTTGATCTCGCGGGTGCCGATCTTCTTGCCGAGGTACTCGGGGGTGCGGCCGACCATCAGTCCGGCCAGGAAGACGGCGACCACGGCCATCACCAGCATCCCGTAGAGCCCGGAGCCGACGCCGCCGGGCGCGATCTCGCCGAGCTGCATGCCGAGCATGGTGATGCCGCCGCCGAGGCCGGTGAACGAGGAGTGGAAGGAGTTGACCGCGCCGGTGGAGGTGAGGGTGGTGGCGACCGCGAAGATCGACGAGCCGCCGATGCCGAATCGATTCTCCTTACCCTCCATGGCTCCGCCGGCGAGCTCGAACGCGGGCCCGTGGTGGGCGAATTCGGTCCACATCATCAGGCCGGTGAAGACGAGCCAGATGGCGCCCATGGTGGCGAGGATCGCGTACCCCTGGCGGAGCGAGCCGACCATCCGGCCGAAGGTACGGGTCATCGCGAACGGGACGAGGAGGATCAGGAAGACCTCGAAGAGGTTGGAGAAGCCGTTCGGGTTCTCGAAGGGGTGGGCGGAGTTGGCGTTGAAGTAGCCGCCGCCGTTGGTGCCGAGCTCCTTGATGGCCTCCTGCGAGGCGACCGCGCCGCCGTTCCACTGCTGAGTGCCGCCCGTGAACTGCCCGACGTCGTGGATGCCGGAGAAGTTCTGGATGACGCCGCAGGCCGCCAGCACCAGGGCGCCGACGACGGCGAGGGGCAGCAGGACGCGGACGGTGCCGCGCACCAGGTCGGCCCAGAAGTTGCCGAGTTCACCGGTACGGGACCGGGCGAAGCCGCGGACCAGCGCCACCGCGACCGCCATGCCGACGGCCGCGGAGACGAAGTTCTGCACCGCGAGGCCGCCGGTCTGCACCACGTGGCCCATGGCCTGTTCGCCGTAGTAGGACTGCCAGTTGGTGTTGGCGACGAACGAGGCGGCCGTGTTGAACGCCTGGTCCGGGTCGATCGACGCGAACCCGAGCGAGCCGGGCAGTACGCCCTGGAGCCGCTGGAGGAGGTACAGGAACAGGACGCTCACGGCGGAGAAGGCGAGCACCGCGCGGAGGTAGGCGGGCCAGCGCATCGCGATGCGCGGGTCGGCGCCCACGGCCTTGTACATCCACTTCTCCACCCGCAGGTCGCGGTCGCCGGAGTAGACGCGGGCCATGTGGTCGCCGAGGGGGCGGTAGGCCAGACCGAGCGCCGCGATCAGCGCGAGGACCTGGAGCACACCGGCGAGGACGGGACTCATGACGTTCTCAGAACCTCTCCGGGTGGAGGAGGGCGAGGACGAGGTAGCCCAGCAGGGCGGCGGCGACCACGAGGCCGGCGATGTTGTCGGCGGTCACAGCTTGGCCACCCCCTTGGCGATGAGGGCCACCAGCGCGAAGAGCGCGATCGTGGTGACGACGAAGGCCGCATCGGCCATCGTGAGCTCCCGGGTGAGGTTGGTTTCTCGGACCCCTTGAGCAAACCCCCGTCCGGGCCCGGCACCGTCCGCGTTGACGCCTCCCATACGTCCGGGGCCCGAGCCCTGACGTCGTCCATACGTGCGCGATACGCGCTCTTGACGGCGGCCCCGTCCGCGCGCCGGAGGCCCCGCACCACCGCACCGAAAAGGCCGGTGGGCCGCACCCCCGGGAAAGGGGTGCGGCCCACCGGCCGTGCGTACGGGTGGGATCAGCGGATCTCGCTGATCTCCGGGCCGCGCTGGAGGCGGCCCATGCCGCCGGAGAACTTCGAGCTCTCTTGGTCCTCCTGCTGGACGCCCTCGGGCACCATCTGGGCGTCCTCGGGCAGCTTCAGGACCAGCGGGTCGCGCGGGGCCATCGGCCCGTCGCCGCGGACCACCACGGTGTCCCGGAAGATCGTCTCCAGCAGACCGGCGGCCTCCGGCTGGACGGCTCCCTGGCCGGAGATCACGCCGCGCAGGAACCAGCGCGGGCCGTCGACGCCGACGAACCGCACCAGCTGCACGCCGGTCTTGCCGTCGGGCAGCGGCACCGGCACCTGGGCCCGCAGCTCCCAGCCGAGCGGTCCCTCGACCTCGTCGATGACACCGCCCTGCTTGGTGATGCCGGAGGCGATCTCCTCGCGGACCTCGCCCCAGATGCCCTCGTTCTTGGGCGCGGCGAACGCCTGGAGCTGGATGGCGGTGTCCCGCAGGACGACCGTGGCGGCGACGATGGCGTCCCCGGCCACCTCGACCCTCAGCTCCATGCCCTCGACGCCGGGCACGAACAGGCCGCCCAGGTCGACGCGTCCCTCACCGGGCCGGGAGACCTCGGCGAGGTCCCACGGTCCGTCCGGCCGGGGGGCCGGGGGCAGGTTGGTGCGGCGGCCGCCCGCGGCACCGTCGTCATCGAGCTCGTCGGCGACCTGCTCGGTCTCGCGCGCTTCGTCCGCCACGTCCTCGGCGGAACCACTCTTCTTGCGACGTCCGAACACGTCACTGTCCTTCCCGGTCGGATACGACCGAAGCGTAGTTCTTCCCACCCGGGGTGAGACCGCCCGTGTCGCCGTCCACCGCGGCATGACCGCCGGTGGACCCGAAGCCCCCCTCGGCCCGAGCCGAACCGGGAAGCTCCGCCACCTCGTGGAAGCGCACCTTCTCGACCTGCTGGACGATCAACTGGGCGATCCGGTCGAAACGCTCGAACCGCACGGTCTCGCGCGGGTCGAGGTTGACCACGATCACCTTGATCTCTCCACGGTACCCGGCATCCACCGTCCCGGGGGCATTCACGAGAGCCACTCCGCAGCGGGCCGCGAGCCCGGAGCGGGGGTGCACGAAGGCCGCGTAGCCGTCCGGCAGCGCGATCGAGACGCCGGTGGGCAGCACCGCCCGCTCCCCCGGCGCCAGTTCGGCGGCCTCGGTGGTCACCAGGTCGGCGCCCGCGTCGCCCGGGTGCCCGTAGGACGGCACCGGTACGTCGGGGTCGAGGCGGCGCAGGAGTACGTCGACGGGTCCGGACATCAGGGGTTCACCTCGAAGGCTCGGGCGCGCTTGACCAGGTCGGGATCGGACATCGCGGCGCGGATCTCCTCCGGGCGGCCGTTGTCCACGAAGTGGTCGATCTTGACCTCGACGAAGAGGGCGTCGGCCCGGACGGCCACCGGCCCGTCGGGGCCGCCGATCCGGCCGGTAGCCGAGGAGTAGATCTTGCGGCCGTGCACCGCGGTCACCCGGGCGTCCAGGTGCAGCTCGGTGCCGACCGGTACGGGCAGCAGGTAGTCCGTCTCCAGCCGTCCGGTGACCGCGACGACCCGCAGCAGCCAGCTCAGCGCGCCGAGCGTCTCGTCCAGCGCGGTGGCGAGGATCCCGCCGTGCGCAAGGCCGGGGGCGCCCTGGTGTTCGGGGGCCACGGTGAAGCCGGCGGTGACGTCCACGCCCTGCCCGGCCCGCGCGCTCAGGTGCAGTCCGTGCGGCTGCCCGTCACCACAACCGAAACAGTGTTCGTAGTGCGAACCCAGGAGCTCGCCGGGGGCGGGGGCTTCGGGGTGCCGGACGGGGGCCACCGCGTCGGGGGGAGGCGTCAACGCCGCAGATGTTCCACTCACACGCGCAGACCTTACCCGCGCGGCGGAGCGCGGGGCACGCCGTGCCAAGCTTGGTTCCATGCAGCCTTCGCGACCGCGCTTCGACGAACGTCTCACCACGCCCCGCTCCTGGTGGTTCCTCGCCTTCGGGATCGGTGTGGCGTGCGCCCTGATGCTGCTGCCGTTCGGGGTGCTGCCGCTGCTCGGCGGCCTGGTCGGCGGCACCGCGGCGACCGCCGTCGTGATGAGCGCGTACGGCTCGGTGCGGATCCGGGTGGTGGCGGGCTCGCTGGTCGCGGGCGACGCGAACATCCCGCTGACGGCGCTCGGCGCGGTGAGCGTGCTGGACGCCGAGGAGGCGCGGGAGTGGCGGACCCACCGGGCGGACGCGCGGGCGTTCATGCTGCTGCGCAGCTATGTGCCGACGGCCGTCAAGGTCGAGGTGACGGACCCGGAGGATCCCACTCCGTATCTCTACCTCTCCACGCGTGAGCCCGAGGCGCTGGCGGCGGCGCTGGCCGCCGTACCGGCCGGCTGAGGGCGCACGGCGGCGGCCTCAGGCGCCCTTGCCGGCGCCGCGGTCACCCCCGGTCTCCTCGCCGGCGGCCGGCGGGAGGGTGTTCCCGGTGACCTCGGGGGGCAGCGGGTGGGGGTCGGCGGGCTGTTCCAGCGGGGGCAGCGCGGGCAGCCGGTCCCAGCCGACCTGGTGGGCGCGCAGGTCCTCGCGGACGCGCTCGGCCAGCTTCCTGGTGTCACGGCGGTTCATCACCGCGCCGACCGTCGCGCCGACCATGAACGGGATCAGATTGGGGAGGTTGCGCACCATCCGCTTCATGATCTGCTGGCGCAGCTCGCGCTTCATCTGGCCGCCGAGGGCGGAGTTGAGCGTGGTGGGCTTGGTGACGTCGATGCCGCGCTCTTCGGTCCAGGCCGTGAGGTAGGCGGTGGAACGCTGCCCCAGATTGCCGGGCGGGCGCCTGCCGTAGACCTCGTGCAGCTCGGCGACGAGCTTCATCTCGATGGCGGCGACGCCGGTGATCTCGGCCGCCAGCTCGGCCAGCATGGCGGGGGGTACGGGCATCATCGCCGCGGCCCCGATGCCCGCTCCGACGGCCGCGGTGGCGCGGCCGGCGCCCGCGACGAGCCGGTCGGCGATCTCCTCCGGGCCCAGGCCAGGAAAGTGCCGGCGCAGGGTGGCGAGGTCGCGGACCGGGACGCGGGGGGCGATGTCGATGATCCGGTCGGCCAGCATCGAGACGACCGCCTTGGCGGACTCGCCGCCCTTGCGGATGCCCCGTTTCACCGTGTGCCGACGGCCGGCCCCGGTCGTGCCGTGTTCCTGTCCGCCCGCCACTTCGAGCGAGGCCCTGGGGCCCCGCTCGTCGACGGACGTGCCGGAGGTGTCGAGGGGGGCGGGCCGGTGCTCGGCGGACGCCTCAGCGTCCTTCCCCGGGCCCGTACCGCCCTGTTGCGCCTCCGGCCCTTCGGTGCGCCGTGAGCGCCGCTTCCTGAACGGGTTCTCGCCTGCCACGGCGGCCCCGCCTCAGTCGCAGTCGCGGCAGATGGGCTGACCGTTCTTCTCGCGCGCGAGCTGGCTGCGGTGGTGCACCAGGAAGCAGCTCATGCAGGTGAACTCGTCGGCCTGCTTGGGCAGGACGCGGACGGCGAGTTCTTCGTTGGACAGGTCCGCGCCGGGCAGTTCCAGGCCTTCGGCGGCGTCGAACTCGTCGACGTCGACGGCCGAGGCCGTCTTGTCGCTCCGACGAGCCTTGAGCTCTTCGAGGCTGTCCTGGTCCACGTCGTCGTCGGTCTTGCGTGGGGTGTCGTAATCCGTTGCCATGTCGCTCTCCCCCTCTTGGGTGTCTGCGGGTGTCTCAGCGCACGTAACGCATGAGAGGCCGGACTTGTGCCCGACCTGAGGCGGAGATTTTGCCTCACATCAAGGTCTGTTACTCAATCGACACCCGGCCGGGCCCCGTTCACGGCGGTCGGCTCAGGTGGCGATGGGGACCGTACACGGTCCCCGTACCGCGGTCGTCGGGTGCCACCCCGTGTACTTCCCGTGATAAAGCCCCGGGAAAACTCGGGCGATCCCAGTGTTTCCGGCCCTGCGGGGTTCACGCAGAGTAGAACGTCCCCGATGCGGCACTGTGATCGATCACACAGCGCTCAACCGGTGACTCGTCCCGAAAATTCCGCTTAAAGCGAACGCATCGCCGGAGAACGCGCTCACGGTGCGCAGTCTCTCAGACCGGGAGAGTGACGCGCATCACGAGTCCGCCGCCCTCGCGGGGCTCCGCGATGATACGGCCGCCGTGGGCACGCGCCACGGACCTCGCGATCGACAGGCCGAGGCCGACGCCCTTGTCGCTCCCCGTCCGCTCCGTGCGAAGCCTGCGGAACGGCTCGAAGAGGTTGTCGACCTCGTAGGCCGGGACCACCGGGCCGGTGTTGGAGACCGTCAGCAGCGCCTGCCCGGCCACCACCGCGGTGGTGACCTCCACCCAGCCGTCCCGCGGCACGTTGTACCGGACGGCGTTCTGCACGAGGTTCAGCGCGATCCGCTCCAGCAGGACGCCGTTGCCCTGCACCACGGCCCCGGCCCGCTCACCCCGGATCTCCACGCCCTTGTCCGCCGCCTCGCCGAGCGACTGGTCGACGGCGCGCTCGGCCACCTCGGCGAGGTCGACCGGCTTGCGCTCCACGATCTGGTTGTCGCTGCGGGCCAGCAGCAGCAGCCCCTCGACGAGCTGCTCGCTGCGCTCGTTGGTGGCGAGCAGGGTCTTGCCGAGCTGCTGGAGCTCCGGCGGCGCCTCGGGATCGGAGAGGTGCACCTCCAGCAGCGTCCGGTTGATGGCGAGCGGGGTGCGCAGTTCGTGCGAGGCGTTGCCGACGAACCGCTGCTGGGCGGTGAACGCCCGCTCCAGCCGGTCGAGCATCTCGTCGAAGGTGTCGGACAGCTCCTTGAGCTCGTCGTCCGGGCCGTCCAGCTCGATGCGCCGGGTCAGGTCCGTGCCGGCCACCCGGCGGGCGGTCCGGGTGATCTTGCCGAGCGGCGAGAGGACCCGGCCGGCCATGGCGTAGCCGAAGGCGAAGGCGATGACGGTGAGCCCCACCAGGGCCAGCAGGGCCCGGTTGAGCAGGCTGTCCAGGGCGTGCTGCCGCTGGGCGGCCGTGCACGCCTTGAGGGCCTCGTTGAGCTGGCTGTTGTCCTGGGCGGTGGCGAGCTGCGGACAGGTCTCGCTGGCGATCCGCACATTGGTGCCGGACACCTGGAACGCGATGTTCCCGGCGTCGTGCAGGGCTTGAGCGGCGAGCATGTAGATGATCGACAGCAGCAGGATGCCCGCGATCAGGAACATCCCGCCGTAGAGCAGCGTGAGCCGTATCCGGATGGTCGGACGCAGCCACGGGTAGGTGGGTTCCTGCTTGGGGTCCCAGGTGGGCTTGGGCGGTGCCGTGACCGGCACCTGCGGGGCTGCCATGGGGGTCCTCAGATCCGGTAGCCGGAGCCGGGGACGGTGACGATGACCGGGGGCTCGCCGAGCTTGCGGCGCAGGGTCATGACCGTCACCCGCACCACGTTGGTGAACGGGTCGGTGTTCTCGTCCCAGGCCTTCTCCAGCAGCTGTTCCGCCGAGACCACGGCCCCCTCGCTGCGCATCAGGACCTCCAGCACCGCGAACTCCTTGGGGGCGAGCTGGATCTCCTGGTCGTCGCGGTGGACCTCGCGGCGGTTCGGGTCGAGCTTGATGCCCGCGCGTTCGAGGACCGGCGGCAGCGCCACGGTCGTACGGCGCCCGAGGGCGCGGACCCGGGCGGTCAGCTCGGTGAAGGCGAAGGGCTTGGGCAGGTAGTCGTCCGCGCCCAGTTCCAGCCCCTCCACCCGGTCGCTGACGTCGCCGGAGGCGGTGAGCATGAGCACCCGGGTGGGCATGCCCAGCTCCACGATCTTGCGGCAGACGTCGTCGCCGTGGACCAGCGGGAGGTCGCGGTCCAGGACCACGACGTCGTAGTCGTTGACGCCGACCCGCTCCAGGGCGGCCGCCCCGTCGTACACGACGTCGACGGCCATCGCCTCGCGGCGGAGTCCGGTGGCCACCGCATCGGCGAGCAGCTGCTCGTCCTCGACGACGAGTACGCGCACGGCGCTGTCCTTCCTTCGGTCCTTCGGATCATGGGTGCACGGTCCGTCGCCCCTCCCCGGCCGGCTACGGCGGTGTCCGGAGCGTTCCGTCCGGGGGCGCCGGCACGGGCGTGCGCGTCCATCCTGCCTGCAACGCGCATAAACCGGCGGTAAGACGGCGGGTGACGGCACGGGGGCCGGACGGCCACGCCCGGGAAGACGGCGGAATCTCGGGCCAGTTGAGGTTTCTGCCGGGCACGGGGTGGGGATGACGGTTGCACACCCCGCGATCACGCCACGCATGTGGCGTCCACCACGGCCCGTTCCGTCACCGCCGGAGCCGCGTGATCGCCCGTCCCCGGGCTCGTTGCCCGGGGCACTCCCGGGCACACCCCCGTGCCACCCACCCACGACGAGGGGGCGCTTCCATGGACGCTTTCACCGCAGGTCTGCTGCACCGCATCAGGACCACCGAGTCCGACCTCACCCGGGCGCGTGAGACGGGCGACGACTTCCTCGCCGACGTCGAACAGAGCGAGCTGGAGGACCTCCTCCGCCTCGCCGCCGAGCACGGTGTCGACATCGGCGCCACGGCCGTCTGAGCCACCGCGGGACGCCCCGGCGCCCACCGGCGCCGGCGGAGCCGCCGCCCGCCCGCACGCGAAGCCCGTCGGAGCCCCCACCAGGGGCCCGGCGGGCTTTTCGTGCGCCGGGGCAAGGGGGATTGGCCCCGGTCAGTCGTGCCAGGCGCCCAGCTCTTCGAGGAGCGCCTGGAGGGGCGCGAAGACCGCGGGGGTGGCGGCCACCGTGAGGTCGCCGTCGGCAGGGAGGCCGGGGCGTCCGCCGGTCAGCGCGCCCGCCTCGCGGGCGATCAGGTCGCCCGCCGCCAGGTCCCAGGGGTGCAGGCCGCGCTCGTAGTAGCCGTCGAGCCGGCCGGCCGCCACGTCGCACAGGTCGACGGCGGCCGAGCCGCCGCGGCGGATGTCCCGCAGCCGCGGGATCAGCCGCTGGGCGACGTCCGCCTGGTGCGTGCGGACGGTGGTGACGTAGTTGAAGCCGGTCGACACCAGCGCCCGGTCGAGCGGGGCCGCCGGACGGCAGGCCAGCCGGGCGCCGTTCAGGTGGGCGCCGCCGCCGAGCACCGCGTGGAAGGTCTCGCGCCGCATCGGGACCTCGACGACGCCGGCGATCCGTTCGCCGTCGCGCTCGGCCGCGATGGAGACGGCCCAGGTCGGCAGCCCGTAGAGGTAGTTCACGGTGCCGTCGAGGGGGTCGATGACCCAGCGGACGCCGCTGCTGCCGGGCGAGCCGGCGCCCTCCTCGCCGAGGAAGCCGTCGTCGGGGCGGTGCTCGGCGAGGAAACCGGTGATCAGCTTCTCGGCGGCGATGTCCATCTCGGTGACCACGTCGACGGGGCTGGACTTCGTCGCCGCCACGGCGAGGTCGGCGGGCCGTCCGTCGCGGAGCAGCGCTCCGGCGCGGCGGGCCGCCTCCAGGGCGAGGTCGAGCAGTTCGGTCGGCAGGGGGTCGGTCACGGCGCTCCCGGAGTGGTGGTGGCGGTTCGGGGGTCGGTGGGTCGGGGCCGGGTCAGAACGGGCTGTCGGCGCCCGCGGCGGCGGGCTTCGGGGCCCTGGCCGGGCAGCACCCCACGGGGCACACGTCGTGCGAGGGGCCCAGCAGGCCCAGCGCGCAGCGCTCCACGGACCGGCCGTTCTCGGCGGCGGTGCGCTCCAGGAAAAGGTCGCGGACGGCGGCCGCGAACCGGGGGTCTGCGCCGACGGTGGCGGAGCGGCGGACCGGCAGGCCCAGCTCGGCGGCCTTGGCGGTGGCCTCCGTGTCGAGGTCGTAGAGGACCTCCATGTGGTCGGAGACGAAGCCGATCGGGACCATCACGACGGCGGGGACGCCGTCGCCGTGCAGCGTCTCCAGGTGGTCGCAGATGTCGGGCTCCAGCCACGGGATGTGCGGGGCGCCGCTGCGGGACTGGTAGACGAGCTGCCACGGGTGGTCGACGCCGGTCTGCTCGCGGACGGCGTCCACGACGACGCGGGCGACGTCCAGGTGCTCGGCGACGTACGCGCCGCCGCCGCCGTGGTCCTCGGCGGGGCCGGAGGCGTCCGCCGCGGTGACCGGGATGGAGTGCGTGGTGAAGGCCAGGTGGGCGCGGCCCCTGACGTCCTCGGGCAGCTCGGCGAGCGAGGCGAGCACGCCGTCCACCATCGGCCGTACGAAGCCGGGGTGGTTGAAGTAGTGCCGCAGCTTGTCCACCCGCGGCACCGGCAGCCCTTCGGCCTCCAGTTCGGCGAGCGACTGGGCGAGGTTCTCGCGGTACTGGCGGCAGCCGGAGTAGGAGGCGTACGCGCTGGTGGCGAGGACCGCGATGCGGCGGTGGCCGTCGCGGACCATCTCCCGCAGGGTGTCGGTGAGGTAAGGCGCCCAGTTGCGGTTGCCCCAGTACACCGGGACGTCCAGGCCGTGCTCGGCGAAGTCGGCGCGCAGGGTGCCGAGCAGGTCGCGGTTCTGGGCGTTGATCGGGCTCACGCCGCCGAACAGGAAGTAGTGCTGCCCCACCTCCTTCAGCCGTTCCTCGGGGATGCCCCGGCCGCGGGTGACGTTCCGGAGGAACGGAACCACGTCGTCCGGTCCTTCGGGGCCGCCGAAGGAGAGCAGGAGCAGGGCGTCGTACACAGCGGGATCACGCACATCGGACATGCCTCGATCCTGCCATCCGCCGCCGACAGCGCGGCGACCGACATCCCCTCCGCCGCACGGGCCGGCGCGGACCGGGGGCGTCGTCCGGCGGGCCGGCCCGGGGTGCCGGTGGGCGGGGGCGGAGCGGACGTCCCCGGCCGTAAGCTGTGTCGGCCCTCTTCACGCATGACAGGTCCGACCGGAGTCCCCGTGCCCAGCCCCTACCGCGCCCTCTTCACCGCCCCCGGCTCCACCGCCTTCTCGGCCGCCGGACTCCTCGGCCGGATGCCGCTGTCCATGATGGGCATCGGCGTGGTGACCATGGTGTCCCAGCTGACCGGCCGTTACGGACTGGCGGGCGCGCTCTCCGCGACCCTCGCGATGGCGGCGGCGGTCTTCGGCCCGCAGGTCTCCCGGCTGGTGGACCGCTACGGGCAACGGCGGGTGCTGCGCCCGGTCACCCTGTTCGCGGCGGCGGCCGTGGCGGGGCTGCTGGTCTGCGCGCAGCAGGGCTTCCCGGACTGGACGCTGTTCGTCTTCTCGGCGGCGGCGGGCTGCGTCCCCAGCGTGGGATCGATGGTCCGGGCCCGGTGGGCGGAGATCCACCGGGGCTCGCCGCGCGAGCTGCACACCGCGTACTCGTGGGAGTCGATCGTCGACGAGGTGTGCTTCATCTTCGGGCCGATCGTCTCGATCGGGCTGTCCACCGCCTGGTTCCCCGAAGCGGGCCCGCTGCTCGCCGGGGTCTTCCTGGTGATCGGGGTGTTCTGGCTGACCGCGCAGCGGGCCACCGAGCCGGCGGCCCACCCGAAGTCGCCGCAGTCCGGCGGCTCCGCGCTCCGCTCCCCCGGCCTCCAGGTGCTGGCGCTCACCTTCGTGGCGACCGGGGCGATCTTCGGCTCGATCGACGTGGTGACGGTGGCGTTCGCCGAGGAGCGCGGCCACAAGGCGGCGGCCAGTCTGGTGCTCGCCGTCTACGCCCTCGGGTCCTGTCTGGCCGGTGCGGTCTTCGGGCTGCTGCACCTCACGGGCCGTGCCTCCACCCGGTGGCTGGTGGGGGTCTGCGCGATGGCCGTGAGTATGATCCCCCTCCAACTGGCCGGGAGCCTCCCGTTCCTGGCCGTGGCGCTCTTTGTCGCGGGCCTCGCCATCGCACCGACGATGGTGACCACCATGGCCCTCGTCGAGCAGCACGTCCCCCGCACCAAGCTGACCGAGGGCATGACCTGGACCAGCACCGGGCTCGCCGTCGGGGTCGCGCTCGGCTCCTCGGCCGCCGGCTGGGTGGTCGACGCCTCGGGCGCCGGTGCGGGGTACGTGGTGTCCGCGGCGGCCGGAGTGACCGCGGCCGCGGTGGCGCTCCTGGGGCACCGCCGGCTCGCGGAGCCGGCGAAGACGGGAAGGCGCGGGGAAGATGACCGAGACCTACGCTCGGACGACGCGGGGCACGTGGCACAACTGGGCGGGGAACGTGACCGCGCGGCCGGCCCGGAGCGTGGCCCCGGCATCGGTGGACGAGCTCGCGGACGCGGTCCGCGCGGCGGCCGCTGAGGGCCTGCGGGTCAAGGCGGTCGGCACCGGCCACTCCTTCACCGCGGCGGCGGCCACCGACGGGGTGCTGATACGCCCCGGCCTGCTGACGGGCATCCGCGACATCGACCGCGCGGCCATGACCGTGACGGTCGAGGCGGGCACCCCGCTCAAGCGCCTCAACGCCGCGCTGGCACGGGAAGGGCTCTCGCTCACCAACATGGGCGACATCATGGAGCAGACCGTGGCGGGGGCGACCTCCACCGGCACCCACGGCACCGGCCGCGACTCGGCCTCCATAGCGGCGCAGATCAGGGCGCTGGAAATGGTCACCGCCGCCGGCGAGGTGCTGCGCTGCTCTCCGCAGGAGAACCCGGAGGTGTTCGCGGCGGCCCGGATCGGGCTCGGCGCGCTCGGCGTGGTGACGGCCCTCACCTTCGCCGTGGAGCCGGTGTTCCTGCTGACGGCCCGCGAGGAGCCGATGAGCTTCGAGCGGGTCACCTCGGAGTTCGACGCGCTCGTGGCCGAGAACGAGCACTTCGAGTTCTACTGGTTCCCGCACACGGGCAACTGCACCACCAAGCGCAACAACCGCAGCGCCGGACCGGCCGCCCCTCCCGGCCGGATCAGCGGCTGGATCGAGGACGAGCTCCTCTCCAACGCGGTGTTCCAGGTGGCCTGCTCGGTCGGCCGGGCGGTCCCCGCGGCCATCCCGTCGATCGCCAGGATCTCCAGCCGGGCCCTGTCGGCCCGCACCTACACCGACATCCCCTACAAGGTGTTCACCAGCCCGCGCCGGGTGCGCTTCGTGGAGATGGAGTACGCGCTGCCGCGTTCCGAGGCGGCCGGGGCGCTGCGGGAGCTGAAGGCGATGGTCGAGCGGTCGCCGCTGCGGGTGAGCTTCCCGGTGGAGGTGCGGACCGCTCCCGCCGACGACATCGCCCTGTCCACCGCGTCGGGCCGCGAGTCGGTGTACATCGCGGTGCACCTGTACAAGGGCACCCCGTACCAGGCGTACTTCACCGCGGTGGAGCGGCTGATGACCGAGCGCGCGGGCCGGCCGCACTGGGGCAAGGTGCACACCCGCGACGCGGCCTACCTGTCCGAGGTCTATCCCCGGTTCGGGGAGTTCACCGCGCTGCGCGACCGGCTCGACCCGGACCGCGTCTTCGCCAACGACTACCTGCGCCGGGTGCTGGGCGACTGAGGCGTCCCGGTCCCGGAGCGGCGAGGGCCGGGGCCCCCACCCTCGTGGTGGGGGCCCCGGCCCTCGCGCCGTCGTCGGCCGCGCCGGAGCGCGCCGGTTCACTCGCCGTCGGCGCCGGTCCCCGGCTGCTCGCCGTTCTCGCCGTTCTCGCCGGAGCCGTCGTCGCCGGTCTCCGCCGGCGCCGTGGCCGTGCCGCCGTCGGTGGCGGACGGCGTGGGCGTCGGAGCCTGCGAGGCCCCGCCGTCCGCACCGGACGGGGCGGTGGTCGGCGCGTCGGTGGCGTCGGTGCCCGCTCCGCCCTCCGGGGTCGGGCTCGCGGTGCCGGTGCCGGGGGTGGCGCTCGTCCCGGTGTCCGGGCTCTGCCGCTCGTCGCCCTGCTCGTCGCCCCGCTCGTCGCCGCCGGTGCTGGTGGCGGGCGAGGGGTCGGTGGAGCCGGAACCGCCGCTGCCGCCGCGGACGACCGAACCCACGGTGGTGCCGCGGCCGCCGCTGAGGTCGCTGCCCGAGATCATCTCGAACGCGGTGATCCCGACCATCGCCACGACGAACACGACGACGGCAGCGAGGACGGGCCTCTTCCAGCCGCGCCGCACGGCGTGGGTGGTGCCGTCCGACCAGTCGTCGTCCTGCGGGGCGTCCTGCGCCGGCACGCCCGCGGCGTCCGCCTGCCGCAGCAGCATGGTGCTGTCGGCCTCGTTCACCGGGACCGCCCGGAGCATCCGGGTGCGCTCGGGGTCCGTCTCCGGGGCCGCCCGCAGCATCCGGGTCGCGTCGTCGTCCTCGGGAACGGTGCCGAGGAGCTGGGTGCGGTCGGCGTCGCCGCCGGGCACCGCGCCGAGCAGCCGCGTGCCGTCCGTGTCGTTCACCGGGACGCCCCAGGTGACGGGTCCGGTGGCGGCGCCGGGTGCCGGTACCGGACGGGTCGCGTCGTTCCCCGCGAAGGCCGCGCCGGAGGCGCCGTACGGGTCGGGCTCCCGGGGTCCGGCGGTGCACCGGTCGTCCGGCGGCCACGGCTCCCGGGTGGTCTCACGGGTCCGCACCGAGACCTGACGGCCCGTGGGGTGGGTGACCTGGACGGTGACCTCGCGGATCTGCTCGCCGGTGCGGCGGAAGAAGTGCTGGAAGACCGAGCTTCCGCAGGTGGCGACGATGCTCATCACCCCCGCCCCGACGATCGTGCCGTACACCCCCAGTTGCGAGGCCGCGACCGCCGCCGCCACCGCGGCCAGCGCGCTGCCGGCGACCTGCGGCAGATTCAGATCGATGCGCCTCTCTTCGGGTTCCGTGTCCTTTTCCGCCCTCTGAACCATGACCAGCCCTTGCTTGACATCTCTCCCACCCTGCACCAGGAAGGGACAAACGAGCGAAGGGGATAGTTCCGTTTCTGGTGATTCTGTGAAGCAGGACACGCAACACGGGCAAATGGCGGGCAAGTGGGTAACAGGACCCGCGTGCCCGCCGAGAACTCGAACGGCGCGCCGGACCACCCCGGTGGCCCGAATGGAGTACTGTGACGAGCCCTGGGACCGTGCTCCTGCGTGGGTGGCACGGGACACACGAAGGGGGCCGAAGGCGGCAGTCGAACCGGCGGCGCCAAGGCATCGCACGGCGCTTCCGTGCACGGACGGCCGTCCCGGTCGCCCGCGGCGCGGCAGGTGATCGTGTCAGGACGGTGTGAGGGGCCGCGGCCCGACACGCCGGGCAACTTGGCAAGGTTGTGGCAGGCTGCACCCGGGCAGGCCACACTCGACTAGCGGAAGCAGCGACGCACGTGACGTCGGCAGGCACCACCCGGGAGGTCCCCATGCCCGAACTGCGTGTCGTGGCCGTCTCCAACGACGGCACACGACTGGTGCTCAAGGCTGCGGACAGCACGGAGTACACGCTTCCGATCGATGAGCGTCTCCGTGCGGCGGTGCGCAACGACCGCGCGCGGCTCGGTCAGATCGAGATCGAGGTGGAGAGCCATCTCCGCCCACGCGACATCCAGGCCCGTATAAGGGCCGGCGCCTCCGCCGAGGAGGTGGCCCAGTTCGCGGGCATCCCCGTCGACCGGGTGCGCCGTTTCGAGGGCCCGGTCCTGGCGGAGCGCGCCTTCATGGCCGAACGCGCCCGGAAGACCCCCGTGCGCCGCCCCGGCGAGAACACCGGCCCCCAGCTCGGCGACGCGGTACAGGAACGCCTGCTGCTGCGCGGCGCCGACAAGGAGACCGTCCAGTGGGACTCCTGGCGCCGCGACGACGGCACCTGGGAGGTCCTGCTGGTCTACCGCGTCGCGGGCGAGCCGCACTCGGCGAGCTGGACCTACGATCCGCCCCGCCGCCTGGTCCAGGCCGTGGACGACGAGGCGCGTTCGCTGATCGGCGAGAGCGAGGCCGCCGCCCCGGAGCCGAGCTTCCCGTTCGTGCCCCGGATCGCCCGGCTGCCGCGCGACCGGCCCCTGGACCGTGCTCTCGACCGGCAGATGGAGCGCTACCACGCCCCGGCTTCCTCCGAACCCGAGGAGTACACCGCTCCGTCGGCTGCCGAGCGCGACTCGCTGACCAGTCTCCTGGAGGCGGTGCCGAGCTTCCGCGGCGACATGGTGGTGCCCGAGCGGCCCTCCCCGCCGGAGCCGTCGGCCATGGAACCGGCCGCCGAGGAGCCCGAGGCCGACGAACCGCCGGCCGCCGCGGCCTCCGCGGGTGCCGGTTCGGCCTACGCCGACGTGCTCATGCCCCGTGCGGTCGCGGGCCACCGCGACCGCCTGACCGGGACGACCGACCGGCAGGCCGAGGCGGACGGAGTCCGGCCGGGCCGACGGGCCGCGGTGCCGAGCTGGGACGAGATCGTCTTCGGCACCCGCAGGAAGAAGCAGGACTGATCCGGGCGGAGCCCCGCTCCCCGCCCGCCGCCGGAGGCCCGTCCGCGAGAATCCCTCGCGCACGGGCCTCCGGCACGTCCGGCAGGGCTCACTTCCGGGTGTCCGGCCGGGGGCACCGGGCTACTGCGGGTCGGGGCCGGTGGCGACCGGACGGTGTTCGTCCGCACTCCACTCCGACCACGAGCCGGGGTACAGCACCCCGCGCAGGCCCGCGATCTCCAGCGCGAGCACCTGGTGCGCGCCGGACACCCCGGAGCCGCAGTACACGCCGACCTCGCCGCCGTCCCGCGCGCCCAGCGCACCGAACCGCTCGGCCAGCCGCTCCGCGGGCAGGTACCGCCCGTCGGCTCCCACGTTCTCCCCCGTCGGCGCCGAGACCGCGCCCGGGATGTGCCCGCCGACCCGGTCGATGGGCTCCACGTCGCCCCGGTAGCGCTCCGCGGCCCGCGCGTCCAGCAGCAGCCCGGTCCGGGCCAGGGCCGCCGCGCCGTCCGCGTCCACCACCGGCAGCGCACCGGGCCGTGGCCGGAAGTCACCCTCCTGCGGCGCGGGGATCTCCTTCGACAGCTCACCGGTCCAGGCCGGCAGCCCGCCGTCCAGTACCCGGACGTCCTCGTGCCCGGCCCAGCGCAGCAGCCACCAGGCGCGGGCGGCGGCCCAGCCCTGGCCGCCGTCGTAGACCACCACCGGCCGGTCGGCCCGCACCCCGGCCCGGCGCATGGCGGCGCCGAAGGCCTCCGGGTCCGGGAGGGGGTGGCGGCCGCCGGAACCGGGTGGACCGGCGAGCTCCGTGTCGAGGTCGACGAAGACGGCGCCGGGGAGGTGACCGGCCTCGTAGTCGGGCCGTCCGTTCGGGCCGCCCAGTTGCCAGCGGACGTCCAGGAACACCGGCGGACGGGGGCCCGCCGACTCGCTGAGGCATGCGGATGCGGTGATGATGGGCTTCATGGACGCCATCTTCGCGCAGTGGCCCGTCCGCGCGTAGGGGTACCCGCCCGACATACCGGCGCACCACGTCCGCGCCGGGTCGAGAACCCGCACCGTGCGGCGCGGCAGGGGGCGCCCGGCGGGCCCGGTGGTGAAAGCATCGGGGCCGGGGCTTACTCAGCCGGGCCGTGACCTGGACCCGCTGCCGGCCCCGTTCCCGCGTACGGCCACCACGATGGTCCGAGGAGAGACGACGATGACCGAGGCCGCCACCCGGCGCACGCCCGGAACGCCTTGCTGGGTGAGTCTGATCGTGCACAGCCTGACCGCGACCCAGGATTTCTACGGAGCCCTGTTCGGCTGGGAGTTCCGCCCCGGCCCCGAGCAACTCGGCCCGTACGTAAGGGGCCGGCTGGACGGCAGGGAAGTGGCCGGCATCGGGCAGTTGCCGCCCGACCGGCATCTCCCGGTCGCCTGGACGCCGTACCTCGCCTCCGACGACGTCGCGCTGACCGCCGAGACGATCCGGTCCTGCGGCGGCACCGTCGCCGTCGGCCCGATCGACGCGGACGACGCGGGCCGGCTCGCCATCGCGTCCGACCCGGGCGGAGCGGTCTTCGGGGTGTGGCAGGCCGCCGCGCACATCGGGACGCAGCTCGCGGGCACCGCCGGAACCCCGGTCTGGAACGAGCTGCTGACCCGCGAGACGGCGACCGTCGGCAAGTTCTACCAGGCGGTGTTCGGTTACGAGGCGGAGGCGGTCGTGTCGGCCGACTTCGACTACCAGACGCTGCACCTGGACGGCCGGCCCGTCGCCGCCCTGCACGGGGTGGGCCACGCCCTGCCGCGCGACCGCGGCCCGCACTGGATGACGTACTTCGAGGTGGACGACACCGACGACGCCGCGCGTCGGGTGGTGGAGCTGGGCGGTCACGTCCTGCAACCGCCGCGGGAGGGGTCGAACGGGCGGATCGCCACCGTCTGCGACCCGGAGGGCGCGGTCTTCACGATCGTCCGCACCGAGCGGTCCTGAGACCGGCCGCGGCGCCGGGACCGGCGCCGGGACCGGGCGGGGGGTGGAGCAACGGGGGCGCGGGACCGGGGAGCGCAGGACCGGGAGGTGTAGGACCGGGGGCCGAGCGCAATCGCGACGGCCGCCCGAGGCGCGCGGCCCGCGAGGCGGCTGGAATGGCGGGATGAACTCTTCGCCGCCGCCCGCCGCACCACCGCTACCGTCCGCCGCCGTCCACGAACGGCTGGCCCGGGAACGTAATGCCTGGCTGTGCACCGTGCGCCCGGACGGCACCCCGCACGCGACACCGGTCTGGTTCGTGTTCTCGCGGGGCAGTTGGTGGGTCGGCACGGACGCCTCGTCCGTCAAGGTCCGCAACATCGAGCGGTTCCCTGGCGTCTGTCTGATGCTGGAGGGCGGTGACCGTCCGGTCGTCGCGGAGGGCGAAGCGGTGCTGTACAGGGGCCCGTTCCCCGAACGGATCACGGAGGCGTTCACCGAGAAGTACGCCTGGGACGCGGTCGCCCCGTACGAAGGGGGCGGAGCACGGGTCCTGCTCGAAATCCCGGTACGCCGCTGGTTGTTGGCAGGTACGGCACCGTGAGACGCCGCACGGCGCACGGCCGGACGCTCGCGCGGGGCACGGGGGTGCGCGGCCTTGACGCGGGACATCGCGGGACCCGTATCGGGACCCGTCGCGGCCCCGTCGCGGCCCCGGAAACCGGATGGTGGTGCGCGCGGGACGACGGCTAATCTCCCGGGGTGACGAGCACGGGGGACCCACGCCTGGACACGGCCGTCGACGAGGCGTTGTCGGCGGGCCCGGCCGTCGCGCGGGCGTTGCGCGCCGTCCCCGCGGACCTGCTGGCGGAACGGCTCCACGACCGCCTGGAGGGCGGGGCGTGGGGGTGCCTCGACCTGCTGGACGGCCGTCCGCTGCTGCGTACCCCGGCGCTGGAGCGAGCCCTGGGACGGTTGCGCGACGAGGGGCGGGACGACCTCGCGGACCGGACCCTGCTGGTCGACGGGGTGCTGCGGGACCCGGACGCGGCACGCCGGGACGCGCAGGCGTGGGCGGCGGCGCGGGTTCGTCCGGGGCCGGGCGCGACGCCGCGCGCCGCGTCCCGGCAGGAGTCGCTGGATCTCGCCAGGACCGGGACCCCGACCCAGGTACGCAGGGCGCTGACCCGGCTTGCGGTCGCGCCCGGCGGGGAGGAGGACCCGGAACTCCGCCGTCTGGTGGACGAGTTGCTGCACCACCCGGTGGCCGGGGTGCGGCTGCACGCCCACCGCGCCTCGCGGACCGCGCTGGACCGCCGGACGTACCTCGGGCACACCGAGGTGCTGCTGGGCGATCCGCAGCCCTCCGTGGTCCGCTCGGCGATCCGGATCGTGTGCCACGCCCGCTGGGAGCCCGCCGCACCCGCGGTGACCGATCTGCTCGGGCACCCGCACCCCGTGGTCCGCGAGGCGGCGGCCGAAGGGCTGGTCCGGCTGGGCGCCTCGGGGGTGCCCCCGCTCCGGCACGCCGCCGCCCGCGCCCGGCCGGACCACAGGGCCCGCTACACGGACGTGCTCGAACGGATCACGACCGCGCGGGCCTGATCCGGGCCCCGGACGGTTCCGGCCCTACGCCGCAGAGGCTTCGGGCCGTACGCCGTCGGCTCGGACCACTGGGGAGGCCAAGGGCTCGGAGCTCCGGGGAGGCCCAAGGGCTCGGACCGCTGGGGGGCGGCTCGGCCGCTGGGAGGCCCAAGGGCTCGGACCGTGCGCCCGCCGGCGGTTCCTACGGCGTACGGTCGCTCCGCGGAGTGCGCAAGGCCGCTCGGAGGGCGTACGGCTGTCCAGGGGCGGGGCGCCGGCCGTCCCGGCGGACGTACACTCGGCCCATGCGCCGCACCAGCGTCATGACGGAGGACCGCCCGCACCGGGCCGGCTCCGACGTGCCCGCTGTCCGCCGCGCGCCGCTGCCGGGTCTCGGCTAGCGATCTTCTTCGCCTCCTGGGGCGTTCGACGCACCGTTCCCGGACCGTTCTTCCCGGGCGGTCCGGCAGACGGTTCACCCAGTGGTTCCCGACCGGGGCAAGGCCCCGTCCCGCTGTGCTCCGCGCGCGCCCGCCTCCGTCGGCCGCGCGAGCCCGGCTTCACCACCGCGGTCCCGGCGCACTGCCGTCGGCCGCGTTCCGGCGACGGCCGCACCCCGGCCGCAGCCGCCTTCTGAGGGGATCATTTTTGAAGCTGAGCGAACTCCTGGCCGGCCAGGAGCACACCGTCCTGCACGGGGACCCCGAGAAGACGTGGATCTCGGCCGGTACGACGTTCGACGCCGACCGGGTCGCCCCCGGGTCGTTGTTCGTCGCGGTGCCCGGACACCTGGAGGGCGGGCCCGGAGCCGTCGGTCCGGCACTCGCCCGGGGCGCGGCCGCGGCCGTCGTGGACGGCGACTGCGTGCTGCCGCCCGGCGCGTCCGAGAGGTGCGTGGTACGCGTCCCCGACACCCGGCGCGCCGCGGCCGTGCTCACCTCGCGCTACTTCGGCGAACCGGGCAGGGCGTTCGACCTCATCGCGGTCACCGGAACCAACGGGAAGACCTCCGTCTCGTACATGGTCGAGTCCGTCCTTCGGATCGCGGAGGGCGCCCGGACCGGTGTGATCGGCACGGCCGGCAGCCGCATCGGCGACGAACCGGTCCCGATGCCCCCGTCGGTGCTGACCACCCCGGAATCCCCCGATCTGCAGTACCTGTTGGGGCACATGCGGGACCGGGGGGTGACCGGGGTGGTGCTGGAGGCGACCTCGATGGGCCTGCTGACGCACCGGATGGACCGCACCTTCGTGGACGTGGGGATCTTCACCAACCTCAGTCAGGACCATCTGGACGACCACGGCACCATGGAGAACTACCGGGACGCGAAACTCCGGTTGTTCCAGGGGCTGTGCCGGCACGCCGTCGTGAACGCCGACGACCCGGTGGGGGCCGGAATCGACGCGCTGATGCCGGGCGCGGTGACCACGTACGCCCTCGACGCGGACGCCGACTACCGGGCCACCGATCTGATGGTGGACGCCTCGGGGACCCGCTTCACGCTGCACCACGACGGCCGCGCGTATGCGGCGGCGATCCCGTCGCCCGGCCGGTTCTCGGTGGCCAACGCGCTCGCCACGGTGGCCGCCTGCCATCACCTCGGGCACGACCTGGCCGGGCTCGTGGCCGCGCTCGCACACATGCCGCAGATCCCGGGCCGTTTCGAGCGCTTGACCACGGAGGGGGGAACCTCCGTGATCGTGGACTACGCGCACTCCCCCGACTCCCTCGACAAGGTGCTCCGCACCGTGCGGGGGTTCGCCCCGGCCTCCGTGATCACCGTCTTCGGCTGCGGCGGGGACCGTGACAGCACCAAGCGCGCCGCGATGGGGACGATCGCCGGTACCCACTCCGACCTGTGCGTCCTCACCTCGGACAATCCGCGCCACGAGAACCCCGAGACGATCATGGACGAGGTCGCTCGGGGCATCGGGGCGACCGGCACTCCGTGGGAGCGCTTCTCCGACCGCCGCGCGGCCATCGCCCACGCCCTCTCGGCGGCCGGCCCGAAGGACATCGTCCTGATCGCCGGGAAGGGCAGTGAGCCGCACCAGATCGTGGGCGACGCGCTGCTGCCCTTCAGCGACATGGCGACCGTGCGGGAGCTGACGGGACGGTAGACGCAGCTGCCGACAGGGCGGCGGACGGGAAGCAGTGAGGGCCGTGGAGGGCAGGCAGGGGTGACCGGGCGGTCCCCGCACCTCCCCGCGGCTCGCACCCCCGTACCGCTCGCAACACCGCGCCGCTCGCATCCCCCGCGCGGTTCGCCGCTACGCGCGTTTCGCCACGCCGGCGGCGCGGACCGGACCGGCCTGTCATCATGCTCCTGTCACATCACCGTCCTCCGAGGAGCACCGCCGACCATGCGCACGACCCGCATCGCCACCGCCGTCCTGGCCACCACGCTCGGCCTGGCCGGAGCCCTCGTCACCGCCCCCGCCGCAGGCGCGGCCGCACAGGCAGGCTGCCAGTACAAGGTCGTCTGGCCGACCGCCGGGGTGTACGAGAACCCGAACCCGAACAGCGCGGTCGTCAAGACCAAGTACGCCGGTGACATCGTCGGCGCCTCGACCTGCGAGGGCGCGTCCTACAACGAGTACGGCTATGTCCTGGTGGCCACCGACGCGGCGGCGGACGGCCGGGGCTGGATGCGCGAAGGGGCGGTCGTCCCGGTCTGACGTGCGGCGGGGGTGGCGCCGCCGTGGTTCGGCGGGGCGCACACCCCCGGCGCGGCTCGCCCCGGCACGGGGTTCGCCTCGGACGCGGCCCGGCTTTCGGGCGGCTGGTCCCGGCCGCCGCTTCCGGTGCGGGCCGCAGCCTCCGGTCGGGTCCCGTTTCAGGCGGCCCGCAGGAGCTCGGCGCGACCGAACAGGAGGGCGTAACCCGGGGGAAGGCCGGCGAGCAGACGGTCCATCAGCGCGGGACCGGCGAGGTCGTCCACGGCGCCGAGGACGGCTCCGGCGTCCCAGCGGGCGGTGGCGGGCGTGCCGCCCGTCCGCCGGGCCAGGTCCTTGACGAAGCCCCAGCCGGTGAGCCGCTCCTCCTCGGAGGGAAGCGCCAGCAGCGCGGTGGCGGCCTCCTGCGGAAGGCAGGACGCGAGCGCGGCGCGCACCTCCCCGGTGAGCCGCCGCCCGAGGCACTCCAGCACGGCTCGCGTCACGGCCTCCGCCCGCTCCCGAGTCGGATAGGCACCCTCGTACCTGATCCGCTCCAGCATCCGGTCGAACGTCATGTCCGCCCCCACGGGGGCCGGTTCGAGCAGCGTCGTCATGGGTCGTGACCTTTCTCGCCCGGACAGCGGGCGTCGGAGGACTGGGGGAGATGGCGGCCGGCCGGCGCCGGAGACGTCCGGAGCGGCACGGCGACCGGGGACGGGCGTGGCGGTGCCACCGCCCGCCCCTGCTGCCGCCGCGGGTCGGGTCAGCCGTTGGCCGGCCGGGTCAGCCGTTGATCTGGTCAGCCATTGATCTGGTCAGCCGTTGATCTGGCGGGGCGCGGACGCGCCGCCGATGGTGATCTTGCGGGGCTTCGCGCGCTCGGCGATCGGGATGCGCAGGGTCAGGACCCCCGCGTCGTATGCGGCGCCGATGCGCTCGGTGTCCAGGGTGTCGGCCAGCACCAACTGCCGGGAGAACACGCCCAGGGGCCGCTCGGAGAGCTCGACCTGCACGTCGTCGGCCTTGGCCGCCGGCCGGCGCTCGGCCCGGACGGTCAGCATGTTCCGCTCGACGTCGATGTCGATCGCGTCCTGGTCGACACCGGGGAGATCGAACGCGATGACGTACTCGTCGCCTTCGCGGTAGGCGTCCATCGGCATCGCCGAAGGACGGGACCACGTGCCCGTCGTGCCGGTCAGCTGCTGGGCGATCCGGTCGAGTTCACGGAACGGGTCGGTGCGCATCAACATGGGGAAACACCTCCGGTCAGGGTCTGGCAGAAACTGCTCATGCGCTTCACCTGACATCTGTTGTAGCATGTCATCCGAACGATGACAAGCAAGATGTCATCCGAAAGGTGACAGACGAAGGAGATGGACGATGGCCGGCCCACCCCCGTCCGACGCGGCCGACGACCCCACGTCGTTCCTGGCCGCCGAGACCGCACTGAACGCGATCGACCGGGCCGTGCGCACCGCACGGACCCCGCCGGAGGCCGAACCGGGCGAGGACGGATCCGTCGGCGGCCCCGGGGCCGGGTCGCCCGACGGCAAGGAGATGACCAGCGTGGAGCAGGCGCTGGCCGCGCTGCTGCTCCTGCGCGAGCTCCGCGGCCAACTGGCCGCGTGGGAACCCGGCCTCATCGAGGCGGCCCGCGCCGCGGGCGCGAGCTGGGCCGACCTCGCCCACCCGCTCGGGGTCGCCAGCCGGCAAGCGGCCGAACGCCGCTATCTGCGGGTCCGTCCGGGCACGCCGGGAAGCACCGCCGAGGAGCGCGTGCAGGCCACCCGGGGGCGGCGGGCGGCCGACCGCACCCTGGTCGCCTGGGCCCGCGACAACGCCGCCCCCCTCCGCCAGCTCGCCGGGCAGATCACCGCGCTCACCGACCTGGCGGCGCCGTCCCGCACCCCCGTGGCGCGGCTCGCCGACGCCCTCGCCCAGGACGACGCGGCCCGCCTGATCGACCCGCTGACCGCCACGCACGCGCACCTGACCACCGGCCATCCGGACCTCGCGGTGCGCGTCGACACCCTCACCCGCCACGCCGAGCGGCTGCGCGGTGGCGCGGACGCCTCGGACGTCCCGGGCGCCGCGGACGTCCCGGGCGCCTCGGACGTCCCGGGGCCGGACACAGCAGATATGCCGGGCACACCAGGCACACCGGGCACCGCCACGGCGGCCGGGGAATGAGCGGGGCGGACCCTGCGGTCAGCCCTGTCCGACCGGCAGCACGTCCGGGGACAGCACCCCCGCGCGGGCGCCGGCGGCGGTCATCCGCCGCCGGTGGTGGCGTCGGCACAGGACCTCGTAACCGAGCTGGCCGGTCGGCTGGTTGACGTCGCCGACGACCACCTGGGCGCCCTCGACGACCATCTCGCCGTCCACGGTGCGCGCGTTGTGGGTGGCCCGGGCCCCGCACCAGCAGAGCGCCTCGACCTGGAGCGCCTCTATCCGGTCGGCCAGCTCCATCAGGCGCTGGGAGCCGGGGAAGAGCCGGGTGCGGAAGTCGGTGGTGATGCCGAAGGCGAAGACGTCGAGGTTGAGGTCGTCCACGATCCGGGCGAGCTGGTCGATCTGCTCCCCGGCGAGGAACTGCGCCTCGTCCACGATCACGTAGTCGGCCCGGCCGCCCCGGCTGATGTGGTCCACCAGGTGGGCGTACAGGTCCATCCCCTCGGCGGCCTCGACGGCGTCCGTCACCAGGCCCAGCCGGGAGGAGAGCTTGCCCTCCCCCGCACGGTCGTCCCTGGTGAAGATCACGCCCTGGAGGCCCCGGGCCGACCGGTTGTGCCCGATCTGCAGGGCGAGCGTGCTCTTTCCGCAGTCCATCGTCCCGGAGAAGAACACAAGCTCGGGCATGAGAGGTCGGGCGCCTTTCGGTGATGCGGTGGGGGGGAGGCGGCTCGCCGGACGGGGCCGACGGCGCGGTTACGAGCGTACTTCGAGGAGGGGGACGAACTGCTCGACGGGGGTCAGCGAGCCGTGCACGCCCACCATCGCCGACTCGCGGGGCTCGGTGACGGACGCGGTGATCAGTACGTCGTCGCAGGCGGCCGCGACGACGTCGCCGATCCGTCCGTGCACCCGCTCGTCGATCCGAGGGCCGAACCAGCCGGCCGCGACGGCCTCCTCGCGGCTCGCCACCCAGAACTGCTCACCGAGCACCTCGCGCCAGACGGTGAGGACGTCGTTCTCCGCGCCCGGCACCGCGTACACGTGCCGCGCCCGGCCCTCGCCGCCCAGCAGAGCGACCCCGGCGCGCAGTTCCCAGTCCTCGTCGAAGTCGATCCGGGACTGCTCGTCGAACGGGATGTCGATCATGCCGTGGTCGGCGGTGACGTACAGCGCGGAGCGGGGCGGCAGTTGCTCGGCGAGCCGCTGCGCGAGCCCGTCGACGTACATGAGCTGGCCGCGCCAGGCGTCGGAGTCGATGCCGAAGCGGTGCCCCTTGCCGTCGACCTCGCTGTAGTACGTGTAGACGAGCGAGCGGTCCCCGGCGGCGAGGCGCTCGGCGGCCAGGTCCATGCGCTCCTCGCCGGAGAGCCGGCCGAGGAACGATCCGCCGCTGAGCGCGACCTTGGTGAGCGGGGTCTGCTCGAAGTCCGGCGAGGACACCTGCGCGGTGCGCACGCCGGCCGCGTCGGCGAGCCGGAAGACGGTGGGGTGCGGCTGCCAGGTCTTGGGCTGCGTCCACGGGTACCAGCGGAGCTGGTTCATCAGCTCGCCGGTGCCGGGGTTGCGGACGGTGTAACCGGTCAGTCCGTGTTCGCCGGGCGGCAGGCCGGTACCCACCGACGCCAGCGAGGTGGCGGTGGTGGAGGGGAAACCGGCGGTGATCGGGCGTCCGGTGCCGCCGCGCGAGGACGGCAGCAGCGAGTGGAGGAACGGCGCCTCGTCGGGGTGGGCCTCGATCTGCTCCCAGCCGAGCCCGTCGATCAGGAAGACGCAGTTGCGGTCGGCCGGGGTGAGCTCCGGGATCACCGCCTCGAAGCCGGGCACCTCCTGCCCCGCGACGAGGGTCGGCAGCAGGTCCGCCAACGAGCCGCCGCCGTAGGCGGGCGCGGGGGCGGCGGCGGGGTCGAGCAGTACCGGTTCCTGCCAGGCGGACTGGACCATCAGCGGGCGTTGCCGTTGCCGGCCGCGTTGGCCGCGGTGGCGGCCGTGGCCTCGGACAGCGACTGGGCGAACGCGAGGGTCTGGCGCACGGTGTCCGGGCCGTCGCCGGCCTCGCTGACGCGCAGGCTCAGATCGTCGGCGGTGGAGCTGCCGGTGTAGCCGTGGTCGGCGTCGCACTCGGGGTCGCCGCAGGCGGCGGGCTCCAGGTCGATGCGGGAGACCGCGCCCCAGCCGATGGTGAGCACGACCTCGCGGGGCAGTGTGCCCGGCACGTACTTCTCCGGCTCGGCCACGACCCGGCTGACCACGACGGACGAGATCCGGCCGAGGTGGACGGATTCGGTGGAGGTGGTGGCGTAGGGCGTCGGGGAGCTGGTGTCCGCGGCCTGCTCGTCGGTGTGGCTGACGATGAAGCGGTTCTCCGTCAGGACGAGGACGGTGACGTGCCGCCGGACCTCGTTGGAGTCGAAGGTGGTCTCCTGGTGGACCAGGTACGAGGCGACCGGCTCCCCGCCGACGGCGGCCTCCACCGCCTCGGCCACGAGGGCCGGGTAGTAGCCACTGCGCTCGATCGCCGCGCGCAGCCCCTGGGTCGTCGTACCGGTCTTTGCCATGGCCCCATCCTACGGGGGACGGGTGACTGCCGGGGACGCTGCGGGGCGGCCGCGCGGCGCCCGCGGGGTCAGTAGGCGGGCAGCCTGCGGGGGCCGAGGTCGGTCCTGGGGGGCGGCGGGGCCAGCCGGACGCTCGCTCCGAGGACGGTGAGCCCCTGGGTGGCCACGACGACCGGTTCCAGGGCGACGCCGACGATCTCGGGGTGGTCGTCCACCAGCCGCGAGACGCGCAGCAGCAGCTCTTCGAGGGCGCGGGTGTCGACGGGCGACGACCCCCGCCAGCCGAAGAGCACCGGGGCCGCCCTGATCGAACGGATCAGTTCGGCGGCGTCCCGGTCGGTGGCGGGAACCAGCCGGTGGGCGACGTCGCCGAGGAGCTCGGAGGGGGTGCCGGCCAGCCCGAAGGAGAGGACCGCCCCGGCCGCGGCGTCGATGGATGCCCGTACGACGGTGTCCACCCCGCGCGGTGCCATGGCCTGGACGACCGGCTGGAGTTCGGCCGGCCTGCCCAGCAGCTCGGTCAGTTCGCCGTACGCGCGCCGCAGCGCGTCCTCGTCGGCCAGGTCGAGGCGCACGCCGCCGAGGTCGGCGCGGTGGCGCAGATGGGGGGCGGTGGTCTTGAGCGCCACCGGGTAACCGAGCGTCGCGGCCGCGCCGGCGGCGGCGTCCTCGTCGGGGGCGGGCAGCGTGGGGCGCACGTCGATGCCGTAGAGCGCCAGCAGCGAGCGGGCCTCGTCGTGGGTGAGGGGGCGGCCGCGGGGGTCGGGGTCGGGGCCGAGCAGGGCGGCGATCAGGTCGGCGGCGCCGGACTCGTCGGTGGTGTCGTCGAGGAACTCGGGCACCTTGCCCGGTACGGCGGCCTGGCGCCGCCACTGGGCGTACTTCACCGCCTCCGCCATGGCCCGTACGGCCCGTTCGGCCGCGGGGTAGGCGGGGACGGCTCCGGAGGCGGCCGGGGCCGGCGCGGGTCCGGCGGGCACGGACACGGCCTGCGCGGGTGGGACGGGCGCGGACGCGGCCGGCGCGGGTGCCGGCCGGGCGGCGGGCGGGGCGGCCGCGGGCCCGGCGGCGGGGCGGGTGCCGGACGCGGCGGCCAGCGCCTCGGCGAGACCACCGATCTCCAGGTGGACGACGGCCACCGGCTTGGCGGGGCCGCCGCCCACCTGGAGATCGGCGGCCTCCCGCAGCGCGGCGGCCAGTACCTCGCCGTCGCCGGTCTGCGCCTCGCCGTTCTCCCCCACCCACGGGATGGCGTTCACGATGACGGCGTCGCAGGCGCTGTCCGCCAACGCCTCGGCGAGGGCGTCACGGAAGTCCGCGGGAGCGGCGGCGGTGGTGAGGTCGCGCGGCGGCCGGGGCCGCAGCCCTTCGGTCAGGCAGGCGTCGTAGGTGAGCAGGCCGAGTGACTCGGAGTTGCCGAGGATGGCCACCCGCGGCCCGGCCGGCAGCGGCTGACCGGCCAGCAGCAGAGCCGCGTCGACCATCTCGGTGACGGTGTCGACGCGGATCACCCCGGCCTGGCGCAGCAGCGCGGAGACGGTGGCGTCCGGGATGCGGCTGACGGGCACGGCGTGGCCGGGCGGGGCGGAGCCGCTGTGCCGGGCGCCCTTCACCACGACGACGGGCTTCACGGCGGCGGTCCTGCGGGCGAGCCGGGTGAACTTGCGCGGGTTGCCGATGGATTCCAGGTAGAGCAGCGCGACGTCGGTGTCCGGGTCGTCGAACCAGTACTGGAGGAAGTCGTTGCCGGAGATGTCGGCCCGGTTGCCCGCGGAGATGAAGGTGGAGAGGCCGGCGCCGCGCCGGTGCAGCCCGGACAGCAGGGCGATGGCGATGGCGCCGGACTGGGTGAACAGCCCGATGCGGCCGGGGGCGGGCGACTCGGGGGCCAGCGAGGCGTTCAGCCGGACCGCGTCGGACGTGTTGATCAGCCCGAACGCGTTGGGACCGATGAGGCGCATGCCGTAGGAGCGGACCTGCCGGAGCAGTTCGCGCTGGCGCTCCCTGCCCTCGGCGCCCCGCTCGGCGTAGTCGGCGGACAGGACGACGAGTCCGCGTACGCCGTGCTCGCCGCAGTCCGCGACGGCGGCCGGGACCTGGGCGGCGGGAACGGCGAGGACCGCGAGGTCGACGGGCGTGCCGATCTCGCCGACCGAGCGGTGGGCGGGTACCCCGTCGAGGGCCGGGCAGGAGCCGTCCAGGGCGTGGTTGACGGCGTGCAGGCTGCCGGTGAATCCGGAGGCCAGCAGGTTGCGCAGCACGGTGCGGCCGACCCCGCCCGGGGTGCGGCCGGCGCCGACGACCGCGACCGAGGCGGGGGTGAGCAGCCGCTGCACGGAGCGGGCTTCGGCGCGCTGCTCACGGCCGCGCTGGACGGCGAGGGACTTCTCGGTGGGCTCGATGTCGAGGGTGAGGTGGACGGAGCCGTCCTCGAAGCTGCGCCGCTGGGTGTAGCCGGCGTCCCGGAACACCTTGATCATTTTCGTGTTGGCGGGCAGCACCTCGGCGGCGAACCGCCGGATGCCGCGCTCACGTGCCACCGCGGCGATGTGTTCGAGCAGGGTGGAGGCGACGCCGCGGCCCTGGTGCGCGTCCTGGACCAGGAAGGCCACCTCGGCCTCGTCGGCCGGGGCGGAGGCGGGCATCCCCCGGGCGTCGATGCGGTCGAAGCGGACGGTGGCGATGAACTCGCCGCCCACGGTGACGGCCAGGCCCACCCGGTCGACGTAGTCGTGATGGGTGAAGCGGTGCACGTCCTTGGCGGAGAGGCGGGGGTAGGGGGCGAAGAAGCGGTAGTACTTCGACTCGTCCGAGACCTGCTCGTAGAAGCTCACCAGCCGGTCGGCGTCGTCCGTGGTGATCGGCCTGATCCGCGCGGTACCACCGTCACGGAGCACCACGTCCGCCTCCCAGTGGTCGGGGTACGCGTGATGCGGACTCTGCTCCGGCGTGGGCTGCATGGCCAAAGCCTACGACCGGCGCACCGGTCGCGTGGGGGCCCGCACCGGGGCAGTGTGGGACCGTCCGTCCCGGGCCCCGTCCGGCGCGGAGCCGGGGCCCTGTGCGCGCCGCGTGCGAGAATGGTCTAGACAACCTCTGAACGTGAAGGGCAGAACCAATGGCTGAGCGCCGAGTCAACGTCGGATGGGCCGAGGGCCTGCACGCCCGCCCCGCCTCCATTTTCGTCAGGGCCGCCACGGCCTCCGGCGTTCCCGTGACGATCGCCAAGACCGACGGCTCGCCGGTCAACGCGGCCTCGATGCTCGCCGTGCTCGGACTGGGCGCGCAGGGCGGCGAGGAGATCGTGCTCGCCTCGGACGCCGACGGCGCGGAGGCCGCGCTCGACCGGCTGGCGAAGCTGGTCGCCGAGGGACTCGACGAGCTCCCCGAGACGGTCTGACGCACCACCCGTCCGGAGGCGGGAGGGCGCCGAGCGCGCCGCGTCCCCGTACACCGTGAAGAGCCGCGGCGCCCCGAGGGGCGCCGCGGCTCTTCACGGTGTACGGACGGTTCTCGCACGACGCTTTCACTCACACGGCGACCCGGAATCGGTTCCCGCATGCGTTCCGGAACGGACGCACGGAAACACTCACGGATTCGCCGCCCCCGAAAGAAGTCGCCCGGATCATGACGAAGAAAGCAATCCGCGGGCAGCAAAAAGAAAGCTCCTCGCAATTACTTCGTCTTTGTATACGGCCTCTTTGTTAATGACGCACTCCGGCGGTGTTTACGGGATGTTGCGAAGTGCTCACCCGGGGCGGGCCCGGGACCCGGCCGGTCCGCTCCGGGCGGCGCAGCCGGTGCACGGACGCGGCCCGCTCGGCGTGCTGGGCGGCCAGCGCGCGGGCGCGGTCGGCGTCGCCCCGTGCCACGGCGTCCACGATCGCGCCGTGCTCCGCCCAGGAGTCCACCGGCCGGGCCGGCTGCTCCACCGCGTACATCCAGGCGATCTTGTGGCGGAGCTGGGTGAGCATGGCGATCAGCCCGGGACTGCCCGAGGCCTGGGCGAGCGTCTCGTGGAACCAGCCGCCGAGCGCGCGCAGATCCTCGCCCTCGCCCCGGCGCGCACGCTCCTGACCCAGCTTGACCAGGCCGCGCAGGACCTTGAGATGGGCGTCCGTGCGGCGCTGTGCGGCGCGCGCCGCACCCAGCGGCTCCAGCAGCATCCGCACCTCCAGGAGGTCGACGGCCTCCTGCTCGGTGGGCTCGGCCACGCAGGCGCCGGCGTGCCGGCGGGTGACCACGAACCCCTCGGACTCCAGGGTGCGCAGCGCCTCGCGGACCGGGACGCGCGAGACCCCGTAGCGGCGGGCCAGCAGCTCCTCGGTGAGGCGGCTGCCGCGCTCGTAGACACCGGAGACGATATCGTCCCGGATCGCCGTGCATACCGAGTGCGCCGGAATACGCATGTCCGAACCTCCGCCTTAATCCCCGCGAAACGCGGCCGATCGAAGCCTGCCCCGTGACTCTATTGCAATCTGCCTGAATTTCCGATGGCGGGCCGGAATCCATGCATATCTCTTGGCCGAAGCGGAACGGACCGGAGAGGTTTCGGCCGATATGCCGAAGACCCCGGCGGGAGCCGGGGTCCTCGGGGGGAACAACGGAGCGGACGGGCGGGCCGTCCGGTCACGGAGGGGGTCAGACGGTCACGCCGCGCGCCCGCAGGTAGGCGACGGGATCCATGTCGGAGCCGTACTCGGGCGAGGTCCGCGCCTCGAAGTGCAGGTGCGGCCCGGTGGAGTTGCCGGTCGAGCCGGACAGGCCGATCTGCTCGCCGGCGGCGACGCTCTGACCCACGGAGACGCCGAGGGAGGAGAGGTGGCCGTACTGCGTGTACGTGCCGTCCGTCATCCGGAGCACGATGTTGTTGCCGTACGCGCCGCCCCAGCCGGCCTCGACGACGGTGCCGGCGCCGACGGCGACGACGGAGGTGCCGGAGGCGGCCCGGAAGTCCACGCCGGAGTGGCTGCCGGACGACCAGAGCGAGCCGCCGGACTTGTAGCCGGTGGTGACGTGGGAGCCGGCGACCGGCAGGCGGTAGGCGTTGAGGCGGGCGCGCTCGGCGGCACGCGCCGCACGGGCCTTCTCGGCACGTGCCTTCTCCGCACGGGCTTCCATCTCGGCCTTGACCTTGGCGGCGGCCGCGGCCTTCGCCTTCGCGGCGGCGGCCGCGTCGGCCTGCTTCTGCTGGGCCTCCGCCTGCGCGGCGATCCGCTCGGCGAGACCGGTGCCCATGGCCACGGTCTGGGTGAGCCCGGTGTCGGCGACCGAGCTGCTGCTCGGCTCCGCGGCGAGGGCGGGGGCGGCCGTGCCGCCGATGACGCCGGTGGTGGCCAGTGCCGCGACGGAGACCGCCTGCACACCCTTGCGGGTCAGGCGGTTCGGGGCACGGTGCTTCCCGGTGGCACGGGTGAACGCCATGGAGGAGCTGGTTTCCTTTCCTTCCTTCTCGCCTACCGGGTTAGCTGACGGGTTCGGAGCAGGAAGGTCTCCTACGGGTTCCAGCGGTCTCGACGGAGTCCGCAGGTGCCCGATTCACCCCAGGGACGGTGGGTCCCCGGCTCCCCAGGCTCGCGCCTGACGGGGACTCGGCGATGACTGCCCGGCGCCACGGTTGCGGCTCAAGGTGACGGACAGCCGAGCCGACGGTAGGCGGAGCTCTCGGGCGCTTCCAAACGAACGGCGACTTTTGTCGTACATGCCACAGGACGTACGGCCTTATTGACCATAAAGCGGACAAAGGCCAGGACCCCGACGAGGCATGCCCGTCGGGGTCCTGGGGCGGAACGGGGCCCGGCCCCGGTGGTTCCGCGGAGGTTCAGCCGGTGACGACCGTCACCTCGCCGATCTCCAGGGCGCGCACCGGCCCGGCGATCTGCGAGGCGTCGCCGACGAGGACCGTCACGAGCCGGTCCACCGGGAACGCGTTGACGACTGCGGCCGTCGCCTCGACGGTGCCGGTCTCCGCGAGCCGCGCGTACAGGTGCGACTGGTAGTCGTCCGGCAGCTGCTGCTCGACCTGGTCGGCGAGGGTGCTCGCCACCGACGCGGCCGTCTCGAACTTCAGCGGGGCGACGCCCACGAGGTTCTGCACGGCCGTCTCGCGCTCGGCGTCGGTCAGCCCCTCGGCGGCCAGCTTCCGCAGCACCTTCCACAGGTCGTCCAGCGCCGGACCGGTCGACTCGGTGTCGACCGAGCCGCTGATCGCCAGCATCGCCGCGCCCGTCGCACCGGAGGGGGAGTCCGGCGCGGTGGACCGCAGCACCTGCCCGAAGGCCCGCACCCCGTAGGTGTAGCCCTTCTCCTCCCGCAGCACCCGGTCCAGCCGGGAAGTGAGGGTGCCGCCCAGGCAGTACGTGCCGAGGACCTGGGCCGGCCACACGCTGTCGTGGCGGTCCGGGCCGATCCGCCCGATGAGGAGCTGGGTCTGCACCGCGCCCGGCCGGTCGACGATGACCACGCGGCCGCGGTCGTCGGCCGTGATGGGCGGCACGGGGCGCGGGGTGCCGGCGTCGCCGGTCCAGTCCCCGACCGTCTCGGCGAGCAGCGCGTCCACGTCGATGCCGGTGAGGTCACCGACGACCACGGCGGTGGCGGTGGCCGGACGGACGTGCGCGTCGTAGAACGCGCGCACCGCCGCGGCGTCGATCCGCCGGACGGTGTCCTCGGTGCCGAGCCGCGGGCGCGACATCCGCGCATCGGCCGGGAACAGCTCCTTGGAGAGCTGCTTGGCCGCGCGGCGGGCCGGGTTGGCCTTCTCGTGCGGGATCTCGTCGAGGCGGTTGCCCACCAGGCGCTCGATCTCGCTCTCCGCGAAGGCCGGTGCCCGCAGCGCCTCGGCGACCAGTCCCAGGGCCTTGGCCAGCCGGGAGGCGGGGACCTCCAGGGAGACCCGGACGCCCGGGTGGTCGGCGTGCGCGTCGAGCGTGGCGCCGCAGCGCTCCAGCTCGGCGGCGAACTCCTCGGCGTCGCGCTTGTCGGTGCCCTCGGAGAGCGCCCGCGCCATGATCGTCGCCACCCCGTCGAGCCCCTCGGGCTCGGCGTCCAGCGGCGCGTCCAGGAAGATCTCCACCGCGACGACCTGCTGGCCGGGGCGGTGGCAGCGCAGCACGGTCAGCCCGTTGGGCAGCGTGCCGCGCTCGGGGGCGGGGAAGGCCCAGGGCCGGGCGGTCCCGGCGGTCGGCTGGGGGTGGAACTCCATCGTCACTCCAGTCACGGCGGCGTCGCTCACTTGTCGGCCCCCTCGGGCGCCTCGGCGCCGTCCTCGTCGTCGGCCGGCTCGACGGGCTCGTAGACGAGCACCGCCCGGTTGTCGGGGCGCAGGGTCGCCCCGGCCACCGCGCGCACCTCCTCGGCGGTGACGTCGAGCACCCGGGTGACCGCGGTCAGGGCGAGCTGCGGGTCGCCGAACAGCACCGCGTAGCGGCACAGTTCGTCGGCGCGGCCCGCGACCGTGCCGAGGCGGTCCAGCCACTCCCGCTCCAACTGCGCCTGCGCCCGCTCCATCTCCTCGGGCGTGGGCCCCTCGGCGGCGAACCGGGCGAGCTCCTCGTCGACCGCGGTCTCGATCACGTCGACCTCGACGCCGCCGGACGTCTTCACGTCCAGCCAGCCCAGCGAGGGCGCGCCGGCGAGCCGCAGCAGCCCGAATCCGGCGGCGACCGCCGAGCGGTCGCGCCGCACCAGGCGGTTGTGCAGCCGGGACGACTCCCCGCCGCCCAGCACGGTCAGCGCCAGGTCGGCGGCGTCGCACGCGCGGGTGCCGTCCTGCGGCAGCCGGTAGGCGGCCATCAGCGCGCGCGCCGGGACCTCCTCGTGCACCACCTCGCGCACCTGCTCGCCGATGACCGGCGGCAGCGTGCCGTCCCGCGGCGGCTGCTTGCCGTCGTGGGAGGGGATCGAACCGAAGTACTTCTCGACCCAGGCGAGCGTCTGCTCGGAGTCGATGTCCCCGACCACGGAGAGCACCGCGTTGTTGGGCGCGTAGTACGTGCGGAAGAACGTCCGCGCGTCCTCCAGCGTCGCCGCGTCCAGGTCGGCCATCGACCCGATCGGGGTGTGGTGGTACGGGTGGCCCTCGGGGTAGGCGAGGGCGGTGAGCCGCTCGAACGCGGTGCCGTACGGGACGTTGTCGTACCGCTGGCGGCGCTCGTTCTTGACGACGTCGCGCTGGTTCTCCATGGACTCTTCGTCGAGCGCGGCGAGCAGCGAGCCCATCCGGTCGGCCTCCAGCCAGAGCGCGAGCTCGAGCTGGTGGGTCGGCATGGTCTCGAAGTAGTTGGTCCGCTCGAAGCTGGTGGTCCCGTTGAGGGAACCGCCGGCGCCCTGGACCAGCTCGAAGTGGCCGTTCCCCTTGACCTGTCCGGACCCCTGGAACATCAGGTGCTCGAAGAGGTGCGCCAGCCCGGTGCGCCCCCGCACTTCGTGCCGGGAGCCTACGTCGTACCAGAGACAGACCGCGGCGACCGGGGTCAGATGGTCCTCGGAGAGCACCACACGCAGGCCGTTGGCCAGGCGGTGCTCGGTCGCTGTCAAGCCGCCGGAGCCGGCCTGCGCGGTGGCCGTGTGACCCATGGGCATGTACGTCCCTTCGATCGCGATACTGGACTTGTCGCCAGACCTGTCACTCTAGGCAAGCGCACGGCCCGGTGGCGAAGTTCCCGTTCCGCCGCAGACATGCGCCGGACCACGTGAATTCCGTCGGCGCCCGTGGCGGGCGTCACTCCGACATGCTGCCGCAAACCGCTGTCCGGCGGGCCCCGACGGGGCTGTTGTACCGGGTCGAGGTCGGCGTTGTCGGCGGCGCGGTCCACAATGGTCCGCGTCAGAACCCCAGGTAGCCCGACAGAATCCGTGAAGGAGTCGCAGCCGCGATGGCCCGCCGCAGCACGAAGACCCCGCCGCCGGACGACTTCGAGGAGAAGATCCTCGACATCGACGTCGTCGACGAAATGCAGGGCTCCTTCCTCGAGTACGCGTACTCGGTGATCTACTCGAGGGCCCTGCCCGACGCCCGCGACGGCATGAAGCCCGTGCACCGCCGCATCGTGTCCCAGATGCACGAGATGGGACTGCGCCCCGACCGCGGGTACGTGAAGTGCGCCCGCGTCGTCGGCGACGTCATGGGCAAGCTGCACCCGCACGGTGACGCGTCGATCTACGACGCGCTGGTGCGCATGGCACAGCCGTTCTCCATGCGCCTGCCGCTCGTGGACGGCCACGGAAACTTCGGGTCGCTCGGCAACGACGACCCGCCGGCCGCCATGCGCTACACCGAGTGCCGCATGGCCGACGCCACCTCGCTGATGACGGAGTCCATCGACGAGGACACCGTCGACTACCAGGCCAACTACGACGGCCAGGAGCGGGAGCCTGTCGTCCTCCCGGCCGCCTACCCCAACCTGCTGGTGAACGGCGCGTCCGGGATCGCGGTCGGCATGGCCACCAACATGCCCCCGCACAACCTCGGCGAAGTCATCGCCGCCGCCCGGCACCTGATCCGGTACCCGAACGCGGACCTGGACGCGCTGATGCGGTACGTCCCCGGCCCCGACCTGCCGACCGGGGGCCGGATCGTCGGCCTCGGGGGCATCAGGGACGCGTACGCCAACGGACGCGGCACGTTCAAGATCCGCGCCACCGTCGCGGTGGAGAACGTCACGCCGCGGCGCAAGGGTCTCGTCGTCACCGAACTGCCGTTCTCCGTGGGCCCGGAGAAGGTGATCGCCAAGATCAAGGACCTGGTCTCCTCGAAGAAGCTCCAGGGCATCGCCGACGTCAAGGACCTCACGGACCGGGCGCACGGGCTGCGGCTGGTCATCGAGATCAAGAACGGTTTCGTGCCGGAGGCGGTGCTGGAGCACCTCTACAAGCTGACGCCGATGGAGGAGTCCTTCGGCATCAACAACGTCGCCCTCGTCGACGGCCAGCCCCTCACCCTGGGCCTCAAGGAGCTGCTGGAGGTCTATCTCGACCACCGCTTCGAGGTGGTGCGCCGGCGCAGCGAGTTCCGCCGCACCAAGCGCCGCGACCGGCTGCACCTGGTCGAGGGGCTGCTCGTCGCACTGGTCGACATCGACGAGGTCATCCGCCTCATCCGGGACAGCGACAACTCCGCGGAGGCGAAGCAGCGCCTCATGGACCACTTCTCGCTGAGCGAGATCCAGACGCAGTACATCCTGGACACCCCGCTGCGCCGGCTGACCCGGTTCGACCGGATCGAGCTGGAGAGCGAGCGCGACCGGCTGACGGCGGAGATCGACGCGCTGACGGCGATCCTGGAGTCCGACGCGGAGCTGCGCAAGCTGGTCTCCTCGGAGCTGGCCGCGGTGGCGAAGAAGTTCGGCACCGACCGGCGCACGGTCCTGCTGGAGTCCGCGGGTTCGCAGGTGGCGTCCGTGCCGCTGGAGGTCGCGGACGACCCCTGCCGGGTGCTGCTCTCCTCGACCGGACTGCTGGCCCGCACCGCCAACGGCGACCCGGTGGTCCTCGACGAGGACGCCAAGCGCGCCAAGCACGACGTGATCGTGTCGGTGGTCGCGGCGACCGCGCGGGCCGACGTCGGGGCGGTGACCTCCGCCGGACGGCTGCTGCGCATCCCGGTGATCGACCTGCCCCAGCTGCCGGACACCCACGCAGCGCCCAACCTCTCCGGCGGGGCCCCGGTGGCGGAGTTCCTGACCCTGGAGCCGGACGAGCGGCTGATCTGCCTGACCACGCTGGACGAGCAGTCGCCGGGCCTGGCCCTGGGCACCCTGCAGGGCGTGGTCAAGCGCGTCGTGCCGGACTACCCGGCCAACAAGGACGAGCTGGAGGTCATCTCCCTGAAGGACGGCGACCGGATCGTCGGCGCCGTCGAGCTGCGCACGGGGGACGAGGACCTGGTCTTCATCACGTCCGACGCGCAACTGCTGCGCTTCCCCGCGTCGGTGGTCCGTCCCCAGGGCCGTCCGGCGGGCGGCATGGCGGGCGTCAAGCTGACCGCGGGCGCCGAGGTGCTGTCGTTCGCCGCGGTCGATCCCGCCGCGGACGGCGTGGTGTTCACGGTGGCCGGTTCGCACGGCACCCTGGACGACTCGGTGCTGACCTCCAAGCTCACCCCGTTCGACCAGTACCCGCGCAAGGGGCGGGCCACCGGAGGGGTCCGCTGCCAGCGGTTCCTGAAGGGCGAGGACATGCTGGTCTTCGCCTGGGCGGGTACCGCTCCCGCCCGCGCCTCCCAGCCCAACGGCACCCCCGCGCGGCTGCCGGAGCCCGACCCGCGCCGGGACGGTTCCGGCACCCCGCTGATCGACCCGGTCGCCGCGATGGCGGGGCTGGTGTAGGGCTGGGGCCCTTCGGGGTTCTCACCCCTGGGGCGGCCCGTCCCCGGACGGGCTCCCGTGGGCCCCTCCGGGGAACGGGGCAGGGCGTGCGGGGGGTGGTGCGTGCGGGGGTGCCTCTATGTAGTTCGTCAATCCCGTGCTGCCGGTTCCGGGGGTGTTGGTCTCTTTCATGCGGCGAGGGTG
>NZ_CANLBS010000023.1 GCF_947488945.1 uncultured Streptomyces sp.
CCATCGACAGGGGGCAACAGTCATGCCGGGCCCGGAGGCCAGCGGCCCCATTGCAGGACCGCGAAAAAGATAACGGGACCTGAGGGCACCGCGTCCGCACACGGTGCGGGGCCCGCCCCTGCCGCGCACCCGGACAGGGGGTGCGGTGCGGAAGGGTGCGGGCCCCGCGAGGTCCGACGTACGGGGGTGGGACGGGCGGCGCTCACGAGGAGCCCCGGCCCCGCCCCTCGGGGCGTCAGCTGTTGGCGGCGCCGTTGCCCGAGAGGATCGGGATGTTGTCGAGGATGTGCGACAGCGCCTCGTCGCCCTTGGCCTGGGTGGAGTTCTCGGTGCACTGCTGGGTCTGCGGCGACGACAGGACGTTGATGTCCTGGACCGAGATCGGCACGAGACCGAGCAGCGAGCCGACGTTGGCCTTGGCCGGCAGGGCGATGCAGGGCTTGTTCAGCGAACCCTGGATGAGGGCGAACTGCGGGCTCCAGTCGCCGTGCGTGGCGGAGTTGCCGTACGCCTGCGAGGCACCGTTGCCGTTGACCGTCGTGGTGCCGGCGTCGTCCCCGATCGCCATGGCGGCGGGGGCGGCAGCGGCGGAGACGCCGACGACGGACGCGGCCACCGCGGCCGACGCCATGAGCTTCTTGATCATTTGAATTACCCTTCGGTGCTTTCTGCGTACCCGCCTGCCCGGAGCGCCCTGAGCGTCTCGCGGTGGCGGGAATGGTGAGTTCCGTCCGACCGGACGGCAGCCCGCGCGGACGACCGGTCCCGCCCGGACTCCGTACGCCGCTGGGGCGACGGCATCGACGGGCGGGGTGTCGGAGCGCGACGGCCGGTGGGAAGAGGAGGGCAGCCGGATGAGGTCCGGCCGGCGTCAGCGGCCGAGCGGCAGGCCGCCGATGAGGGCGGGCGCGGCGTCCTCGACCGCTCCCGTGGCCTGGCCGGCCACCTTGTCCACGGTGCCGTCTTCCTGGAGACGCCCGGCGGCGCCTCCCACGACTTCGGTGGCCTGGCCCGCGGTCTCGACCAGCGGGTCCACCACCTGGGGGCCGCTCGCCATGACCTGGTTCAGCCCGGTGTCGAGGCTGAAGACCGGAGCCGTGGGGGTCTCCGTGACGGCGAAGGCGGGGGCCGCCGCTCCGAGAGCAGCCACGGAACCGGCGAGCAGTGCGGCGGTCTTCGCGTACTTCACTTTCAGGATCCCTTCTGCGGCGGCAGCTTTACGGCTCCCACTTTCCGGGCCGCGCACGGGCCTTCTTTACCCGTGCCCTCTGCCGCTTCCGAAAGGGACAACGATCGAGTCGCCGCCGGGAAACTGTGCGGCACAACATTTCTCCGGGACGCTCGGGAATTCGGTTCTCGGCACGCGGACAGGAGCGGGCCCCGGACCGCAGGAGCGGTCCGGGGCCCACCGGGGAAGAGCGTCAGCTCGACCGGTACGACGTCAGTCGTTGATGCAGGTGTTGCCGAAGGCCGGGTTCAGCAGGCCGATGACGTTGATGGTGTTGCCACAGACGTTGACCGGGATGTGGACCGGCACCTGGATGACGTTGCCGGAGATGACGCCCGGGGAACCGGCGGCGACGGCACCGGCGCCCGCGTCGGCCATGGCCGGCGCAGCGGCACCCAGCGCCATGAGGGTTCCGGCGGCGACAGCGGCAACCTTGGTGTACTTCACTTTTCGTCCCTTTCTGCGGGCGGAGTCCGGAGCGGTCACGTCTTTCGTGCCGCACGAGCGGTTGTTGACTGCTCGTAACTCCGCGCCTGACTTTCTTAACGACGGACGGGCGAATACGAAACTCCCCGACGGGGATTTCGCTGTGAATCGCCCGAATGACACAGTCCCGCCGGAGGCGCCGCGGAAGGCGGCCCGACGGACGCGTGCGTCGGCGCGCGGTACGCGAAAGGCGGCGGAGGGCCCGGCCCGGCGGGGAGGATGCCGTGGGGCAGGGCCGCTCCGCTACGGGATCAGCTGTTGCCGGCGCCGTTGCCCGAGAGGACCGGGATGCCCTCCAGGATGTGCGACAGCGGCTCGTCGCCCTTCGCCTGGGTGGAGTTCTCGGTGCACTGCTGGATCTGCGGGTTGGACAGGACGTTGACGTCCTGGATCGCGATCGGCACCAGGCCGATGAGCGACCCGACGTTGGCCTTGAGCGGCAGACCGATGCAGGGCTTGTTCAGCGAACCCTGGATCAGCTGGCTCTGCGGGCTCCAGTCACCTTCGGTCTCGGCGTTGCCGAAGGACTGCGACGCACCGTTGCCGTTGACGGTGGTGGTGCCGCCGTCGTTGCCGATCGCCATGGCCTGCGTGGCCCCGAGACCGAGGACGGAGGCGGCGACGGCGCCCGTAGCCAGAACCTTCTTGATCACGATTAACCCTTCTCGTACACATGGCCCCGAGTCGGAGCGCACTGATCAACTCTCGGCGGCTCGTTTGGTTCCGCCGCTTCACCCGAACGCGTGGCACTTTCCCGGACGGGACGCGAAATCTCTCTCTTCTCGAACGGGATTCGACCGGGACGTGCGTGCGAAAGCACCACGGGACAGGAACCGCGCCGCGCGGAGGACACACCCGAACCTCGCGGGGTGCTCACCGGAACAAGGCGGCCGAACCTGCGCACGATAGGCGTCCGGGGTTCCCGAAACGTGAAGAAGATGCGTTTCTGCCAACAGAAGCGCCCGCAACCGAACATCGGTGCGCAGCGCTTCCACCGGAATCCCACTGCTTTCGCACCCCCTGCGTGGAGCCCTCAACAAACCCTCCCGAAAACGTGGTTGAAAGAAGCGCTTCTCCATTTCCGTGCAGGCGCCATTCGTCAGTGGCGCCGACCATTTGACCCGTTCGGGTGGATACGGAATTTTCACCGACGGGAGAGTTCCCTTCGTCGCGCCCCGGTCGTTAAGGGAGACATCCAGCGCGCACGTGGGGCTCCTGCATACGCCGTGGGCCCTTGTCCCGGCGCAGGAACGACACCCACCCGATTCCGGGGCACATGTGCCCGCACGGAATTTTTCCGAGGAAGAGCAGGGAATGCGACAAGTCCTGAAGAGAAGCACGCTCGTCATGGCAGCGGCCTCCGGCCTGCTGACCGTCACCGGCGCGAACGCGATCGCTCACGCCGACTCGTCGGCAGAGGGCGCGGCCGTCGCGTCCCCCGGGGTCGCCTCGGGCAACGCCGTCCAGGTTCCGGTCGAGGTGCCGGTCAACCTCTGCGGCAACACCGTGAACATCATCGGGGCCCTCAACCCCGCCTTCGGCAACTCCTGCGCCAACGTGAGCGGTCCGCCGGTGGCGAAGCCGCCCACCGAGGAACCGCCCGGCTACGAGGAGCCGCCCGGCTACGAGGAGCCTCCGGGGTACGAGGAGCCGCCGACCGGCCAGCCGCCCACGGAGGAGCCGCCGTGCGAGGAGCCCCCGACGGAGGAGCCACCCACCGAGGAGCCCCCCACCGAAGAGCCCCCGACGGAGGAGCCGCCCACCGAGCAGCCCCCCACCGAAGAGCCGCCGACCGAGCAGCCCCCCACGGAGCAGCCGCCCACCGAGCAGCCCCCCACCGAGGAACCGCCCACGGAGCAGCCGCCGACCGGTGTCCCCGGGAAGCCGACCCCGCCGAGCATGGCTGAGACCGGCGCCGCCGGTCTCGGCGCAGCGGCCGGCGCGAGCGCCGCGCTGATGCTGGGCGGTCTGGTCCTGGTCCGCCGGACCCGCGGCAACCAGGGCTGATACGGCTCCGGACCCGGAAGTGTGCCGGGGCGTGGACGCAGCGGCCGACGAGGTGGCCGGCCGACGTCGGGCCGGCCGTGACGTCGTGCCCGCCCCGCCCTCGTACGAAGCAGGAGGCCCCTGCCGGACGTCGTCCGGCAGGGGCCTCCTGGCGCGACGGCCGTCAGCGACGGCCGGCACCCTGCTCGCAGCCGTACGCGCGCACCGGCTCGCAGCGCGTCTCCGGCGTCCGGTCGCCCTCACCGGAGCCGGCCGCGGCGACGCCCCGACCGCCGGTGCTCCTCCCCCGCAGAGGGTGTCCCGGGCCGCCGGGACGCGTGGGCCGGCGGCAGGGCCGTCAGGAGGGCGGAGATCCCGGCCTCCTGGCGTGGCGGCCGTGGGAGCGTTCGTGGGGCGCGGGGGGCCGCGGGCCGGCGGTGTTCCGGGGACCCTCCAGGTCTCCGGACTCCTGCGTTTCCTTGAGTTCCTTGGGCTCGCCGGGCGCCTTGGACCCCCGCTCGCGGGGGTCCTTGTGCTCCTTGTCCCAGGCCGCGTGCAGGCGGGCCCTGAGGTCGTCCGGCGGAAGGAAGCGGGACCAGCGCTCGGGGAACTCCGAGGGCATGAAACCGTCCCCCTCGTCGTCATCGTCGTCCTCGCCCGGTTCCCGGACGACGGAGCGGGTGCGGGCGACGAACTCGGCGGCCTGGACGGCGCGGGCCAGATCGGTGGCCTCACGGGCCTCCGCGGTCGCCAGGGACGGCCAGACCCGGTCGATGGCGGCGTTGACCGCCGCGCCCACGAGGACCGCGAAGGCGGAGACGCCTATCCACAGCAGTACGGCGATGGGCGCGGCCAGCGAGCCGTAGATGGTGGGGCCCTCGACGGTGCTGGTGAGGTAGATCCGCAGCAGCACGCTGCCGAGGACCCACATGGCGAGGGCGACCAGGGCGCCGGGGACGTCCTCGATCCAGGGCGATCTGACCGGCACGGACACGTGGTAGAGCGTGGTGAGGAAGGCGATGGTGAGCACCACGACCGCCGGCCAGTACAGGACGGCGATGACCTCGGTGCCCCAGGGGACGAGGTCGACGACCCGGTCGGGGCCGACCACCAGCAGCGGCAGCACCACGGCTCCGAGGAGCAGGGCGACGACGTACAGCAGGAAGGAGAGGAGCCGGGTCTTGACGATGCCGCGGTGGCCGTCCAGTCCGTACATCACGGTGATGGTGTCGATGAAGACGTTCACGGCGCGGGAGCCGGACCACAGGGCGATGGCGAAGCCGATCGAGATGACGTCGGGACGCGCGCCCTTGGTCACGTCGTGCAGCAGCGGTACGGCGAAGTCGCTGACCCCGCGTTCGGAGAGCACGGTCCGGGCGGCGTCGAGGATGTTCCGCTCGATGGAGGCGACGGTGGTGGTGGACGTCCACTCGTCGACGTAGCCCAGCAGGCCGATCAGGCCCAGGAGGAGCGGTGGCAGGGACAGCAGGGTGAAGAACGCCGCTTCGGCGGCGAGCCCGAGGATGCGGTACTCGACGCACGAGTTGACGGTGTCCTTGAGCAGGTGCCACGCCATCTGCCGCTTGGAGACGTTGCGGTAGAGGGCTCGGGCGCGGTGGAGCCGGCTCGTTTTCCGCTCGTTGGTTTCTTTTGCTGCCTGCACCTCCTTACCGTATCGGCATGGCAGCCACCACCCACACCGTGACCAATCAGGTACCACCGCTGGTGGGCCACGACGTCTTCGCGGCCGACCGCGCCCTGTCCGAGGCCGTGGAGCGGCATCTGCCGCCGGACGTGCTCGACGGGGCCCGCGGGGAGCTGGGCGAACTCGGCCGGGCCGCGGGCTCCGCGCAGGCGCAGGCCTGGGGGAGACAGGCGGACGAGCAGCCGCCGAAGCTGCGCACGCACGACCGGTACGGGCACCGCATCGACGAGGTCGAGTTCGCTCCGGCCTGGCACCGGCTGCTCGGGCACGCGGTGTCCGCCGGGCTCACCGACGCCTGGGGCAGACCGGGCGGGCACGTGCGCCGGGCGGCGGGCTTCCTGGTGTGGACGCAGGCGGAGGCGGGGCACGGCTGCCCGCTGTCGATGACGCACGCCGCGGTGCCGGCGCTGCGGGCGGACCCGGAGCTGGCGGCGCAGTGGGAGCCGCGGCTCACCTCGCACGTGTACGAGGAGGGGCTGCGGCCGGCCGCGGAGAAGGCCGGGGTCCTGTTCGGGATGGGCATGACGGAGAAGCAGGGTGGCAGCGACGTACGGTCCAACACCACCCGGGCCGAGCCGCTCGCCGAGGCGGGGACGTATGCGCTGACCGGCCACAAGTGGTTCTGTTCGGCGCCGATGTCGGACGGGTTCCTGGTGCTGGCGCAGGCGCCGGGCGGGCTGAGCTGCTTCCTGCTGCCCCGGGTGCTGGCGGACGGGGAGCGGAACGTGTTCGCGATCCAGCGGCTCAAGGACAAGCTGGGAAACCGGTCGAACGCGTCGGCCGAAGTCGAGTTCGACGGGACGTGGGCCCGGCTGGTCGGCGAGGAGGGGCGCGGGGTGCGGACCATCATCGAGATGGTCGCGGCGACCCGGCTGGACTGCGTGGTGGGGTCGGCGGCGCTGATGCGGCAGGCGGTGACGCAGGCGGTGCACCACGCCGCCCACCGGGAGGTGTCCGGCGGCCCGCTGATCGACAAGGTGCTGATGCGCAACGTGCTGGCCGATCTGGCGGTGGAGTCGGAGGCGGCGACGGCGCTGGCGATGCGGCTGGCGGCGGCCCAGGACGCCGGTACGGAAGCGGAACGGGCGTTCCTGCGGATCGTGCTGCCGGCCGCGAAGTACTGGGTGACCAAGCGGTGCACCCCGTTGGTGGCGGAGGCGCTGGAGTGCCTGGGCGGCAACGGTTACGTCGAGGAGTCGGGGATGCCCCGGCTGCTGCGGGAGGCGCCCCTCAACTCGCTCTGGGAGGGGTCGGGGAACGTGCAGGCGCTGGACGTGCTGCGGGCGCTGCGCCGCGAGCCGCAGGCGCTGGACGCGCTGCTGCGGGAGCTGGGCGCGGCCCGGGGCGCCGACCACCGGCTGGACGCGGCGGTGCGGGAGCTGCTGACGGAGCTTGCGGACCTGGGTGCGGCGGAGGGGCGGGCCCGGCGGATCGCCGAGCTGCTGGCGCTGGTGGTCCAGGGGTCCCTGCTGGTGCGGTGGGCTCCGCCGGAGGTGGCGGACGCGTTCTGCGGGTCGCGGCTCGGCGGGGACCGGGGGCACGCGTTCGGGACGCTGCCGCCCACGCTCGGCCTGGCCGCGGTGGTGGAGCGGGCGCGTCCGGTGGCGGGCTGACGGAGCCTCAGCGGCGGGGCCGGACGGGCGGCGCGACGGAGGGTGGTGCTGCGCCGACACGGCACCACCCTCACGCTCGTGCTGCACCGGCGGGGCGGACACGGGGGCCGCTCCGGACGGTGCGCTGCCCACTCTGCGACCGGGCGTGGCGTCTGGCCAGAGTTGCAAAGGGTTGCAAGCATGGTGCGGAGTGCGGTTCGGGGAGAGCCGCGCGACGGCAGGATGGGGATGCCGGGGTCGTCGGGGGAGGGCTCACCTTTTCTCTTGGGGGGAATCCGTGACCGAGACAGGCGGAGCAGAGGGGGCCGTGCCGCAGCGGCCGGTGCCGACGCGGGCCACCCTGCGGACCGGGAGGCCCGTGCGGGGCGCCGGGAAGCGGCCGCCGGTTCCGCGGGCGGAGATCGGGGCGTCCTGGCAGCGGGTCCGCAGCGCCGGGTTGGACCCCACGCGGGCGATGGGCGCGGGGCGTCTCGCGAGCGACGAGATCGAGCACCGGCGGCGGTCCACCGCGCTCGGTGAGGTGATGCCGCTGCTGCGCGGGAGGCTGGCGGGTCTGGCCGACACCTCGCGGCAGATCATGGTGGTCAGCGACGCCGAGGGGCGGGTGCTGTGGCGGCAGGGCGACCGTGCGGTGCTGCGGCGGGCCGACGGCATCCGGCTGCTGGAGGGGGCCGCCTGGACGGAGTCGGCGGCCGGAACCAACGGGATCGGCACGGCGCTGGCGGGCCGGGTGCCCATCCAGGTCCACTCCACCGAGCACTGGGCGCACGTCCTGCGGACCTGGACGTGCACGGCTGCTCCGGTGCGGGACCCGCGCGACGGCAGGCTGATGGGGATCGTCGACATCAGCGGTCCGGCCTCCACGTTCCACCCGGCGATGCTGGCGCTGGTGGACTCGGTGGCGCGGCTGGCGGCGAGCGAGATCCGCACCAGGCACCTGGCGACGCTGGAGCGGCTGCGCGCGGTGGCGGCGCCGATCCTGTGCCGGATCGGCGGCCGGGCGATGGCCGTGGACACGCACGGCTGGCTGGCCGCCGTGTCGGGGATGCCGCCGGTGGACCGGTTGCCGCTGCCGAAGACGCTGGAGCCGGGGCGGGTGTGGCTGCCGTCGCTCGGCATGTGCCGGCTCGAGCCGTTGCCGGGCGGCTGGCTGGTCCAGGTGACGGACGGGACGGCGGACGGTCCGCCGCGCCGGGTGGTCCTCGACCTCAGCCGGGCCGGTGCGCCCGAGGTGCACGTGACGGGCCGGCTGAGCGCGTGGACGCATCGGCTGTCCCCGCGCCACGCCGAGCTGCTGTACGCGCTGGCGCTGCGCCGCGAGGGGCGGACGGCCTCGGGGCTGGCGGAGGACGTCTTCGGTGACGCGACCCGCACGGTGACGGTGCGGGCCGAGGTGTCCCGGCTGCGCCGGCACCTCGCGGAGGTGCTGGCCCACCGCCCGTACCGGTTCGAGGAGGGGGTGGAGGTGGAGGTGGTGCATCCGGAGCACCCGGACGACCTGCTGCCGCACTCCACCGCGCCGGTGGTGCTCGCGGGGCGGGTGCGGGGCGCCTCGGTGGGGTCCGTGGCGGGGAGCGGTCCGGGGGCGGGCTGACCCGGGTCGAGGGGGCGGGAGCGCCCGCGCCGGAGCCCGGCGTGCGGCGGGTCGCGGGCACGTGGTTTTCTGGCCGCCATGAGCAACACCGCGCGCCCCGACGCCCCCGCCGCCCTCGAAGTCACCACCTGGTCCCTCGAACAGACCTCGCCCGACGACCTGGTGCCCGCCGCCGTGCCGGAGGGCGACCTGCGGATCGTCCGCGCGGAGGTGCCGCTGCCGGAGTTCAGCCGGTTCCTGTACGCGTCGGTCGGCGGCGACCTGCGGTGGTCGGACCGGCTCTCCCTGACGTACGCGCAGTGGCGGGAGATCCTGGAGCGCCCCGGTGTGGAGACGTGGGTGGCGTACGCGAACGGGACGCCGGCCGGGTACGTGGAGCTGGACCCGCAGCCCGACGGGGCCGTGGAGATCATGTACTTCGGGCTGGTCCCGGCGTTCCGGGGGCGGCGGATCGGCGGTCATCTGCTGTCGTACGGGGTGGCGCGGGCCTGGGACCTGGCGGAGCGCTGGCCGGGCCGGGAGGCGACGAAGCGGGTGTGGCTGCACACCTGCTCCAAGGACGGCGAGCACGCGATGGCCAATTACCTGCGCCGGGGGTTCCGGCTCTTCGACACCCGGGTCGAGACGGAGGAGGACGCGCCGACCCCCGGCCCGTGGCCGGGGGCGTACGGCGCCTGAAACCGGGGCCGGACGCGCCGGTCCGCCATCCGGACGGGCGGCGCGGGGGCGCAACCGTACCGCCGCTGAGCTGCGTGGTCGCTCCGCAGGTGGGCGAGCGGGGGGCCGTCGGGACAAATGCGGACCGAAGCGGAGCCTTGGGAGACGATCATGCGTGACCGACACCACGTCGTCCCACATTTCGAGACCAACTCGTCCAGATGATGGATAGGTGTGGACTGCTCCGAGACTCGCGTGACACGCTTCCGTCATGTCTGGATCTGGAATCGCCTTGGTGAGTCGACGTCACGTCGACCTCGGCCGCATGTCCAGCGCCATCTGTTCGGCGGGCTGAAAGTCCCAGCACCGCCGCATTCTTTCTCTGTTACCTCTGTTCGCACCCGCGCAGTGCCGCGCCCTCGCGCGCCTGCGCCGCTCAGAGCCGCCCTCCCGCAGTCCCGAAGGACGTACCCCATGGCCGCCACCCCTGATCAGCCTGCGACCACCACGCCCCGTCGCAAGGCCGGACGCCACCGCGGCGAAGGCCAGTGGGCCATGGGTCACTTCACCCCGCTCAACGGCAACGAGCAGTTCAAGAAGGACGACGACGCGCTCAACGTGCGCGCCCGCATCGAGAACATCTACTCCAAGCGCGGCTTCGACTCGATCGACCCGAACGACCTCCGGGGCCGGATGCGCTGGTGGGGCCTGTACACCCAGCGCAAGCCCGGCATCGACGGCGGCAAGACCGCGGTGCTGGAGCCGGAGGAGCTGGACGACCGCTTCTTCATGCTGCGCGTGCGCATCGACGGCGGGCGCCTGACCGTCGCCCAGCTCCGTGCCATCGGCGAGATCTCGCAGCAGTACGCCCGCGGCAGCGCCGACATCACCGACCGGCAGAACATCCAGCTGCACTGGATCGCCATCGAGGACGTTCCGGCGATCTGGGAGAAGCTGGAGTCCGTCGGTCTCTCCACCACCGAGGCCTGCGGCGACTGCCCGCGCGTGATCATCGGTTCGCCGGTGGCCGGCATCGCCGCCGACGAGATCATCGACGGCACGCCCGCCGTGGACGAGATCCACGAGCGCTACATCGGCAGCCCCGAATTCTCCAACCTGCCGCGCAAGTTCAAGACCGCCATCTCCGGCTCGCCGGTGCTCGACGTGGTGCACGAGATCAACGACATCGCGTTCGTCGGCGTCGAACACCCCGAGCACGGACCCGGGTTCGACGTCTGGGTCGGCGGCGGCCTGTCCACCAACCCCCGGTTCGCCGAACGCCTGGGCGCCTGGGTCCCGCTGGACGAGGTGCCGGACGTGTGGGCCGGCGTGGTGGGCATCTTCCGCGACTACGGCTACCGCCGGCTGCGCACCCGCGCCCGGCTGAAGTTCCTGATGGCCGACTGGGGGCCCGCGAAGTTCCGCCAGGTACTGGAGGACGAGTACCTGAAGCGTCCGCTGCTCGACGGCCCCGGCCCGGCGCAGCCCACCTCGCGCTGGCGCGACCACATCGGGGTGCACCCGCAGAACGACGGCAGGTTCTACGTCGGCTTCGCCCCCCGGGTGGGCCGGGTCGACGGCGCCACCCTCTCCAAGATCGCCGACCTCGCCGCCGCGCACGGCTCCGACCGGCTGCGCACCACCGTCGAGCAGAAGATGCTCGTCCTGGACGTCGAGGCGGACCAGGTCGACCCGCTGGTCGACGGCCTGGAGTCGCTCGGCTTCCAGGTCAGGCCGTCGCCGTTCCGGCGCGGCACGATGGCCTGCACCGGCATCGAGTTCTGCAAGCTCGCGATCGTCGAGACGAAGGCGCGCGGCGCGTCGCTCATCGAGGAACTGGAGCGCAGGCTCCCGGAGTTCGACGAGCCGCTCACCATCAACATCAACGGCTGCCCCAACGCCTGCGCCCGCATCCAGACCGCGGACATCGGTCTCAAGGGCCAGTTGATGCTGGACGCCGACGGCAACCAGGTCGAGGGGTTCCAGGTGCACCTCGGCGGTGCGCTCGGACTGGAAGCCGGGTTCGGCCGCAAGGTCCGCGGCCTGAAGGTGACCTCGGCCGAACTGCCCGACTACGTCGAGCGCGTCCTCGGCCGCTTCCAGGAGGAGCGCGAGCAGGACGAGCGCTTCGCCACCTGGGCCGCCCGCGCCACCCCGGAGTCGCTGTCATGAGCGAACGCGCCGCGCCGTTCTACTGCCCGTACTGCGGGGACGAGGACCTGCGGCCGCACGAGACCGGGCACGGCGCCTGGGAATGCGCCTCGTGCAACCGCGCGTTCCAGCTCAAGTTCCTCGGTCTGCTGACCCGGGGACTCACGCGCAACGACGGTGAAGGGGACGGGACATGACCGAGACTCTGCAGGCCGGCGAACGGAACGGGACCGGACTGCGGGAGCTGGCCGAGCGGGCGGGCCGGGAACTGGAGGACGCCGCGGCTCTCGACATCCTCGCCTGGGCGTCGGACACCTTCGGCGACCGGTTCTGCGTCACCTCCTCCATGGAGGACGCGGTCGTCGCCCACCTCGCCTCCCGGGTCCGCCCGGGGGTGGACGTGGTCTTCCTCGACACCGGCTACCACTTCCCCGAGACGATCGGGACGCGGGACGCGGTGGACGCCGTGATGGACGTGAACGTCATCACCCTGACGCCCCGTCAGAGCGTCGCGGAGCAGGACGCCGAGTACGGACCGCGGCTGCACGACCGGAACCCCGACCTGTGCTGCGCGCTGCGCAAGGTCAAGCCCCTGGAGGACGGGCTGACCCGCTACACCGCGTGGGCGACCGGGCTGCGCCGGGACGAGTCGCCGACCCGGGCCGGCACCCCGGTGGTCGGCTGGGACGAGAAGCGCCGCAAGGTGAAGGTCTCCCCCATCGCCCGCTGGACGCAGGACGACGTGGACGCCTACGTCGCCGAGCACGGGGTGCTCACCAACCCGCTGCTGATGGACGGTTACGCCTCCGTCGGCTGCGCGCCCTGCACCCGCCGGGTGCTGGAGGGCGAGGACGCACGGGCCGGCCGCTGGGCCGGACGCGGCAAGACCGAATGCGGGCTGCACGGCTGATGACGACTGATCAGGAGATATCGATGGGCGTGACGGAGACGGGAGCCACCGTCTGGCTCACCGGTCTGCCGAGCGCGGGCAAGACCACGATCGCGTACGAACTGGCCGACCGTCTGCGCGGCGAGGGCCATCGGGTGGAAGTGCTCGACGGCGACGAGATCCGCGAGTTCCTCTCCGCCGGTCTCGGCTTCTCGCGCGAGGACCGGCACACCAACGTCCAGCGGATCGGCTTCGTCGCCGAACTGCTCGCGGCCAACGGCGTGAAGGCGCTGGTGCCGGTGATCGCCCCCTACGCCGACAGCCGGGACGCCGTCCGGGGGCGTCACACGTCCGAGGGCACCCCGTACCTCGAAGTGCATGTGGCCACTCCGGTGGAGGTGTGCTCGGAGCGCGACGTGAAGGGCCTGTACGCCAAGCAGGCGGCGGGCGAGATCAGCGGCCTCACCGGGGTCGACGACCCGTACGAAGCACCCGGGGCGCCCGATCTGAGGATCGAGTCGCACCGGCAGACCGTGCAGGAGTCCGCGGCGGCGCTGCACGCGCTGCTCACCGAAAGGGGTCTGGCGTGACGACCGTCGCCACCGTGCCGGGAGGCACCGTCCACCCGTACGCGCTCAGCCACCTCGACTCGCTGGAGTCGGAGGCGGTGCACATCTTCCGCGAGGTGGCGGGGGAGTTCGAACGGCCGGTGATCCTCTTCTCCGGCGGCAAGGACTCCATCGTGATGCTGCACCTGGCGCTGAAGGCGTTCGCGCCGGCCCCGGTGCCCTTCACCCTGCTGCACGTCGACACCGGCCACAACTTCCCCGAGGTCCTCGACTACCGCGACCGCACCGTCGAGAAGCACGGGCTGCGTCTGCACGTCGCCTCCGTCCAGGAGTACATCGACAACGGCACCCTGCGCGAGCGCCCCGACGGTACGCGCAACCCCCTCCAGACGGTCCCGCTCACCGAGGCGATCCAGCAGCACCGCTTCGACGCCGTCTTCGGCGGCGGACGCCGCGACGAGGAGAAGGCCCGCGCCAAGGAACGCGTCTTCTCCCTGCGCGACGAGTTCTCCCAGTGGGACCCCCGCCGCCAGCGCCCCGAACTCTGGCAGCTCTACAACGGACGCCACGCCCCCGGCGAGCACGTCCGCGTCTTCCCCCTCTCCAACTGGACCGAACTCGACGTCTGGCAGTACATCGCCCGCGAGGACATCGAACTCCCCGGCATCTACTTCGCCCACCACCGCGAGGTCTTCAACCGCCACGGCATGTGGCTCACCGCCGGCGACTGGGGCGGCCCCAAGGACACCGAGACCGTCGAGACCCGCCTCGTGCGCTACCGCACCGTCGGCGACATGTCCTGCACCGGCGCCGTCGACTCCGACGCCATCACCCTCGACGACGTCATCACCGAGATCGCCGCCTCCCGCCTCACCGAACGGGGCGCCACCCGCGCCGACGACAAGATGTCCGAGGCCGCGATGGAAGACCGCAAGCGCGAGGGGTACTTCTAACCATGACCACCACCCGAACCACCCCCGCCCCCGGTCCGGCAGGACCGCTCGCCGAGACCACCCTGCTCCGCTTCGCCACCGCCGGCTCCGTCGACGACGGCAAGTCCACCCTCGTCGGCCGCCTCCTGCACGACTCGAAGTCGGTCCTCACCGACCAGCTCGAAGCCGTCGAACACGCCTCCCGCAACAGGGGCCAGGACACCCCCGACCTCGCCCTCCTCACCGACGGCCTGCGCGCCGAACGCGAGCAGGGCATCACCATCGACGTCGCCTACCGCTACTTCGCCACCCCGCGGCGCCGGTTCATCCTCGCCGACACCCCGGGACACGTGCAGTACACCCGCAACATGGTCACCGGCGCCTCCACCGCCGACCTCGCCGTCGTCCTCGTCGACGCCCGCAACGGCGTCGTCGAGCAGACCCGCCGCCACGCCGCGGTCGCCGCCCTCCTGCGCGTCCCCCACGTCGTCCTCGCCGTCAACAAGATGGACCTGGTGGATTACGCGGAGCCGGTGTTCGCCGCGATAGCCGAGGAGTTCACCGCGTACGCGGCCTCGCTGGGCGTCCCGGACATCACCGCGATCCCGATCTCGGCGCTGGCCGGGGACAACGTGGTGGAACCGTCCGCCCACATGGACTGGTACGGCGGCCCGACCGTGCTGGAGCACCTGGAGACCGTGCCGGCCAGTCACGACCTGACCGCCTGCCCGGCGCGCTTCCCGGTGCAGTACGTCATCCGCCCGCAGACCGCCGAGCACCCCGACTACCGGGGTTACGCCGGTCAGATCGCCTCGGGCGTGCTGCGCGTCGGCGAGCCGGTCACCGTGCTCCCCTCGGGACGCACCTCCACCGTCGCCGCCATCGACGCGCTCGGCGTGAGCGTGAAGGAGGCGTGGGCCCCGCAGTCCGTCACCGTGCGGCTCGCCGACGACGTGGACGTCTCGCGCGGCGACCTGATCGCCCCCAGCGGCGATCTGCCGGCCAGCACCCAGGACATCGAGGCGACCGTCTGCCACGTGGCCGACCAGCCGCTGTCCGTGGGGCAGCGGGTGCTGATCAAGCACACCACCCGCACGGTCAAGGCGATCGTCAAGGACATCCCGTCGCGGCTCACGCTCGACGACCTCTCGCAGCACCCCGCGCCCGGAAAGCTGGTGGCCAACGACATCGGCCGGGTCGTGGTCCGCACCGCCGAGCCGCTGGCGCTGGACGCCTACGCGGACTCGCGGCGCACCGGATCGTTCCTGCTGATCGACCCGGCGGACGGCACCACGCTGACGGCCGGCATGGCCGGCCACTCGTTCGCCGAGTCCGCAGGGAGCGGGTCGGCGGCGGACGACGGGGAATGGGACTTCTGATGACGACCGACTTCTTCTCCGGGTTCGCGAAGGAGGGCGGCCGCGTCGGCAGCGGCGCCCTCGGCAGCGGCCAGGGCGGGGTGGCGCGATGTGCGTGATGACGTACGCGCACCGCTTGCGCGCCCTGCCGTACCACCAGCACCGCCCGTACCGACGAAGACCTGCCGACTTCCCGGCCGCCTCCCCCTGATCGCGGGGACGTGTCACCGGGCCAACGAGGGGAAAACCTCCCGTGCCTGCCATCCGTACCACCGTGCGCCGCAGCCTGGTCGCTGCCGCCGCCCTGCCGCTGCTCGCCGTGGCGCTCACCGCCTGCGGTTACGGCTCCGACTCCAAGGACGACGCCGCCCCCAAGGCCGATGCGAGCGCCGGCGGCGCGAAGCTCTCCGCCGACACCGTGAAGATCGGGTACTTCCCGAACCTCACGCACGCCACCGCCCTGGTCGGCATCCAGGAGGGCACCTTCCAGAAGGAGCTGGGCGGCACCAAGGTGCAGTCCTCCACCTTCAACGCCGGTCCCTCCGAGATCGAGGCGCTGAACGCGGGCTCGATCGACATCGGTTTCATCGGCCCCTCGCCGTCCATCAACGGCTACACCAAGTCCCAGGGCAAGGGCCTGCGGATCATCGGCGGTTCGGCCTCCGGCGGCGTGAAGCTCGTCGTCAACCCGGACAAGATCAAGAAGATCGCGGACCTCAAGGGCAAGAAGATCGCCACCCCGCAGCTCGGCAACACCCAGGACGTCGCGTTCCTGAACTGGATCTCCGAGCAGGGCTGGAAGGTCGACGCGCAGAGCGGCAAGGGCGACGTCTCCGTGGTCCGTTCGGACAACAAGGTGACGCCGGACGCCTACAAGGCCGGTTCGCTGGACGGCGCCTGGGTGCCCGAGCCCACCGCGTCCAAGCTCGTCGCCGAGGGCGCGAAGGTGCTTCTCGACGAGTCGACGCTCTGGCCGGACAAGCAGTTCGTCATCACCAACATCATCGTGTCGCAGAAGTTCCTCACCGAGCACCCCGACGTGGTCGAGGCGGTGCTGCGCGGTTCGGTGAAGACCAACAAGTGGATCAACGCCAACCCGGACGAGGCCAAGGCGTCCGCCAACAAGGCGCTGGAGACCCTCAGCGGCAAGGCGCTGGCCCCGGAGATCATCGACCCGGCCTGGAAGTCGATCCAGATCACCAACGACCCGCTGGCCGCGACGCTCAACTCGCAGGCGGAGCACGCGGTGAAGGCCGGTCTGCTGGAGGAGCCGAACCTCCAGGGCATCTACGACCTGAAGCCGCTGAACAAGGTCCTCAAGGCCGAGGGCGAGCCCGAGGTCGACAACGCCGGACTCGGCGTCAAGTAACCCGACCGCTCCCGACGAGATTCCCAGGAGGTGACGACCATGGCGATCAGTACCCTCACCAAGGCCGAGGACCGCGCGGCGGTCGAGCACACCGCACGCATCACGAACGTCTCGAAGTCCTTCGCCGGGCCCGCCGGCACGCAACTGGTGCTGGACGACATCACCCTCGATGTCGCGCCCGGCGAGTTCGTCACCCTCCTGGGAGCCTCCGGGTGCGGAAAGTCCACGCTCCTCAACCTGGTGGCGGGGCTCGACCGTCCGTCCGCGGGGTCCATCGAGACCCCCGGCGGGCGGCCGGCCCTGATGTTCCAGGAGCACGCGCTGTTCCCGTGGCTGACCGCGGGCAAGAACATCGAGCTCGCCCTGCGGCTGCGCGGGGTGCCGAAGGCCGACCGCAGGCCGGAGGCGGAGCGCCTGCTGGAACTCGTGCGCCTCGCCGGTGCGTACGGCAAGCGGGTGCACGAACTCTCCGGCGGCATGCGGCAGCGGGTGGCGCTGGCCCGTGCGCTGGCCCAGGACAGCCGGCTGCTGCTGATGGACGAGCCGTTCGCCGCGCTCGACGCCATCACCCGTGACGTGCTGCACGACGAACTGACCCGGATCTGGCGGGAGACCAACGCCTCGGTCCTCTTCGTCACCCACAACGTCCGGGAGGCGGTCCGGCTCGCCCAGCGGGTGGTGCTGCTGTCGTCCCGGCCGGGGCGGATCGCCCACGAGTGGACGGTGGACATCGAGCAGCCGCGCCGCATCGAGGACACCGCGGTCGCGGAGCTGTCCGTCGAGATCACCGAACAACTGCGTGGGGAGATCCGCCGTCATGGCCAGCACTGACATCAAGTCCGCCGAGGACAGGGCGGACGGGCCCCCGCCCGCCAAGACGCCCGCCGACGACCTCGCGGGGCTGGAAGCCGGACTCGACGCCCTGGACGCCGTCCAGGTGCGCCGGACCCCGGTCCGCGAGGTCCTGCTCGGCAAGGTCGTGCCGCCCGTGGTGGCGGTCGTCCTGGTCGTCCTGGTCTGGCAACTGCTGGTCGAGGCGAAGGTCACCGAGGACTACAAGCTGCCGCCGCCGTCCGCGGTGTGGGACAGCCTGACCGACATGTGGCTGGCCGGCACGCTGCTGGAGGTCGTCTGGACCAGCGTCTCGCGCGGCCTGTTCGGCTTCCTGATGGCAGTGGCCATCGGCACCCCGCTCGGTCTGCTGGTGGCCCGGGTGAAGCTGGTGCGCGCCGGGATCGGCCCGATCCTGTCCGGGCTCCAGTCGCTGCCCTCGGTGGCGTGGGTGGCTCCCGCCGTCATCTGGCTCGGCCTCAACGACCAGATGATGTACGCCGTCATCCTGCTCGGCGCGGTCCCGTCGATCGCCAACGGGCTGGTCTCCGGCGTCGACCAGGTGCCGCCGCTGTTCCTGCGCGCGGGCCGCACGCTGGGCGCCACCGGGCTGCGCGGCACCTGGCACATCGTGCTGCCGGCCGCCCTGCCCGGCTACCTGGCGGGGCTGAAGCAGGGCTGGGCGTTCTCCTGGCGGTCGCTGATGGCCGCGGAGATCATCGCCTCCTCCCCCGATCTGGGGCTGGGGCTCGGCCAGTTGCTGGAGAACGGGCGCAACAACTTCGACATGCCCGGCATCTTCCTGTCCATCCTGCTCATCCTGTTCGTCGGCATCGCGATCGACCTGCTCATCTTCAGTCCGCTGGAGCGGTGGGTGCTGCGCAGCCGAGGTCTTCTCGTCAAGAGCTGAGTCACCTGATGCCCGCACCCGTTCTTCTCGTCGTCGCCCACGGCAGCCGCGATCCGCGGCACGCCTCGACCGTGCACGCGCTCGCCGCGCGGGTACGGGCGGGGCGGCCGGGGCTGCGCGTCGAGACGGGCTTCCTCGACTTCAACGCCCCGTCCGTGCCACGGTTGCTGGAGCGCCTGCACGCGCAGGGCGCCCATGACGTCGTCGCGCTGCCGCTGCTGCTGACCCGCGCCTTCCACGCGAAGTCCGACATCCCGTCGGTGCTGCACGAGGCCCGGACCCGGCTGCCCCTGCTGCGCGTACGCCAGGCCGAGGTGCTCGGTCCGTCGCCGCTGCTGCGCGCGACGCTGGAACGGCGGCTCGGCGAGGCGGGCATCACCCCCGCCGACCGGCGCTCGACCGGTCTGGTGCTGGCCTCGGCGGGCTCCACGGACCCGGAGGCGATCGCGGTGATCGCGGACATCGCGCGGGAGCTGCGGCACACCGGTTGGTGCGCCGTGCGGCCCGCGTCCGCGTCCGCCCATTCCTCCGGCGGCTTCCCGGGGACGGGCGACGCCGTCCGGGCCCTGCGGGCGGAGGGCGTACGCCGGGTGGCGGTCGCCCCGTACGTCCTCGCGCCGGGCCGGCTCCCCGACCGGATCGTCGCGGGCGCCCGCGAGGCGGGCGCCGACATCCTCTCCGACGTACTGGGCCCCTCCCCCGAGATCGCCCGGCTGCTCCTCGACCGGTACGACGAGGCCCTGGTCACGGACCGAGCGCCGCTGACGGCCTGACGGGGGCGGCCGTGCCGCGCTCAGATCACCACACGGAAGTGGGTGGTGAGCCGGTGGTCGTCGTCGAGCACGTGGAAGGCGAGCGCCGGCGGCTGGTCGCGGTCGGCGGGGGCGTCGCCCTCCCAGGGCATCCGCAGCGTCCAGGTGACGGCGGGGCCGACGATCACCGGGCGCCCGGCGAAGACCGAGGCGGCGGCGGTGTGGGCGTGGCCGGTGATCAGCGCGACCACCTGCGGATGCGCGCCGAGCAGACCGGCCAGCCGGTCGGACTCCTGGAGCATGTAGGCGTCGGGGAGCGGGTGGTGGAGCGCGACCGGAGGCTGGTGGAAGGCGAGCAACGCCGGGGCCCCGCGCGGCAGACCGGCGAGGGTGGCGTCGATCCAGTCGAGCGTCTGCGCGTCCAGTCGCCCTTCGTCGCGCCCCGGAACGGTCGAGTCGCACATCAGGATCGACGTGCCACCGATCCGACGGACCCGGTTGACCGGCCCGTCGGACGGCTCCTCTCCGAGGAAGGCCTTGCGGTAGGCCGCCCGGACGTCGTGGTTGCCGGGGCAGGTGAGCACCGGGAAGGGTGCCGCCAGCAGGCGGGCCGCCTCCTCGTACTCGGCCTCGGCGCCGTGGTCGGCGATGTCGCCGGTGACGAGGAGGGCGTCCACGGGGCGGGGCAGGGAGCGCAGATGGTCCATGACCCGGGCGGCCCGGCGGCCGGCCCGCTCGCCGCCGTCCAGATGAAGGTCGCTGAGCTGGGCGAGTAGCAGCATGGTTCCTCTGTCTCCTCCGACGACGGGACCTCCACGCGCGTCGGGCGCGAGCAGGACGTGCCGGGCGGCGATGGCTCCACCACCCCACCCGTTAACGCTTACTGGTCCTTTTTCCGTGAGGAACATAGAGTGCGGCCGGGACCGCGGGCAAGAGGCCGCCCGTCGGAGGGCGGGACGGGCGGAGGGAGAGCGGTGGCATGGAGAGTGGAGCGGAGCCCTCTGCGGCTCTGGCCCTGGTGAACACCGTCCGCCATGACGGGGCGGGGGGCGTGACGGACGATCTGGCGACCGTCGGGGGGACCGCGGAGTGGCTCGACGGCCTGCCCGGCCCCTTGGCGGGCGACTCCGCCACCGATGCCGCCCTCGTGGTCGACGACCGGCTCAGGCAGGACATCGTGGCCCTGCGGCAGGCGGTCCGCGCCCTGTTCGCCCGCGCGCTCGCTCCGGGACCGGCCAGCCCCGCCGACGCCGGCCGGCTGATGCCGGCCGACCGCGCCCTGGAACTGCTCAACGCTGCCGCCGCCCGGACACCGGTCGTGCCGCGGCTGGACTGGCCGGACGGCCCGGACGCGGTCCCCGTCGTGCGGACGCTGTCCGCGAAGCACGGCGATCCGGGCGCCCGGACCGTCGCCGCCCTGGCCCGTGCCGCCGTCGACTTCCTCGCGGGCCCCGAACGTGCCCGGTTGCGCGCCTGCACGGCCCCCCGCTGCGTGCGGTACTTCGTGAAGAGCCACGGGCGCCAGGAGTGGTGCAAGACCTCCTGCGGCAACCGCGCCCGGGCCGCCCGGCATTACCGGCTGCACCACGGTCCGGCCGACGCCGACCGGGTCGACGGGACCGACCGGGCCGACGGGGCCGGCACCGGACCGCGGTCACCGGCTACGGCGACCCCGCCGCCCCCGGACTGTCCACATGCCGGACCGGTAGTCTCGGAATAACGCATGCAAGGAGCACACAGTGTCCGGACCCAGCCCTGCCGCCCTCCCCGCCACCGCGCCCGGCCGGGAGCTCCCGCACCCGCCGGACACCGCCCGCCCCGGACCCGTGCCCGTCGTCCGGGCGGACGAGGTGTCCCTCGTACGGGACGGCAAGGTCCTGCTGGACGCGGTGTCGCTGACCGTGCGGGCCGGGGAGCACTGGGCGCTGCTGGGGGCGAACGGGGCGGGCAAGAGCACGCTGCTCGGCTGCCTCGGCGCGGTCACCCACCCGAGCGCGGGAACGGTGGAGGTGCTGGGCCGCAGGCTCGGCCGGGTCGATCTGCGCGAGCTGCGCACCCTGCTGGGCCACGTCGATCCGCGCCATCCGCTGCGCTCGCCGCTCACCGTCCGCCAGGTGGTGCTGACCGGGCTGACCAACTCGGTGGAACCGGTGCCGCGTCGGCGCGCCACGGAGGAGCAGCGGGAGTCGGCCGAACGGCTGCTGAAGATGCTCGGCATGGGCGGCAAGGAGTCGTCCCGCTGGCCCGCCCTCTCCCAGGGCGAGCGAGGCCGCACCCTGATCGCCCGGGCCCTGATGCCGCGACCCCGGCTCCTGCTGTTGGACGAGCCCGCCACCGGACTGGATCTGGCCGCCCGGGAGCAGTTGCTCGACAGCCTGGACACCCTCCGCGAGGAGAACCCGGAGCCGGCGACCGTCCTGGTCACCCACCACCTGGAGGAGCTGCCCGCCTCCACGACGCACGCGATGCTGATGCGGGGCGGACGGTGCGTGGCTTCGGGTCCGGCCGACGAGGTGCTGACCACCGAGCGGGTCAGCGACTGCTTCGGCCATCCGGTTCGGATCAGCCGCACCGACGGCAGGTGGGCCGCGCGCGCCCGGCGGGTGTCCCGCGACTGACCGCGGCCCGGTGCCCGGCGGGTCAGTCGTCGGCCCCCTCCTCGACGAAGGGGGTGGCCTGGTGGAAGTAGAGAAGCCAGCCGGAGTCCGTCAGCCGCCACAGCGAACTCCGGTGAGCATGACGGCCCTTGGACTCAGTGTCGAAGGTGAGATGGACCAGGTCGGGGGCGAGCTGGACGCCCCGCAGCCGGGAGGCGGTGAGCGGCGCGGGGCTCGGGGCGTCGTCGGCGACGAGCGAGGCGATGATCGCGTCGCGGTCGGAGACCGTGCCGGTGGACCCGATCTCCCGGAAACGCGGGTGGAGCAGGGTGGCGAGCAGCGCGGCGGAGGCGCGGACGCGGGGGTCGAGGAGTCTGAGCTCGCCCTCCACGGCGGCGGCGACGGCGGCCGAGGGCTCAGTCACGGGTCATCCCCACCAGCGCCTCGACGGTGTTCCAGTTGCGGCTGGTGGCGACGAGGCCACGGGTGACCGCGGGCCGGGACAGCGCGGCGGCGAGCTTGGACCGGCCGAGGCCGTCGGGGACGTACAGGTACAGTGCGCGGTCGCCGAGGCGGAACTCCTCGGGCAGGTGGGCCGCCGGGTCGACGGAGGCGAAGCGGGCGGGCTCGACGGGCCGGTCGTAGAAGGTGACGTGGAGCTGTCTGCCCTCCAGTTCGGCAGCGGGGAACGGGCAGTTCGCGGCCACCTGGGCCAGGTGGGCGGCGTCGCGCACCAGACAGGCGACCGAGCGGCCGAAACGGGCCTCCAACGCCTGCGCGATGCCTGCGGCCAGCGTGTCCTCGTCACCGTGGTCGCTGGTGAAGACGGCATTGCCACTGCGGAGGTAGGTGGCGACGCCGGTGTGCCCCAGCTCCCCGAGCAGCTCGCGGAGATCCGCCATCGGCACACTCGTCCGGCCGCCCACGTTCACGCCCTGCAACAGGGCCGCATACCTCGTCATGGGGCACAGCCTAGGGCGGACCCGCGAGGCTTCGGGGTTGCCGGACCGCCGGTGCGGAGCGTCGACGGCCCGCGCCGTGAGCCCGCGTCGGGGCTCGGAAAACAGTAGCCATGGACATCATAGCTATGTACTCTTTCTCTCATGAGCATGGACGCACCCGGTCCCACCCCCGGATTCCTGGTCTGGCGGCTCGCCAACAAGTGGCGCGTCGCGGTGGACCGCGCACTGGCCCCGCTCGGCCTCACCCACGCGCAGTACGCGGTGGTCGGGTCGCTGTACGGCATGGGGCGCACCGGCGAACGGCCCAGCCAGCGCCGGCTCGCCGACCACACCGGGCTGGAGGCCCTGTACGTCTCGAAGCTCGCGCGTTCCCTGGAAGCGGCCGGCCTGGTGGGGCGGACCCGCGACCCCCGCGACCCGCGGGCGGTGCAACTCACCCTCACCGACGAGGGGCGCAAGGTCGCCGAGCGGGCCGTCACGGTGGTCCAGGAGCTGGTCGGGCAGTTGCTGGAGCCGCTGGGCGGCCCGGACGCCCAACGGGCGCGCGTCTTCACCGACGAGCTGACGGCCCTGCTCGGCGCACCTCTCGACCCATCCGTCCCGCACGACGCGACCCACCGGAGGACACCATGACCACCACCGGCACCCCGCCCGCCGGCTCCCGCACCCTGGGCCTCGCCCACTACGCCGCGCGCGGCGTCCTGGAGCAGGTGCTCGCCCGGCACGACATCACCTTCCAGCAGCAGATCACCCTGCGCGCCGCGGTCACCGCCGCGGCCCCGCCGGCCAGGGACGAGCTCGTCGCACTGGTCGGGGCCTCCCTCAAGGCCGATCCGGCCGGCATCGGCGCCGACGTGGACGCGTTGCTGACCGCGCGCCTGCTGACGGAGGACGGTGGACGCCTGCGCCCCAGCGACGCCGGGCGCGCGCTGCTCGCCGCCGTCGACGCGGAGGTCGCTCCGGTCAGCAGGCGCATCTGGGGCGGCATCACCGCCGAGGATCTGGCGGTCGCCGGGCGTGTCCTCGCGCTGGTGACCGAGCGGGCCGACGCCGAACTCGCGGCGATGCGGGCCTGATCCGTACCCGCGCGGGACACACGTCGGCCGCCGCGCCCCGTGGGGTGGGCGCGGCGGCCGGGGGTGACCGGGTGGGGAGGCGGGGTGCGTGCCGTCCCGCCCGGCCGGTGGAGCGGGTGGCGCTACTCGACGATCTTCAGCAGCTTGTTGGCGGTGCCCGTGGTCGCGTCGGAGATCGCGTCCGCGGTGGCGCCGTCGGTCAGCGCCGCGGACACCTCGGCCGGGGTGGCGTCGGGGTGGCCGGCGAGATAGACGGCGGCCGCTCCGACGACGTGCGGGGTGGCCATCGAGGTGCCCGAGATGGTGTTGGTGCTGCTGTCGCTGTCGTTCCAGGCGGAGGTGATGTCCGAGCCGGGGGCGTAGACGTCCACCACGGAGCCGTAGTTGGAGAAGTACGACTGCGTGTCGTCCACCGTGGACGAGGCGACGGTGATGGCGTCGGGCACCCGGGAGGGGGACCCTTCGCCCGCGTCGGCGGACTCGTTGCCGGCCGCCACCGCGAAGGTGACGCCGGAGGCGATGGCCTCCTCGACCGCGGCGTCGAGGGCCGGGTCCGCGCCGCCGCCGAGACTCATGTTGGCGACCGAGGGGCCCGAGTGGTTCTCGGTGACCCAGTCGATGCCGGCGATGACCTGCTCGGTGGTGCCCGACCCGGCGTCGTCCAGGACCCGGACCGCGACGATGTCGGCGTTCTTGGCGACCCCGTACGACGACCCGGCTATGGTGCCGGCGACGTGGGTGCCGTGGCCGTTGCCGTCGTCGGCGTCGGCGTCGTCGTCCACCGCGTCGTAGCCCGAGGTGGCGCGTCCGCCGAAGTCCTCGTGCGTCACGCGGACCCCGGTGTCGATGACGTACGCGGTGACGCCCTCGCCGCCCGCGTCCGGGTAGGTGTAGGCGTCGTCGCCGGCGGTCTCGGCCTGGTCGATCCGGTCCAGCCCCCAGGACGGCGGCGAGTCCTGGGTGGCGTCGATGTGGAACTTCTTGTTCTGGACCACCTGGGAGACGGCCGGGTCGGCGGCGAGGCGCTTGGCCTCGGTCTCCGTGAGTCCGCTGGCCGAGAAGCCGTGGAGGGCGGCCGAGTAGGAACGTTCGAGCGTGCCGCCGTACTCCTTCGCCAGCTCGGACTTGTCGGCCTCGTCGTCGAGCATCACGATGTAGCTGCCCGACACGGCGGTCGCCGCGTCCGCGCCGTAGACGGTGCCCATGGCGGGCGCGGCTCCGGCGAACGAGGTGTTGAGGAGCGTGATCCCGGCTGCCGCCGCCGTCGCGGTGATCGCCGCGGTGAGCCTGGTCCTGCGGGTGCGCTGATGAATGGTCATGAAGAGGGGTCTCCTCGTCATTCTTTGTGGGGGGTTGCGCCCTCGGCGGGAAGATCTCCGGGGGCTGGCTCGAAACCCTGGCCGATTGACGCGCACAGATCAAGGCTCTCCACGGCTTCGACACACCCGCGCAAATCTTCCGCGCTTTTTCGGCCAACCTCCGACGCGCCGATCTTGAGCGGTGCCACCTCCGGCCCGAACCGGCCCGGTCCACCAGCCTTGTTGCCGCATTCCTCCACCGGGAGCTTCCTCCCGGGCACACCGGAACGGGCGTGATCAGCAAAGAGAGACGGCGTGAAATCGCCCCCACCTTTCGCCCGGACGCATGCGACACACCCGCGCTGGGCATCGGCGAGCGGGGAGACCGCGCCCACGACCGCCACCGCGTCCCCCGGTGAGCATGCGGTACGCCTCGGACGCGCCGGCCGCGACGGGGACGTCGCAGGTGCGGCCATCAGGTTTCCGTACCTCCCTGCGCGCCCCTCGGGCAAGATCGCGCTACGGGAGCATGCGGGGGTACGGGCGGATGCGCGAAGGGGGGAAAGGCCGGGCGGAATGTCACACGGTGAGGGAGAACTCAAGCACGTCCGACGGGTGTTGTGCGGAGTGAGCGGGACGGCCCGGGAGGCGCGGTGGAAGGCGTCCTGCGGGGTGGACGGCGGTCCGGGCGGGACCGGCTTCTCCGTCGCGACGGGCCCGAGCCACGCCCCTGTCCGGCCGGGTGACCGGGGAATCACGACGGCCGCGCCCGCGCGGCCCCCGCGCGCCCGGAGGCGTACGGAGAAGGCGCGGACACGGCCGAAGGGTCGTGCTCCGGGACGCCGGACGGACGCGGCCGCCCGGCGGTGCCGGTGTGTCAGTCGGTGCCGAACTCCATGGCGGCACGGTCCAGCATCTGCTCGTCGTCGCTTCCGGCACTGCCGCGGGAGGCGATGACCTCGGCGCCGCCCGCCGGCATGGCGCCGATCAGACCGGTCGAGGCTGCCTGGGCGGCGCCGAGCAGGGTCCGGTTGGTGTTGCCGACGACACCGAGCCCGGCGTACTGCTCCAGCTTGGCGCGCGAGTCCGCGATGTCGAGGTTGCGCATGGTGAGCTGGCCGATCCGGTCGACCGGGCCGAACGCCGAGTCCTCGGTGCGCTCCATGGAGAGCTTGTCCGGGTGGTAGCTGAAGGCGGGACCCGAGGTGTCGAGGATCGAGTAGTCCTCGCCGCGCCGCAGCCGCAGGGTGACCTCGCCGGTGATGGTGGTGCCGACCCAGCGCTGGAGCGACTCGCGGATCATCAGCGCCTGCGGGTCGAGCCAGCGGCCCTCGTACATGAGCCGGCCGAGGCGCCGGCCCTCGTTGTGGTACTGGGCGACCGTGTCCTCGTTGTGGATCGCGTTGACGAGCCGCTCGTACACGACGTGCAGCAGGGCCATGCCCGGGGCCTCGTAGATGCCGCGGCTCTTGGCCTCGATCACCCGGTTCTCGATCTGGTCGGACATGCCGAGCCCGTGCCGGCCGCCGATGGCGTTGGCCTCCATCACCAGGTCGACGGCGTTGGCGAACTCCTTGCCGTTGATCGTGACGGGGCGGCCCTGCTCGAAGCCGATCGTGACGTCCTCCGTCTCGATCTCGACCTCGGGGTCCCAGAACCGGACGCCCATGATCGGGTCGACGGTCTCGACACCCGTGTCGAGGTGCTCCAGGGTCTTCGCCTCGTGGGTGGCGCCCCAGATGTTGGCGTCGGTGGAGTACGCCTTCTCCGTGCTGTCGCGGTACGGGAGGTCGTGGGCGAGCAGCCACTCCGACATCTCCTTGCGGCCGCCGAGCTCGGTGACGAAGTCGGCGTCGAGCCACGGCTTGTAGATGCGCAGGTGCGGGTTGGCGAGCAGGCCGTAGCGGTAGAACCGCTCGATGTCGTTGCCCTTGAAGGTCGAGCCGTCGCCCCAGATCTGCACGCCGTCCTCGAGCATCGCGCGCACCAGCAGCGTGCCGGTGACGGCACGGCCGAGGGGCGTGGTGTTGAAGTAGGAGCGGCCGCCGGAGCGGATGTGGAACGCTCCGCACGTCAGCGCGGCCAGGCCCTCCTCGACCAGCGCGGCGCGGCAGTCGACCAGGCGCGCGATCTCGGCGCCGTACGCGGTCGCACGGCCGGGCACCGACGCGATGTCGGGCTCGTCGTACTGGCCGATGTCGGCCGTGTAGGTGCACGGGACGGCGCCCTTGTCGCGCATCCACGCGACCGCGACGGAGGTGTCGAGACCCCCGGAGAAGGCGATGCCGACGCGTTCGCCGGTGGGCAGGGAGGTGAGAACCTTTGACATGGGAAGAGTATGCATCACATCGCATGGTCATGCAAAATCGCTCGGTCGACTGGTCCTCCCGACCGAGCCGGCCGACAGAACGGGGCGGGGCGCGCCCCCGCCCGCGCGGTGTGGTCCCGCTCGTCCCCGCTCCTCGGACCGCCGGAGACCCGGCGCCGGGACACACCGCACCCGGCCGCCCCGGTCCCGGCAGCCCGGCGCGTACCCTGACGGCCCACGCCCCGCGCCGGGGGCGCGGCGGACGGAGAGGAACACCGTGCCCACCACCACGCTGAAGATCCCCACCGCGGACGGCGGGGCCGACGCCGTCGCCGCCTCCCCGGAGGGCGGCGGACGGCACCCCGGAGTGCTGCTGTACATGGACGCCTTCGGCCTGCGGCCCGCACTGGAGCGGATGGCCGAGGAACTCGCCGGGCACGGCTACTACGTGCTCGTCCCCAACGTGTTCCACCGGCACGGACCGGCGCCCGTGGTGGACCTCCCCCCGCACATCGGCAACGACGTCCGGCCCGCGGTCTTCGCCGGGATCCTCCCCCTGATGGAGGCGCACACGCCCGCGCGGGCCGAGGGTGACGCGGCCGCCTACCTCGACTTCCTCACCGCGCGCCCCGAGGTGGCCGCGGGGCCGGTCGCCGTGGTCGGCTACTGCATGGGCGCGGCGCTGGCCCTGCGCACCGCGGCGGCGCACCCCGGCCGGGTGGCGGCCGTCGCCGGCTTCCACCCGGCCGCGCTGGTCACCGACGCGCCGGACAGTCCGCACCGCCTGGTGGGGGACATGGACGCGGAGGTGTACTTCGGGCTCGCGGAGAACGACATGACGCCGGAGGCCGCCGAAGAGCTCGGCCGGGCCCTGGACGCAGCCGGCGTCACCCGGTCCATCGAGGTCTACCCCGGCACCGTGCACGGCTTCACCATGTCCGACACCGACGCCTTCGACGCCTCCGCACGCGAGCGGCACTGGGACCGCCTGCTGCCGCTGCTGGCGCGGAACCTGACCGTCTGACAGACCCGCGCACCGGGCCCGTGCCCGCACGTCCACACCGGCGCACGGGACGCGGCCGGTCAGCGCTGGTAGCGGGCCAGGACCCGGTTGCCGTCGGTGACCAGGCGCTTCTTCAGGTCGCCGAGGCCGATCGCGCCGCTGTAGTACTCCTGGAGGGCCGGGGTGGCGACCTTGTCCTTCCACTCCGGATAGCCGCGCACCGACTGCGCGGGGGCGGGGCGCAGGTTCTCGGCGAGCGCGGTGCCGGTCGCCCAGCCGTTCTCGGCGGTGTGCAGCGCGGGGTCGGCCAGCGCCTTGGTGCCGGTCGGCAGCATCCAGTCGCCCTCGGCCAGCCGCACCATGTTGCGGGGGCTCAGCAGGAAGTCGAGGAAGGCGACGGCCTCCTTCTTGTGCGGGCTGTCCTCGGCGACGGAGAGGGTCTGCGGGCTGACGCCCTGGGCGGTCCCGTCACGACCGGCGGGCATCGGCAGCACCGACCACTCGAAGCCCTCGGGCGCCTGCTCGACGACCTGCTGGCGGTAGGCGAACCCGAGCGGAACCATCGCGTACTTGCCGCCGAACAGGCCCGGCAGGGTATCGGATCCGCCCATGCCGAGGGCCGACCGGGCGGCGCTGCGGTCGGTGTTCACCTGGGCGTGGACGGTGTCCGGGACGACCCGGTCGCCCTGCTCGAAGCGGAGGTCCACCGTGCCGTCCGCGCCCCGGTGGAAGAGCTGCCCACCGTCGGAGAGGCCCATGTTGAGGGTGATCGACACGGGTTCCTTCAGGGGCCAGGCGACGCCGTACGTCCCCTTCCCGGTCAGCTTCCGGGAGACCTCGCGGAACTCCGTCCAGCTCCAGGGGCGCTCGGGGGTGGGGATGCGGACCCCGGCCTTCTTCAGCAGCCGGGTGTTGGCGATAAGGACCTTGGGTTCCTGGAGGAACGGAACGCCGTAGATCCCCTCGTCGAACGTGGTGGTCCGCCAGGACTCCGCCGGGATGTCCGAGCGCAGCCGGTCGGGCAGCAGGGTGCGGAGGTCGGCGAGATAGCCCCCGTAGGCGAAGTCGGCGAGGTCGTCGGAGGCGTCGTGGATGATGTCGGGCGCCTCGCCGCCCTCGAACGAGGTGAGCAGTTGGTCGTGGACGCTGTCCCAGCTGCCCTGGACGTAGTCGACCTGGACGTCGGGGTGGGCGGCGTTCCACTCGGCGACGAGTTCCTTGTTGGCCTCGACGGACTCGGTCTGCCAGGCCAGCGACTGGAAGCGGAGGCGGATCGTCCCGCTGTCGTGGGGGGCGTCGCCGGACGTGCAGCCGGTGAGCAGCAGGGCGAGGGCGGCCGCCGCCGAGGCGATGCGGGCGAGCGCCCGCATCAGCTCTTCACCGCCCCGGCCAGCATGCCGCCCGTGATCCGCCGCTGGATGACCGCGAACAGGAGCAGGGAGGGCAAGGTGGCGAGGAACGCGGCGGCGGCGAGCGGCCCGAGGTCGGCCGCGCCCTCGGCGCCGATGAAGTGGGTGAGTACGACCGGCAAGGTCTGGTTCTCCGGTGTCTTGAGCAGGACCAGGGCGAAGAAGAACTCGTTCCACGCGGTGATGAAGGCGAAGAGGGCGGTGGCGACGATGCCGGGAGCGAGCAGCGGGGCGATCACCGAGACGAGGATGCGGAGCTTGCCGGCGCCGTCGACCGAGGCGGCCTCCTCCAGTTCGGTGGGCACGGCCCGTACGTAGCCGACGAGCATCCACAGGGCGAACGGGAGCGACCAGACGACGTACACCATGATCAGCCCCCACAGGGAGTTGATCAGGTGCAGGTTCTTGAGGATCAGGAAGAGCGGGATGATCAGCAGGACGAAGGGGAACGCCTGGCTGACCACCACCCAGCCGGTGGCGAGGGCGGAGAGCCTGTTGCGGTGGCGGGCCATCACATAGGCCATGGGCGTGGCGATGAGGACGCAGATCACTCCGGCGCAGACGGCGGCGGTCAGTGAGTTCCCCGCGGCCCGGAGCAGCGGCTGTTCCTCGAACGCCTGCCGGAAGTTCTCCAGGGTGGGGTTCTCGGGGATCCAGGTGGGGTGGAGGGAGCCCAGTTCGCGGGCGGGCTTGAAGGCGGTGGAGAGGAGCCAGAGGAACGGGAAGGCGAGGAAGACGAGGTAGCCGAGGAGGGCGGCGTACTGTCCGGCGCGGGCGGCTCGTCCGGTGCGCATGCTCATCGGTCCTCACCTCCGCGGAGCCGGCCCACCAGGTAGAGGGCGAGGATGACGGAGATCAGGGCCACCATCACGCAGCCCATGGCGGCGGCGTAGCCGAACTGGCCGTAGCGGAAGGCCTCTTCGTAGGCGAAGAGCATCGGCAACCGGGTCCGTCCGCCGGGTCCGCCGCTGGTCAGCACGTAGACCAGGGCGAAGGAGTTGAAGTTCCAGATGAAGTTGAGGGCGGTGATGGAGAGCGCGACCGGCTTGATCGCGGGCCAGGTGACGGTGCGGAAGCGGCGCCAGGCGCCGGCGCCGTCGAGGGCGGCGGCCTCGTGGAGTTCGTGCGGGGTGTTCTGGAGTCCGGCGAGCAGGGCCACGGTGGTCTGCGGCATTCCGGCCCAGATGCCGACGACGATGACGGCGGGCAGCGCGGTCGCGAAGCCGGTGAGCCAGTCCCGGCCGTCGCCGAGGCCGAGGTCGCGGATGGTCTCGTTGAGGATGCCGGCGTCGGGGTTGTAGACGAGCCGCCACATGATGCCGACGACCACTTCGGGCATGGCCCACGGGATGATCGCCAGTGCGCGGGCGAGCCAGAGCAGCCGGAGCTTCTGGTTGAGCAGCAGGGCGAGACCGAGTGCCAGCAGGAACTGGGGCACGGTGACGCCGACGGCCCAGAGCAGTCCGATCCGGAACGAGTCCCAGAACAGCGTGTCGTGGAGGAGGTCCTGGAAGTTGAGGGCGCCGATCCACTGGGTGGAACGGGTGCGTCCGGACTGCGCGTCGGTGAACGACAGCGCGATGCCGTAGAGCAGCGGGCCGACGCTGAGGATCAGGATCGGGATGAGCGCGGGCAGTACGAGGAACCAGGCCGCTCTGTCCCGGGCGGCGCGGTCCGGCCGGCCGGCGGGGCCGCTCCGTCCTGTGCGCCGCTGTCCCGACCGCTCCGTCGCGGTCGCCGATGTCACCACTACGGCCCCTTGTCGTTTTGATCCGGTTCATCCCGGTCTGATCGCCTCGTCGGCCTCCGTCATCGTGCTGACGGGGGATCCGTTCGTCAAGGTGGCCTGCACGGATGCGAAAATCGCGCCATGGACGAAAAGCGTGCGCGCGAGGTGCTGACCGCCGCGGGATATGCCGGAACTGTATCTTCCGATTCGGCCGGGACCAGCGGTGCGAAGCTCATCGCACTCGGCGAGAACGCGGTCTTCGCCGTCGGCGACCTGGTGGTCAAGGTCGGCCGGAACTCCACGCTCCATCCCGAACTGCACGAGCGCGCGCAGCGCGAGGTGGCCGTCGCCGGATGGCTCGCCGCGGCGGGCGTGCCCGCCGTCCGGGCCGCCGAATCCGACGTCCGCACGGCCGAGGGCCACCCCGTGACGGTGTGGCACCGGCTGCCGGATCCCGTGCGCCCGACGGAGCCCCGCGACCTGGCCCCGCTCCTGCGCCGGGTGCACGCCCTGCCGGCCCCGGACGGCTTCACCCTGCCGCGCCGCGAACTGCTCGGCGGGGTGGAGCGCTGGCTCCGGATGGCCGGCGACGCGATCGACCCCGCCGACGCCGACTACCTCCGCGCCCGGCGCGACGGCTTCGCGTCGGCTTCGGCCGCGCTCGTCCCGCACCTGACGCCCGGTCCCGTCCACGGCGACGCGCTTCCGCGCAACGTCGTGGTCGGACCGGACGGACCGGTCCTCGTCGACCTGGAGACGTTCTCCGCCGACCTGCGCGAACACGATCTGGTGGTGCTCGCGCTCTCCCGCGACCGCTACGGCCTCGACCCTGCGGCCTACGACGACTTCACGGCCGCCTACGGCTGGGACGTGCGGGAGTGGGACGGCTGCGCCGTGCTGCGCGGCGCCCGGGAGACGGCCAGCTGCGCCTGGGTCGCCCAGCACGCGCCGTCCAACCCGAAGGCGCTGGCCGAGTTCCGCCGCCGGGTGGACTCGCTGCGCGACGGCGACCCCGAGGTGCGCTGGTACCCCTTCTGAAGGAGCCCGCGACCGGCGCGGCGCGGGTGCTCAGACCCGGGCGTCGCTCGGTTCGACGACGACGCGCCGCAGCGGCCAGTCTCCGTCCACCACCGCGTCCGCCGAACCCTTGCGGCGCAGGAACGCCTGGAAGTCCGCGGCCCACTCCGCGTACCAGGTGATCTGGCGCTCGTGCAGCTCGGCCGCGGTGAGGGCGGCGACCGCGGGGTGCCGGCCGGCTATCGCGTACGCGACCCGGACCGCGGCGAGGGCGTCGGCCGAGGCGTCGTGGGCGCCGCCGTGCACCACGCCGTACTCGGTGCAGACCGCTTCCAGATTGCGCTTGCCCTTGCGGTACCGGTCGACGGCCCGGTCCACGGTGTACGGGTCGATGACCGGGCCGATGCCCGCCCCGCCCAGCCTGTCCCGCAGGGAGGGCAGCCCGTGGCGGCGCAACTCGGCGCTGAGCAGCGTCAGATCGAAGGCCGCGTTGTACGCCACCACGGGCACGCCGTCGCGCCAGTGCGCGACGAGCGTGTCGGCGACCTCGTCCGCCACCTCGGCCACCGGGCGCCCCTCGGCCGCCGCCCGCTCGCTGCTGATCCCGTGGATCGCCGACGCCTGCGCCGGGATCCTGATGCCCGGATCCGCCAGCCACGCCCGCGCGCCCACCGGTTCGCCCGTCCCGTCCCCGACGGTGACGACGGCCGCGGTCACGATCCGGGCCTCCAGCGGCTCGGTGCCCGTCGTCTCCAGGTCGAAGCCGACCAGCGGCTCGCGGTGCCAGCTCATCCCTACCTCCTTCGTGGTGCTTTCCCCCGATGAGGACACCCTGCCACGCGCCACTGACAGCCCCGTCAGGAGACCGGTCTGGAGTCGGTCCAGACCGACTCGAACTCCTCGCGGTACGTCTCGAACAGTCCGTGCTCGCTGTCCTGCCCCGCGCGCACCACGCCACGCCCGGCCCCGCGGAGCACCAGCACCGGGGCCTCCATGCCGCGGGCGCGCCGCAGATAGGTCTGCACGACGCCCACGGCGTCCGGGCCGTCCCCGTCCACCAGGTAGGCGGTGAAGCGGGGCGTCTCGTCGAAGACCTGGATCTGGAAGGCTCCGGGGTCGCGCAGCCGGGCCCGCACCCGGCGCATGTGGAGGATGTTCATCTCCACCGAGCGGCTCAGTTCGCCCTTCTTGAGCCCGAGTTCCCGCTCGCGCCGCCGGACCGCGCTGCTGGCCGGGTTGATGAACAGGAGGCGGACCCGGCAGCCGGTCTCGGCCAGCCGGATCAGCCGGCGACCGGAGAAGTTCTGCACCAGCAGGTTGAGCCCTATGCCGATCGCGTCGAGCCTGCGGGCGCCGCCGAACAGGTCCTCGGCGGGGAGCTGCCGTTGCAGCCGGACCCGGTCGGGGTGGACGGAGACGACGTCGGCGTAGCGGTCGCCGACCAGGGACTCGACCGCGTCCACCGGCAGCCGGTCGGCGGAGGGGACCGGGGCGCCGCCGCCGAGGATGTCCAGCAGCCGCGCCGAGGCGCGCTCGGCCTGGGCCAGCACGGCTTCGTTGAGCGCCCGGTTGCGGGAGACGACGTTGCGGGCGACCTCCAGCTCGTCGAGGGCCAGCTCGACGTCCCTGCGGTCGTCGAAGTACGGCTCGAAACACGGCCAGTGCTGGACCATCAGCTCGCGGAGCTGCGGCAGGGTGAGGAAGCTGAGCACGTTGTCGTCGGCCGGGTCCAGCAGGTAGCCCTTGCGCCGGGACACCTCGCGCACCGCGACGGCCCGCTGCACCCACTCCTGTCCGGCAGGCCCGGCGGCGGCCACCACCCAGTCGTCGCCGTTGACGGGCTCGTAGACCGGCCCCAGGACGGCGGCGACCACGGAACGCAGCCGTTGTTCGACGAGATTCAGCCAGATGTACGCACGGCCGGCGCGCTGGGCACGCGTACGCACCTCGCCCCACGCTTCCGCGCCCCAGCCCAGTTCGGCGCCGATTTCCATGGGCTGCGCCAGGGAGACGGCTCCGGGCGGGGCGTCGTTCGGCTCCCCGTCGTGACTCACGTCACCCGGGGGCAGCTCGAACCCTCCCGAGCTCACCCGCATACCGCCTTCCACTCCCCCACCCAACGATCAAGGAAGGGTACTCCGGGGACATGGGGCGGTGCAGCCGGATGGAGAGGCTCCTTCACCAACTCCCCCACGCATCCGACTCGTTCCGGACATCGAGATGGGGTGGAGTGAGCGGATTCATAGTGATGAAGCACCCTGTCCCCGGCCGGGCCCTCCGCCGCACCGGCGCGGCGACGCGCTGGACACGCCCGGGGGTGAAGGGCGGCGCGCGGGGTTGACCGGGCCCCCGGAAGCGGCCCGAACACACACGGGAAACGGGGGCGTGCGCCGCCGTGCGCGCCCCGCCGCTTCCGGCCGAACCGCCCGGCGTACTAGGTAAGGACCCCACTTTCGGGGATTATCTGGCTGAAGAGCCCGAGAACGGCACCGCACCCGGATCAGAAATGGAAGAGTCATATCTATGCAGGTCTGGCCGGGACACGCGTATCCGCTCGGCGCCACGTACGACGGCGCCGGAACCAACTTCGCGGTCTTCTCGGAGGCCGCCCACCGCATCGAGTTGTGCCTGTTGCACGACGACGGTTCGGAGACGGCGGTCGAACTCCGTGAGTCCGACGCCTTCGTCCGGCATGCCTACCTGCCCGGCGTGATGCCGGGTCAGCGCTACGGCTTCCGGGTGCACGGCCCCTACGAACCGGAGCACGGGCAGCGGTGCAACTCCGCCAAGCTGCTGCTCGACCCCTACGCGCGGGCCGTCTCGGGGAAGATCGAGTGGGGCGAGGCGGTGTACGGCTACCCCTTCGGGCGGCCGGACGAGCGCAACGACCTCGACTCCGCCCCGCACATGATGTCGTCGGTGGTGGTCAACCCGTACTTCGACTGGGGCGACGACCGGCGCCCCCGGACGGACTATCACCGCACGGTGATCTACGAGGCCCACGTCAAGGGCCTGACGATGCTTCACCCGGGCCTGCCCGAGGAACTGCGCGGGACGTACGCCGGGCTGGCGCACCCCGAGGTCATCGCCCACCTGACCGAGCTGGGGGTGACCGCGATCGAGCTGATGCCGGTGCACCAGTTCGTCCAGGACCACCGGCTGGCCGACGCGGGCCTCGCCAACTACTGGGGGTACAACACCATCGGCTTCTTCGCCCCGCACAACGCGTACGCCTCCTGGGGCGACCGCGGCGAGCAGGTGCTGGAGTTCAAGCAGGCGGTGAAGGCGCTGCACCAGGCGGGCATCGAGGTCATCCTCGACGTCGTCTACAACCACACCGCCGAGGGCAACCACCTGGGGCCGACGCTCTCCTTCCGGGGGCTCGACAACGCCTCGTACTACCGGCTGACCGACGACCAGCGCTATTACATGGACACCACCGGCACCGGGAACTCACTGCTGATGCGGTCCCCGCACGTGCTCCAGATGATCATGGACTCGCTGCGGTACTGGGTCACCGAGATGCATGTGGACGGCTTCCGCTTCGACCTCGCGGCGACGCTGGCGCGCCAGTTCCACGAGGTGGACCGGCTGTCGTCGTTCTTCGACCTGGTGCAGCAGGACCCGGTGGTGAGCCAGGTGAAGCTGATCGCGGAGCCGTGGGACGTCGGTGAGGGCGGTTACCAGGTGGGGAACTTCCCGCCGCTGTGGACCGAGTGGAACGGCAAGTACCGCGACACCGTGCGCGACCTGTGGCGGGGCGAGCCGCGGACCCTGGCGGAGTTCGCCGGGCGGCTGACCGGCTCCTCGGACCTCTACCAGGACGACGGGCGCCGACCGCTGGCCTCGATCAACTTCACCACCTGCCACGACGGTTTCACCCTGCACGACCTGGTCTCGTACAACGACAAGCACAACGACGCCAACGGCGAGGGCAACCGCGACGGCGAGAGCCACAACCGGTCCTGGAACTGCGGGGTGGAGGGCGACACCGAGGACGAGGCGGTGCGGGAGCTGCGGGAGCGGCAGATGCGCAACTTCATCGCCACCCTGATGCTGTCCCAGGGCGTACCCATGCTGAGCCACGGCGACGAGTTCGCCCGCACCCAGCGGGGTAACAACAACGCCTACTGCCAGGACAACGAGCTGTCTTGGGTGCACTGGCCGGCGCCGCGTTCCGCCTCCGACGGCCGGGGCGAGGGTGAGGGTGACGGGGACGAGGCGGCGGGCGGCTCGGCGGGGGCGGACGTACGCCTGCTGGAGTTCACGCGCTCGATGGTCTGGCTCCGCCGCGACCACCCGGTGTTCCGCCGTCGCCGCTTCTTCCACGGGCGTCCGGTGGAGGGAACCCACGACGAGCTGTCCGACATCGCGTGGTTCACCCCCGAGGGCGAGGAGATGACCCAGCGGGACTGGCAGGCGGCGCACGCCAAGGCGATGACCGTGTTCCTGAACGGCCACGCGATCTCCGAGCCGGGGCCGCGCGGCGAGCGGATCTCCGACGACTCGTTCCTGCTGATGTTCAACGCGGGCGCGGAGACGCTGGAATTCGCCGTTCCGGTGAACCACGGGGCGCACTGGGAGGTGGTGGTCGACACCGCGCTCCGGGACGGCGTGCCGCCGGGCGCCGGACCGAAGGTGTCGGCGGGCGAGCGGGTCCAGCTCGTCGGCCGCAGCCTCACGGTGCTCAAGCGGCCCGCATAGGCCCGCCCGGCCCTTCCGGGGCGCTCCGGGGCCGACCGGCCACGAAGCGCCCCGGCTCCGGCTCCGGCTCCGGCTCCGGCTCCGGCTCCGGCTCCGGCTCCGGCTCCGGCTCCGGCTCGGCCGAACGGGTGGTGCCGGCGGGTGAATTCCCCGGCGCGCGCGGGCTGCGTACCGCCGCCCGATGACACGGATCGGCTCGGGCTGGGTACTTACGTGTGCATGACGCCATCCGCCACGTACCGGCTCCAGCTCCAACCGGACTTCACCTTCGCGGCCGCCGGGGACGCGGTTCCCCACCTGGCCTCGCTCGGTGTCTCGCATCTGCACCTCTCCCCCGTGCTGGAGGCCGTACCCGGCTCACGGCACGGGTACGACGTGGTGGACCCGACCCGGGTCCGGGACGAGCTGGGCGGTGAGGAGGGGCTGCGCCGGCTCGCCGCGACCGCCCGCGCGCACGGACTCGGGCTGATCCTCGACATCGTGCCGAACCACATGGCGGCCTCGCCGCGCCACAACCCCGCGCTGCGCGAGGTGCTGCGCGTGGGACCGGACTCGCCGTACGCCCGCTGGTTCGACATCGACTGGGCCGCGGGCGGTGGCAAGGTGCTGCTGCCGGTGCTCGGCGGCCGGGTCGGCGACGAGCTCGGCCGGTTCACCGTCGACGGCGAGGTGCTGCGCTACGGCGAGCAGGAGTTCCCGCTCCGGGCCGGGACGTCCTCGCTGCCGCTGCCGGAGCTGCTGGACGCCCAGCACTACCGGCTGGCCTGGTGGCGGCTGGCCCGCACCGAGCTGAACTACCGCCGCTTCTTCACCGTCTCCGAGCTGATCGGCGTGCGGATCGAGGACCCGGAGGTCTTCACCGCCACCCACGCCAAGGTGCTGGAGCTGATCGCGGACGGCGTGGTGGACGGGCTGCGCGTCGACCACCCGGACGGACTGGCCGACCCCGGCGCCTATCTGGACCGGCTGGCGGCGGCCACCGGCAGCCGGTGGACGGTGGTGGAGAAGATCCTCACCGGACAGGAGACGCTGCCCGCCGGCTGGGCGGTCGCCGGCACCACCGGCTACGACGCGCTGCACCGGATCGACGGCCTGTTCACCGACCCGGACGGGGCCGCCGAGCTGGTGGGCCGGTACCGGGACTTCGCCGGGCCGCCCGAGGACCGCGGCGGCTACTGGCCGGCGACCGTCCGGCGCGCCGCCGAGCACGTGGTGGAGCACGAGCTGGCGGCGGAGACCGCCTGGCTCACCCGGCTGGCCACCGAGGTCTGCGCGGCCGACCCCGCCCTGCGCGACCACGCGCCGTGGGCGCTGCGCACCGCACTCCGCGAACTGCTGGTCCGCGTCCCCGTCTACCGCCCGTACGTCACGGCCGGCGGCCCGGTGACGGAACTCGCGGAGTCCGCGCTCCCGGAGTCAGCGGTGCGCGACGCGAAGGCGGCGTTCGACGTGCCGGAGGAGGCCACCGCCGTCGAGGTCGTCCGGGAACTGGCGCTGGGGCGGCTCGGTGACGGCCCGGCGCAGGCCGCTTTCTGCGCCCGGTTCGCCCAGACCGCCTCGGCGCTGCACGCCAAGTCCGTGGAGGACACCGCCTTCTACCGGTACGTCCCGCTGATCTCCGCCACCGAGGTGGGCGGCGACCCCGGCCGGCCCGCCGTGGCGCCCGAGGAGTTCCACGCGTTCAGCGCGCGCCTCGCGCGCGACTGGCCCGGCACCGGCACCGTGCTCACGACGCACGACGCCAAGCGCAGCGGGGACGTGCGCGCCCGTGTCGCGGTGCTCTCGGAGTGCCCGCGCCGCTGGGCGGAGCTGGTGGACCGGCTGGCGAAGGCCACCGGAGTGCTGCCGCCCGATCCCCAACTCGCCTGGAACGCGTGGCAGTCGGCGTTCGGCTGCGCGGACCTCGACGCCCACGAACTGGCCGGCCGGCTGGAGCCGGCCCTGCTGAAGGCCGTCCGCGAGGCGGGGCTCTCCACCACCTGGACCGAGCCCGACCCGGCGTACGAGCGGGCGGTGTCGGACTTCGTGGCGGCCGGTCCGGGCAGCGCCGAGGGGCCGGTGCGGGAGCTGCTGACCGGCTTCGCCCGGGAGCTGCGCCCCCATGTGCGGGCCAATGTGCTCGGCGCGGCGCTGGTGCACCTGACCATGCCGGGCGTGCCGGACCTCTACCAAGGCACCGAGGACGACTATCTGGCGCTGGTCGACCCGGACAACCGCCGCCCGTTCCGGCGGCCGGGCGGGGAGCCGAGCGAGAAGGCGGCGCTGACGGCCGCCGCCCTGGATCTGCGCTCGCGGCTGCCGGAGGCGTACGGCGAGTCGGGGACGTACGCCCCGCTGGCCGTGCGGGGCCCGGCGGCCGACCATCTGCTGGCGTTCGCCCGCTCCGGGGAGGCCGTCACCGCGGTCACCCGGCTGTCGCTGCGGCTGGCGGAGGCGGGCGGCTGGCGGGACACCGTGCTCACCCTGCCGGACACCGGGCGCTGGGCCGATGTGCTGGCTCCGGAGCGGGAGTTCACCGGTGGCGAGGTCGCGGCGGCGGAGCTGTTCGCGGCCCGGCCGGTGGCGCTGCTGCGCCGGGTGCGGGAGGGGTAGCGCGCAGCCGGGCGGGCGTCGGCCCGCCCGGCCGGTCGCCGGGGCGGGCGTCAGCCCCGCTGCGGCGGGACCGGGGCGGTGAGGCGGAAGCTCATCCGGCCGAAGCTGACCTGGTCGCCGTCGCGGACCGGAACCGCGCCGGTCACCCGCTGGCGGTTCACACAGGTGCCGTTGGTGGAGCCGAGGTCGCGGATCATCCACCAGCCGCCGTGCGCGGTCAGTTCGGCGTGCCGCCGGGAGACCGTCTCGTGGTTGAGCCGCAGGCCGTTGCCGGGATCGCGGCCGATCAGCAGCGGCGCCGGTCCGGCGGGCGGCAGCAGCAGCCTCGGCAGCCGTTCGGTCTGCCAGGCCATCCGGATCCGGGAGGGAAACCCGGAGACCTCTCCGACTGCCCGGTACAGCCGGCGCGACCACGGCTCGCGCGACGTCAGGTCCGCGGTGAGCGCGGCGAGTTGGTCGGACCGGTGCGCGGCGAAGGCGAGTTCCATGCGGCGCACGAACGTGTCGTGGGAGAGCCGCCCCTGCGCCGCGCCCTCCCGGAGCACGTCGAGCACACGGTCCCGCTGGGCGTCGGACACCCGCGCGGGAGTCGTGCTGGGCTCGAAGGAGGACGTCACAGTGCCGATTGTCGGGCCGAGGCCCCCGCACTGTCCAGAACGGGCGGCGCCCGGAACGGCCGGTCCCCGCGGAACACCGGCTTCCGCGCTCGGGTGCGTACGGCTCCCGGGGAGTCCGGTCCCGGTCGCGGGCCGTGTCACGTATGAGCGGGACGCGGCCGGGAAATGATCAGGTCCGAACGGCCTTCGCCGGGGAACGGGCGGGCTCCGGCACGGGGAGGCCGCGGCGGCGCGCCCGGCCGATCATGGGACCACCCGGCCCTTTCATGCGGACGACGGACGAGGAGTGGCGGATGCAGTTCGAGGTGTGGGCCCCGGACGCGGCGGCGGTGGAGCTCCGGCTGTCCGGTGCGGGCGTGCCGATGGAGCGCGACCCGGCGCGTGCGGGCTGGTGGACGGCGCAGGCGGAGGCCGCCGACGGCGACCGGTACGGCTACTCGCTGGACGGCGGGCCGGTGCTGCCCGACCCCCGTTCGCGGCGGCAGCCGGGCGGCCCGGACGGGGAGAGCGCGGTGGTGGACCAGGACGCGTACGCCTGGGCGCATCCGTGGCCGGGGCGCGGGCTGCCGGGCGCGGTGCTGTACGAGCTGCACGTCGGGACGTACACCGGCGCGGGCACCTTCGACGCGGCCGCGGACCGGCTGGGCCATCTGGCGGAGCTGGGCGTCACCCATGTGTCGCTGATGCCGGTCTGCCCGTTCCCGGGCACCCACGGATGGGGGTACGAGGGCGTCTCGCTGTGGGCGGTGCACGAGCCGTACGGCGGGCCGGAGGGGTTCAAGCGGTTCGTGGACACCGCGCACGGCCTCGGGCTCGGTGTGCTGCTCGACGTGGTGCACAACCACCTCGGCCCGTCCGGCAACCACCTGCCCGCCTTCGGCCCGTACTTCACCGACACCCATCACACCCCGTGGGGCTCGGCGGTCAATCTGGACGCCCCGGGGTCCGACGAGGTCCGGGCCTACCTCCTCGGCAGCGCGCTCGCCTGGATGCGCGACTTCCGCCTCGACGGGCTGCGGCTGGACGCGGTGCACGCGCTCGCCGACACCCGCGCGCTGACCTACCTGGAGGAGCTGGCAGCGGCCACCGACGCGCTGGCCGCGGAGCTGGGCCGGCCGCTGGCGCTCGTCGCCGAGTCGGACCTCTGCGACCCGCGCACGACGACCCCGCGCGCGCAGGGCGGCCTCGGGCTCCACGCCCAATGGAACGACGACTTCCACCACGCGCTGCACACCGCGCTCACCGGCGAGTCCCAGGGCTACTACGCCGACTTCGCCGCCGCCCCGCTGGCCGCCCTGTCCAAGACGGTGACCCGCGCGTTCTTCCACGACGGCACGTACTCCAGCTTCCGGGGGCGCGTGCACGGCCGCCCGGTCGACGTGTCCCGGTCCGCGGCGCACCGGTTCGTCGGGTACGCGCAGACGCACGACCAGATCGGCAACCGGGCGCTCGGCGACAGGCTGGCCGCCTCCCTGTCGCCCGGTCTCCAGGCGTGCGCCGCGGCCCTGGTGCTGACCGGGCCGTTCACCCCGATGCTGTTCATGGGTGAGGAGTGGGGCGCCCGCACGCCGTGGCAGTTCTTCACCGACCACACCGACCCCGAGCTGGCCGAGGCCGTACGCAACGGCAGACGAAGGGAGTTCGGGGCGCACGGCTGGGCCGAGGAGGAGATCCCCGACCCGCAGGACGCCGCCACCCGTGACCGTTCGTGCCTGGACTGGACCGAACCGGACCGCGAGCCGCACGCCCGGCTGCTCGACTGGTACCGCGAACTGATCGCTCTGCGGCGCACCTTGCCCGATCTGCACGATCCGGACCTGGCCTCGGTGAAGGTCGCCCACGACGAGGACGCCCGCTGGCTCGCCTACCGCCGGGGCGACGTGCGCGTCGCGGTGAACCTGTCGGACGCCGAGGCCGTCGTCCCGCTCGGCGCGCCCCGGCACCGAGGCGACGGCGGCAAGGTGCTGGCCTCCTGGGGCGAGGTGTCCGCCCCGGACGCCGACGGACTGCTGCGCCTGCCGGCCGAGTCGTGCGCGGTGCTGTTCGACGGGTGAGCCCCGCACGGGGGGCCCGGACGGGGGCCCGGACGGATGGACGTGTGAGGCGGCCGTGCGGGAGGCCCCCGGCCTACTCCACCACCGCCAGCTCGCGGGCGGTGGCGTTCAGCCGGCGGCCACCGTCCTCGGTGACGGTCACGATGTCCTCGATCCGGACGCCGAACCGCCCCGGCAGGTAGATGCCCGGCTCCACGGAGAAGCACATGCCGGGCACCAGCGGCCGCTCCTCGCCCTCGATCATGTAGGGCGGCTCATGGGTCGTGACGCCGATGCCGTGGCCGGTGCGGTGGATGAACCGCTCGCCGTACCCGGCCTCGGTGATGACGGCGCGGGCCGCCCGGTCGACGTCCTGGCAGGCCGCGCCGGGCCGCACCGCGTCGCAGCCGGCCCGCTGGGCCTCCCGGACGATGTCGTGGACGCGCTGCTCCTCGGCGGTCGGCTCGCCGACGTGCACGGTCCGGGAGGTGTCGGAGCCGTAGCCGTGCTTCAGCCCGCCGAAGTCGAGGACCACCATGTCGCCGCGCCCGATGGTCCGGTCGCCGGCCTCGTGGTGCGGGTTGGCGCCGTTCGGGCCGGAGCCGACGACGGTGAAGTCCACCTGCTCGTGCCCGTACCGGGTGAGCAGGTCGGTGAGGTCCGCCGCGATCTCCGTCTCCCTGCGGCCCTCGAAGCGGACCTTCAGGATCTCCTCGTACGTGGCGTCGGCCGCCGCGCCCGCCGCCGCCAGCCGCTCCAGTTCGGCCGCGTCCTTCACGGCCCGCAGCATCGGCAGTACCTCGGTGAGCGAGGCGTACGCACTGCCGGGCAGCCGCTGCTGGATGCCGAGCAGGTGCATGGCCCAGGCGTTGTCGCTGATGCCGTAGCGGCCGGCGGCGTCGAGGAGCGGGACGGTCACGTCGTACGGGTTCTTCGCGTCGGTCCAGTCCCGCAGGGTGAGCGCGGGCGCGCCGACGGCACGTTCCGCGTCGGGCGCCTCCAGCGTCGGGACGACCAGCACGGGGTCCTTGCCGGGGGCGAGCACCAGCAGGGTGAGGCGCTCGGTGCCGATCGGCTGGTACCCGGTGAGGTGGACCAGGTCCGGCCCCGGCGCGACGAGCAGCCCCGCGAGCCCGGCCTCCCCGGCGGCGTCGGCGGCCCGTGCCATCCGGGCCCGGTAGACCTCGGCCGTGAAGGGCTGGGGCTGGTTCGGCTGGTCGGACATACGGGCCTCCTGGCGACGCGTGCGGAACGGGGCGCGCACCCGTCCGCCGGGCGCGCACCGCACCCAGCATCCTCCCGCGCGGGCGGCGGGGACGCGAGCGGGTGCGGGGCGGCCGCCGGCCCGCCCCGAGGAATGACATCCCGGGGCAGGCTGATGGGGGCGGGGGAGGCCGGACCGGTCAGCTGAGGAGGGCGATGCGGATGGCGCGCTCGACGTGGTTCGCGGTGTTGGCGTGACCGTCGGCGTTGGGGTGGACCAGGGTGGCGCGCTTGTTGACGAGGGCGCAGTTCAGCGCGCCGACCTTGGCGGGCCAGTAGTCCGCGGCGTCGCCGCAGACACCCTCCACCCACTTCTCCTGCGCGGGCTGACAGGCGTCATGGCCGACGCTGGAGGAGTAGACGTCGACGTAACGGTCGCCGAAGAACCCGGACACCCGCTGGATCGACGCGTTCAGCCTCTCCAGGACCTCGTCCCGGAGCCAGTCGACGTCGGCGTGGGAGATCGCGCCGACCTCGGTGAGGGCGAGGCGGTTGCAGTCGCTGCTGTCTTCGGGCAGGACCGCCGGATAGCCGACGGTGATCACTTGGGCGTTCGGTGCCGCGTCGTGCACGTGGGCCAGCATCTCGATGTACTCGCCCTCGACCCGCCGGAGCTTCTCCTCGATGCTCTCCTCCCCCTCCGGCGGGTTGGTGTAGTGGTCGCGGCAGGACTTGCCGGTAGCACCGTCGTTGAGGCATCTGAGGAGAATGCCGCCGAAGGGAAGGCTGTTGCCCCCGATGCCGACGGTGACGACGTCGGTCTCGTCGTTCAGGCCGGCCCTCTTGATCTGCGTGTCCACCGCCGGCCAGCCGTCCGCGGGGGGCTGGACCAGGCTGATCGGCGTCTGCTTGACGGTGGCGATGTTCTCGACGGTGGCATTGCCGCAGCTGACGTTGGTCAGGTCGACGGGCCTGCCGGGCGGGAACTCGGCGAGCTCACGCTCGACGACGTCGGGGTAGGCGTCGGTGGTGCGGTCGCAGCCGTCGCGCGAGGCGTCGCCCAGCGCGGGCAGCGGATCGCCCACGAAGCCGCCGGCGGTGTACGAGTCGCCCAGTGCGGCCCACGCGTACGGATCGGCGGCCGCACCGGCGGAACCGGCGGGCACGAGTGCGGCGGCGGCCAGCGCGAGGCCGACGGCCAGGGCCCGCGGGCGCAGGCGGGAGACAGGGTGTCGCATGGATCCTCCAGGATCGGCGGAAGACGCCCCGGGCCGGAAACTGCCCCAGGACGGAGGCACCTCGTCAAGATCATCCATGCCTTCCCACCACCCTCCCGACAAACCGGAGCACAACACTCCGATCGAGCTAAATGGTCAGATCTTTCGCCCGGCGCCCCGCACACCCCGGCGGTCGCACGCGGGACGCTTCCCGCGCGCCCGACGACGCCCTGCCCAAGGGCTGCCTGGTCAAGGACGCCGCAGGTTGGCCCGCATCCGGTCGACGTCCGCCGTCCCCTCCCGCACCACGAGGTCGGCGCGGGCCCGACTCCGCTCGACCAGGCGGGCGTTGGGCTCGTCGGAGCGGGCCACCCATGCCTCGGCCGCCGGGCGCGGGCGGCCGAAGCGGACGTGCCGGGCGACGAGGCGTTCGACGCGTACCGCGGGGTCGAGTGCGACGTACCAGCTCTCGTCCAGCAGCCCGCGCACCTGTCGCCACGGACCCTCGTCGTGCAGCAGGTAGTTGCCCTCGGTGATCACCAGCGGGACGTCCGGCTCGACGGCCACGGCTCCGGCGAGCGGCTCCTCCAGGGCACGGTCGAAGCGCGGGGCGTAGACCGTTCCGGCCGCGGGCCACTGGCGCAGCCGGTGCAGTAGGGCGACGTACCCGGCCGCGTCGAAGGTGTCGGGAGCGCCCTTGCGGTCGGCGCGGCCCAGCCGCTCCAGCTCCGCCCCGGCCAGATGGAATCCGTCCATGGGGACGAGGACGGCGAGCGGGCCGAGTTCCCCGACGAGCCGTTCCGCCAGGGTGGACTTACCCGCTCCGGGCGGCCCGGCGATGCCGAGGACGGCACGCGCGCCGGGCACGGCGAGACTTCGGGCGCGGGCCACCAGCCCGGAGATGTCGCTCAGGTCCATGCGGTGCATTGTGGTCCCGGCGGCGGACCGCGCGTTAGTGTTACGTATAACCAATCCCTGGCCCGTCGTCCGGTCCGGTGCGTCGGCGTCACCGCGCCGCCGCCCTCCCCCGCCGTCGAGGTCCGCCGCCCAGGTCCCGCCCCCGAGGAGCCGTCATGTCGCACATCCCCCTGGTCACGCTGGTCGTCCGCGACTACGACGAGGCCATTGCCTTCTACCGCGACGCCCTCGGCTTCGCGCTGGTCGAGGACACCGACCGGGGCGACGGCTCGCGGTGGGTGGTCGTGCGGCCGCGCGGTGCGGGCGAGGGCGCCGGGCTGCTGCTGGCGCGGGCGAAGGACGAGGCCCAGCGCGCGAGCGTCGGCGCGCAGACGGCGGGCCGGGTGGGGTTCTTCCTGCACACCGAGGACTTCGCCGCCGACCACGCGCGGATGTCGGCCGCCGGTGTGCGTTTCCTGGAGGAGCCGAGGCACGAGACGTACGGCTCGGTCGCGGTCTTCGAGGACCTGTACGGCAACCGCTGGGACCTGCTCCAGCCCGCGTGACGGGGGCGACGCGAAAGAGTCGAGCGTCGGCCGGGCGAAGCTCCGGCCTGCCCGCACCCAAGCCGGCTCGCCCTACGGCGAGTTCCGCACCGCGTCCCGTGACCTGGACCGCCACCCGGACCGCCGCCCGGACTAGAATCGGGGGCGGCATCGCGTGCCGGTCACCGTCCGGGTGAGGCATGGAGGCGCCAGGACATGCCCGCAGGAGGCATTCCTTGTCGGTCGAGTTGAACCACACCATCGTCCACGCCCGGGACAACCGGGAGTCCGCGCGGTTCTTCACGGAACTGCTCGGTCTCGACATCACAGCCGAGTGGGGCCCGTTCGTCGCGGTGGCCCTGAGCAACGGCGTCACGCTGGACTTCGCCACCGTCCCCGCGGACACCATCACCCCGCAGCACTACGCATTCCTGGTCTCCGAGACGGAGTTCGAGGCCGCGTACGCCAGGATCGAACGGCTCGGCGTCGAGCACTACGCCGATCCCCACCGCAGGCAGCCCGGCACGGTCAACCACAACGACGGCGGCCGGGGCGTGTACTTCATGGACCCGGCGGGCCACGCCATGGAACTGATCACCGTGCCGTACGGCGGTTGGCCGGCCGAGGCGCGGTAGCCGCCGCCCGGGTTGCCGCGCCACCCGGCTAAGGGGCCGGGTGGCGCGGCCCGCCCGGCGCCTCGATGCGGGCCGGCACGTCGAATCGCCCTCGCTCAGGCCTCGCGGGCCGCGACCGCCCCTGGGCCGAGGGCCGTCGCTCGTCCCGGAACCCCCGTGCGCCCGGCCCGCGCGGGCCCCGCCCCGCCCCGCTTCCCGACCGCTCCAGGCCACCCGTCGGCCGCCCGCACGCCCGGCGCCGGCCGGTACGGGCGGCCTCGCGGGCGTACGTGGGTCGCGGGGGCCGGACCTTGATAGCGTCGCCCCCACACGACTGCCGGGCCTCTCCCCGCCGGCGTCCTGGGTGGGGAATTTCGGGGATGGTCGCGGCAAGGACGAGAGAGCCGACAGATGAGCCTCGCACAGGTGCACTACACCTCCGCCGCACCGGGGGACGACGGAACCCGCGGCCGGTTCACCGCGGTCGCGCCCGGCATCTCCTCGGCCCTCCTCGCGGAGATCGAGCCACTGCTCGGCTACGAGGCGCCCGAGGACGCGCCGTTCCTGCCCACGGACGCCGAACTCCGTTCCCTGCCCGAGGCGTTCACCTACACCTTGCTCGCCGACGGCGGCCGGATGGTGTCCCGGACCGTGCCCGTGCGCAGCGACGGTTCGGGGCCGCCCCGCTTCCACTCCCACGCGGTCTTCGTCCCCGCGGGCGGGCAGCTCCCCGGCGACCGGCTCCCCATCACCGCGTGGCGCTCGCCGCGCTGGGTCGCGGTGACGCCCGGCGGCGCGATACCCGACCCGCTCGGCGGCACGCACGCGGCCCTCGGCCTGGAGCGCGAGGCGCTGGGCGATTTCGCCGTGTCGCGCGGCCCCTGGCTCACGGGCGTCTTCGCCGACCTGCGCCGGGCCTGCGCCGGGTCTTCCGGCGGACCCTCCGGCGGCTCTTCCGGCGGCGGCGAACAGGTGGTGCTGGTCGAACGGCAGAGCGCGGACGTGGCCCGGTGGCTGGGCCTGGCAGCCTCCGCACTGCCGCCGGAGCACGCGGAGCGCCTGACCTTCACGACGTACACCCGCAGTCCCCGCACCGCCCCGCAGCGGGTACTCGGGGTGCTCCCCCGGGACGCCGAGGGGCTGGCGGAGGCGGGGCTGCACGTCCATGTGTGCACCGGCCCCCGCAGCCGGCCCCTGAGCGGCCCCGGTGACGCGTGGGCGGAGACCGCCGCGCTGGTGTGGCGCAACCGCGCCCCCGAACTCTTCGCCGAGGCCCGGAAACTGCATGGTGAACCCTTCGCCGCCGGCCCTCTCGCCGTGACCGCCCTCGGCGCGGGCATCGCCCTCGGTTCCGCCGAGCGCGCCGCCGCCGCCCGCTGGGCAGCCGAGCGGCCGTACGCGCTCGACGCCAAGCAGACCGCCCGGCTCGTGGACGCCCTCACCGCCCCCGGGCCGGGCGACCGCAACCGCGACGAATTCGACGCCGTGGGGCGGCTGTTCGGCGCCCTCGACGGCCGCGCCCCCGCCTCGGTGACCGCTCCGCTGGCCGCGATGCTGGCGACGGAGGCCGTGCGGGGCGGCAACGACTCCCTCGAACTGCCCGGCCGGGACGCCTTCGACGGCCCGGAGGGCCGGGCCGTCGCGGAAGCGCTGGGACCGGAGATCCGCACCGAGCTGAGCGGTCCCGCTTCCCGGCCCGAGGTCGCACGGACCATCCAACTCCTGCGTGTGGCAAAGCTCTTGGACGTCGACTGCGCCGATCTTCTGCCGGACGCGATACGCCGGCTGGCGCCCGCGATGCTGGGCGGCGACGCCGAACCGGATTGGGGCCCCGCCCTGTTGGAACTGCTGTACGAACAGTTCGACGTGCGTACCGCCCTGCTGGTCGCCCTGGACGAGCTTGCACCCACCGAACCGGTGCGGGTGGCCGCCCTGTTGAGACAGGTCGAGCTGCCCTTCACCGGTTCGCAGTCACTGCCCCACCTGCGGATGTGCGCGGCGTCGGCGGAGGCCAGGGCGAGCTGCGGCGAGGACCGGGCCGCCGCCCTGCACCGGGTGCTGCGGGCAGCGGGACTGTCGCCCTTCGCGGAGCCCTTGGTGCTGCGGACGGCGGTGGGCCTGGTGTGGGACGACCGTGCGCCGACCGCGGGCGAGGCGCGGCTGGTGCTGGAGGCCGCCACGTCGGACACCCACCGCGCGGCGGGCACCTGGTCCCGGCTCGTGGACGCGGCCCTGGCCGCCCCCGCCGACGACGAGGACGCGACGGAGCTGGCCCACGAGGTGCTCCAGGGCTTTCCCCAGCAGATCGGCGGCCGGGTACGTTCGGCGCTGCTGCTGCTCGACTTCGCCCGAACCATGGGGAGTTCGGCGTCCGTGTCGGCGGAGGGCGGCGATCGGGGCGGCGATCCCGCCGCCGAGACGGGAGAGCCGCCGTCCGCCGCGTCCGGCTGGGCGGAGTACGTCCGCTCGCTGGCGTCCCGCGCCGAACCGCTGGAGGCGGCGGTACGCGAGCACGCCTACGGCGCACTCGCCCGCCGCCTGCTGACCCCCGGCCGCCCCGAAGCGGAGATGTACGCCTTCGTGCACACCGACGACCCCGGCCTCCTGGCGGCGTACGCCCGCGAGGCGCGGGAGGCGGCGGTGGGCGAACGGCTGCGGGTGGACGCCGGATTCACCGCCGACTGCTACCTCACCTGGAGCACCCACCCGCACGCGGGCGACCACTGGACCCGCACCGCGTCCGCCCTGCTGGAGGACGTACTGCGCCCCGCCGTACGCGCCCTGCCGGCCGAATCGCTGGCGGCCGTGGAAGCGGCGATCGAGCAGGCGGGCAGCAGCGGCCGGACCGAGTCCTTCCGCGCCTGGAACCGCCGCCCGAGCCCACTGGGCCGCCTCGGCCGCCGCATCGCGGGACGGGTACGGCGGGGCTGAGCGCGGGGGCGCGGAACTGTTGACTCGTGGGGCGGCCGGTGACCATGATCATGGTGGCGCCGCAGAGTGCGGACGAGACGAGACGGAGGCGGGACCTTGACCCGGGCCCCTCGCGATGAGTTCGACGTCGTGGTCGTCAGGACGGACTACGGCGACGACCGGGCGTGGCACGCACTGGTGGCGGCCCTTCGGGGCCCCTCCGGGGAGCACGGGTTCGAGGCGCACGTACACCTCGTGGACGAACCGGCCTGGGAAGGGGCGACCACCGATGCGGTGCGTGCCGCGTTCCGAGCCGAGGAAGACCTGTCCGTCGTGTTCGTGGCCGACCGGGTGAGCATGCGGACCGAAGAGCACCCGCTGCTCGCGCTGACGCTGGTGACGCGGGAGGACTGCGCGGACGACGAGGAGTACGAGGAACTGACGGAGTTCGGAACCTCGTTCCGTGCCTCGCCCGCAGCCGCGGACGAGATCCACGCGAACCTGAGCATCGCCAACTTGGGGTTCGAGGACTTCGCGGCCGCCGCCCACTATGACCCCGAGGGGATCTGCCGGGCCTCGGCGAGGTAGGGGCCGCCGCCCGGACGGCCGACCGTTCCGTCCCCCCCACGGGCTCGACGGCGTCCCGGCCCGGATCGATCCCCGGTCGGCCACGGCGCGTGCGACAGGCCGACGCTGCGCACCAATGCAGACCTATGGGGCATTCGTGCCATATTTCGGGTGAATCCCCGCACAGGCATCGAAAGGCATCCCATGAAGATCGCGGTCGTCGGCGGTACCGGGCTCATCGGTTCGCGGGTCGTCGAGAAGTTGAACGCCTCCGGGCACGAGGCGGTGCCGCACGCGCAGTCCACCGGCATCGACGTCATCAGCGGCCGAGGGCTGGACGAGGCGGTGACCGGGGCGGGCGTCATCGTCAACCTGACGAACTCCCCCACTTTCGACGCGGCCTCCTCGGACTTCTTCCGCACCTCCATGGAGAACCTGCTGGTCGCCGGCCGCGAGGGCGGTGCGGGTCACTTCGTGGTGTTGTCGATCGTCGGCGTCGACCGGGTCCCGGAGCTGGACTACTACCGGGCCAAGGTGCTCCAGGAGGAGATCCTGGCGGCCGGTCAGATCCCCTATTCGATCGTCCGGGCCACCCAATTCATGGAGTTCATCGACGCGGTGCTCTCCTGGACCACCGAGGGCGACACCGTCCGGCTGCCCGCCACGCCGATCCAGCCGATCGCCGCCGAGGAGGTGGCCGACGCGGTGGCCGAGGTCGCCGTCGGCGCGCCGCTGAACGGGGTGCGGAACGTCGCCGGGCCGGAGGTCTTCGCCCTGGATGAGCTGGGCCGGATCACCCTGGCGCACCGGCCGGACGGACGTTCCGTCGTCGCCGACCCCGAGGCGGGGATGTTCGCCGCCGTCCGGGGGGACGTCCTCACCGACGAGGACGCCCGGCTCGCCCCGACCCGTTACGCGGACTGGCTCGCCCGCACCTGACCGCTGCCGGTCAGCGCCCGAGGACGTCCGCCGCCCGAGGGTCGCGGCCCATGAACGCCACGAAGCGGTCCACGGCCGGGGCGTCGGCGGCGACCGGCACGACGTCGCCGAACGCCTGGCCCGGCCCCCGGTACCGCGGGGGCAGGGTGCCCTCGGCGCGGGCGAGCACCGCCGCACCCTCCTCCTCGGTGAACGGGACCGGCTGGCCGGTGGCGACGGCCAGGTCCCAGCCGTGGGCGAGGTATTCCATCAGTGTCATGTCGAGCACCATGGGGGCGGGCAGTTCGCTGCCCCCGGTGACGGCGACCTTCCGGTCCGTGCCGTACGTGCGCCACCCTTCCAGCAGGCCGGCGGCGGTCGCGCGGAACTCGCCGGCCGGGTCGTCGCCGCAGACGTGGGCGGCCGCGTCGCCTTCGTACGTCCGGCCGTGGCAGCCGGCCTCGAAGACGCCGAGCCAGCCCACGATGTGGTTGCGCAGCGTCTCCACGTCGTACTCCGGGCACGGGGTGGGAGCGGACAGCTGGTCGTCGCGGACGCCCGCGACGAGGTCGCCGGTCTTGGACAGGATTCCGGACAGCAGATCGATGTCGTTCATGCCGCCGACCCTAGGAGAGCGCGGGCCGGGAGCGCTTGAAGAAACGCGACACGTGCGCCGCCCGCCCGTCAGCCGGAGTCGGCGGTGATCACCAGCCGGTCGGAGACGGCCTCGTACCCGATGCGCCGGTAGACGCCGTTGCTCGTGGGGTTGGCGAGGTCCGTGAAGAGCAGCACCTCCCGTGCCCCCTCCTCCCGTGCCGCCGCGCTGACCCTGGCCGTCACCGCCGCCGCGTACCCCCGGCCCCGGTGCTCCGGCGGGGTGTAGACGGTGGTGACCCGGACCATGCCCGCGAGCCGGGGCGAGAGGCCGGCGAGCGACACCGGCTCGCCGTCGACCTCCCACAGCGTGAGCCCGCCGCGCGAGACGCGTTCGTCCACGTTGGTCCTGGCCCGGCCCGCCGGCTGCCCGATCTCCTGGCCGAACGCATGGATCCAGTCGACGAGCAGGTCCCGGTCGGCGAGCGTGGCCACCCTGCCCCGCCCGGCGGGCGGCGGGGTGGGCGGCACCAGTGTCCCGAGCCGGTAGAGCCGCAGCTCTTCCTCCACGCGATGGCGGGGCCACCGGGCGGTGAAGACCGTGGCCGTCCCACGGTCGGCGTTGACGCCCGGCAGCGCGAGGGCGTCGAGCAGTGCGACGGCCGCCTCGGGGGCCGACGCGCCGAGGATCGGCGGGAACGGCGGCGTCTGCACCAGGGTCCCGGCGACCTCGCCGTCCGGCGCACACCACCAGCCGAGCAACGGCGGCTCCGTGCCGTAGGCGCCCGGCCCGGTGTCGCGGAGCTTGGCGGTGACGGTCAGCAGCAGTGTGTTCTCGGCGGGCCGGGCGGCCAGGGCCGCTCCGGCCGCGTCGAGGAAGACGGTGACGTCCTCGGTGAAGGTCCAGGTCATGTCTCATCGTGCCGGGCCGGCTGCCCCGCGGGCACCCGCTTTTCGGGCGCGGGGGCGAGACCGGGAGCGGGCCGGTACGGGAGATCGAGTTCCGCCCGGACCGTCTTGCCGGGCCCGCCGTGCGGTGCGCGGTCGAGCACGGCCCATCGGTCGGCCAGCGCCTCCACGATCCGCAGCCCGCGACCGCCGTCCGCTTCGGCGTCAACCGGCTGTGCGGCGAGATCGCCGGGTCCGGGCGGCAGCCGCTCCCCCTTCGTGTCGGTCACCTCGATCCGCACCACGCCGAACGGCCGCTCGTCGCCGGGTACGTACGTGAGCCGCAGCTCGAAGTCCCGCCCCGGCACCCGGCCGTGGGTGACCGCGTTGGCCGCCAGTTCGGCGACGATCAGGGCCGCCGACTCCGAAGCGTCACTGCGGTAGAGGACGCCCCAGTCGTTCAGCTCGTGCAAGGCGAGGTGGCGGGCGAGCCGGGCGCCGCGTGGCGTCGAACTGAAGCGCTGAACGAACACAGGTACGAGCGCTGCCACTTGGCCGGGCAAGAGTGTTTCCATGCGGCCACGTTGGCCCGCGCGCGACGCCCCTGGCCAGATCACCGACCCGTACGCTGTGTCAGCGTACGGGTGCCGGGGGTGGACGGCCCGCATCACCGTCCGTGACCATGGTCGGGCTGCCGATCAGGCGGTGTTCAGGCGCGCGGGAGGTGGCCGTACATGACGGACGGCACGGTGGGAACGACAGGGGCCGGGGGCGGCGGGGAGCCGGAATCCGCAGACAGCCTCAAGGTGTTCGGCGAGGTGGTGAAGGTGTTCCGCAAACGTGCTGGGCTCACCCAGGAACAACTGGCCCCGAGCGTGCGGTATTCGGTCCCGACCATCGCCTCCATCGAGCAGGGCCGCCGGTTCCCGCCTCCTGCCTTCATCGACCGGGCCGAGGAGGTATTGGACGCGTTCGGAACCATTCGAGCGGCTGCCAAACACCTGGGGCGTAGGCCTGGACTGGCCAACTGGTTCCGCCAACTTGCGCAGTTGGAGACCGAGGCGATCACGATGTACACGTACGAGTGCCGGACGGTACCCGGCCTCCTACAGACGGCCGCCTACACCCGCGCCCTCGGCTACAGCGTTCCACCGCTGCCCTCTGCGGAACTGATCGAGCAACGCGTGGCGAATCGCATGGCGAGGGCCGAGCTGCTCTCCGTCCAGCGTGTACCGGCCGCCGACTTCAGCTTCATCATGGAGCAGGCCGTGCTGGAGCGGCGCACCGGCGGGGAGGAGACCACTCGGGAACTGCTGGACCATGTAGTGCGGGTGGTCGATGAACATCCCAATGTGGAGTTGCAGATCATGCCCCTGCGGCAGCCCGTGCACTCCGGAATCGACGGCCCTTTCCAATTGCTGGAGATGCCGGACCACCGATGGTTCTCCTACACCGAGAATCAGAATACCGGCCATCTCGATGCGGCCCCGAAGACCATCAGCTACCTTCAGCAGCGCTATGCCAGGATGCGCTCGCAGGCTCTCACTTCGGCAGACTCCCTGGCCCTGCTCAAACACATGCGAGGAGCGCTATGAACATCCCACAGCTGTCCTGGTTCAAGAGCAGCCGCAGCGGCGGTGAAGGCGACTCCTGCGTCGAGGTCGCCCTGTCCTGGCACAAGTCCACCTACAGCGGCTCGCAGGGCGACTCCTGCGTCGAGGTCGCCGCCTGCCCCGCCGCCGTGCACGTCCGGGACTCGAAGGTGGACGAGGGGCCGCAGTTGGCTTTCGCACCCGGCGCCTGGTCGCACTTCATCGGGTACGCCGCGCGAGGCTGAGCCCCGGCCCGCACCGCCCCCCGGGCACCCCCGCGGCCCGGGACCTCATCGGTCCCGGGCCGCGGGTGCGGGTGGAGGTCAGGCGGCGTCCGGCGCCAGCTTCACCGAGATGGAGTTGATGCAGTACCGCTGGTCGGTCGGGGTGGGGTAGCCCTCGCCCTCGAAGACGTGGCCCAGGTGCGAGCCGCAGCGGGCGCAGCGCACCTCGGTGCGGACCATGCCGTGGCTGCGGTCCTGGATCAGCTCGACCGCGTCGGTGTCCTTCGGGTCGTAGAAGGACGGCCAGCCGCAGTGCGACTCGAACTTCGTGTCGGAGCGGAACAGCTCCGCGCCGCACGCCCGGCAGGAGTAGACGCCGGCCGTCTTGGTGTCGGTGTACTCACCCACGAAGGCGGGCTCGGTGCCGGCCTGGCGCAGCACCGCGTACTCGGCAGGGGTGAGCTCCGCCCGCCACTGCTCGTCCGTCTTCTCGATCTCGTACGCCACGGTGGGTCGCTCCCTACTTCGACAGGTGGTCCAGGATCTGCGGGCCGAGGTCGGTGACGTCGCCCGCTCCCATGGTGAGAACGAGATCACCGGCCTTCGCCATTCCCGCCACGGCCGCCGGGACGTCCGCCTGGTCGTGGACGGCGGTGACGTCGGCGCCGGCCGCCTTCGCGGCGTCGATGATCAGGTCGCTGGTGACACCGGGGACCGGGTCCTCGCGGGCCGGGTAGATGTCCAGGACGACCGAGGCGTCGGCGAGTGCGAGGGCCTGGCCCATCTCGGTGCCGAGTTCCTGCGTACGGGAGAACAGGTGGGGCTGGAAGACGACGAGGATGCGCGACCCGGCCTCCGCGGCGCCGCGCATGGCCTCCAGGTCGGCGGTCATCTCGGTGGGGTGGTGCGCGTACGAGTCGATGACCTGGACCCCCGCCGCCTCGCCCTTGAGCTGGAGGCGGCGCTTGACCCCGGTGTACGTGCCGAGGGCGGAGGCGAGGTTGTGCGCGGGGATGCCGAGCGCGACGCCCGCCGCGAGGGCGGCGACGGCGTTCAGGGCGTAGTGGCGGCCGGGCACGGAGACGGTGAAGGTGAGGAACTTGCCGTTCAGCAGGACCGTGACCTCGCTGGTGAGGCCGCGCGGGGTGATCTTGTGCACCTTGACGTCGGCGTCGGCCGCCTCGCCGTAGGTGACGACGGTGGTGTCGCCGGCGGCGCGGACCCGGCGGGTCAGTTCGACCGCTCCGGACTGGTCGGCCGAGATCACCAGGGTGCCGCCGGGGACGATCTTGCCGGCGAACGTCTCGAAGGACGCGTAGATCTCGTCCATCGAGGCGTAGTTGGCGTGGTGGTCCAGCTCGACGTTGAGGACGATCGCGACCTCGGGGTCGTACTTCTGGAAGCTGCGGTCGCTCTCGTCGGCCTCCGCCACGAAGAGGTCGCCGTCGCCGTGCGTCGCGTTGGTGCCGGGGCCCTCCAGGTCGCCGCCGATCGCGTACGACGGGTCGAGGGAGAGCGAGGACAGGGCGACGGCCAGCATCGACGTGGTGGTGGTCTTGCCGTGGGTGCCGGCCACCGCGATGGCGCGGGTACCGGTCATCAGGGAGGCCAGCGCGTCGGAGCGGTGCACGACCGGAACGGCCAGTTCGGCGGCGCGCACCAGCTCGGGGTTGTCGGCGCGGATGGCGCTGGAGACGACCACGCAGCTCGCGTCGTCCGCCAGGTGGGCGGCGGCGTGGCCGATGTGGACCGTCGCCCCCAGGGCGCGCAGGGCCTCGGCGGTGGGCGACTCCTTGGAGTCGCTGCCCGCCACCTTCGCCCCGCGCAGCGCGAGGATCTTCGCGATGCCCGACATTCCGGCTCCGCCGATGCCGATGAAGTGCGGCCGTTCCATGGCGGCAGGAATACCGGGTGCCATGCGCGTGTCTCCCAAGGTCGATCGAGGTACGGCCCCCAAGCCTATTCGCTGTGCGCGAAGAGCTTGAGCACCGGTACGCCGACCTTGTGGCGCGCCCGGGAGGCCCAGTCGCGGTGGAAGAACTCCTCGACGTAGTGCGGGGCGGTCATCACGATCACCTCGTCCGCGCCGGAGTCGTCCACCACGGTCTTCAACTTGTCGAGGGGATGTTCCTCGACGACCTCGCCGACCGCCTCGGAGCCCGCGGCGCGCAGGGCGCGCAGCGAGTACTCCAGGGACACGGCGGCGGTCTCGCGGGCCTCGTCGCCCTCGGGGAGGTCGCCCTCGCGGACCGCTTCCTTGAGCTCCCCCATCGCCACGTCGTCGATCGCGCGCAGCAGGACGTCGGCCTGGTCGCCGCGCGGCTGCATGAGGACGATGAACGAGATCTGCTCCTCGCCGTGGAGGGTCGTGACGAAGTCCACGTCCTCGGGGCTGAGGGGCTTCTCGATCATCAAAACGCTTCTGAACACGACAGGCGCCCTTCCGCTTCAATCCGTACGGCCCGGTGAGGGCCGCCGCTTACGGCCGGTGGGGCCGCTGCTGAAACCATCCTTCCCCGTGATCGCACGAGGACTACAGCATTCATAGTGCCCAGCCCGGAGCGAAGCGGAACGAGGAATTCCGATTCTCGTGCCGATCCGGCGGGCACCGGGTCAGGACCGGATCCGCCGGTACCGGGTGAAGAGGAAGCCCTCCTCCTCCAGCAGCGACGCCAGGGCGAACCGTTCCGGCACCGCGACCGGCGGGCCGCCGGCGATCCGCTGGGCGTCGCCGGCCGTCAGCAGCGGCGCGACGGTCAGGCACAGCTCGTCCAGCACCCCGGCGGCGACGAACTGGCCGAGCAGCCTCGGTCCGCCCTCGGTGAGCTGCCGGTCCAGGCCGCGCGCGGCCAGTTCGGCGACGGCCCGCGCGGGGTCCACCCGGGTCCCCTCGCCCGCGACGACCACCTCCACGCCCGCCTCCCGTGCCGCCCGCAGCCGGTCGGCCGGGGCGTCCGCACCGGTCAGCACCAGGGTGGGGACCAGCGGGGCGGCGTACAGCGGGAGCGAGAAGTCCAGGTCCAGGCTGCCGCTCACCACGGCGATCGCGGGGGCGGGCCCCTGTCTGGCGGCCTCGCGGCGGGCGGCGAAGACGTCCCGCGCCCGCGCGGGCCGGTACCCCTCGGACCGTACGGTCTCGGCCCCGGCGATCACCACGTCCGCGAGGCCGCGCAGGGTGCCGAAGATCCGCATGTCCGAGGCGCAGGAGATGCCCTGCGAGCGGCCGTCGTGCTGGGCGGCCCCGTCGAGCGTGGAGACCATGTTGGCGCGCAGCCAGGAGCCGCCGGAGGCGGGGTAGGCGTACGCGTCGGCCAGCTCGTCGACCGTCCACTCGCGGTCGTCCTGGCCGGTGGGAGCGTTGTCGGCGGCCCGGCCGGTCGCGGATGTCGGGTGCGTCACAGGGAACAGGCTTCGCATGCCGTGCAGTCTGGCACGGCCCGTAGAGTGGACGGTTGTGTCGTCCTCCACCTCCGCTCCGGGGCCGGGCCCCGTCTCCGAAGCGTCCCCGCTGTCCCTGTGCGCCCGCGAGCCGCACGTCCCCGCCGACCGCCTGGTCGCCGAGATGGTGCCGCCGCCGCGCTTCGACTCCGTACGGTTCGATACGTACGTCCCCGACCCGAACCAGCCGAGCCAGAGCGAAGCCGTCACGGTGCTCTCCGGCTTCGCGGCCGGCCTCGGCGGGGCGCACGCCTCGGGGGCCGGCAAGCGCAAGTGGTTCGGCAGGAAGACGGAACCGGCGTCCTCCGGGCCGCGCGGTGTGTACCTCGACGGCGGCTACGGCGTCGGCAAAACCCACCTGCTGGCCTCCCTCTGGCACGCCACCCCGGCGAGGCCCGAGCTGAAGGCGTTCGGGACGTTCGTCGAGCTGACCAACCTGGTCGGCGCGCTGGGTTTCCAGCAGACCGTGAAGACGCTGAGCGGCCACCGCCTGCTCTGCATCGACGAGTTCGAGCTGGACGACCCGGGCGACACCGTGCTGGTGTCCTCGCTGCTCAGTCGGCTGGTGGAGGCGGGCGTGGCGCTGGCGGCGACCTCCAACACCCTCCCCGGCAAGCTCGGCGAAGGCCGCTTCGCCGCCGCGGACTTCCTCCGGGAGATCCAGGGCCTGTCCGCGCACTTCCGGCCGCTGCGGATCGACGGCGAGGACTACCGCCACCGGGGCCTGCCGGACGCCCCGCCGCCCTACTCCGACGAGCAGGTGACGCGGGCCGCGTACGCCACCGCCGGTGCGTCCCTGGACGACTTCCCCGCGCTCCTCGACCACTTGGCGCGGGTGCACCCCAGCCGCTACGGGGCGTTGACCGACGACGTGCGGGCGGTCTGCCTGACGGACGTGCGCCCGGTGCCCGACCAGTCCACCGCGCTGCGGCTGGTGGTGCTGGCCGACCGGCTGTACGACCGGGAGGTCCCGGTGCTCGCCTCGGGCATGCCGTTCGACCGGCTGTTCAGTGAGGAGATGCTGAACGGGGGGTACCGCAAGAAGTACTTCCGGGCCATCTCGCGGCTCACCGCCCTGGCGCGTGACGCGAAGGACTTGGTGGAGCAGTAGGTTCGGGGGCGTACCACCACGGGGCGTCCCCGGACGGCCCGTACCTCCCGTGCGACAGCGCACACCGTTCGAAGGGATCAGCATGGCTACCACGCGTCAGGCGCACACCGTCTGGGAAGGCAACCTGGTCGAGGGCAAGGGTGTCGTCACCCTGGACTCGTCCGGCATCGGGGAGTACCCGGTCTCCTGGCCGTCGCGCGCCGAGCAGGCCAACGGCAAGACCAGCCCCGAGGAGCTCATCGCGGCCGCGCACTCCAGCTGCTTCTCGATGGCGCTCTCCAACGGTCTGGCGACGGCGGGCAACCCGCCCACCAAGCTGACCACGCAGGCCGAGGTCACCTTCCAGCCCGGCACCGGCATCACCGGCATCCACCTCACCGTCCAGGGCGAGGTGCCCGGTCTCGACGAGGCGGGCTTCGTCAAGGCCGCCGAGGACGCCAAGGCCAACTGCCCCGTCAGCCAGGCGCTTTCGGGCACCACCATCACGCTGACGGCCTCGCTGGCCTGATCTTCGCCCGCCGCCCGGCCCCGTCGGGTCCGTGCGGGCAGGGGCCACCGCCCGTTCCGGGAGACCGGGACGGGCGGTGGCCCTTCGGCGTTCCGGGGGACCCGGACCGACAGTGGTCCCTCGGCGTTCCGGGGATCGTGGGGGGCGTGTTTCCTGCGGCGTTTCCGCTGTCCGGGGCCGCCGGGACCGACGGCCCGTCCGGGCGCGGGGCGGCGGCCACGCGGATGCGGGGCAGCCGATCCCGCGGGGCGGGACAACAGCCACGGGTGGCCGGAAAACGCCTCCGCACACCCGTTCGTGCCGTAACGCACGCGTAATCGCCCGGTCGCACGTCCTCAAAAAATGCCTGGCTCAATGCACTTCACCGCACCAGCCTGCAGCGAAGGGCACGACATTGAGCGATGCAGTAGTCTCCGCCACGCCATCGGTCACGGGGGGCCTGCACCCCGTCGACCGGCGTCCGCCGCTGGGCAAGCTGGCGACCTTCGGATTCCAGCACGTGCTGATCATGTACACCGGCTGCGTGACCGTGCCGCTGGTGTTCGGAGCGGCGGCCGGCCTCTCGACCTCGACCATCGGGCTGCTGATCAACGCGGACCTGCTGGTGGCCGGCATCATCACGCTGCTGCAGAGCCTCGGCGTCGGCAAGATCCTCGGTGTCCGGCTGCCGATCGTCACCGGCGCCACCTTCGCGGGCGTCACACCGATGATCCTGATCGCCGGTGAATACGGCATGCAGGCGGTATACGGCTCGATGCTCGCGGCGGGGCTCTTCGGCCTGCTGATGGCGATACCCTTCGCCAAGCTCGTACGGTTCTTCCCGCCACTGGTCAGCGGCGTGGTGATCACCGTGGTCGGCCTCTCCCTCATCGGCGTCGCCGCCGGGCTGATCACCGGCAACGACCCCGAGGCTCCGGACTACGCCTCGACGACCCGGCTCGGCCTGGCCGCCGGCGTCATCCTCTTCATCGTCCTCTTCGCCCGCTTCGTACGCGGCTTCGCCGGCCAGATCGGCATCCTGATCGCGCTGGTCATCGGCACGCTGGTCGCCGTACCGCTGGACCTCACCGACTTCTCCGGGATCTCGGACGCCGACTGGGTCGGACTGACCGGCCCGTTCCACTTCGGCGCCCCCGAGTTCCCGGTCTCCGCGGTCATCTCGATGTGCGTCGTGATGCTGGTGATCTTCACCGAGTCGACGGCGACCATGATGGCGGTCGGCGAGTCGGTCGGACGCCCCGTCACCGACAAGGACCTGGCCCGCGGCCTGGCCGCCGACGGCCTGTCCGGCGTGCTCGGCGGCACCATGAACTCCTTCATGGACACGGTCTTCACCCAGAACGTCGGTCTGATCCAGCTCACCCGCGTCTCCAGCCGGTACGTCACCGCGGTGGCCGGCGGGATGCTCGTGGTGCTCGGCCTGATCCCGCGCCTCGGCGAACTGGTCGCCGCGCTGCCGGGTCCGGTGGTCGGCGCCGCCGCCCTGGTGCTGTTCGCGACCGTCACCATGGTGGGCATCAACACCCTGCGCCGGGTGGAGCTCGACCGCGGGCACAACCTGACCATCGCGGCGGTCGCGCTCGCCGTCGGCCTGCTGCCCGAGATGTCCGAGGGCATCTACGGCGGCCTTCCGTCGTGGGCCCAGATCGTCTTCGGCAGCGGCATCACGAGCGCGGCGTTCACCGCCTTCCTGCTGAACCTGCTGTTCAACCACACCCCGTGGGGCCGCCCGGAGCCGCAGGGCGCGACGGAGGCCGGGGCGGAGGCGGAGGCCGACGGCGCGGCGGAGGCCGCGGCGACGAAGGCGGCTCCCGCGGTCGATCCCGTCGGTTCCGTCGATTCCGCGAAGGACGCGGCGGTCGGCGCGAAGGCACCCGTCGAGGAGCCCGTGACCGCGTCGGAGCCCGCAACCCCTTCCGAGCCCGTGCCCGCGGCCGGGAGCGCGTCCGCCGATCGGGGCGCCCCGAGCGCCACGAGCACTCCTTGACCAACTTGTACGACTTGTCCGTTATTTTCCGTGAGTGACCACTCATGCACGGAAAGTTTCACCACTGATCACTTTGACCGCACTCGCGGTCCTGGGTGGGGTGGTCGCCGGGTGCGGAAGCCCCGACGGCCACCCCACCGGCACGTCGGGGGGCGCCGCCTCCCCCGTGCCCCGGTCCCCCGGCCCGGAGCCGACCGCCACGCAGTCCCCTGCTCCCGGGCCGCCCACCCTGGCGGCGGGGCCTGCGGGCCGCACGCCCGTCTTCGAGCGCAGGCCGAAGACCGGCCCGCATGCCGGGGAGAAGGTGGTCGCGCTCACCTTCGACGCCGACATGACCGCCGACCAGGGCGAGCGGGCGGCCGGTGGCGAGCGCTTCGACAACCCCCAGCTGATCTCACTGCTGCGCGGCCTGAAGGTGGAGTCGACGCTCTTCATGACGGGCCGCTGGGCCGAGGAGTACCCGGAGGAAGCCCGCTCCATCGGAACCGATCCGATGTTCGAGATCGCCAACCACTCCTACAGCCACTACGCCTTCTCCTCGCCCTGCTACGGCCTGCCGGTGGTCGAGGGACCTCAGATGCGCGAGGACGTGGAGCGCGCCTTCGAGGCGTTCCGCGCGGCGGGGGCCCGCAACGTCGTGCCGTACTTCCGCTTCCCCGGCGGCTGCTACGACGACGAGGCGCTGCGCGCGCTGGCCCCGGCGAAGGTGACCGCGGTCCAGTGGGACGTCGTCAGCGGCGACGCGTTCGCCACGGACGCGGACGCGGTGGCCGACCAGGTACTGGAAGGGGTGCGCCCCGGGTCCCTGGTCGTCATGCACTGCACCCGGTCCGCCGCCCCGGTGACGGCCGACGCCCTCCGCAGAATCGTTCCGGAGCTGCGCGAGCGCGGTTACCGCTTCGTGAAGGTCTCCGAGCTGATGCGGGGGTGACGCCCGGAGCGGGCCGAAGGGCGCGCCGTCGGCGGGCGGGCGTCGGGAGACGCGCGGGGCGGGCGGGCGGCCGGAGCGCGGGCAGGCGGGGGCGTACGGCGCGGGGCCGCTCAGCCCGAGCAGGCCGTGCGGCCCGCCTCCTGCCATGCGCAGACCGGACAGAGCGTGGCGCCCTTGGTCGACTCCGGGTACTCGGTCGGCTTCCGGCACAGCACGCACTCCGCGTACGGGGGCCCCGCGTCGGCCGGTACCGGCGGGGGCGCGGGCGTCTCGCAGTAGGCATCGTCCATGCCCACGAGCGTACCCACGCCCCCGGCGCGACCGGGCGGCGGCGGGGCGTGGGCACGGACGCGGGCGGCGGGGCGTGGGCACGGACGCTGGTGGGGTGTGCAGCTTCAGCCCCCGGACGTCTTCTCCGGCTTCAGCCCGCCGAGGGCTTCTCCGGCTTCAGCTCGCTCGGGCGCACGATGACGAAGCCCTCACCCTGGAGCATCAGCTGCACCGCCTCGCCGGAGCCGCCGCGCAGCATGGAACCGACGCTCTGCGAGCGGTGCAGCGAGGTCGACAGCCGGGCACTCCAGCCGACGACCGCGTCCGTGTCGACGTACACCGGCTGCTGCGCCGTGACCGGGATGACCAGCGGGTTGCCGTCACAGATCAGGCCGAGCTTGCCGTGGCCGGTGAAGACGCTGTTGAAGAGGCCGCCGCCGGTCATCCCGGCCCCCTTCACGGTCTTGATCTCGTAGGAGAGCGTCGCGTCGAAGCAGAGCACGTTGCGGCCGTTGACGGTGATCTCGTCGCCCTGTTCCATCTCGACGATGAAGCAGTTGGCGGCCTCGTGCGCGAACCACGCCTCGCCCCGTCCGCGCACGGCCATCAGCGCCAGCCCCTCGCCGGTGACCGCGCGCTTGAGCATGCCGCCTATGCCCTGCCCCTTGCGCTCGAACTGGAGGTCGCCGCGGAAGGCGATCATCGATCCCTGCCGGGCGTGCATCTCCCCGTCCACCGCGTACTTGATGGACTTGGCGTTCTGCAGGGTCATGCCGGGTGCGGTCGCCGGCTGGGCCAGGTGCTCCGAGGAAAACAGGTCGCTCTTCATGGACCGTATCTTCGCCCGGAGCATGTCATTCCGTCACGTCGTCGCGCGGAACCGCCTGGCAGACTGGTCCGGTGAGCAGCAACGACGTGAGTACCGACGACACCACCGCCCCCGCACCGGCCCCGGCTTCCGCGACCGCGCCGGCCGTCCCGGTCGCCGACCCGGCGGACAGCCCCTTCCGGACCGAGCCGACGTCCCGCGACGAGGCGCCGCAGTACGTACTGCCGCTGGTCGTGCACCTGGAGAAGACGGAGCCGCCGGCCAGGAACGACGCCCTGCGGACGGCGGCGCGGGCCGTGCTCACGATGCTCTCCGACCCCCGCTCGCTCGACGAGGGCGAATGGGCGCGGGCCGTGCGCGACTGGCAGGACGCCCGCATCCGCAAGGTGGTGCGCCGGGCTCGCGGGGCGGAGTGGCGCAAGGCGTCCGCACTGCCCGGCATCACGGTCACCGGCGCCGGGGCGGAGGTCCGGGTCTATCCGCCGGTCCCGCTGGACGGCTGGCCCAAGGAACTCGCCAAGCTCCAGGTCTCCGGCACCGACCTGGACGACCCGGAACCGCCGGCCGCGCCCGCCCCCGGCGAGCCGGTGCTGTGGCTCAACCCGGAGCTGGACATGTCGGCCGGCAAGACGATGGCCCAGGCCGGCCACGGCGCGCAGCTCGCCTGGTGGGAGCTGACCGACGACGAGCGCGACGCCTGGCGCGAGGCGGGCTTCCCGCTCGCGGTGGCCACCCCCGACCCGGACCGCTGGCAGGCCCTCACCACGAGCGGCCTGCCGGTGGTCCGCGACGCCGGCTTCACCGAGATCGCCCCCGGCTCCTGCACCGTCGTCGCCGACCACCCGGCCCTGCGGAGCCGACTGGCGGGGTGAGGCGGGCGCGACGCCCCCGGACACGTCCCCCCGCCGCCCCGGAACCTCAAATGTTGCTCTGAACGTCCTCCCGGACGGATTCGGCGCGGTCCGGCGGGGCCATCACCCCTGCACACGCCGCGAGGGCACACGGCGCGGTGGCACGGGGCGCGGACAGGGGGAGGACCATGGAACTCACGAGGCTGGGGACCGGTATCGGGTGGCGGCCGGAGATCGCGGACGCGGTGGAGACGCTGGACGGCGTCGACTGGGTCGAGGCGGTCGCCGAGAACATCTGCGAGGACCATCTCCCGGAGCCGCTGGCGCGGTTGCGGGCGCGCGGCGTCACCGTGGTGCCGCACGGGGTGTCGCTGGGGCTCGGCGGGGCGGACCGCCCCGACCCGGTCCGCCTCGCGGGGCTGGCCGCCCGCGCCGAACTGCTGGGCGCGCCGCTGGTGTCGGAGCACGTCGCGTTCGTACGGGCCGGGGGGCCGCTCACCGGGTCGGCGGGGCTGGAGGCGGGGCACCTGCTGCCGGTCCCCCGCACCTGGGACGCGCTGGCCGTGCTGTGCGAGAACGTACGGATCGCGCAGGACTCGCTGCCGGTGCCGCTGGCGCTGGAGAACATCGCGGCACTGATCGCCTGGCCCGGCGAGGAGCTGACCGAGGGGCAGTTCCTCGCGGAACTGGTGGAGCGCACCGGGGTGCGGCTGCTCATCGACGTGGCCAACCTGCACACCAATCACGTGAACCTGGGCGAGGACCCGGCGCGGGCCCTGGACGAACTGCCGGTGGAGGCCGTGGCGTACGTCCACGTGGCGGGCGGGACGCAGGTGGACGGGGTCTGGCACGACACCCACGCCCACCCGGTGACCGCCCCGGTCCTCAAGGTGCTGGCCGAGCTGCGGAAGCGGGTGGATCCGCCGGGCGTGCTGCTGGAACGCGACGACGACTTTCCGCCCGCCGCCGAGCTGGCCGGTGAACTGGACGCGATCCGGGCCACGTTGGCGGCCGGGCCGGCCGTCCCGCGCCCGGCACCGCGTGCCGCGCGGCCGGCCGGGCCGGCAACGCTCGCACCGGGTGGCCGGGACCGGGTGGCCGGCGCGCAGGAGACGCTGCTGCGGTCGCTGGTCGCGGGGGCGCCCGCGCCGGAGGAGTTCGACGCCGACCGGCTCGGCGTGCAGAGCCGGGCGCTCGCCGCGAAGCGGGCCGGGGTGGTGGCCAAGCTGGTGCCGGACCTGGTGGTGATCCTCGGCGACGGCTTCCGGGCGGCGTTCCTCGCGTACGCGGCGGCCCGCCCGATGTCCGGCGGGTACCGCCGGGACGCCCTCGCCTTCGCCGAGCACCTGCTGGTCGCCGGGGAACCGGCCGACGACGCGGCGCGGCGACGGCTGACGCACTGGTGGGAGGACCGGGCGGGGGCCCGGCCGACCCCGCGCGCCGCCAAGCTGCTCCGTGCGGCCCGTTCGCTCGTGTCCGCCCGTGGGGAGGTGACCTCGTGAACGTTCTGGCTCTGCTGCTGACTCTCGCCGCCGCCGTCTCCTCGGTCCTGCTGGTCGTTTCGACCGTCCGGGCCGGGCACCGCCGGACCGCGCCGAGCGATCTGGTCCTGCACGACCTGTACGAGGCGGCCTTCCTGAGCGGCGGGCCGCCCCGCGTGGTGGACACCGCGCTCACCGGCCTGCAGGCCGACGGGCGCGTCGCGGTGGGCGGTCCCGGCATCGTCGTCGTACTCCGCGCGGAGGCCCGCGACCCGGTGGAGCGCGCGGTGTTCGAGGAGGCGGCCCGGCTGCCGGCGGGCTCGCTGTCCGCCCTGCGGGCGGCCGTGATGACGCACCCCGCGGTGCAGGAGATCGGCGACGGACTGGCGGCGCGCGGGCTGATGCTCGCGCCGCGCGACCGCCGGCCCCGCCGCCGGTGGGCGATCGTCCAGACGGTCTGCTGCTTCGCGCTGTTCCCGCTGTCGATGCTGCTGACCTTCGTCGAGTACGCGGCGATCGACGGATACGGGGACATGCCCCTGCCGTTCGTGGTGAAGATGCTGCCGACAGTCTTCGTCGGCGGTCTCCTCGGGATCGTGGTCGCGGCCGGCTCGAAGTCCCGTGTCACCAAGGCGGGCCGCGCGGCGATCGTCGGCTTCCGGACCGCGTTCGCCCATGTCACCACACCCCAGCACCTGGTGGCGGTCCTGGGCCTGGGCGCGCTGCCCGACCCGGAGCTGAGGGCGCAGTTGCTGGCCGCCGCCCGGGTGCGGCGGACCCCGCGCGGCGCGTACGTGAGCGCCGGGTCCTCGCCCGCCGCGGTGCCGGTGGTGTGGTGTGCCGGGGTGGGTCCCGGCGGATCGAGCTGCGGCTCCGGCAACGGCGGCTCGGGATGCGGCTCCGGGTCGGGTTGCAGCTCGGGGTCGAGTTGCAGCTCCGGTTCCGGCTGCGGGTCCGGTTCCTCCGGTTCGAGCTGCGGCGGGAGCAGCGGGGGCGGCGGTTCCAGTTGCGGCGGGGGCGGCGGGTCGAGCTGCGGCGGCGGGGGAAGCTGACGGACACCGCCGGGGCCGCCCGGCGCCCTCGCACGGGGCCCCGGCGGCACGGTTCTCCGTGGCGGGCGGTCCGGATGCCGGACAGCCCATGGCGCTCGTCCCGGCGGTCACATATGAATCCGGCATGATCTGGGTCATCCTGCTGCTGGTCGCGTGGTTCGCGGCCATGCTCACCTGCCTGCGCTTCTGTCTCGCCTCCGCCAGGGCCGCCCGGCCGCCGTCCGACACGCCGCCGACGACGGCCGACGCCGGGCTCACGCTGTACGAGACGGCGTTCCTGGCGGGCGGACCGGAGCGGGTGGTGGACGTGGCGATGGTCACCATGCACGTGCGCAAGAGGCTGCTGCTGGCCCACACCGGCTGGGTGACCGTCGTCGACCCGGAGGGCCGCGACGACGTGGAGCGCACGGTGATACGGGCCGTCGGCCCCGGCCGGCAGTCCCCGACAGAGCCGGTCCGGGCCGCGACCGCGGCGGCCGAGGCGGTGCGTTCGCTGGCGGACCGGCTGGTCGGGGCGGGTCTGGCGGTGCCGCACGCGGTGCGTTCGGGCCTCGACGCGGCGCACGCCGCGGTGCGAAGATCCGCGGTCCTCGTGGTCGTACTGGCCGTCGCCGCGGTGCTGCTGCCGGGTCAGGAGGGGCAGCTCGACTGGCTGGTGGCGGCCTGGTTCGGGCTGCCGCTGCTGCTGTCCCTCGGCTGCCTGGCCATCCAGCGGGCCGAGAGCCGTTCCTACAGCGCCTGGGCGTCCCCGGTGGGCCAGGACCGCCTGGACGCGCTGCCGAAGCCCGTACGGGGCGTACAGCGGCCGGCCGACGGGGCGGACGGAGGTGGCGCGGACGGGAACGGGCCGGACACGGTGGCCGGGGAGCGTGCGCTGCTGGTCGCCGTCGCCGTGAGCGGGGCCCGCGCAGTGCGCGATCCGCTGCTGCGGGCGGCGCTGACGGGCAGTCGCCGGGTACGGGCCCCGTACGCCGGCTGAGCCCGCCCGGACCGGTGGGGCGAGGGACGGGGCAAGGGGACGGCGACGGGTGCAGGGCGGGGGCGGGGCCCCGGACCGGAGACCGGTACCGGAGACCGGGTCGAAGTGCTGAAGAAGTCCCGGAGAGAGTCCCGGAGAGAGTCCTGGAAAAGACGCCGGTGCGGCGCGCTGGAGGCGCGCCGCACCAGGAGCCGGACCCGGTGTCGCTGGAGCGGGGCCGCACGCGTGAGTGCGCGACCGCCGTCTGATCTTCCGGGTCGGGGTGGCCGGGAAACGCTGGCTTTGCGAGTCCGGTCACCAGGTCTGCGGGATGCTCCCGCACCCCTGCCGGCAGGTCGTGGGCAGGGCCGCCCGCGAAACAACCGACCGGAGGACCCTACGCGAGACCGGCGACGAGGTCCGCCACCGACTTCCGCCGACCGGTGTAGAACGGCACTTCCTCGCGCACGTGCAGCCGTGCCTCGGAGGCGCGCAGGTGGCGCATGAGGTCCACGATGCGGTGCAGTTCGTCGGCCTCGAACGCGAGGATCCACTCGTAGTCGCCGAGCGAGAACGAGGCGACCGTGTTGGCGCGCACGTCCGGGAATCCGCGGGCCATCTTGCCGTGGTCCGCCAGCATCCTGCGGCGGTCCTCGTCGGGCAGCAGGTACCAGTCGTAGGAGCGCACGAAGGGGTAGACGCTGATGTAGTCGCGGGGGGTCTCGTCGGCCAGGAAGGCCGGGACGTGCGACTTGTTGAACTCGGCCGGCCGGTGCAGGGCCATGTTCGACCACACCGGCTCCAGCGCGCGCCCGAGCTTGGTGCGGCGGAAGAGGTTGTACGCGTCCTGGAGCTCGTCCGAGGTCTCCGCGTGCCACCAGATCATCAGATCGGCGTCGGCGCGCAGGCCGGACAGGTCGTAGGTGCCGCGGACCGTGACGTCCTTGGCCGCCAGCTGGTCGAACAGCTCCTGGACCTCGTCCGCGTACCCCACGCGGTCGGTCGGCAGCACGTCGCGCAGCTTGAACACGGACCACAGCGTGTAGCGGATGACCTCGTTGAGGTCCTTGGCCTTCTTGCCGGCGTTGGGGATCTTCTCAGGAGCACTCATGCGGCTATTCTCCCGCCTCGTCGCGGGTGCCCGGTACCGGGGTGGGCGTGGCGATGATCTCCCCCGCCGTCTCCCCCGCCGCCCTCCGCCCCGCCGACTCCCCGGCCAGGTCGCGGACGAGTTCGTCGGCCGCGCGGTGGGCGCTCGCGACGCAGGCCGGGATGCCCACGCCGTCGTAGACCGCGCCGCAGAGCCGCAGTCCCGGCAGCGCCTCCACACCCGCGCGGATGCGGGCGACCCGGTCGAGGTGGCCGACCGGGTACTGGGGAAGGCCGCCGATCCAGCGGGTGACGGTGCTGTCCACCGGTTTCGCGGTGAGCCCGGTGGCGGTGGCGAGGTCGCCGAGGGAGACGTCGACCAGTTCGCCGTCCTCGCGGTGCAGGTGCGCCTCGTCGCCGTACCGGCCGACCGAGGTGCGCAGCACGAAGAGGTCGGGAGCGGCGTCCGCGACCCACCGCCACTTGTTGCTGGAGAAGGTGGACGCCTTGATCGTGCGGCCGTCGACCGGCGGCACGAGGAATCCCGAGCGGCCCTCCAGGGCGGGCACGGAGGCGAGGTCGGAGCGCCGGAAGGCCATCGTGATCAGCGCCATCGACGCGTACTCCACGGCCGCCAACTCCGCGGACACCGCCGGGGATTCGGCCGCCAGGAGGGCGGACGCGGACCAGGCGGGGGTGGCGAGGACGATGCCGTCGGCGGTGAGCACACCGGTGTCGGTGAGGACCGTCCAGTCCCCGCCGGTGCGGGTCAGGCCGAGGACGGGCGTCTCGGTGCGGATCTCCGCGCCGCCGGCCCGTACCGCGTCCGCGACCGCGCCGGGCAGGGTGCCGATGCCGCCGGCCAGTCCCTGGAAGACGGGGCCGGTCTGCTGCCGGGCGGCGGCCCGTTCCTGGATGGCGCGTACGCCGTCGAGGAGCGGGCCGCCCGCGCGGGCGACCTCGAAGAGCTGGGGCACGGCGGCGCGCAGCGAGATGCGGTAGGCGTCTCCGGCGTACACCCCGCCGAGCAGCGGCTCGACGAGGCGGTCGACTACCTCCCGGCCGAGCCGTCCGGCGACGTACTCGCCGACCGCGACGTCGTCGCCGACCTCGGCGGGCGGCAGGTCGCGCTCGGCGGCGATGCGGGCGATCCCCTCGGGGCTGAGCAGGCCGGCCAGGGCCTCCGGGTCGCCGGGGACGCCCATCACGTGGCCCTTGGGCATCGGTTGCAGGGCGTCGCGCGTCCAGACCGAGGCGGTCGCGGTGGCGGGCGGCTGGAGGCGGTCGCCGAGGCCGGCCGCGCGGGCCAGGCCGACGGCCTCGGGGCGGCGGGCGAGCATCGACTCGGCCCCGAGGTCGACCTGGACGCCGGCCACCTCGCCCGTCATCAGTTTCCCGCCGAGCCGGTCCGTCGCTTCGAGGACGGTGACCCGGAGCCCGGTGCCGAGCAGCCGGTGGGCCGCGGCGAGACCGGCGATGCCGCCGCCGATCACGACGACGTGACCCGGGTGTGTGCGCGCGTGCTGTGAGGAACCCTGCATGGCTCCACTCTCTCAAACCCGGCCGGGACCGTGACCGTTTCGAGACGGGCGAACGGCAACCGGGGCGCGGGACGCCACGTCGAACCGGCGTCAGCCACCGATGCCTTGGGGGGACCAGGTATGCAGCAGGAACAGCGGGACCGGCCGGAGCACAGCGGGTCCGTGACGGCGGCGCACGCCGTGCGGACGCGGAAGCGGCGGGGAGGCGCGGTGTTCGCCGCGGGGACGCTCGCCGTCCTGCTCGCCGTGGGCGGGTGCGGCGCGAACGACATGGGGGCGAGCAGCGGGGACTCCAAGCCCGCCTTCTCCGGCCGCGGCGTCGCGGGCGGGGAGAGGGCGGACGACACCGCCGGCGCGAAGGAGGGTTCCGACGGCGCGAAGCCGGACGGGACCGCGAAGAAGGCCGCGGTCAGCCAGGTGATCCGGACGGCGTCCCTCAGCGTGCGGGTGAAGGACGTGCCGAAGGCGGTGGCGGCCGCCCGCCGCGCGGCCGAGGGCTCCGGAGGGCTGGTGCAGAGCGAGACGACGGAACGGGTGGACGACGCCTACGACACCTCCACCCTGGTCCTGCGGGTGCCGGAGGACCGCTACCAGCGGGTGCTGTCGGACCTGGCCGGCGCCGGGAAGCTGCTGTCGCGGAGCTCGGAGGCGAAGGACGTCACCGACCAGGTGGTGGACGTGGAGAGCCGGATCGCCACGCAGCGGGCGAGCGTCGACCGGGTCCGCGCGATGATGGACAAGGCGGAGAAGCTCAGCGACGTCGTGCTGCTGGAGGGCGAGCTGAGCAGCCGCCAGTCGGAGCTGGAGTCGCTGCTGGCCCAGCAGGCCACCCTGAAGGACCGCACCTCGCTGGCGACGATCACGCTGGACCTGTACGAGCCGGAGGCCGTCCCGGACGACGCCGCCGACGACGACCCCGGGTTCCTGGACGCGCTGGAGGGCGGCTGGAACGCCTTCGTGACGATGCTCCGCTGGATCGCGGTGTCGATCGGCGCCTCCGCGCCGTTCCTGGCGGCGCTGGCCCTGCTGTACGCGCTGGTGCGGGCGGTCTCCCGCCGGCGCCGGGCAGCCGGGCCGGCGGCGGACACGGACGACGCCCCGGCGGCGTCCCGCGCCCCGGCGGCGTCCGGCGCCCCGGCGCGGCCCGTGGCGGCCGACGCCGACGGGACCGGGGAGGCGCGGGACACGTCCGCCGGCTGAGCGTCGTAGCGTGGTCCCCACACTGCGGCGAAGGGACCGGCAATGGCGGCGGAGCGACTGGTGGTCATCGGGGGCGACGCGGCGGGCATGTCCGCCGCGTCGCAGGCCCGCAGGCTGAAGGGCCCGGACGAGCTGAGCATCGTCGCGTTCGAGCGCGGCCACTACTCCTCGTACTCGGCCTGCGGCATCCCCTACTGGGTCGGCGGGGAGGTGGACGCGCTCGACGATCTGGTGGCCCGGACGCCCGAGGAGCACCGGGAGCGCTCCATCGACCTGCGGATGCGCACCGAGGTGACGGAGATCGACGTGGCGGGCCGCCGGGTGCTCGCCCGCGACCTGGACGGCTCCACCACCGCCTGGACGCCGTACGACAAGCTGGTGATCGCCACGGGTGCCCGTCCGGTGCGGCCCGATCTGCCCGGCATCGACGCGCCGGGGGTCCACGGGGTGCAGACGCTGGACGACGGGCGGGCGCTGCTGGACTCGCTGGAGCGGGCGAAGGGGCGGCGGGCCGTCGTGGTGGGAGCGGGGTACATCGGTGTCGAGATGGCCGAGGCGATGCTGAACCGGGGCTTCGAGGTGACCGTCCTCAACCGGGGCGAGCAGCCGATGGCCACCCTCGACCCCGACATGGGGCGCCTCGTCCACGACGCGATGGACGGGCTGGGCATCACCACGGTGAACGGCGCCCGGGTGACGAAGATCCTCACCGGTCCGGACGGCCGGGTCGCCGAGGTCGCCACGGAGGCGGACACCTATCCGGCGGACGTGGTGGTGCTGGGCATCGGCGTGGAGCCGGAGACGACGCTCGCCGCGGCGGCCGGGCTGCCGCTGGGGCCGCACCGGGGCCTGCTGACCGACCAGGCGATGCGGGTGGTGGGCCACGAGGACATATGGGCCGGCGGCGACTGCGTGGAGGTGCTGGACCGGGTGGCCGGCCGTACCCGGCACATCGCGCTCGGCACCCACGCCAACAAGCACGGGCAGGTCATCGGCTCGAACGTGGCGGGCGGCTACGGCACCTTCCCGGGTGTGGTGGGCACCGCGGTCAGCAAGGTCTGCGACCTGGAGATCGCCCGGACCGGGCTGCGCGAGAAGGACGCCCGCGCGGTCGGCCTGCGGTACGTCACGGCGACCGTCGAGTCCACCGGCCGGGCGGGCTACTACCCGGGGGCGCGGCCGATGACGGTGAAGATGATCGCCGAGTACCGCACCGGCCGGCTGCTGGGCGTGCAGATCGTGGGCCGTGACGGCGCCGCGAAGCGGGTGGACGTGGCGGCGGTGGCGCTGACGGCCGGGATGACGGTGGAGGCGATGACCGCCCTCGACCTCGGCTACGCGCCGCCGTTCTCCCCGGTCTGGGACCCGGTCCTGGTGGCGGCCCGCAAGGCGACCACAGCGGTGCGCGAGGCGGGCACCGCCTGACGGACGCACGTCCGCCGGAGGACCCGGCACGCACGCGACGCGGCGGCCACCGGACACCCGGTGGCCGCCGCGTCGCGTTCTGGCGTCCTCGGCGTCTCAGCGCGCGGTGCGGGTGTGCACGTACTCCACGAGTCGGGTGAGGGCGGCCGGGTCGGTGGTCGGCATGACGCCGTGGCCCAGGTTGAAGATGTGCCCCTCCAGGCCGGCGGCGGACTCCAGCACCTCGTCGGTCTTCGCCTCGACCGTCGCGGTCGGCGCGAACAGCACGGCCGGGTCGAGGTTGCCCTGGAGCGCCTTGCCGGGGCCGACACGGCGGGCGCCCTCGGCCATCGGGACGCGCCAGTCGACGCCGACGACGTCCGCGCCGGCCTCGCCCATCGGACCGAGCAGTTCGCCGGTGCCGACGCCGAAGTGGATGCGCGGGACGCCGTATCCGGCGACCGCGTCGAAGACCTTGGCGGAGGCCGGCATCACCGAGCGGCGGTAGTCGGCCGGGGCGAGCGCGCCCACCCAGGAGTCGAAGAGCTGCACCGCGGAGGCGCCCGCCTCGATCTGGACCTTCAGGAACGCGCCGGTGATCTCCGCGAGACGGTCCACCAGGTCGGCCCAGAGGCCGGGGTCGCCGTACATCATGGCCTTGGTGCGCTCGTGGTTGCGGGACGGGCCGCCCTCCACGAGGTAGCTGGCCAGGGTGAAGGGGGCGCCCGCGAAGCCGATCAGCGGGGTGGCGCCCAGCTCGGCGGTGAGCATCCCGATCGCCTCGGTGACGTACGGGACGTCCTCGGGCGTGAGGTCGCGCAGCCGGGCGAGGTCGGCACGGGTGCGGACCGGTTCGGCGATGACCGGGCCGACGCCGGGCTTGATGTCGAGGTCGATGCCGATGGCCTTGAGCGGGACGACGATGTCGCTGAAGTAGATCGCGGCGTCGACCTTGTGGCGGCGGACCGGCTGCAGGGTGATCTCGGTGACCAGCTCCGGCATCATGCAGGAGTCGAGCATCGCGATGCCCTCGCGGGCCTTGAGGTACTCGGGGAGCGAGCGGCCGGCCTGGCGCATGAACCAGACCGGGGTGTGCGGCACGGGTTCGCGCCGGCACGCCTTGAGGAACGCCGACTCGTGGGTGGCGGAGGTTTGCGTCTGCTGGCCCGGAGGGCGTTCGTTGGCACTCACGCACAGAATCTTCGCACGCACGGCCAAGGAGCCGGGCCCCGCACGGGTGTCCCTCCCCGCACCGGAGTCCGCTTCCGCCTACTCTTCCCCGCATGGCTCCGGCTCAGGGACAGCACTCCGAACATTCCGATGGCACCGACGGCAAGGACGGCGCCGAGGTCAAACAGGTCCCGCCCGCGTTCAGGTCGGCGGTGGACGCGCTGCGTTCCGCGCGGCTGCGCCCCGAGCTGGAAGTGGAGACGACCCGGCCGCCGCAGCGGCTGGCTCCGCACGCGTACGCCCTGGAGGCGGCCGTCGTGGACGGCGAGGAGGATCTCGCCGACGGCCGGCTGGTGCTGCTGCACGACCCGGCCGGACACGACGCCTGGAAGGGCACGTTCCGTCTGGTGACGCTGGTGCGCGCCGAGCTGGAACCGGAGATGGCGGCCGACCCGCTGCTGCCCGAGGTGTGCTGGTCCTGGCTGACGGGCGCGCTGGAGGCGCGCGGTCTGACCTACGGGGAGGCCGGCGGGACGGTGACCCGGGCGGGGTCGCACTATTTCGGCGAGCTCGCCTCCCGGCGCCCGGCGACCCAGATCGAGATCCGGGCCTCCTGGACGCCGCGCGAGGGGCGGGGCGGCTTCCCCGACACGGCGGCGCACCTGATGGCCTGGGGCGACCTGCTCTGCCAGATCGCGGGCCTGCCGCCCTCGGGCCCGGCCGACGCCGCGGTGGTGACGCTTCCCCAGCGGCGGGGACCGCAGAGCCTCTGACCCTTCACCAGGACTTCGACACCGCGTCATGAGAGCCGGTCACGGACCGGCTCTCTTTTCGTACAATCGATCGCGCGTCCTATTTGCCCGAATTGTTACTCACTAAATGGTGATCTTCCCCTAAAGGAGGACGGGTCTGCTGCCGAAGAGGTCAATGACCCTTCAAGCATGGTTCGCCCCGGCCGCCCCCCAGCCGGCCCGTTCCGCCACTCCCCCCAGGAGGCCTGGTGTCCGTTCTCCTCGAGCAGCCCGCAAGCCTGGTCGCCTACCGCCCGAACAAGCCGACGGCCATGGTCGTCGTGGCCGACCCGCGCGTCCGTTCCACCGTCACCCGCCATCTGTGGGCCCTCGGAGTTCGTGACGTCATCGAGGCGTCGTCCATCGCGGAGGCCCGTCCCCGCGTCGGCAGCCCGCGCGACATCTGCGTGGCCGACGTCCACCTGCCCGACGGTTCCGGGCTGACCCTGCTGTCCGAGACCCGCGCCGCAGGCTGGCCGAACGGTCTCGCCCTCTCCGCCGCCGACGACATCGGCGCCGTCCGCAACGCCCTCGCGGGCGGTGTGAAGGGCTACGTCGTCACCGGCACCCGCAACAACATCGGCCACCCCAACCGACCCGGCGTCGCCCCCATCGGCGCCAACGCCGCCCGTATGCACCGCCGGCCCCCCGGCACCCCGAGCCACCCGGGCGGCTACCGCGAACTGTCCGGCCGCGAGGTGGAGGTGCTCCGCCTGGTCGCCGAAGGCCAGTCCAACAAGGCCATCGGCGTCTCGATGGGCCTCTCCGCCCTCACGGTCAAGTCCCACCTCGCCCGCATCGCCCGCAAGCTCGGCACCGGAGACCGCGCCGGCATGGTCGCCGTCGCCCTGCGGACCGGCATCATCCACTGAGTCCCGCGTGGTCGCCGCCGCCGCGCGCGCCCGCGCCCTCCACCGACCCCCGACCCGCCGGTACCTGCAGGGATGCCGATCCGGCCGGTTTACGCGCCTCGCACCCGTCGACGGAACGTTCCGTCGACGGGTGCGGCGTCGGCACGGATACCCTTGACAGGTGACCGACGCCCAAGAGACCGCAGCAGACACGTCACTGCGAACCACCGGGGGCGCTCCCCCGGACGACGTCGCCCCGGCGCCGATCCCCTTGCTCGAACCGCGCGAGGGCATCCCCCCGGTGGTGGCGACCGACGACGCCCTCGCCAAGGTGATCGCCGCCTTCGCCGCGGCCACCGGCCCCGTGGCCGTCGACGCCGAGCGCGCCTCCGGTTACCGCTACGGCCAGCGCGCCTACCTCGTACAGCTCCGCCGCGAGGGTGCGGGCAGCACCCTGATCGACCCGGTGGGCTGCCCCGACCTCTCGGGGCTCGGCGAGGCCCTGTCCGGTACCGAGTGGATCCTGCACGCCGCGACGCAGGACCTGCCGTGCCTCCGCGAGATAGGCATGATCCCCTCGTCCCTCTTCGACACCGAGCTGGCCGGGCGCCTGGCCGGCTTCCCCCGGGTGGGGCTCGGCGCGATGGTCGAGAACGTCCTCGGGTACGCCCTGGAGAAGGGCCACTCCGCCGTCGACTGGTCGACCCGGCCGCTGCCCGACCCGTGGCTGCGCTACGCCGCGCTCGACGTCGAACTGCTGATCGACCTCCGCGACGCGCTGGAGAAGGAGCTCGACCGGCAGGGCAAACTGGAGTGGGCCCGGGAAGAGTTCGAGGCCATCGCCTCGGCGCCGCCCGCCCCGCCGCGCCAGGACCCCTGGCGCCGGACCTCCGGCATGCACAAGGTGCGCCGCCGCCGTCAGATGGCGGTCGTGCGGGAGTTGTGGAACGTCCGCGACCAGGTGGCCCGCCGCCGGGACGTCTCGCCGGGCAAGGTGCTCGGCGACGGCGCGATCGTCGAGGCGGCGCTGGCGCTGCCGGTGAACGTGCAGGCGCTCACCGCGCTGCCCGGTTTCGGCCACCGCATGGGTCGGCGGCAGCTGGAGCAGTGGCAGACCGCCGTGGACCGCGCCAAGGCGCTGCCGGACAACGAACTGCCGCAGCCGGGGGCCCAGCTCGCCGGCCCGCCGCCGCCGCGCGCCTGGGCGGACAAGGACCCGGCCGCCGCGGCCCGGCTGTCGGCGGCGCGGGCCGCCGTGTCGGAGCTGGCCGAGCGGCTGACCATGCCGCAGGAGAACCTCATCACCCCGGACACCGTCCGCCGGGTCTGCTGGGAGCCGCCGAAGAACCTCACGCCGAGTGCGGTCGAGGATCTGCTCGCGGGGTACGGCGCACGGCGCTGGCAGATCGAACAGGTCGCCCCGCTGCTGGTGCGCGCCCTGGCCGCACAGGCCTGAGTCGGCCCCTCCCCCCACGAAGACCCCGGCCCCGGCCGGGGTCTTTCGCGTGTCCGGGGTCTTTCGCGTGCCGGGGTCCGGCGTGCGCCGGGCTCTTGTGCGCGCCGGGGCCGGGCGGGGCTGCTCCGCGGACTCCGGCAGGGGCGAAATCCAGCCAGGTTGGTGACGGCCGCCGACGGGCCCCGGGGCGCCTCGGAGCAGCGGCTGCCTCCCGTGTCCGGCGCTGCCGCACGCCGTCCCCCCACCCGCTTCAGGCCGCCGCGCATGGCCCGCGCGCCGGTGTCCGGCGTTGCCGCGGGGCACCGGTGGCGGCCCGGCCCCGGCCCCGGCAGGTGCGGCGGTGCGGGCGGCGGTGTGCGCGGGAGGCCGGGGCGTCGGCGCCCGCTCCCGCGCGCCGGAGCGCGGCCGTCCGCGTGTGACCTTCGACGCTCCGGGCACGGGGGGTGGGCAGTCTGGTTACCCGCAAGTAGCATGAGGGTGGCGGCGCGCCTGTGGGCGTGCCCCGCAGCAGTGCCATCCCGCACCCTGGAGGAGAGCCACCGTGCCTCGTACCATCCGGGACGTCGTCTTCGTCGACGGCGTCCGCACCCCGTTCGGCAAAGCGGGCCCGAAGGGCATCTACCACGAGACCCGCGCCGACGATCTCGTCGTGAAGGCCATCCGGGAGCTGCTGCGCCGCAACCCGGACCTGGACCCCGCGAAGATCGACGAGGTCGCCATCGCCGCGACCACCCAGATCGGCGACCAGGGCCTCACCCTCGGCCGCACCGCCGGCATCCTGGCCGGTCTGCCGCAGTCGGTCCCCGGCTACTCCATCGACCGCATGTGCGCCGGCGCCCTGACCGCCGTCACCTCGACGGCCGGCTCCATCGCCTTCGGCGCGTACGACGTGGTCGTCGCCGGCGGTGTCGAGCACATGGGCCGCCACCCGATGGGCGAGGGCGTGGACCCCAACCCGCGCTTCGTGTCGGAGAAGCTGGTCGACGAGTCCGCCCTCTTCATGGGGATGACCGCCGAGAACCTGCACGACCGCTACCCCACCATCACCAAGGAGCGCGCCGACGCCTACGCCGTCCGCTCCCAGGAGAAGGCCGCCAAGGCCTACGCCAACGGCAAGATCCAGCAGGACCTGGTGCCGGTCTCGGTGCGCCGGACCAACGCCGAGGCGGGCGAGACGGGCTGGGGCCTGGTCACCGCCGACGAGCCGATGCGTCCGGGCACCACGATGGAGTCGCTGGCCGGTCTGAAGACCCCGTTCCGCGCCCACGGCCGCGTGACGGCCGGCAACGCCGCGGGTCTCAACGACGGCGCCACCGCCTCGCTGCTCGCCGCCGAGGACGTCGCCGAGGAGCTGGGCCTGCCGGTCCGCATGCGCCTGGTGTCCTACGCCTTCGCGGGCGTCGAGCCGGAGGTCATGGGCTACGGTCCGATCCCGGCGACCGAGAAGGCGCTGGCCAAGGCCGGTCTCCGCATCGACGACATCGGTCTCTTCGAGATCAACGAGGCGTTCGCCGTGCAGGTGCTCGCCTTCCTGGAGCACTACGGCATCGCCGACGACGACGCCCGCGTCAACCAGTACGGCGGGGCCATCGCGTACGGCCACCCGCTCGCCTCCTCCGGCGTCCGCCTGATGACCCAGCTGGCCCGCCAGTTCGAGGAGCAGCCGCAGGTCCGCTACGGCATCACCACGATGTGCGTCGGCTTCGGCATGGGCGCGACCGTCGTCTGGGAGAACCCGCACTTCACGAGCGCCGACGGAGGCACCGAGTGAGCACCACCGCTGAGCTGCTGAAGGGCGCGGCCGAGCTGTTCCCCGGCGAGGTCGTCACCCAGGCGCACGTGCGCCACCTCGACCTTCCGGCGGGCGCCGGCAGGTTCGCGCTGATCACCCTGGACAACGGCCTGGACCACACCAAGCCGACGACCTTCGGCCCGCAGTCGCTGGCCAACCTGGACGCCGCGATCGACCAGGTCGAGAAGGAGGCGTCCGAGGGCTCGATCGTCGGCGTCGGCATCACCGGCAAGCCGTTCATCTTCGCCGTCGGCGCCGACCTCAAGGGCGTCGAGCTGCTGAAGCGCCACGAGGACGCGCTCGCCATCGGCAAGGGCGGCCACAACGTCTTCCGCCGCCTGTCCGGCCTCGCGGTCCCGACGTTCGCCTACTACAACGGCGCGGCGATGGGCGGCGGCGTCGAGGTCGGGCTGCACTGCTCGTACCGCACCGTCTCCCGCGCGCTCCCGGCCTTCGCGCTGCCCGAGGTCTTCCTCGGCCTGGTACCCGGCTGGGGCGGCTGCGCGCTGCTCCCGAACCTGATCGGCGCCGACCGCGCCGTGACGGTCATCATCGAGAACGCGCTCAACCAGAACCGTCAGCTCAAGGGCGCCCAGGTCCGCGAACTCGGCATCGCCGACGCGCTGTTCGACGGCGCGGACTTCCTGGAGCAGTCCCTGGTGTGGACCGCGCAGGTGCTGAACGGCTCGGTCACCGTGGAGCGCCCCGAGGTCGACCGCGGCGAGGCCTGGGACCAGGCCGTCGCCCGCGGCAAGGCAATCGCGGACTCCAAGGTGCACGGTGCGGCCCCGGCCGCGTACCGCGCGCTGGAGATCATCGCGGCGGCCAAGGACGGCGACCTGGACAAGGGGTACGACGCCGAGGACCAGGCCCTGGCGGACCTGATCATGGGCGGCGAGCTGCGCTCCGGCCTGTACGCCTTCAACCTGGTGCAGCGGCGGGCCAAGCGCCCCGCGGGCGCGCCGGACAAGAGCCTGGCCCGTCCGGTCACCAAGGTGGGCGTCGTCGGCGCCGGCCTGATGGCCAGCCAGCTCGCGCTGCTGTTCCTGCGCCGCCTGGAGGTCCCGGTCGTCCTGACCGACATCGACCAGGCGCGCGTCGACAAGGGCGTGGGCTACGTCCACGGCGAGATCGACAAGCTGCTCGCCAAGGGCCGCGTCAACCAGGACAAGGCCAACCGTCTCAAGGGCCTCGTCTCCGGTGTGCTGGACAAGGCGGAGGGCTTCTCCGACGCCGACTTCATCATCGAGGCGGTCTTCGAGGAGATCGGCGTCAAGCAGCAGGTGTTCGCGGAGGTCGAGGCGGTCGCCCCGGCGCACGCGATCCTCGCCACCAACACCTCCTCGCTGTCGGTCACCGAGATGGCGTCGAAGCTGAAGAACCCCGAGCGGGTCGTCGGCTTCCACTTCTTCAACCCGGTCGCGGTCCTCCCGCTGCTGGAGATCGTGCGCGGTGAGCGGACCGACGACGCGTCGCTCGCGACGGCGTTCGGCGTGGCGCGCAAGCTGAAGAAGACCGCGGTGCTGGTGAAGGACGCCCCGGCGTTCGTCGTGAACCGCATCCTGACCCGCTTCATGGGCGAGATCCAGAACGTCATCGACGAGGGCACCCCGGTCGCCGTCGCGGAGCGCGCCGTGGAGCCGCTCGGCCTGCCGATGTCCCCGCTGGTGCTGCTGGAGCTGGTCGGCCCGGCGATCGGCCTGCACGTCTCCGAGACCCTGAACCGCGCCTTCCCGGAGCGCTTCACCGTCTCCGAGAACCTCGCGGCCGTCGTGAACGCGGGCAAGCGCGGCTTCTACGTCTACGACTCCGGCAAGCCGGAGCTGGACCCCGAGGTCGCGGCGCTCCTGAAGCAGGGCGACAGCGTCCTGACGGAGGAGCAGACCCGTGACCGCGTCCTGGACGCGGTGGCGCAGGAGATCGGCCTGATGCTGGACGAGGGCGTCGTGGCCGAGGCGCAGGACATCGACCTGTGCCTGATCACCGGTGCGGGCTGGCCGTTCCACCTGGGCGGCATCACGCCGTACCTGGACCGCGCGGGCGTCTCCGAGCGCGTCAACGGCAAGCCGTTCCTGGCGCCGGGCGTGGCGAGCGTCCCGGCGTAACGCCGCCGCACACACACGTCCGGGCCGCACGGGATCTCCCGTGCGGCCCGGACGTGCGTCTCGGTACCCGCCCCCACCCCGTCAGCCGGACCGGAGGCCGGGCACGGGTGCGTGGTGGCCGAAGCCGTGCGCTCCGGTCACCACCGGCCCGCGAACGGGAGGTGGTCGCACTTGTCGGAGCAGGGTTCCCGCGACATGGTCGACTCCTTGATCCAGTTGCCGTCGGGCACCCCGTGCACCCGTAGCCGGTAAGGGGTCGGCGCGGAGTGGAGGGCGCTGAAGACCGAGACGAACTCCAGGTCGTGCGTGCCCGGCTTCCAGTCGTGGGGGTGGGTGATCTTCCACGTACCGTCGCTCTGCACGGCCGTGTCGGCGATCAGCCGTCCTGACTCCCGTACGACGACGCGGGTGACGCCCCGCGAGGCGGTCCCGGAGAAGCGGGGGCGCGGGCCGCTCAGCTTGCCCTCCTTCGGCCCGAGGACCATGGGCGGCTCGACGTGGTCGAGGACGGTGAACGCGAGGCCGGCGGGCGGCGACACCCCTTGTGCGGTGAGTCCGACGGCCTGGATCAGATGGTCGCCGGCCGGCCACTTGACCGCCCTGCGCCACACCCACTTGCCCTCGCCGTTGACGTGCGTGCCGCCGACGTAGGCGCCTGCGGAGAAGAACAGCATGTACGAGGTGCCGGAGTCGGCGGTGCCCCAGAACTTCTGGAGCCCGCTGACCGCCTGGCCGGGGCGGGGCCCGGCGAAGACGGGTCCCGCCCCGGCCCTGGTGGCCGCGTTCAGCGCGTACTCGGGAGCTTCGACCGTGAACTCCGGGAGCACGGGAGGGTACCCGGCGGTGGGCACCAGAGCCTCACGGTCGACCATGCCGAAGGGAAGCCCCGGCGTGGTGTCCAGGGCCATCGCCACCAGGCGGGCCACGTGACGGGCACCGGCCTCGTTGAAGTGCGAGGCGTCGATGAGCCCGTCGGGGTGGTTGGGGTGCTCTCCGGCGTCGACCCATCGGTAGTACTGCCGTGCGCGCTGCGGTCCGAGCTCCTGGAGCATCGCCATGGTGTAGGCGTTGAGGTCGAGCAGTGGCGTGCCCGTCTCCGCCGCCACCTCGCGCACCAGTTGCGGGTACCCGTCCCGGGTCTCGCCGACGGATCCGTCCGGCTCGAACACGCACCGGGCGCACGGGGTGAGCAGAACGGGCAGCGCCCCCTCCCCGCGGATCGCGGCCACGTAGAGGTAGAGGTACTCCTTGAGTTCGCGCGGACCGTGGTAGAGGCCGGATTTGTCGATGCGCTGCTCGACGCCGCCGAAATCGATGGCGACGACGTCGCCCGGAGCGAGCAGGTTCAGCAGGGAGACGAAACGTTCGTTGTAGTAGGTGCGGGCGGTCAGGGCGTCGCGCGCGTAGTTCCGTACCTCGAAATAAGGGGTCAGGAAACCGTCGAGGAACTGCCCCCACCCGGCGAAAGGAGCTTCCTTCTCCGTGCGTGGCGCCGCCACGGAGTTCCCGATGATGCAGAACTTGGTCATGCGTTCCCCTTCCTCGCTGACGGGCGGTGTACGTCGCGGCTGCCCGGGCTCACAGGGGCCATTCGGGCATGCGACCCGCGTGGTAGTACTGGTTCCGGGGCGCCCCGGCCTCGAATTGGCTCGCGACCGGGAAGTAGCTCGGCAGGAACGCCGCCAGAATGGCGTCCTGCTCCTCCTCGGGTACGTCTCCGTCGTGGAAGTCGTTCAGGCAGAAGACGTCGTTGGGGCGCGTGGTGAGCAGCCGGTTGAGTCGCGTCCGGTGCTCGCGCAGACCGACGTTGACGAAGCCGCAGGAGATGGATCCGGGCACGCTGCGTCCCGTGTGGTACGCGAAGTAGTGGTGCAGCGAGGAGGCGATCGAGATGTCCGCGTGGTTCCGCAGACGACTGGCGGACGTCTGCGCCACCTGCTCCGGATACGTCCTCTCCAGGTCCTCCATCACGCTCTTGCGCAGGACGTACGGCGCGTGGAGGAACGAGTGGGTGAGGAGCTGCCCGAAGTGTCCGCCGATCAGTTCACGGTTGTTCTTCGCGGCGCTGATGTTGAAGTCGTCGGTGCTCAGGGGCGGCAGCATCGGTATCGCCGTCGGGGACGTGAAGTGCTTGGTCTGCCCGTTCCCCAGGAAGAACATGCTCGGCAGCACGGTGCGCCCGATGAAGAAGTCGTCGTTGAAGTACAGGAAGTGCTCGGCGAGCCCCTGGATGTGGTGCAACCGGCTCTCGATGGCGTGCGAGTTGAAGGTGGGCAGCGCGCCCTGGTCGCCGAAGATCTCCCGGTGGTCGACGACACGCACCCGGTGGTGGGTTTCGTCGAGCCACGGGGGGACCTGCTGGTCCGTCACGATGTAGATGTTCCGGATCCACGGCGCGTACATGTCGATGGACCGCAGTGAGTAACGGAGTTCGTCGCGGCTGCGGAACCGGGCCGCGCTGGCGGCCGCGTCGACCGTCTCCAGCCCCAGCATCGCGAGTACCTGGTTCTTGCGTTCCAGCCACTGGACGTCGGCCCCGTCCACCCAGGTGTACACGGCGTCGACCGGGAACCCGATGTCTCCGTGCAGCGGTTGCGCGAACGGAGCGATGGTGGGATAGGTGCGTCCGGACAGGACCATGCTCGCCCGCCGCATGGAGTGCTGCGGAATCCGGTCTCCGATGAGCGTGCGGGTGGTCGACACCAGGACGTCGCCCTCCTCGGGATCGTTGTCCCAGAAGGTGATGGTGCACCCGTACACCGCGCCGAGCCGCAGCGTGCGGGAGACGGAGACCACGTTCTGGTAGACGCGGACACCGGAGCAGGGCTGGTCCGCGTACTCCCCGAGCAGTCCGGCGAGAACCGTCGTGGTGGCGTTCTGCCGGTCGTTGAGGAGAGCCGTGTAGACGCCTTCCTTGCCGTACTGGCCGGCCAACGACTTCAGAACGGATTCACGGTAGGAGGCGTGCACCGCCACCGTGCGGCGGACCATGGTGTCCCGCACCACGACGTAGGGGACGTCCGCCGCCTCCAGTGCGGTGGCGGCCAGCGCAAGGTTGGCCTGCACGATGTCGAACGGCGACTCCGACTCGGTGACCCGGCACAGCTGGCCCCCGTCCTTCACCAGTTCCGGCCGCCTCTTCGCCACCTGCTGTTCGAGCTGGCGGTGCGCGCCGGAGCGCACCTGGCTGGGCGGCGCCGGAGCCGCGGGGGCTGCCGCTCCGTCGGGTCCGCTGTACGCCGCGTGCATCGCGAGCCGGTCCGCCTTCGCGGCCGCCCGGCGACCGCTGCTGCGCTCGTCGACGAGATCCTGGAAGAAGGACTCCCAACGGGCGGTGACGAGGGGCGGCGCGAACCGAGTGATCGACTCCGCGGCCTCCGCCCCCATCCGGTGCCTCAGCGGGGCGTCCGTCATGAGCTGGTGCAGACGCGCGGCGAGCGCGTCGACGTCGCCCGGCGGCACGAGAAGGCCCGACCGCCCGTCGAGCACGATCTCCCTGGGGCCGTTCGGACAGTCGTACGAGACCACGGGGACACCGGCCGCCTGCGCCTCCATCAGCACCAGCGGGAACGCCTCGTTCTTCGACGTGAGCAGGGCGATGCTTGCCTTGGCCCACTCCTCCGCCAGATGCGGGGAGTTCCCGTTGAGCTGGACGGAGTCGTGCAGGCCGAGCTGGGCGATCTGCTTGCGCAGAGCACCGCTCAACGGTCCGTCGCCGAAGATCCGCAGGGTCCAGGCCGGATGGTGCGGCGCCAGCAGCGCCCACGCGTTCAGCGCCTGGTCGAGCTGCTTCTCCCCCACGAGCCGGCCGGCGATCACGACGGTCCTGGTCTCCAGGGTGGAACGAGGCCGGAAGCCCGCCGGAAGCGCGTTCGGCACGACCTCGATCCGGGGAGCGGTCCGCCCCAGGGTCTCGGCGAACCATTCCCGCGTGCGGTCACTCAGGACGGCCAGCGCGTCGAGCCCCGCGGCATACCGGAAAAGCGGCTCCCCGCTGGTACCGCGGAGTTCGGACACCCGGTGCTCCTGGTGCACCGTGATGACCGAGGCGGGAGCGAGCTGAACGGCCAGCGCCATCAGGGCCGGAGTGGTGGTGATCAGGATGTCCGTGTCGGTGCGCTCCAGCGCCAGCCCGAGCTCGATGTCGGAGAGCCGGTTGAAGGCGGCCTCCCACGCGCGGTCCACCAAGGCGCTGGGCTGGGCCGTCAGAGCGGCGTAGACGGATTCGTCCAGCCCCGCGCGCCGCACGGGCCGCGACACGGGGCCCGTCGCGTCCACCAGGTATTCCAGCCGCACACGGGGGTCGATGGGGAAGAAGAGCTCTTTCTGGCTCCGGAAAACGCTCAGGACACGAACGTCGTGGCGCTCGGCGAGTTCGGCGGCCTGGTTGAAGACCGCTCGTTCCGTCCCTCCGACGGCGTCGGCGGTGGTCAGCAGAAAAGTGATCTTCATCGGGCTTCCCGCCCTGCTTCGGGCATGCGGCTGCACGTGACGCGGAAGTTGCCCGCGGGCGTGTACCGGGGGTGGACGAGCAGAGGCGTCCGGCCCGGCGGGGCGACGGCCGCCTGGTGCACGGCGAAGACGCGCAGCGGGTTGCGCACGTCGTGCAGACGCCGCCCGAGCCTCATGGGCCGGTGGTCGGTCGTGCAGAACGCGATGTCCCAGTGTTCGGTGGCCCTGCGCTGCGGCGTCATCTCCTCCACCGGGACGACCACCCGCCAGACACCGTCTCCCAGGTCTTCGAGCGGGCGCTGGAGCTTGCGGCCGGTCGCGGCGAATTCCGCCCAGGGGCCGTCGGCCGAGCGCCCCATGACGCGGAAGTCGACGACGAGCCCCGTGTGGGAGAGGTCCACCTTCGTGACCTCGGCGGAAGGACGGGCGGGGGAGACGACCACGCGGAGGTTGCCGGTGACGGTGCGTCCCAGCCGGATGCGTCGGCCGCTCACCGGTGACACGGCCATGGGCATGGTCGGTCCCGCGTACGGTTGGGGCGGTTCCACGAGGAGCAGGGGGAACGTGGCCCTGCTCCGCTTCGACCGTGTCTCCAGCCGGACCTTCCAGCGACCGTCGTCGACCGGGACCCCGCCGGCTTCGGAGCCCAGGAGGACCGTCGCGTCCATCAGCAGGCGCCCCTCGCCCCGGTACACCCTGGCCGAGGACTGGAACCGCCGCCGTCCCCGCCGCAGGACCAAAGTGGCGTCGTCCGGCAGCCGCGCGGACCGCGGGAGTTCGGCGTGCAGGTTTACCGTCTGGCCGTCGAGCACCGCGGCGTACCTCAACCGGGCGGTGCGCCCGGAGCGCGTCGGCAGGAAGACGCGCCGCATGAGCCAGGCGCGGAGGGGAGCGAGGCGGACGGTGAGGCGCCGGCGCACCAGGGAGAGGTGGCGTCGGCGAGGTATCGGGAGTCTCATGCTCCGGTGGCTCCCAGCTCGGCGGTGGGACGGGTGGGGAGCCCTTGTGCGTCGGGCAGCTCGAACGGACTGGGCACGGGGAAGTAGGCCTCCAGGAACCGTCGCACCATGCGTTCCTGCGCGGCCGGGTCCGCGGGGACCACGGTGTCGTTGATGCAGAAGGTGTCGAAGTCCCTCCTGGCCACCAGCCGGTCCAGCCTCCGTTGGGCCAGTACGTCGCCGATGTCCACGTACACGTAGCGCAGGTTCCCGAGCGTCGCGCGCGCCTGGTGGTAGGCGTAGTAGTGATGCAGTGACGAGGCCACCGGGATGTCGTGGGGCGAGCGGAACCGGGAATGCTGGGTGACCCAGTGAGCCCGCTCGTACGTCTGCTCGATCTCGGCGAGCACCGTGCGGCTCAGCGCGTGCGGTGTGTGCTTCATCTTCTGCGAGATCACGGTGCCGAACTGCTGGGCGATCAGACCGCGGCTGTTCTTGCCCGCCGCATCGACGGGCAGGTCCTCGGGACTGATCCGGCCGGACGGTATGAGCGCCTTCGACATGAAGAACTTGGTCAGGCCGTTGGGGTGGAAGAAGTGCTCGGGCTCGACGGGGCGTCCGAAGAAGACGTCGTCGTTGAGGTAGAGGAAGTGCTCCGCCAGGTCCGGTATGTGGTGCAACTGGCTTTCGATGGCGTGCGAGTTGAACGTCGGGAGGGCGGCCGGATCCGAGAAGATCTCACGGTGGTCGACCACGCGCAGACCGGGATGGCTCGCGTTCAGCCAGCCGGGCGTCTGGCCCGCGGTGACGAGGTAGATGTTCCGCACCCACGGGGCGTACTGGTGGATGGAACGCAGCGAGTAACGCAGCTCGTCGCGGCTGGTGTAGCGCGCGTCGTTGTCCGCCTGCTCGTGCAGGTTCTCCGTCGTGTCGGGGGTCAGGAGCCCGCGCGCGGCGTCCTTGCTCGCCCGCCACTCGGGGTCCGAGTCGTCGACCCACGTGTACACGACGTCGATGGGATAGGCATGGTCGCCCGGCAGCCTCGCGGTGAAGTCGGGGACCGTGCGGGCGAAACCGGTGTGGTACTGGCGCGGGACAGGACTGAAGAGGGCCTGCTCGGCACGGCGGAGCTCGGTGTCGACGGGAATGCGCGTCACGACGGAGTTGGACCGCGGGGCGGTGAGATGACCGTCCTTCTCCGGCCAGAACTCCAGTTCGCATCCGGATTCCGGCCCGAAGACGAGATGCCCCGTGGGGTCGCAGACGTTCCAGACGAGCCTCAGCACCGCTTCCCCGCGCAGTCGCCGCCACGTCTTGGCGGATGCGCCGGTGCGCAGCTGGCCCCCCGTCGCCTCACGGACGTAGCCGGGGTTGCGCCCGAAGGCGATCTGGAGCACCTCCTCCACCTCGTCGCGATGCCGGGAGGGCACCGCGACGCAGGGGACGGACCTGCCGGTGCCCCTGACCGCGAAGTACTCGATCTCGGCCTCTTCCAGCAGAGCGACGACCATGTGCAGGTTCCGCGCGCGGGCGGCCCATTCCGTCGCACCGGCTACGACGACCGCACGGACGTGCTTGCCCTCGGACCTGACGACCCGCAAGGAGGCGTCCACACTGTGCCGCGCGGGATTGCTCCGGCCTCCCAGGGCACGTACGACGACGGCACTGCGGGCGGAGTCGAAACCCGCCAGGAAGTGCATGACCACGTTGCGAAGGGGTACGGGAACACGACGCACTATGCGCCGCCGCGCCCGCACGGGGACCAGGGACCGATATGTCGACACCAGCGAACTGGTCTCAGGGTTGCTCACGCTCGCCACAGGGTTCTCGAACCATCCGTACTACCCACGGGGAGCATCGCCCCCACCGCCGCACCTTCGCCCGCCGGGTGTTCAAGTGCGCCGGGCGCCCTCACCCCAGACAGGAATGACAGCCACAGGATTCTCACACCTTGAACACCCGGTGTCCATCAATGGCCGATGAATCTGCTTACCTGTTACCTACACGCAACATGATCATGCAGGTCAGCCGCGTGCTTATGGGACGCGTCACAGAGGTGACGCCGGTTCAGACGTGGATCGCGGGGCCCATCACGAGTCCGGGCTCCTCCGCCTGCCGGGCGATACGAAGACGGCCGCTCTCGTCGAGCGTCGCGACGACGACCCGGCCGTACGCGTCGGCGGCAAGAGCCGGCGGGCCCGCCGAGCGCTCCCCCGTGGGCGCCCACCACAGCCCCGCCGCCTCGTTCTCCGTGGCACAGGCCGCCAGCATGACGTCGCCGGTAGGAGCGCGGTGCGCCAGGACCGTGCAGTCGTAGCCGTCGAGCGCCGTACGCAGGACCGAGATCCGTCCGTCCGACTCGCCGGCTCCGCCGAGCGGGATGATCCACTCGCCGGGGCGGTGGGCGAGAACGGCGCCTGTGGCCGTGTCCGACCAGTAGTAGGTCATCCGGTCCGGCGCGGTCTCCAGCACTGCCAGCGTGCCCGGCGCCGGCGCGATGTGGATGTTGGGACACCGGGTCATCTCCCCGTCGGGGGTGTCCTGTCTCCATCGCATGGCCCGGCCGTTGCCGGCCGGAACGAGCAGTTCGACGAGACCGGAGGCCGACGTGGCGGCGACCATCCCCTCCTGGGACAGCTGCCCCCTCAGGCCTCGCCAGGCGGGCCAGCCGCCGTCGGCCGCCTCGTGCCGGACGGAAACCCCTCCCCCGGACCTGGCCAGGAAGAGGTGCAGACGCCCGGAAGGCCCGAGGGCCGCCGCGGGCGGGAGCACCGACCGGGCCTGCTCGGCGTCCTTGTACGGCGTGCCGACGGCGTGCCACCGCGTCAGCGGGCGGCCGGTCTGGTACTGGACGGCGTGGACCACGACGGGCAGGTCCGTGGCTCCCGCGGCACGAACTCCGAAGAAGTGCAGGAAGCCGTCGGCCCCCTGAGCCATGCCGAAGTGCAGGAACCGCGGTGAGGCGATCAGCTCGGGGCCGTCCCACACCGACGCGCCGGGGGCCGACTGCGTCCACCGCAGCAGCCCCTCCTCGGCCCGGGCGAAGGCCGTCAGGCGGTGATCCCGTCCCAGGAAGAGCCGCGCGCCCTGCGCGGAGAGCACGTGCTTCCCGGCCACGGGCTCCGGCCGGCCGGAGCCTCCGGAGACAGCGGCTCGCGCCGCACCGCTCCCCGACCTCGCCCGCACCCCGCCCACCCTGCTCTCCGTCCCCGCGACCGCGTCCCCCGGCTACCGTCCGGCCGGTCTGCCGTACGTTTCGGGCCTCGGGTCCAATTCTTCAGAAGTCTGCCACACGGGGTTCGCGCGCCTCACCCGCGGCGTACACCCGCGAGCTCAGCGGCGCGCCGACGGATGCCGCAGGCACCAGCCCTCCCAGGCGGACGACACCATCTCCCGGGCGTCCCGGCGGGCGGACCAGCCGAGTTCACCACGGATCAGTTCCGCCGACGCGACCACCCGGGCAGGATCCCCCGGGCGGCGGGGGGCGACGACCGGGGCGGCCCCGGCTCCGTGACCCGTCACCTCGCCGATGAGACTGATCATCTCCTTCACGGAGACGCCTTCCCCCCGGCCGACGTTGACGGTGAGATCGGTGCCCGGCGCACGGACGGCCAGGGCGCGGGCCGCCGCGAGATGGGCCGCCGCGATGTCCTCGACATGGATGTAGTCCCGCACGCAGGAGCCGTCCGGGGTCTCGTAGTCGTCACCGAAGACGACCGGTGACACTCCCTCGGTGAGCCGCTGGAAGACCATGGGCACCAGGTTGGACACCCCCGTGTCCGCAAGGCGGGGAGCCGCCGCGCCCGCCACGTTGAAGTAGCGCAGCGAGGCGGTGGCCAGGCCGTGGGCCCGGCCCGCGGCGCGCACCATCCACTCCCCGGCCAGCTTGGTCTCGCCGTAGGGATTGATCGGAGCGCACGGTGTGCCTTCGGTCACCACATCGACGTCCGGCATGCCGTACACGGCCGCCGAGGACGAGAAGAGGAACGCCCGCGCACCATGCTCGGCAGCCGCTTCCAGCAGGGTCCTCAGTCCCTCGACGTTCTCGCCGTAGTAGTGCAGCGGACGTTCCACCGACTCGGCCACCTGCTTCTTCGCGGCCAGGTGGACGATCCCCCGCACCGAGTGCTCCCGGAGGGCCTGGCGCACCCGGGCACCGTCGAGCACCGACCCCGTCACGAACGGGACGTCCGCCGGGATCCGCGAGCGGTCGCCCGTCGAGAGATCGTCGTACACCACGACGTTCTCTTCGGCCTCGCGCATGGCCTTCACCACGTGCGCGCCGATGTATCCCGCTCCACCAGTGATCAACCAAGTCATGGCCGAATCGTAGTTCGACCCCGCTCCGGGTCCCGCCACCGGTCTCGGGAACGCACTGCGCACGATCAGTTGTTCTATAGTGCTCGGTCAGTCATGCATTCACGGACCGGTCACACCCCCCCACCCGAGTCCCCGCGCTCCACCGCCCCCAGCGGGCCATGAGATTTGAGGACTCGAACCGGATGAGCCACGACGCCCTGACCCCCGACCACGGGTCCGGCGGGACGGCGGGCGGCGACGCCCGGCGGGACCGCCGCCGCAAGGCCCCCCGCAAGCGCCGCCGCGGCCTCAAGATCACGCTCGGGATCCTCCTCGTGCTGCTGATCGCCGGCGCCGGTACCGCGTACTGGATGTACCAGGACCTCGACGGGAACATCAAGGCCGTCGACATCGACACCTCGCTGGACGAGAAGGACCGGCCCGAGAAGCTGCCCACGACCGGGCAGAACCTGCTGGTCCTCGGGTCCGACTCGCGGGCCGGGGCGGAGAACCAGGAGCTGGGCGGGGGCGGCGCGGTCGGCGGGGCCCGGTCGGACACCGCGATGGTGGTGCACATACCCGAGGGCCGGACGAGGGCCGTCGCGATCTCCATCCCGCGCGACACCCTGGTCACCCGGCCCGAGTGCGTCAAGAGCGACGGCTCGACGATGAAGTCCGCCGAGCGCGTGATGTTCAACTCGGTCTACTCGCAGGTCGGTCCGGCCTGCGTGGTGAAGACCGTCGAGAAGATGTCGGGCGTCCGCATCGACCACTACCTGGAGATCAACTTCTCCGGGTTCAAGGATCTGGTCGACGCCATCGGCGGGGTCACCGTCGAGGTCGAGGAGCCCATCAAGGACCCCTCCTCGGGTCTGGACCTGACGGCCGGCACCCACAAGCTCAACGGCACCGAGTCCCTCGCCTTCGTCCGCACCCGGCACGGCGTCGGCGACGGCAGCGACCTCGGCCGCATCGGCCTCCAGCAGGAGTTCCTCTTCGCGCTGCTGAAGGAGATCAAGACCCAGGACCTGCTGGGCAGTCCGACCACCGCATACAAGATCGCCAATTCGGCCACCAAGTCGCTGACGACCGACTCCGGTCTCGCCTCGCTGACCTCGCTCGTGGAGTTCGCCCGCTCGATGAACGGCGTCGATCCCGGCACGATGGAGACCATCATGCTGCCGGTCTCCTACGACACCCAGGACCCCAACCGCGTGGTGGCGGCCGAGCCGCAGGCGGGCGATCTGTGGAAGGCCGTGCGCACCGACTCCGAGATCCCCGAGTCGGCCAAGAAGTCCCCGGCCACCGGCGGCTGACGGTACGGCGGCGAGCGCGGCGGGCCCTCGTGGGGCCCGCCGCGCCCGTGCGTCCTCAGGCGTCGCGCGCGACGCCCCGCCCCGCACCCAGCCGGCTGTGCCGGCGCCCGTAGGCGAAGTAGACGATCACGCCGAGGACCATCCAGACCCCGAACCGCAGCCAGGTCTCGGCCGGCAGGTTCAGCATCAGCCACACCGAGGCGGCCACCGACAGCGCCGGGAGCAGCGGGACCAGCGGGGTGCGGAAGGCCCGGGGCAGCTCGGGCCGGGTGCGGCGCAGCACGATGACGCCGAGCGCCACCACGACGAACGCGAAGAGCGTGCCGATGTTCACCAGGGTCGCCAGTTCGTCGATGCTGGTGAAGCCCGCGACGACCGCGATGATCACTCCCAGCAGGATCGTCGGGCGGTACGGGGTGCCGAAGCGCGGGTGGGTCACCGAGAAGAAGCGCGGCAGCAGCCCGTCCCGGCTCATCGCGAAGAAGACGCGGGTCTGGCCCAGCAGCAGGATCATGCAGACCGTGGTGAGGCCGACCGCCGCCCCGAAGCTGATGACGCCCGCGTAGAAGGGGTGTCCGACCGCCTTGAAGGCGTCGGCCAGCGGGGCGCTGACGGAGAGTTCGGTGTAGTGCTGCATGCCGGTCACGACGACGGAGACGGCGACGTAGAGGACGGTGCAGATCACCAGGGAGCCGAGGATGCCGCGCGGCATGTCGCGCTGCGGGAGCTTGGTCTCCTCGGCGGCGGTGGCCACCACGTCGAAGCCGATGAAGGCGAAGAAGACGATCGAGGCGGCGGTGAAGATGCCCATCACCCCGAAGTTGGTGGGGGCGTAGCCGAAGATGAGCTGGATCAGCGGAGCGTCGAAGCCGCTGCCGGAGGGCTGCGGCTCGGCGGGCGGCACGAACGGTTCGTAGTTGGCCGTGTCGATGAAGAAGAGTCCGGCCACGATCACGACGAGCACCACCGCGACCTTGATGGCGACCACCACGGTGGTGACCCGGGCGGACAGCTTCATGCCGACGACCAGGATCGCGGTGAGCAGCAGGACCAGGACGAAGGCCAGCAGGTCGAAGCCGAACCCCTCGGCGACGTCGGTGCCGGACAGCACGTCGGGCAGGTGCCAGTCGGCGTTGTCCAGCAGGGAGCGGACGTAGCCGGACCAGCCGACCGCCACCACCGCCGTCCCCAGGGCGAATTCGAGCACCAGGTCCCAGCCGATGATCCAGGCCACCAGCTCGCCGAGCGAGGCGTAGGCGAAGGTGTAGGCGGAGCCGGCGACCGGGACGGTGGAGGCGAACTCGGCGTAGCAGAGGGCGGCCAGCGCGCAGACCACGCCGGCGGCCACGAAGGCGATGGCGGTGGCGGGTCCCGCGGTCTCCTTGGCCACCTTGCCGGTGAGGACGAAGATGCCGGTGCCGATGACGACGCCGACGCCGAAGACCGTCAGGTCGAGGGCGGAGAGCGACTTCCTGAGGGCGTGCTCCGGCTCCTCGGTGTCGCGGATGGACTGCTCGACCGTCTTGGTCCTCAGCAGTCCCCCTCCGCTCGGGGGTGTGTCCTTGGGCGAGCTCACCGGCGTACCTCCACGCACTCGTCGTGGACGCCATGATCGGGAGTCGGGCCGGGCCGGGCGCACCGGCCGGGCCATGTCGCGCGAACGGGCCGCGCCGATCACCCGTACGTGGGGATTGGCGCGGCCCATTCGGCCGTACGGGTCAGTCCCGGGCGGGCTCCACCGGGGACGGCGCCGCGGTGTCGGTGCCGTAGCGGCCGTCCAGCTTGGCGACGAGACCGGTGACCTGGCGGGCGATGTCCGGGGCGGTCAGTCCGATCTCGGCCATGACCTCGTTGCGGGAGGCGTGGTCGAGGAAGACCGGCGGAATGCCGAAGTCGCGCAGCGGCACGTCCACCCCGGCGTCGCGCAGTGCCTGCGCGACGGCGGAGCCGACGCCGCCGACGCGGCTGTTGTCCTCGACGGTGACGACGACCCGGTGGCGCTCGGCGAGCGGGGCCATCGCCTCGTCCACCGGCTTGACCCAACGGGGGTCGACGACGGTGGTGGAGATGCCCTGGGCGTCGAGCAGGTCGGCGATCTCCAGGCACATCGGGGCGAGCGCCCCGACGGAGACCAGCAGGACGTCCGGGCGGGTGGCGCCGGACTCGCGCAGCACGTCCATGCCGCCGGCCCTGCCGACCGCCTTGACGGCGGGGCCGACCGCGCCCTTGGAGAAGCGGACGACGGTGGGCGCGTCGTCCACCGCGACGGCCTCGCGGAGCTGGGCGCGGACCTGGTCGGCGTCGCGCGGGGCGGCGATCCGCAGGCCGGGCACGCACTGCAGGATCGACATGTCCCACATGCCGTTGTGCGAGGCGCCGTCGGTGCCGGTGACGCCGGCCCGGTCCAGGACGAAGGTGACGCCGCACTTGTGCAGCGCCACGTCCATCAGGACCTGGTCGAAGGCGCGGTTGAGGAAGGTGGCGTAGACCGCGAAGACGGGGTGCAGTCCGCCGGTGGCGAGGCCGGCCGCGGAGACCGCGCCGTGCTGCTCGGCGATCCCGACGTCGTAGATCCGGTCCGGGAAGGCCGCCTCGAACTTGCCGAGGCCGACCGGCTGCAGCATCGCGGCCGTGATGGCGACGATGTCCTGGCGCTCGTGGCCGAGTTTGACCATCTCCTCGCCGAAGACCGAGGTCCAGTCGAGGCCGGAGGTGGCGATGGGCAGGCCGGTGTCGGGGTGGATCTTGCCGACGGCGTGGAAGCGGTCGGCCTCGTCCTCCAGGGCCGGGGTGTAGCCGCGGCCCTTCTCGGTGATGCAGTGCACGATGACCGGGCCGCCGAAGCGCTTGGCGCGCTGGAGGGCGGTCTCCAGGGCCTCCAGGTCGTGGCCGTCGATCGGGCCGACGTACTTCAGGCCGAGGTCCTCGAACATGCCCTGCGGGGCGATGAAGTCCTTGAGGCCCTTCTTGGCGCCGTGCAGGGTCTCGTAGAGCGGGCGCCCGACGACGGGGGTGCGCTCCAGGAAGTCCTTGCCGCGGGCGAGGAAGCGCTCGTAGCCGTCGGTGGTGCGCAGCGTGGCCAGGTGGGTGGCGAGGCCGCCGATGGTGGGCGCGTAGGAGCGCTCGTTGTCGTTGACGACGATGACGAGCGGGCGGTCCTTGGCGGCGGCGATGTTGTTGAGCGCCTCCCAGGCCATGCCGCCGGTGAGCGCGCCGTCGCCGATGACGGCGACGACGTGGTCGTCCTTCTTCAGGACCTCGTTGGCCTTGGCGAGGCCGTCGGCCCAGCCGAGCACGGTCGAGGCGTGCGAGTTCTCGATGACGTCGTGCTCGGACTCGGCGCGGGAGGGGTAGCCGGAGAGGCCGCCCTTGCTCTTGAGCCGGGAGAAGTCCTGGCGGCCGGTGAGCAGCTTGTGCACGTAGCTCTGGTGGCCGGTGTCGAAGAGGACCTTGTCGCGCGGGGAGTCGAAGACGCGGTGCAGGGCGATGGTCAGTTCGACCACGCCCAGGTTGGGGCCGAGGTGGCCTCCGGTCTTGGACACGGCGTCCACGAGGAACGTACGGATCTCCCCGGCGAGCTGTTCCAGCTGGTCGAGGCCGAGCCGGTCCAGGTCGCGCGGTCCCTCGATGCGGGTCAGCAGGTCCACCCGTGCCTCCTTGCGTTGAGCTGGTCGAGCGTGCCGATTTGGACGAGTCTAATGTTCCGCCTCCGGGGGCGGGTCACCCCATGGGCGTTCTCCGTCCCACTTGTGGCAGGGCCGTGACGGCGGCGGACGCGCGAAACGGGTGACCGGCGCCCCTGAGGGAGGCGCCGGTCACCCGTGGGAGTGGGCAGGTCAGGCGCGACCCGCGGTCTTCTGCGTCTTGCGCGAGACGGAGTCGATGCAGACGGTGACGAGCAGTACGCCACCCGTGATCATGTACTGCACCGGGGTGGCGATGCCCTCTAGGCCCAGACCGTACTGGATCGAGACGATCACCATCACACCGAGCAGGGCGTTCCAGGTGCGGCCCCGGCCGCCGAAGAGGCTGGTGCCGCCGATGACGGCCGCCGCGATGACGTTCATCAGCAGGTCGCCGGTGCCGGAGCCCTGGTTCGCGGAGGCGATCTTGGAGGCCCAGAACAGGCCGCCGACGGCCGCGAAGCCCCCGGCGATGGCGAACACCGAGATGCGGATCGCGGTGACGTTGATGCCCGCGCGGCGGGACGCCTCGACGCTGCCGCCGAGCGCGAAGATCTTCCGTCCGTAGCCGGTGCGGCGCAGGACGAAGTCCGTGGCGACGAGGACCACCAGGAAGAGGACGAAGGCCAGCGGCAGGCCGCGGTACTGGTTGAACATGAACGCGGCGGCGAAGGCGACGATCGCCAGGACGACGGTGCGCAGCACGAGGTCGGCGAGCGGACGCGAGGGGATGCCGGCGGCCTCGCGGCGGCGGCTGTCGAAGAACGCCGACAGGAAGTACCCGGCGACGGCGACGACGGCGAGGATGTAGGCGGCGGCGATGTCGCTGAAGTAGTACGTGGTCAGCTGGGCGACCACGCCTTCGCCGTCCAGGTTGATGGTGCCCGTGTCGCCGAGCAGGTTGAGCATGAAGCCGAGCCAGAACAGCAGACCGGCCAGGGTGACGGCGAAGGCGGGCGCGCCTATCTTCGCGAAGAAGAAGCCGTGGACCGCGCCCATGACCGCGCCGCTGACGATGGCGACGAGGATCGCGAGCCATTCGTTCATGCCGTGGGTGACGCTGAGCACCGCGATGATGGCGCCCGAGACACCGCTGACCGAGCCGACCGAGAGGTCGATCTCGCCGAGCAGCAGCACGAAGATGATGCCGACGGCCATCATGCCGGTGGCCACCATCGTGACGGAGATGTTGGTGAGGTTCTCCGCGGAGAGGAACGAGGAGTTCATGCTCTGGAAGATCACGCAGATGATCACCAGGCCCACGATGACCGGGAGCGAACCGAGGTCACCGGCGCTGATCTTGCGCTTGAACTCGCCGAGGTAGCCGCTGAGGCCCTGCTCGCGGACGAGCAGCCGGGGGTCGATCGCGGTGGCGGCGCCGTCGGCGGCCTCCGGGTTCACGACCGGGGCGTCCGCCGGGGCGGTGGAGGTCTTGTCCGTGGTCACTTCGAAACCTCCGCGGTGCGCGCCGCACGACGGGTCACGGCGTTGTCCGTGGCGCCCGTGATGGCAGAGATGATCTCTTCGTGCGAGGTGGTCTTCACGTCGAAGACGCCGTTGTTGCGGCCGAGGCGCAGCACGGCGACCTTGTCGGCCACCGCCTTGACGTCGGCCATGTTGTGGCTGATGAGGATGACCGCGAGGCCGCGCTCGCGCAGCCGCTCGACCAGGTCGAGGACCTGGGCGGTCTGCTCGACGCCGAGGGCGGCGGTCGGCTCGTCGAGGATGACGAGCTTGGGCTCGCCGAGCATCGAGCGGGCGATGGCCACCGTCTGGCGCTGACCGCCGGAGAGCGAGGCGATCGGGATGCGGACGCTCGGGATGCGGATGGAGAGCGTGGAGAGCAGCTCCAGGGAGCGGCGCTCCATCTCGACCTCGTCGAGGACGCCGAAGCGGCGCAGTTCCCGGCCGAGGTAGAGGTTGCCGACGACATCGATGTTGTCGCAGAGCGAGAGGTCCTGATAGACCGTCGCGATGCCCAGACCCTGGGCGTCGTGCGGGCGGTTGATGTGGACCGGCTTGCCCTCCCACTCGATGACGCCGTCATCGATGGGGTGGACGCCGGCGATCGTCTTGACCAGCGTTGATTTGCCGGCGCCGTTGTCGCCGACCAGGGCGACCACCTCGCCGGCGTGGACCTCAAGCTCGACGTCGGTCAGTACCTGGACCGCACCGAATCGCTTGGAGACCCCTCGCAACGCCAACACGGGCGTAGCGGACACGTGAACCATCTCCTTCGCCGCCTGACCGGCGGGGATGCCGCGCCGCCCGGGGAGGGCGCGGTGGTTGAGCAGAGGGGGGTGAGGAGTGTTCCGTCCGGCGCCCCGCCCGTAGCGGGGCTGTTGCTGGGCGGGGCGCCGGACAGGCTTCCTGGTGCGCGCCCGCGCGGAAGGCGGGGCGCACGGGGCCGGACCGGTCACCGCGGGGCGGTGACCGGTGCGGGCCGCGGGACTACTTCAGACCGAGCTTGTCGCACGCGGCCTTGTACTGGCCGGAGCAGATCTCGTCGATCGTGTAGACGCCGTCCTTGACGACGGTGTCGTTGATGTTGTCCTTGGTCAGCGAGACGACCGGGACGAGGAAGGTCGGAACGCCCTTGGTGGTGGGGCTGTCCACGGTGGAGGTGGCGACCGAGGCGGGGATCTCCTCGCCCTTGGCCAGCGCGACGGCCATGGTGGCCGCGGCCTCGCCCTCCGGGGCGTACGGCTTGTAGACGCTCATGAACTGCTCGCCGGCGACGATGCGCTGGACGCCCTGGAGCTCGGCGTCCTGGCCGGTGACCGGCGGGAGCGGGCTGATGCCGGCGGACTTGAGGGCGGTGATGATGCCGCCCGCCATGCCGTCGTTGGCGGAGTAGACGCCGACGATCTTGTCCTTGCCGAGGGCGGTGATCGCCGCCTCCATGTTGGCGTTGGCGTTCTCCGGCTTCCACTCCTTGGTGTCGTAGGACTTGCCCACGGTCACCTTGCCGTCGAGGACCGACGTGGCGCCGCTCTTGAAGAGCTTGGCGTTCGGGTCGGTGATCGCGCCGTTCATCATCACGATCGTGCCGCCGTCGGCCTTGTCGCCGAGGGCCTCCAGGAGGGCCTTGCCCTGCACGCGGCCGACCTCTTCGTTGTCGAAGGAGGTGTAGGCGTCGATCGGGCCCTCGGCGAGGCGGTCGAAGGCGACGACGGGGATGCCGGCGTCCTTGGCCTTCTTGACGCTGTTGGCGATGGCCGCGGAGTCGACCGCGTCCAGGATCAGCGCGTCGACCTTGTTGGTGATCATCGTGTCGACCTGCTGCGCCTGGGTCGTGGCGTCCTGCTTGGCGTTGGCGTAGACGACCTCCGCCTTGCCGCCGGTCAGATCGCTGATCTTCTTCTCGATGATCGGCCGGTCGAACTTCTCGTAGCGGGCCGTCTGACTCTCGGGAAGGAGCAGCCCTATCTTGAGGGCGTCGCCCTTCTTCGCCGAGCTGTCGTCCTTCTTGTCGCCCGACTCCTTGGCGCTGCCACAGGCGGCGAGAGAGACGGCCATCGCGGTGGCGGCGACGGCGACGGCGGCACGGCGCATACGCGTGTTCATGTGGAACCTCCCTGACGAGGCCGCGACGTTGCGGCCGAGGTGGACGGAAGTCAACTCGGCCCCGGAGGCAGCGTCAAGGAGTAAATACTTAACGAGATGACAACGGTGCCATTCGTTATCTAAGTGAAGGCGGGGGTGGCCGGGGAGAGGGTGCTCTCCAAAAGGCTCGAATCGCCCATCTCGCTCAGTACGAGGGCCAGCGCGCCCAGTACCTCGGCGCGGGCGCCGAGGGCTCCGGGGAGCACCGAGAGCTGCCGCGCGGCGCTCGGGATGGAGTACCGGGAGACCGAGTCCCGGATCGGTCCCAGCACGAGTTCCCCCGCCTCCGCGAGCGAACCGCCGAGCACGACCCGGCTGGGGTTGAGCAGGTTGCAGAGGTTGGCGACACCGCTGCCGACGTGCCGGCCGATGTCGCCGACCACCCGGCGGCAGCCGGGGTCGCCCTCCCGGGCGAGCTGCACCATCCGCTCCATGCTGAGATCGGCGCCGTGGCTGGGCCTGAGCAGCGGCAGCACGTACCGGGCGGCGGCGAAGGTCTCCAGGCAGCCGCGGTTGCCGCAGCGGCACACCGGGCCGGACTCGTCGAGCGTGATGTGGCCGATCTCGCCGGCCGTGCCGCCGGGGCCCCGGTAGATCGACCCGTCGATCACCAGGCCCGCCCCGACGCCGCTGGCGACCTTGATGTACGCCAGGTCCTTGACCCCGCGCCCGCTCCCCCACACCAGCTCGCCGAGGGCCCCGAGGTTGGCGTCGTTGTCGACGTACACGGGGACGCCGAGGCGGGCGGCGAGCTCGTCGCCGGGGTTGATCCCCCTCCAGCCCGGCAGGATCGACGTGGAGCCCAGCGTGCCGGACTCCACGTCGATGGGGCCGGGGACGCCGAGGCCGACACCGATGACCTTGTCCCGGCCGATGCCGGTGGCCCCGATCAGCCGGTCCACCAGCGCCTGGGCCCGTCCGAAGCCCTGCGCGGAGGAGGCGTCGACGTCCAGCGGCTCGGACTCCTCGGCCAGCACCTGGTGGGCCAGGTTGCCGACCGCGACGCGCAGATGGGTGTGGCCGAAGTCCACCCCGATGACGATGCCCGCGTCGCCGCTCAGCGAGACGCTGCGGGCCCTGCGGCCGCCCGCGGAGGTGGGGGTCACCTCGACGGTGCCGCCGTCCTTCAGCTCCCGGACGATGTTGGAGACCGTGGCGGCCGACAGGCCGGTCCCTCTGGCGATCTCGGCCTGGGTGAGCGACCCGGCCATCCGTACCGCGCGGACGACCCGTTCCAGATTGGCCCGATGCAGAGACGTCTGCGACCCCGGAGTCTCCATCGACTCACTCACTCCCACCGTTTTCTCCAACATGTGAACCCTAAGCTGACCGTTTTGGGGCACCCCCCGTCAAGAGCTTGAGCGGCGGCAGCCCCGGATGAGCACCGGGCCTCCACGCTCCGGGGCCCGCCGGATGCGGTCAAAGGCACACGAAAACCGCCCAACGGCGCTGTGCCGTCGGGCGGTTCCGGTCAGATCGTTACGTTCGGTGGCGGGCTCGTCCCGGTCCGGTTCCGTTCAGGACTCCGTCTCGCCGCGCCCTCTCGCTCACTTGAGCGCGCCCGCGGTGAGCCCGGCCACCACCTGACGCTGGAAGACGATGTAGGCGGCCAGCACCGGCAGCATGGCGATCACCAGGCCGGCGAAGAGGCCGGAGTAGTCGCCCTTGTACCCCTGGCTGGTGGAGAGCTCCACCAGGCCCTGGGCCAGCACCCGCTTCTCCGGATCGGTGTTGAGCACCGTCGGCAGCATGTACTGGTTCCACTGCCCCAGGAAGTTGAAGATGCCGACGCTGATCAGGCCCGGCTTCGCCATCGGCAGCATCACCTGGAAGAACGTCCGGGTGTGCGAGGCCCCGTCGATGAGCGCCGCCTCCGCCACCGACGTCGGCAGCGTCCGGAAGAACGAGGTCAGGAAGAACACGGTGAACGGCAGCGAGTACGCGATGTACACGAAGATCAGGCCGTGGATCGTGTTCAGCAGCCCCATGTTGTCCATGACGTAGAACAACGGGACCAGCGCCAGCATGATCGGGAAACTCATGCCGCCGACGAACAGGAAGTAGATGAACCGGTTGCCGGTGAACTCGAAGCGGGCCAGCACGTAGGCCGCCATCGAGCCGAGCACCAGGGTGCCCACCAGCGAACCGCCCACCACGATCACGGTGTTGAAGAAGTACTCGCTCATGTGGGCCTGGCTCCAGGCCCGGCCCCAGGCGTCGAAGCTGAGGCTGTCGGGCAGCGCCCAGGGGGTGTTGAAGATGGCCTTGTCCGTCTTGAAGGCGGACATGACGGCCCACAGCAGCGGCAGGATCACCAGGATCGCCCAGATGACCAGGACGCCGTGCGAGAAGACGTTGAGGACGTGGCCCTCGCTGCTCTTCGCCTTGACGGCCGGGGGCCGTCCGGAGGTCTTGGCGATCCGGGGGCCGGGGACGCCGGCGTCGGTGCCCGCCGGGGGCGGGGTGTCGGTCTTCATCAGTACTCCAGCCGCTCGCGCCGGCCCAGCTTCATCACGACGGCGGCGAACGCCAGCGTCACGAGGAGCAGGGCGACGCCGATCGTGGTCGCGTAGCCGGCCTGTCCGTCGCGGAACGCCGCCTGGTAGACGTACAGCGGCAGGACGGTGGTCGAGTAGTCGGGCCCGCCGGGGCCGACGCTCATGATGTGCACGATGGCGAAGCCCTCGGCCCCCAGCGCCAGGATGCCCATGTACACCCAGCCGGACTGCACGGTGTCCCACAGCAGGGGCAGCGTGATCCGGAAGAAGGTGGTGATCCGGCTGGCGCCGTCCAGCAGGGCGGCCTCGTAGAAGTCCTTGGGAATGGAGGCCATTCCGGCGGAGAACAGCACCACGAAGAAGCCGGTCGTGCACCAGACGAGCACCGCCATGATGCACCAGAGGGCGAGTTCCGGATCGCCCAGCCAGTTCGGCAGGTGCTCGAATCCGAGTTCCCGCAGCGAGCCGTTGATCATTCCCTGCGCGGGGTCGAACGCGAACTGGAAGAGAATGGCGACGATCGCGATCGACAGCACCTGCGGGAAGAAGTAGGCGATCTTGTAGAAGCCCGAACCGCGGACTCCCCCGATGGCGGCGCCCTTTCGGCGCCGCCCGCCCACATTGAGCATGAAGGCGAAGAAGAGCGCGAGGCCCAGCGTCACCAGCGGCAGCAGAAGCGCGAGCAGCACACTGTGCCACAACGACTTCCAGAAGACGTCGTCGTGGAACATCTTGGTGTAGTTGTCGAAGCCGACCATTTCGAAGTCGGGGCTCAGACCGGTCCAGTCCGTGAACGAGTAGTAGATGGACTGGATGAACGGCCAGACGACGAATATGACGTACAACGTCATCGGGACCACCAGGAACCCGATGATGAAGCGGTACTTACCGTGTTGCATCGTTACCGACTCCGACCTCTCTGCCGTGCAGCCGCTGGTGACGCGTGGATCACTGGTGCTTGAAGTGCTTGATGGACTGGTCCTTCGCTGCGGCGTCGGCGAAGGCCTGGATCTTCTTGATCGTCTCGGCCGGGGTCGCCCGGCCCGCCATCATCTCGCCGAGGCCCGAGACGCCGATCTGCTCCTTCTGGAGCTTGACGTACCAGTCCTGGAGGCGCGGGTTGACGACGTTGGTGCCGGCCTTCTCCAGCGCGGCCACACCGGACTTGAGGCCCGGGGACAGCTCGATGCCGTCGGTGCCGCCGTTGAAGGCGGAGAGCGACTTCGTGGAGGAGGTGAAGGACTTCGAGGAAGCCTCGCTCAGCATGATGCGCAGCTGCTCCATGCCGCCCGCCGTGTTCTTGGCGTTGGCGGGGACGATGAACGGCTCGCCGCCGGACGCCCAGATGGTGCCGAACGGCATCTTGTCGGAGGAGTCCAGGCCGGAGGGGGCGCCGACCGCGAGGTTGAAGTCCGCCGGGATGACGGAGGCTTCCTCGTTCTCGACCCAGGAGCCGTTCGGGATGAAGAGCGCCTTGCCGTTGGCCCACGCGCCCTGCGAACCGCGGTGGTCCAGGCCCGGAGTGCCCTCCAGGACGTAGCCCTTCTTGTACAGCTCGTAGTACGCCTCGAAGGCCGCCTTGACCGCGGGGTGCTCCCACGCCTTCGGCTCCAGGTTGTCGATGGCGTCGAGGACCTCGACGCCGCCGATCTTGGCGATGAAGGGGTAGAGCGAGAACGGCAGGTAGTACGGGTACTTGCCGGCGTAGGTCCAGCCGGCGATGCCCTTCTTCTTCGCCTTCGCGCAGAGCGCGAGCATCTCGTCCCAGGTCTCCGGGTACGCGGCGTCGAGCTTGTCCAGGGCGGTCTGCGAGTACCAGACGCCGTAGACCGTGTACGCGTAGTACATGATCCAGACCGGGTCGCCGTCGAACTGGCCCATCTCGACGATGCCGGGGCGCAGGGTGTCGCGCACGGTCTTGGCCGGGTCGTCGATCGACGGGGCGTCGAGCAGCGGGGTCAGGTCGGCGAGCTGCTTCTTGCCGACCAGGACGCCCATGTCCATCTGCTGGGCACCGGAGTTGTCGATCAGGTCCGGCGGGGTGCCGCCGTTGAAGCGCGGCTGCAGGACCGACTGGATCTTCTGCGTCTTGGAGAACTTGACCTTCGCCTTCGGGAAGTTCTTCTCGTAGACGGCCTTGGCGTCCTCGGCGTACTTGGTGCCGAACCCGCCGTCGAAGATGACGAGTTCGAGCGGTGCGCTGTCGTTGACGGCCAGCGGGTTCTCCGCGGACTTGGTGCCCTTGGCCGCCTTGTCCTCGGAACCGCTGTCGCCGCTCGCGCAGGCCGACAGGAAGCTCATGGTCGGAACCGTGATCAGACCGAGTGCGGCGGACCGCTTGATCAGGTTGCGCCGGCCGAGGCCGTCATTCTTGTGGGCGGAGGTGGATCCCATGCTCAAGTCCTCACCTTCATCAGGACTCAGGCGGTGTACCGGTCGCCCGTGAAGAATTCGCCTCAGGCGAAGGGCCCCGCCACCGCGGTCGGTTGCGCTTGGGTGCTGCTTACACCGGATTTCGCGCCCGGACCGGACGCGGAGGCGACGGACCGCGAAGTCGCCGAACGGCGCCCCCCGACCTCGCTCCCCGGTCCTTCCCGAACGCGCAGCCACGGATCGGGCTGTGCGGACGCCGACAGGTATAGTCCACTCCTCGCCAACTGAGCAAGATCAAAAGCGGGTTCGAGCGGGCATCTTTCCCGAGTTGAGACCTCGGGGACGATTCGGCACCGCATGCCCGGAGCCGGACGGTGACTTTTCCCGAATGCGCGCGATTGACCGGACACCTCTTTCGTAACACCCTTGACACACCGCACCAGTTGCCTCCCTACTGGTCTCCGCATCCCGTTTTGACAACGTTGTCCAACCATCTCCGGGGAGGAATGGCTCGGTATGCAGCCCCCACATGATCTTCATCTCCGGCCCCGCAGGGGCCGCAGACGCGCCGTCACCGTGGTCACCGCGGCGCTCGTCCTGATCGGCGCCGGCCCCTCGCTCGCCGCCCCGCAGGGCGCGCCCCAACGGCCCTCGTCGGAGCGGACGTTCCACTCGTCCTTCGAGACGGACGAGAGGCAGCCGGACTGGCTCGACACGGTGGAGACCGGACCGGACGGCAAGGACCTCTCGCAGGGCGTCGACGGTGGCTTCGCCGACGGCATCCCGGGCAACGTCACCGACCGGGTGACCGGCCTGCGCGCCAGCGACGAGAACACCGGCGGCGGCGAGGTGAAGGAGAACCTCGTCGACGTGGCCTCCGGCACCAAGTGGCTGGCCTTCGCGCCCACCGGCTGGGTCGAGTTCGACCTGAGCGAGGCCGTGGCGGTGAAGACCTACGCCCTCACCTCCGCCAACGACCACGCCGAGCGCGACCCCGAGGACTGGACCCTGAAGGGGTCGGCCGACGGCACGGACTGGACCACGCTCGACACCCGGACCGGACAGACCTTCGGCGAGCGCCTCCAGACCCGCTCGTTCGATCTCGCGGAGCCCGCGGCGTACGCGCACTTCCGGCTGGAGTTCACCAGGAACCACGGAGCCACGGACGCCCTCCAGCTCGCGGACGTCCAGTTCTCGAACGGCGACACCTCCGCCCCGGCCCCCGAGCAGATGCGCAGCCGGCCCGACCGCGGACCGTCCGGGTCGCCGACCGCCAAGTCCGGCGCGGGCTTCACCGGTACCAGGGCGCTGCGCTACGCGGGCACCCACGACCCGAAGGGCCGGGCGTACGCGTACAACAAGGTCTTCGACGTCGACACCGAGATCACCCGGTCCACCGAACTGTCGTACCTGGTGTATCCGCAGATGACGGAGACCGACCTGGCCTACCCGGCGACGCACGTCGCGGTGGACCTCGCCTTCACCGACGGCACCTACCTCAGCGGGCTCGGCGCCACCGACAGCAACGGCGGCGCGCTGACCCCGCAGGGCCAGGCGGACGCCAAGCGGCTCTACGTCAACCAGTGGAACAAGGTCTCCTCGTCCATCGGCGCGGTCGCCGCCGGCAAGACGGTCGACCGCGTCCTGGTGGCGTACGACTCCCCCACCGGCCCCTCGAAGTTCCAGGGCTGGATCGACGATCTCTCGATCGCCCCGAAGGCGCCGGAGAAGCGCAAGGCGCACCTCTCGGACTACGCGCTGACGACCCGCGGCACCCACTCCAGCGGCGGCTTCTCGCGCGGCAACAACATCCCGGCCACCGCCGTCCCGCAGGGCTTCAACTTCTGGACGCCGGTCACCAACGCCGGGTCGACGAGCTGGCTGTACGACTACGCGCGCGGCAACAACGCGGACAACCTGCCCACCTTGCAGGCCTTCAGCGCCAGCCACGAGCCGAGCCCCTGGATGGGCGACCGGCAGACCTTCCAGCTCATGCCGTCCGTCGCCACCGGCACCCCGGACGCGTCGCGGACCGCGCGGGCGCTGCCCTTCCGCCACGAGAACGAGACGGCGAGGCCGCACTACTACGGCGTCACGTTCGAGAACGGCCTCAAGGCCGAGATGACCCCGTCCGACCACGCGGCCCGGATGCGGTTCACCTATCCCGGCGACGACGCAAGCATGGTCTTCGACAACGTCTCCGCCGACGGCGGGCTGACGCTGGACGCGGACACCTCCTCGTTCACCGGCTTCTCCGACGTGAAGAGCGGCGGCTCCACCGGCGCCACCCGGCTCTTCGTCTACGGCGTCTTCGACGCGCCCGTCACCGCGAGCGGCAAGCTCACCGGGGGCGGCGGCGGTGACGTCACCGGCTACTTCCGCTTCGACGCCGGCAAGGACAGGTCGGTCGGGCTGCGCCTGGCCACCTCGCTGATCAGCGTCGACCAGGCGAAGAAGAACCTGGCCATGGAGATCCCGGCCGCCGCCTCCTTCGGCACGGTGCAGAAGCGGGCCCAGCGGGCCTGGGACGGCATCCTCGGCAAGGTGGAGGTGGAGGGCGCCGACGCGGACCAGCTGACCACCCTCTACTCCAGCCTGTACCGGCTGTACCTGTACCCGAACTCCGGTTTCGAGCAGGTCGACGGCGTCAGCACCTACGCCAGCCCGTTCTCCGCGCAGACCGGCGAGGACACCCCGACCCACACCGGCGCGAAGCTGGTGAAGGGGAAGGTGTACGTCAACAACGGCTTCTGGGACACCTACCGGACGACGTGGCCCGCCTACTCGCTGCTCACCCCGGAGAAGGCCGGTGAAATGGTCGACGGCTTCGTCCAGCAGTACAAGGACGGCGGCTGGATCTCCCGCTGGTCCTCGCCCGGCTACGCGGACCTGATGACCGGCACCAGCTCCGACGTCGCGTTCGCCGACGCGTACGTCAAGGGCGTCGACTTCGACGCGGAGGCGGCCTACGACGCGGCGGTCAAGAACGCCACCGTCGCCCCGCCGTCCTCGGGCGTCGGGCGCAAGGGCATGGAGACCTCGGTCTTCACCGGGTACGCGGACACCTCGACCCACGAGGGACTGTCCTGGTCGCTGGAGGGCTACCTCAACGACTACGGCATCGGCCGCATGGGCCAGGCGCTCTACCAGAAGACCAAGAAGCAGCGGTACAAGGAGGAGTCGGAGTACTTCCTCAACCGCGCCCAGAACTACGTCACGCTCTTCGACGGCGGGGCGGGCTTCTTCCAGGGCAAGGACGCCGGGGGCGACTGGCGCGTCCCGTCGGCGAGTTACGACCCGCGGATCTGGGGCTACGACTACACCGAGACCAACGGCTGGGGCTACGCCTTCACCGCCCCGCAGGACAGCCGCGGCCTGGCCAACCTCTACGGCGGGCGGCAGGGCCTCGGGAAGAAGCTCGACACCTACTTCTCCACCCCCGAGACCGCCGCGCAGGAGTTCACCGGCTCCTACGGCGGAGTCATCCACGAGATGACCGAGGCCCGCGACGTGCGGATGGGGCAGTACGGCCACAGCAACCAGGTGGCCCACCACGCCACCTACATGTACGACGCGGCCGGGCAGCCGTACAAGACGCAGGAGAAGGTCCGCGAGGTGCTGGGCCGGCTCTACACCGGCAGCGAGATCGGGCAGGGTTACCACGGCGACGAGGACAACGGTGAGCAGTCGGCCTGGTACCTCTTCTCGTCGCTGGGCTTCTACCCGCTGGTGATGGGCAGCGGGGAGTACGCGATCGGCTCGCCGCTGTTCACCAAGGCCACCGTGCACCTGGAGAACGGCCGCACCCTGGTGGTGAAGGCCCCGGAGAACAGCGCGAAGAACATCTACGTGCAGGGGCTGAAGGTCAACGGCAAGAGGTGGACCTCCACCGCGCTGCCGCACGACCTGCTGGCCCGGGGCGGGGTGCTGGACTTCGACATGGGGCCGAAGCCCTCGAAGTGGGGCACCGGCGAGAACGCCGCTCCCGTCTCCCTCACGAAGGACGACGAGGTGCCGGACCCGCGGCACGACGTGCTGAAGGGTGCCGGAGCACTGTTCGACGACACCTCCGCCACCTCGGCCGAGGCGGGCGCCGTCGACCTGCCGGTGGGCACGGCGACCAAGGCCGCGCAGTACACCCTGACGTCGGCCGAGGCCGGTGGGGCGCCTGCCGCATGGGTGCTCCAAGGCTCTGCGGACGGCAAGAGCTGGCGGGACCTCGACAGGCGGTCCGGCCAGAGCTTCGCCTGGGGGCAGCAGACCCGCGCGTTCTCGGTGGCCCGGCCGGGCCGTTACGCGCACTACCGGCTGGTGCTCGACACGGCGGCCACCCTCGCGGAGGTGGAACTGATCTCCTGACCCGAACCGCCCGGAGCGCGCGACCGGGCGGTGCGGCAGGGCCGGCGGCCGGCACCCCGTGGCGGGGGTGCCGGCCGCCGGTGCGTGCGGCACCGCCCCGGACCGCTCAGGACTGCTGGAGGCTCTCCGGCAGGGCCAGGTTGAGCGCGGCGACGACCGGATAGCCGTGCTCGGTGGAGAGCAGGGTGACGGAGCCGGTGGCGAGCTGGAAGAGGCGGCCCTCGGCCGGGGTCAGCCCGAGATAGCGGGCGATGAAGACCCGCAGGAAGTGCGAGTGGGCGACCAGCGCGAGGTCGGCGCCGCCGAGCCCCTCGGCCGCCGAACGCACCCCGGCCAGCACCCGGTCGGCCCGCTCCCCGACCTCCCGGGGGCTCTCCCCCGGGTGGTCGTCGTCGCCCGGGTCCACGCCGTCGGTCCACAGGTTCCAGAACGGCCGGGTGCGGCGGATCTCCTTGGTGGTGATGCCCTCGTAGCCGCCGTAGTCCCACTCGTGCAGCTCCGGGGTGACACGGGGCGACCCCAGCCCGGCCAGCGCGGCGGTGCGCCGGGCGCGCACGGACGGGCTGACCAGGGTGAGCCCGATGTTCCGGTCGGCCAGCAGCGGGGCCAGCGAGCGGGCCTGCCGCTCCCCGGCCGCCGTCAGCGGAAGGTCGGTGTAGCTCGTGTGCTGCCCGGAGCGCGACCACTCGGTCTCGCCGTGCCGGATGAGGATCAGCTCGCCCATGGGGTTCCGTTCTCTGTACGGGTGGTGCGCGCGGGACGGATGCGGCCCCGCGGACCCAACGATCGCACCCCGGTCCGGCGGCCTCCCGGACGCGGTGCGGTGCGCGGGGCCGGGTCCGGACGAAACCCGTACGGCACCCGCGACCCCGTCACGTACCGTAAGGCCCTCACCCGATCGACTTCCCGTGGGGGGAACTGATGTCGGACGTCTTCGCTCCGCCGCCGCCGGACCAGCAGCCGCAACCGCCGGTCCCGCCGTGGCCGCAGGCCGCGGCCCCGTCCGCGCGCGGGGCGCGCACCGGGCTGGTGGCCACGCTGACGGCGGTCGGCGGGCTCCTGGTGATGGCCGCGGTGGGCACGGCCACCTACCGCTTGGCCGACTCCGTCCTGGACCCGGCGGACTTCACCTCCAGCTCGTCCTCCGAGGACCCCTACGGTGAGTACGACGAGTACGGCGAACCGTACGGGGACGAGTACGGGGACTCCTACGACGACCCGTACGGGGACGAGTACGAGGACCCCGAGGAGCTGCCGGACGTGCTGAAGGACGCCACCGGGGACGTCACCGTCACCTCCTGCGTCCGGGACTCCACGATCGGGTGGCAGTCGGCCGGGCTGAAGGTCGTCAACAGCACGGACGACGCGGTGGACTACACCGTGTTCGTCGACTTCCTCGACACGAAGGGCAAGGTGGTGGCACAGGGCGTCACCGGCGTGCTGGACGTCGCGCCGGGCGCGACGGCCACCGAGAAGGTCCAGGGGCTGGGCGAGGTCCCGGCCGGCACCACCTGCGAGGTCAGCGAGGTGGCGCGGACACCGGCCGCGCGGTGAGCGGCCCCCGGCGCCCCCGCGCGCAAACCCCCGCCCGCGGGTCCTGTCAGGTGGACGCGCGGGCGGGGGCCGGTGCGGGGGCGCCCGGCGGGGGCGCGGGCGTCAGCCGACGACGGTGACCGTGTACGGCCGGTCGGTGGCGGTCTGGACGCGGACGGCGCCGTCCTCGCGGATCACCTCGTAGACCGCGGCGGCTTCGCCGGTGAGGCCGGGGACGGTCACCGTGCGGGTGAAGTCGCCGGTGCCCTCGGGAGCGAACACACGCAGCTCCAGGCCGTCGAGCCAGTCGCCGTCCGGGCGCTCCTCGTCGGCGCCGAGCGCCAGCACCGCGCCCTGACGGACCAGCAGTGGCAGGCTGTCGAAGCCGTGGGTCTCGTCGCGCCAGACCGGTCCGGTGACCGTCTCGCCGGTGAGCAGGTGGGTCCAGGTGCCCTCGGGCACGTAGTACTCCACCCGCCCGTCGGCCGAGAAGACCGGGGCGACCAGCAGGTCCGGGCCGAGCAGGTACTGCCGGTCCAGCGGGCGGGCCGACGGGTCGCCGGGGAACTCCAGCAGCATCGGGCGCATCATCGGGACGCCGGTGCGGTGGGCCTCGACCGCCGCGCCGTAGAGGTACGGCATCAGGCGGTGCTTGAGGCGGGTGAACTGCCGGGCGACGTCGACCGCCTCGTCACCGAACTCCCACGGCACGCGGTAGGACGAGGAGCCGTGCAGGCGGCTGTGCGAGGAGAGCAGGCCGAAGGCGAGCCAGCGCTTGAAGACCGCCGGGTCGGGGGTGCCCTCGAAGCCGCCGATGTCGTGGCTCCAGAAGCCGAAGCCGGACAGCGAGAGCGACAGGCCGCCGCGCAGGGACTCGCCCATCGCCTCGAAGGAGGACCAGCAGTCGCCGCCCCAGTGGACCGGGTACTGCTGGCCGCCGGCGGTCGCCGAGCGGGCGAACAGGACTGCTTCGCCCGCGCCGCGCTCCTTCTCCAGGACCTCGAAGACGGCCTTGTTGTACAGGTGGGTGTAGTAGTTGTGCATCCGCTCGGTGTCGGAGCCGTCGTGCCACACCACGTCGGTGGGAATGCGCTCGCCGAAGTCGGTCTTGAAGCCGTCGACGCCCTGGTCGAGGAGGGCCTTGAGCTTGCCCTGGTACCAGGCGGTGGCCTCGGGGTTGGTGAAGTCGACCAGCGCCATGCCGGCCTGCCACTTGTCCCACTGCCAGACGTCGCCGTCCGGGGTCTCGACGAAGTAGCCCTTGCGCGCGCCCTCCTCGTACAGCGCGCCCTTCTGCGCGATGTAGGGGTTGATCCAGACGCAGATGCGCAGGCCCTTCTCCTTCAGCCGGGCGATCATGCCCACCGGGTCCGGGAAGACCTCCGGGTCCCACTCGAAGTCCGACCACTGGTACTCGCGCATCCAGAAGCAGTCGAAGTGGAAGACGGAGAGCGGGATGCCCCGCTCGGCCATGCCGTCGACGAAGGAGTTCACCGTCGCCTCGTCGTACGAGGTGGTGAAGGAGGTGGTCAGCCAGAGGCCGAAGGACCAGGCCGGCGGCAGCGCGGGGCGGCCGGTGAGGCCGGTGTAGCGGGTCAACACGTCCTTGGGCGTGGGACCGGCGACGACGAAGTACTCCATCGTCTGGTCCTCGACGCTGAACTGGACCTGGCCCACGGCCTCGGAGCCCACCTCGAAGGAGACCTTGCCGGGGTGGTTGACGAAGACGCCGTAGCCGCGCGAGGAGAGGTAGAACGGGACGTTCTTGTACGCCTGCTCGCTGCTGGTGCCGCCGTCCGCCTGCCACATGTCGACGACCTGGCCGTTCTTGACGAACGGGGTGAAGCGTTCGCCGAGGCCGTAGACCTGCTCGCCGACGCCGAGGGCGAGCTGCGCGAAGACGTGGTGGCCGCCGCCGTCGACGGTGGCGAACGCGGTGCCCTTGCGGCCGGCGGAGGTCAGCACCCGGCCGTCGGCGTCGAGGAACTCCAGGCCGAAGTCGCCCTTGGTCGGCAGGCGCAGGGTCAGCGGGCCGCTGGTCAGCTCCGCGGTGTCGCCGTCTCGGGCGGTGGTCGCGGAAGACGCGGCACCGGTGTGCCCGTCGGCGCCGGGGAGTTCGAAGTCCGGGCCCTTGCGGCGCTTGCCGGCGTGGTGGGTGACGCGGACCGCGATGACGCCCTCGGCCGGGGCGTGGGCCTCCACGGTGATCAGCGGAGCGTTCAGGGTGTCGCCGCGGCGCGTGACGCGCTGCACGGCCGCGTAGGCGGCGAGACGGTCGCCGCTCAGGCGGACGTCGCGGACTTCGGTGGCGTACGAGGCGTGCACTCCGTCGCGCAACTGCCAGAAGCCGTCGGTGAACTTCATGGGGGTGGTCCTTAGCCGATCAGAGGGCTGGGGAGCGGGACGTCGGGGCGGCTACGGCGAGCGCGGCGGGTCCTCTCGGTTTTGATCGTACACAAAACAAAATGTGACGGAGAAGGCAGCGCGGGGGCCGAATGAGCGGATTGTCCGCGTCACTCCTCGTTCACCTGCATCACACGGTGGCCATATTGGCGCGGTGTGGTCGACATGTCACGGAAACGGTCTAGAAACCGGAGCCGGGATGGAGTATTAGTACTGCAAGCAAACAAATTGGCCGGGCGGCAAAGAGGCTGTCCGGACCCGTCGACACAGAGGCTGCGTCATGCCGGACAACTTCGCCCCCACCGCCGCGGACAAGTTCACCTTCGGTCTGTGGACCGTGGGCTGGCGCGGGAACGACCCCTTCGGTGAGCCGACCCGGCCCGCGCT
>NZ_CANLBS010000024.1 GCF_947488945.1 uncultured Streptomyces sp.
ATGATCACGGTGGGATCGAGCCGTCTTTGCAGGTCAGCACGCGTACTACGCGGAGTGCCCGGAACCGGACTCGAACCGGTACGCCCCCCGAGGGGCAGCGAGGTTTAAGCTCGCCGTGTCTGCGTTCCACCACCCGGGCGTGGCGCGACTCCGCGTTGGCCCCTGACCCTATCCGGGGCGTCCCCCGATCAGCGGAACACGGGCGCGATGTTGTCTTATTTTATTGACTTCCTGAGGGTCCGTCAGCACCACGGCGAGGGGTGATCTCACGCCCGTACGGGGTCCGGCCCGTGAAGGCCGTCGCGCGGAATGACGGAAACTCGCCGCACCCGTACGGCGCAACGCGCCAGTGGGCCGCCACCACCCGCCAGGGGCGCGCCACCCTCCCCCCTCGGCCACCCTCCGGAGGGGCCCGCCCGGCCCGAGGAGCCCACCGCCGTCTGGTCGCGGCGGGCGGCCGAATACCGACGGCGGGCGGTGGCGGCCGGAGCCTTCTCAGGGGTGACGTCATACCGCAGGAGTAGGGGCGCCCCTTCCCGGTACGACTCAAGAGGGCCACCACAACGGGCTCGGGGGCTGACGAACCCGCCCGGTGCGGCGGAGAGGATGAAAGAGCTCGATCGAGCCGTCCGTCCCCGCCCCGCCAAGGAGTCCCCCTGTGACCACCGCCCCCACCGTCCACCGCGCCACCGCGGCAGCGGCCCGCGCCACGGAGCTGTCGAAGGTCTACGGCCAGGGGGAGACCCAGGTGGTCGCCCTCGACCGCGTCACCGTGGACTTCCCGCAGGGCGAGTTCACCGCGATCATGGGTCCGTCCGGTTCCGGCAAGTCGACGCTGATGCACTGCGTGGCCGGTCTCGACAGCTTCAGCAGCGGTTCGGTGCGCATCGGCGACACCGAGCTGGGCTCGCTCAAGGACAAGCAGCTCACCCAGCTCCGGCGCGACAAGATCGGCTTCATCTTCCAGGCGTTCAACCTGCTGCCGACGCTGACCGCGCTGGAGAACATCACGCTGCCGATGGACATCGCCGGCCGGAAGCCGGACGCCGCCTGGCTCCAGCGGGTCATCGACATGGTGGGGCTCTCCGAGCGCCTCAAGCACCGGCCCACCGAACTCTCCGGCGGTCAGCAGCAGCGCGTCGCGGTGGCCCGCGCGCTGGCGTCGCAGCCGGAGATCATCTTCGGCGACGAGCCCACCGGCAACCTCGACTCCCGTTCCGGCGCCGAGGTGCTGGGCTTCCTGCGCAACTCCGTGCGCGAGCTGGGGCAGACCGTGGTGATGGTGACCCACGACGCGGTCGCCGCCTCGTACGCGGACCGGGTGATCTTCCTGGCGGACGGCGCGATCGTGGACGAGATGACCTCGCCCACCGCCGACAAGGTGCTCGACCGGATGAAGGCGTTCGACGCCAAGGGCCGCACGAGCTGACGCCCCGCACGAGCCGGCGCGCCGCGCGAGTGATGCCTCCTGCGCGAGCCGACGCCCGCGTGGGCCGGCGTCCCTCCGCGCGTTGCGCCCCCGCACGAGCCGGCGCCCCGAGCGAGCCGGTGTTCCCCCGCGGGTCGACGCCTCGCATGGGCTGACACGCCGCGCGACCGACCCACGCGACCGGCCCCGCTCGCCGGGGCCGCGCGCCCGCCGTACCCACCCGGTACCGCCCCGTCCCGCCCTTCCGGACACCCATCCCAGGACTCACACATGTTCCGTACCGCCCTGCGCAATGTGCTCGCGCACAAGGCCAGGCTGCTGATGACCGTGCTCGCCGTCATGCTCGGCGTCGCCTTCGTCTCCGGCACCCTGGTGTTCACCGACACCCTCGGCAACGCCTTCCGCAACCAGTCGGCGAAGAACTACGACGACGTCGCCGTCGCGGTCACCACCCACGCCGACCAGCGCGACGACGAGACCGCCGGCATCGACACCGCGACCCTGGACCGGATCCGGGCCGTGGACGGCGTGGCGAGCGCCGCGGGCCGGGTCTCCGGCTTCGCCGGCGTCGCCGACCAGGACGGCAAGCTGATCGGCAGCGGCTGGTCCAACACCGGTGCCAACTACGCCCCCACTGCCGGCTCCGGCAAGGGTGCGGGCGACTCCTCGTACGACTTCGTGGACGGTCAGGGGCCCACCGGGGCGGACGCGATCGCGCTGGACAAGGCCACCGCGTCCGCCGGGAAGTACACCGTCGGCGAGAAGGTCCGGGTCGCCACCAACGGGCCGGTGAAGGAGTACACCCTCGCCGGGATCTTCACGACCGAGGACGGCGCCGTCAACGCGGGCGGCAGCCTGGTGCTGTTCGACACCGCGGTGGCCCAGCGGCTCTATCTGCGCCCCGGCGAGTTCCAGGACGCGACGGTCACCGCCGAGGCCGGGGCCTCCGACGCCGCGCTGCTCCGCGCGATCGAGCCGCTGCTGCCCAAGGGCGCGGAGGCCAAGACCGGCAAGGCGCTCGCGGACGACCAGGCCGAGCAGATCGAGTCCGGCCTGAGCGACCTGAGCACGATCCTGCTGGCGTTCGCCGGGATCGCCCTGTTCGTCGGCGTCTTCCTGATCGCCAACACCTTCACCATGCTGGTCGCCCAGCGCACCCGTGAGCTGGCGTTGATGCGCGCCGTCGGCGCCTCGCGCCGGCAGGTCAAGCGGTCGGTGCTGGTGGAGGCGGCCGTCGTCGGGGTGATCGCCTCGGTGGTCGGCTTCCTGCTGGGCCTCGGCCTGGCCGCCGGTCTGCGGTCCGCGATGGGCGTGTTCGGCGGCACCATCCCCGACGGTCCGCTGGTCGTCTCCCCCACCGCGGTGCTCGCGGCGCTCGGCGTCGGCGTCGTCGTCACCGTGCTCGCCGCGTGGCTGCCCGCCCGCCGCGCCGCGAAGATCCCGCCGGTGGCCGCGATGAACAGTGTCCACGCGGTCGCCACCACCAAGTCGCTGATCGTGCGGAACTCGTTCGGCGCGGTACTCACCCTGATCGGCGCCGCAGGCATCGTGGGCGGCGCCGCCGCCGGCAAGGACGGCCGGGCCCTGATCGCGGGCGGAGCGTTCTTCGCGCTGGTCGGCGTGATCGTGCTGATCCCGCTGCTGTCCCGGCCGGTCATCGCCGCCGTACGGCCGCTGCTGCGGAAGCTGTTCGGGGTCTCCGGGAAGCTGGCCGCGCAGAACGCGGTCCGCAACCCCCGCCGCACCGGCGCCACCGCCTCCGCGCTGGCCATCGGGCTGACCCTGGTCACCGGCATCTCGGTGCTCGGCGTGACGCTGGGCCAGGCCATCGACAAGATGACGACGGACCACCTCAAGGCCGATTACATGGTCTCGATGGCGAGCGGCGGTCCGCTCGACGAGTCGGCTCTCACCGCGCTGGAGAAGGCGGGCGGCGTCGAGGCGGTCTCGCCGCAGCAGTCCAACTGGCTCCGGATCGGCGAGCAGCACTACAGCGCCTCCGGCGTCACGCCGGGCGACGTGGAGAAGGTCTTCGCGCTGAAGACGGTCTCGGGCTCGGTCTCCTCGCTCGGCGAGGGCCGGATCGCCGTCGCCTCGGACACGGCGGAGGACCACGGCTGGAAGACCGGCGACACCGTGCCGGTGACGTTCGAGGACGAGAAGAAGGGCGAGCTGACCATCGGCGCGCTCTACGAGGGGAACGAGTTCCTCTCGCCGTTCCTGATGCCGAAGGAGCTCGCGGACGCGCACACCCCGCGCAGCGACATCCGGGAGATCTGGCTGACGATGGACGGCGGGGCGACCGCCGCCAACGAGCGGGCCGTGGTGGACGCGCTCGGCGACAACCCGGCGATGAGCATCGTCGACAAGCAGGGCATCCGGGACATGTTCGGCGGCTTCGTGAACACGGCGCTGAACATCATGTACGGGCTGCTGGCGATGGCGCTGGTCATCGCGGTGCTCGGGGTGGTCAACACGCTGGCCATGTCGGTGTTCGAGCGGCAGCAGGAGATCGGGATGCTCCGGGCGATCGGCCTGGACCGGCGCCGGGTGAAGCGGATGATCCGGCTGGAGGCCGTCGTCATCTCGCTGTTCGGCGCGGTGGTCGGCGTGGCGCTCGGCACCTTCCTCGGCTGGGCCATCGGCCGCACGATCGCCTCGTCCGTGCCGGGCTACGCCCTGGTGATCCCGTGGGACCGGATCGCGGTCTTCCTGGTGCTGGCCGGACTCGTCGGGGTGCTCGCCTCGCTCTGGCCGGCCCGCAGCGCGGCACGTCTGAACATGCTGACGGCGATCAAGACGGAGTAGCCCTGCGGGCCCGTACGGGCCGCATCCTGGCAGGGCCCTTCGGGGACATGGGTAAGGGGCCGGCGCCCGCGGGTTCGCGGACACCGGCCCCTTACACCTGCACCGGTCCCGTACGGGACGACCGCGCGGGCCCCTCCGGGCGTGGCGGGCGGGTCAGCCGGCCGACGCGGGCTCCGGGGAGCCGCCGGAACCCGGCGCGGCCGGGCCGCCCGGCGCGACCGTGCCGGAGACCCGCGCCGACGGGGCCTCCGCACCCGGCTCCGCGCCGCCGGTTCCCTGGTTCGTCGGCGTCTCCCCCTCGGTCCAGCGGCGGCTGCGCAGCGGCAGCCCGGACGCTCCGGGCTCCTTCGGCTTCACGGCCAGGATCTGGTTGACGCCGATCTTGTTGTGCTCGAAGGAGAGCGCGGACGCCGCCATGTAGAGCCGCCAGACCCGTGCCCGGCCGGGCGAGGTCAGCCGTACCGCGCGGTCCCAGTCGCGCTCCAGGTTGGCGACCCAGTGGCGCAGGGTCACCGCGTAGTGCTCGCGCAACGCCTGCACGTCGCGCGCCTCGAACCCGGCCTCCTCCAGCGTGGCCAGGGTGCGGCCCACGGGGGCCAGTTCGCCGTCGGGGAAGACGTAGGCGTCGATGAACTCGTCGATGCGGTAGGCGTCCTCGTCCTTCTCGGGGCGGCGGGCGATCTGGTGGTTCAGCAGCCGGCCGCCGGGCCGCAGGAGGGCGTACAGGTCGTCGGCGTATTCGCGGTAACGGACCGAGCCGACGTGTTCGGCCATGCCGATGGAGGAGATCGCGTCGTAGGGGCCGTCGCGCACGTCCCGGTAGTCCTGCACCCGGATCTCGATCCGGTCGGCCAGCCCTTCCTCGGCCACCCGCTTGCGGGCGTAGGCGGCCTGTTCGGCGGAGAGAGTCACCCCGGTGACGGTCACGCCGTAGTTCCGGGCGGCGTGCAGGGCCATCGAGCCCCAGCCGCAGCCGACGTCGAGGAGCCGGTCGCCCTCCTTCAGGCCGAGCTTGCGGCAGACCAGGTCGAGCTTGTCGCGCTGGGCGTCCTCCAGGGTGCCGCCGTCCTCCCAGTAGGCGCAGGAGTAGACCATCGACGGGCCGAGGACCAGTTCGTAGAAATCATTGCCCACGTCGTAGTGGTGGCTGATGGCCTCCTTGTCGCGGCGCTTGGTGTGCAGCGGACCGGAGCGGCGGCGCACCTCCTCGGGCGGCGGCGGGGGCGGCGGGTACGGACCGGCCATCCGCAGCAGGCCGGCCCCGAAGGCGCGGACCCTGGCGTCGCGGATCGGGTGCACGGAGTCCTTGGCGTCGGCACCGCGTTCCCACAGCAGGGACGCCAGCCGGTCGAGCACCTCGTAGAGGTCGCCGTCGACGTCGATGTCACCGGCGACCCAGGCCCTGGCCAGCCCCAGTTCGCCCGGCTTCCAGAACACGCGGCGCAGGGCGCGGCGGTGGCGCAGAACGAGAGTGGGGGCGCCCGGCGGGCCGGCTTCGCTGCCGTCCCAGGCCCGGATGCGGACCGGAAGGGGTTCTCCGAGCAACTCTTCGGCGAGAGCGGTCAGCCGCGACGCGGCATCTGGCATGGCGCACACCTCCGTGGTGGTGTTCCCGAACGTGACCAGGTCACTGACGACACATGCGTACGGGCCACGCCACGGCACCGCTGCGCCACGGCGAGGCATACCTGCGTCAACGGTGACGGCGGCCGATCTCATCCCGCTACCGGGCAATGGGCGGGCAAAATAGCTGTATGTGACATCTATCTGCCGGGACGGCACCGCCCGGCCGCCGCGCCGCGCGGATCGGGAGGGCGCCGGATACGCCCGTAGGGGCCGCCCGCACCACGGATGGCGGACGGCCCCTACGGGCTTCGTTCGGGTACTGCGGCGGCCCCGCCCCGTGCGGACCGCGCCGCACGGGGCGGGCGGTCGCACGCAGTGGCGACCCGGCGTCAGGACGCCTTGGCCTTCTCGCCCTCCGGCTTGGCGGCGGCGGGGGCCGGAGCCGGCTTGGCGGCCTCGTAGAACTCCTCGCGCGGCGTCTCGATGGCGCCGAGCGAGACGACCTCGCGCTTGAGGAACATCGCGAGCGTCCAGTCGGCGAAGACACGGATCTTCCGGTTCCAGGTCGGCATCGCGACACCGTGGTAGCCACGGTGCATGTACCAGGCGAGACGGCCCTTGAGCTTGATCTTCACCTTGCCCATGACGATCATCGCGACGCCCTTGTGCAGGCCCAGACCGGCGACCGCACCCTTGTTGGCGTGGCTGTACTCCTTCTGCGGGAAGCCCCGCATGCCGGAGACCACGTTGTCGCCGAGGACCTTCGCCTGACGCAGCGCGTGCTGGGCGTTGGGCGGGCACCACGCGTTCGGGTTGCCGGCGCGGCGTCCGACCATGTCCGGGACCTGGGCGTTGTCGCCGGCGGCCCAGATGTAGTCCGTGCCCTGCACCTGGAGCTTCTCCGAGGTGTCCACGTGGCCGCGCGGGCCGAGCGGCAGACCGAAGCGGGCGAGAGCCGGGTTCGGCTTCACACCGGCGGTCCACACGATGGTGCTGGAGTCGACCTCCAGGCCGTTCTTCAGCACCACGTGGCCGTCGACGCAGGAGTCCATGGACGTCGAGAGGTAGACCTCGACCCCGCGGCCCTCCAGGTGCTCCTTGCCGTAGGCGCCCAGCTTCGGACCGACCTCGGGGAGGATCTTGTCGGCGGCGTCGACCAGGACGAAGCGCATGTCCTCGCGCTTCACGTTGGTGTAGTACTTGGCCGCGTCCCGGGCCATGTCCTCGACCTCGCCGATGGTCTCCGCACCGGCGAAGCCGCCGCCCACGAAGACGAAGGTGAGCGCCTTGCGGCGGACGTCCTCGTCGGTCGTCGAGTCGGCCTTGTCCAGCTGCTCGAGGACGTGGTTGCGCAGGCCGATGGCCTCCTCGATGCCCTTCATGCCGATGCCCTGTTCGGCGAGGCCGGGGATCGGGAAGGTGCGGGAGACCGCGCCCATGGCGATGACGAGGTAGTCGAAGGGCAGCTCGTAGGTCTCGCCGACGAGCGGCGCGACCGTGGCGACCTTGCGGTCCTGGTCGATGGTCGTCACACGACCGGTGAGAACCTCAGCCTTGGGCAGCACGCGTCGCAAGGGGACGACGACATGCCGAGGCGAGATGCTGCCTGCGGCAGCTTCGGGGAGGAAGGGCTGGTACGTCATGTACGAGCGCGGGTCGACGACCGTGACGGTCGCCTCTCCGTAGCGCATCTTCTTGAGGATGCGTCGAGCTGCGTACAGGCCTACGTACCCACCGCCTACAACGAGGATCCTGGGACGCTCCGTGGTGCTCATGCAATCGAGTATCCACCTCCCTCGGGGGGGTACCTCGTGAGCCCCTTCACAAGAGTTCCGCGCCCTTCTGCTACACTTCGCCGCCCACGTGACCCAGGTCATGGTCCACAAGGGGAACCAGGCCCCCCTGGCGAACGTTACGGACCGCCTGTGAGCTGGCCATTGGCCATGGTGATGGTCTCCATCAGCCTCACGCGTCATGACCGCGCGAGGTGAGCGGAACCCTCCCGCGCGCTCCCGATTCCGCGCCGCCGCCGCCTCCGACGCCCCGTCAGCGGAAGAACTTCGCCCAACAGGGCCGATTCTCTTGTGAAGAACTTCACGAACTTGCTTTCCGCCCGGCGCGGGAGGGCCGTTTTCGGGGCTCATAAGCAGCTCATAAGTGCGGCGAGGGGTGCGCATGAGCGGCTTTTTCGGGGCAGATGGGCGTGCGGATCACGGGAAGGTCGACGTGCCGGGGACGCCCGCTCCGGGACCGATCGAGTCCAGTGCCTTCGGCCGGGTCTTCCCGAGGCGGAACGGGGCCGTGCGGACCGGCGGTCGCAGCTTCAGGGGGTGCCGCGCTCTTCGGCCTTGGGCGTGCCGGGGCCGAAGAGCGCGCCCCGTCAGACGGCGTTCCCGCTCGCCACGGTCGCCGTACCCAGGTCCAGGAAAGCCCCGCCACCCCAGCCACGCAGGTCGTTGGCCGTGATCCACGCAGCCCTGCTGCCGGCCATCACGCCCACGGCGGCCTCCGCCGCCCCCGCACCGACCCGGGCGATGTTGCCCTGGCAGGACACGTCCGCCGCGTTTCCGCCGACGCGTATCGCGTAGGTGTCGGCGGTCCCGGAGGTTCCCGCTCCGGAGACCCTGTTGTCGCGGACCGCCACGTCCGACGAGGCCACCGCGATGCCGTTGCGAGACGCGCGCAGCACAACGTTCTGTGCGACGAGGGCCCCGGCCGAGTCGCTGTCGACACCGATGCCGTCACCGTCGGCGTCCGACACGTGGTTGCCGGTGATCAGCGCGTCGGGAGAGTTCTGCACCTGGATGCCCTGGCAGTTGCCGCCCGAGGGATGCGTGCTCACGGCGACGGTGTTGCCGGTGACCGAGGCCCCGTCCGTCCGATTGACGTAGATGGCCGTCTCCCCGTTCGTCCCACGGACGAGGTTGCCGCGCACGAGCACCGAGCTGTTGCGACCGGCACCGGTGTTCGTCACCACGATTGCACCGCCGGAGCCCGCCCCATGGATGACGTTGCCGGTCACCGCGATGTCGTGGAGGGCGTTTCCGGACCCCGAGCCGACATGGATGCCTGCGACCGCCGGTGAGTCGATCGTGTTGTCCGCGACGAGCGACTGCTGCCAGTCGGTCGCGCGGATCCCGTAGGCGGAGCTGCTCTCCACGCGGTTGCCGACCACGCGGATATTCCGGTGCAGCGGGCGGGGCGCGCCTGTCCCCCCGGCCACGTAATGGTCGCCGCACAACGCGTCGTACGGAGCGTTCGCCGCCGAGGAGTTGCGCATCACGCACCCGGTGATCAGTACGTCCTCACATGGTGTGCCGTCGTACTCGGGGGCCGGCAGGTTCGCGGAGTTGGTCGCTCCGGTGATCTGAACGGCCTCCCTGCGGTTGGGCACCGCCGGCACGCCCGGCGCGGCGTACACGCCGTCGAAGAGGCAGTCCACCACGCGGACCCTTCGCACCGCGTTCAATTCGATCGCATGCGCCTCCGGGACATCGAGCACGGTGACGTCGCGGACCGTGAACCCGTCGGCGTGCGTGAAGACGAAGGCGGGGCAGGTCGAGTTGTACCGGCTTCCGCGCATGTCCCACTCGCCTCCGAACACGGCTATGTTCCCGGCCCCGCCGTAGCCGGCGACCGCGGGAGCGCCGGCCATGTAGTTCTTGACCAGCGCGGAGGTGTTTCCGGTCCTGGTCAACCGGGCGCCGTACGCCCGCACGCTCATGCCGGGGCCGAGCACCAGCGACTCACCCAACGCATACGCCCCGGCGGGCACCAGAAGGGTCGCACCGCCGCCGGGCACGGCCCGTGCGGCGGCGAGCGCGGCCCGGAACGCGACGGTCTCGTCGGTGACCCCGTCCCCGACGGCACCGAACTCCCGGACGTCGAAGACCGGGCCCGCCGTCGCATCGGCCTCCGCAGCGGCGGCGGGTCCGGACGCGGCGTGCGCGGCCCCCATCCCGCCGATGAGTCCGCCGGTCGCCAGCATCAGGGCACGTCTGTCCATGGTTCGCTCTTCCCTCGCTCGGTGGTGTCCGCAGATGAGTAGCACGTCCGCGAACAGCACGGGAGGACGTGCGGTGATGGGCCTCTACCGGCTCCGGGTCGGGAACCACCGACTCGCCCACCAGAGCGAGAACGACGAGCTCGTCATCCTCGTCGTCAAGGCCAGCGACCGGCGCGACGTCCACCGCAGCATCTGAGACGGAGGCCGGGCCCGGGAACACCATGCCCCCGGGCCCGTCCGCCGACATGCAGGTCATTCGCCGCCGAGCGCCGCGCTCCAGCCGACCCGTCGAGGATCTTCTTCCGAAGCGTGCTCCGCCCCGACCCACACGTGTACACAGTTACGCGTACACTTTTCTCATGAGTGAGACGACTGCGACCGTGCGGGAAGCACGTGCCCACCTTGCGGACCACATCAATCGCGCCGAGGAAGGCACGCCCACGGTGATCACCCGCAACGGGGAGCCCGTGGCCGCTGTCGTGCCGATCTCCGACTTTTACGCGCTGGAGGACGCGGCGGACGTCCTCCTGGCGAGGGAAGCGGAAGCAGTCCTGGCTCAAGGCGGCCCGACCGTGACCATGGCCGAGCTGCTGGCCGATCTGTTCACCGAACGCTCCGAAGGCGCGGCGTGAAGTACGCGTTCCGGTTCACCACTACGGCGCAGCGACAGCTTCGGGCCGTCGAACGGCCCGCTGCCATGCGCATCCTGGCCGCGCTGACCGCGCTCGGCGACGATCCGTACCGTGAGGACGCCGACGTCAAGAAGCTTGTCGGCTCCTCGGGCCTCTACCGGCTCCGTGTCGGGAACCACCGGCTCGCCTACCAGATCGAGAACGACGAACTGGTCATCCTCGTCGTCAAGGCCGGCGACCGGCGCGACGTCTACCGCAGCATCTGAGACGGAGGCCGGGCCCGGGAACACCGTGCCCCCCGGGCCCGTCCGCCGACATGCAGGTCATTCGCCGCCGAGCGCCGCGCTCCAGGCGATCCCGTCGAGGATGTCGTGCTCGCTGACCACGATCTCCCTCGCGCCGGTGCGTTCCATGACCGCGACCAGGATGAGGGCGCCGGAGGCGATCACGTCGACGCGGCCGGAGTGCATCGCGGGGATGGCGGCCCGCTCCTCGTGGGTGGAGGACACCAGGCGGGCGGCGATCTCGCGGACCCGGTCGAGGGAGATCCGCGCGTGGTGGATCGCCGCCGAGTCGTACTCCTTCAGGTCCAGGGCGATCGCTGCCACCGTGGTGACCGTGCCGGCCAGGCCGACCAGGGTGGCGGCGGCGTCCAGCGGGACCGTGCCGGCCGCCAGGTCGAGGGCGGCGGCGACGTCGGCGCGGATCGCGGCGGTCCGGTCCTCGGTCGGCGGGTCCACCGGGACGCCGTCGCGCACCAGGTGTCGCTCGGTCATCCGCACGCAGCCGATGTCCACCGAGCGGGCCGCGCGGACCTCCGTGTCGCCGAGGACGAACTCGGTCGAGCCGCCCCCGATGTCCACTACCAGGTAGGGCGCGGCGAAGCCGTGCGCGTCGGTGAGCTCCTTGGTGGCGCCGTCGAAGGAGAGCCGGGCCTCCTCGTCGCCGGTCACCACCTCGGGCTCGACGCCGAGGATGTCGCGGACGCCCCGGACGAAGTCGTCGCTGTTCTCCGCGTCGCGGGAGGCCGAGGTCGCGACGAAGCGGATCCGTTCCGCCCCCAGCTCCGCGATCACGCCGGCGTATTCGCGGCAGGCGTCGAAGGTGCGCTCCAGCGCCTCCGGTGCGAGGCGGCCGGTGCGGTCGACGCCCTGGCCGAGCCGGACGATCCGCATCCGGCGGTCCAGCTCGGTGAACGCGCCGGTGGCCGGGTCGAGGTCGGCGACCAGGAGCCGGATGGAGTTGGTGCCGCAGTCGACGGCGGCGACCCGGGTCACGCGGACGCCCCGGGGGCGTCTTCTGCGGGGTTGCAGGGCGTGACGCACGGGCCCTTCGCCCACCACTCGGGCAGCATCGCGATCGCCTCGTCGCCCAGCGGGTTCACACCGGGGCCGGCGGCCAGCGAGTGGCCGACCAGGACGTGCAGGCACTTCACCCGGTCGGGCATGCCGCCCGCGCTCGGGAAGTTCTCCAGGACCTCGATGGCGTCGCGGCGGGCGAGGTAGTCCTCGTGCGCGGCGCGGTAGGAGGCGGCCAGCTCCGGGTCGGTGCCCAGGCGCTCGGTCATCTCCTTCATGACGCCGTTGGCCTCCAGCGTGCCGATCGCGGAGGCGGCGCGCGGGCAGGTCAGGTAGTACGTCGTCGGGAACGGCGTGCCGTCCTCCAGACGGGGCTGGGTCTCCACCACGTCCGGGTTGCCGCAGGGGCAGCGGTGCGCGATGGCGCGCAGCCCGCGCGGCGGGCGGCCGAGCTGCTGCTCGAACGCGGCGATGTCCGCGGCGGTGGGCGGAGTGGATTCGGTCTGCGGAGGGGGCGTGTCCATGCCTGCCTTGGTTCTGGTCCGGGTCGGGTGTGGCTCTGGTCGGGCGGTGGGGGCGGAGCGCCGGTCCGGCTCCGGGCCGGTCCGGCCCCGCGTCAAGTGTGCCGGTGTCCGTGGACCGGGACGCGCCCGGCCTCACCCCCGGAACGTCCCGGAGGGCGTTTCCCCTACGGCGCGTCCCGTGGGGGATCCCCCCACGGGACGTTCCTCACGGGTGGTCAGCCGCGGTCGGCGCGGTCCACGCCGTTCCAGAGGCTGGTGGGCCAGGGGCTGCCGGAGGCGCCGGAGCCGTCGCGGTCCTTCTCCCCGGCGTCCGGCGCGACCACGGTGTACCCGGTCTCGCCGGGCACCACGTAGTGGAGGTGCTCGCGGGCCAGCCGGCGGATGTACGCGTCGTCCTGGAGCCGGGCCTTCTCGTCGCGCAGCTGCTCGGTGCGCTGCCCCGCGTCGCGCAGTATCCGGCGCTGGTCGGCGATCTCGTCGCGCTGGGAGACGTACTGGCGCATGGGGTAGGCCAGGGCGACCACGAGGGAGCAGAGCACCAGGGCGAGGAACGCGGCCCGGCCGGTGAGCCGGGAGCGGCGGGCCTGCCGGCGGTTCTGCGAGCGGTAGACGCGGGCGGCCGTCTGCTCGCCGAGCAGCCGCAGTCTGGTCGCGGTGGAGAACCGGTCACGGTCCTTCACGGCCATGTCTCACGCTCCCCGTTACGCACGTCCGTCCCCGCACACGGTACGGGACCGAGTGCGGGGACGGACGGAGGCTGGTGGTGCCGGAAGCCCCGTCGGCTTCACGACGGCGGGGCCGGGACCCTCACGGGCCCCCGCGGATCAGCCCTTGAAGCGGGGGAACGCCGAACGGCCGGCGTACACGGCGGCGTCGTCGAGGATCTCCTCGATGCGCAGCAGCTGGTTGTACTTGGCGACGCGCTCGGACCGGGCCGGGGCGCCGGTCTTGATCTGGCCGCAGTTGGTGGCGACGGCGAGGTCGGCGATGGTGACGTCCTCGGTCTCGCCGGAGCGGTGCGACATCATGCACTTGAAGCCGTTGCGCTGGGCCAGCTCGACGGCGTCCAGGGTCTCGGTCAGCGAACCGATCTGGTTGACCTTCACCAGCAGGGCGTTGGCCGAGTTCTCCTCGATGCCGCGCGCCAGACGCTCCGGGTTGGTGACGAAGAGGTCGTCGCCGACGATCTGGACCTTGGAGCCCAGCTTCTCGGTGAGGACGTTCCAGCCGGCCCAGTCGTCCTCGAACAGCGGGTCCTCGATGGAGACCAGCGGGTACGCGGAGACGAGCTCCTCGTAGTACTCGGTCATCTCGGCGGCCGAGCGCGACTTGCCCTCGAAGGCGTACGTGCCGTCCTCGTAGAACTCGGACGCGGCGACGTCGAGCGCGAGCGCGACATCGCGGCCGGGGACGTAGCCGGCCTCCTTGATGGCCTCGATGATGAGGTCGAGGGCCGCGCGGTTCGACTCCAGGTTCGGCGCGAAGCCGCCCTCGTCGCCGAGGCCGGTGGACAGGCCCTTGGTCTTGAGGACCTTCTTCAGCGTGTGGTAGATCTCCGCGCCCCAGCGCAGCGCCTCGGAGAAGGACTCCGCGCCGATCGGGGCGATCATGAACTCCTGGATGTCCACGTTGGAGTCGGCGTGCGAGCCGCCGTTCAGGATGTTCATCATCGGAACGGGCAGCAGGTGCGCGTTCGGGCCGCCGAGGTAGCGGAAGAGCGGGAGGTCCGAGGCCTCGGAGGCGGCGTGCGCGACGGCGAGGGAGACGCCGAGGATGGCGTTGGCGCCGAGCGAGCCCTTGTTCTCCGTGGCGTCCAGGTCGAACATCGCCTGGTCGATGAGGCGCTGCTCCGTGGCGTCGTAGCCGACGAGCTCCGGGCCGATCTGCTCGATGACGGCGAGGACGGCCTTCTCGACACCCTTGCCCTGGTAACGGTTGGGGTCGCCGTCGCGAAGCTCGATGGCTTCGAACGCGCCGGTGGAGGCGCCGGACGGGACGGCAGCACGGCCGGTGCTGCCGTCGTCGAGACCAACTTCGACCTCGACCGTGGGGTTGCCCCGCGAGTCGAGGATTTCCCGGGCTACGACGACGTCGATGGACGGCACGAGCATCTCCTTCTGGGATGTGACTGACTGTGCGGGGCTCTGGAGCCTTGCCACTAGAGCCTAACCGGAGCGGGGCCGTCGGCCAGCCGACCGAAGGTCCCGTCATCCGTGAGCGTACACATTGTTTCCGACCGGAACATAAGGATGGTGCGTGAACCGGCCGTGAACCAGGCGTGCCGGACCGGACGCGTCCCGGCATGGAAGCGGACAAAGCCCCGGCCCGGCACGCGGGGGGAGTGCGTGCCGGGCCGGGGAGAGTGGAGGGGGACGCCGCCGGACGCCCCCGTTCCGGGGAGGAGAGTCCGTCTTACTTCAGGTGGAGCTGCTGACCCGGGAAGATCAGGTCGGCGTTGTCGACGATGTCGTCGTTCAGCTGGAAGAGCTTCTCCCAGCCGCCGCTGACGTGCTTGCTCGCGGCGATCTTGCTGAGGGTGTCGCCGGCCTTGACCTTGTACTCGCCGTCGCCCTTCTCGACCTTGTCGCCGGTCGGGGTGGTGACGGTGGCCGGGCGCTCCTGGCTGCGGGAGGCGGGCTGCTCGGCGGCGCGGTCCGAGGTGTCGCTCCCGGTCCCGGCCTGCGCGGAGCCGCTCTGCGAGGAGGCGCTGTCGCCCGAGGACGACTCGCTCGCGGAGGAGGAGGAGGAGGAGCCGGTGCTCACGCCCGGGTCCACACCGTCGTTGGTCAGGTTGCCGGCGCCGGCGCAGGACCAGGCGCCCGGACCCTGGAGATCCAGGAGCTTCTCGGCGGTGGCGATCTGCTGGTCCTTGGTGGCCAGGTCGGCGCGCGGGGCGTACTGCGTGCCGCCGGCCGCGGCCCAGCTCGACGCGGAGAACTGCAGGCCGCCGTAGTAGCCGTTGCCGGTGTTGATGGACCAGTTGCCACCGGACTCGCACTGCGCGACGGCGTCCCACGTGGCGACGGAGGCGGCGGAGGCGTTGGTGGCGCCCATCAGGGGAACGGCGACGGCGGCACCGGCCACACCCGCGAGGGTGGCGAAGCGGACGGCCTTGGACGGGCGGCGGTGCTTGGACTTGCTGTTGAGCAGCATGAAGTATCTCCTCACCGACGCCTGCGAGGTGAGCTGTCGGGTTCGGGCCAAGTGAGTTGCCCGGCCGCGTGCCCTGCACGCGACTTCACCCCTAGCCGGTCCCGGCCCCTCCGTCTTCGACGAATGGCCCGGACCCGGCGCTTACCTGGGTCCCCCGCTCCTGCCTACGGCGCTTTACGCGTCTGTTCTCCTCGACCGACGGCAGGATTCGGCGTGACGATCGAAGAGGCCCGCGGTGCGAGCGGTTCCGACCGTAAACACAGGCAACCCCGACATTCAAAGAAGGACATATAGGTTAATCAGCTCATACTTGACAGGTCGGAAGCAACGTTTCCGCAGGTCGGAGCGGATGCGGGGAGAGCCTCCCGGCCGCGCCTCGCCGGGAACGCAAAGAGACCCATGTCTCACTTGCTCAAAAGTGGACATAGGTCTCTTAACTGCCCTGTTTTTCGGGTGGTTTTCCCGAATTGGATCACTTGCCGGCGGCAGCGTCCGCCGTCTCCGGGAGCCCGAGGTCGAGGCTCTGGCCGGGCAGGATGAGGTCGGGGTCGGCGCCCACGGTCTCCTGATTGGCCTCGTACAGCGCGGTCCAGCCGCCGTCGAGTTTCTGTGCGTCAGCAATCGCCCAGAGGTTGTCCCCGGCGCGCACGGTGTACGAGCCGTCGGCGCTCTCCACGCCGCTCTCCCGGACCTCGGCGCCGCCGCGCGAGGCGTGCCGGCCGGCGTCGCGGCCCTCGCCCGTCGTCCCGTCCGTTCCGGCGGTCTCGTCGGCGGCTGCCGGACCCCGGTGCTTGCCGCCGACCGGGGCCGGGCTTTCGGAGCCGGCCGACCCCGTCGAACCGGTGGAGCCCGTCGAGCCGGTCGAGCCGGTCGAACCCGTCCCGCCTCCGGCGCGGCCGGAGGGCGACGTCCCGGCGGACGGGGTCGCGGACGGCGAGGCGGAGGCGTCCGGGACGGCCGTCTCCGTCGTGGCCGGCGCGTCGGAGTCGTCCGCGCGGTCCGTGGCGCCCGACGTGCGGTCGGACTCCTCGGCGGCCGGGGTCTTCTTCTTGGCGCCCCCGGCCACCGGAGTCTCCGTGGCGGAGTCGTCCGTACCGGTGTCGCCGGTCGTCACGCCGGGGTCCACCGCGGCGAGTCCCTCGTCGAGGGTGAGCCCGGAGATGACGGCGCAGCTCGGCCACGCCAGCGGCCCCCGGTCGGCGAGGACCTTCTCGGCGACGGCGATCTGCTGCGCACGGCTCGCCAGGTCGGCGCGTGCCGCGTAGGCGGTGCCGCCGTACGCCTTCCACGTCTCGGGGGAGAACTGGAGACCGCCGTACTGGCCGTTGCCGAAGTCGGCGCTCCAGGTGCCGCCGCTCTCGCACTCGGCGACCTTGTCCCAGGTCGTGGCGTCGGCCGCGCTCGCGCCGGTGGCGGCGAAGAGCGGGATGGCCAGCGCCGATCCCGTCACGCCCGCGGCGACGACGAGGGCGGGTGCCTGGCGAGGTCGGCGGTGTCTGCCGTTCGCGGAGCCCATGGGAGTGCCTTCCGTGTGACTGACGAGTGAACTGATGCGTCGAACGGTGAACCTAGCGGGCCTCGAACGTGTGTCACAAGTCGATGCAGCGGAGATCACGTGAACATCACAGAGTTGACGTAGCGTCACTTTCCGCTCGCGCACTCCCCGGCGTGAACTCCACCGGCAGGGTGCGCAATCCGCGCATGATGAGGCCGCCACGCCACCGCAAATCGGTAGCTTCTGCCGCAAGTCGCAGGTCCGGGAGGCGTCGCAGAAGGGTCGTCAGGGCGGTCTGACCCTCCAGCCGGGCCAGCGGCGCACCCAGGCAGTAGTGGATGCCGTGGCCGTATCCGAGGTGCTGATTGTCACGCCGGGAGAGATCCAGCGTGTCGGGGTCGGTGAAGCGTTCCGGATCGCGGTTCGCGGCGGCCAGCACGACGAGGACCGGGTCTCCCGCGGCCACGTCCTGTCCGCCGACCGTCAGCGGCTCGGTGGCGTACCGCCAGGTCGCCATCTCCACCGGGCCGTCGTACCGCAGCAGCTCCTCGATGCCCGTCGCCAGCAGCGCGTCGTCGCCCGCCGCGAGGGACGCCTCCAGGCGTGCGCGCTGCCCGGGGTCGCGGAGCAGTGCGTACGTGCCGTTGCCGATCAGGTTCACGGTGGTCTCGAAGCCGGCGAAGAGGAGGATGAACGCCATCGCGGCGGCCTCGTTCTCCGTCAGGTGCTCACCGTGGTCACTGGCCCGGATCAGCCCCGAGATCAGGTCGTCGCCCGGTTCCTCCCGTTTGCGGTGGATCAGCTCGGCGAGGTAGCCGCGCATCTTCTTCACCGACCGCGCGACCCCGCCGCGCGGCCCGCCACCGTGGCGGATCATCATGCCCGCCCAGTCCCGGAAGTCGTCCTGGTCCTCGCGCGGGACCCCGAGCAGGTCGCAGATGGCGTAGATGGGGAGCGGGAAGGCGAAGTCGTGGATGAGGTCGGCCTCGCCCTCGGCGACGAAGGCGTCGATGAGCTGGTCCGCCAGTTCCTGCACGCGGGGCGCGAACTCCGCGACCCGGCGCGGGGTGAACGCCTTCGACACGAGTCTGCGCAGCCGGGTGTGGTCGGGCGGGTCGATGTTCAGCAGATGTGTCGTCAGCTCCGCCTTGCGCTCCCCCGGAATGCCGGTCCTGCCCTTGGCGTGGTCGGAGCCGGCGTGGTGGACCGGGTCCTTGGAGAGCCGGGAGTCCGCGAGCGCCTGCTTGGCGTCGGCGTACCGCGTGACGAGCCATGCCTCCACCCCGCTGGGCAGCGTGGTCCGGTGCACCGGACTGTTCTCCCGGAGCCAGGCGTACGCGGGATAGGGGTCGGTGGCGAACTCCCAGCCGAACAGCTCCGGCATCGGGGAGCCGGGTTCCTGCCCGGCCGCGGGCTCGGGGCCACATCCGGCTGCGGGCTCGTGTCCGAGTCCGGGTCCGGCTGCCCGCTCGGGCGTGGGGGTGGGCGGGGGCTCCGTCTCCGGCCGGCCGGGGGCATCGGCGGGCTCGGTTCCGGGCCGGTCGGCGGGCTGGTCGGTGGGCTGGTCGGCGGGGCTGTCGTTCACGGACCGACGTTATCGGGTGCGCTCGACGCCCTCCGCCGCCAGGATGGCGTCCCGGTACGCGCGGGCGGCGGCGCGCAGGGCGGCCTCCGGGTCGACGCCGTCGCGCTCGGCCCGGACGGCGAGAGCCAGCAGGTCGTATCCGAGTGAGTCGTCGGACCCGCCCGCCGGCGGGACGACTGCCAGCCCGGCCGAGCGGACCCGGCCGCCGAGCTTCGCCGCCAGCGCCAGCGCGGGCTGGCCGAGCGGCACCCCGTCGGTGACGGACTCCCGCCGCTTCTCGATCGCCTTGGTCCGCAGCCAGTGGGCGCGGACGTCCTCGGGGGTCTCGGCGGTGGCGTCGCCGAAGACGTGCGGGTGGCGGTGGATCAGCTTCTCCACCAGTCCGCCGGCCACGTCGTCGATGTCGAACGGCTCCTCGGCGTCGTCCTCGGCGATCCGGGCGTGGAAGACCACCTGGAGCAGGACGTCCCCCAGCTCCTCCCGGAGTTCGTCGCGGTCGCCGGTCTCGATCGCCTCGACCAGCTCGTAACTCTCCTCGATGGCGTACTTCGCCAGCCCCTCGTGGGTCTTCTGCGAGGTCCACGGGCACTCCCGGCGCACCTGGTCCATGACCTGGACCAGGTCGAGCAGCCGCGCGCCCGGCAGGTCGTACGAACCGGGCAGCAGTTCCAGGTCCGGCATCCGCACCCGGCCCGAACCGCCGAGCCGGGCCAGTCCGTCGGTGAGCCGCCGGTCGCCTTCGCCGCCGACCACGACCACGACGGTCCGGCCGCCCGCGCAGTCGTCCACCAGTTCCTCGGCGGTCGGCGCGGCCTCCTGGACGGTGACGCCGGCCTCGCGCAGGTACGGCACCTGCGGGTGGTCCGGCGTTCCGCACACCACACGGTCGGCGGCGTGCAGCGTCTGCCAGGCGGGCCAGGACAGCAGTCCGGGGGCGACCCGGTGGCTGGCGGTGAGCAGGACGACACGGCCGGGAGCTTCAGCGTTCACCCTTCGAACCTACCGCGACGGCGGGCTCTTCCCCACGGGTCGGGGTCTCCCCTACGGGCTCCGGCGGACGGGCACGGCTGCGCGGCCCGGTGGGATCAGCCGCCGGTCTGCGGGGCTTCCTGGCCGAAGGTGGTGACCTGGCTGATCCACGGAGCGCTGTAACCGCCGAGCTGGATCTTCTTCTCGTCCCAGGCGCCGTAGCGCGGGTTGACGTCGATGTGCAGCGCGCGGGACGCGTCCGCCAGCGCCTGCGTCACCTTCTGCTGACCGGTGGGCGTCTCCAGGTCGGCGCCGAGCGCCGCGGCCAGCTTCGGCAGCTGGACGTCCTTGCGCAGATCGCTGTCGATCTGGTCGGGGGCGACCCAGCGCTGCTGGAGCATCGTGGCCCGCAGCCCCTCCTCGCCGCCGTACTGCTTGGCGGCGCTCTCGCGCATGTCCTGGATCTCCTTGCGGCTGACCGTGACCCCGGCGTCGTCGGAGGCGCGGTCCAGGATCTCGCCGAAGATCAGCCCGTGCAGGGTGGCGCGGGCGAGCTGCCCCGACTTGTTCACCAGCTGGGCGGAGTCGGGCGAACCCGACTGCGCCTCGCGGACGTCCTTCATCCGGGTCTGGAGCGTGGCGACCTCGATCCGCCCCCCGCCGACGACGGCCGCCGCGCCGGGGTGGGCCTCGTTCCCGCAGGCGGTGAGGATCGGCGCCCCGAGCAGCAGGACGGCGGAGACGGTGAGCGCGGTGCGACGACGGCGGTGCAAAGGAGCCTCCCGGAGAGAGTTTGTGCATCAGCGCACAAAGCCTTGCGGTGATCGATGTTAGGCAGTGGTGGTGCTGAGGGCCACTGCTTCGACCAACGATTCGGAAGGAGTTGGGGATGTGGGGCCGCGCCCGCGGCGTCGGGCCGGTCCCGTGAGGGGGTGAACGGCGGCACCGACGGGGCGCGCGGCTGCCGGGGAGCTGCCCGAGGGGCCGACGGCACCCGGGGAGGCGCCGCCGGCGGGTCCGGACGGCGCCACGGGGTCAGCCGACGATGGCGACGGGTCCGTCGAACGCGTCGCGGTCGACGGTGAGGGAGTAACCGCCGCGCGTTTCCTTGCTGTTGACCATGTACTGGTGGGCGCGGCTGTGGTTCGTGAACAGCGCCTTGTTCCACGGCCAGTCGGAGGTGGTGGTGTTCACGTTGTCCCACTTGGCGTACCAGAGATTGCCCGGCAGGTCGGTGCGGTCCGTGGCGGTGGCGATCGCCGCGGCGCTGGAGCTGGAGAAGCCGTAGAAGCCGGCCCGGTACGTCTTGTCGTGCAGGGCCTTGTCGAAGGCGCGCACATAGGAGAGGACGGCCTTGTTGCAGGACGCGTTCTTGATGTCGTACGGCTCCATGTCCAGGTACACCGCGCTGCCGGCCTTCATGCCGAGAGCGGCGGACTTGGCGACGGCGTCCTTGCCGTCAATGGCGCCGAGGGCGGCGGCGTTCGCCGTCGTCATCTTCTCGTTGCGGGTACCGGTCTGGCACGGCGGCTGGGCGCCCACGTAGAGCGGGACGAGCTTCCAGCCCTGGGCGGTGACGGTCCTGACCCAGGAGGCGGTCAGGTTGGCCTGGGTGCAGCCGCGGTTCTTGCCCCCGACGTACACGGCGGCGGCACCGTAGAACCCGGTGTGCCACGCCTTCATCGCGGACGCGGAGGGCGCGGTGCAGGCGTCGAAGGCACGGCCGGTGAACGTCTTCTGCGCGGGCCAGGCGGTGGTGGCCGAGGCGCTGGTCGCGGCGAACGCCCCGCCGGCCGCCACGACGACGCCGGCGGCGCCCCAGGCGAGGTAGCGGTTGCGCTTGGAGAGCCGGTGGCTTCCGGACTTGGACATGACGAGTTCCCCACCCTGTTCGTACGGATCGTGCGCTTCGTGCCACGGTGCGCGTCGTGCGGATCGTGCGCGTCGTGCCCCGGTTGCGCGTCGTTCCACCGCGCGCGGGGCGGTCGCCGGACCCGTGTGCCGGGCCGCGTTCCGTGTCGCGTTCCGTGTCGCGTACGCGTCGATGTGACGCGGCATCGAAAGATACCCGGAGCTTTCACCGCCTTCGGGAAACCCCGCCCCTCGGCCTGCGCAAGCTTCGGCCAAGGCTCCGCAAAACCTCGGGCCGGTCAGCCGCCCCGGACGTCGCTCTGGTGGGTCAGTTGCCGGCGCAGCTCGGCCGGGCGCGGGTGGTGCGGGCCGTAGACGCGCTCGGTGTCGTACAACAGGGCCTGCAACTGGGCGCGGGCCGCGCCGTGGTCGCCGAGGGCGAGCAGCAGCAGGCCGATGCGGTGCCGGATGTCGAAGGACCGGCCGGGCCCGGTGCCGTCGCCGGGGCGGACCCGCTCGTAGTACGGCAGGACCGCGCGGTACTCGCCGAGTGCGGCGGACGCCTCGCCGAGCTGCTCCAGGCACTGGGCCGCGTCGAAGCGGTACTGCAGGGCCTGGGGGTCGGCGGGGCCCGCCTCGGCGGTGCGGTCCTCGGCGAGCCGGCGCAGCTCCGGCAGGGCGCGGCGGTACTGGCCGTCGTCCATGAGGGTCGCCGCGTACTGCTTGCGCAGGATGCGCACGACGGGCGAGTTCCGGCCGTGTTCGGCGGCGGCGGCCGGAAGGATCGAGCCGAGGATGTCCACGGCCTGCGTGATGCGGCCCTCGCCGAGGAGCCGCTTGACCTGGTCCACCGCGCCCGCCACATCGGGGCGGCCGGACGGTCCGCGCGGGCCGGGCACGGGGGCGGACGCCGGGGCGGGGTGCGCGGCGGACACGGGTGCGGGGGCGGCGGGCCGGTCGGGCCAGGGGGCGTGCGGGCGGAGGAACGGGCGCGTCGGGTCGAGCGGGCCCCCTGGCGTGCCGCGCGACGGGAGCAGCGGGGCCAGTTCCTCGTACACCTCCTGGGCGGAGGCGGGCCGGTCCTGCGGGTCCTTGGCGAGCAGCCGCAGCACCAGGGCTTCGAGCGGTTCGGGGACGTCCGTCCGGACGCGGCGCACCGGCTCCGGCGCCTCGTAGAGGTGGCGGTGCAGCACTCCGAGCGCGGTGGACCCGGCGAAGGGGACGTCGCCGCTGAGCAGTTCGTGCAGCACGACCCCGAGGGCGTACAGGTCGGTGTAAGGGCCCACGGCACCGCCCATGGCCTGTTCCGGGGCCATGTAGGCGGGCGAGCCGATCGGCGAACCGGTGTGGGTGAGCCGGGTGGTGTCGGTGTCCAGGACGGAGGCGACGCCGAGGTCGAGCACGGTGACGGTGCCGTCCGGCCGCACCATGATGTTGCGGGGCTTGAGGTCGCGGTGGACGATCGGCACCGCGTGCACGGCGGAGAGCACCGCGCAGAGCTGCGCGGCGACCGCGACCGCCCACGGCCAGGGGTACGGGTCGTGTTCGGCGAGGTGGTCCGCGAGGTCGGCGCCCTCGACGTGCTGCATGACGAGGAAGAGGTCGTCGCCGTCGCCCCCGGCGTCGTGCACGGTGACCAGGCCCCGGTGATCGACCTGGGCCGTCACCCGGCACTCGCGGACGAAGCGGCGGCGCAGCTCCTCCACGTCCTCCTTGGCGCCGGCCCCGGCCAGCCGGTCGGGGCGCAGCAGCTTGACCGCGACCCGGCGGTCCAGCCGCTGGTCGTAGGCGGTCCACACCTGGCCCATGCCGCCCTGGCCGAGGATGGTGGCCAGCTCGTACCGTTCGGCGACGACCCGTCGCGTCACCGCCCCCCACCCTCCTTGCGGAGGTACTCGCTCAACTCGTCCAGCTCCGCCTTCACCTGGTCGATCCGCTGCGAGGACACCGGCGGCGGCCCGACGGGGGGCGGCACGGGCCCGGGCGCCGTGGGAGCGGGCGTGCCGGTTTCGTCGTACGGGGCGGAGGGCCGCGGGACCACCGGCGGCCGGGAACCGTTGTCAGGGGCAGGTTGCGGGCCGGCCGGCGGCGGGGTGCGGTGGTACGGACCGGGCTGCGGCACGGCGGGCGGGTAGGCGTGGCCGAGGCCGGGCCCGGTGGCGGTGCCGGGGCTCGCGTAGCCGGGCGGCGCCTGCGGCACTCCACCGGGGCCGTACGGAAGCCCGGAGGCGGCCCGCCGGTAGTGGCGGACCTCGGCGTAGAGGTAGTACGAGACCACTCCGACGATCACGGCGCCGAGGCTGAGGACGAGGGCCACCGCCTGCTGGTCCGAGACCTCTTCGTCCGGCGACTCCCCGATGTACGCGAACCAGCCGGTGGTGAACAGCAGGACGACGGCGAACAGCCACCAGTCGCGCTTCCTGCGGGTGACGCAGGCGAGCCGCAGCATCGCGCCCCACGCGAGGAAGCCGCAGCTCAGCACCGTCAGCGCGACGAAGAACACGCGCAGCCCGACCAGCACCCCGGAGGAGGGTGGCCGCGACGGAAGCCGCTCCGGCGGATAGCCGTAGCCGTGCATGTGCCGCTCCTGGGAAGCGAGGTCGGACGTTGGTGCGAGGGTATACACCGGCACCGACAGCCGCGCCCCGGTTGCACACACCCGATGCGGGTCACGTCACCCCGGTGCGACCGTGCCGTCCGCCAGCCCGTCGTACATGCCCTGCACCAGCATCCCACCCAGCCGTCCCGCCGTCCGCAGCGCCTCCTCGAACTCGGCGAGCGCCCGGAACCGTTCGCCGTACCGCCGTTGCTCGTCCAGCGGCAGCCGGGGCAGCCTCAGGCGGCGCGCGTCGAGCCGGACGGCGGTGGAGGCGTGGCTGCTGGCCTGCCGGTTGTTGACGGTGCCCCGCAGGAAGCCGGCCAGGAACCAGGGATCCAGGGCGGCCGGGTCGGGCCGCAGCAGTTGGAGGTTGCGGCCGAGGACGGCCCCCGCGGTGGCGGCGTCCACGACCCGCACCACGCCCGCCCCGCCGAGCAGCGGGACGACCACGTCGCCCTCGTCGAGGAGCACCGGCTCCTCCCCGCCGTCGGCGCCGCCCGGACCGGGGACCGCACCGGTGAGGACGTCGTGCTCGGTGAGGACGCGCCCGGGACCGGGTCCCGGGCGGGTGCCGGGACCGGCCGTGCGCAGCAGCAGCGCCCCGGCCCTGGCCAGTTCGCCGACGGTGGTGCGGGTCCGCCGCGCGACCTCGGCCGGCACGTCGCCGGGGGCCGCGGGCGGCGGGGTGAGGCGCGCGGTCAGTCCGAGGGTCTCGGCCAACCGGGCGCGCACGTCCTGGAGTTCGTCCGCGCCGCCGCCGGCCGTGGGCGGTGGCAGATGGCGGGCGGGGGCCAGGTCCACGTCGTCGTCGAGGAGTTCGACGACGGGGACCGCCCGGTGCACCGCGGTCCCGGGGGAAGCCGGACCCGGGCCCGGCCGCTCCGGTCCCGGCCCGTCCGCCGGGGCGGCGCCGGTCCCGTCGCCGTGGCCGAAGGCACTCCAGGCGTCGAGCACGGCCCGGTGCACGGACGCCCAGTCGGCCCGCTCGCGCCCGGCGCCCGCACCTGCCGTCCCGGACGCCGGGGCGGCGGCGTCGGCCGGGCCCGCGGTGTCCACCAGCAGGAGGGTGGGCGGCGGCACGGCCCCGGCCACCGGCTTGCGCAGCACCCAGAGGTGGAGCGGGACGCCGTACGGGGGCGCCGCGCCGGCGGGCAGCGCGACGACGGCCCGCAGCGCGCCCCGGCGCAGCAGGTCGGCACGCACCCGGCGGCCCGAGCGCCGGGAACCGGCGGCCGGGGGCATCAGCAGGACGGCGGTGCCGCCCTCCCTCAGCCGGGCCAGCGCGTGCTGCACCCATGCGAGCTCGGACTCGGTGCGGGCGGGCAGGCCGTACTCCCAGCGCGGATCGTAGGAGAGCTCGTCGTGGCCCCAGTTGCGCTCGTTGAACGGGGGGTGGCACAGCACCACGTCGGCGGCGAGGCCGGGGAAGGCGTCGGCACGGAGGCTGTCGCCGGACGCCACCGCGAGGCAGGGCTGCTCCCCGGCGGCGGGTCCGGCGTTCAGGGCCAGCCGCAGCGCGGCGAGCGCGGCGAGCGCGGGATCGTTCTCCTGGGCGTACAGCGCGGCCGGGCCCCGGACCGCCCGCAGCAGTCCGGCCGTCCCGCAGGCGGGGTCCAGCACGGTCGGTCCGGGCACCCCGTCCGGGCGTCTGCGGCCCGGCGGAGGGCCGGCGAGTCCCGCCATCAGTTCGGCCAGGGCGGGCGGCGTCAGTGTGTACTGCCGTGCATTGGCGTCGAGTTGGCGCTGCACCAGGAACTCGAACGCCTGGCCCGCGCCCGTCTCGGCGGCGAGGTCGGCGACGGCCCGCAGCAGCGGGACGGAGGGCAGCAGCGCGTCGGGGACGGGCGGGGGCAGGGGGCCCGGACCGGGACCGAGCCGCACGGCCCGCGCCCCGTCGAACGCGTCGGGAAGGAGCCGCGCCAGTCGCTCGTCCGGTCCGGCGGCCATCTCCAGCCAGGCGGTGGGCCGTTCGCGGACGACGAGGAGGGCGCAGCCGGCGTGCACCAGCGCGGTCGGCGCCCCGGCCGGATGCCCGGCCACCTGCTGCCACACGCGCTCCCGCAGCGGGACCTCGGCCAGCTTGCCCTGGCCCCGGAGCCACTGCTCGACCTCGGCCAGCGCGAAGGACGGGCTGGTCTCGGTGCCGCCGACCGGCTTGGGGAAATCGGCGTGGCGCCGCCGCCAGTTGCTCACCGCGGCCCGGCCCACCCCCGCGAGCCGCGCGATTCCGGCGGCGGTCACCTCTGTCGCGCTCGTCGGCACTGAAGGTCTCCCTGGGTCCGTCCGTAATCCCTGTGCCCGCGAGCATACCGAGCCGCCGACGCTTCCATCAGTTCACAGCGCTGCGCAATGTGTTCACCGAATCTCGTGTTGACTCGGTTCACAGCTTCTGTTGTTATTGCGTCGTCTCCCCGGCGGCCCAACGGTCGGGCGGAGACCGCCGAACCGCGTGTACGGACCGCGCCCCACCGCGTTCGCACCGCGCCGCACCACCGTCGTTCCACCCCGTCCACACCCCCGGCCGCCGGGCGGTCCGACCGGTGCCACCCATCCGTACACAACCAGGGATGACCGGCCGGCCAGCGGGCGCGGACAGGCCGGCACGGCGGCGGCCGGGCATCGCCCCACGCCGCGTCTCCGCCCGTCCACACCCCGTTCTCCACCCGTCTTCGTCCGCCTCCCCTTGTCCACAGCCCGTCCACAGCACCCGTCCGCAGAAAGGAGGAACAGTCATGGCCCACCCGAACCCGAGGTACGTGTTCGGCCCACCGCGTCCGGCCCGCCCGCCTGCACGGGACACGGTCGCCACGGCCGCCTTCGCGGTCGGGCTGATCGGCAGCGTGACCGGGCTGATCCGCCCGCTCTGCCTGCTCGCCGCGGGCCTGGGGCTGCTCGCGCTGGGACTCGGGACCGTGGCGCTGCGACGGGCCCGACGGCCCGGCACGGCCGACGACGGGCTCGCCGGATTCGGAGCCGTGCTCGGTGCGGTGACCCTGCTGCTCGCGCTGGTCGGCGCCGTACTCGGCGCCTCCGGCCCGTCCTGACCGACCACCACCCGCTCGCGCGTACATCTCACACCTTCGGCACCGATCACCCTCACCCACCCAGGAGTTCCACCATGCGCACCGCCCCCCGTACCCTCGCCACCTCGGTGTGCGCCCTGTCCCTGCTGGCCACCCTCGCCGCCTGCGGCAGCGGCACGCAGGACGGCGCCGCGGGCGGACGACCGGATGCCGCGTCGTCCGCGCCGAAGAAGAAGGAGCCCTTCGCCGGAGTCTCCGGGCCCGAACTGACCGACAAGGCCATGGAGGCGACGAGAGCGGCGACGTCCCTGCGGATCAAGCTCGACATGACGACCACGGACGGGCCGGTCAAGGCGGACTTCGCGTCCGCCAAGAGCGGCGAGTGCACCGGCACCCTGCACATCGGCACGTCGGGAGCGATGGATGTCGTCAAGATCGGCGGCACCGCCTGGACGCGGATGGACGAGGCGATGCTCCGCGAGCAGCTGACCGAGGAGTCGGCCGCCGACGTGGACGCCACCGTGGACCTCCTGGCGGGTCGCTGGACGGAGGCGAAGACGTCCGACCCCGACGTCGCGGACACCCTCGGGTTCTGCGACCTGGAGTCGCTGCTCGGCGGCTTCGAGGGCGGGGACACGGAGGCGAAGCGGGGCGCCGTCACCACCCACGCCGGGCAGCCGGCGATCGAACTCAGCGAGAAGGACGGGAAGGAGACCTACACCTTCCTCGTCGCGGCCAAGGGCGAGCCCCGCCTGCTCCGGCTCGTGTCCCGCGGCGGCGAGGAGCCGATGACGATGGAACTCTCCGACTTCGACCGGCCGGTCGAGGCGAAGAAGCCCGCCGCGAAGGACATCGTGGACCTGGACTGACGCACGACCAGGCCGGTGGCGGACCGCCACCGGCCGGGCCCCGTCAACCGCGCGGCCGCAACCGCTGGAGGACCGCCCCGCGTGCTGCCCTCGTGCGCGCCGCACGATAGGCGAGACGCCCGTACGGCAGGTAGCGCCACGGCAGGGCGTCGGAGTAACCGTCGACATGGCGGAACTGCTCCACCGCCTCCCGGTACCTGCCCTGCTTCAGCAGGAAATGGGCCAGCAGGTGGCGCACCTCGGGCAGCCGCGGATGGTCACCGGCTTCCGCCACGTCCGCCAGGGCCGCGTCCACCATGCGCCGCACCTCGGTGCTCCGGTAGGCCGCGTCCGGCACCTCGCCGTCCTCGTGCTCGTACCAGGCGATCAGGGGAAGCGCCGTCAGCAGGCTCCCGCGCGGCGCACCCGCCGCGGCCTTCTCGGCGTACGTGCGCGCCATCCCCTTGGTACCGCGCCACTTGGCACACCAGTACTGCAGAGCCGAGGCGTGCGCGCCGAAGTGGTAGGGGGCACGCGCGTCGACCTGCTCCGAGAGGGACCGCATGTCGCGGTTGGGATAGCCGAGTCCGAGGGCCACCCACATCTCCGCGACCAGGGGGGCGGGGTCCTCCGGGGCGAGCGAAGCGGCACGCGCCAGATCGTCCCGGGCGCCGAACAGCACCTGGTGGAAGCCCTCGAACGCCTTCGCGGAGGTGTGCCGGGCGAACCGTGCTCCCCGGAGCTTCCACGCGTACCGGATCGTGGTCTCGGCCCGCAGCAACGCGGCGTCCGGGTCCGTAGGGCGTGCCTCCTGCCAGGCCACGAGCCAGGCGTCCCCCTTCCTCGCCGCCCGGTACCCCAGCCTGTTCGCGTACAGGGACCGGCGTTCCCAGTCTCCCGCCGTGTCGCGGAACAGGTCCGCGACGGGCTCCCATCGGCCGCGCGACGCGGCGGCCAAGGCCCGCTCCAGAGCGGGATCGCGGCCCGCCAGCCGGGGATTGATCCGCTTCAGGGGCAGCAGGAAGAAGCAGACCCAGCAAACGGCGGCCAGCACGGCGAGCCATATGAGGACGTTCACGGATGGTTCCTGTCAGGGACGGTGGGGCTCACCCGCCGGTGACGGCGCACCAGGACGCACAACCGTTCCGGAACGCCCGCATGCACGAACCTCCGCCCCCGGCACCGCCCCCCGGCCCGCCCCACTGGCGGTCCGCTCATGGGGAGCGTGGCCTCGGTGAAGCGGACAGCGTATCCACGTCCCGCACCGGGGCCCCGAGCGGCCACCGCCGCCACCCGCCGAGGTCCGGCCGCAGTCGGCCCCCTCAGCCCCCGCACTGCGCCAGCATCGCCTTCTTGTCGGCCGCCGTCACCGGGAGGTCGTACTTCAGCGACACCTGGGCGAACCGGACCGCGTAGGAGCAGCGGATCGCCTTGTACGGGGGCAGCCAGGCGGCCGGGCCGGAGTCGCTCTTGGCGCCGTTGGCGGGGCCGTCGACGGGGATGAGGTTGAGCGGGTCGTTGGCGATCTGCTCCCGCTTGGACTCGTTCCAGCGCGCCGCGCCCATCTGCCAGTCGTACGACAGCGGCATGACGTGATCGATCTGGACCGTGGTGGCCTTCTGCTTCTTCCAGTCGATCGTCCGGCCGGTGTACGGGTCCTTCAGCGTCAGGGAGACGACGACGCAGTCCGAACCGGACCGCAGGGCCACGTCCTTGCCGTCGCGGGCCAGCAGGTCGTTGCGGGTGTCGCAGCCGTTGCGGGACAGCGGTATGCCGTCCACGGAGTCCTTCCAGGCGTAGCCGAACTCGTCCCGGTCGTACCCCGTCTTCGGCCCGCGCCCCTTGGTGGCCACCTTCTCGATGATCTTCCGGGCCTCCGCCCGGTCCGCCTCGGAGGTCAGCGGCGCGAGACCGGGCTTGGTGCCGTCCGGGTTGTCCAGCGGGCTCGCGCCGAAGCCCTCCACCGGGCCGCCGCCCGGCGCCGCGCCCGAGGAGCCTGGTTCGGCGGCGAGGTCCTCGGGTTGGCAGCCGGCCAGGGCCAGCACGGCCACGGCGCTCAGGGCCGGCAGTGCCACTCGGTACGCGCGGGAAGTCATCACTGGGAGCCGTCCTGAAGGTGTAGTGGGCCGAACCCGGGAATCCTACGGACGTGTTCCCCGCCGACGGGGGTTCATGACCGGCCCTCGACGGACCGGATGGCGGAGCACCGCCGGGCCCTGGTCTCCGCCGTGTGCGAACGGGTGGTCAGATCCTGCCGATACCCAGGGTGTTCACGGACGGGAGCAGGCCGGAGCCGATGGTCTCCAGCCACCACGTCCCCAGCAACTCCACCAGGCGCTCGCGTTCGCCCGCGTCGAGCGCCCCCCACGGTTGCGCGGCCGCCTCGTCGGTGTGCCGCTCGACCTCGGTCCGCAGCGCGCGGCCGGCTTCCGTCGCCGTACCGGCGGCGTCCACGAGGCCGCGCAGGTGGAGGCGCCGGCGGGCGGCGGCCCACTCGTCCGGACTCCAGCCGCGGCTGGCGAAGACGTCGACGGGCGCGGCTCCGACCGCCGCGAAGGAGACCAGTGACTCGACCGGGTCCAGCCCCGCCGCGACCAGCGCCGCGACATGGCCGTCCCCCCGGTGCTCCCGTAGCACGGTCGCCGCCTGCCAGAGCACCAGATGCGGCGAACCGGGCCAGGGCAGAGCCGCGTTGGCGTCGGCGAGGGGGCGCTCCGGGAAGGGCACGGGGCCGCCCGTACGGGAGGCCCCGGACGCCAGGTCTCCCGTACGGGACACGCCGGACGCCAGTTCGCCCCCGCGGGTTCCGGTCGCGGCGCGCTCCGCCGCGCGACGGGCCAGCGCCGCCGCCTCCGCGAACTCGGGGCCCTCGACCCGCTCGCCGAACAGCGTCCGGTAGGCCCGGTCCACCGCGCGCGACCGCGCCGCGAGCACCTCGGCCGGGGCGGCGACGCCCCAGGCGGCCGGAACGTACCGGCGGACGGTGGCGGGGCTGAAGCTGTGGAAGGTCCGGACGACTTCGTCCGCGTCCGGTCCCGGCCCGTCGCCCGCCAGGGGCGCCGCCCGCCAGGCGAAGTAGCTGGGCCAGCGCTCCTCGACGTCGAACCCGAGCGCGGCGGCCTCCTCGAACGCCTCGGGCGCGTAGTAAAGCACGGCGTGCAGCGGCTCCAGCAGGTGCCACATCTGACGCGTACGGCCTTGTTCGTCGGTCACGGTGTTCGGCCTTCCCTCGTCCCGTACCACCGGCATCCGGCAATCTAGCCAGTGACTAGATGACCAGAGTCCGCCCACCCGTCGAACTTGTCAATGCCTAGATTCGGCGTACGGTACGACCATGAGCAGCCCGCACCCCTACCACCACGGCGATTTGCGCCACGCCCTCCTGTCGGCGGCCCTCGACGTGGTCGCCGCCGACGGGCCGGGGGCGCTGAGCCTGCGTGACCTGGCGCGCCGCGCCGGCGTCTCGCACGCGGCCCCGGCCCACCACTTCAAGGACCGGGCCGGCCTGCTGACGGCCATCGCCGCCGAGGGGTACACCCTCTTCGCCGACGCCCTCGCCGCCGTCCCCGACCTGCGGGAACGCGGAGCCCAGTACGTGCGCTTCGCCCGCACGCACCCGGCGCACTTCCAGGTGATGTTCCAGCCCGCGCTGTACCGCACCGACGACCCGGAGCTCGTCGCGGCGCGCGGGCGTGCCGGGCGGGCGCTGAGCCAGGGGGTCGCGGGCCTGCCGGGGGAAGGGCGGAACGGGGCCGACGCCCGCGAGGCCGGAATCGCCGCCTGGTCCCTCGCGCACGGCTTCGCCGCACTGCTGCTCAGCCGGAACCTGGACGACTTCCTCGCGGACCGCGACCCGGAGGAGGTCTTCCGCTCCCTCGCGGGCCTGCTCTTCCGGCCCGGGACCGACGGCGGCTGAGCGAGCCGCGGGGGAAAACCCGGCCGGACGGAGAGTGGGACGTCAGACGCGCGGGACGTCAGACCCGCTCCAGCGGCAGGTGCGGCCCCTGGGGAAGCTCCGCTTCGATCGTGTCGCCCGGACGCACGACGCCGCCCTCCTTCACGATGCTCATGATCCCCGCCTTGCGCACGATGTTCCCGGCTCCGTCCCGGCCGACGACCTGCTTCAACAGCCCGTCCCGGAAACGGTCGATCTGCAGGCACGGGTTGCGCAGGCCGGTCACCTCCAGCACCGCTTCGCCGATGCGCAGCAGCGTGCCGGCCGGCAGGCCGAGCAGATCGATGCCGCTGGTGGTGATGTTCTCGCCGAGGTCACCCGGCGCCACCTCGAACCCCTCCGGGCGGACCTCCGCGAAGAGTTCCTCGTGGATGAGGTGAACCTGGCGCAGATTCGGCCGGGTGGGGTCCTGCGCCATCCGGGAGCGGTGCTTGACCGTCACCCCGGCGTGCACGTCGCCCTCCACGCCGAGCCCGGCGAGCAGCGTGATGCTGTCCCGGTTCGGCTTCGTGAAGGCGTACTCGCCGTTGCTGCTCACGGCCGTCACTGTCCCGCTCATCCTCGGACCCCTCCTCGCCGGCACTCACTGCTCACGACCCTATCCCCGGCCCTGAGGCACGGCGGCGGGGCACCCGCCACCGACCGGGGGGCGGGCTCCGTACCGGCACGTTCCCGGCGGCGACGCGGTCTCCCCGGTGTCCGCCCGGCTCCCGGACCGCCGCGCCGCGCCTCGAACGCTCCGGCGCGTTCACCGTGCGGTGCGGACGCCGGACCGTCCGCGCCGGACGATGGAACCGCAGATGGCGGCGGTACGGGGACCGGGGCGCGTGGGCCGGGGCGCGCGCTCTCCGGGCCCGGCGAGGGCGTCCGGTGCGGCGCGGCGTGCTCCCGCACGCCGTAGGCGGCGGGCGGGACCGCGCCGCACACTCCGATCAGGTCCCGGCCGCGCCCTTCCGTGACAGGTACCGGCCGGGACCTTCGCCCCGTGTCGTGCGCACCGAAAGGCCGTCATGCACCCTCTCCACCGCTCCGCCCTGGTCCTCTCCGCCGCCGCCCTCCTGGTGTCCGCCGCCGCGGTCCCCGCCACCGCCGCCGTGCCCGACGGCGCGGGCGCGATCCTGCACCTGTTCGACCCCGAAGTCCTGGACAGCGGCTTCGAGTCCCCGGTGGTACCGCCCCCCGCCCCCTTCACCATGTACGCGGCCGGGCAGAGCGTCGGCCCGTGGGCCGTCGGCGGCGACACCGTCGACCTGGTCTCGGACCGTCTCTGGGACGCGGCGGAGGGCGATCAGTCCCTCGACCTCAACGGCATCGGGCCCGGCAGCGTCTCGCAGCGGATATCCACGCTGCCGCTGACCTCGTACGTCGTCACCTTCGAACTGGCGGGCAATCCGGGGCCGGGACCCGACGTGAAGACCGGCGAACTGCTGGTCGACGGGGCCGTGCTCACGAGCTTCAGCTTCGACACGGCCCCGCACGACTTCCGCTCCATGGGCTACGAGAAGCAGACCGCCGTCTTCACCACCCTGTTGGACACCTCGGTGACCCTGACTTTCGCCAGTACCAACCCGAGCGCCGGGGGGCCGGTCATCGACGACGTACGGGTCCGCAGTTGCCTGCTCGTCCTCTGCCCGCACACCCATCCCACCCACCCGCACGAGTGAGTTGCCGGGCCCGGTGCCGGGGGCGCCCTGTGAGGGGGCCGCCGCCACCGGGCCTGCTCGGCCTCCCCGGCATGGGCGCCCCCTACGCCTCACCGGGTAGGCGAGGCGGACTCCGGACGCCCTCCGGCGCACGTCCCGCGCCCCGGAGGGTCCCGCCCGGTCCCGCCCGGCCCTCCGGGCCCCCTACGACCCCAGGATCGTCGTCAGGAACTCGCCCGTCCACGACAGCAGTTCGCGGCCGACGACCGGCTTGCCGCCGATCTTGCCGGCCGTGGGGCGCGGGACCAGGATCTGGTGGGCGGATGCCTTGATGACCGTCTTCGGGTGCAGGCGCCGCAGGCGCAGTTCCTGGGACTCGCGCAACTCCACCGGCGCGAAGCGGATGTTGGGGCCCTGGAGCACGATCTCGCCCACGCCGCAGGAGCGGGCCAGCATGCGCAGGCCGGCGACGAGCAGCAGGTTCTCCACCGGTTCGGGCAAGGGGCCGTAGCGGTCGGTCAGTTCCTCGCGGACGGCACGGATGTCGTCCTCCGAGTTGGCCGACGCGATGGCGCGGTACGCCTGGAGGCGCAGCCGCTCGCCGGGGGCGTAGTCGTGCGGCACGTGGGCGTCCACCGGCAGCTCGATCTTGACCTCCAGCGGCGGCTCCTCCTGCTCACCGCCCTCCATCTGGGCGCGGTAGTCGGCGACCGCCTCGCCCACCATGCGGACGTAGAGGTCGAAGCCGACGCCCGCGATGTGGCCGGACTGCTCACCGCCGAGGAGGTTGCCCGCGCCGCGGATCTCCAGGTCCTTCATGGCGACGTACATGCCGGCGCCCATCTCGGTGTGCTGGGCGATGGTCGCCAGCCGCTCGTGCGCGGTCTCCGTGAGGGGCTTCTCCGGCGGGTAGAGGAAGTAGGCGTAGCCGCGGTCTCGTCCGCGGCCGACCCGGCCGCGGAGCTGGTGGAGCTGGGAGAGGCCGAAGTTGTCGCCGCGCTCCACGATCAGGGTGTTGGCGTTGGAGATGTCGATGCCGGACTCCACGATCGTGGTGGAGACCAGGACGTCGAACTTCTTCTCCCAGAAGTCCACCACGACCTGTTCCAGGGCCTGTTCGGACATCTGCCCGTGCGCCGTCGCGATGCGCGCCTCCGGCACGATCTCGCGGAGCCGGGCGGCCGCGCGGTCGATCGACTCGACCCGGTTGTGGATGTAGAAGACCTGTCCCTCGCGCAGGAGTTCACGGCGTACGGCGGCGCCGATCTGCTTCTCCTCGTACGGGCCGACGAAGGTCAGCACCGGGTGGCGCTCCTCCGGCGGGGTCGTGATGGTGGACATCTCGCGGATGCCGGTCACGGCCATTTCGAGCGTACGGGGGATGGGGGTGGCGGACATGGTGAGCACGTCGACGTTGGCGCGGAGCTTCTTGAGCTGCTCCTTGTGCTCGACGCCGAAGCGCTGCTCCTCGTCGACGATGACCAGCCCGAGGTCCTTGAACTTGGTCTCGGAGGAGAACAGGCGGTGGGTGCCGATCACGAGGTCCACCGACCCGTCGCGCAGCCCTTCGAGGGTCGCCTTCGACTCGGTCTCCGACTGGAAGCGGCTGAGCGCCCGTACGTTGACCGGGAACTGGCTGTAGCGCTCGCTGAAGGTGCCGAAGTGCTGCTGAACGAGCAGGGTGGTCGGCACCAGGACGGCGACCTGCTTGCCGTCCTGGACGGCCTTGAAGGCGGCCCGGACCGCGATCTCCGTCTTGCCGTACCCGACGTCGCCGCAGATCAGGCGGTCCATCGGGACCGTCTTCTCCATGTCCTCCTTGACCTCCGCGATGGTGGAGAGCTGGTCGGGCGTCTCCGCGTACGGGAAGGCGTCCTCCAGTTCGCGCTGCCACGGGGTGTCGGGGGCGAAGGCGTGGCCGGGGGCGGCCATCCGCGCCGAGTAGAGCTTGATCAGGTCGGCGGCGATCTCCTTGACCGCCTTCTTGGCGCGCTGCTTGGTCTTCGTCCAGTCCGCGCCGCCGAGCCGGTGCAGGGTGGGCGCCTCACCGCCGACGTACTTGGTGACCTGTTCGAGCTGGTCGGTCGGGATGTAGAGGCGGTCGCCGGGCTGGCCGCGCTTGGCGGGGGCGTACTCGACGAGCAGGTACTCGCGGGTCGCGCCCTGCACCGTCCGCTGCACCATCTCGACGTACCGGCCGACGCCGTGCTGCTCGTGGACGATGTAGTCGCCCGCCTCCAGCGTCAGCGGGTCGACGGACTTGCGGCGGCGGGCCGGCATCCGGCCCAGTTCCTTGGTGGCGGTGCGCTGGCCGGTGAGGTCGGTCTCCGTCAGCACGGCGAGCTTGAGCGCCGGGTCGATGAACCCGTGGTCGATGGCCCCGCAGGAGACGTGCACCAGCGACGGCTCGATGGCCGCGAGGTCGGGGTCGAGGCGGGCGGCGATGCCCTCGCCGCCGAGCACCTCCACCGTGCGGGAGGCAAGGCCCTGGCCCTCGGTGACGTAGACCGTGCGCCAGCCGTCGGCGATCCAGCCCTTGGTGTCGGCGAGGGCGCGGGCGGTGTCGCCGCGGTAGGTCTCGGGGGCGTGCATGCCCAGCTTGAGGGTGTCGCCGCTGTGGTCGTCCGGCGACTCGTCGGCGGCGAACGGCGAGGTCGACCACCACATCATCGACAGCTCGCGGGCCCGTTCGCGGACGTCCGCGATGGTCCGGAGCGAGGCAGCCCCGACGTCGATCGGGGCGTCGCCGCCGCCCGCCGTGGCCGCCCAGGACGCCTGGAGGAACTCCTGGCTGGTGGCCACCAGGTCGGCGGCGCGGGTGCGAACCCGCTCGGGGTCGCAGACCAGCGCCATGGCGCCCTCGGGCAGCACGTCGATCAGCAGCTCCATCTCGTCCACCAGGACGGGGGCCAGCGACTCCATGCCCTCGACGGCGATGCCTTCGGCGATCTTGCCGAGGAGTTCGTCCAGTTCCGGATGGGCCTCGGCGAGGGCGGCGGCGCGGGCGCGCACCTCCTCGGTCAGCAGCAGCTCGCGGCAGGGAGCCGCCCACAGCCCGTGGTCGGCGACCTCCAGCGACCGCTGGTCGGCGATCTTGAAGTAGCGGATCTCCTCGACGTCGTCGCCCCAGAACTCCACCCGGAGGGGGTGCTCCTCGGTGGGCGGGAAGACGTCGAGGATGCCGCCGCGCACGGCGAACTCGCCGCGCTTCTCGACCAGCTCCACGCGTGAGTAGGCGGCGGCGGCCAGCGCCTCGACGACCTCGCCGAGATCGGCGCTCTGCCCGGTGCGCAGGGCGACCGGTTCCAGGTCGCCGAGCCCCTTGACCTGCGGTTGCAGCACGGAGCGGATCGGCGCCACGACCACGCTCACCGGGCCGGTCTCCGGGTCGTCGGCGCGCGGGTGGGTGAGCCGGCGCAGCACGGCGAGCCGGCGGCCCACGGTGTCGGAGCGGGGCGAGAGCCGCTCGTGCGGCAGGGTCTCCCAGGACGGGAACTCCGCGATGCCCTCCGGGGGCAGCAGGGTGCGCAGCGCGGCGGCCAGGTCCTCGGCCTCGCGGCCGGTGGCGGTGACGGCGAGGACCGTGCGGCCGGTCTCCCGGGCGAGCGCGGCCACGGCGAAGGGACGCGCGGCGGGGGGCCCCACCAGGTCGACGTGGGTCCGGTGTCCGTCTGCGGCGGCCTTCACCGCTTCGGAGAGCGCCGGGTCGTGTACGACGACGTCCAGCAGACCGTGCAGGCTCATGGGGCTTCCGTCCGGGTGGTGACGAGGGGGGTCCGCTGACGGCCGGCTTGCCGCCAGGGGTACGCGCCGCACCCGGGCGGGTGCAACGCGAAGGGCCCGACACGTGGGACGGGCCGGGGCTTCCAGCGTACGACCCGGCGCCGACAGCCGCGTGCGCGACGGGTGGGGCGCCTGGTCCGGGGAGCGCACGGGAGCGTACCGGGGCGGGTGCGCGGGGGCACGCGCCGACGGGTCCCGGCGCGCGGGGGCACCCTCCGGTGGGCCCCCGCATCCGCGCGGGCCGGGGCGTGCACCGGCGCGCGCGGGTCCGGACGGTGCCGGACAGCGTCAGACCCCGGGGTGTTTGGAGGAACACCCCGGGGTCTTGATCATCATTCTAGGTGACCGGTCGGCGGTGGCGCGGCGCTCCGGGCGGAATGCCGCGCCACCGGCTCAGCCGTCGGTCGCGATGGCGGCCAGGACGTTCATCCGGCCCGCCCGGAAGGCCGGGACGAGGGCGGCGAACAGTCCCACGAAGGCCGAGGCGACGAACACCGTGACGATGGTCGGCCACGGGATCTCCAGCACGTTCAGCCCCTCCAGCGCCAGCAGCCGCTGCGCCGACGCGCCCCAGCCCATGCCGAGCCCGAGCCCCAGCAGCGCGCCGAACAGGGCGATGACCACCGACTCCAGCCGGATCATCCGGCGCAGTTGCCGGCGCGACAGCCCGACCGCCCGCAACAGGCCGATCTCCCGCGTCCGTTCGACCACGGACAGAGCCAGGGTGTTCACCACCCCGAGCACCGCGACGATGATCGCCAGCGCCAGCAGTCCGTAGACGATGTTGAGCAACTGGCCGATCTGGTTTTGGAGGTCCTGCTTGTAGTCGGTCTGGTTGCGCGGCTGGTACACCGGGTACGGCGCGAGGGCCTTCTTCATCGCCGCGTACGCCGCGTCCTCCTGGCCCTTCTCGGCCTGGCCGAACACCAGCAGGTCGCCGGGCCGGGCGTCGGCGGGCAGGTACTTCTCCACGGTGCCGAATCCGGTGTACATCACGCCGGAGTCGATGCCGGTGTCGTCCGAGGTGATCGCGGCGACCTTCAGCGGGGCGCTGCGGCCGCCCTCGAAGGCGACCGTGAGGGTGTCGCCCACCCGCACCCCGTGCTCGTCGGCGTAGGCGTCGCCGACCGACATCGCCCCCACCTCGTAGGCGGAGGAGAGGTCGCCCGCCACGACGGTGCGCCGCACGTCCTGCCGGTAGGTGGGGCTGGCGGCGACGAGGTTCGCCTCCTCCTTCTTCTTCCCTCCGCCGGCGGTGACGGAGGCGCTGACGGCCGCGTAGTGGGTGACGTGGGTGAGGCCGGGCGTGGAGGCGAACGCCTCGACGGCCTGCGGCACGATCGGCTGCCCGTCGGGGGACTGCAGGATGAAGTCGGCGCCGACCGTGCGGTCCAGCTCCTCGGCCGCGGAGGCCACCATCGAGGAGCCGACCACGGAGAGGCAGGCGACCAGCGCCAGGCCGATCATCAGCGCGGCGCCGGTGGCCCCGGTCCGGCGGGGGTTGCGCAGCGCGTTGCGCTCGGCGAGCCGGCCGACCGGGCCGAACAGCCGCAGCACGACCGCGCCGAGCGCCCGCACCACGAACCCGGCGAGCAGCGGGCCGATGACGACGAAGCCGACGAGGGTGAGGACCACCCCGAGGCCGAGGAGGAGCGAACCGCACGCGGCGTCGTCGGAGGCGGCCGTCGCCCCCAGCAACGCCGCGCCGGCCGCGGTGAGCAGCAGGCCGATCGTGCCCCGGACCCGTCCGGCCCGGCCGTCCGCCGGGGTCCCGGCATCGCGCAGCGCCGCCATCGGCGACACCTTGCCGGCCCGGCGGGCCGGGACGTACGCGGCGAGCACCGTCACCACGACGCCGAGCACCACACCGACCACCGGCGTGGTCCAGGCGACGGTCAGGTCCTCGGTGGACAGTTCCATCCCCATGGCGCCCATCAGCCGCATCAGCCCCACCGCGAGCCCGACGCCCGCCAGGACCCCGGCCAGCGAGCCGACGACACCGAGCAGCACCGCCTCGACCAGCACCGAACGGTTGACCTGGCCGCGCTGCGCGCCGATGGCCCGCATCAGGCCGAGTTCACGGGTCCGCTGGGCGACCAGCATCGAGAAGGTGTTGACGATGAGGAAGACGCCGACCAGCAGCGCGATCCCGGCGAAGCCGAGCATCGCCCACTTCATCACGCCGAGGAACGACCCCATGGAGTCCTTGTTGGCCTTCGCCGCCTCGTCCTGCGTCTGGAGCTTGTACGCGGCTCCGCCGTCGAGCGCGGCCGCCACGTCCGCCTTCAGCGCGGTGTCGCTCACCCCCGGCTCGGCGGCGACGTTGATCTGGGTGAAGACCCCGGGCTTCCCGAGCAGCAGCCGCTGGGCGGTCGCGGTGTCGAGGTAGGCGATCGCGGCACCCGGGTTGGTCACGGTGAACGCGGCGATGCCGCTGATCCTCCCGGTCAGGTCGCCGTGCGCGGTGACGGTGCGCAGCTCGTCGCCGAGGGCCAGGCCGTGCTTCTCGGCGGTGTCGGCGTCGATCATCACCTCGGTGGGTCCGCGCGGAGCGTGGCCGGAGGTGATCTCCATCGAACGCAGGTCGTTGTCGGTCCAGTTGCCGACGAGGGTGGGCGCGCCCGTCTGCGGGCTGAGGTTCTCGCGGTTCCCGTCGACGAGGGTCGCCGACATCACCGAGACCACGCCTTCGGCCTCCTTCACTCCGTCGGCGGCGGCGACCCGTTCGACGGTGGCGGCGGGCAGGGTCCGCGGCTTCCCGTTGGCGGGCAGGTCGGCGCCGTCCCCGGCTCCCTCCGGCGCGACCGTGACGTCCGGCGCGGAGACCGCGAAGAGCTTGTCGAACGTGGTGTTCATCGTGTCGGTGAACACCAGCGTCCCGCAGACGAAGGCCACCGACAGCAGCACGGCGACGGCGGAGAGCGCCATCCGTCCCTTGTGCGCGAGGAAGTTGCGGGTGGAGGTACGCCAGACGGTCATGAGGTCCGCCCGCGGGTGTCGAAGTTCTTCATCCGGTCCAGCACCTGGTCGGCGGTGGGGCGTTCCATCTCGTCGACGATGACGCCGTCCGCGAGGTAGAGCACCCGGTCCGCGTGGGAGGCGGCGACCGGGTCGTGGGTGACCATGACGATCGTTTGGCCCAGTTCGTCGACCGACCGGCGCAGGAACGACAGCACCTCGGCGCCGGAGCGGGAGTCGAGGTTGCCGGTGGGCTCGTCGCCGAAGATGATCTCGGGCCGGGAGGCCAATGCCCGCGCCACGGCGACCCGTTGCTGCTGGCCGCCGGAGAGTTCGGTCGGCCGGTGCTTCAGCCGGTCGGCGAGCCCGACGGTGTCCACCACCTGGCTCAGCCACCCGGCGTCCGGCTTCCGGCCGGCGATGTCCATCGGCAGCGTGATGTTCTCCAGCGCGGTCAGCGTCGGCAGCAGGTTGAACGCCTGGAAGATGAAACCGACCCGGTCCCGGCGGAGCTGGGTGAGCTTCTTGTCCTTGAGCGCGGTGATCTCGGTGTCGGCGAGGTGGATCTGCCCGGACGTCACCGTGTCCAGGCCGGCCAGGCAGTGCATCAGGGTCGACTTCCCCGAGCCCGAGGGGCCCATGATCGCCGTGAACCGCCCCCGGGCGATGTCCACGTCGACGTGGTCGAGCGCGACGACCCTGGTCTCCCCCGTCCCGTACGCCTTGACGACCTGGCGGGCGCGGGCGGCGACCGCCGTGCGTTCCCCGGCTCCCCCGTGCGTGGATTGGCTCACAGCCGTGGTCACGGTCTCTCCTCGTGGTGTGTGGCGGACGCGTGGTGCGTACGCGGCGACGCGGTGCGGTGCGCCCGTGCTCCGCCCCGCTCCGGGCGGGCCCGGTGCGGCGGGGACGGGGTGGGGCGCGGTGCGGTGTGCGGGTGCGCTGTGCGGGTGCGGTGTGCCGCGCCGGGCGGGTCGCCCGGCGGTCGTACGGCGGTCGCGTCACCCGTGCCCCCGGTACGGCCGGCCACCCCCTTCAGGCCGGTCACGCACTGCGACGTAAGGACAACGTTAGGGATCGGGCCGTCCCACCACCTCGTTCCCCGGTACGACCGTCCCCTGGCCCGCCCGGAGGAGCACCCCCTAGGGGACGGCGTCTCCCGCCCCGCGAGTCCTCGGGGGTGACGTCTCCTCACCCGTCGTCGGCGGGGGCCGCGTTCCCGAGGGCGGGCCCGTCCCACCGCGCCGTTCTCCCGTCCGTGCACCGGGGGTGAGACCCTGTCGGCAAAACTACGTGCAGGGGGAAGGGAAAACTGTGGGTGCCAGGAGCAGTCGGAACGGCGGCGGAGCGATACCCGGCCCGGGCCCCGAAGCGGACCGGCCGGACGGAACCCCGCCGCACCCGCCGGGCCGGCGTCCCGTCGTGGCCGCCCTGATGCTCACCATGGCGCTCACCGCCATGGACGGCACCATCGTCTCCACCGCCGTGCCCCAGATCGTCGGGGACCTCGGCGGCTTCTCCGTCTTCTCCTGGCTGTTCTCCGGCTACCTGCTCGCCGTCACCGTGACCCTGCCGGTCTACGGGAAGCTCTCCGACACCTTCGGGCGCAAGCCGGTGCTGGTGGCCGGCATCCTCTTCTTCCTCGTCGGTTCCGTGCTCTGCGCGGCCGCGTGGAACATGGCCGCGCTGATCGCCTTCCGGGTCGTCCAGGGGCTCGGCGGCGGGGCGCTCCAGGGGACGGTGCAGACGATCGCCGCCGACCTCTATCCGCTCAAGGAACGCCCCAAGATCCAGTCGAAGATCTCCACCGTCTGGGCCACCTCCTCGGTCGCCGGGCCCGCCGTCGGCGGGCTGCTCGCCACCTACGCGGACTGGCGGTGGATCTTCCTCGTCAATCTCCCGATCGGCGCCCTGGCCCTCTGGCTGGTCGTCCGGAACCTGCGCGAGCCGTCCCGGCCGCGTCCCGCCGTCCGCCCCCGGATCGACTGGGCCGGGGCGCTGGGCATCTTCGCCACGGGTGCGCTGCTGCTGACGGCGCTCGTCCAGGGCGGGGTCGCGTGGGCGTGGTCCTCCGTCCCCTCGCTGTGCCTGTTCGGCGCGAGCGCCGCCCTCGCGGCCGTGACGGTCGTGATCGAACTGCGGGCGGCCGACCCGATCGTGCCGGGCTGGGTGTGGCAGCGGCGCCCGATCGCCTCGGTCAATCTCGCCCTCGGCGCGATGGGGCTGCTGATGGTCGCCCCGACGGTCTTCCTGCCCACGTACGCGCAGTCCGTGCTGGGTCTCGGCCCGACGGCGGCCGGTTTCGTGCTCTCCGTGATGACGCTGAGCTGGCCGGTGGCCGCCGCCTTCTCCAACCGCGTCTACGGCCGCATCGGATTCCGGCTGACCTCCGTCATCGGGATGAGCGGCGCCCTGCTGGTCCTGACGGCCTTCCCGCTGCTGCCCTACCCGGGCGCGGTCTGGCAGCCGGTCCTGATCATGCTGCTGCTCGGTGCCGCACTCGGGCTGTTCCAGCTCCCGCTGATCATCGCGGTGCAGTCCACCGTGGGCTGGGCCGAGCGCGGCACCGCGACCGCGTCGATCCTGTTCTGCCGGCAGGTCGGCCAGTCCGTCGGGGCCGCCCTGTTCGGCGCCGTGGCCAACGCGACGCTCGCCTCCCGGCTGGCCGGTTCGCCGACCCCGGGGCTGCCGGGCGACCTCGACGGGATCGCCCACGCCCTGGAGGATCCGGGCGCGCTCGCCTCCGGCGCCGCCGACCAGCTCCGCCGCGCGGTGGACGCGGCCGTCGACCACGTGTACGTCGGCGCCGCGGTGGCCGCCGCCCTCGCCCTGCTCGTCCTGCTGTTCCTGGCCCCCCGCCGCTTCCCGATCGTCGACGAGGACGGGGAGACGGGCGCGGGCGCCGACGCGGACAGGGCCACGGGCGAAACGGCGAAGGGATAGCCGCCGGGGCGCGCCCCGCGCCCGCCTCCGTCACACAGCACACAGCACACGGCACACAGCACACCGTCAACTGGCCGTTTTACCGGCGGTGTTCGGCCAAAACAGGGCTCGTCGGCGCGGCCGCCGGTAGCGTACCGCCACCGCACCGGCCACCTCCCGCGCGCGGAGACGTCATGAGCGGCGCCCGTGCGTCCGCCCCGCATCACCGCGCGCCCGCAGCACCCGCACTCGTGCCTTGCAGTTCCGCCTTCGCCCGAGCTCTTGCAAGGAGCAGCACCCCCCATGCCCCCCGAGCACCCGCAGCCGCCCCCGTACGCGCACGACTACCTGCTGCCCTGGCAGAGTTCGCCCCCGCCCGCCCCCGCCCGCCGGCCCGTCACCGCCGTACCGCCGGCCGGCCGCCACAGCGACCTGCGCAGGCTCCGCCGCGCCTACCGCCTGCTGCGGCGCGTCTCGTCCTGCACCGCGCTCGGCTACTTCACGCTCTTCCTGATCCTCTCCGCCTACGCCCCCGGCCTGATGACGCGCCCCGTCGGATTCGCGGGCCTCACCGTCGGACTCCTGTGGGGCGTGGGCCAGTTCCCGGTGGCGCTGCTCTCCATCGCCGTGTACGAACGGACCGCGCACCGCACCGTCGACCCGCTGGCCCGGGTGATACGCGAGCGCGGCGGACCGGCTCCGGAGGCGGACGCCCCGCACCGCCCGCGCAGGGGTACGGACCGATGAGCGGCTTCGACGACTCCGCGCAGACCATGTCCCTGACGGCGTTCATCGCCGTCGCCACGGTCGTCCTGCTGCTCTGCGTCGTCGTGGGCCCGGACCGCGACAACCTCGACGACTTCTACACCGGTTACGGCGACCTCTCCCCGCTCCGCAACGGCTTCGCCATGGCGGGCGACTACCTGTCCGCCGCCACCGTGCTCTCCACCACCGGCGTCATCGCGCTCACCGGGCACGACGGTCTGGTCCTCGTACTGAGCACCTGCCTGTCCCTGGTGCTGCTGATGTTCCTGCTGGCCGAACCCCTGCGCAACGCGGGCCGGTTCACCATGGGCGACGTCCTCGCCCGGCGCTCCCCCGGCCGCGCCGTACGCATCACCGCGTGCACGGTCACCCTGGTCGCCCTCGTGCCGTTCATGGCCGTACAGCTCGCGGGCAGCGGCAACCTGCTGGCGTTCATCCTCGGCTTCGACAGCTCCGGCTTCCGCACCGGCGCGATCGTCGCCGTCGGCTTCGTGATGATCAGTTACGCGGCGATAGGCGGCATGCGCAGCACGGCGCTGATCCAGATCCTCAAGACCGTGATGCTGCTCGGCGCCGGGTTCCTCATCTCGGTACTCATCATGAACCGGTTCGACTGGGACGTCGGCGCGCTGCTCGCCGCCGCGCAGGAGGGCAGCGGGGCCGACAACGCCTATCTGAGGTCGGGCCTCCAGTTCTCCGGCAACGACCTGGACATGATCAGCTCCGAGCTCACCGTGGTGCTCGGCGCCGCCTGCCTCCCCCACATCATCATGCGCATGGCCGGCTCCCGCAGCGCGCGGGGGGTCCGGCGCACCATGTCCTGGGCGGTCACCGCCGTGGTCGTGGTCTGCGTGTTCCTGACCGTGATCGGCTTCGGCGCGGCGGCCCTGGTGGGACACGCGGAGCTCGCGGCGGCCGGCGGCCAGGGCAGCAGCGCGATCCTCCAGGTCAGCAGCGTCGTGGCGGGCGGCGGGGAGGCGGGCGCGCTGATTGCCACCACGATGACCACCGCCATCTTCCTCACCCTGCTCGCCTCGGTCGCCGGGATGACCCTGGCCTGCGCCAACTCCCTGGCCCACGACCTGTTCGCGCACGGCCTCCCGCGCGACCCCGCGCGCCCGCCGAAAGCGGGTACGGAGATGGCCGTCGCCCAGGGCGCGGCCGTGGCGGTGGGGCTGCTGGCGACGGTCATCGCCGTCATCGCCCGGCACTGGAACGTCCAGCCGCTGGCGATCTTCTCGTTCTGCGTCGGCGCGTCCGCCCTGGCCCCGGCGCTCGTCTACAGCATGTTCTGGCGCCGCTTCACCCGCACCGGCCTGCTCTGCTCGCTGATCGCGGGAACGGTCAGCGTCGTGGTCCTGATGACCGGCTCCAACCTGGTGTCCGGCACACCGGGCGCGGTCTTCCCCGCCCTGGACTTCAACTGGTTCCCGTTCACCACGACGGGGCTGGTCTCCATCCCCGTCGGGTTCTTCGCCGGCTGGCTCGGCACCGTGTTCAGCGACCGCACGGCCGCCGAGGAACGCCACCGGTACGAGTCGGTGGAAACCCTGATCCTCGCCGGCGCGGCCCCCCGGGAGAGCGGCACCCGCGTCTGAGCCCGGAGGCGTGACGTCGCGCCCTCCACCCGCCCTCGGGGGCGCGCGACACGACTTCCGCGCGCCCCCGAACCGGCCCTGCCCTCAAGGGTTCCGTCCGGCCGCCGCACCGCGCGCGCCCCGCATACCGTCGGCGGCCGCGGACCGGCCCGTACGGAAGCGGTACACGGCCCACCCCGCACCCGCCACCGCCACCGCCCACACCAGGGTCTCGGCGACCACGATCCCCGGCGTCACGGTCATGTGCGGGCGGGGCGGCATCAGGATCATCTGCGCGGCGGCCCCCGCGGGAACCACCGACGCGGCGGCCAGGCCGACGAGTCCGGGCCTGCGGACGGCGGTTCCGACCAGCCCGAGCAACAGCCCCATCGGCGTCCCGACGACCCACCACAGGAACGGGCTCCCGCCGGTCTCCCCCAGCCACGAGTCGCACCAGTAGTACGCCCCGGTGGCGGCGAACAGCGCCAGCGCCCCGGCGAGCGCGCCCCGACCCGGCGTGCGGGCGAGCCACCCCGCTCCCACCGCCAGTGCCGCCCATGCCCATCCCCCGCCGAGCACCAGGCTCAGCACCTTCGCGCCACGGCCCCACACCGTCCCCGCAAGCGGCTCGCCCCACTCCATGAACGGCGACGACATCGCGTCCGCCACCGACGTGACGATGCCGAACAGCGCCCCGATCACCACGACCCGTACCAAGATCCCCATCCGGGGATGCTAGCCGCGCACCCCGCCCATCTCACCTTCCGGCAGGGCCACTTGGCTCGATCCGCCCCCTGGCCCCACGCCACACGCCCCGCGCCGGAAGGGCGGGGACGGCACGGCGACGGCCGGGCACGGCAGGATGGTGCCGTCGACCAAGGACGGCCGCATCAAGACCAGGCATCGACAGCACCTGGCCCTGACGGTCACGCCGCCCCCACTCCTCACGCCCCCACCGCTCACTCCGCGCCGGAGGTCACCCGTCCCGTCAACGCGGCCAGGGAGTTGCGGACATGGGTCATGTGGGCGTTCAGGTCGTCGCGGGCCTCGTCGTGTTCGCCCACGACGCGTTCGGTCTCCCGCTCCACCCGCTCCTCGTGGGCGCGGGCCGCGGCCAGCGCCTCGGCGGCCCGTGCCTCCGCGTCCTCCTGGCGGTGCCGGGCGGCCTCCTCCGCTTCGGCGCGCTCGCGGCGCGCGGCCGCCAGCACCCCTTCGGCACGCTCGGTCAGCTCCGCGTGGCGGGCGGCCGACTCCGCTTCGGCGGCGGCGATCTCCGCCTCCGCGGCTTTCAGCCGCTCCGCGTGCTCCTGCTCCTGACGGGCGAGGACGTCCGCCGTGCGGCGACGGGTCTCCGCCATGGCCCGCTCGGCTTCCGCACGGATCTCCGCGGCCTCGTCGCGGGCCTCGCGCACCGCGTCCTCGGCCGTCCGCCGGGCCCGCAGCAGGACGTCCTCCTCATGGGCCAGGGCCGCCGCCCGGGCCTGGGCGGCGTCGTCCCGGGCCGCCTCGCGGACCGCCCGTCCGGCGTCCTGCGCCTCGTCCCGCAGCGCCTGCCCGTCCTCCTGGGCGGCATGGCGCACGGCCTCCGCCTCCGCCTCGGCCAGGGCCAGGATCTGCTGCGGCCGCTCGCCGAGCTCCGTGTACGTCGGCTCGGGCAGACCGGCCGCCAGCTCGGACAGTCGGGCCGCCTCCGCCGTCAGCTCCTCGACGAGGCGGCCGAGCCGCGACAGCTCGTCCAGCGCCGCGTCGCGCTCCCCCGTGAGGTGCGCGACCGCCCGGTCCACCTGCTCCGGGCGGTACCCACGTCCCCGTACTCCGACGAAGCCATGCGCGGACCCCGGTGCAGCACTCATTCTCGACAGCCCTCTCTCCCGCTCGGACAGCACGCTCCTGTCCAGGATGCGGCCAAGGCGGCGTAAGTCGGAATCGATCAGCCGCTTTCCGGACGGAAGCGACGGGACTCACAGCGGTGCGCGCACCGCTCGCGCACCGCTCCGCCCGGCCCCGGACACGTGGAAGGCGCCCACCCCAACGGAGGGCGGGCGCCTTCGGACGCCGTGCGGGACGGCCCGGGACGATCCGGGTCAGATCAGCCCGTCCCACATCTGCTCCAGCAGCACCGACCACCAGCTCTCCGGCGACGCCAGCGCCGCCGGGTCCAGGGCCGCCAGCCCCGCCTGGAAGTCGACGGTCCACCGGCCCGCCTGCTCCGGGTTCAGGCCGAACCGCAGCCGCCACATCCGGCCCAGCAGCGCCATCGACCGCACGAACTCCGGCAGCCCCGTGTTCACGAACTGAGGCGGCACCGACTGCCCGCCGGGGCCCGCCTCCACCGGCACCGCGACGATGTTCGCGGTGCCGTACTGGACGCAGATCGCCCGGCCGAAGTCCGTGCCCATCACGAGGTACGCGCCGGCGTCCGGCGCGGCCTGCACCTGCCGCTGCGCCGCCAGTTCACCGAGCGTCGGCACCACCGGCTGGGCGGGCTGCGCCCAGAAGAACGGCCCGAAATCGGCGGGCAGTCCCGCCCACACCAGGGTCCGCCCCACCACGTCGGGCACGCCCTGACGGGAGACCGCCCGCTGGTCGAAACGGAGGATCGCCGGACCGAACGCCTGGCCCAGCTCCTCCGCGAGCGCCTCCGGGGGCACCGCGGGGGCCGGCGGCACCTGCGGCAGCGGCGCGCGCACCGGCGCGGGGCGCGCCGGACCGTCGGCCACCTGGTGCAGCTCGCCCTGGTGCGTCAGCAGGTGCCGCATGCCCTGCTGGCGGCTCGCGTGGTCCGTGCCGTACGGGGCGACGCTGGTGATCCGCACCTGCGGCCACATCTCACGGATCATCCGCGCGCAGTAGCCGCCGGGCAGCTCGCACGACTCCAGCTCGGTGTGCAGTTCGATGACCTGCTGCGGCGGCACGTTCATCGCCCGCAGCTCGTGCAGCATCTGCCACTCCGGGTGCGGGGTGCCCGGCGCCGAGCGACGGATGAGCTGCTGCTCGCTGCCGTCGGGCGCCCGGTAGCGCAGTACCGCCTGATAGCCGGGGCCCACCGTCGGCACCCCGGCGGGCGTCTGCGGATACCCGTACGCCGGCGGGGGCACCGCGCCGGGCACAGCGGCCGGCGGAGCGCCGGGCGGACCCGGGGGCGCCGGAGGCCGCGGGCCGCCGGCCGGGCCCTGCGGGGAGAACATCGTCTCCGCGTGGTGCACGTCGCCGGCCGGCGACGGAGGCGTCGGAGCGCCGGGCGGGCGCGGTACGCCGGGACCGCCGCCCTGGCCCGGGTCGGCCAGCATCGTGGCCGCGTGGTGCACCCCGCCCCCGGGCGGGGCGGGCGGACCGGGCGGGGCGGGCGGCTGCCCGGCACCCGGAGCGCCGGGCGGACCGGGCGGGGCGGGCGTTGCGGACGGGCCGAGCTGGGAGACCAGCTGCGTGGGGAGGTGTCCGGCCGCGGGCGCACCCGGCCCCGGGGGCGGCGGCGGAACCGCGCCGGGGCGCGCGCCGGGCAGCCCCGGCGCACCCGGCGGCGGCGGAGGCGTCGCCCCGCCCCCGCGCGCGCCCTTCGGCGGCACCACGGCCTTGCTGGTCGCCGCGTCCGCGATGTCACCGGCGCCGGGCGGCACCGGGCCCCCCGGCGGAGCCTGGCCGGGCGCACTGCCGGCCGCCGGCGCCACCCGGGTGTGCGGCAGCCCGCTGCCGCCGGACATCAGCGCCGTCGGGGCGTCGGCCGCGACCTCGGGCAGGGGCGTCTCCTCGTCGTCGGCCCCCGACAGGGGCGGCGCCGACACCGTCACCGGCAGCGGCACGGCCCCGTCGTCCCAGCCGCGGTCGGTGTTGGTGTCCGTGCCCGCCCACGGCGTGGCGTCGTTCGGCACCGGGGTCGCGGGAGCGGAGGCCGGCACCCCGTCCGACTCCGTCGGTTCGTACCCGTCCGCCGCTTCCGGGGCGGGCGCCCGGCCCGCGCCGCCGGTCGACGCGGCGTCCCTCCGGTGGTCGGGGATGCCCAGTTTGTCCGCCGCCTCCTGGAGCCACTCCGGGGGGCTCAACAGGAACGACGTCTGATTCAGGTCGATGCGCGCCGGCGGCTCCACGGCAGGCGGCGCCCCGGCGGTGGACCCGTACTCCTCCTCGTAACGCCGTATCACCTCGCCCACCGGGAGGCCCGGCCACAGCGAGACCTCGCCGCCGTCGCGGGCGATCACCAGCCGCTGCGCGCCGCCGTCCGACACCGGGCCGTCCGCACGGTCCTCCGCCCAGACCACGAAACCCAGCTCGAACTCACGGACCCGCACCTCGCGGTGCTGGTAGGCGGGCACGTCACCGTTGACCCACTCGTCGGCCCGCTCCTGCGCCTGCGCGAAGGTCACCACCGCGCTCACCCCTCCACCGGGACGGCACGCGCGAAGCCACCGTCCACCATCAGGTTCGCCACCGTCTCCAACTCCGGCGGACTGCCCGCCAGACGCAGCAGGAAGTCGTCGAAGTCCGCACCGCACGGCAGCAGCAGCCGCTCGGAGCGCTCCTGCACCGTCCAGTCGTCGCGGTCGCCCGCGTCGTCGTACGCGCAGAACCAGACCGAGCCGAGGCCCGCGCCCCGCACCTTCACCGCCAGCAACCCGCCCTGGACGAACGCGACACCGAGGAAGTCCTTGGTGAAGTGGTCGCGCAGGCACTTGTTGACGTAGACGAGGTCGTTGACCGCCGCCTCCTCGCGCACCGTGAAGAACGGCTGGTCGATCAGCAGTCCCAGCTCCGGGTCGAGCGCCACGCCCACCGGCGCCGCACCGCCGGCCGCCTTCAGGAACGAGCGGTACGCGCCCGGCAGGCGGTAGCCGAGGTCCTCCTCCACGCCGAGGACCTGCTGCTCGCTCACCGCGACGGCGTTCCTCGGCAGCCGCAGATGCGCCGGCCGCGTCTCCTGCAACGGCCGGGTGCCGCGCCGCCCGTGGTCGACCGCGGTGGTCGCCAGACCCGCGTGATGACGCAGCAGCGCCTTCACCTCGACCGGCACCAGCTCCATCCGGCGGCTCCCCGACACGTGGTGCCACGTCCAGCCGTGCGGCGTCGCCACCGACGGGACGGTGTCCCACAGCACGTGCCCGGACGCCGCCATCGCCGCGTTCGCCGACACGTAGTCCGTCAGCCGCAGTTCGTCGATGCCGAACCCCTGCGGGGGCTCGGCGATCTCGGCGGCGGCCCGCGCGTACGGCGAGAAGTCCGGGTGGCCCCGCTCGTCCATCCGCACGCCGCCGGGGTGGCGGGACGCCCGGACCGGGTCCGGGAAGTGCACGAGTTGGCCGGCGTAGGCCGCGTTCGGTGGCGCGGCTTGCTGCCCGAGCCGACCTGTCGTCATGGCGGTTGCCCCCTGCTGCGTCCGGTGTTCCGCACAGCCTATGCGGTGGGTCCGCACCCGCCCCAGCCCCTGCCGGACCCGTCACCAACCGTCACGCCGAGGTGACGGAAGGACGACGATCGTGCACCTGTCGGCGACACGCGGAGCGCCAAAACAGCCCCACCCGCCGGACCGTCCCGCACATTTGGCAGGCTGTTCACGCAACTCGGGGGATTGCACGGGAGGGATGTCACGACCATGCACGACGCACCAACAGTCACTTCCGGGGACCCGCGCCTCAGCTGGAGCACCACCGGCTCCAGCCGCACCCCGCGACTGCTCCACCGCCGCGACGGCATCCTGCCGGCCGTGGCCGCCGCGCTGTCCGTACAGGGCGAGACACTCACCTGCACCGCGGGGAAGGGGGACCAGCCACCCGTGCTGCACCCCCTCGTCCAGGACTTCCTGGACACCCTCACCAGCGGCCAGCGCGAGCGCTTCACCGGCCGCTGCCCCGAGGCGATACTGCTCTCCCGCCATCTCACCGCGGCGGAGAGCGGCCGCTCCAAGCGGGCCCGGCGCAAGCCGCTGACCAACGGCGAGGCGCGCCGCGCCCTGAAGCACGCACGGCTCACCGCGCGCCACATCCGCGAGGACGGCGACCCCGTGCACGGCTGCTACGCACCGCCCTGCCGCTCCTGCTCGGTGATGCTCGCCCACTTCGGCGTACGACCCGTCGACCTCACCGCACGCAGCACCACCGAGAAGGGCTGACCGCACGCCGATGCCCGCGAGCACCGCACACAGCACCACCCGCTTCCCCCTCGTCGTCGACGCCGCCCTGCGCCAAGCGGGCTGGGAACCCGGCCGCTGGGACATCCGCCGGGCCGAGGAGTGGGCCGACGCCCTGCGCGCCCACACCTCCCCCGGCGGCCACCGGCACGCGGTCTTCCCGGCCGCGGTCGAGGCCTGGGCCGAGTTCGGCGGGCTGCACATCACCGCCACCGCGCCCGGCCGCCAGATCGCCCCGGCCGCCGTGCGCGTCGACCCGCTCAGCGGGCTGCACCACGCCCGCACCCTGGGCGACCTCGGCCGCGCCCTGGAGACCACGGTCAGCCCCATCGGCGCGGAGGGCGGCGGCACGGGGGCGCTGCTCGCCATGGACGCCGAGGGCCGCGTCTACAGCATCGACCACACCGGCGACTGGTACCTCGGCGCCGACATCGACCAGGCCCTCACCACCCTGCTGACGGGCACCCGGCCGACCCGCCTCGCCTCCGGCTGAACGCGCCCGGACGAGGCCCCGCCCACTCCGGCCCGTCACGCCCCGGCGCTCCGTCACGCCCCGGCCCCGGACCGCCGTACGCCGGCCGCCGTACGCCGGACCGGACCGGGCCGCCGGAGATCACTCCGGCGGTCCGGCCCCCTCCGACGCCGCCGGGCCCTCCGCCCCGTCCGGCGCGCCCACGGGCTCCGCCGGCGCGTCGGGGAGCACCGCCGACACCCGGAAACCGCCCGCGTCCGTGGGCCCCGAGACGAACACCCCGCCCAGCGCCAGCACCCGCTCCCGCATGCCGATCAGCCCGTTCCCCCCGCTCGGCAACTGCGCGTCCGCGGTGACGCCGTCCGCGGCGCCGTTCTCCACCTGCATCGCCACCTCGGCCCCGCGATGCGCGAGCCGGACCCACGTCTTCGCGCCGGCCGCGTGCTTGTGCACGTTGGTGAGCGCCTCCTGCACGACGCGGTACGCCGTCCGCTCCACCTGCGGGCCGTACGGGCGCGCCTCGCCGTCCACCGAGAGCTCCACGACCATCCCCGCCTGGCGCGACTGCGCCACCAGCGCCTCCACCTCGCCCAGCCCCGGCCCGTCCTCCGCGGCGGCGGCAGCGGCGGCGGCCGCCCGGCCGACCTGCGCCAGCGGCTCGCGGCCCTCCCGGCCCGCGGCCCTCGGCGCGTCCCCGCTGCGCAGCACCCCGAGCATCTCCCGGAGCTCCGTCAGCGCCTGCCGGCCCATGTCCCCGACCAGCGCCGCGTTCCGCACCGCCTTCGCCGGGTCCTTCGGCGCGACCGCCTGGAGCGCGGCGGCGTGCACCACCATGAGACTCACCCGGTGCGCGACCACGTCGTGCATCTCCCGCGCGATCCGGTGCCGTTCCTCGGTGCGCGCCCACTCGGCCCGCTCCTCGGCCCGGTCCGCGAGCAGCGACAGCTCCCGCTCCAGCGAGTCCGCCCGCTCCCGCAGGCTCTCCATGAGCCGGCGCCGGGCGCCGGTGTACAGCCCGAACAGCAGCGAGGGGGCCGTCAGCCCCACCGACATGAAGAGCGACACCAGCGGGACGTACCAGTCTCCCTGGATGACGTCCGGGCGCGCGGTCACGGCCTGCCGCAGTCGTACGTAGGTCACGATGAAGGTGCCCACCAGGGACATCCCGGTCAGCACCACGGTGATCCGGCGCGGCACCTCGGACGCGGCCAGCGTGTAGAGGCCGACGATGCCCATCAGGAAGCCCATCTCGGCGGGGGTCATCGCTATGGCGACCAGCACCACCGCGATGGGCCACCGCCGGCGCACCACCAGCACCGAGCCCGCCAGCAGCCCGAAGAGGACGCCCATCGGCACCGGCAGCCCGGTGTCCCCGGCGAACCCCACGCCCTCCAGCGCGCATTCCAGCGCCGAGACCAACGCCAGCCCCACGTCCAGGGCGACTCCCCGTCGCCTCTCCCACCACCAGTAGCCGCGGGTGGTCGAACCCGCCGCTTCCCGGTCTGCCCCCGTTGCGGTCATGCCGTCCAGCCTACGGGCGGCCGCATCCCGTTTTCGGGTGACGGGGGGAGCACGTTCCGCGTGCGAAGGCGTACGGAAATCCTTCGAGGGCGTACGGAACAGGAGGCGTTCGGCACGTCGCCACCGCTACGTCGTCGCGGGGAAGGGGCTTGGTACGGCATAGTGTTGGGTGCCGATCCGGCGGACCGACACAATGTCCGGTTCAGTCGGAATTGATCCCCCATGGTGTAATCAGGCAGCACTGCGGTTTTTGGTACCGTATGTTCAGGTTCGAATCCTGATGGGGGAGCTCGTGCGCGCGGGCCCCGACCTCACCGGTCGGGGCCCGCCCCCATGTCGCGCACATGTGACGCCGGTATCCTGCGGATGTCCACGATCCGAAGCCGAAGGGCACACCCGTGAGCTCCAGCAGCCCCGCCGCCGTCGTCGTTCTCGCAGCGGGTGAGGGCACCCGCATGAAGTCGAAGACCCCCAAGGTTTTGCACGAGATCAGCGGGCGCTCGCTCGTCGGGCACGTGGTGGCCGCCGCGCGGGAACTGGAGCCCGAGCACCTGGTCGTGGTCGTCGGCCACGCCGGCGAGCAGGTCACCGCGCACCTCGCGCGGGGCGAGGCGCCGGTGCGCACCGCGTTCCAGGCCGAGCAGAACGGCACCGGCCACGCCGTACGCATCGGCCTGACGGAACTGGGCAGCGTCGAGGGCACCGTGATCGTGCTGTGCGGGGACACCCCGCTGCTCTCCGGAGCCACCCTGGACGCGCTCGCGCGCACCCACGCGGCCGACGGCAACGCCGTCACCGTGCTGAGCGCCGAGGTCCCGGACGCCACGGGCTACGGCCGGATCGTGCGCGACTCCGCGAGCGGCGCCGTGACGGAGATCGTCGAGCACAAGGACGCGAGCGAGAGCGTCCGGGCGATCCGCGAGATCAACTCCGGGGTGTTCGCCTTCGACGGCGCGCTCCTCGCGGACGCGCTCGGCAAGCTGCGCACCGACAACAGCCAGGGCGAGGAGTACCTCACCGACGTGCTGTCGATCCTGCGCGAGGCCGGTCACCGGGTCGGCGCGTGCGTCGCCGCCGACCACCGCGAGATCCTCGGCATCAACAACCGGGTGCAGCTCGCCGAGGCCCGACGGCTGCTGAACGCGCGGCTGCTGGAGCGGGCGATGCTGGCCGGCGTGACCGTCGTGGACCCGGCGTCGACGCTGGTGGACGTCACGGTCACGTTCGGGCAGGACGCGGTGGTGCACCCCGGCACCCAGCTACTGGGCGCCACCCACGTGGGCGAGGACGCCGAGGTGGGCCCGAACTCGCGGCTGACCGACACCGTGGTGCACGCGGGCGCCCGGGTGGACAACACGGTCGCCGACGGCGCCGAGGTGGGCCCCGGCGCCACCGTCGGCCCGTACGCCTACCTGCGGCCGGGCACCAGGCTCGGTCCGAAGGCGAAGGCCGGCACGTACGTCGAGATGAAGAACGCCACGATCGGCGAGGGCACCAAGGTCCCCCACCTGTCGTACGTGGGCGACGCGACCATCGGCGACCACACCAACATCGGCGCCGCCAGCGTGTTCGTGAACTACGACGGGGTGGCCAAGCACCACACGACGATCGGCTCGCACTGCCGCACGGGTTCGGACAATATGTTTGTGGCTCCCGTCACGGTCGGGGACGGCGTGTACACCGCCGCCGGGTCCGTCATCACCAAGGACGTGCCGTCCGGTTCGCTGGCCGTGGCCCGCGGCCAGCAAAGGAATATCGCGGGTTGGGTGGCCCGGAAGCGTCCCGGCAGCGCCGCCGCGCAGGCCGCCCTCGCCGCCACCGACGGCTCCGAAGGCGAAAGCTGACCGGAAACGCGTGCGCCGGGCACGGCGTACCGTGATAGATGCTCACCATTTCGGCTGGCTCGCTGCACCATCGGGACCCATGCACGCAGCGGTCAGATACACGTCCGAGGAGACTGTGCTGTGACCGGGATCAAGACGACCGGCGAGAAGAAACTGATGCTCTTCTCCGGCCGCGCCCACCCCGAGCTGGCCGAGGAGGTCGCACACCAGTTGGGTGTCGGCCTCGTGCCGACGAAGGCTTTCGATTTCGCCAACGGTGAGATCTACGTGCGCTTCCAGGAGTCCGCCCGCGGCGCGGACTGCTTCCTGATCCAGAGCCACACGGCTCCGATCAACAAGTGGATCATGGAGCAGCTCATCATGCTGGACGCGCTCAAGCGCGCGTCGGCCCGCTCGGTGACCGTGATCGTGCCGTTCTACGGTTACGCCCGCCAGGACAAGAAGCACCGTGGCCGCGAGCCGATCTCGGCCCGTCTGGTCGCGGACCTGATGAAGACGGCCGGCGCGGACCGCATCCTCACGGTGGACCTGCACACCGACCAGATCCAGGGCTTCTTCGACGGCCCGGTGGACCACCTGTTCGCGCTGCCGATCCTGGCCGACTACGTCGGTGCCAAGGTCGACCGCTCGAAGCTGACGGTCGTCTCCCCCGACGCCGGCCGCGTCCGGGTCGCCGACCGCTGGTGCGACCGCCTCGACGCCCCGCTGGCGATCGTGCACAAGCGCCGCGACAAGGACGTGCCGAACCAGGTCAGCGTCCACGAGGTCGTCGGCAACGTCGAAGGCCGGGTCTGCGTCCTGGTCGACGACATGATCGACACCGGCGGCACCATCTGCGCCGCCGCCGACGCGCTGTTCGCGCACGGCGCCGAGGACGTCATAGTGACGGCCACCCACGGCGTGCTCTCGGGCCCGGCCGCGGACCGCCTGAAGAACTCCAAGGTGAGCGAGTTCGTCTTCACCGACACCCTGCCGACGCCGGGTGAGCTGGAGCTCGACAAGATCACGGTGCTCTCCATCGCGCCGACGATCGCCCGCGCGGTGCGCGAGGTCTTCGAGGACGGCTCGGTCACGAGCCTGTTCGAGGAGAACGCGTAACCGTTGCGCCTGGCTGCTTCCGGGGCCCGTGCCGCACGGCTGTGAACGTGGTGCACCGCGCCACGTGGCACGAGTAAGCCACCCGCTCCGACCGGATCACCCCTGGTCGGAGCGGTACGGAAGATCCACTTTGGGTGCGGCCTCCCCGGCCGGGTAGACTCACGGAGTTGCTCGGCGAGGGAGGCCGTACTCATGTACGGCTGTCCGTTATCGACGCGCTCTTCGTAGCAGGCCGTTCGTGGCCGGGTGACCGTCGCGTTTTCCGTCACCTCACGAGGAGTGCACCATGGCCGAGATCAAGCTCGCCGCCCAGGCCCGTAACGAGTTCGGCAAGGGCGCCGCCCGTCGCGCGCGCCGCGCCAGCCTGGTCCCCGCGGTCGTCTACGGCCACGGCGCCGAGCCGGTCCACATCAACCTTCCGGGCCACGAGCTGCAGCTCGCCCTCCGCACCTCGAACGTCCTCATCGGTCTCCAGATCGACGGCAAGGACGCCCTGGTCATCCCCAAGGCCGTGCAGCGCAACGCCATCAAGGGCAACATCGAGCACGTCGACCTGCTGACCGTCAAGAGCGGCGAGAAGGTCAACGTCGAGATCGCGGTGCACGTCGAGGGCGACCTGGCCCCCGGCGCCAACCTGCTCGAGTACGTCCAGAACACCCTGCTGGTCGAGGCCGAGGCCACCCACATCCCCGAGTCCGTCACGGTCTCCATCGCGGGCCTGGACGCCGGTGACTCCATCCTCGCCAAGGACATCTCGCTGCCCAAGGGCTCCGTGCTGGCCGGCGACGAGGACGCCATCGTGCTCCAGATCGTCGCCGCGCAGGCCGAGGAGCCGGCCGCCGACACCGAGGGCGCTCCGGCCGAGGGCGCCGAGGCCTGAGCCTCACCCGCCCACGTTCCACCTGCTCGACCGACGGGGCGGCGGATCCCCGGACCGTGAGGTCCGCCGGGGCCCGCCGCCCCGTTCGGCTTGACCGGCCCGTCGAGCCTCCCCCGCCTGCCTTGCCCTGGCCCCGCCCTGCTTTGCCCCCGCCCCGCCCCGCCTTGCCGCCGCCGTCGCCGGCCTTCCCGTGCCGGCCGCCCCGTACGAGGAGTCCGCGCGCAGATGTCCGACGTCACCGATCCCTGGCTCATCGTGGGCCTCGGCAACCCCGGTCCCGAGTACGCGGCCAACCGCCACAACGTCGGCTTCATGGTGGCCGACCTGCTGGCGGAGCGCGTCGGCGGGAAGTTCAAACGCGCGCAGAAGGCGCAGGCGCAGGTCCTGGAGGGGCGCGTCGGCCCGCCCGGTCCGGGCAGCCGCCGGATCGTGCTGGCGAAGCCGATGTCGTACATGAACCTGTCCGGCGGCCCGGTCACGGCGCTACGGGACTTCTACAAGGTGCCGACCGACCACGTGGTGGCGGTCCACGACGAGTTGGACATCGACTACGGCACGCTGCGGCTGAAGCTGGGCGGCGGCGACAACGGGCACAACGGGCTGAAGTCGATGACCAAGTCGATGGGCCCGGACTACCACCGGGTGCGGTTCGGCATCGGGCGTCCGCCGGGGCGGATGCAGGTCGCCGACTTCGTGCTGAAGGACTTCTCCTCCACGGAGCGCAAGGAGCTGGCGTACCTGGTGGACCGGGCGGCCGACGCGGTGGAGGCGCTGCTCGCGGACGGCCTGGAGCGGGCCCGGGGGACGTACAACTCCTGAGGCACGGGGCCCGGGAGCCGGTCCCTCAGGTCTCCCGCGGGGCCGGCCGCCGCTTCTCGGCGAGGACGACGCCGGCGGCCACCGTGCAGGCGGCGACCGCCCCGGCCACCGGGACGGCGGCGTGCCCGGCGAAGCTCGCCGCGAGCACGCCGACCGCGCCGAGCGGCAGCACGAGGTGCTGCGCGAGGCCCCGCTTGGAGTGCCGGGCGTGCACGGCCCAGACCGCCAGCATGAAGAGGGCGGTGGGCAGGGTCACCGCCAGCGACGCGGCGAGCGTGGAGAGGTGGGCGTGGTGGACGGCCTCCTCCACGGCGACTTCGAGACCGGCGCCGATGGCGGCCGCGGAGCCCAGGATGACGTAGTGCCCGTATCCCCAGAGGAACGCCTGCCTGCTGGAGGTGAGGTATTCGTGGACGGGGACGGCGAAGTAGATCCAGTAGGCGGCGAAGACGATGACGAGACCGCCCGCCGCGATCGGCAGCAGTTCGCCGAGGGCGGCGGACTCGTCCAGCGCCGACTGCACGGCGACGGTGGCGGCGGCGATGGTCTCGCCGAGCATGATGATGGTGAACAGGCCGTAGCGTTCGGCGATGTGCTCCGCGTGCCAGGGTGTCATGTGGCGCCGCTCGGCGAAGGCGGGCACCGCGAGTTCGGCGAGGATCAGCGGCAGGACGCACCAGGTTCGTGCCTCGGCGGGCAGCAACAGCAGGGCGAACCAGCAGAGTTGGACCACCACGAGACCGCCGGCGTAGCGCAGCGCCGCCGTGCGGGCGGGGCCGGTCTCGCCGTGCGCGGCCCGGAGCCACTGGAGGGTGAGCGCGACGCGCATGATCAGGTAGCCGAGGACGGCGACGGCGTAGTCGGAGCCCTCGAAGGCCCGCGGGATGCCGGCCGCGAGGACGAGCACCCCGGCCATCTGCACCAGGGTGGCGATCCGGTAGGGGACGTCGTCGCTGTCGTAGGCGGAGGCGAACCAGGTGAAGTTGACCCAGGCCCACCAGACGGCGAAGAGCACGAAGAGGTAGCCGCTCACCCCGTGGCCGGGGTGCCCCTCGGCCACCGCGTGCACCAGCCGCACTCCGGCCTGGGCGACCGCGACGACGAAGCAGAGGTCGAAGAGGAGTTCCAGCGGGGTGGAGGCGCGGTGCTCCTCCTCGCGGCTCCGGGCGGTCATCCTGACGTACGGCCGAAATCCCCTTCCGTGGCCGGTTCCTGCGGGGGTGTCGCTCATCGGTGCCGCGTCCTTCGCGTCAGGGAGTGCTGATCGTCCGGGCACGTCCGTTTCGCCCCCGTGGATCCCTCAGGGTACGGGTCCGACGATCACCGGCCCGCACGCCGGGGCCGGTCGGCGGCGGGACCCGGGCGGCGCGGGGCGGCGAGCGGCTGGCAGAATCCCCTGCCATGTCGCACACGTCACCGATCACCTACGCCCGATTGGGCGCGGTGCTGGCCGAAGCGTCCATGGTGAGCCGGGAGAAGGCCGCCGACGTCGTCGGCAGGTACCACGCGCACGCCGACGAGGAGCTGGCTCCGCACGGGGCCGCGGGCGCCCTGGAGGAGTTCGGCGTCGCGGTCTCGGTGCACGGGGACGACGTCGATTCCCTGCGCGAGGGCTACGCGGACCTGCTGGCTCGCGCCGCCGAAGTCGTCGGCGGCGGGATGACGGTCACCGGGGTGCGGCTCGTCGAGGGCGAGGGGCCGGTCGCGGACGGCCGCCGGGACCGGGTGGAGTTCGCATGCGACGGACGGCACGTGTCCGTGCGAGCCGAGCACTTCGCGGACGACTACTTCGACCACATGGCCGCGCACGCGGCGGTGGCCCTCACCGCGCAGCCGCCGGACCCCCGGTCGTGGCGCTCGGTGGACTTCCCCCGCGACCGCCACCACACGTACGACACCGTCCTGGTGCTGGCCACGGCGGAACAGGCCGCGGCCCTGAGCGCTCTTCCCGGACTCGTCGTCCGCTGACCGCCGGAGGCGGCGGGGAGGGGCGGTGGGGCGGTCCCGGCCTGCGCAACTACCGACATACCCCCCGCTTCTCCGACGTTTTCCGGCCAGAAGTTGACCGAGGGCGTTGCTCTGCCCAAGGATCTGCCCCCATGAAGCGGAGCTCTTCCCGGCGCGCACTGCTCTTCGGCCGTCACGGCCTGATGGGGCTGGTGACGCTGCTGTTGCTGGTCGCGGGGGTGTGGGCGTCGTGGGACACCGCGCACCACGTGGTGCTCGCCCAGGGCCGCGAGCACGGCACGCTGACGGTGACCGAGTGCGGCGAGGACACCTGCACGGGGCGCTACACGCCGGACGCCACCTCCCCCGCCCGGTCCGGGCTGGCGGTGGAGCGCTCGGTGGCGGCCGAGCGCGGCGACCGCTTCCCGGTGGTGGTGAAGCCGGGCACCGACGAGGTGGTGCGCACCGGCACGGCGGGTTTCCTGCACGCCTGGCTGCCGCTGGGCGGCGCGCTGCTGCTGGCGTCGCTGGTGGTCGGGGGCGGTCTGCGGATGACCCGGACCGCGTGGACGCTGGCCGGGGTGGGCGCGGTGCTGATGGCGGGGACGTTCGTGGCGCTGTGAGCCGGCACCCGACCGGGCCGCGGGGCCCTGGGGCGCACAGCGTTCCGGGAGGGCCGCGGGGTTCCGGGGCCCGCAGGGTTCCGAAAGCGATCGGGCCCTCTTCCGGAGTAAGGGTCTACTCGCGTAGCGTCAGGGGCGCCCCGGACGACGCGCCGAACGGCACGCCGCACCGCGGTGGATGACATGAGCACGCCATTGCACGCATGCACGTCCACGCACGCACGTCAGGAGTGCCCGCACCCGCTCCTGAGCCCTGAGATCCCCCACCGAGTCCTCGGAGGCACCCCCATGCCCGTGCACAGACCCCGCACCCCGGCCCTCCGCCGGCCCCGCCCCGTCGCCGCCGGCGTGCTCCTCGCCGCCCTCGCCCTGCCGCTCGCCCTGCCCGGCCCGGCGTCCGCCGCCGGCGACGCCGCCGGCGTCCCCGCGCGCGGGACCGCTCGGATGGGACAGGGCGTGATCGCCCACGACGGCCAGGGCGGCGGAACTCCCTCCGTCCCCAGGGCCGTCCAGACCGAGGGGGTGGACGTCAGCAGCCACCAGGGCAACGTCGCCTGGCAGACCCTGTGGAACAGCGGCGTGAGGTGGGCCTACGTCAAGGCCACCGAAGGCACGTACTACAAGAACACCTCGTTCACCCAGCAGTACACCGGCTCCTACAACGTCGGCATGGTCCGGGGCACTTACCACTTCGCCACCCCGGACACCACCGGTGGGGCCGCGCAGGCGAACTACTTCGTGGACAACGGCGGGGGCTGGTCGCGGGACGGCAAGACCCTGCCCGGCGTGCTGGACATCGAGTGGAACCCGTACGGCGCGCAGTGCTACGGCAAGACGCAGGCGGGCATGGTCGCCTGGATCCGCGACTTCGTGAACACCTACAAGGCGCGCACCGGCCGGGACCCGGTCATCTACACCGCCACCAGCTGGTGGAAGGACTGCACGGGCAACAACGCCGGCTTCGGCGCCACCAACCCGCTCTGGGTGGCGCGGTACAACACGACGGTCGGCGAACTCCCGGCCGGCTGGAGCTTCTACACGATGTGGCAGTACACCTCGACCGGCCCGACGGTCGGTGACCACAACCGCTTCAACGGCGCACTCGACCGGGTGGTGGCACTCGCCAACGGCTGACCGCCCGGCGCGACGAGAGCGGTGAAACGCGAGCGGCGCCCCGCCCGGGAGATCGTCCCCGGGCGGGGCGCCGTGGCGCGCGGGGCGGGTCAGCCGGTGTTGCGCAGACCGGCGGCGACGCCGTTGACGGTCAGCAGCAGGGCGCGGGCGAGCAGCGGGTCGGGCTCCTCCCCGCGCTCGACCGCCTGGCGCTGGCGGGCCAGCAGGGAGACCTGGAGGTAGGAGATCGGGTCCAGGTAAGCGTCCCGGATGGAGAAGGTCTGCTGGAGCACCGGGCTGGTGGAGAGCAGTTCGGTGCCGCCGGTGACCTTGAGGACTTCCCGCACGGTGAGGGCGTGTTCGGCCTCGATGACGTCGAAGACGTGCTTCAGCTCGTCGGGGACGAGGGTGTCGACGTAGTGCCGGGCGATGCGCAGGTCGGTCTTGGCGAGCGTCATCTCGACGTTCGACAGGAAGTTCCGGAAGAAGTGCCAGTGTTCGTGCATCTCGTCCAGGACGGCGTCCAGACCCGCCTCGCGCAGCGCCTTCAGGCCGGAGCCGACGCCGAACCAGCCGGGCACGATCTGCCGGGACTGGGTCCAGCCGAACACCCACGGGATGGCGCGCAGTCCGTCGAGCGAGACGCCTGAGCCGGGGCGGCGGGAGGGCCGCGAGCCCAGGTGCAGGTCGGCGAGCTGGTCCACCGGGGTGGAGGCGAGGAAGTACGACGGCAGGTCCGGGTCCTCGACCAGCCTGCGGTACGCGGCGTGGGCGGCGTCGGAGACGGTGTCCATCGCGGCGTCCCAGCGGGCCAGCGCCTCGTCGGACTGGCGGGGCGCGGTGTGCAGGGCCGAGGCCTGCAGCGTCGCGGCGACGGTCAGTTCGAGGTTCTCGCGGGCGAGCGCCGGGATCAGGTACTTGTCGGAGATGACCTCGCCCTGCTCGGTCACCTTGATCTCGCCTTCGAGCGTTCCCCACGGCTGGGCGAGGATCGCGTCGTGCGAGGGGCCGCCGCCGCGGCCGACGGTGCCGCCGCGGCCGTGGAAGAGGCGCAGCCGGACGCCGTAGCGGTGGGCGACGTCGCGCAGCCGGCGCTGGGCTCGGTGGATCTCCCACTGGGAGGTGGTGATGCCGCCGAACTTCGAGGAGTCGGAGTAGCCGAGCATGACCTCCTGGACGTCGCCGCGGAGCGAGACCAGGCGGCGGTAGGAGGGGTCGGCCAGCATCTCGTCGAGGATGACGTCGGCGGCGCGCAGCTCGTCGGTGGTCTCCAGCAGCGGCACGATGCCGATCTTGGCCCAGCCGCCGTGCAGGTCGAGCAGGCCGGCCTCGCGGGCGAGGACGGCGGCGGCGAAGACGTCGTCGGCGCCCTGGCACATCGAGATGATGTAGGACTCGATGACCTCGGGGCCGAAGCGCTCGAAGGCCTCGCCGATGGTGTGGAAGACGCCGAGGGTCTTCTCGCCCGCGGCGTCCAGCGGCGCCGGGGTCGGGGCGAGCGGCCGGCGCGAGCGGAGCTCCTTGGCCAGCAGCTTCTGGCGGTAGTCGCGCGGCATGTCGGCGTAGCGCCAGGACTCCTCGCCGAGCCGGTCGAAGAGCTGGCCGAGGGCGTGGTGGTGGGCGTCGGCGTGCTCGCGCACGTCCATGGTGGCGAGCTGGAGGCCGAAGGCCGACAGGGTGCGGATGGTGCGGTCCATCCGGCCGTCGGCGAACAGGGCGCCGCGGTGCTCGCGCAGCGAGGTCTGGATCAGCACCAGGTCGGCGATGAGCTCGGCGGTGCCGAGGTAGTCGCAGCCGGGGCGGTGCGCGGTGCCCTTGGCGAGCCGCTCGCGGGTGTTGACCAGCTTCTGGCGGACGCAGGTGGCCTTGAGCCGGTACGGCTCCTCGGCGTTGAGCCGCTTGTAGCGGGGGGAGATCTCCGGGAGGCGTTCGAGGTCGGTCTGGAGGGAGTCCAGGAGTTCGTCGGTGGCGCCGGTGTAGCGGATGGAGTTGGAGAGCAGGCCGCGCAGGTAGTCGATCATCTCGATGGCGTCGGTGATGCCGTGCTCGTGCTGGAGGATCAGGATGTCCCAGGTCACCTGCGGGGTGACGTTGGGATTGCCGTCGCGGTCGCCGCCGATCCAGGTGCCGAAGGTGAGGGGGCGGGTGCCGGCGGGCAGCTCGACGCCGACCCGCTCCAGCTCGGCCGCGAGGTCCTCCAGGACGTCCCCGACGGCGTTGGCGTGCAGCTCGTCGAGGTAGTAGATGGCGTTACGGGCCTCGTCGGCCGGCTCGGGGCGTACGACCCGCAGCTCGTCCGTCTGCCAGATCAGGTCGATGTTCTCCGCGAGCCGCAGGTCCTGGCGGCGGCGGTCGGCCTCGATGACCGGCGTGTCCAGCAGCTCGGCGATGCGCCGGAGCTTGTTCAGCACGGAGCGCCGGGCCGCTTCGGTGGGGTGCGCCGTGAAGACGGGCCGGACGTTGAGGTTCTTGACCGTCTCGCGCAGGTGCTCGGGGTCGGCGTCCTTGAGGCGGTCCGCCGTCCGCGCCAGCAAGCCGCCCTCGGCGGACCGCCGGTCGCGCATCTCGTGCGCGCGGTGGACCTGCTCGGTGACGTTGGCGAGGTGGAAGTAGGTGGAGAAGGCGCGGACGAGCTGCGCGGCGGTCTCCAGATCGGTGTCGCCCAGCAGCCGGGCGGCGGCCTCGCCGTCGGTACGGGTCAGAGCGCGGACGCGCTCCACGAGGTCGAGAAGCTCCTGGCCCTCCTGGCGGACGAGGGTCTCGCCCAGGAGATCGCCGAGCCTGCGGATGTCGGCGCGCAGCTCCGGGCTGCTGGCGGCAGGGGTCTGGTCGGCACTGCTCACAGTGTGCGGCTCCTTGCAGTGGTGAAGCACGAATCCGGGGCCCTCGGCCGCAGCGGTGCTGGTGCCGCCCCCGGTACGAGCGGGGTGCGGACCGCGCTGTCCGACCCTTCCAGGATAGGTGTCGCCGCAGGGGGCGCGTCGGCTGGCCCGGCATGCGGGACGGGCGCGGCGGGCGCCCGCCTGCGGCGTACGGGTCCATACCCGGGGTACTGGAGGGGATACCCCGGACGACGCACGGATCGGTGTCTCGTGTTGTGGGCCAGGTCACTGCCATACTTACGATGCCGTAGGTTACGCGTCCGTAGCCCGCGGTCTCCTGCTCTTCTCCTCATCCCCCCAGGGAGATCCAGATGACCAGCAGTCCCGACGTGATCGACGAGGCCGGAAAACCCGCCACCGCCGGGGGCCCGCCGCCCTCCGCGACGCTCGGCGGCGACAGCAAGCGCACGTCGGAGCAGGTGGCGCTACTCCTGTTCATCGTGGTGCCGTTCGTGGCGCTGATCGTGGCGGTGCCGCTGGCCTGGGGCCGCGGGGTCAGCTGGCTCGACCTGGGCCTGATGGTGGCGATGTACTACATCGGGTGCCACGGCATCACGATCGGCTTCCACCGGCACTTCACGCACGGGGCGTTCAAGGCGAAGCGTCCGCTGAAGCTGGCGCTCGCGGTCATGGGATCGCTGGCGGTGGAGGGTCCGCTGGTGCGTTGGGTGGCCGACCACCGCAAGCACCACCGCTTCTCGGACGCCGAGGGCGACCCGCACTCGCCGTGGCGGTTCGGCGAGACGCTGCCGGCCCTGATGAAGGGCCTGTGGTGGGCGCACATCGGGTGGATGTTCGACGAGGAGCGCACTCCGCAGCACACCTACGCCCCCGACCTGATCAAGGACCCGGCGCTGGTGCGGATCTCCCGCCACTTCCTCTCCTTCACCATCCTGTCGCTGGCGATCCCGCCGCTGGTGGGCGGCCTGGTGACGATGTCCTGGTGGGGCGCGTTCACGGCGTTCTTCTGGGGCTCGCTGGTCCGGGTGGCGCTGCTGCACCACGTGACGTGGTCGATCAACTCGATCTGCCACGCGGTGGGCAAGCGGCCGTTCAAGTCCCGTGACCGCTCGGGCAACGTCTGGTGGCTGGCCGTCCTGTCCTGCGGCGAGTCCTGGCACAACCTGCACCACGCGGACCCGACCAGCGCCCGGCACGGCGTGCTGAAGGGGCAGATCGACTCCAGCGCCCGGCTGATCCGCTGGTTCGAGCAGGCGGGTTGGGCGTACGACGTGCGCTGGCCGGACGCGGCCCGTATCGACTCCCGGCGCAAGGCAGTGGCCGCAGACGCGGCATGATGGGCGACGTGGCGACCGACGGCAGCACGAGCAGCGAGAAGAGCAGCCCCACCCCCGCGCGGCGGATTCGCAGGGTCCGGATGACCGGGAAGGAACGGCGCGAACAACTCCTGGACATCGGCCGCGCGCTCTTCGCCGACAAGGGCTTCGAGGGCACCTCGGTGGAGGAGATCGCCGCCCGCGCGGGGGTCTCCAAGCCGGTCGTCTACGAGCACTTCGGCGGCAAGGAGGGCCTGTACGCGGTCGTCGTCGACCGGGAGATGCGCCAGCTCCTGGACATGGTGACCGGCGCCCTCACCGCGGGTCACCCGCGCGAGCTGCTGGAGCAGGCGGCGTTCGCCCTGCTGGACTACATCGAGACGTACACCGACGGCTTCCGCATCCTGGTCCGGGACTCGCCCGTCGCGCAGTCCACCGGCACGTTCGCGTCGCTGATCAGCGACATCGCCACGCAGGTGGAGGACATCCTGGGCCTGGAGTTCAAGGCCCGCGGGTTCGAACCGAAGCTGGCCCCGCTGTACGCGCAGGCGCTGGTGGGCATGGTGGCGCTGACCGGCCAGTGGTGGCTCGACGTCCGCAGGCCGAAGAAGGCGGAGGTCGCCGCCCACCTGGTGAACCTCGCCTGGCACGGGCTGGAGAACCTGGAGTCGAAGCCCCGTCTGATAGGACACCGCAAGAGCTGAGCCGTCCCTTCCCGCGCGTCACCCGTTGTGGTGACTCCCGCGGAGACCCGGCCGTCATGTGGTCGGCGGGGCCGAGAATCCCGTCCATGGGAGGAACCATGACCGCCGAGCCGACCACCGCGCACCGTTCTCGCCGGCCGGTGCCCCCGCAGGACGGATACACCGTGGACGATCTGTCCACGCTGAAGGTCTACGCACTGACGGGCATCCACCACGACCGGCTGAAGACGGACGTGCCGTTCACCATCGGTCTGGACATCTCCTGGACGGCGCTGGACGCCCTGTGACCCTCACCGCTTCCCCTTCCTGGCCACCGCGAAGATCCGCCGGAACGGGAAGACCGTGCCGTGCGGTTCGCGCGGGTAGGCCTCGCGCAGCAGGGTGCGGTATTCGGCGGTGAACGCGTCGCGGGCCTCGGGGTCGTCGGCGAGGGCGGTGAGGACGGGGCGCAGTCCGGTGCCCTTCACCCAGTCGAGGACCGCGTCGTCGCCCGCCAGGAGGTGGAGGTAGGTCGTCTCCCAGGCGTCCACCTCGCAGCCGAGGGCGGCCAGCCGGCCGAGGTAGGCGGACGGTTCGAGGACCGCGTCGTCGTGGCGGAGCAGTCCGCCGAGGCGGGCGCGCCAGCGCGGGGACTCCGCGAGCCGGCGCATCAGCACGTGGCTGGGGGCGCCGAAGTTGCCGGGGACCTGGAAGGCGAGGGCGCCGCCGGGGAGCAGACCGGCCAGCCAGGCGGGGAAGCGGTCGGCGTGCCCGGGGACCCACTGGAGCAGGGCGTTGGAGACGATCAGTGCGTGCGGCGCGTCCGGGGTCCAGGTCGCGGCGTCGGCGCGGGCGAAGTCCAGGCCGGGTCCGGCGTGGGCGCGGGCCCGTTCCAGCATCTGCGGGGAGTCGTCGTACCCGGTGGTCCGGAAGCCGGGCCACCGGTCGGCGAGCAGCGCGGTGGCGTTGCCGGCCCCGCAGCCGAGGTCGGCGATGCGGGCCCCGGGGCCGCCGGGCAGATCCCCGATCCGGGCCAGCAGGTCGAGGAAGGGGCGAGTGCGGTGGTCCGCGTGGCGCAGGTACTGCTGCGGGTCCCAGAGGGGTGCGGTCATGGGTTCAGGGTGGCCCGATATTTATCTTGATGTCAAGACACTCGAATTCAAGAGACTTCATGTCGACAGACCCTCTACACTGATCCACATGGAGGACGAGGTCGACCGTCTGGTCGCTGCATGGCGCCGCGAGCGCCCCGACCTCGACGTGGAACCGCTCGAGGTCCTCAGCCGCGTCTCCCGCCTGGCCCGCCACCTCGACCGGGCCCGCCGCATCGCCTTCTCCGAGCACGAGCTGGAGCCGTGGGAGTTCGACGTCCTGACGTCGCTCCGCCGGGCCGGCGCCCCGTACCAGCTCTCCCCCGGGCAACTGCTGACGCAGACGCTGGTCACCTCGGGCACGATGACCAACCGCATCGACCGGCTGACCAAGAAGAACCTCGTGGAGCGGCTGCCCGACCCGTCCGACCGGCGCGGTGTGCTGGTGCGGCTGACCGCCGAGGGGCGCGACAAGGCCGACCAGTCACTGGCCGGCCTGCTCGCGCAGGAACGCGCGATCCTCGGCGAGCTGTCCCGCGCCCAGCGCAGCGAACTGGCCGGCCTGCTACGCCAGTTGACCGCCCCGTTCGACAACGTCCCCGGCTAGCTCGGCGGGTCCGATACCGGCCCGGCGGGCCAGCGCGACGGCGGCCAGCGTCGAGTGCACCCCGAGCTTGCCCAGCACGTTCTGCATGTGGGTGCGGACGGTGTGCGGGGAAAGGAACAGCCGCTCCGCGACCGCCTTGCGGCCGAGCCCGGCCACCATGCACCGCAGCACCTCGCGCTCGCGCGGGGTCAGCGACTCCACCAGCCGCTCGCTCTCGGTACGGTGCTTGCGGGCGGCGGTCAGCTCCCGCAGGACCCCGGTGAGCAGGGCCGGCGGCAGATGCGTCTCGTCCCGCAGCACCCCCCGGATCACCGCCAGCAGCCGCTGGAACGAGCAGTCCTTGGCGACCCACCCCGACGCCCCGGCCTGGAGGGCGGCGGCGGCGCGCCGGGGGTCGTCGCGCTCGGCGAGCACCACGGTGCGGACCCCGGGGCGGTCGGCGCGGACCCCGGCCACCAGCGATATGCCGTCGACCGGGCCCGGCGCGCCCTGCTCCGGCACCAGTACGGCGCGGGCCGGGACGGCGGGCCTGATGCCCAGTTCGGCGTCGACCAGCATCACGTCGAAGGCGCGGCCCTCGCTCTGCGCACGCTCCAGGCAGCGCAGCGCGGCCGGGCCGCTGCCGGCCGCGGCCACGTCCACGTCCGGCTCGGCCGCGAGGGCCGCGGCGAGCGATTCGGCGAAGATGCGGTGGTCGTCCACCACGAGAACCCGGATACGGGCCACGGATACCCCCAGCTGCGACGGTCCCGGAGAGCGCGCCGCGTGCCGGCCGACCGGGTCGGTGGCGTCCGGAAGGGCACTGCTCCCCGGCGGGGGACGGGGCCGCGGCCTCCGCGGCAGTCGCCGCGGGCCGTCCGCCCCTCCCCGCCCGGGCGCCGTACCCGATCGTCTCGCCCCTGAACGGCACCGGCCCCCACCGGTGCTGCGCTCAGCGTACGGGCGGCCGGTCGGGGCGGACCGCCGATTCACGGAACTGACCGCGACGGGTGTTTCGGGTGTTCCCCATGTTCCGTCCGGAGACAGAAGGAGACAGACAACGACGCATTCTGCCGAGCGGGCGGCTCCCTGAGGACGACTCCGGGACCGGCGGGCCGCACACGCCGACGGCCGCGCACACCGCGGGACCGCACACACCGCAGGGCCGCACGCGCCGACGGGCCGCCCGCCGTACGCGCGTGCGTGCGGCGGGCGGCCCGTCGGTCCGGTCCCGTGGGGGGTCAGACGAGGCGGCGGGCGCCGCCGGAGGGGACCGCGGGGAAGATGCCCGGCTCGGTGTGCCCGGCGGCGGCGAACGCGGCGAGGACGGCCCCGGAGACCTTGTCCGCGTCCGCCTCCTCCACCAGCACGATGGCCGAGCCGCCGAAGCCGCCGCCGGTCATCCGGGCACCGAGGGCTCCCGCGGCGGTGGCCGACTCGACGACGAGGTCGAGCTCGGCGCAGGAGACCCGCAGGTCGTCGCGGAGCGAGACGTGACCGGCGTCGAGGACCGGCCCGGCCGCCCGGACGTCACCCGCGTCGAGCAGCGCGATGACCTGCTCGACGCGCGCGTTGTCGCTGACCACGTGGCGGACGTAGCGGACGACGGACTCGTCGGCGCCGGCCGCCGCGAGCCGGTCGAGGGCGGCGTCCAGCTCCTCGTACGGGAGTTCGCGCAGGGTCTTCAGGGAGAGCAGGCGGGCGCCCTCCTCGCAGCCGGCCCGGCGTTCGGCGTAGGCGCCGTCGCCGAGGGCGTGCTTGACGCGGGTGTCGACCACCAGCAGCCGCAGGCCGTGGGAGGGCAGGTCGAACGGCACCTGGCGCTGGCCGAGGTCGCGGGTGTCCAGGTGCAGGGCGTGGCCCTCGGTGCAGCAGGCCGACGCCATCTGGTCCATGACGCCGCAGGGCACGCCGACGAAGTCGTTCTCGGCTCGGCGGCCGAGCACGGCGAGGTCGGTGGGGGTCAGTCCCAGCCCGAACAGGTCGTTCAGGGCGAGGGCGGTGACGATCTCCAGGGCGGCGGAGGAGGAGAGCCCGGCGCCGGTGGGGACGTCGGAGGTGATCTGTATGTCCGCGCCGGTGATGTCGTGGCCCGCCTCGCGCAGCGCCCAGACCACACCCGCCGGGTAGGCGGCCCAGCCGTGGCCCTGGTGCGGGGCGAGTGCGGCCACGTCGAGCTGGATCACGCCGCCGGGCACGTCGGTGGAGTGCAGGCGGAGCTGACCGTCGGTGCGCCGGGCGACCGCCGCGCGGGCGGTCTGCGGCAGCGCGAGCGGCATGACGAAGCCGTCGTTGAAGTCGGTGTACTCGCCGATGAGGTTGACGCGGCCGGGCGCGGCCCAGACCCCCTCGGGCTCCGTTCCGTACAGGGCGCGGAAGGAGTCGGTGAGCGCGGTGAGGTCGGTCATGGGGCGGTGGGCTCCTCTCGGCGGGCGAACGCCCAGGCGTCCGCGACGATTCCGGCCAGGTCGGCGCGGGACGGGCGCCAGCCGAGGCGTTCCTCGGCGGCGGCGGCCGAGGCGACGAGTACGGCCGGGTCCCCGGCGCGGCGCGGAGCCGCGGTCTCGGGGATCGGGTGGCCGGTGACCGTGCGGACGGTCTCGATGACCTCGCGGACGGAGAAGCCGTTGCCGTTGCCGAGGTTGCAGATCAGGTGCTCGCCCGCGGTGGCGGCGGTGAGGGCCAGCAGGTGGGCCTCGGCGAGGTCGGCGACGTGGATGTAGTCGCGGACGCAGCTGCCGTCGGGGGTCGGATAGTCGTCGCCGTAGACGGAGATCGACTCGCGTGCGCCGAGCGCGACCTGGAGGACGAGCGGGATGAGGTGCGACTCGGGGCTGTGCCGCTCGCCGTACGCGCCGTAGGCGCCGGCCACGTTGAAGTAGCGCAGCGAGACGGCGGCCAGGCCGTGCGCCGCGGCCTCGCCGCTGATCATGTGGTCGACGGCGAGCTTGGTGGCCCCGTAGGGGTTGGTCGGGGAGGTCGGGTCGCTCTCCGTGATGGGGCTGGAGACCGGCTCGCCGTAGGTGGCGGCGGTGGAGGAGAAGACGAGGGTGCGCACCCCGGCGTCGCGCATCGCGGCGAGCAGCGCGGTGGTGCCGCCGACGTTGTTGACCCAGTACTTCTCCGGGTTCACGACCGACTCGCCGACCTGGGAGAAGGCGGCGAAGTGCAGGACCCCGTCGTAGGAGGGGTCGAGGTACTTCGCGGCGTCCTGGATGCGGCCCTCGATGAACTCGGCGCCCTGCGGCACGCCCTCGCGGAAGCCGGTGGACAGGTCGTCCAGGACGGTCACGGTGTGCCCGGCCTCCAGCAGGTGCTGGGCGACGACGCTGCCGACGTATCCCGCTCCGCCGGTGACCAGGTACTTCTTGGGGGTGCTGGTGCTCACTTGCTGGCTACCTCTCGCAGACGCAGCGCCGCGCTCTCCGGCGGCACATCGTTGATGAACGCTCCCATACCGGACTCCGATCCTGCGAGGAACTTCAGCTTGCCGCTGGTACGACGGATGGTGAACAGTTCGAGGTGGAGCCCGAGTTCCTCGCGCCCGGGGGCGTCGAAGGGCGCCTGGTGCCAGGCGGCGATGTACGGGGTCGGCGGCTCACCGGGTCCGAAGATCCGGTCGAACCGCCTCAGGAGTTCCAGGTAGACCTTCGGGAACTCCGCGCGTGCCCCGTCGTCGAGGTCGCGCAGGTCGGCGACGCGGTGGCGCGGGTGCAGGTGCACCTCGTACGGCCAGTGGGCTGCGTACGGGACGAAGGCGACCCAGTGCTCGCCGGTGAGGACGACGCGCTCGCCGTCGGCGAGTTCGCGCCCGACCACGTCGTCGAAGAGGTTGCGGCCGGTCTTCTCCCGGTGGGCGACGGCCTGGCGCAGCATCAGCTCGGTGCGCGGGGTGACGAAGGGGTAGCCGTAGATCTGGCCGTGCGGGTGACCGAGGGTGACGCCGATCTCGGCACCGCGGTTCTCGAAGCAGAAGACCTGGGCGACCTGGTCGAGCCCGGCGAGGGCCTCGGTGCGGTCGGTCCAGGCGGCGAGGACGAGGGCGGCCTGCTGCTCGGTGAGGTCGGCGAAGGACGCGTCGTGGTCGGAGGTGAAGCAGACGACCTCGCAGCGGCCGGAGTCGCCGGCGAGGGAGGGGAAGCGGTTCTCGAAGACGGCGACGTCGTAGTGGTCGTCGGGGATCTCGCTGAGCCGGCCGTCGCGCGACGGGCAGAGCGGGCACTCGTCGGCGGGCGGGTGGTAGGTGCGGCCCTGGCGGTGCGAGGCGATCGCCACCGCGTCACCGAGGAGGGGATCGCGGCGGATCTCGGAGGCGGTGGCGACGGCGTCCAGGGGACGCTCGTCGACGGCCTCGCGCACGGCGTCGTCGGCCGCGTCGTAATAGATCAGCTCGCGGCCGTCGGCCAGGGTCGTGACCGTCTTCTTCACCAGATCCTCCAAACAGAACTCAACACAACAAACCATAAGGCAACACGCCGGTCAACGGTGGAAGCGTGCACCACTTCCTGCACGCACCTCGCCGCCTTTCGGTGCTTCCTGTGTGAAAGTCGACCCCACGGGACGAGTCGTGGATCACAAGCATCACGATCGAACAAAGAACACCAACTCTGTGTTCACTTATTGAATTCAAACGCGTAGGTTCCGTCGGGTTCAGTTCGCGCAACGAAGCGAGTACCCCCCATGACCTATCTGGCTGAAGGGCTCCGGCTCCCCACCAACGGGCTCGATTACGCAATCCTGGCGATCTACTTCGCCGTGGTCCTCGGCATCGGCTTCGCCGCCAGGGCCAGCGTCAAGACCAGTCTCGACTTCTTCCTGTCCGGCCGGTCGCTGCCCGCGTGGGTGACCGGTCTCGCCTTCGTGGCGGCCAACCTCGGCGCCACCGAGATCCTCGGCATGGCCGCGACCGGTGCCCAGTACGGCGTCGCCGTCGTCCACTGGTACTGGATCGGGGCCATCCCCGCCATGGTCTTCCTCGGCCTGGTGATGATGCCGTTCTACTACCGGTCGAAGGTCCGGTCGGTGCCGGAGTTCCTGCTCCAGCGCTTCGACAAGTCGGCCCACCTGCTCAGCTCGGTGCTCTTCGCCTTCGCCGCCATCCTGATCGCGGGCGTGAACCTCTACGCCCTGTCGATCGTCGTGGAGGCGCTGCTCGGCTGGGACCAGTGGATAGCCATCGTGGTGGCGGGCGTCTTCGTCCTCCTCTACATCACCATCGGCGGCCTCTCCTCGGCGATCTACAACGAGGTGCTGCAGTTCTTCGTCATCCTCGCCGCGCTCATCCCGCTGACCGTCCTCGGCCTCAGGCGCGTGGGCGGCTGGGACGGCCTCACCGGCTCGCTGGAGAAGAGCCACGGCGCCGACTTCCTCTCCGCGTGGGGCGGCACCGGCATCGGTGACGCCAACCCGCTCGGCGCCAACTGGCTGACGATCATCCTGGGCCTCGGCTTCGTCCTCTCCTTCGGGTACTGGACGACCAACTTCGCCGAAGTGCAGCGCGCCCTGTCCGCGAAGAACCTCTCGGCCGCCCAGCGCACCCCGCTGATCGCCGCGTTCCCGAAGATCTTCATCGTCTTCCTCGTGATGATCCCGGGCATGGTCGCCGCCGTCGTCGTCCCGAACATCGGCACCGACCGCAGCGACCTGACGTACAACGACGCGATCCCGCTGCTGATGCGCGAACTGCTGCCCAACGGGGTGCTCGGCATCGCCGTGACCGGTCTGATGGCCGCGTTCATGGCCGGCATGGCGGCCAACGTCTCCTCGTTCAACACGGTGTTCACCACGGACATCTACGCCCGGTACATCCGCAAGGATGCACCGGACCAGCACTACCTGAAGTTCGGCCGCGGCATCACCGCCGTCGGCGTGCTGGCCTCCATCGGCACCGCGTTCATCGCCGCCAGCTTCTCGAACATCATGAGCTACCTGCAGACGCTGTTCTCGTTCTTCAACGTCCCGATGTTCGTCGTCTTCATCATCGGCATGTTCTGGAAGCGCGCCTCGATGAAGTCCGGCGTCTGGGGCCTGGTCGCGGGCACCACCGCCGCGATGGTGAACTACTTCGTCTTCTACAAGCAGGGCGTCATCGACATCCCGTCCGACCAGGGCGCGAACTTCGTCTCCGCCATCGTCGGCTTCGTCGCCGGCGCGGTCGTCATGGTCGTGGTCACCCTCTTCACCGCGCCGAAGCCGGAGGCCGAACTGGCCGGCCTGGTCTACGGCACCGAGTCGCCGGACGCCCCCGAGGTCCCGGACGAGGCCGACGGCGCCTGGTACCGCAAGCCGGCCCTGCTGGGCTGGGGCGCGATCGTGCTCGCCGCCGCCTGCTACATCCCCTACTCGTTCTGATCGGAGGAACCACCCATGTCCGAGCTGCACAAGGAAGTCTCCGAGCTGGAGGGGAAGTCCGCCACGGCGGCCCGCCTCTTCGACATCCGGCTCATCATCGGCGGTCTCTTCGTGGTCTACGGAGTCATCGTCACCCTGGCGGGCATCAGCCCGTCCGACGCCGACCTCAAGAAGGCCGAGGGCGTCCACATCAACCTCTGGACCGGCCTCGCCATGCTGGTCCTCGGGCTGGCCTTCCTCCTCTGGATGAAGATCCGCCCGGTGCAGGTGCCGGCCGCACCGGCCGACCCCGCCCCCGAGGACTGACCACCTCGTCCCGCAGGGGCCGGACCCCGCCGTTCACCCGGCGGGGTCCGGCCCCTGCGGCGTGTCCGGGAGATACAGCGTGGCCCGCTCCAGCAGCCCCGTACGGGCCGCGAGCGCGGCGGCCTCCAGCCGGGAGCCCACGCCCAGCTTCATCAGGACCCGCTGCACATGGGTCCGCGCCGTGCTCGGCGCGATGCGCATCCCCGCGGCGATCAGCCGGGTGCCCTCCCCCTCCGCGACCCTGACCAGCACCTCCGCCTCGCGCGGGGTCAGCAGCCGCAGCAGCCGCTGGCCCTCGTCGTCCGGCTGCGCCACCGGGTCGAGCAGTTCCGCGAACGCGCCCCGCAGCAGCGCCGGCGCCACCGACGCCTCTCCGGCCCGCGCCCTGGTCATCGCCCGCTCCACGCCCTCGATCCGCTCGTCGTGGCGGACGTAGCCGGCGGCCCCCGCCGCGAACGCCGCCGCGATCCCGCGCGGGCTCGGCACCGGGCCGAGCACCACGACCGCGACCTGGGGCCGCTCCCGGCCGATCCGCGTCACGGGGTCGAACACGCCGGGCGCCGCCGGTGACGCCGTCCCGAAGAGGCAGACCTCGGGGGCGCGGGCGATCACCAGGTCCGCCGCACCGGCCGTCGGCGCGGTCGCCGCCAGCACCCGGTGGCCGCGGAGCTTCAGCGCGGAGGCGAGCGCCTCGGCCAGCAGACGGTGGTCGTCGACCACCACCAGGCGAACACCCATCGACCACAACCCCCTGTACCGCGGCGGCCGTTGCGCGCCCCCCGCGTGCCGTGCCCGCGGGCTCCCCGGAGCCCGGGGGCGTCTCCCAGACCCGGCAAGCTACACGCTTGTTCGACGTCGCGTGCCCCATACATGGCAGAAGCCCCCCTGAATGCCGAATTCTTGGCCATTCAGGGGGGCTTGCGCCGGAAAGCGCACTACCTGCCGTACGGCGCGCCCGCCGGGTGCGCCGGCAGGCGCTGCAGCGGGTGCGTCAGTGCGCGCGTCAGTGGGTGCTGAAGGACACCACCAGGTTGCGCTCCCGGCCCGCGCTCCCGCTGTGCGAGCTGATGATCCCCTGCGAGAAGAACAGCCTGCCGTCGGCGAAGTCGAACTCGTCGCCGTTCCAGGTGTACGCGGTCTCCGCCTCCCGGACCTTGTCGTCCGCCGGGTTCTCCATCAGCAGCGTCTCCTTCAGCGTGGCCCCGTCCAGCGAGACCACCTGGCCGCCCTTGTCGTACGGCGGCTCCTTGTACGCGATGACGTTGGTGCCGTCCATCCGCAGCGGCACCAGGGAGTAGCGCTCGCCCGCGTCGGCCCGGGGGCCGCTGAGCTTCCCGGTGGTCAGGTCGAACGCGACCACCTCGTTGGTGTCGCCGAACTCGGCCTTGCCCTCGTGCGGTTCCGTCGGCACGTACAGCCGGTTGTTGCCGACGGTCATCCCCGAGCACATCTCCACCTCGGTGGAGCCGCAGTCGCCGCCGTAGCGGTCGGCGTCGGCGGAGATCCGCACGATCAGCTTCCCGGTGTCGCGGTCGATCGAGAAGTAGTCCGAGATCGCGCTGCCGTCGCCCGCGGTGTCACCGACGTTGGCGGCCACCACCAGCGGGTCGCTGGAGACGACGGCGGCGTACTCGACACCGGCCGGCATGTCGAACGAGGAGAGCGGGGCGCCGGTGGCGGGGTTCAGCGCCTGGATGCTGAGCTGCGGTTCGTCGCTCGTGCCGCAGCGGCGGACCGCGACGAGGCCGGCGCCGCCGCCGTACCCCTTGTCGTAGCAGCCGTCGGTGGAGACCTTCGGCTTCCACAGTTCCTTGCCGTCGGCGATCTGGAAGGCCGCGCCGCCGTTGAGGCCGCCCGCCGCGACGGTGCTGCCGCTGACCGTCACCTCGTCGAAGCGGACCGGCTCGTCGCCGTTTCCGCCGAGCACCGACTTGGACCAGAGCATCTTGCCGGTCTTCAGGTCCAGGGCGCCGACCTGGTTGCAGGAGGGGTACTTGTCGGCCTTGGTGGGCTTGGCCTCCTGGAAGGCGATGGCCGTCCGGTAGTCGTCCGTCATGAAGCGGGACGCGGCGCAGAGCTGGCCGGCGGTCGGCACCGACCAGACCTTGGTGCCCTTGTCGAGGTCGTAGGCGACGATCTCGTACAGGCCGGTCTTCACGAACACCTTGTCGGTGATCCAGGAACCCCGGACCGTGGCGACGTCGGCGACCTCCGGTTCCGGGACCTTGAAGCCGAGTTCGGACGCGGTGCTGGCGGGCGCCTTCTCCTTGCCGCCGGCGAGTCCGCCCTCCTTCTCGCCCCCGCCCTTGCCCTCGGTGCCGGAGGTGGAGGCCTCGGTCTTCTTGCCGTCGTCACCGGAAGAGGTGGCGTAGAGGGCCCCGCCGCCGACGATGAGCACGACGGCGACCGCCGCGGCGATGATGATCTTCATCTGCGCCGAGAGCTTCTTCTTGCCGCCCCCGTCGCCCTGCGGGGTTACCGGGTACTGCGGCTGCGTCGGGTAGCCGTATGCCTGGCCGTGCTGACCGGGCTGCCCGAAGTAGCCGGGCTGGCCGGGCTGCGGGGAGGTGGCGGTCGGCGGATAACCGTAGCCGGGCTGCTGCGGGGCCTGCGGGTAGCCGTAGCCGGGGGCGGCGGGCGGGTAACCGTAAGCGGGACCCTGCGGCTGACCGCCCTGCGGGGGCTGCCCGTACGGGGCCTGGGGCGCGCCGTACCCGCCCTGCGGCGCGGCCGGGGGCTGCTGCGGGGCGCCGTAACCGCCGGGCGGCGGCGGAGTGCCGGGCGGCTGCGGCTGCTGGGCTCCCTGCTGCGACGGGGCCGGCGGCTGTCCGGCGCGCGCGTCCGGCGGCGGCACCGGGGCTCCGAACCCGCCGGGCGGCGGGTCCTGGGGGGCGCCGAACCCGCCCTGCGGCGGGTCGGCGGGCGGCTGCTGGGGCGGTTGGCTCATGGCGTGCGTACCTCGGTGGTGGGGAGGGGGGACGGAACGGGCATGCGCGGGGGGTTGCGGAGGGCGGCCGTCACTTGCCGAACACCATCATCGTCTTGACCTCCTTCTCCTCGGCGTCCGAGGTTCCGCTCACCCGCCCGTTCACCAGGAACGAACGACCGCCCACATAGGCGAACTCGGGGTTGTAGAAGGTGGACTCGACGCGGGTGGCCGACGCCGGGTGCTGGAGCACGACGCGCGGGGCGCCGCCGGTCGGCGCGAGGAGCGCGACGGCGCCGCCCTGGTCGTAGGTGGCCTCCATGTGGAGGACGACGTCGGGGCCCTCCATGCGCAGCGGCTGGACGGTCCGTCCGGTCGGGGCGGCCGCCTTCCACTTCGGCTTGCCGGTGTTCAGGTCGAAGGCGACGACCTTGTTGGCGGTGCCACTGGCGGCCTCGGTCGACATGTAGAAGGTGTTGGCGTCCGCGGCGACGCCCGCGCAGCCTTCGAGGGACTTGCCGAAGACGGAGAAACGGCTGCCGCAGTCCGGGTTGAACTTGTCCTGCGTGTCGACCACGTTGGAGCGGAGCGTGCCGTTCTCACGGAAGGCGAGGATGCCCCACGACTTGTCCTTCTCCTTGGTCACCGAGACGACGAGCGGGCTCACCGAGTAGACCCGGTCGACCTCCAGGCCGCGCTCCAGGGCGAACGTCCAGGCCGCCTTGCCGGTGACCGGGTCCAGCCGCTGGATCCGCTGCTGGGGGTTGTTCACGTCAGAGGTCCGGCAGTTCAGCGCGGCGATCAGCTTGGCACCGCCGGCGAAGGCGTACGGGAGGCAGTCGCCCGAGGGGTTGCCCCAGAGCTCCTTGCCGTCGGAGACCCGGTAGGCGTTGGCGTTGCCGGTCCTGCCGACGGTGACCGTGTCGCCGCTGATCGCGAGACCGAGGTCGGTCATCAGGTCCCAGGCGTTGTTCTTCTTGACCGACTTCTTCCAGCCCGCCTTGCCGGTGGTGAGGTCGATCATCTGGAGATCGGCGCAGTCCGCCTTGTCGGTCGTGCCGTTCTTCACCGCGACGACGAGCTTCCCGTCGTCCGTCGGCGCCTGGGGCGCGGAGCAGAGGTCGGCCGGCAGGTCCACCGTCCACTTCTTCTCGCCGGTCGCCACCGAGTAGCCGGACACGCCCCGGTAGACGCCGCGGACCACGGTGTCGCCGACGATCCACGGCCCGTGGACGTCCGCGCCGGAACGCGGCAGGTCGATGTCGTTGGTCTGGAGCCAGAGCACCTTCGCCTCGCCCGGCTTGCGCCCGGCGTTGAAGTCCTCCTGCCCCTGACGGCCGTCGCCCTCGCCGTCGCCCTCGTCGACGGAGGCCGACGGACCGGGGGCCGGCGGGGCGCTGCTCCCCGTGGCCACCGGGTCCTTCTCGTCGTCCCCGCCGGTCACCGCGAGGCCGACGCCGACCCCGACCACGAGCACCAGCGCGACCGCCGCGGCGGCCACCACCGCGGTCTTGTTCTTGAAGAACCCACCGCCGGACGGACCGTCGCCACCCGGCTGATGTGCCGGATGACCGGCCGCCGTCGCCCCGTACGGGCCGGGCTGCTGCCCGTAAGGGCCCGGCTGCTGCCCGTAAGGACCGGGCTGCGGGGCGTACGGTCCCGGCTGCCCGTACGGGCCGGGCGGGCCGGGCGGTTGCTGCCCGTAAGGGCCCGGGGCCTGCTGCCCATAGGGACCGGGCTGCTGTGCGTAGGGACCGGGCTGTTGCCCGTAGGGGCCGGGCTCCTGCCCGTAGGGTCCCGGCTGCTGCCCGTACGGGCCGGGGGCCTGCGGGGGTGCCTGCGGATAGCCGTATCCGGGGCCCGCGGGCGGCTGCGTCCCGGCGGGCGGGGCGGGCGGAACGTCGCGCGGCGGGTCCTGCGGAGCGCCGAAGCCGTCCTGCGGCGGTTGCTGGCTGGGCGGCTGACTCATCAGCGCGTCCCCCTTCGTGCGGGCCGGTGTCCGTTCTCTCTCCCCCGCGATTCCGGACCCCGGAACATCCGCGGACGGACGTCCGGAACTCCCGGAAAGGAGCGAATCGGGCATGGCTCCCGCGGTGTCACGACAGTCGGCGGGGCTTCTTTGTACCACCCGCCCCACCGCCAACAGCGGCTCGGCCCTTGCCCTGTTCCCAAGGGAGAACCGCGCCGTGATGCCCCCGTTACCCGGCCCGCCGACGACCTGGGACCTCCCTCCACCGGACGCTCCGTCAGGAAGCCACGCCACGGCGGACGCTGGGCCGTCGCCCGCCCGACCGGCCACCCGATCCCGCGAGTCGGGGCCGTACGACGGAAAGAAGGGTGCGAAAACGACGAACGCGGCGAACGGCACAGGAGCCGCGCACGCGACGGGGCGGCGGACCCGGCGAGGGCCCCACCGCACGACGAGGGCGGCGAACGCGGCGAGGGCGGCCCGAAAGGGGCCGCCCTCCTTCACCTCGGAGCCGCAGCCCCGCCGGAACCTCCCGGCCGGACCCGCTCCCGCTGGGGACCCCGGCCCGAACCGCCGAGACGACTCAGGCCCTTCGCGCCGTCACGCGTCCTCGGCCAGCTCCAGCCAGCGCATCTCCAACTCGTCCCGCTCGGTGACCAGTTCACGCAGCTCGGCGTCGAGCGTGGCGACCTTCGCGAAGTCGGTGGCGTTGTCCGCGATCTGCTTGTGCAGGGAGGTCTCGCGGGTGGAGAGCTTGTCGAGCTGCCGCTCGACCTTCTGCAGCTCCTTCTTGGCGGCCCGGGTGGCCTGGGCGTTGGCGGCCGGCGCCGGGGCCGCGGCGGCGTGCGCGACGGGGGCCGCCGACGGGGTGACGGACTCCTCCATCCGCTTGCGGCGCTCGATGTACTCGTCGATGCCGCGCGGCAGCATCCGCAGCGCCTGGTCGCCCAGCAGCGCCATGACCTTGTCGGTGGTGCGCTCCACGAAGAACCGGTCGTGGGAGATCACGATCATCGAGCCGGGCCAGCCGTCGAGCAGGTCCTCCAGCTGCGTCAGGGTCTCGATGTCCAGGTCGTTGGTGGGCTCGTCGAGGAAGAGGACGTTGGGCTCGTCCATCAGCAGGCGCAGGATCTGGAGCCGGCGGCGCTCGCCGCCGGAGAGGTCGCCGACGGGCGTCCACTGCTTCTCCTTGGTGAAACCGAACTGCTCGCAGAGCTGCCCGGCCGTCATCTCCCGGCCCTTGCCGAGGTCGACGCGGTCGCGGACCTGCTGCACGGCCTCCAGGACGCGGAGCTTCGGGTCGAGCTCCTTCACCTCCTGGGAGAGGTAGGCCAGCTTCACCGTCCTGCCGACGACGATCTTCCCGGCGGTCGGCTGGACGTCGCCCTGGCTGCGGGCGGCCTCTTCCAGCGCGCGCAGCAGCGAGGTCTTGCCCGCGCCGTTGACGCCGACCAGGCCGACGCGGTCGCCGGGGCCGAGCTGCCAGGTCAGGTGCGTCAGCAGCGTCTTGGGACCGGCCTGGACGGTGACGTCCTCCAGGTCGAAGACGGTCTTGCCGAGCCGGGCGTTGGCGAACTTCATCAGCTCGCTGGTGTCGCGCGGCGGCGGCACGTCGGCGATCAGCTCGTTGGCGGCCTCGATGCGGTAGCGCGGCTTGGAGGTGCGGGCCGGGGCGCCGCGCCGCAGCCAGGCCAGCTCCTTGCGCATCAGGTTCTGCCGCTTGGACTCCTCGGTGGCGGCGATCCGCTCCCGCTCGGCCCGCGCGAAGACGTAGTCGCTGTAGCCGCCCTCGTACTCGTGGACCGCACCGCGCTGGACGTCCCACATGCGGGTGCAGACCTGGTCGAGGAACCACCGGTCGTGGGTGACGCAGACCAGCGCCGACCGACGGGTCCGCAGGTGGCCGGCGAGCCAGGAGATGCCCTCGACGTCGAGGTGGTTGGTGGGCTCGTCGAGGACGATCAGGTCCTGTTCCGCGATGAGCAGCTTGGCGAGCGCGATGCGACGGCGCTCGCCGCCGGAGAGCGGGGCGATCACGGTGTCGAGGCCGTGCTCGAAGCCGGGCAGCGCGAGGCCGCCGAACAGCCCGGTGAGGACGTCGCGGATCTTGGCGCTGCCGGCCCACTCGTGGTCGGCGAGATCGCCGATGACCTCGTGGCGGATGGTCGCCTCCGGGTCGAGGGAGTCGTGCTGGGTGAGGACACCGAGGCGCAGCCCGCCGTTGTGGGTGACGCGGCCGGTGTCCGCCTCCTCCAGCTTGGCGAGCATCCGGATGAGGGTCGTCTTCCCGTCGCCGTTGCGGCCGACGACACCGATCCGGTCGCCCTCGGACACCCCGAGGGATACGCCGTCGAGCAGGGCACGGGTGCCGTACACCTTGCTGACCTGCTCGACATTGACCAGATTGACGGCCATTTCACTCCTGCCTCGGAGACCCCCCGTACGGGGATCGTTCGCCGTCCCAGGGTAGTCGCCGCCGGGGGTGCGGTAGCGTGCGGCAGTCGATCATCGGGCCGGGGGCCTCCGCGACGCGCGGACGGCCGGCGGCCGGTCACAGGGGTGGGAACACATGCGGGGAACGATCGCGCGGGCCGTGGCCCCGGCGGTGCTGGCGGCGGTCGTGCTGACCGGCTGCGGACCGTCGGACGGCGGCACGTCCGCCGAGGGGAAGACGGGCGGCGCCACGGCCCGGACCCACGACGGGGCCAAGAGCGGTGACGACGGCGGTGACGACGGCCCCTCGGCGGGGAGCCGCACCGCCGACGCGGCCCGGGGCGGCTCGGTGGGCGGCGCCGGGTCGGCCTGCCCGCTGCCGGTGACCTTCGACCACGCGGCGGACTGGACGCCGGAAGCGGTGTCGGTCGATCCCGCGTCGGAACTGGCCGAACTGGCTCAGCAGGGCCCCCTCACCATGGCGTGCGAGATCGACGCGAAGCCGGCCGGACACATCGGCTACCTCCGGGTCTGGACCGGTGCCGCGCCGGACGACGCCCGCAAGGCGCTGGAGGCGTTCCTCGCCGCCGACGAGAACGCGGGCGGGGCCGCGTACGCCGAGTTCGAGGCGGGCGGCCTCCGCGGCGTCGAGGTGACGTACACCGAGACCGTCGAGGTGACGGACGAGACCAAGACCGAGCGCGCCTTCGCGGTCGCCTCCCCCGACGGCCCGGTCGTCGTGCACCTGGGCGGTCTGGACACCGCGGAGCACGAGGCGATGCTCCCCGCCTACGAACTGGCGAAGCGCACGGTCCGGGTGGGCTGAGGCGGGCACGGGCTCATCCCGTGGGCGCCGGGCCATCCCGTACGGGTCGGGCCCATCCCGCCGGGGCCCGCCCGCACGGGCCGGGGCTCATCCCGTACGGGCGGGCGGCTTGCGGGCGGGCGGCTTGCGGGCGGGCGGCTTGCGGGCGAGCGGCTTGCGGGCGAGCAGGCCCGCGACCCGCCACCGCCCGTCGTCGTCCGGGTCCTGCACCGTCCGCGCGGTGACGACGAGACCCGCGTCCGCCAGCAGCCCGGCGAGCACGTCCGCCGACAGCCGGTGGCTCTCGTAGGAGACCGGGTGGCCGCCGTAAGCGCGGGCCGGGCGTCGCCGCTCGCCCGAACCGACGTGACCGGCGAGCAGCAGATGGCCGCCGGGCGCCAGAGTGCGGTGGAATTCGGCGAACACCCGCGGCAGCAGGTCCGGCGGCGTGTGGTGGGTCGAGTAGTGGGCCAGGATGCCGCCGAGCACGTCGTCGGCCAGGGCGAGCGCGGTCATGGTGCCGACCCAGAACGGCAGTCCGGGGTGCGCCTCGCGGGCCAGTACGGCCATCGCGGGCGACACGTCGACGCCGAACGCGGTCAGCCCGAGACCGGCCAGGTGTGCCGTCACCTTGCCCGGTCCGCACCCCAGGTCCGCGACCGGCTTCGGGCCGCCTGCCCGCACCAGCTCGGCGAACGCGGCGAGCATCGCCCGGGAGACGGGATCCAGCTCGGTCGGGTCCGGGACGAGTACGGCGTAATCGGCGGCGACGGCGTCGTAGGAGTTCCGCACCGCGGCGAGGTAGGAGGCTTCAGTCACTCCGCGACCGTAGACGGGTCAGACCGCCTGCGTCGCGACGATCTCCGCGCCCCGGGCGGGGGCGACGGCGACACGGGCGGTGCGGCAGGTGCCCGAGTTCAGCAGGGCCTGGGCGACCTTGTGCGCCGACTCCTCGTCCGCCACCAGGAAGGCGGTGGTCGGCCCGGAGCCGGAGACCAGCGTGGCCAGGGCTCCCGCGTCGGCGCCGGCCGCCAGGGTGGCGGCGAGCGAGGGGCGCAGCGACAGCGCGGCCGGCTGGAGGTCGTTGGCCAGCGCTCCGGAGAGCGCGGCGGCGTCACCGGCGCGCAGCGCGTCCAGCAGGGCCGGGGACGCGATGGGGGCGGGCACCTCGGCGCCTTCGGCGAGCCGGTCGAACTCCGCGTACACCGCCGGGGTGGACAGCCCGCCGTCGGCAACCGCGAAGACCCAGTGGAAGGTACCGCCCACCTCGACGGGTGTCAGCAGCTCGCCGCGGCCCTCGCCGAGCGCCGCGCCGCCGACCAGGCTGAACGGCACGTCGCTGCCGAGTTCCGCGCAGATCTCCAGCAGCTCCTCGCGGGACGCGCCGGTGGACCACAGGGCGTCGCAGGCCACCAGGGCGGCGGCGCCGTCGGCGCTGCCGCCCGCCATGCCGCCCGCCACCGGGATGTCCTTGGCGATGTGCAGGTGCACGTCCGGGCTGATGCCGTACCGCTCGGCCAGGGCGAGCGCCGCACGGGCGGCCAGGTTGGTGCGGTCCAGCGGCACCAGGGCGGCGTCCGGGCCCGAGCAGGTGATGCGAAGTCCGTCGGCGGGGGTGGCGGTGACCTCGTCGTACAGGCCGACGGAGAGGAAGACGTTGGCGAGGTCGTGGAACCCGTCCGGGCGCACGGCCCCCACGGCGAGCTGCGCGTTCACCTTGGCGGGCACGCGGACGGTGACGGCGGCGCTCACGCGGCGGGCTCCGGGTCCGTGTCGGGGGCGGCCGGGCCGGCCCCGGTCGGCTTGTTCTCGGCGATGGCGGCGAACTCCTCGACGGTCAGCGACTCGCCGCGGGCCTGCGGCGACACCCCGGCGGCCACCAGCGCGGCCTCCGCCGCGGGCGCGGAGCCGGCCCAGCCGGAGAGCGCGGCGCGCAGCGTCTTGCGGCGCTGGGCGAAGGCGGCGTCGACGACGGCGAAGACCTCGGCGCGGCTCGCGGAGGTCTTGACCGGCTCGGCGCGGCGGACCAGCGAGACGAGTCCGGAGTCGACGTTGGGCGCGGGCCAGAAGACGGTACGTCCGATGGACCCGGCGCGCTTGACGTCCGCGTACCAGTTCGCCTTCACCGACGGCACGCCGTAGACCTTGTTGCCGGGACGGGCGGCGAGCCGGTCGGCGACCTCGGCCTGCACCATCACCAGGGTCCGCTCGATGCTCGGAAACCGCTCCAGCATGGTGAGCAGCACCGGCACGGCGACGTTGTACGGGAGGTTGGCGACCAGGGCGGTGGGGGTCTCGGGCAGCTCCGTGACCAGCATGGCGTCGGAGTGCACCAGGGAGAAACGGTCCGCGCGGCCCGGCATCCGGGCGGCCACGGTGGCCGGCAGGGCCGCCGCGAGCACGTCGTCGATCTCGACGGCCACGACCCGGTCCGCCGCTTCGAGCAGGGCCAGGGTCAGCGACCCGAGACCCGGCCCCACCTCGACGACGACGTCGTCCGGCCGGACCTCGGCGGTGCGCACGATCCTGCGCACGGTGTTGGCGTCGATGACGAAGTTCTGGCCGCGCTGCTTCGTGGGACGTACGCCCAGCGCGGCGGCCAGCTCGCGGATGTCTGCGGGGCCCAGGAGGGCGTCGGACTCTGTGCTGCTCACCGGGTAAGCGTACGGGGCCGGGAGGGCGCCGGCTCCGCGCCCGCCGGGCGGTCGCCCGGCCCGCCGCCCTCCCGTTCCGCCCGCCGCCCGGTCCCGTACCGCCGCCGGTCTCAGTAGTCGAACGCCCGCGCGGTGTTGTCCGCGACCGCGGCGGCCAGGTCGTCCACGTGCATCCCCTTGACCTCGGCCATGGCCCGCAGGGTGACCGGGATGAGGTAGGGCGCGTTGGGGCGGCCCCGGTAGGGGGCGGGGGTCAGGAAGGGCGCGTCGGTCTCGACGAGCACCAGCCCGGCCGGGGCGACGGCGAGCGCGTCGCGCAGCGGCTGGGCGTTCTTGAAGGTCACGTTGCCCGCGAAGGACATGAAGTAGCCGGCCCGCGCGCAGATCCGGGCCATCTCGGCGTCGCCCGAGTAGCAGTGGAAGACGGTCCGCTCGGGAGCGCCCGCGTCGGCGAGGACGCGCAGCACGTCCTCGTGCGCGTCCCGGTCGTGGATGACGAGCGCCTTGCCGTGCCGCTTGGCCATCTCGATGTGCGCCCGGAACGACTCCTCCTGGGCCGCCCGCCCCTCGGGCCCGGTCCGGAAGTGGTCGAGCCCGGTCTCTCCGACGCCGCGCACGTGGTCGAGGGCGGCGAGCGCGTCGATCTCGGCGAGCGCCTCCTCCAGCGCGGCCCTGCCGCCCGGGGTCCTGGCGTCCTGGCGGGACCAGCCGTCCGGGTCGCCGTGCACGATGCGCGGAGCCTCGTTGGGGTGCAGGGCGACGGAGGCGTGCACGGAGGGGTGGGCGGCGGCCGTCTCGGCGGCCCAGCGGGACCCGGCGACGTCGCAGCCGACCTGGACGACGGTGGTGACGTTGACGGCGGCGGCCCGCGCGAGGCCCTCCTCGACGGTGCCGTCCTGCATGTCCAGGTGGGTGTGCGAGTCGGCGACCGGAACCCCGAGGGGTTCGGGCAGCGGCGGGGCTTCGGAGCGGCTCATGCCGACGATCGTACGAGGCCCCCGGCCGACCGGGGAGCGAGGGACGCCGTACGGGAAGTCCCGTACGGGATGAACGGAACAGTGCCGGGTACGGGTGCGCGGCACGAGGTACGGCGCCGCCGGGCCGGCCGGCGGCGCCCGGAGCGTCAGCGCCGGTGGAAGGGGTGGAGGAGGTCGGACAGGTGCCAGTGGTGACCGGCCCCCGCGGCCACGGGGACGGCGGCCGTTTCGGCGGAGGGCGCCGCGTCCGCGCCGGCGGCCTCGTCCCGGCCCGGCTTGCGCTGCTTGGGTCGCTTCGGCTGCGGCTGGAGGAGCCTCTGCACGGTGGAGATCTGCCCCTCCCGCATGATCCGGACCACGGACCCGCCGCAGTTGGCGCAGCGGGGCGTGGACAGCGGCGAGGGGACCCTCTCGCCGTCCACCTTGTAGACCACGAAGGGGTGGCCGGAGCCGTCGACGTGGTGCTCTATCTCGTACCCCTGCTCCCAGCCGAACCCGCACCGCATGCAGGCGAAGGCGTAGGCCTCGTGGACGGTGGTCGCTGCGATCTCACTCATGCTTGCTCCTCTTGTCCGCCGGACAAGGCTCCGGAGTGTGCTCCGCTCCTCTTCAGTGCACACCCGGCGACCGCGGCACGCACCGGCTCACGAGCAGTGTTGATGCGTTCTTGGACTCCTTGGGACCGCCTTGGCACGCGCATGACGCCGATGGGTGGTTGCCGGGACCAACCGTTGGCCCGGCGCGGGAGCGCACGGCGCGCGAAGGGCGCGTGCACGGCGTATTTCCGGGGGCGCAGTCAGGAGCGTGCGCAGGCCCCCTCCCGGCCGGTCCCAAGCCCCGCAAGGGTCACAGCGATTGCCTCAGGATTCAATCAAAAATCGACCCAAAACAAACGGCATGCCCGGTTTGCGAACTTCATCCATCGGGTTTTCACTCGTCATGTACGAAAACCCGATTTCCACAGAACGGGAACACCATGTACACGGACATCACCCCCACCACGACCGACATCGACGAGGAGCTGGAGGCGGCGCTCAACCCGGGCGAAGTCGAAGGCTTCTACCGCGACTCGCGCGAGTGCGCCGCGCTCGCGCTCGTCGGCGGCGCCGGAGCCCTCCTCCTCTCGCCCCCGACCCCGCGGCCGAAGAAGGGCTGAACACGGCCCATGAACCAGCCACCCGCATCCTCCCGTCTCACGGACGCGGTGCACGGACTGGCGAACGAGGTGGTCCTCGCTCTGCGGAGCGGGGGCCACCTCGCCACCGTGTGCGGCGCGGCCGGCATCGACGAGGACGACCGGACCGGTGTCGCCGCGGTGCGGGTCATCGGCGCCGACCTGCTGCTGCCGAGCGTCCTGCGCGGCGAGCGCCCGCACCCGGGCGACGTGGCGGTGCTGCACCGCGCCGCGCAGGAGTTCCCGCCGAAGCCCGGCGCGCCCGCCTCCACCGCCTGGAGCCACTGGGCGATGCTCTCCGCCCTGCACCGGGTGGCCGCCCCGGTCCCCGCCGGAGCGGCCGGAACCGCCCCGGCGGGCCTGGGCGAGCCGGGCGTCACCGGGCTCGACGAGGCGCCCTGGCAGTCGTTCACCCACCAGCTCTCCCAGCTCGCGCCGCTCGCCGTGCCGGCCGCCTCGTCGGCCGTCGAGCGGGTCGCCCGGTGCCGGACCACCGACCTGTCGCGCGGTTTCGTGCGTGCCGTCCGGCGCCGCGACTGGGCCCAGGCGGCCGGCGCGGGCCGCTGGCTGGCAGCTCTCGGCGGCGAGCCGCCGACGCTCGGGCTGGCCACCGGTCTCGACTTCGTCGAGCTGATGGGCGGCCTGGACCCCCGGGTGGCGCTCAACGTGCGCGCCGCCCGCCTGATGTCCGAGGCGCGGCACCGATGACGGCGGAACGGGCGACCGCGCCCCCTGCGGCGCCGGGGCCGGACCGGACAGCCCCCGCCCGGCCCACGGCACCGGACCGGGCCGGGGCGCCCGGCGTCCGCCCGTCCGTCGCCCCAGCGCCCGCGCCCGCGGCCGGCACCGGCGCCGCCGCCGATCCGGCCCGGCAGGTACTGGTGCGCTGCCTGGCCTGGGTGGACGGCCACCGCGAGGGCTTCGTGCTCCCCGACGACGTGCTGGAGCCGTACACCGACGTCAACCGCACCCTCAAGCCGCTCGGCGAGCTGGCCCAGCTCTGCTCGACGGTCCACCGCACAACCGCCCCGGACGACCCCTGCCACGCCCTCGCCGGCGACCTCGTCGGCCACGCGTGGCGAGAGGTCCGCGAGGGCGGGCTGCTGCTGGACCTGCTGCGCTCCGAGCCCTTCGCCACGTACCCCTTCGAGATCTACGCGGCCTTCGCCGGACACGGCCTGCGCCACGCGGGGTTCGAGGCGCTGGCCCGGACGCTCGCGGGGACCAGGGGCTGGACGCACACCGAGCAGCACGCCAACCGGCAGCTGGGGGTCCTCAACTCCGAGCGCCGGGTGGGCGTACCGGCGCACACCGACGCCGGCGCGGTCCTGCGCCGCACCTGGCTCGGCGGGCTGTCCGAGCCCTGGACGCTGGAACGCTCCTCGGGGTACGCGCTGACCCACACGGTCTTCCACGTCGCCGACTGGGGGCTGGCCCCCGAGCGGCTCCCCGCCGACCTCGACGCCTACCTGCGCACCTGGCTGCCGGCCTGGATCGACGGCTGCCTGGAGGGGGCCCAGTGGGACCTCGGCGCGGAACTGGTGGCGGTCGCGGCCTGCCTGCCCGGCCCCCCGGCGGACAGCGTGTTCGAGGCGGCGTGGCCGGTACTGGCCGCCGTGCAGGACCCCGGCGGCTCGCTGCCGGAGACCGGCGCGCCGGCCGGCCGGGCGGCGGCCGGGGAGCCGGGCGCCCCGGACCCGTACCCGTTCCTCGGCTGCTACCACTCCACCCTCGTGACGTCCTTCGCGGCGGCGCTGACGCTCGCGTGCCTCCGCGCCGCAGGGGGCCCGGCCGGGTCCGGGGCGGCGGCCGGGTCCGGCGCACCGGCGCGCTCCGGACGGTCGGCCGTCGAAACCGGAAGGAGAGAATCCGCATGAGTGGTATGCAGCAGATCCACACCGTCGGGGCGAAGGCGGTGGACTGGCTGTACGCCCACCGCGACGGGTTCCGGCTGGAGGACGACCCGCCGCCCGAGGCGGGCATGCTGGACCGCTTCAAGCCGCTCGGCGAACTGGCCCTGATCGGCAAGGTCATCTTCCGCGAGGGCGTCGCCGGCTCCCAGCAGGCCGCCCTCGCCCGCAAGCTCCTCGACCACTGCTGGCACGAGCACCTGGAATCGGGCCGCCGGCTCACCGACGGCCAGCGGCGCGAACCCATGTCGCCGGTGCCGATGGAGGTGTACGTGCCGTTCAAGGAGCTGGGCTACCGGGAGCCGGACCTGGAGGCCGCGGTGCGGCTCAACCACCGGCTGGAGAGCTGGGCCCGGCTGGAGGTGCTGCCGGTGCGCCGGCTCGGACTGGCCGCCACCGAGCGCCGCTTCGGCCTGTCCCCCAGCGTCGATCCGGCCACCGCGCTCTCCCGGACCTGGCTGTCCGCGCGTCCCGAGCCGTGGACCGTCGAGGGACACATCGGCTACGACATCACCCACACGGTCTTCCACCTCACCGACTGGGGCGAGTCCCCCGAGCGCCTGCCTGCGGAGATCGCCGACTATCTGGCGCTCTGGCTGCCGGTGTGGCTGGACGACTGGCTCGACCTCGGGCGCTGGGACCTGCTCGGCGAACTGCTGGTGGTCGACGCCTGCCTGCCCGAGCCGACGCTCGACCCGGCGGCCTGGGCCGGGTTCGCCGCCGCCCAGCAGGAGGACGGCGCGATGCCGGTGACCGGCGGCATGCCGGAGGGCGACCCGGAGACCGTGTTCGACCTCGTCTACCACCCGACGCTGGTCGCCGCCTTCGCCTCCGCCCTCGCGCTCTCCCGCGCGATGTCGGACCTGGCCCCCGCGTGAGCCGCGGCCCCCGGCCCGTCCGGCCGGAGACGGACACGCCCGCGGGCGACGGAGCCGGTCGCAGGCGGCCCCGGGAGGCGGGCGGCCGTGCCGCCGACCCGGTCGCCGCCCGGCTGCTGTCGGAGACCTCGACCACCGTCCGCGCGCCCGACACGGTGTTCGCGCTCAGCCGCCAAGGGGTCCGTACCGTCCACTGCGGCGGCACCGCACCCGCGCCCGCCGGCCGGCCGCGGGACCTGCTCCGGCACGAGCTGGGGTCGGCGTCCAAGACGTTCACCGGACTGCTGCTGGCGGGCCTGGTCGCCGAGGGCAAGCTGTCGTACGAGGACCGGGCCGCGGACCTGCTGGCCCCCGGCCGGCCCGTCCACCCGCATCTGGGGGCGGTCACCCTGCGCCACCTGATCACCCACACCTCCGGGCTGCCCGCGCTGCCGCCCGCCTTCTACCCGCAGGCCCTGCCCCGCTGGTCCACCGCCCCGTACGCCGGATTTCCCGCGGAGCGGGTCGTGGAGTCCTTCCTGGCCGCCCGGCCGCGCCGGGCTCCGGGCACCCGCTGGCGCTACTCCAACTTCGCGGTGTCGGTCCTCGGCCACGCACTGACCGCCGCCACCCGCACCCCGTGGGAACCGCTGCTGCACCGGCGGCTGTTCGCGCCGCTCGGGCTCGACGGCACCTCGGCGTGTCCGGGCCGGGAGGGCGTGGACGCCACCGGTCACCGGCGCGACGGCACACCGGTGCCGCCACTCGACATCGGCGGCTTCGCCGGGGCGGGCGCGGTCCGTTCCACCCCGCACGACCTGCTGACGTTCCTCGAAGCGCACCTCGCAGCCCCGGCCGAAGCCGCCGGACCGCTCGCCACCGCGCTGGACGAGGTGCGCAGGCCGGTGCTCCGGCGCGGACCGACCCACGCGCACACCCACTCCCTCACGTGGTTCGTGCACCCGACGCCGCTCGGCCCGGCGTACTTCCATGCCGGGGCGACGCAGGGGCAGCAGGCGTTCATCGGCTTCCGGCCCGCCACCGGCACCGCCGTCGCCGCGCTCTGCACCCGCCGGGTCCGGCTGAGCGGCGATCCCTTCGTCCCGACGGCGTACGCGCTGCTGACCGGCGAGGCGTGAGCGTACGCGTACCGGCCCGGCCGGCGCGGGTGGTCCCGCCGTCCGGGTCCGGGCATACGGCCTACGGCTTCGCGCCACCCGCCGCGCCGCCCGCCTTTCCGGCCGCCTTGTCCGGGTTCTTGGCAGCGTTCTTGGCGGCCACCACCGCGTCGAACACCTCGCGCTTCGGCAGCCCCGCGTCGGCGGCTACCGCCGCGATGGCCTCCTTGCGGCGCTCCCCGGCCTCCTCGCGCACCTGCACCCGGCGCACCAGCTCGGCGGCGTCCAGTTCCTCGCCGCCCGACTCGGGCGCGCCCTCGACCACCACGGTGATCTCCCCGCGCACCCCTTCCGCTGCCCAGGCGGCGAGTTCGCCGAGCGGCCCGCGCTTCACTTCCTCGTACGTCTTGGTCAGTTCCCGGCAGACCGCGGCCCGCCGGTCCGCGCCGAACACCTCGGCCATCGCGGCCAGCGTGTCGTCCAGCCGGTGCGGGGCCTCGAAGTAGACCATCGTGCGGCGCTCGGCGGCGTTCTCGCGGAGCCGGCCGAGGCGCTCACCGGCCTTGCGGGGCAGGAAGCCCTCGAAGGTGAAGCGGTCGACCGGCAGCGCGGAGAGCGCCAGCGCGGTCAGCACCGCGGAGGGGCCGGGCACCGCGGTCACCTTGATGTCGTGTTCCACGGCGGCGGCGACCAGGCGGTAACCGGGGTCGGAGACCGAGGGCATGCCGGCGTCGGTGACCAGCAGGACCCGGGCGCCGCCCGTCAGCGCCTCCACCAGTTCGGGCGTGCGGGCGGACTCGTTGCCCTCGAAGTAGGAGACGACACGCCCCGTGGTGTGGACGCCGAGCGCCTGGGTCAGCCGGCGCAGCCGGCGGGTGTCCTCGGCGGCGACGACGTCGGCCTTCTCCAGTTCGGCGGCGAGACGTGGCGGGGCGTCCGCCACGTCGCCGATGGGCGTCCCCGCGAGTACCAGCGTTCCGGTCGTTCCAGTCGTTCCAGTCACAGGTCCCATCCTCCCAGCCCCGGCGGCACCACTCGCACAGTCGCTTTCCCTACGATGGCGCGGTGACGAGTACTGCGCCCGAGGCCCAGCGGGGCCAAGACGCCGGGGAGCCCCGCGGCGAAGAGCCATCGCCCTGGCAGCTGCGGCTGCGCCGGTTCGGTTACGCGCCGCGGGCCGGGGGGCCCGGACTGCGCGAGCGGCTGGTACCGCCCTACAACCGCCCAGGGCCCCGCCTGTGGTCGGTCCTCGGGGTGTCGCCGGACACCGAGGAACGCCTGGTGCGCTGGTCGGCGTGGGGCGGCCCGCTGCTGGTGACGCTCGTCGCCGGGGTGCTGCGGTTCTGGCGGCTCGGACAGCCCGACGCGGTGATATTCGACGAGACGTACTACGCCAAGGACGCCTGGGCGCTCATCAACCAGGGGTACGAGGGGGCGTGGCCCAAGGACATCGACAAGGTCATCCTCAACGACCCGTCGCGGGTGGACGTCCCCACCGACCCCGGTTACGTCGTGCATCCGCCGGTCGGCAAGTGGGTCATCGGCCTCGGCGAGCAGATCTTCGGGTTCACCCCGTTCGGCTGGCGCTTCATGGTGGCGCTGCTCGGCACGGTCTCGGTCCTGCTGCTGTGCCGGATCGGCCGCCGGATGTTCCGGTCCACGTTCCTCGGCTGCCTGGCCGGCCTGCTGCTCGCGGTGGACGGCCTGCACTTCGTGATGAGCCGCACCGCGCTGCTCGACCTGGTGCTGATGTTCTTCGTGCTCGCCGCGTTCGGCTGCCTGGTCGCCGACCGGGACTGGGCCCGGCGCAGACTCGCTGCGGCACTGCCGGTGGACGAGGACGGGGTGCTGCGGCCGGACGCGAGGATCGCCTCCACGCTGCGGCTGGGGTGGCGGCCCTGGCGGCTGGCGGCCGGCCTGATGCTGGGGCTCGCCTTCGCCACCAAGTGGAACGGCCTCTACATTCTGGCGGCGTTCGGCGTCATGACGGTGCTCTGGGACGCGGGCGCCCGCCGCACCGCCGGCGCGGTGCAGCCGTACCTCGCGGTGCTCCGCCGCGATCTGCTGCCCGCCTTCCTGTCCACGGTGCCGGTCGCCCTCGCCACGTATCTCGCGTCCTGGACCGGCTGGCTCGTCACCGACAAGGGCTACCACCGCCACTGGGCCGAGACCGAGGGGCGCGGCAGCTCCTGGTCCTGGCTGCCGGACTGGCTGCGCAGCCTGTGGCACTACGAGGTCCAGGTGTACGACTTCCACGTCGGCCTCACCTCCGGACACACCTACCAGTCGAACCCGTGGAGCTGGATCGTCCTCGGCCGCCCCGTCTCGTACTTCTACGAGGAGGACTCCTGCACCTCCTCCGCGACCGGCAAGTGCGCCCGCGAGGTGCTCGCCCTAGGCACCCCGCTGCTGTGGTGGGCCGCCTGCTTCGCCCTGCTCTACGTGCTGTGGCGCTGGGTCTTCCGCCGCGACTGGCGGGCCGGCGCGATCGCCTGCGGGGTGGCCGCGGGCTGGGTGCCGTGGTTCTTCTACCAGGAACGGACGATCTTCCTCTTCTACGCGGTCGTGTTCGTCCCGTTCCTCTGCCTCGCCGTCACGATGATGCTCGGCGCGATGCTCGGCCCGGCCCCCGGCACCGGCCCCAAGGCCGACACCGGCCTGCTGCCCTCCGCCGACCCCACCGGCGAACGCCGCCGCACGGTGGGCGTGGTCGCGGTGGGCGTGATCGTGCTGCTGATCGTCTGGAACTTCATCTACTTCTGGCCGCTGTACACGGGGACATCGATCCCGGAGGGGTCCTGGCGGGACCGGATGTGGCTGGACACCTGGGTGTAGCCGGACAGTCGTGTGGAGAGGGCTCGGCCGTGCGTGGGCCGGGCCCCCTCCGCGGTGCGAGGGAGCAGAATCCAGCATGCATCGATGAGTCCGGAAAAGTCACCCGCATCGGCCTTCTTTCGCCTTTCCCTCTTCACCCGAGCGGTCTTTGTACCTGGCGGAGGCCCGTGCGGGAATGCCCGCGAGGGAGACATAAACCCAGCCACACGTGAAAATGATCACATGACCCATTCCTTACGATGCCTTGCCCTCTTACGGAACTCCGAGAACGATCTGGGGGTTGCATAAAATTCTGATGATGAGGGGGAAATCTCATGGCTTTCACGAAGAAGATCTCGGCTGCCGCCGTCGCGACGGCGGCTCTCCTGGGAGCCGGACTGGCCGGTGCGGCTCCGGCCTCTGCAGCCGGCCCCACCGGGTGCTCCAGTTGGTCGGACAGCGCCGGCGTCAAGGGGTACGCGGACTGCACCGGGGGCGCCGGCTCCGTGCGCGTCGTCGTCACGTGCATCAACTACCGCGGAATCTCCTCGACGCACAGCGGATCCTGGGTCACGGCCACGTCGTCGGCCGCCTCGGTGTACAGCTGCGGCGGAGAGACGGCCTGGGTCCAGAGCACGACCTACCAGACGTCGATCTCCATCGGCTGAGCCCGTCACCGGCGTCGGACGGAGAGCCGCCGACAACGGCGGAATCCGTCCGGCGACCGCTTTCCGGGCGTCCGTCCGCTATCCGGGCGTCCGGAAATCGCCCCGAAAAAAGTCCAAGTGCATTCGATGACGCATGGAAACCCGCCCGACCGGGCGCTCCCGCCCGGCCAGGCGCATTCGTGAGTACGCGCGGGGGCGTGGAATACGCCCGTGTGCACGGAATGTGCACCCGCAGAGCGTCCTGAAAACGTCTGCGATCACTTTCTTCCCCAGAGCCTGCGGCGAGGCCGCCGCCGCGCACGGGATGCCCTCCGCCGGGTGTGCGACGGGGGCGGCCCACGCACCGGGGGCGCCGTGACGCGGAAACCGGTCATTCTCCGTGCCGAGCCCCTTCCCCTTGCACACCCCGGAGAGCGCTCCCGTGCGCGGTGTCCCGGTCCGGTAACAGGGGCTCGGCGGGCGGGAGTTCGTCCCGTACAGTCAAAATGACAACACCCCTTTGAACGCGTTCAAGGGGGTGCACGGGGAACGGGGAAGGGGACTGCGTCCATGCGCAGTGGAGCGAAAGTCGGCATCGTCGGCGGTGTCTTCGTGCTGGTGGCCGGGGGGCTGGGGTACGGCGCGTACGCGGCGCTGTTCTCGGACGCCGACGGGACCACGACGCAGGGCGCACCCGCCGAGGTGAAGACGGGACCGCCGAGCGCGGACGAGGTGGCGGAGACGACGAAGGCGTTCTTCGACGCCTGGACCACCGGGAACGCGGCGAAGGCCGCCCGGCTCACCAACAACGACACGGTCGCCGAACCGCTGCTGGCCGGGTACGCCACCGACGCGCACGTCACCGGGGCCACGATCACCCCCGGCACTGCGACCGGCGCGACCGTCCCGTACACCGTGAAGGCGACGGTCTCCTACGACGGCACGTCGGTCCCGTGGTCGTACGCGACGAAGCTCACCGTGGTGCGGGGACTGACCACCGGGAAGGCGCTCGTCGACTGGGCGCCGACCGTCATCCACCCGGAGCTGACGGACGGCGCCTCGCTCGTCACCGGTGAGGCGACGGCCGCGCCGATCGAGGCGACCGACCACGACGGCAAGCCGCTGACGAAGGAGAAGTACCCCTCCCTCGGGCCGATCCTGGACACCCTGCGCACGCGGTACGGGGACGCGGCCGGCGGCACCCCGGGCATCGAGACGTGGATCAAGAGCGCCGACGGCAAGAAGGCGGACAAGTCCCTGCTGACGCTCTCCAAGGGCAAGGCGGGCAAGCTGCGCACGACCATCGACGCGGAGGCCCAGGCGGCGGCGGAGAAGGCGGTCAAGGGATTCTCCAAGGCATCCGTGGTGGCGGTGAAGCCGTCCACGGGAGCGATCCGCGCGGTCGCCAACAACCCCGTCACGGAGTTCAACGTGGCGCTCCAGGGGCAGCAGGCCCCCGGTTCCACGATGAAGATCGTGACGGCCGCGATGCTGATGGAACGCGGCAAGGCCACCGCCAACGGGGCGACCGAATGCCCCAAGGACGTGCTCTACCAGGGCCGCAGCTTCCACAACCTGGACAACTTCTCACTGCCGGACGGCTCCACCTTCACCAACACCTTCGCCGCCTCCTGCAACACCGGCTTCATCAAGCTGATCGACGACGTGGACGACGACTCCGCGCTCGCCGAGGAGGCCCGCGAGGTCTTCGGGATCGGTTTGGAGTGGAAGAGCGGGGTGTCCACCTTCGACGGCAGCGTCCCGGAGGAGATGGGCGGTGAGGCGGCCGCCCAGTACATCGGGCAGGGCACCATCCAGATGAACGCGCTCAACGTCGCGTCGATCACCGCGACCGCCCGCAACGGCACCTTCCGCCAGCCGATCATCGTCGACCAGGACCTCGACGGCCGTGAACTGGCGCAGGCCACCCGGTCGCTGTCCCCGTCCGTCCAGAAGCAGTTGACGCAGATGATGCGGGCGACCGCCTCCTGGGGCACGGCCGCCAAGGCGATGGCCTCGGTGGGCGGCGACAAGGGCGCCAAGACCGGTTCGGCCGAGGTCGACGGCCAGGCCACGTCCAACAGCTGGTTCACCGGATTCAGTGACGACCTGGCCGCCGCGGCCGTCGTCCAGTCCGGCGGGCACGGTGGCGACGCGGCGGGGCCGGTCGTGGCGGCGGTGCTCAACGCGGGCTGAACGGAACGGGATCGGCGGTCCGCAGCAGCCCGCGCCGGGCCGTTCGGCCGCCCCCGTACGCCCCCGCGCGACGGACCTGCCGAACCGCTCCGGGCCGCCCCGCCCCGTCCCGCCGCGTCCCGCCGCGTCCCGCCGCGTCCCGCCGGGCGAAACGTCCTCGCGGGCTTCCCCGGGCGGCCGATAGCGTGCGGATCCATGAGCACTTCCGACCACACCACCCCGCCCGCCACGACGTCCACCGCCCCGGCTCCCCCCGCCGGGTCACCCGCCTCCGAGGCCCACCCCCGGTTCGCCGCCGCGCTCGACGCGCTGGGACTCGACGTCGAGGTCCGCCGCTTCCCGGACGCGACCCGCACCGCCGCGGAGGCCGCGGCGGCGATCGGCTGCGCACTCGCGGAGATCGTCAAGTCACTCGTCTTCGCGGCGGACGGCGTGCCGGTCCTGGTCCTGATGGACGGCTCCTCGCGGGTCGACGTGGAGCGGGTACGGCAGGAACTCGGGGCCGAGAAGGTCGTCCGGGCCGACGCCGCACTCGTCCGGGAGACCACCGGGTACGCGATCGGGGGTGTGCCGCCGTTCGGTCACGCGACCAGGACCCGGGTGCTGGCCGACCGCGGCCTGCTGGAGCACGGCGTGGTGTGGGCCGCCGCCGGAACGCCGCACACGGTGTTCCCGCTCGACCCGAAGACGCTGATCGGGCACGCCGGCGGCACCCTCGTGGACGTGCGCGAGCGCACCGCGTGACCCCGCTCGTCGTCGGCGCGGTCCTGCTGGCCGCGTTCACGCACGCGAGCTGGAACGCCATTGCCCACGGCATCCGGGACAAACTCGTCTCCTTCACGCTGATCTCCGGCGGCGGGCTGGTGATCGGTGCGGTGGGCGCGTGCTTCGCGCCCTTCCCGGCGGCGGACGCGTGGCCGTACCTGGTCGTCTCGGCGGCGCTGCACGTGCTGTACATGGTGCTGCTGATGCGGTCGTTCACCCTGGGCGACTTCGGCCAGATGTACCCGATCGCCCGCGGCACCGCCCCGCTCGTCGTCACCGTGCTGGCCGCCGTGTTCGTCGGCGAGCGTCCGGACGGCTGGGCGACGGCGGGGGTCGTGGTGGCCTCGGCCGGGCTGGTCGGTGTCGCGCTCTGGGGCATCCGGGGCTCGGGCGGACGGCCCGACTGGCCGGCGCTGCTCGCGGCGCTCGCGACGGGTCTGGCGATCGCCGGGTACACGACGGTCGACGGAGTCGGGGTGCGTGCCTCGGGCAGTTCGCTCGGGTACGTCGCCTGGCTGATGATCCTGGAGGGGATCGCCATCCCTGCCTACGCCCTCTGGCGGCGGCGCGGCCGACTGCTGCCGGAACTGCGGCCGTTCGCGGCCCGCGGCCTGTTCGGCGCGGCGCTCTCCGTCACGGCTTACGGGCTGGTGCTGTGGGCGCAGACCAGGGCCCCGCTGGCCCCGATCGCGGCTCTGCGCGAGTCGTCGATCATCGTGGGCGCGGCCTTCGGGACGCTGTTCTTCAAGGAGAAGTTCGGGGCCCCGCGGATCGCCGCGGCCGGGCTGATGGTCGTCGGCATCGGGCTGATGCTGCACACCGCCTGAGGTGGGGCGGGGGCAGGGGACCGCAGCCCGTGCCCCCGTCCCACCCTGAAGGGCTAGGAAGCCGGCAGCTCCGTCTCGTCCCTGATCGCGTTTTTGAAACCGGTGTTGACGGCCAGCAGTCCGCCGTCCACCCGGAGGGTGATCCCGGTGATCCAGGACGCGTCGGCGGAGGCCAGGAAGGCCACGGCCGCCGCGATGTCCTCCGGTTCCCCGATCCGGCCGAGCGGGTAGAGGGCGGTGGCCCGGCCGAGGTCGTCTTCACGGCCCGCCCAGGCGGTGGTGCGCAGGGTGCCGGGGGCGATGAGGTTGACCCGGACGCCGCGCGGTCCGGCGTGGCCCGCCAGCGTACGGGTCAGGCTGGCCAGGCCCGCCTTCGCGGCGCTGTACGCGTGGCCGCCGAAGTCCTGTTCGCCGTTGACGGAGCCGATGGAGACGATCGCCCCCCGGCCGGAGGCCACCAGGTGGGGCAGCGCGGCGCGGGAGCAGCGGAAGGCGCCGCCCAGCGAGATGTCCAGGCGGTCTTCCCACGCCTCGTCGGGCTCGTCCTCGAAGAGCGGGGCGTCCCCGCCCGCCGCGTAGGCGTTGTTGACGAGGACGTCGAGCCGTCCGAAGGCGGCCACGGCGTGCGCGACCGCCGCCTCCACCGCCGCCCGGTCGCCGACGTCGCAGGCCAAGGCCTCGGCGGTGGAGCCGGCCGCCCCGATCTCCGCCGCCACCCGCTTCGCCCGGTCGCCGTCCAGGTCGGTGACCAGGACGGCGGCGCCCTCGCGGGCCAGCCGGTGGGCGGTCGCGGCCCCGACGCCCTGCCCGGCCCCGGTGATCAGGACGGAGTACCCGTCGAAGCGGCCGCCGGGCACGGATGCGGCGGGGGTGGTCGCGGGAGCGGCGCGGCGATCGGCGGGCTCGGATATCGGCGTCATAGCACCGACCGTACTGCGCGCACGATCGCCTGCGCACGGGGGTCGGCGGTGACCCCCTTCTGCAGACCGTTCGTCACATAGCCGAGGGCGACGCCCGATTCGGGGTCGGCGAAGCCGAGCGAACCGCCGCGGCCGGGATGGCCGAAGGAGCCGGGGCCGAGCAGCGGGGCCGCCGGGCCGTGCAGCATGTAGCCCAGGCCGAAACGGGTGTTGACCACCAGCACCCGGTCCGGTCCCGAGGACTCCTCGGTGCGGGCCAGGGTCAGGGTGGCCGGGGCGAACAGCCGGTGGCCGTCCACGTCCCCGATCATCGCCGCGTAGCAGCGGGCCAGGGCGCGGGCGGTGGCGATGCCGTTGGAGGCGGGGAGTTCGGCGGCCCGGTACGCCTCGTCGTTCTCGTCGGGGAACGGGTCGATCGAGTCGAAGGCGCGGCGGGTCAGGGACCCCGGAACGGCGTACGCCTCCACCACGGCCCGCTTGGGGCGCATCCGCAGCGCTCCCGCGTCCCCGGCGGCGGGCGCCTCCACCCGGCCGATCCGGCCGATGCGGTGCGCCTCGTCGGCCGGCAGCCCGAACCAGAAGTCGAGGCCGAGCGGCCGGCCGATCTCCTCGGTGACCCAGCGGCCGATGGTCCGGCCGGTCGCCCGGCGCACCAGTTCGCCGACGAGCCAGCTGTACGTCTGCGGGTGGTACCCGTGGTCGGTGCCGGGCTCCCACGCGGGGCGCTGGGCGGCGACCGCACGCGGTCCCGAGACGCCGTCGATCGCCTCGGCCGGGGTGAGCCGGCGGTCCAGCGCGGGAAGACCCGCCCGGTGCGCCAGCAGGTGGCGGACCAGGACGCGTTCCTTGCCGTTCGCCTTGAACTCCGGCCAGTACGTGCCCACCGGGGCGTCCAGGTCGACCTGGCCGCGCTGATGGAGCATCAGCGGCACCGCGGCGGCGATGCCCTTGCCCGCCGAGCGCACGACCTGCACGGTGTCGACCGCCCACGGCTCGGTGCCGTCGACGTCCTTGGTGCCGGCCCACAGGTCCACGACCTTGCGCCCGTCGCGGTAGAGGGCGACGGCCGCGCCGCGCTCACCGCGCTCCTCGAAGTTGCGCACGAAGGCGTCCCGGACCGCTTCGAATCCGGGTGCCACCGTGCCTCGTACGTCCACGCCTGTCTCCGCGCTCCCGCTCATCCCCCCATGGTGCATCCCCACGCAGGTGAAATGGGGGGCGGGTCAACTTCTGTTGACGCTCACGGACCGCGGATCGAAGCCGAAGGGCAGCTCCAGCCGGTGGGCGCGCATCAGTTCGTCGTCGCAGAGCAGGGCCTGCGTGCGGTCGTCGGCGACGATCACACCCTCGCTGAGGATCACCGCCCGTCCGCAGAGCTCCAGGGCGTACGGCAGGTCGTGCGTGACCATCAGCACGGTCACGTCCAAGGAGCGCAGGATGTCGGCCAGTTCGCGCCGGGACGCGGGGTCCAGGTTGGACGAGGGCTCGTCCAGCACCAGGATCTCCGGCTCCATGGCGAGCACGGTGGCCACCGCGACGCGGCGGCGCTGCCCGAAGGAGAGGTGGTGCGGCGGCCGGTCGGCGTACCCGGCCATGCCGACCTGCTCCAGGGCCGCGGTGACGCGGGCTTCGAGGGCCGGGCCGCGCAGTCCGGCCGCCGCCGGTCCGAAGGCGACGTCCTCGCGGACGGTCGGCATGAAGAGCTGGTCGTCGGGGTCCTGGAAGACGATGCCGACCCGGCGGCGGATCTCGGCGAGGTTGCGCTTGGCGACGGGCAGCCCGGCGACGTGGACGGTGCCCGCGCCGGCGTCGAGGATGCCGTTGAGGTGGAGCACGAGGGTGGTCTTGCCCGCGCCGTTGGGCCCGAGCAGGGCCACCCGCTCGCCGCGTCCCACGGTGAGGTCGACCCCGAACAGGGCCTGGTGGCCGTCGGGGTAGGCGTACGCGAGTCCGCGCACGTCGAGGGAGGGGGCGGGCGCCGCGCCCGCGGGGCCGCCGACGTCTGTGTTCATGGAAGCCTCGCACGGCTCGTAGGGCTGATCCCGTACGGGTACGGGACGTTGACGCATCGGTGTGGGGGCGGCGGTCAGGGCGGGCGACTCACCCGAAACGGCCCAGCAGGCAGATGAGGAGCGCCGGCAGCGGGAGGGCCGCCGCGTACGCCCATTGTGCGCGGGTGGCGGTGACCTCGTCGATGACCGGCATGGTGCCGGTGTAGCCCCGGCTGACCATGGCGAGGTGGACGCGTTCCCCCCGCTCGTAGGAGCGGATGAACAGCGCCCCGGCCGACTTGGCGAGGACGCCCCAGTGGCGGACGCCGCGCGCCTCGAAGCCGCGGGAGCGGCGGGCCACGGACATGCGGCGCATCTCGTCGGTGATCACGTCTCCGTAGCGGAGCATGAACGAGGCGATCTGCACCAGGAGCGGGGGCAGCCGCAGGCGCTGGAGCCCGAGCAGCAGGTCGCGGAGCTCGGTGGTCGCGGCGAGCAGCACGGAGGCGCCGACGCCGAGGGTTCCCTTGGCCAGCACGTTCCAGGCGCCCCACAGGCCCGGCTCGCTGACGTGCAGTCCGAGGAACGTCACCTGCTCGCCCGGCACGACGAACGGCATGAGCAGGGCGAACGCGACGAACGGCACCTCGATGACCAGGCGCTTCAGCAGGAACCCGGCGGAGACCCGGGCGAGTGCGGCGACGGCCGCGAGGAGGAGGGCGTAGGCGCCGAACGCCCACAGCGCCTCGCGCGGGGTGGAGACCACGACGAGGACGAAGCAGAGGACGGCGGCGAGTTTGCAGTGCGGGGGCAGGGCATGGACGGGTGAGTGACCGTGCCGGTAGAGCGTGTGCGCGTGGCCGGACGCCATGTCAGACGGTGTCCCGGGCCGGTGCGGTGGCGGCCGTCTCCCCGGCGGGGGCGTCGGTGTCGTCGGCGGCGTCGGCGGCCGCGAGGGGTGTGCGGCGGCGGACCGCCCAGAAGATCCCGCCGCCGACGAGGACGGTGGCGCCGACGCCGATCACCCCGGCGAGCCCGCCGGACAGGCGGGCGTCGTCCACGTCCTCGACGCCGTAGTCGGCGAGCGGGGAGTTCGCGGCGCCGTGCTCCTCGACCTTCCGGTCGATGCCCTGGTCGGCGGCGACCTTCTCCAGTCCGTCCGGGCTGGCGGAGGCGTAGAAGGAGACGATTCCGGCGAGAACGAGGGCGGTGACGAGGCCGGTGGCCAGCAGACCGCGCGAGGAACGGGCGGCGGGGGCCGCGGCGGCGGGCGCGGGCGCGTCGACGAGTTCGCCGCCGACCCGCAGCCGGAGCGGTGCGGTGAGGCCGCGGGCGCCGTGGACCAGGTCGGGCCGGACGGCGATGACGGCGCCGACGGTCGCCGCGGTGATCGCGGCCTCACCGATGCCGATGAGGACGTGGACGCCGACCATGGCGGTGAAGACCCGGCCGATGGGGATGTCCGTGGTGCCGCCGATCCAGTAGATCAGCGTGAACGCGGCGGCGGCGGCCGGTACGGAGACCAGCGCGGCGACGAACGACGCGACGGTGGCGGTGCGGCGCCGCCTGGGCAGTACCGCCAGCAGGCCGCGGAAGAGGCCGTAGCCGACGACCGTGGTGACCAGGCCCATGACGGTGATGTTGACGCCGAGCGCGGTCAGGCCGCCGTCGGCGAAGAGGATGCCCTGCATCAGCAGGACCACCGAGACGCAGAGCAGGCCCGTGTAGGGGCCCACGAGTATCGCCGCGAGCGCTCCGCCCAGCAGATGGCCGCTGGTGCCCGCGGCGACGGGGAAGTTCAGCATCTGCACGGCGAAGATGAAGGCGGCGACGAGGCCGGCGAGCGGTGCGGTGCGCTCGTCCAGTTCACGCCGGGCGCCGCGCAGGCCCACGGCCACCGCGCCCGCGGCGACGGCACCGGCGGCCAGGGAGACGGGTGCGTCGATGAATCCGTCGGGTACATGCATGGAGAGGCTCTGCCTTCTGCCGTGCAGCGAAGCTGCGCCAGGTCCGTTGTGAACCCGACAATCATAGGGGCTTCTTGCAAATGATGCGCAAGAGCGAAAGGACCACGATTACCGAATCAACCATTCATCGGAAATACCGAAAATATGGGACATTTAAGGACGAAGTCTTCTGCGTAGAAGGAGCCGGTCCATGGATCCCGTGATCGAAGAACACGCCCGAGCCCGGCTCATCACCGACGGCCCGCTGACCCGCCCGGTCCCGGTGGTCCTGCGCTACGACACCTCGGACGCCCCCGGCACCGTCCGCCTGCGGTTCGGCGGCGGCACCGAACGGGCCCTCGGCCGCGACCTGCTGGAACAGGGGCTGCGCTCCCCCGCCGAGCGCGACGGGGTACGGATCTGGCCGTGCGGCCGCGCCCAGCTGATCCTGGAACTGCACGGTGCGCGCGGTGTGGAGGTGTTCCAGATCGACAACACCCCGCTGCTGCGCTTCCTGCGCCGCACCCACGCCGAAGCGGGCGCGCCCCGGCCGGCCGGCACCCGGCCTTCCGGCCGCCCGGCCGCCGTCTCCACCGCGCCGGACACGGGCGCCCGCACCCCGCCCGCCACCGCAAGCCGCTGACCCGCCGCCCCGCCGCCTCACCCGGGCGGCGCAGTGGCGGTCCCGCGTCCCCGTGACCGCTGGGGCCGCGCGGGCATCGCCGGACACCACGAAGACCCCCGTTCGCACGGGGGTCTTCGTCGTTCCGGCCTCCGCGGGGGAGCCGGAACGGTGGCACCGGCACCCCGTCCCCACGGGCGACCGGCGCGTTTCCGGGCCGTGCCCCGAGGGGCACGGGGGACCGGACCGCCCCCGCGGTCCGGTCCCCGCTCGGGTCAGACCTTGATCAGCTTCCGCTCCCCGCCGGCGTCGCCGTCAGAACCGGCCGACCCGTCGTCTCCGAGCTGCCTGCGCAGGCCCTCGCCCTCCACGTCCACGTTCGGCAGGGCGCGGTCCAGCCAGCGCGGCAGCCACCAGGCCCGCTCGCCCAGCAGGGCCAGTACCGCCGGCACGATCGCCATGCGCACCACGAAGGCGTCGAAGAGGACCGCGATCGCGAGGCCGAAGCCGATCATCTTGATCATCGCCTCGCTGGAGCCGATGAAGCCGGAGAAGACCGCGATCATGATCACCGCGGCGGCGGCGACCACCCGGGCGCCGTGCTTGAAGCCGGTGACGACGGCCTCGGCCGGCGACTCCCCGTGGACGTACGCCTCCCGCATCCGGGTGACGAGGAAGACCTCGTAGTCCATGGCGAGGCCGAAGACCACGCCGACCATGAAGATCGGCATCATCGACATGATCGGGCCGGTCTGCTCCACCCCGAGGAGCGAGCCGAGCCAGCCCCACTGGAAGACCGCGACGACGGCGCCGAGCGCGGCGACCACCGAGAGCAGGAAGCCGAGGGCCGCCTTCAGCGGCACCAGGATCGAGCGGAAGACCACCATCAGCAGCAGGAAGGCGAGACCGACGACCAGGGCCAGGTAGGGCAGCAGGGCGTCGTTCATCTTCTGCGAGAAGTCGATGTTCATCGCGGTCGCCCCGGTGACGAGCACCTCGGCGCCCGAGTCGTCCTTGATGTCGGCGCCCGCGTCACGGATCGCGTGGACGACGTCCTCGGTCTGCGTGGAGCTCGGCCGGTCCTTGGGGACGACCGTGAGGGTGGCGGTGTCGTGCGCCTCGTTGAAGACGGCGGGCGCGACGGCGACCACGTGGTCGATGGATTCGATCTCCTGCGAGACCCGGTCCACGGCGGCGTCGCCGTCCGAGCTGTTCTTCGTGTCGACGACGACCATCAGCGGCCCGTTGAAGCCGGGGCCGAAGCCGTCCGACAGCATGTCGTAGGCCTGGCGCTGGGTGGTGCTGGTGGGCTGGGAGCCCTCGTCCGGCAGACCCATCTCCAGCGAAGTGGCCGGAATGGCGACGGCGCCGAGGCCGAGGACGCCGACGAGCAGCACCCAGACCGGCTTGCGGAGCACGAACCTGGCCCAGCGGGTGCCCAGGTTGGGCTTCGCGTCAGGGCGGTTCTCCGCCTCGGCGGCCTTGCGCGCCTTGCGTCCCATGATCCGCTTGCCCGCGAATCCCATGACGGCCGGCACCAGGGTGAGCGCGACCAGGACGGCGATGACGACGGTTCCGGCGGCGGCCAGCCCCATCTTGGTCAGCATCGGGATGTTGACGACCGAGAGACCGGCCAGCGCGATGACGACGGTGAGCCCGGCGAAGACGACGGCCGATCCGGCGGTGCCCACGGCACGGCCCGCCGCTTCCTCACGCTCGCGGCCCTCGGCCAGCTCGGCGCGGTAGCGGGAGACGATGAACAGGGCGTAGTCGATGCCGACCGCGAGGCCGATCATCATCGCGAGGATCGAGGTGGTGGAGCCCAGGTCGAGCACGTTGGCGAGCGCGGTGATCGTGGAGACGCCGATGCCGACGCCGATCAGGGCGGTCACCAGCGGCAGTCCGGCGGCGACCAGCGAACCGAAGGTGACCACCAGCACCACGGCGGCGATGGCCACGCCGACGATCTCGCCGGGTCCGGTCTCCGGCATCACCTGGAGCGCGTCACCGCCGATGGCGACGGTCATCCCGCTCTTCTCTGCGGTGTGGCCGGCGTCTTCCAGGGCGTCCCGCGTCGCGTCGGTCAGCTCCATGGAGTTGACCGCGTAGGAGACGGAGACGTACGCGGTCGAGCCGTCCTTGCTCACGGCGTTGCCGGTGAACGGGTCGACGACGTCGGCGATCTGGTCGGAGCCGGACTTCAGCTCGGCGACGATGTCCTTGACCTCGGCCTTGTTGGCCGCGTCGGTGACCTTCTCGCCTTCGGGTGCCTGGAAGACGACCCGGGCAGCGGCGCCGTCGGCGCTGGCCCCGGGGAAACGTTTCTCCAACAGGTCGAAGGCCTTCTGGGCCTCCGTGCCCGGGATGGAGAAGGAGCTGGAGGTGGCGGTCGAGGCGGAGGCGGCGCCGAAGCCGGCCAGGGCCAGCAGCGCCACCCAGACAAGGGCGACATAACGTCGGCGCCGGAACGCGAGGCGTCCGACTTTGTAAAGGAAAGTGGCCACGGGGGCGTACTCCCGGTCAGGTCGTATGCATGGGTGGATGGCGTGGGGAACCAGCCCGACGACGAGAGCGGCGTGTCAGGTGGAGCGGTGGGGGCCGGCCAAGGGGGGCCGGCTCCGGACGTCAGACGCCGAGGGCGGGGAACACCACGGAGTCGACGTAGTCCAGGAGGAAGGCCTGATCGACAGGGCGGTCCTCGATGAGCTGCCGAGCGGCCAGGGCGCCGATCAGCATGTGGGGGACGTATTTCAGCGCCGGGTTGTCCGCGCGCACCTCGCCCCGGTCGACCGCACGGCGCAGCAGCAGGTCGAGTCCCGTCATCTCGGGTTCGACGAGCAGTTCCCGCAGCGCCTGACCGAGGTCGGGGTTGGCGTGGACGGCATGGCCGAGGCCCCGCATCAGCGCGGAGTCCCTCTCCATCTGGCAGTCGTCGGTACGGCCCAGCGCGGCACGGACGTCGCCGCGCAGCGAGCCGGTGTCGATCTGTTCCAGGGCCACCGGCTTGTTGTGCCGCAGCGCCTTCACGACCAGCTCGGGCTTGCTGCCCCACTGGCGGTAGAGGGTGGCCTTGCTGGAGTGGGTGCGGGCGGCGACGGCGTCCATGGTCAGGGCGTCGTAACCGACCTCGCGGAGCAGGTCGAGGACGGCGGCGTACAGCTCGCTCTCGCGCTCAGGCGTCAGCCTGGTGCGTGCCATCTCCGCCCCCTTCCGCGCCTGCTCTTGTCATGGCCTCGCCTTAATTGAACGAAACCGTTTCGTACAGCTGAGTGCACCATACGCCCGGCTTCGTGCGAAACGGAAACGTTTTGCTTGTGGCTCGCACCACAAGTTGCCCCGGACCCCGCACGCGGAAAGCATTGGGGGGTGAGTGACGACGTCGCGTATCTCCGATTCCCGCACCTCCACCAGGACCTGCTGTGCTTCGCGGCCGAGGACGACCTGTGGGTCGCCCCGCTGGTCGCCGCGGGGCACCGGCCGGGCCGGGCGTGGCGGCTGACCGTCGACCGGACCCGGGTGAGCCACCCACGGTTCTCGCCCGACGGCAGCCGGATCGCGTACACGACCTGGCGCACCCTCGACCCCGAGGTGCACGTCGCCCCCGTCGACGGCGGACCGGCGCGCCGGCTCAGCCACTGGGGCTCGACCGACGCCCGGGTCTGCGGCTGGACCCCCGACCCGGACGACTGCGCGCAGATCCTCGCCGTGTCCTCGCACAACCAGCCGTTCTCCTACTTCTCCTGGGCCTACAGCCTGCCCACCGACGGCTCCCCCGGCGGCCGGCTGCCCTGGGGCCCGGTCTCCGACATCGCGGTCGCGGACATCGACGGCGAGCGCCGCACCCTGCTGCTCACCGGCAAGCCGCCGCACGAGCCCGCCGCCTGGAAGCGCTACCGGGGCGGCGCGACGGGCCGGCTGTGGCTGCACGGAAAGCGGCTGCTGCCGGACATCGGCGGCCACCTCGACGCGCCGATGTTCGTCGGCCGCCGGATCGCCTTCCTCTCCGACCACGAGGGCGTCGGCAACCTCTACTCCTGCCTGATGGACGGCACCGACCTGCGCCGCCACACCGACCACGACGCCTTCTACGCCCGGCACGCCTCCAGCGACGGGCACCGGGTGGTCTACCAGTGCGCCGGCGAACTGTGGCTGGTGGAGGACCTGGAGGACCCCGCCGCCACCCCCCGGCGGCTGGAGGTGCGCCTCGGCGGGCCGCGCACCGGCCGCCGCACGTACCAGGTGCCGGCCGCCAGCCACGTCGCCTCGCTCGCGGTGGACGAGACGGGCCGGGCCAGCGCCGTCAACGTACGCGGCAGCCTCTACTGGCTCACCCACCGCGACGGCCCGGCGCGCACCATCACCGACACCCCCGGGGTCCGGGTCCGGCTGCCGGAGATGCTGGGCAGCGGCGGCCAGGTCGCGTACGTCACCGACGCCGAGGGCGCGGACGCGATCGAGATCTCCTCCCTCCCGCGCGCAAGCGGCGACCGCCCGCCGCGCCGGCTCGCCTCCGGCGCGCTGGGCCGGGTGCTGGAACTGATCTCGGACCCGGAGGGCGAGCGCCTCGCCGTCGCCACCGACGACGGCCGGCTGCTGCTGCTGGACACGGCCGAGGAGGACGGGCCCGGCGCGGACGAACCGGCCCCCGCCCCCACCGGCTCGACCCGCGCGGACCTGGTCCGCGCGACGGGGGCCGACGGCGGCCGGGAGACGACGGCCGAGGGCGGCGCCGGTGCCGGTACCGGTGTCCCCGGCCTCAGCGAGCTGATCCGCTCCGTCAACGGACCCGTCCGCGACCTGGCGTTCTCCCCGGACGGCGCGTGGCTGACCTGGTCGCACCCCGGCATCGGCCGCTCGCTCCGGCAGATCAAGCTCGCCCGGATCTCCGGCCCCGGCGCCCCGCACGTCGTGGACGTCACCAACGGCCGGTTCGAGGACGAGAACCCGGTCTTCACCGGCGACGGCCGCTATCTCGCCTTCCTGTCCTGGCGCGGCTTCGACCCGGTGTACGACGTGCACACCGGCGACCTCTCCTTCCCGCTCGGCTGCCGCCCCTACCTGGTGCCGCTCTCCTCCGCCACCCCGTCGCCGTTCGCGCTCTCCCCGGACGGCCGCCCGGCGGCCGGCGGGCTGGACCCGGTCGACGTGCCGGAGACCGGTACCGTCGAGGGCGCCACCGTCACCGTCGAGTTCGAGGGGCTGGAGAACCGGGTGACACCGTTCCCGGTCTCGGCGTCGAAGTACTCCGCGCTCCATCCGGTCAGCGGCGGCGGGCTGGTCTGGCTGCGCTGGCCGATCTCGGGAGCCCTCGGCGAGACGTTCGCCAACCCGGCGGACATGTCCGGCCGGCCGACCCTGGAGCACTTCCACATCACCAAGGCCCGCAAGACCGAACTGGTCGACCACCTCGACTGGTTCGCGGTCAGCGGCGACGCCACCCGGCTGGTGGTGATGGACGACGGCGAGCTGCGCGCGGTCCCGTCCACCGAGCCGGGCGACAACGACTCCACCGTCTACCTCGACCTGCGCCGCATCCTGCACGAGGTGGACCCGGCCGCCGAGTGGCGCCAGGCGTACGAGGAGGCGGGGCGCGTCATCCGCTCCTACTTCTGGGAGCCGGACATGTGCGGCATCGACTGGGACGGGGTGCTCGCCCAGTACCGTCCCCTGGTCGAACGCATCTCCTCCCCCGACGAGTTCGCCGACCTGCTGCGCGAACTGCTCGGCGAACTCGGCACCTCGCACGCCTACGTCACCCCCGCCCGCCGCAACGAGGGACCGCCGCACTACCAGCGTGCCATCGGCCTGCTGGGCGCCAACCTCGTCTGCCGCGACGGGGCGTGGACGGTCCGGCGCATCCTGCCCGGCGACTCCTCGGACTCCAAGGCGCGCTCCCCGCTGGCGGGCACGGGCATCCGGGAGGGCGCGGTGCTCACCCACGTGGACGGCCGCCCCGTCGACCCGGTGACCGGCCCCTACCCGCTGCTGACGGCCGCCGGCGGCACCACGGTGGAACTGACCTTCCTGCCGGCCGGCGCCGGCAGCCGCCCGCGCCGCGTCGCCATCGTGCCGCTGGTCGACGAACGTCCGCTGCGCTACCAGGACTGGGTGGCCAAACGCCGCCAGGTGGTAAGGGAGTTGAGCGGCGGGAAGTGCGGCTATCTGCACATCCCCGACATGGGCGGCTCCGGCTGGGCCCAGTTCAACCGCGACCTGCGGATGGAGGTGTCCCGGCCCGCGCTGATCGTGGACGTACGCGGCAACGCCGGCGGTCACATCAGCGAACTGGTGGTGGAGAAGCTGACCCGGAAGATCCTCGGCTGGGACCTGACCCGCAACGCGCAGGCCGTCAGCTACGCCTCCAACGCGCCGCGCGGGCCGGTGATCGCGCTGGCCGACGAGGCGACCTCCTCCGACGGCGACATGATCACCGCCGCGTTCCGGCTGCTGAAGCTGGGGCCGGTGGTGGGACAGCGGACCTGGGGCGGAGTCGTCGGCATGACCGGCCGGCACCGGCTGGGCGACGGCACGGTGATCACCGTGCCGATGAACGCCGCCTGGTTCGACACCTACGGCTGGTCGGTCGAGAACCACGGCGTCGAACCCGACGTGGAGGTGCTGCGCACCCCGCTCGACTGGGCCGAGGGACGCCACGCGGTGCTGGACGACGCGGTGCGGGTGGCACTGGACCTCCTGGCGAAGCGCCCGCCCGCGACCCCGCCCACCTACGACACGGTGCCCGACCTGCGCCGGCCCCCGCTGCCACCCCGGTAACGGGCGGGCCCGGCCCGGGGGGTGCCTCTATGTAGTTCGTCAATCCCGTGCTGCCGGTTTCGGGGGTGTTGGTCTCTTTCATGCGGCGAGGGTGACGGCGGGGGTTCGGGGTTCGTAGAAGGTGCCGTCGCGGAGCA